>NZ_PIZU01000099.1 GCF_002838065.1 Mycobacterium hubeiense | reverse complement strand
GGAATTGCGGCGACGTTGTAGCCGAACGCCCAGATCATGTTCGTCCGGATGGTGCGCAAAGTTGCCCGGGCCAAGCCCAGCGCTTGCGGCACCGCATCCAAACTCTCGCGCACCAAAACGATGTCGGCCGCTCCGGCCGCGACATCGGTGCCGCGGCCGATCGCCAGCCCGAGGTCTGCGCGGGCCAGCGCGGGAGCATCGTTGATGCCGTCTCCGACCACCGCGACGACCCGCCCTGCCTCACGTAACCGCTCGACGACCTCGACTTTGCCCTCTGGCTGGACCTCGGCCACCACCTCCTCGATGCCTACCGTCGACGCGATCGCCGCCGCGGTGGCCTCGTTGTCTCCGGTCAGCAACATAGTCTTTAGCCCCTGCCGGTGCAGCGCCGCCACCGCGTCGGCAGCGGAGTCCTTGACCGCGTCGGCGACGGTGATCGCCGCGCAGACGGCGTCGCCGACAGCAACGAAAATGACTGTCTCGCCGCGTGATTGGCCGGTACGACGGGCAGCGACAAGGTTGGCGGCGACCACCCGACCGCGCGCCACCCACGACGGCCGGCCCACCGTCACCGGGACGCCGTTGACGGCGGCGACCACTCCGCTGCCGGCAATGGCGCGAAAATCTCTGACCGCCAACGCCTGCGGCCCCCGACTCGCCGAAACGATGGCGGCCGACAGGGCGTGTTCGGAGCCGGACTCGGCGGCGGCGGCCCTCGCTAACACCTCGTAGGCGTCCCATCCGTCGGCGGCTACCACCGAAGTGACGGTGGGCTTACCCGTCGTCAACGTGCCCGTCTTGTCGAATACCACGGTATCGACTTTGCGGATTGCCTCCAGCGCCCGATGTCCCTTGAGGAAGATGCCCAATTGGGCGCCTCGGCCCGACGCGACCATCATCGCTGTTGGCGTCGCCAACCCCAGCGCACACGGGCACGCGATCACCAGCACCGCGAGCGCCGCGGAGATGGCGCGGTCCACATCGCCGCCCATGAGCAACCACGCCGCGGCGGTGACGATCGCGATCACCAACACCGCGGGCACGAAGACTGCCGCGATGCGGTCGGCCAACCGCTGCGCGTCGGCCTTGCTGGCCTGCGCTTCCTCGACCAGTCGGACCATGCCGGCGAATCGGGTGTCCGGCCCAACGGCGGCGGCCTCGATGATCAATCGCCCGTCGAGTACCACCGTGCCGCCGACCACGCTCTCGCCAGGTGCGGCCTGCACCGGACTGGATTCACCGGTCATCGCGCTGACGTCGACGGCGGCCGCGCCCTCGACCACCAGCCCGTCCGCTGCGATCGACTGGCCGGGCCGGACCACGAAGCGCTGCCCTTCCTTGAGTTCGCTGGCCGGAATCAGCATCTCGCCGCCGTCGGCGAGCAACACCGAGACTTCCTTGGCGCCCAACGCTGCCAACGCGCGCAGCGCCCCACCGGCCTTCGACTTCGCGCGGGCCTCGAAGTAGCGGCCGGCCAACACCAGCACCGTGACGCCGGCCGCGACTTCCAAATAGATCGAATCGCTGCCGACTAGCGCCTGCCAGACACCCGAGGTCTGCCGCTCGGCGCTGTCGAAGAACACTGTGTACAACGACCACACCGTCGCCGCGGTAACCCCGATCGAGATCAAGGTCTCCATGGCGGCGACGCCGTGCCGGGCATTGCGCGCGGCGGCGCGATGAAACGGCCACGCCGCCCAGGTCACGATTGGCGCGGCCAAACCCGTCAGCACCCATTCCCAACCCGCGAACCGGGTGGACGGCACCGCGGCGAACATCACCGACAGGTCGGCTAACGGAATGAATAACACGGCGGCAACGGCTAAGCGCCGCAGCAGATCCCGCGCGTGCCGCGCGTCCGGATCATCCTCGGACGTCGTTACCTCGGTCCGCGGCGCAGCGTGATAGCCGGCCCGCGCCACGACCTCGCACAGTTCCGTCACGCCGACTGCGTCCGCGGCGTCGACGGTGGCCACCCGGGTGGCGAAGTTCACCGTCGCGCTAACGCCGTCGAGCTTGTTCAGCCTCTGCTCGACCCGACCGGCGCACGACGCGCACGACATGCCGGTCACGTC
>NZ_PIZU01000098.1 GCF_002838065.1 Mycobacterium hubeiense | reverse complement strand
CGCCGCCATCATGCTCATCCTGAGTGCCGGTCAACACCGGCCCCGAGACGCGGGGGTGTGTCAGTTCCTGTACTGGCAGAAGGAGTTTTCGATTCCGTCGTCGGCGCCGTTCGGCAAGATCGGCGACGCCTACGTCGCCGAGGTGTACCGGTGGGCCAACAAGAACGCGATCCCGGTGCGGCGGCTCGCCAAGGGTGAGAACCGAGAGCAGATCGCCTGCCAGTTGATCGAGGCGGCCGGAACGTGACGGCGGCAACGGGAAAGTGGTGCTGATCGGCACCCGATGTGGCGGTCATAGAAGGCCGAAGGCCAACAGCATGCGGCGTATCCGCACATGGATTGGGGTCGGCAGACGACGGGTCTTCATGCGTGCGGAACGTGGAAACCCCGCTCTGGTCCGCGCCGCCGTCATGGTGGCGCGGTAGGCCGACAGTAAGTGCGGCGGAATCCCCGGGCGGGACAGGATGCCCAAGAAGCGAACACCGATGCTCTGGCGCGGTGAAAAGCTTCTTCTGGCGCTGGCTACGTCTACGAGCTGGCGTTTCGCCAGTTCGAGAGGTCTCGGACACCCGGGTGTTTGACCGGCCCGCGGCCGCGCGGCCGTTTTTCGAACAAGTCATCCCCGACCACCTCGACGTGGGCTGGCCGGAATCGGTGTTGCTGATCTTCGACTGGAAGTTTGTGGCCGCGCCCTAGCACCCGGCTTGGCCAAGTTAAACGCAAGCCTCCCAACAGATCTCGCCAACCGCAGCCAACTCGCAATTGCCTGGCGCCACTCGAGAAACACCTGAATCAATTGGGCAGACCCACTCAAACGGCTGTAATGAGGGGGATTCGGCAAGGGGCGCGGTGATCGGACCGACGTCGCGACCACCGCGCCCTGGTGAGTGGTTGCCTGCTTAGTACCACGCATTGTGGAAGTCGAAACTGTCCGGGGCGGGACCGTTGTCGCACTTCACTTCGATGCTCCAGAGCGACCCCGTCTGGATCCCCGGGAACCACAGGTTGTGGTTTTGGCCCGCCTGCAAGTGGAACGGGACCCCGTACACCGGCAGTGGCTTCAATTTGCCGACCGGCGTGAAGGTGGGCGTGGCGGTGTAGGTGCATAGCCCGTGGCTGCCGGTCGACTGGACATGGACCGTGACACCCAGTGCGTCGCTGGTGGTGCCGACCGTGGTCGCGGCCTGCGCGGTCCCGGCGCCCAGGAACAGCAGAGCGGGTGCCGCGACGGCGGCGGCAGTTGCACCGAGTGCGGCAGTGATCGACTTCTTCAGCTTGTTGTTCATGTTGTGTACTCCTTGCTTTGGGTGGTGGATGGCGCTGGTTGCGCTTGCAGACAATGGTCGTGGGGACACCCGTCCCGATTCATCGCCCGCGGGAGGGATTCGGACCGCCTCGAGGTGTGGTTGACGTCATCCCTGCGAGGGAGACGAGCCCCAATGCGGTTCGTCGCTGTGGCTGGCCGTCACCCACGTGAGGACCCCGTTCGCACGCAATCCGGCCGCTTGGGACTACCGTTGGAACCGTGAATGCCGCACATCCCGGCGAGGTGGAGCCGGACTTCGCCCGTGAGTGGGTGGAGTTCTATGACCCGGACAATCCCGAACATTTGATCGCCGCCGATATGACGTGGCTGCTGTCGCGGTGGACCTGCGTGTTCGGCACGCCGGCATGCCAGGGCACCGTCGAGGGGCGCCCGGACGACGGATGCTGCTCGCACGGTGCGTTTTTGTCCGACGACGACGACCGTGCCCGCCTCGACGACGCCGTCAAACAGCTGACCGACGAGGACTGGCAGTTTCGGGAGAAGGGTCTCGGTAAGAAGGGCTACCTGGAGATGGACGAGTACGACGGCAAGCCCAACTGGCGTACCCGGAAACACAAGGGCGCGTGCATCTTTCTCAACCGGCCCGGATTTCCTGGCGGCATCGGCTGCGCATTGCACAGCAAGGCACTCAAACTGGGCGTGGAGCCGCTGACGATGAAGCCGGATGTGTGCTGGCAGTTGCCGATTCGACGCACGCAGGAGTGGGTGACCCGCCCCGATGGCAGCGAGATCCTCAAGACCACCATCACCGAATACGACCGCCGCGGCTGGGGTGAGGGCGGCGCGGACCTGCACTGGTACTGCACGGGTGATCCGGCTGCGCATGTCGGCGCGCGGCCGGTGTGGGAGTCGTATGCGGCCGAGCTCAGCGAGCTGCTCGGCGAGAAGGCCTACGCCGAGCTGGCGGCAATGTGCAAGCGGCGCAGCGCGTTAGGGCTTATCGCGGTGCACCCGGCGACCCGCGCGGCCGAGTAGTCATTGCGATTTCGGCGTAGCTTCCCTTGTCTTTCGGG
>NZ_PIZU01000097.1 GCF_002838065.1 Mycobacterium hubeiense | reverse complement strand
CCGTCACCCAAGTTCCACGAGACTCGGGACATGCTCTGCGGTAAGGCTGTAATCGATCATTCCGACTCAAAACCCGACTGGTCGAACTTCAAGGTCTTTGCGTTCTCGGACAGCGTCCGAATCTTGTTCTCGTCGAATCCATTTGCGTCAACGGCCTCGATCTCGATCTTGACGACGAGGTCGATGCCCTGCTCCCGCAGGTTAGCGATGATCTCATCGGCGACGTTTTTGAAGTCGAGCGCGATCTTGTCCGAACTGAGGGTCTTCACCCCGTAGAAGCGCGTCTTCGATGGGGGGAATGCGACATCTACCTTGGAGGAATCAGCGGGGATACCAGGCTTGGTCTCCTGCTGCGGAGCATCGGACGGCTCGGCGGACGGCGTCTCCTCGTCACGTTGTTTTACGGCTACGTCGGGGCGTACCAGTAGAAGTCCGTCGGTGGGCGACGGCGCGGCGTTTGTGTCGGTCGGAATCCACAGCCCGATGTACCGGCCGGTGGCCTCGTCGATGCCTGTGGCAAGTGCGAAGGCATCGGTCTGCCAGATCATCGGCAGATCGAGTACCCCGTCCTGCAGCACCTTTCGGTCACGCAAGCGCGGCATGTACGGGTACTGGCAGTACAGCGACCACAACGCACCGAGCGTGACGTGCCCGCCGTTCCAGATTTGCGGCACCTTATTGATGGCGAGTCGGACATTGACGGCAGCCTGACGGATGGACAGGTCACCGTCGTTGCCGAGGCGGCGCGAAACCCGCTCCGCCAACGATTCGGACTGTCCTTCCACCTTGGTCTCGCGGACGATGAACGGAGCGCCTGCATCAGGTTGCGCCGGAACCAGGGCCCAGGTGAAGGTCTGCAGCAGCCGGGAGATGACGGTTTGGTCTGCTTGCGACTGCCGTTGGGTGGCCTGGTTCTTTTGATTCTGAGTGAGGTCCAGGTCGGCCTCGTTTGCCAAGACGTGCGTCCAACCCAGATAGTCGCGGGTGGCGTTGTCGAGTTCTTCGAGTCGGGCTTCGTCTGCGGCGAGGTACACCAGCATGTTGCGGTTGGCGCGGTTGGCGGTGCCGCGCTGCTCGGTGGACTGTCGCGCGAATTCCTTGGCTAAGGACTCGGTTCCGCGCTTGTGAGCGACTTTCGGGTGCAGGATCACCAGGCGTGCTTCGTCTGTGTCGGGGATGTCCGCGTTCGTTTCGGGGCAGATGTGGACTCCGGCGAAGTCGCCTCGTGTGCGGGCCTGGGCCTGTAGGCGGCGGACGATCTCGGCCCACACATCCTCTTTATGCAGGCGCTCGGCCTGGTCCTTGGCGGTGCGGGTGATGTTGGCCTGTAGGTCGTACCAGTACTTGCCGGAACCGGAGTAGAAGTAGGTGGCCCGATCGCCGAGTTGGGTGAGCGCGGAGTGGAAGTTGCCGGGCACATCGCCGGGCACGGCGGTGCCCAAGAACACCCGCTGGGTTTCGAGGCCCTTGTGGGCCGAGCCGATGGTCGGCGCGGCGCCGAAGAATACGGTGCGGGCTAGGCGCTTGGTCAGCGAGCGCTGACCAAACAGCGGCTTGTCCTTATCGATGCGTGCGGGTTCGGAGGTTGGGCCGTCGACGTCGGCGTCGATGATCGCCTTCCACGAATCCTGAAGGTATTGCGTGAGTTCAGAATTGACGTTGGCGGTCGCCAGTGGGACCGAGCCTGGCATGATCAGCGGTGAGGCGTCTTCACCGGTCCATAGGGCGTGGATCACCGTACTCATCAGGCGCAGCACGCCGCGGGTGCGTTGGAACCGTTCCAGGGACGACCATTCTTCGTACAGTCGGTCGAACAGTTCGGGGTGAATGGGGTAGGTCCGCTTGATCCGGTCTTCGTAGGCGCCGTCGCGGGCTTCGCGGGGAAAGTCGTCGCTGTACTTGCGATACATCTCGACGTAGCCGCGCGCGGTTGCACTGATCGACGCGAGGGCCGCCGCATCGGGTTGTTTGAATAGCCGCTGCCGCACGATCTGGTAAGCCTCGACCGATGAAGCCGGTCGCCATTGGTCGGCGACGCGACGCACGACGTTCTGCAACCGCTTGAGCGCCTCCAGGCCGTGGGCACCACCAACTTCCTCAGCGTTACCGGCGGCGATCTTGTCGGGGGCGTCTCCGGTCTCGGAGGCGGGAATCGAGATCACCAGCAGCACACCTGAAGTGCCCTTGGCAGCCTCGGTCAGCGACTGCGCGAAGGTGAATTGGTCGTCAAAGGTGCCGCCAGCAAGGTCGTCACGGCCAACGAGCGAGCGTGCGTAGGCCACCCATTCGTCGATCAGGATGACGGCAGGGGAGTGCTTCTGCAGCAGGTCGTGCAACGCCTCGCCGGGGGTGGTTCGTTCGGCGTCGGCCTTGGCAACCAGTTCGTAGGCTTCGGGCCCGCCAAGTTGCCAGGCCAGCTCGCCCCACAGGGTGTTGATGTGCGTGCCGTCGTCCTTGGTTTCACCGGCGGGGCTGAAGTGAGG
>NZ_PIZU01000096.1 GCF_002838065.1 Mycobacterium hubeiense | reverse complement strand
CGTCACCCAAGTTCCACGAGACTCGGGACATGCTCGCTGAAGTGGTTGCCGACGATTGCGACTCGATTGATCTTCGCGCCGGAGTATCCGTTGGCGGACAGTAGTTCCTGGGTGTCTTGAGGAAACTCGCCGATGGGCAGTCCGGCGGCGACGTGCCACAGCGCCAGCATGGAGTGGGTTTTGCCGCCACCAAAATTGGTCTGCAGGTTGATCACCGGTGGCGCGTTGTCGTCGCCGGAGATGCGACGCACAGCGCGGCCGACTAGATCGGTCAACCCCTCGGTGAGGTAGGTGCGTCGGAAGAACTCGACCGCATCCGCGTAGCCAGAATCCTGCTCGCCGCCGAATGCGACTTTGTACAAGTCGGCGGCGAACTCGGAGGCGGCGAAGTTCCCGGTGGCGACGTCGTCGTGGGGCGGAAGCACATCTCGCCAAGGCTTGAGACCGGACGCCTCCGGGTTGTCGACCGCAGCCTTGAGAGTCTTTTTGTCCTCTTTGTCGGCGGTGACGCGACGCAGGTTGAGCCGGATCCCATGCACCTCGTCGGCTTCCTTGGTGGCACCAACCAGCTTGAGCAGACGCTCGCCCGTGTCCAGTGCGCGGTAGGCGTCGTCGTCGGAGAAGGTTCCGTTGTGCGCCCAATTGTTTCGGACCTCGCGCAGTTCGATCGCGAAGGACTCGCCGGCCTTGCCGAAAGACTTGTTAAACGGATACCAGCCGGCCTTGAAACTGCTGGTGATGCTGCTCTCAGTCAGGATGCGGAACTGTACTTGGGGATCGTGGGGATTGTACGTCTTATCTGCTGGGGCGCCCTTCTTGCCATCTTTGATTTGGACAAGCTTGGTCCACGCGGCGCCGAGCGCAGGGTCGCCTTGACCGATCACCGATGCGATGAAGTCATCTAGCGCCGGGGCCATCACCTCAAACATTCGGTTAATGCGGTCGCGGTTACTCAGTGCCATATCAATCGTCCCCCAAGCTCATATCGTCGTTCAGATCGTCGGGCTCGAACTGTGCAGAGTCTTCATTGGCGAAGCCTTGGTCGATATCGCGTTGGACGGCCTTGCCGATCGCCGACTCGACCAACTGACAAAGCGATTCGCGCCGGAAGCTGAAGTAGGCGTCGAAGTCATCGGCGCGCAGGAATTCGGCCGGAATGAGGTGGGTCGCGACCAGCTCGTCGAGTCGTTGCGCCGCGATCTGCGCCCGGGTTTCGATGACTGACAGATAGGAGGATGGCGCCGCGCCGCCGATGATGCGGTTCGTACGCGCGCTGATCGTCGTCTTGTTGACGATGCTTTCGCGGTGCTCGTGGTCAATGCCGTTGTCGTCACACCACTTCTGTGGGAACACGTGATGGATGTCGACGGCGAGGTCGACGTATTGCACCTTGTCGAAGGTCTTGTCCTCCATCCAATCCCGAGCACCTCTGGCGAGGATGAGCGCCGCAATACCCTTATAGGCCGCCGCGTTTCGTCTACGCAGCGAGTGCAGACGGGATTCGGTGAAGCTGGCGTCCTGGATGGTGCGCGGTGTCGGTGCGGACTCGTCGATCGCCCAAGCGGGGACAGCTTCGATGTCGCGGGCGAAGCGTGTTTCACTTGCCGACCCGTAGAGTTCGCCGAGGACTCCGCACCAGAACCAGCGGACCAGACGCTCGCTGACGCTGATCAGATCCGCGTCCTTGCCCAGCGCCACCTTGATGGCCGCCAGTGGAACGAGTTGCTTGGGGTACGGTACGTCGCGCGGAGCGAAGATGTGGCGGTCCGCCAGGAACGTCGCGGCCCAAACGAATGCCTCCCGCAGCGGGTCACGCCACTTTAGGTAGTCGGTCAACGTCAGCCTCAGCACGTCCTCACGCTTGGCCGAGATCGCCGGTGGCCGGTCGGAGGTGTCGGCGAGATGTCGCTGCCGGGTGGTGAGCATTGTGACGGCCTGCAGGAAGTCGGTGTTTTCGACGGCGGCCAACACTGGGTAGGACGCCCACTTAAGCTGGGTCTCCTTCCAGTCGTCGTTCAAGCGGAAGTCTTCCCCGGCCGACTCAAAGTAGTGCGCATCGCCGGCGAAGACGGCGGTTAGCAACTCGAATACATTGAGCGGCAGACCGCCGATATTGACTTTCTCGAAGACAGTCGCCACGGCCGCCTTGTCGGTGTTCTCATCGAGGATGATCGCCGGGATGTCATAGGTAGCAGCGGGTTTGATGAATTCTTCGTGGAACTTCTTGCCAAGTTCGCGGTCCTGTAGTTCGAGGATCCAGCTCATGTAGTCCCCGTAGAGCAGGTGCAGCGGAAAGTAGCCATGTTCGCGCTGCTTGTCGTGGTCGCTCAGGTCGAGGACGACGTCCTTGCCGAAGTTGGTGCGGATGACACCATCGGCGGGAATCGAGATGATGGCTTCGTCGACACGATTGGGGTCACTCAGTGCCGTCTGCATGTGGACGAGGTAGCGTCGGTCGAGCAGCTTTCCTCGGCTGTCCTTCGTCGCAACGACGCCGTTACCGCTGAGCGCCTGGGTGAGCGAGGCGGAACCTGTCAACCTGAATGAGGCACCGTTGCGCGG
>NZ_PIZU01000095.1 GCF_002838065.1 Mycobacterium hubeiense | reverse complement strand
TCGGCACAGGTTTCTGGGGCGGCTCGCGCGGCATAATCGGCCTGCGCGAAGACATGGTGTGTCTTGCTGATGGTGCATTGCTTTGCCTATCAGGAGGAGGAACCCATGGATCCCACACGCAGTATCGATGCCGGTGATCGCCCGGCGTGGATCGGTGACTTGCTCATCGAGTACGAGCAGTGGCTGGATCGTCAGCGGGGTTTGGCCCCAGTGACGGTTAGCAACTACAGCAAGGCGGTTGCGCAGTTCCTTCGGATGTTGGCCCAGCCCGCCGAGGTCTCGGTGAGCCTTCTGGATGCCGGCATGGTCACTGCGTTCATGGTCGAGTTCTGCAGGGACCGCAATACGAATTCGGCGAAGTCAATGGCGCGGTCGGTGCGTTCCTTCCTGCGATTCGCCCACGCCACAGGCCGCGCATCGGCCGACCTGTCGGGGGCGGTTCCAGTTTCGGCGGGCTGGCATTTGGCGTCGCTTCCCAAGGCAGTACCGGCTGCAGATCTTGAGCATCTCCTGGGTGTCGCGTCACGTCACTGCTGGACTGCTACCGATCGGCGCGATTACGCGATCTTGCTGTTGTTGGCCCGACTCGGGCTCCGCAGAGGCGAGATCGCGGCTCTTGGTCTCGACGATATCGATTGGCGGGCAGGAGAACTCACCATCGTCGGCAAGGGCAACCACGTGGAGCGTTTGCCTCTGCCATCGGAACCCGGTGAGGCGATCGCGGCGTGGCTGGTCGACGGCAGGCCGGCATGCGCGACGCGATCGGTGTTCACTACCGTCAAGCCCGCAGGGCGTCCGATATCGACCGGAGTGATCGCTCACCTGGTGGCCGCGGCGTGCCGAGACGCTGGGCTGGAGCGCATCAACGCGCACCGTTTCCGTCACACGCTGGCGACGCAGATGCTGCGCTCTGGGGCCTCACTGCCGGAGGTGAGTCAGGTGCTGCGCCACCGCAGCGCGCGCTCCACCGCCATCTACGCCAAGGTCGATGACGTCGCATTGCGGCCTTTGGCCCGGCCCTGGCCGACGATCACCGCGAAGACAGATCCCGATGCCGGTCGAGGTATGGCGCGCCCGTGGCCGGGGGCACGGTCATGAGAACATTGCGCGAGAACGTCACTGACTACCTCGCCACCCGCCGGGCGCTGGGATTCAAACTCGAAGGCCTGAGCAAGCTGCTGCTGAGCTTCGTCGAGTTCTGCGAGGAACGTGGAGCCACCCGGGTCCAGAACGACCTCGCAATCCAATGGGCCACAACCCCGATCAAGGTTCCGGTCAGCGACACTCTCATAGCCCGCAGGCTGGACGCGGTGCGGATCTTCGCCCGATACCAGCATACGTTGGATCCGCTCACGCAGATCCCGGCCGAAGAGCACCGGCCTCGGCGCTACCGGCCGAAGCAGCCAAATGTACTCAGCCAGAACGAGATCTGCGCGCTGCTGGCGGCGACAAGCATCCTGGAGCCAGCGTTCAAGGCGCTGACGTGGCGAACATTGATCGGGCTGCTGGCCGCCACCGGGCTACGCCCGGGCGAAGCGTGCCGGCTGGCCGTCAGCGACATCAACCTGGCCGGCGGAGTGATTCAGGGGCTGGAGACGAAGTTCGGCAAGTCCCGACTGGTGTTCAGCCACCCGAGCACCGCCACCGTGGTCACCGACTACCTACCGGCCCGCCAAGCATGGGTCGGGGCTGGCACACACAGCAGCGCAACGGTTGTCCGCAACACCCGGCGCGGACCGATATGCCCGGACCGGCTCAATGCCACCTTCCGTGAGATCGTCGCGGCCGCCGGGTTGGCCACCGCGCCGGGCCGCTGGCCAGTCCGTCTGCACGATCTGCGCCCCACCTTCGCCGTGACCACGATGATCGACTGGTACCGCGCCGGCCAAGACGTCCAAGCGCGATTGCCACTGCTATCACCCTGGCTCGGCCACGTCGATCCCGCCTCGACCTACTGGTATCTGCAGGCAGTGCCCGAACTGCTCACCCTTGCCGCCGACCGGCTCGACAAAGCCGCCCAAGCCTCTGCCACGAAGCCGGCGCCATGACCCCCCCGACGCTGAGTTCGCTGCTGCAAGGGTTCTTCACCGCCCGGCTGATGCGGCACCTGCGGGCCAGCCCGCAGACCTTCGCGGCCTACCGGGACACCTTCAAGCTCCTGCTGACCTTCGCCGCCGACCAGACCAAGAGATCCCCGGCGCAGCTGACACTCGATGATCTCGACGCCGTGATGATCGGAGCTTTCCTGAACTACCTTGACACCGAACGCCACAACAGCACCGCACCCCGCAACGCACGGCTGGCCGCGATCCATTCGTTCTCCCGCTATGCGCTGCCGCTGATCCCAGAATGCGCTCACACGGCCAGTCAGATCTTGGCGATCCCGCACCGCCGCCATGACCAGATGACCGTGTCGTATCTGACCCGTACCGAGACCGATGCCCTCCTGGCCGCGCCGGACCGAACCACCTGGTACGGCCGACGTGACCACGCACTGCTGCTCACCGCCGTCACAACCGGTCTTCGGGTCTCGGAGATAACCACGCTCAGCATCAGTGATGTCACCACCACG
>NZ_PIZU01000094.1 GCF_002838065.1 Mycobacterium hubeiense | reverse complement strand
AGGTTGGCAGAGAGGGGTCGAACTAATCCAGAAGGCGTTCGACAAGCCTCTGCTGAGAGTTGTCGGAAGTGACCGTTTAGTCGAGGTCTCTTCAACCCGACGTGAGCGGCCGCTATCGCGCCTCGGCGCCGAAGGGATATATCTGTAGATGAGCGAACACCACGACATTCCCGAGCTCACCCCTGCGGAGCAGATTCGGGTGCGGGCCATGGTGTCCGACATGACAGAAGTGGCTTCCGGGCTACGCGCCGGAACCGCCGCCGCAGAGGACGTAGAGGGCGCGGTGGCTCGGATTATGTCCGTCGACGTCGACCGACACACCATGCTCAACGCCCTGCACGTCCCTGCCGACGCTGGCCCGTTCGCTCCGGCGCTGGAGACAATCCTGCGCCGGATCCCCGATGGCTGGGGACGCTGGATCGGCCACGACGCCGGCTGGTACCCGATCGTGGTCGCCATCGATCAGCGCCTGTCCGCGATCGACCCCGAATACGTCGTGCACCAGATCAAGGAGAAATTCGGCACCCTGCGCTACTACTGCGCACCCAGCGCAGAAGAACCCGGCCCCTCGGTGTTGGATGCATTCCGCGCGATCATCGGCGACGCCGAACGTGCCTCGGCGATCACGTGCGAACGCTGCGGCGAACCCGGCGTGTTGCACGAAATCCGCTACCTGGTCAAAACACTCTGTGCTGCCTGCGCCGACAGCCTCGGCTACATGCCTGTGCAGCAAGGCACGACGTAGCGTCGAACTATCAGATCGGAGCAAACGGTGACCAAGGATGAGATTGACGCCCAGACTGGAGGGCTCCATCCCGCCGAATTGTGTGGGGAGGAATGCACCGGATGCTGCGACGAGTGGGAATGGAAGTAACGCAGCGATATCGGGAGGAACCTGCCCTTTGAATGCACCTGAGCGCCATCGCACCGCGGTCGCCTGATGGTTACCGCGCGGGCAGGCGGGTTCCGCAGGTGGGACACCAGCGGACCTCTGTACCGAGGATGTCTTCGATCGATGACAGATCGGCGCCGTGGTGCGTGCATACCTGGCGCATCAGGTGGGTGCGGATCGTGTCGACGATGAACTGTGCCCGTTCGACGGGCGTAGCCCCGTAACCCTCGCTGTCGGTTGTGCCGGAGGCGATGACGTCGCCGTCGTCCAACCCACGTTTCTGGCAACTAGCGGTGCCATCGTTGGCGGTGCTGGCGACTGTCCGGACGACTCGGCCGCTAGGCCGCAAATCGAGCTCGATGCACCACTCATCGTGGCGCTCGCGGAAGTAGAAACTGTGACCGTCAACCGTTCCGCGCCACTGTTCGGGCGCGAACCCGCCATGATTGTGCACAGTGACCCCAGTCTGCTCAGCAAGCCACATCTGAAGCTCGGCGTCCGCGGCCTGCTCGGCGGCGGTGATCCTCTGGCCTTCTGGTGATCGCCAGAACGCCTCAATGCCGTTGCGCCACTCGTTGAATGCGCGGCGGCGATCCTGGGGTGTGCGTGCGCACACGCAGTCGAATCCGTAGTCGTGCAGATCGCTTTCGGGCAGCCGGGGGTGACACGAACACCTGCAGCGCTCACCGCTGTCGCTGTATCGCCAGACCGTGAGCGCATCGAGGGCCACATCGGCGAGCTCGCTAGACCCTGCGACGCCGTGCCGCTCGAACCCCGCGGCCAGGTGGTCGCGGTAGCGCGAGCGCGCCTCACCGCGGGCGCGCTCGATGCGCTCTCGGTATTCGGCCGCGTGGGGAAGCTCCGGTCCTTGGCCCACGGTCGTCGAGGATGGCATGAGGTCGTCGGTGGTGTCGCGTGAATTTCAGGGCCAGCCGCCGGTGCCGGTCGCTTATGTTGTATCAGCGCGAGGGCCAAGATCCCGAAGCACTGACGTCGCTGTACGGCAGTTGAATCGCATCGGCAGCCAAACTAGTTGACCACCCGCCGGCCGGGTAGGAGCCTGCTGGCCCGCCCTCGTCCCCGGAATGACCCCGCGGCGGTGACCCTAACCGACGACGGATACACCGAACCGACCACAGACCGGCCGACATAGTTGGGCATTAGCGGCGGTGGCGGTGGCACCTGCGATAGCCGCATTGCTCAAGTGCGCTCGTCGCGTTCAGCGAGGAAGCAGGCGACTTCTGGGCGTCACTGAGATGGCATCGGTATGACCACCCCAGCGAACCGCGTTGGTGTCGGACTCTGTTCGTATAACCCTGATCCGAGCCAGCCCGCGCTCGGCTGGCAGCAGCGTAGAATATGGGTTGGAAACCGTTGCAGCCCAGTCATATTTTACCGCGCCGCCCATTCTGCAATCTCGGCGATCCTGAGGACCGCGGTGATGTCACCGCCGCTGTACTCAAGCCACTCAAGGGGTGTTGCCGGGCGGCCGTCGATGGCGATATCGGGGTGCGGTGTGCACAGCAAACCCGCGATCGAATCTGGATGCCACTCCGCCGGCAGTGATTCGAGCAGGCGGTTCAGCCCAGGCACCTCGGCTTCATCTAGCGCCGCTCGTTGCACATCTTGTGCTTGAGGCTTGCCGCCGCGTTCGTCAGAACCCTCCGCAGTGAAGCCGGACGCATCGAGCAGACGGATCTCATCAGGAGAAAGGCGGGACCGTCGACCACACATACGCTCATCATCCACCGGCATTTTGGTCGCTGTCCAGGACTCGACACCCGCGCACGATGAACAT
>NZ_PIZU01000093.1 GCF_002838065.1 Mycobacterium hubeiense | reverse complement strand
GGCGGCGACGCCATTCTCGAAGCGCTGCAAGAGCATTTGGGTGTTCACGCCGGCCAGACCACCGACGACGGCCGGATCACGCTGGAACACATCGAATGCAACGCGGCCTGCGACTACGCCCCGGTGGTGATGGTCAACTGGGAGTTCTTCGACAACCAGACACCGTCGTCCGCACGCGATCTGGTCGACGCTCTGCGCGCCGGGCAGCCGCCGCACCCGACCCGCGGCGCGCCGCTGTGCCCGTTCTCGCAGACCGCCCGCATCCTGGCCGGTTTGGGTGACCCGCGATCGGAATCCGATGCGGCCCAGCCCGGGGCCGCGACGCTCGCCGGGTTGCGAGTGGCGCAGGAACAGGGAACGGATTCGGACACATGACACCGCTGACCCCCGTGCTGAGCCGGTTCTGGGACGAACCGGAGCCGTGGTCGCTGGACACCTATCTGCGCCACGACGGCTATCGCGCGCTGGATCAGGCGTTGACGATGGATCCCGACCAACTCATTGCGACAGTGAAGGATTCGGGCCTGCGCGGCCGCGGCGGCGCAGGATTCCCGACGGGCACCAAATGGTCGTTCATCCCGCAGGACGACACCGGCGCCGGCGCCAAACCACATTATCTGGTCATCAACGCCGACGAGTCCGAACCCGGTACGTGCAAAGACATCCCGCTGATGCTCACCACGCCGCATTTTTTGATCGAGGGCGCGATCATCGCTGCCTACGCGATCCGCGCACACCACGCGTTCATCTATCTGCGCGGTGAGGTGGTGCCGGTGCTGCGTCGGCTGCAGACCGCGGTCGCCGAGGCGTACGACGCCGGCTACCTCGGCAGCAACATCGGAGGATCCGGCTTCGATCTGGAGTTGATCGTGCACGCCGGGGCCGGCGCGTACATCTGCGGCGAGGAGACCGCGCTGCTCGATTCGCTGGAGGGCCGACGCGGCCAGCCCCGGTTGCGGCCGCCGTTTCCCGCGGTGGCAGGTCTGTACGCCTGCCCGACGGTGGTCAACAACGTCGAATCCATCGCCAGCGTCCCGCCGATCCTGCTCAACGGCATCGACTGGTTCCGGTCGATGGGGTCCGAGAAGTCGCCCGGGTTCACGCTCTATTCGCTGTCGGGGCACGTCACCCGGCCCGGGCAGTACGAGGCGCCACTGGGTATCACCCTGCGCGAACTGCTGGAGTACGCCGGCGGGGTACGCGCCGGGCATTCGCTGAAGTTCTGGACGCCGGGTGGATCGTCCACCCCGCTGCTCACCGACGAACACCTCGACGTGCCACTGGATTACGAAGGCATGGCGTCGGTGGGTTCGATGCTGGGAACCAAGGCCCTGCAGATCTTCGACGAGACCACGTGTGTGGTGCGCGCGGTGCGGCGCTGGACGCAGTTCTACGCACACGAATCGTGCGGCAAATGCACACCGTGTCGTGAGGGCACCTACTGGCTCGCCCAGATCTACGAGCGGCTCGAAACGGGCGCGGGTACCGAGGCCGACGTTGCGAAGCTGTTGGACATATCGGACACCATCTTCGGAAAGTCGTTCTGCGCGTTGGGTGATGGCGCGGCCAGCCCGATCATCTCGTCCATCAAGTTCTTCCGCGACGAGTACCTGGCGCATCTGGACGGCGGCTGCCCGTTCGACCCGCACGCCTCGACACTGTTCGCCGCCGAGGGGGTGAGCGCGTGACGTCTTCTCCGGCGAGCAGACACAAAACTGCCCAAAATGGCGGAAAAGACGGCATGTTTGCGTCTGCTCGCGCTGAAGCGGAGCCGGTGGAGATGGTGAACCTCACCATCGACGGCGTGGCCATCAGTGTCCCCAAGGGCACCTTGGTGATTCGCGCCGCAGAGCTGATCGGCGTGCAGATTCCCCGGTTTTGCGACCACCCGTTGCTCGATCCGGTCGGCGCCTGCCGGCAGTGCCTGGTCGAGGTCGAGGGGCAACGCAAACCCATGGCGTCGTGCACCACGTCGGTCATGCCGGACATGGTGGTGCACACCCAGTACACGTCCGAGGCCGCGGACAAGGCGCAGCAGGGCGTGATGGAACTGCTGCTGATCAACCACCCTCTGGACTGCCCGGTGTGCGACAAGGGCGGGGAATGCCCGCTGCAGAACCAGGCGATGTCCAACGGCCGCGCCGAAACCCGCTTCGAGGATCGCAAACGGACCTTTCCGAAACCGATCGCCATCTCGTCGCAGGTGCTGCTCGACCGCGAGCGCTGCGTGCTGTGCGCGCGCTGCACCCGGTTCTCCGAGCAGATCGCCGGCGACCCGTTCATCGAGCTGCTGGAACGCGGTGCGCTGCAACAGGTTGGCATCGCGACGGGTGAGCCGTTCCAGTCGTACTTCTCCGGCAACACCGTGCAGATCTGCCCCGTCGGCGCGTTGACCGGCACCGCCTACAGATTTCGGGCCCGCCCGTTCGACCTGGTGTCCAGCCCGAGCGTGTGCGAGCACTGCGCCTCCGGATGCGCCCAGCGCACCGATCACCGCCGCGGAAAAGTGATGCGCCGCTTGGCCGGTGACGATCCCGAGGTCAACGAGGAATGGAACTGCGACAAGGGCCGTTGGGCGTTCACTTACGCGGCGGTGGGCGACCGCATCACCACTCCCCTCCTGCGCGACGACGACGGCAAGCTGCGCGCGGCGTCCTGGTCGGAGGCGCTGGGGGTGGCGGGGGCCGGCTTGGCGGCGGCGACCGGCGCCGCGGGGGTGCTGGTCGGGGGCCGCGCGACCGCCGAGGACGCCTACGCCTATGCAAAGTTCGCGCGAATCGTCTTGGGCACCAACGATGTCGACTTCCGGGTCCGGGCGCACAGCCGCGAGGAAGCCGAGTTCCTCGCCGCGCACATCGCGGGCCAGCCGATGACGGTGACCTACGCCGACCTGGTGAAGGCGCCCGCGGTACTGCTGGCCGGGCTCGAACCAGAGGAAGAATCGCCGATCGTGTTCCTGCGGCTGCGCAAAGCACACCGCAAGCACGGCGTCCACATCATCTCGATCGCGCCGCTGCGGTCTCGCGGGCTTTCCAAGA
>NZ_PIZU01000092.1 GCF_002838065.1 Mycobacterium hubeiense | reverse complement strand
CGCGCAACGGTGCCTCATTCAGGTTGACAGGTTCCGCCGTCGACAGATGTCTCGCTACGGATGCTCTTGATGACGCCAAGGCCTGTCGCAGTGCCCCAGAGTCCAAGGGCTGCGGCGGGGACATAGACCCCGAATAGCCCGTTGTACGCAAAAGGGCCAGTCTTGACATGCGCAATGAGTAGCGACGTTGCGAACAGCAGTCCGCACCAGAAGCTGAGGTGTTGTCAATGGCCATGTTGTTGTCCCCGCTGGTGGCCAGATAGAAGTCCCCACCCCGTGCGGTGATTCTTGGTTGGTTAGGGCTGCTGCTCCTTTCGGTGTTGGGCGTCTTTCATCCGGTAGGAGTCGCCGTCGGTGATGACGACGGTGGCGTGGTGCAGCAGGCGGTCGAGGATGCTGACCGCGGTGGTCTGCTCGGGCAGGAACCGACCCCATTGTTCGAAGGGCCAGTGCGAGCCGATGGCCAGGGAGCGGCGTTCGTAGGCGCCGGCGACGAGGCGGAACAGCAGCTGGGTGCCGGTGTCATCGAGGGGTGCGAAGCCGAGTTCGTCGAGGATGATCAGGTCTACCCGCAGTAGGGATTCGATGATCTTGCCGACGGTGTTGTCGGCCAGGCCGCGGTAGAGGGTTTCGACGAGGTCGGCGGCGGTGAAGTAGCGGACCTTGTGGCCGGCGTGGATCGCGGCGGTCCCGAGACCGATCAGGGTGTGGGATTTGCCTGTGCCGGCTGGGCCGATGAGCGCCAGATTCTGTTGTGCACGAATCCATTCCAGGCTCGATAGGTAGTCGAACACTTTGGGCTGGATCGAGGAGGCGGCCACGTCGAACGCCTCGAGTGTCTTGGGAACGGGGAACGCTGCGGCTTTGAGCCGGTTGACGATGTTGGAGGCATCCCGGGCGGCCAGTTCGGTCTCGACCAGGGTGCGTAGCACTTCCTCGGGGGTCCAGCGTTGGGTCTTGGCGGTCAGTAGCACTTCGGGTGCGGTGCGCCGGATCGCTGCGAGTTTGAGACGGCGCAAACCCGCGTCCAGATCGCCAGCCAATTGTGGGACCGACGGTGGGGCAACGGGTTTGATCTGTTTGGCCGTTGTCGTCACGGGGTCGCCTCGCCGTCGGTGACCGGAGCGATCCTGTAGGCGTCCAGCGAGCGGGTGGGGGCGACGGGCAGATCCAGGATCAGGGCATCCCCGGCGGGACGTGGTTGTGGTGTGCCGGTGCCGGCGGCCAGGATGGAGCGCACGTCGGCGGCGCGGAACCGCCGAAACGCCACCGCTCGATGCAACGCAGAAATCAACGCTTGCTCACCGTGGGCAGCACCCAGGGCCAGCAGGATCTCCAACTCTGACCCGAGTCGGGTGTTGCCGATCGCGGCGGCCCCGACCAGGAACGCCTCGGCATCCTCGCCCAGGTCGCAGAACTGTTTCTCGATGGTTGTTTTCGGGCGAGGTCCGCGGTGGGGCACGGGCCGCGCTCCGTCGTAGTGGGCGTCGAGTATCGACGCGGCGCCGGGGGCAACCAGTTCGTGTTCGGCCACGATCGTCGCGGTCGTTGGCTCGACCAGGCACACTGCACCCTGATCGACGACGACTGCCACGGTGGTGCCGATGAGCCCGGTGGGTACCGAGTAGCGCGCAGAGCCGTAACGGACACAGGACAGCCGGTCGACCTTGCGCAGCACCGACGGTGCCCCGATCTGGGCGCGCAGCGACGGAAGTGGGGATAGCAGTTCACGTTCGACGATCAGCCGTTCGTCAGGGACCGCGCAGATCTCCGAATGCACCAACGCATTAACCTCACTACACCAGGCCTCCGCGGCGGTGTTGGCGGCTCGCACGTCCAGGGTGGTGCCGTCGATGGCGGCCTGAGTCAGCAGCGGAACCGCCAAATCCCGCTGGGCGTAACCGCAGAGGTGTTCCACGATGCCCTTGGACTGCGGATCATTGGCGTGGCAGAAATCCGGGGCGAACCCGTAGTGGCTGGCCAGCCGCACGTAGTCCGGCGTCGGCACCACCACGTTGGCGACCACCCCGCCCTTGAGGCAGGCCATCCGGTCGGCCAGCACCCTCGCTGGGACCCCGCCTATCGCGGCCAGGGCTTCGGCGATCAACGCCAACGTGGTCGACGCGCGTTGATCGATGGCGAAGCGCACGAAACGCCAGCGCGAGAACGCCAGCACCGCGCAGAACAGGAACAATCCGGGCGCGGCTTGGGCCCAATCGATCACCAGATACTCACCGGGTGACCACACCGCCGGGCGGCGCCCACGGTGATTCTCGCTGCGCCACAACGCTTTCGCCTCAGCCACGAGGCGGCGAAAGTTGCGGTCCGAACCCTCATAGCCGGCAGCCACCGCGACCGGCAATAACCGTTTAGCCGAGATCCGACCCTGCGACTTCTGCACGTGATCGGCGACCAGCTCGGCCACGACGTCGTAGTTGTGGGCTCGTTCGGCCCGTGGTGGCGGCGGGTCGCCGGCCTGGTCGGCTTCGAACTTCTCCACCACACGTTTGACGGTCTTGTGGGTGGTGCCGCACTGCTCGGCGGCGGCTCGGTACGACCCGAGCTGTTGGTAGGCAGAAATAATGTCCATGCGGTCCTTCGCAGATTTCAATGGAACTCCCCGATGGTGATGGCGAACGGTTGGCGCCTTCACCGTCACCATCGGGGCCCGCAGTTCCTGATCGACACGACGAACACGGGGTGGGGACTTTTAACTGGCCACCAGCGGGGACCTCCACTTGGCCACCAGTGGGGACTTTTTCATGGCCACGGACAGGTGTGCGACCCAGCGGGGGAACGTTTCAGTGCCTTTGGGCGCGAGGAAGATCGGTAGGGCAAGAGACCACAGCCATACGGTGAATAGCGGCCAGATGTAGAGCAACAGGAACCACGCCGAGTCATTGAACATCTGCGTGATGCTGGGGTCTTGCTCAGGACGAAACGCAGCGAGCGCGAACGACATCGGCACAAGGAAGGTTACTGCCAGCGTCGCTCCAAAGCTGACGAGTTGGAGGTACGTGAACACAGGGGTATCGGACGAGCATGTCCCGAGTCGCGTGGAATTTGGGTGACGATC
>NZ_PIZU01000091.1 GCF_002838065.1 Mycobacterium hubeiense | reverse complement strand
CCCAGGTTGGCAGAGAGGGCATCGAGCCGTTGGAGCCTTTCTGCGCCAATGTGCGGCACTACGTAACACCTAGCGTAGTCATTCCAGTTCTGCCAAGTAGTTGCGTCCACAGAAGGTTCGATGGCTGAGAACCATTCGGCGAAAAACTGAGCCACTGTGCGAGTTGAGGGACGAACAACGCGACCTTGATCGGCTCCCCGCATGGCATCGCGACAGGCCTTCCAGGCCTCCTTCTCCGTGGGGAACCCACCCTTTGAGATAATTGGATACTCGCCGGTGGATGGATCTCGCTCAGGCCCTCGGAATCGATATGTCCACGTTTTTCCGCGCTGGTAGACCGACCCCTTCACGATGCCACCAACTGGCGCAGCTCGGCAGTGACGACATAGACGCGTCCGCCGAGTCTCCGGACTGGGAGCTCGCCAGACGCGGCAAGTCTGTAGGCCGCAGCACGGCTGATTCCCAGAATGCTCGCAGCCCGGGGAACCGCGAGAAGCAGTGGGAGATGATCAAATACGTTCGATTCCATCTTTTTTCACCTCCCCTTCGTAACTTATTGAGTTTGCAACTCTCGCTGAGTGCTGCTGTGGGCTGCAACGCGGGCAAAACGCTGCTGCCTCAGTACCGTCGGACTGTGTGACTGTGATTGTGCGCGACATTGGGTCCTCGCAATCGCCACACCACGATGGCATTTGTTGTACGGAAAGTGTTGGTGGGGGCGGTAGCTCAGTGAGACGCCGCGCGAGGACAGCAGCGGTATAACGCACTCCCTCTGGCCGGGACGAGAGATGGGCCAACAGAGTCTGTGATGTCCAACCTGCTGCGAAGGCTGCCTCGATTGCCGGTGCAAGTTTTCTCGCGTCCTCCCGATTGACTTGCCATGGGCTTGGAAGTGAACTCAGCACTGCTGCCGACGACGGTCCTAGTGAGGTTTCTCTGGAAAGGTTCAAGGCGTCAGTGTCCTGGACCCGCGGAGGCACAACCGGTGGACAATTCCCGTCCGGAGGTCGGACGGCCCCCGTCGTGTTGGCGGACTGGGGGAGTCCGACCTCCGGAAGGGGAGAACTGTGGGTCGCATCTGGGTGATTGAGGAGGTAGCGGCTCGAACGCCTGGCTCCCGAATCGTGATACCGAGCAACCCGCTGCACGAGCCCCTCATCCTCGAGTTTGCGAAGCGTTTCCAACACGGTGCTCCGCGCGGCGCAAGATTCCGAGACGATCTTTCGAATTGACGGGTAGCACGAAAACTTGTCGTCTGCCCGGTTCGCAAGCAGTATGAGGACAAGGCGCATCATCGGACTCGAAACCTCGATGGCTATCGCCCAGTCGAGCGCCTTCCAGCTCATCGGTAATACTTTCTGAGTCTTACAGTTTCGACGATCATTGTCTTCCTAGGTTCTCTTGAGAGGTCATGCGTGATGGCTCGGGCGGCCATTGTGCAGCCTCGCTGCAGGCTGACAGAGCGATAGGGATCTCGATGAATTGCAACGTAGATGAATGGGTGAAACGGCGTCCACCACCAGATGCAACTTGGGAAAGAATCAACTCTTGTCGTCACCCGGCACGCGACAAGCGGCGAAATCCAAAGGCGGCCTGACGGGATCGTGATCGGACGACGATCTTCGCTGCGCCGGAATTCTGGCCGTTCCGGCACGGCCATCGGCGAGCGGCCGGTGACGCCCAATGTGCCTGTCTGGAGCAGTAAATGGGTACTAGTTGGGCCTTAGTGGGTTACCAGTTGTGCATAAGATGAGCATGAGTTGATACCTAATCGTCTTCGGGGAAGCGCATGGGTGTTCGGCAGAATCTATTCTTAAAGAATGTGTTTCCGCTGCTAGCCAGCCATTGCCAGCTCGCGGTACCGTAGGATCGTGCACCGCGACACATCGGCTTTGAATCTTCAACAACAGGCAGATCAGCTCGCTCCAACGACATGCGCTGCTGCATTGATGACCGTGCCGATGTTTGCGCACTTTGTTGGTCTCGTACGCGAAGAATCCGACTCTGTCAACGGGTTGGCTGATGGCTGCGGCCGCTGGCAATCGAATGAACATTTCGCCAGATGTGCGCGGATGCGTCGTCAGGCCGCAGGGGTTGTTGATCGGATGGGTGCCAAGTTGCGAGGTTGTAGGGACTGCACAGACGATCGAGCAATTGACGCCTCGCGCACAACATATCCACGAATTACGGGTTTGGCGAGCGGGTTTGAACTATCGGAGTCTTCCATGATCCGGGTTGGAGACAGGATGTGAACGACGAACTCAGCCAAGCCAATAGCCGGGGGTTCGAGCTCGGTCGTTGTCACGCGGCAATCGCGGAAGTCGTCGAACAGGCGGCCCGATGGGCGCGTTCGTTTAGCGTCGCAACCCCTCACGTCTTACCGGATGGATCAACATTTGTCCTGAGTTAGGACATTTGGCTTAGTAAGCCACCTTGATCCCGAGGTCAGCGAGGATTTCTCTTTGTGCTGGCGGGATTTCGGGTGGGAAGGCCTGGGTGGCGCCGTTGATGGTGATGGTCGCTGAGCGCAATGGCCGGAGCTGTTTGATGACGTTGGCGATGGCTAGGCCGCTGCGTTCCTGGATGCAGTGTGCGACGGCCAGTGCGGTGAACACGATGGTCAGGTGCGCTTCGATGGCCTCGCGGGTGTGGTGAAACATCGGCCGGGCCTCGAGGTCGGTCTTGGACATCCGAAACGACCGTTCGACGTGCCACAGGTCGTGGTACTTCGCGATGACTTCCGCGGCGGGCATGACGGTGACGTCGAGGTTGGTGACGTAGCCCTTGAGGCCGACCAGGGACTGCGCACGGGCAAGGGCGGCTTCGTCAAGAACGCGGTCACCGGCGTGGGTCTTGACGAACCGGGTCGATCTAGCGGCCCGTTCACCGGCCACGACCGCTTTGGCCCTGGCCTCCTGGGCGTGCAGGGTCTTTTGATCACGGCGTGCCCGTTTGGCCGAGTACGCCCAGATAGCCCGCCACGCACCGCCGTGATCGTCGGCATTCCAGACCGGCTCGGCCCGCTTGGTGGTGTCGTTCACCTTGGCGTTCGCGTGTCGCGGCGTGACGGTGTCGATGATTTGTCCATCAGTGAAAACGTCACCATTCCAATGGAAATGGCTGGCAAGATCGATCGGGGCCTTCACCGCGCGGGATCCGACAATGAAACCCAATCCGGCATCGTCGAGTGCGGTCAGATTCGATGCGGAGAGCATGCCGGCATCGGCGGCGACGACCATCGGGGTATCGGTGAGGTCGTGGCGGGCGGCGAACGCGGTGATGATCGGCACCAGCGTGGTGGTCTCGGCGGTATTGCCCTCGAAACAGCCGATCTCCAAAGGGAATCCAGTACGGTCCACCAGGAGTCCGACCACGATTTGAGGATCGACGCGTCGTTCCTTGCTGTTATGCCGACCACGGCATAACAGCAATTATCCCGAGGTCGTGGTTATGCCG
>NZ_PIZU01000090.1 GCF_002838065.1 Mycobacterium hubeiense | reverse complement strand
ACCGCCACCTCAAATTCCACGAAGACCGGGACAACCTCTTACCGCACACAGGAGACCGTGAAGTGTCGAGATTCGCTCCGCGACCGCAGTCGACCTCGTTCTTTGACAAAGTGTTTGGTTCTTCTGGTGACAACACCGCGAACCAGCTCGACGATTGGTTGGAAAGCACGCTAAAGCTTGAGCTCAAGCTCGACACGATCGAACGTGACGACGATGGCGACATCGTGCTCGTATCAGGCAGCGCCGTCGTGTACGTCAGGACGACCGACGACGGAACGCCATGGATCGGAGTTTTCTCTCCGCTGCTTGAGGACTTCGCGATGCGGCCCGAGGTGTATGAGGCGGTTAACGCAATCAATCGGAACACGCCGTTTGCGAAGGCGACCGTCGACCCAGATGGTCCACAAATTGTGCTATCGGCGGAGCTCCACATTTTCGACGGGCTTTCGTCTGAGCAGCTCATGGCCACCATCGACCTGATTGCGGACCGCGCGGACCACTATGACACTCGGCTGCAGAAGCGATTTGGCGGACAGACCATGCTCGACGACGATGATGGTGACGAGTTCGATGTCTAATACATCGGGACGGTTGCTTCGGCAATTCAGCGACGAGATTATCGAACTGGCCGAACGCGTTGTGCTTTCTACTGCCATTGTCAAAGGGCAGACGCGTGATTTCGACGAAGGCAGCGGATCAGCGTTCCTCTACGACGTCGAGCACCTCGTCACGAACAATCATGTGGTCGAAGGAATGGTCGACCCGATCCACGTCCAGCTACCCGGCGCTCGACAGACCGAGGCACGCGTCGTGGGACGAGATCCCTTGACCGACCTCGCTGTCCTGCGAGTTGACCCGCAACCCGCTGAGCCGCTTTTGATTTCGGCCCGCGGGGCACGGCTCGGAGAACTCTGCTTTGCATTCGGTAGCCCCCTGGGTGAGTTCCCGGAGAGCATCAGCATTGGCATCGTGAGCGGTTTGAAGCGAAGCCTGCCCACCGGGGATAAGCAAGCGATCTTTGACGTGATCCAGACGGATGCTGCAATCAACCCCGGAAACTCCGGCGGGCCATTGGTGAACGTCGACGGCCTTGTCATAGGAGTGAATACGGCAGCTATCCCTGAGGCCGATGGCATTGGCTTCGCGGTCCCGGCCGACACCGTCGCGGAGGTAGTCCAGGAACTCATCACCTACGGAGCTGTTGAACGCGCGTCACTGGGCGTCAGCGTCGCACGCCGACCCGTCGATAGAGCACCGGGAGGGCATGCTCTTGTGGTGACGGCTGTTCGCGATAACTCAGCAGGCCCCTTTGAGCCCGGCGATGCGATCGTTGCTGTCGGGGATCGCGACATCCACTCCCAGAACGACCTATTGCGCGCGTTGCGACGCGACGTCGCCAATCGGAGAGTACCAGTCGTGGTCTTGCGTGGTGACCACGAAGTCTCGATTGAATGCCGGCCGCGGAGCGTGCGAACTCTCAGCTGAAACACCTACGGCAACCGCCGTTTAACGTGCGGAGCCGAGGTTCGTCTGGCCGAGTGCGGTCAGTACCTGATCCACTGCTGTACGCACCTGCGAGGCGAACTCGTGTTCGTTCTCAACCGCGAATGCTTCTGCGTACGACCAGGTTCTGCGGATCTGGACGCCGGGGCGTATGTGAATCTGTATGCCAGCCTTCTTGCCGTCTAACCAATGGTGAAGGCTTTCCTGCTCCGCGGCAAGAGCGTAGCGGCGCTCCGCAAGCCAGCCGAAGAAGCCCGGGTCGGCGATCTCATCGTGGGTTCGACCGCCAGCTCGTCCCGCGTGAAAGTCCTCGATCCACTGGCCTAGGTAATCTTCCGCCGACAGCAGTCTGGTCGGAAACCAGCGTTGAAGAGGTTGGGCGAATCTATGGGCCAGCTGGAAGTTGGACTCGACGGTGAAACCGGTGAGAGCGTCGAGTTCAAGCAGCGCATCGACTCTTGCCCGATCAGAGTACAAGTAGGTGTACTGAGATTGGAGTTCAGCCGGCCAGACGCCCAAATGAACGAACTGACCATCGGCAAACAGCGCAGCGCGGTCGGCACCACGAACATCCTTGGCAGCGAATTTGATTGTGACGCCGGGTGACAGCGTGTCCCCGCGTGGAACCAGAGTTCCTTCCGCCGCGCTGGCTTTCGGGGAAAGCCCTGTCGCCCACTGCAGGACCTTACCGAGTCGGTCGAGGACGATTGGAGTGTCACCGGTATCTGACGTCGATGGCATCGAACTGGATCCCTTCTGGGTAGAAGCCGGCGGCCTCGGTGGTCTCGGATGCTTGACGCCACTACCCCAGCCGACCTCCCACCCCTCGCTGGCGTCGAAGTAGTCGGCGTACGCGACAGGTAGTGCATTGCTTCGCTCGACAGTACGAATGAGTTCGTCGAACCATGCGATGTATGCGGGGTCGTCGTTGGTCGGAGTGACGTCGCGCAAGGCGCTCAAAATTAGATCAGCGACCCTCTCCGGCGGGGTCGTCACCGTAACCTCCCCACCGGCGAACTCGGTGAGACCGCCAGTCGAGTATCGCAGTGCGGCTTCCCAGTCGATGACGTCCGGGTGGTCCACGTCATCAATCAGATTGTCGCTGAGTGTGATTGCGACACGCCAATACATCCCCGACGGGCTCACTCCCGGCAGGATGCGCACCCGATGGTAGCCGCGTTGATGCAGCACGCGGACGCCTTGCAAGACCCGGATTGGTGTCGACGAAGCCAACTCGGCGCTCACTTGCTCGTGCATCTCGGAGTCGAAAGCCACCAGGCGCACCTCGTCGACACGAGAATTGGCCGCGGCAATGCTTTCGATCGCGGCGGCGATTGCATCTTGGCGCGGCCAGCCGAAGGCGCCGGTGCTGATGAGCGGAAAGGCAACGACTCGGGCCCCGAGTTCGTCAGCAACTTCCATCGCCCGGCGGTAGCAGGACTCCAAGAGCGAACGGTCTCGCTGCCCGGCGTTGTAGTTCGGTCCCACAGTGTGGATGACCCACTCAGCCGGTAGGTCGCCAGCTGTCGTCCATCCGGCGTCACCTGTGGCCAGACCGTTCGGGAACCTCTCGATGCAGTCGCGGAGGATTGCAGGACCTCCTGCATGATGAATTGCGCCATCCGCACCGCCACCCCCGCGCATGCCGGTGTTCGCGGGGTTAACGACGGCGTCGACCTCCTGTTTGGTGATGTCGCCACACACCGCGGTGATTATCAGCACGCAGCCAGTATGCATCTGGGCACCGACGACAATGACCTAGACGGGCCCCGGCGGGTAAGTGCCCCAGACCGGTCCGTGACCCGCCCGGTACCGCTCCGCGATCTCTGCAACCAATGGCTGCGATTGGCTGCAACTTCGCCAGCGACAGCATTTCACTCAATCGCTGCCATGCAGGTCAGCACCCGCACGCTGATGCCGGTCATCTGCAAACTGACACCCTGAGCACGTTATGGCCTGATTCTGTGTCCTCATTCCCTAACGGGCCGCAGTATTTAGGCCGGTCAAGTGCCTACGGGTGAGAGGTGAACCACTCGAGCAGTAGACCCGCGATGGTGTCGGTGTTCGGAGGCATTCAGGGTGACCACGTGGGGGTAG
>NZ_PIZU01000009.1 GCF_002838065.1 Mycobacterium hubeiense | reverse complement strand
ACCGCGCAACGGTGCCTCATTCAGGTTGACAGGTTCCGGAACCGGTCGACGTACCTGGCGGACAGTCGCTTCATTGACTCATCCAGTGGACTGTCCCAGGGCTCAAATCGTGCGCCCTGATCCCGCAGATCGCCGATCTCGGCCACGCCTTCGGTCACCAGCGAACGCACCAACTCGAGCGTCTTGCGCTGAACTTCAGAGAGACTCGCCGACAGGTTCTCCTCAGCGACGTGCCTGTGCACCTCCCAGAGTTTGACCCAGTCATGCTGGCCTTCGACGAGAACCTTCTCGCGCGCAGAAAGCACGACCACCCTCCTGGCCACCATCGCCGATACCTACGAACCTAGAGAATTGAATCATTGGAGATCCGACAACAATCCCGCTTTGCCAGCAGGAGCTACTCGACGCCGCGGCTTTCCCAGTCACCGAACGTGCCTTCGGCCGATACCCACTCCCTGCGGCCGTTGCACGAACGTCCGAGCGCGATGGCGCCAGCCGTGGACGGCGAGGAGAAAACAACGTTGCGGGTCAAGCGACCATTGCCTTGCGAGATCGCAATGGCACCGGTTTCAACGAGTTGTCGATGTTGATTTCGGTATGTCTCATATGCCTTTCGAGTGCTGGCGGCTTTGCCGACGCCATGCCAAGTAGCCACGATGACGGAGCCGGCGAGCATGGTGAACTCCCCGTCGATCTGCTGCGCCTGAGCGTCAACGCCCAGCTTCGCAAGGCGCAGGTTGAACACCGGGGAGTCATTGGTGTCCACTGCTGTGCGTGGCACAGATGGCGCTGGGACGCGAATTGCGTTGACGCCAAGCACCGGCAGCACGATCTGCAACTGGGATACGAAGTAGTCCATGTCCGACGCATCTGCCTCAGGCAACGCCGGCACGGGCGGAGCCGTGCCGTTCTCCAATGTCACCCTGCCCGCGAGTGCTGCGAACGAGATCAATCGGGATTCCAGGTACCGACCATGCGCTTTGGTGAGGTTGGCGTCCTTGGAGGTGATGACAACGACGCGATCCCAAAAATCCCTGTCGCGGTGGTGATATCGCAGCCGGTCGGCAACGACGTCGGCCTCGCCAATGTAGCAACGCGTGTTCTCGATGGCAGTTTCATCCTCGCCGAGCAAGAGATAGGCGCCGGTGCGTTGAGCCTCGTCACGCTTGAGCAGATCGGCGAGGTCTGACCGTCGGGCAGAAAGCACATGGCCGGTCCAGTTCGTGATTTCGGCGGTAGTCAGGCCGCCGGGTGTGCCGTCCGCGAGAAAGAGTTTGATTTGCTTGCCGCTCATAGACTTACCGCAGTGCTATCCGCCGCGGAACCGGCTCTGTCGGATAAGTCGGCCGCCGAATGCGAACGCCAGCAGCGAAGAGCGAAGGGTTCTCGCGCGGGTCCGCGTTGCAGCGAGCGTGTTCGCCAACCGGGACATCTCCCCCTCAATCTCCGTCAAGTGCGCTAGCCCGGCGTCTTGAACTGCCAGGCTGGGCACGGGTAGCTCCAAAGAATCCAGCTTGGCGAGACTCAGATTGTGCTGACCGGCACTCGACGCCGCCAGCGCTACGATTCGCGCACGAATCTGCGGACTACGAAGCATGGCGTGCACCCACTGAGGACGGACCAGTTCATTGCGTACACGGTAACGAATCAGGTACGAGGCAAATGCCGCATCAATTCCAGACTGCACTACCGCCGAGCGTCCAATTAGATCGACCGAACCGTTGGTACGAACGATGAGCACGTCGCCGGGCGACAACAAGTACTTCGTCATGTTCATGTCCGACTCAACGACGCGCTTCTCATCCGACAAGTCGATACAGCCATTCACTAAGTTCGGAATTCGAACTACCGGAATGCCAGTGCCGTCAGCGCTGCACTTCGTCGAAGTCCCATACCCGGCGTCGACCGCCAATGTTCGTAGTTGGGACCGGTCTCCCGTGTAAAGGCTGGCAAGAACGCTTCCTCGCATCGCCTCAATACGCCGAAAACCATTGTCCATGTATGCCTCGGCCGCATCGAGACGCGAGAGATGGTCCTCAAGCAGGTCGACTATTCGGCGTTGTTCGTCGAGTGGCGGTACAGGCGTGGGCCATGACGCCAGACGAGCGCGGCCAAGATGGTGAATACCGACGCCTCGTGAATGTTCAATGAACCGGCCCGTAAGAGCCTGGTAGCGAAAGTAGTGCAAGAGAAACTTGGGCTCATGCTCGCGGGGACGCACCCGAATAAGCGTGTTCTGAAAGGCGCAGTCCGCGATCTCCCCTGACCAGAGCGCTGGCTTCCCTACCTCCCCAGGACTTCCTGACGCCTCCCCCAAAACGATGTCGCCTGGCTGCAGCCGGTACGTGTCCAACTCTTCATCCGTAAAGTTCATCGACTTGACATCATTCAGGTTGAGCCCTGCCCACGTCACGTTGGCTGCCCGAATGTATGGGCGCATCGAGTCGCCGGAGTGGTTCTTGGGCGCTCGCTGACGACCGAGCCGCACTTCTGCAACCGCCGAAAGCGGTCTGACAGGCCACTTCACGCCGTCAACTCCGCATTCAACTCGTCAATTAGCTCCCCGGCCTTATCCCCCAAATCCCTTATGGCACCGTCGGTTCCACCTCGTTCAGTAAACGGCACATCATCGAGATCTTCGACCCTTATGCCCGCCGAGTTGGCGATGACGGTCACCATCCGATCCAGCCACCATCGCTCGGTGTCGCTGAACACCACCCCGGCCTGCTCCTGCTGGGCCAGCCAGTTCGCGTACTTCTCCTGCACCCGCTCGGCGTAGGGAACGAGTTCGTCGTCTACACCCGTGGCGTACCGCACGAGCGACACCAAGTCCGTCAACGTGTGCTTCGAGCAGACGCGCACCTTGGATGCGTCGAGCGCGGCGTAGGCGTCCCAGATGACCTCGGGCGTCCAATTATGCGGCGGTCGTGCAATTCTCGCGGCCAACCCCTGGATGAACCCAAAGTCGATGCCTCGTTCGCCGGCTTCGTAACCCAGTTGCAGCGCGGTGATCTCATCGCGGTGTTCATCGAGATAGGCCTGCCACGACTCGACGATCGAGCGAGCCCTCTCGGTGTCGACGACACCACCAGCTTCGATGACCTCGTCCTGGCTGACCTCGTCGATCACCCGGTCGTGGGCCGCGCGGAGCTCCAGAATGCGGTTGCGCAGTGCAGGATTGGCTGCGATCGGCGTGATCGCGGCTTCGATAGCTTCAGCCGTCGCGGTGGCCGGCTCCACCGCATCAACGAGCTGCCGGACGATGTCGCGAACCGGCTGTCCCGCAACCTCATCAAGCTCGTGGCGCTCATCGTCGGTGAGGTCGAGTTCTAGTTTCGCCAACCGCGATGCCAACGTCGCCGCCTCGTCCTCGGTGATGGTGAGATTGGCCGCCTTGTCGAGAAGCTTCTTGAGACTGGCCGACTTCTGCCGGTTGAGCGGCGGCTCGACGAAGTCATGCTCGGTGACTCCGATGGCATCCACGATGACGAAGCGCGTCTTCGTCTCCGCGTCGGGTGTTACAGCCTGGAAGTCAGCGGGCGGAATCGTGCGTGCACCTCGTCCCTTCATCTGCTCGAAGTACTGCGCTGAGCGCACGTCGCGCATGAAGAACACGCACTCCAACGGTTTCACATCGGTGCCGGTGGCAATCATGTCGACAGTGACCGCAATTCTCAGCGCTGGGCTGGTCCGCAGTGCCTGCAACTGTTCTTTGGCATTGCGAGCGCTGTAGGTGATCTTTGCGGCGAAGTCGTTTCCCTTCCCGAACACCTCGCGAACCTGCGTAACGATCTCCTCTGCATGGTTGTCGTCCTTGGCGAAGATGAGGGTCTTGGGAACCGTGGTGCGACCCGGGAAAATGTCGATGAACAATCGGTCCCGAAACGTCTCCAGCACAGTGCGGATCTGGTCGGTGGCCGTAACCGCCCGATCCAGTTGTGCTGGACGGTAATCAAGCTCATCATCGAGCGTTTCGAAGCGTTGCTCGCGCGTTCTCCGGTCCACCTTCGGCACCACTGTCCCCGCTTCGATGCGCGAACCTTCCTCACTGATCTTGGTGCGGATGCGGTAGATGTCGAAGTCAACGTTGACGCCGTCGGCAACCGACTCCGGATAGGTGTACTCGGAGACGAGGTTCTGCTTGAAAAACCCGAACGTCTGCTTGCCCGGCGTAGCCGTCAAACCCACGATGTGGGCGTCGAAATACTCCAGCACCCCGCGCCATACACCGTAGATGCTCCGGTGCGCTTCATCGACGATCACCAGGTCGAACGTCTCCGGCGGCAGCGCCTCGCTGTAGGTCACCGTGACCGGTGTGTCAGGGACGAACTCGTCGAGGTTGGGATCGTCGGCGTCGCTGACTTCGCCCTGTTTGATGAACGTGAACACCCGCTGAATGGTGGAAATCGCGACGTTCGTCGAAGCCAACAACCCCGCGCTGGAGAGCTTGGCGACGTTGTAGAGCTCGGTAAAGCGGCGTCCGTCATCGGGCGTCCGGTAGTTCTGGAACTCCCCGACCGTCTGATCGGCGAGGTTGTTGCGATCGACAAGGAAGAGAATCCGGTTAACGCCGCCGTGCTTGAGCAGCCGGTAGGCCTCGGTGACCGCGGTGTAGGTCTTGCCGGCACCGGTAGCCATCTGCACCAGTGAGCGGTCGAAATGTTTGTTGGCCAAGCTGCGCTCGATGCCGTTGACTGCCTTGATCTGTGCGGGGCGCAACGAGGCGATGTCGAGCGGGGGAAGATCGCGAACCTTGGCGCGCCAGGTCGGACATTCCGGCGTTGCTTCTGCATCGCGCAAAATTCGCGCCAGCGTCTCCGGGCGCGGAACATTGAAGATCAACCGCGCGCGTGGGTCAGGGTCAAAGCCATTGGTGAAGTGGGTCTCTACTCCGGACGCTTCGAATACGAAGGGCAAGCGGCCTTCGGTGGTCTTAGCTGCCAGACGAACGTCCGCAGGCAGTCCTTCGGCGTACATCGCCGACTGCCACTCCACGCCGGAAAGCGCGGTGCCCATCGGTTTGGCTTCGATGACTCCGACTACTGCCCGATCCACGTACAGCAGGTAGTCGACCCGTCCGTGACCGGGCTTCATCACCACTTCACGAACCGCGATGCCCTGGCCGGCGAACAAGTTCAGGTCCTTCTTGTCCTGGACTACCCAGTCGGCCTGGGTCAGTTGCTGATCGATGAGCTTACGGGCACGCGCCTCCGCAGGAAGTAGTCCATTGTCCGCATCGCTCATCCTGATCGAAGACTAGGCGATCAGGCGTCAGTCCTCCGGGTTGTAGCCGAGGTTGGGCGCCAGCCAGCGCTCAGCCTCCTGCAGGGTCCAGCCCTTGCGCCGCGCATAGTCGGCGACCTGGTCCTGGGCCAACCGCCCGACCACGAAGTACTGCGACTGCGGGTGCGAGAAGTACCAGCCGGACACGGCGGCACCGGGCCACATCGCCATCGACTCGGTCAGCTCGATGCCGGTCCGCTCCGTCACGTCCAACAATTGAAAGAGCGTCGCCTTCTCGGTGTGCTCCGGGCAGGCCGGGTAGCCGGGGGCAGGGCGGATTCCCACGTACTTCTCACCGATGAGCGCCTCGTTGTCCAGCTGCTCGTCGGGCTGGTATCCCCAGAACTCCTTGCGGACCCGTTCATGCATCCGTTCGGCGAACGCCTCGGCCAGCCGGTCGGCGAGCGACTCCAACAGGATGGCGCTGTAGTCGTCGTGGGCCGCCTTGAACTCGACGATCTTGTCCTGGCTTCCGAGCCCCGCGGTGACGGCGAAGGCGCCGATGTAATCCCGGAGACCCGATTCTTTGGGGGCGATGAAATCGCCGAGCGACCGGTTCGGGATGCCGTCGCGGTGCTCGCCCTGCTGGCGCAGGTTGTGCAACGTGGTCAGCACCTCGGTACGGGTCTCGTCGGTGTACACCTCGATGTCGTCACCGACCGCGTTCGCCGCGAAGAACCCGATCACCCCGTTGGCGGTCAGCCACTTCTCCTTGATCAGGGTGTCGAGCATCTCCTGGGCGTCCTCATAGAGCTTGCGGGCTGCTTCCCCGGAGGCCGGGTTGTTGAGGATGTCGGGGAACTTGCCCTTCATCTCCCAGGCGTTGAAGAACGGCTGCCAGTCGATGTACTCGCGAAGCTCAGCGAGGTCGTAGTCGTGAAAATCGCGCACTCCCAAACCTTGAGCGGGCACCGGCGGCGTGTAGCCGTCCCACTCGATCGGCGTCCGGTTGGCGCGGGCCTTCTCCAACGGCACCATCGGCCGCTCGTTCTTCTGGGCGTGCCGTTCGCGCAGTGACGCGTAGTCCTTCTCGGTGGCCTCCAGCAGCGCCGGCCGTTGACGGTCGTCGAGCAGCGCGGCAGCGACAGGCACCGAGCGCGACGCGTCCTTGACCCAGACCACCGGACCGCTGCGGCGCGGCGCCACCTTCACCGCCGTGTGGGCGCGCGAGGTGGTCGCACCACCGATCAGCAGCGGGATCTCCAGCCCCTCGCGTTCCATCTCGACGGCGAAGTTGACCATCTCGTCCAGAGACGGGGTGATCAGCCCGGACAGCCCGATGATGTCGGCGTCGTGCTCCTTGGCCGCGTCCAGAATCTTCTGGGCAGGCACCATCACCCCGAGGTCGATCACTTCAAAGTTGTTGCACTGCAGGACGACTCCGACGATGTTCTTGCCGATGTCGTGGACGTCGCCCTTGACCGTCGCCATGATGATGGTGCCGTTGGTGTCCTTACCGGCATCCCCCGGCTGCTTCTCCGCCTCGATGTACGGCAGCAGGTACGCAACGGCCTTCTTCATCACCCGCGCCGACTTCACGACCTGCGGCAAAAACATCTTGCCCGAGCCGAACAGATCGCCGACGACGTTCATGCCGTCCATCAGCGGGCCCTCGATCACCTCGATCGGCCGCCCTCCGGCGGCCGCGATCTCGGCCCGCAATTCCTCGGTGTCGGCGTCGACATAGGCGTCGATGCCCTTGACCAACGCGTGCGTAATCCGTTCGCGGACAGGCAGATTGCGCCACTCGGCCGCTTCCGCGTCGTCGGTCTTCTCCGATTTGTTGAACCGCTCGGCGATCTCCAGCAGCCGCTCGGCCGCATCCTCGCGCCGGTTCAGCACGACGTCCTCGATGCGGTCCCGTAGTTCGGGGTCGATCGAGTCGTAGGGCACCAGCGCACCGGCGTTCACGATGCCCATGTCCAGGCCGGCCTTGATGGCGTGGAACAGGAACACCGAGTGGATCGCCTCGCGGACCGGGTTGTTGCCCCGGAACGAGAACGACACGTTCGAGATACCGCCGGAGATGTGCACGCCGGGCAGGTTCTCCTTGATCCAGCGGCAGGCCTCGATGAAGTCGATGCCATAGGTCGCGTGCTCTTCGATGCCCGTCGCCAGCGCGAAGCAGTTCGGGTCGAAGATGATGTCCTCGGCCGGAAAGCCGACCTCTTCGGTCAGGATCCGGTACGCGCGTCCGCAGATCTGTTTGCGGCGCTCGAGGTTGTCGGCCTGCCCCTCCTCGTCGAACGCCATCACCACGACGGCGGCGCCGTACTTGCGGCACAGCCGCGCCTCGCGGATGAACTTCGCCTCGCCCTCCTTCAGGGAGATCGAGTTGACGATCGGCTTGCCCTGCACGTTCTTCAGGCCCGCCTCGATGACCTCCCACTTGGAGGAGTCGATCATCACCGGGACGCGGCTGATGTCCGGTTCGGCCGCGATCAGCTTGGTGAACCGGTCCATCGCGGCGACGCCGTCGATCATGCCCTCGTCCATGTTGATGTCGATGACCTGCGCACCGACCTCGACCTGCTGCAGGGCCACCGACAGCGCGGAGTCGTAGTCCTCGGCCTTGATCAGGTTGCGGAACCGGGCCGAGCCGGTGATGTTGGTGCGCTCACCGATGTTGACGAACAGGGAGTTGTCATCGATGTTGAGCGGCTCCAGGCCCGCGAGCCGGGTGGCCACCGGGATCTCGGGCACCGTGCGCGGCGGCTTGCCCTCGACGACCTTGGCGATCTCGGCGATGTGCGCCGGCGTCGTTCCGCAGCACCCGCCGACCAGATTGACGAAACCGGCCTCGGCGAACTCCTCGATGTAGCCGGCCTGATGCTGCGGGGACTCGTCGTACTCGCCGAAGGCGTTGGGCAGGCCGGCATTCGGGTAGCAGGAGACGAAGGTGTCGGCGATGCGTGACATCTCGGCGATGTAGGGCCGCATCTCCGGCGCGCCCAGGGCGCAGTTGAGGCCGACCGCGAGCGGCTTGGCGTGCCGGATCGAGTTCCAGAACGCTTCGGTGACCTGACCGGACAGCGTCCGCCCGGACGCATCGGTGATGGTGCCCGAGATGATCACCGGCCAGCGGCGGCCACGCTCGTCAAACAGCGTCTCGACGGCGAACACCGCGGCCTTGGCGTTCAGCGTGTCGAAGATCGTCTCGACGATGAGGAGGTCGGCACCACCGTCGAGCAGGCCCTTGGCGGCTTCGTGGTAAGCGGCGACCAGCTGGTCGTAGGAGACGTTGCGCGCACCCGGATCGTTGACGTCCGGCGAGATCGACGCGGTCCGCGTCGTCGGCCCCAGGGCGCCGGCGACGTAACGAGGCTTGTCCTTCGTGCTGAACTCGTCGCAGGCTTTGCGGGCCAGGGCGGCGCCGGCGTAGTTCAACTCGTAGCTCAGCTCCGCCATGTCGTAGTCGGACAGCGAGATCGCGTTCGCGTTGAAGGTGTTGGTCTCCACGATGTCGGCGCCCGCCTCGAGGTACTCGCGGTGGATGCCCTCGATGATGTGCGGCTGCGTCAGGTTGAGCAGGTCGTTGTTGCCCTGGAGCGGGCTCGGCCAGTCTTTGAACCGCTCGCCGCGGTAGCCCGCCTCATCCGGGCGGTCCCGCTGGATCGCGGTGCCCATCGCGCCGTCGATGACCATGATCCGCTCGCGCAGAACTGCCGTCAGTTCGTCGGTGCAGTCGGGGCGGATATTCGGCTCAAAGTCGGTCACGTGCACTCCTTCCGCAATGGAAGGCGTCCTTGACTTCGCCGAGCGTGGCGGATACCGGTATCCATACCTGTATCCGTTGCAACGCCTCTCGACGAGAAAAGTCTACGTCGTCGCGCCAACTGTTTGCGCGACCGCTCGCGGATTGTGTGGGCAAAGTCTTGGCCATGTGCTAGTCACCGAACTTAACCAGATTGCAGCCGAACGTATTTCGTCGCGACCGCGTCGGCAGCGTCACTCACCACGTCAGCCGCGCGATCGTTGACAACAGTCACATCGCCAGGGTAGTCGCCCTAGGCAAACCCGCCGGTACCGCGATGCCGCTCATCGGGGCTAGGTAAGGCTTACGCTGGCGTTGTGACCACGTCGGATGCCAGCCGCCAACCCGATGCTCTTCGCGCAAGCGGCTCATCGCGGGACCTGCCGAAACTGCACGACGCCATCGTCGTCGCTGCTTTCGAGGGCTGGAACGACGCCGGCGACGCGGCCAGCGACGCCCTGGAGCACCTGGACGCCATCTGGGAGGCCGAACCGATCGTCGAAATCGACGACGAGGCCTACTACGACTACCAGGTGAACCGGCCGGTGATCCGCCAGGTCGACGGGGTCACCCGCGAGCTGGTGTGGCCGTCGATGCGGATTTCGTACTGCCGCCCGCCGGGTTCGGACCGCGACATCGTGCTGATGCACGGCGTGGAGCCGAATATGAGGTGGCGCACATTCTGCGCCGAGCTGCTCGCCATCGCGGACAAGCTCAATGTCTCCACCGTCGTCATCCTGGGCGCGCTGCTGGCCGACACGCCGCACACCAGGCCGGTCCCGGTGTCGGGGGCGGCGTATTCGCCGGAGTCGGCCAAGTTCTTCGGCCTGGAGCAGACCCGCTACGAGGGCCCGACCGGTATCGCCGGGGTGTTCCAGGACGCCTGCGTGCAGGCCGGCATCCCGGCGGTGACGTTCTGGGCGGCGGTGCCGCACTACGTGTCGCAGCCGCCGAACCCCAAGGCGACGGTCGCGTTGCTGCGCCGCGTCGAAGACGTGCTGGACATCGAGGTGCCGCTGGCCGACCTGCCGGCCCAGGCCGAGGAGTGGGAGGAAGCGGTCACCGAGATGACCGCCGAGGACGACGAGATCGCCGAGTACGTCGCCGCGCTCGAGCAGCGTGGCGACGCCGAGGTCGATATGACGGAAGCGCTGGGCAAGATCGACGGCGACGCGCTGGCCGCCGAGTTCGAGCGCTACCTGCGCCGCCGCGGGCCGGGCTTCCGAGGCTAAGTCTTGACAGGTTCGGGCGGCTGCCATTGGCCGTCCAGCGCGTCGGGTTTCGGCCAGTACAGCCTCAGCACCAACGCGAACGGGCCTTTGGGTGCGGGCAGCCAGTTCGGTTCGCGCGCCGCCCCCGGCGACTCGTTCTGGATGTAGAGCGTGTAGCCGCCGTCGGGGTCTTTGACCAGGTCGTCCAGCATCGCCGAGTTGATCAGATACCGGTCGACGGGATTGTCCACCAGCAGGCTGGCCGGCATTTCGTACATGGTCAGCGACCAGAATGCGTTGACCGGCGGAAGCTGTCCGGGCGCGAACCGGAATGTGTACTTGTTGGCACCCGTCAGCGGTTCGCCCGCGGCGTCGTTGAAGAAGCCCGGATAAATGGCCTCGGCGGCAGTGTTGCCGTAGATACCCAGCACCGCGCCGGCCATCCGGTACAGGTAGTTGCCCTTAAGATCCGCAGCGGTGCCAAAGAACTGGGCCGAACCGACCTCACCGGTATCGACCTTGTCTTTTTTGAAGGTGTTGAATTCCGCCCAGGCGTCGGCCATTCCGCCTTCGATGGCCGACCGCATCTCCGGGCTGAGCTTGTCGGCGTCGAAGTTTCCTTCAGGCCCAATGCCGATGGTGGCGAAGCGATCCCGTAACTCCTTCTCCTCGGGCTTGGGTGGGCGCGAATCGCAGTGCAAAACTGAGGATTTCGAAGAACTGCGGTGAGCTACGTTGTTGGTCCGGGGTCAGCGGCGGCACGAAGTCGATCGGCGGCGCGGGCTCGGGTGGCGGCTGGTTGAGGTAGACCGACAGCGGCGTCACCTGGTAGCCGGCCTGGATTTTCTCGACGTTGGCGATGTCGTCGGGCCCGAACAGTTGCGTGCGGTACAGCACGAATGCCAGGTCGGTATCGGACCGGATGACCTGGTCGATGCCTGCGGGTTTCTCGCCCTGCCAACCCGGTCCGGCGAGCAGGTACTTCCCGCCGCCGTTGCCGGTGGTGCGGCTGCCGACATAGCCGACGTTGTAGGTGTATCCGTCGACGAATTGCAGTGAGTAGTAGCGGCCTTCTTCGATCGGCGGAACGGTCAGCACCAGGGGCTCGGCGCGCAGGTCTGCACCGACAACTGAGTAGGGTGTGTCGGAGTTCGGCGTTTGAATCGCCTTGTCCTCGGGCGTGAAAACCCTTGCAGTATTGTGGATTTCGTTCCAGCCGCCCTTGTACTCGGGATCTTCCTTGTCGACGAAATACGCGTACTGCACCCGGTAGTTGTCGACAATCGGGAAGCCGTAGATGTAGGCCTCCTTGGCGATCGCGCGGGCCTGCTCGGGCGTGACGGTGGCGGGAGCCGGGGGCGGCGTCGTCGGCTCTTCGGGTTGCTCCGTGGTGCATCCAGCAAGCGCGGCGAGCAATGCAAGCGCGAGGACGATTCGGCGGACCTTCACTTCTCGAGCGCTTCGGTGCGGGCGCTCATCGACCGGCCCAGCGCGGCGACTTCGGCGTCCATCCGCGGCAGCAGGTCCGGCACGAATTTCGTGACCTGTGGCTCGCCGATCCGGCTGGACAGCACCGGCCGCAGCCACCGCAAAAGCCCGACCCAGCCGGGGCAGTTGATCTGGCGTTTGCGTCGTTCGATGCCCTTGACGAAGGCCTTGCCGCACGCCTCGACCGACGTGGTCTTGCTCAGCGGGCCGGGCAGTTTGCCGATCATTTCCTGGAATGTCGACAGATCCGCCTTCGCCTCCCGCACCAGCGGGGTGTCGATCCAGCTCATATGCGCCGAACCGACGTCGACGCCGAGGTGGGCGACCTCCAGCCGCAGCGCGTTGGCGAAGTGCTCCACGCCGGCCTTGGCCGCGTTGTACGGCGCCAGGCCCGGGGCGGCCGCGTAGGCCGCCAGCGAGGAGACGATCAGCACGTAACCGCGGCGCTCGATCACCGACGGCAGCGCCGCGCGCACGGTGTTGAACACGCCGACGATGTTCACGTCGATGAGCGTCCGGAACGCCGCCGGGTCCACGTTGAGCACCGAACCGTAGGTCGCGATGCCGGCGTTGGCCATGACGACGTCGATGCCGCCGAAGCGCGCGACGGCCTTGTCCACGGCCGCTTGCATGGCCGCCAGGTCGCGCACGTCGGCGACCGTCGTCAGGACCCGGTCTTCGCCGAGCGAGCCAGCCAACTCCTTCAGCGGCGCTTCGTCGAGGTCGGTGAGCACCAGTTTGGCGCCCTTGTCGTGCAGCCGTCGCGCCACTTCGGCGCCGACGCCGCGCGCCCCGCCGGTGATCAGGACGACTTTTCCGGTCACTGAACTCATGGCGGAAACCTACCGCCGCGGCGATTACAGGTCTACACCGAGTAGGGCGTCGACGGCGGTGGCCACCGTCCGTGGCGCATCACCGTCGTGCCCGCCGTACTCCAGCGTGTCGGTAGCCCAACCATCAAGGGCGGCAAGGGCTTTCGGGGTATCAAGATCGTCGGCTAGATACTGCCGGACCCGCGCGACGGCGTCCGAGGCGTCCGGTCCGGCGGCCAGCGCGCTCGCCTGACGCCAGCGCGCCAGCCGCGCCTGCGCCTCCTCGAGCACCGCCGCGCTCCATGACCGATCCGCGCGGTAGTGCCCGGCCAGCAGACCCAACCGGATCGCGGCGGGTTCGACGCCATCAGCGCGCAGTCCGGACACCAGCACCAGGTTGCCGCGGCTCTTGCTCATCTTGTGCCCGTCCCAGCCGATCATGCCGGCGTGCACGTAATGCCGCGCGAATCGCCGCTCGCCGGTGACACATTCGGCGTGCGCGGCGGAGAACTCGTGGTGCGGGAAGATCAGGTCCGACCCGCCGCCCTGGATGTCCAGGCCGGTGCCGATGCGGCTGAGCGCGATCGCCGAACACTCCACATGCCAGCCCGGCCGGCCCGGCCCGAACGGCGACGGCCAACTCGGCTCACCGGGCCGCGCGGCACGCCACATCAGTGCGTCGAGCGGATCGCTCTTGCCCGGCCGGTCGGGGTCACCGCCGCGCTCACCGAACAACGCCAGCATGGTGTCGCGGTCGTAGCCCGACTCGTAGCCGAACTGCAGGGTGGCGTCGGCGCGGTAATAGACGTCGGGGTACTCACCGTCGACGACGTAGGCCGCACCGGAGGCCAGCATCTTCTCCACCAGCTCCACGACCTCGTCGATCGCCTCGGTGGCGGCGACGTAGTCGTGCGGCGGCAACACCCGCAGCGCGGCCATATCCGTGCGGAACAGTTCGGGCTCGCGGTCGCCGAGCACCCGCCAGTCGATGCCGTCGCGGTCCGCGCGTTCGAACAGCGGATCGTCGATGTCGGTGACGTTCTGCACGTAGTGCACCCGGTGACCGGCGTCCAGCCAGAGCCGGTGCACCAGATCGAAGGCCAGGTAGGTCGCCGCGTGGCCGAGGTGGGTGGCGTCGTAGGGGGTGATGCCGCAGACGTACATGGTGGCGGTCTCGCCGGGTGACACCGGCCGCACCTGATGGTCGGCGCTGTCGTAGAGCCGAAGCGCGGGACCGCGACCGGGCAGCGACGGAACGTTCGGCGCCGACCACGATTGCATAGTCCCGACTCTAAGCGCTCGCCTCGGTGAGCCCGCTGTCAGGACGGCGTGCGGATGGCCTCGAGCAGCACGTCGGCCAGCTCAGGACGGCACATCAGCAGATCGGGCAGGTACGGGTCGCGCCGGTTGTAGACCAGCCGCGACCCGTCCAACCGCGACGCGTGCAGGCCGGCGGCTTGCACCACACCGGCCGGCGCGGCCGAATCCCATTCCCACTGCCCGCCGGCGTGGATGTAGGCGTCGACGTCGCCGCGGACCACGGCCATCGCCTTGGCACCGGCCGACCCGATGCGGATCAGCTCGATGTTCAGCGCCTCGCGTAGCCGCCACAACACCGCGGGCGGCCGGCTGGCGCTGGCGGTGATGCGGATGGGGCCGTCGCGGCGCGGCGGCGGGGGTGTGACGGTGTCGGTGCGGTACACCTCGCCGCGGGCGGGCAAGGCGACCGCGGCGTCGGTGAGGCCGTCCGCGCTGCGCTGCCACAGCGCGATGTGCACGGCCCAGTCGTCGCGGCCGGGCATGGAGAACTCCCTGGTGCCGTCGACGGGGTCGACGATCCAGACCCGGTCGGCGTGCACCCGGGACAGGTCGTCGACGGCTTCCTCGCTGAGCACGGCGTCGTCGGGCCGCTCCTGGCGCAGCCGGTCGAGGATCAGGACGTTGGCCCGCTTGTCGCCGGCATCGCCGAGGTCGTACGGGTCGTAGAAGCCGATCTCGTCACGCACCGCCAACAGCAGGTCGCCGGCTTCCTGGGCCACCGTCGCGGCCAGAGCCGCATCGGTAAGGCTCACCGATCCAGTAGATCACGGCCCGCAGGGTTAGAACGCAGGCCAGGGGATCGGGCGGCGACGGTCGGGGGTCGGCATCACCGGGTTGTCGAGCAAGCCAACCACTCTGGCGCGTAGCGCCTCGATCTCGCGGCGGGTGAGGTGCTCGCACAGCCGCTCCCCCAATTCTGCGCGCAGTTGATCGCGCAATCCCGCGACGGCGTCGAGGGTCTCGTCGTCGACGGGCTTACCGGCCCACCCCCACAACACGGTGCGCAGCTTGTCCTCGACGTGCAGGCTGACGCCGTGGTCCACGCCATAGACGTGTCCGTCGACACCCACCAAAACGTGGCCGCCCTTGCGGTCGGCGTTGTTGATCAGCACGTCGAACACCGCCATGCGGCGCAGCCGGACATCGTCGGCGTGCACCAGGGTGACCTCGTCGCCGGCGTAGTCATAGGCCTGCAGCACCGGCAGATACCCCGGCGGGATGTGGTCAGACGGCAGCAAGTCGACAAGATCGGGGCCCGACGACGGCTCGTCGCCGACTTCATCCCCGGGCTGGTCCACCCACTGCTGCAGCATGCCGCGCCCGGCCGGCCCGTCGCGAATGATGGTGTAGGGCACGATGTTCCAGCCCAGCGCGGTGGACACCAGATACGCCGCGAGCTCGCGGCCGGCCAGCGTCCCGTCCGGAAAGTCCCACAGCGGCGCCTCGCCGGCGATCGGCTTGTACACGCAATGGGCCTGGCGGCCATCGAGATGCGCCTCGCACAGAAACGTCGCGTTGCTGGCGGAGCGGATCCGTCCGATGACGGTCAGCTCGCCGCGCTGCAGTACCTCACCGTCGTCAGGCGTCGGCGTCATCGTCGGATCCGGCAATGCTGTCCGAGGCACCGCGCAGGTACCCGTTGGTGCGCACACAAATGTGGCCCTCGGGATCCAGCGGTTCGTCGCACAGCGGGCACGGCGGCCGGCCCGCCGAAATGACCTTGTTGGATCGGGTTGCGAACTCGCGTGCCGACTCCGGCGTCAAGAACACCCGCACCGCGTCGGGCCCCTCCTCGGCGTCGTCGAGCACCACCGACGCGTCGAATTCGGTGTCGGACACCGCCAGCAGTTCCACGACGACGGTCTGGGCCTCCGAATCCCAGCCCAGTCCCATCGTGCCGACCCGGAACTCGGCGTCGACGGGCGTGATCAACGGGCTCAGGTCCTCGACCTCGCCGGTGTCCGGCGGGATCGGTGTGCCGAAGCGCCGGTTGATCTCCAGCAGCAGCGCGGCGATCCGCTCGGCGAGCACGGCGACTTGCTGCTTTTCCAGCACCACCGAGATCACCCGCTTGTCGTGCACCGCCTGCAGATAGAAGGTCCGGTTGCCGGGTTGCCCGACGGTCCCGGCCACGAAGCGGTCGGGCATGCGGAAGACGTGGATTGCGCGGGCCATGGCACCTTCCAAAATACCGGCATTGCCACCTCTGTCGTAATCGCGCAGCGGCGGATCAGTTGGTGGAACCGCCGACCACGGCGTCTCCGGGCGGCAGCTCGTCGGCCTGGCCGTCGGTCTTGGCGGGTTTTGCCGCCAGGCCGGCAGTCAGCGCCGCGCCGGTGTGGTTGACGTGAATGACGAACGGACGCGTGGCGGTGTAGCGGATGACGCTCATCGACGCCGGATCGGCGACGATGCGCTGGAAGCTGTCCAGGTGGGTGCCCAGCGCGTCGGCCACCACCGCCTTGATGACGTCGCCGTGCGTGCACGCCACCCACAGCGCGTCGCCGTCGTACTGCTCGGCCAGCCGCCGATCGTGCTCGCGCACCGCGGCCACCGCCCGCGCCTGCACATGGGCCAGGCCTTCGCCGTCGGGAAACACCGCGGCGCTGGGTTGCTGTTGCACCACCGACCACAGCGGTTCTTTGACCAGGTCGGCGATCTTGCGTCCGGTCCACGCGCCGTAGTCGACTTCGGATATCCGCTCGTCGACGAGCGGGTCCAGGCCCAGGGACTGCGCCAACGGCTCCACCGTTTTGCGGCACCGCAGCAGCGGCGAACGCACGATCGCGCGGATCGGCAGCCCGCCGAGCCGCTCGACCAGCGCCTGGGCCTGTTCGCGGCCCTTGTCGTCGAGGTCGACGCCGTCGGTGCGCCCGGCCAACGTCATCGCGGTGTTGGACGTCGAGCGGCCGTGGCGCAGCAGTATGACGGTCATGTGGCGGCCACCACCCCGGTGGCCAACAAGATCAGCACCACCACACCTAACAACACTCGGTAGCCGACGAACCAGTACATGCTGTGGCGGACCAGGAATCGCAGGAACCACGCGACCGCGGCGAAGCCGATGACGAACGCGATCAGCGTCGCCACCGCCAGCTGCGGACCGCTGGCGCTCATCCCCTCGCCGACAGGATCGAACGCGTCGGGCAGCGAGAACAGACCCGAGGCGAACACCGCCGGAATCGCCAGCAGGAAGCCGAACCGCGCCGCCAACTCCCGGTCCAGGCCCAGGAACAACCCGGTGCTGATGGTCGCGCCGGATCGTGAGACCCCGGGCACCAGCGCCAGGCACTGCGCCAGGCCGACGGTGACGCTGTCTTTCCACGTGAGTTCGTCGATGTGGCGTTTCTGGCGGCCGAAGTACTCGGCGGCGGCTATGACGGCGGAAAACCCGATCAGCGCGATCGCGATCAACCACAGATTGCGTGCGCCGGTGCGGATGTCGTCCTTGAAGAGCAACCCGAACACCCCGATCGGAATGGTGCCGATGATGACGTACCAGCCCAGGCGATAGTCGGTGTTTCGGCGCGCTCTGTCGAAAAGCCCATAAAACCAAGCTTTTACGATGCGACCGATGTCACGGGCGAAGTACAGCAGCACGGCCAGTTCGGTGCCGAGCTGGGTCACCGCGGTGAATGACGCGCCCGCATCGTCGTCGAAAAACAGCCGGGACGCTATCGCCAGGTGACCCGACGACGACACCGGCAGAAATTCGGTGAGCCCCTGTAGTACCGCCAAGACGACCACTTGCAGCCATGACATCGCCGGCGCGTCAACCACGCCGACGACCGTACCGTGGGCTCAGAGGCTCAGCGTGACACCGGCTGCGCGCCGGCCACCGCGTCGCGCACCGCCGCCGACAGGCTGCGCTCGTCGGTCAGATCGATGTCGGTCAATTTCCGGGTGGCGAGCGCCACGACATCTTCGGCGTGCGGGACAGGACCAGACAGCCGCGGTCGGTATACCTCGACGACCAACTGCTGGCGTTCGATATGGAAGGAAAAACTCCGGCCATCCCCGACTTGGCCAAACCCACTGGCGTGAACACCAGTGGAGATGTCCTCGATAGCAAACTCTTGCCTACCCAGATCCCGGTCTGAGGCGAGGGTCATGCTGGCACCATACCTCCGGTATTGCCGCGGTGTGGACGGGACATGGACAATTCGTGCCGCCCGTCTTGCCTACACTGTCGGATCAACCGTTCGCATCGCTTCGACACAACCGAGAGCTACCCCTTGCCGAGACATCTAAACCGCCCGGTCCAGGTAGTTCGCACCGGTGTCGTAGTGCTGGCAATGTTCGCCGTGGCCGGTTGTTCGTCTGACCCGGTGGACGCGCCGCCTCCGACCATCGCGCCGGCCCAGGCGGCGGTCTCGCCGCCGGCCACCACCACACCCGCAGGGACCGTCCGGCCGCTGGACGCCGCGGTGCAATCCGCACTGTTCGACACGGCAACCGGCGCGCTGGTGGCGCTCAGCCCTAGCGACGGCGCCTCGGTAGTGACTCTGTTACCCGCAGCGGGCCCGCCTCGTCCGGTGCTACTGCCGGCCACCGCCACCGCAATGACCGGTGACGGCGCCGGGCAGGTATACCTGGCCGGCCGCGGCGGCTACTTCCGGTTGTCCGTCGCTGACGGCGCCGTGACGCGGGTCGACGTCGAGGGACAGCAGGCGACGGATTTCACCGCGATCGCCCGTCGCGCCGACGGCAAGCTCGTGCTCGGCAGTGCCGACGGCGCCGTCTACACGCTGAACTCCGAACGCACCGTGGGTGCCCAGCTGAAGCTGTTCGCCCGAGTGGATGCCCTTGTCACCCAAGGCAATACCACCGTCGTGCTGGACCGTGGCCAGACATCGGTGACCGCTCTTGATGCTAGCGGCGCCGGCGCCGAACAAGCGCTGCGCGCCGGCGATGGAGCCACCACGATGGCGGCCGATGCGGCGGGGCGGGTGCTCGTCGCCGATACCCGCGGCAATGGGCTGTTGGTGTTCGGCACCGACCCGCTGATCCTGCGGCAGCGCTATCCGGTGCACGACGCCCCGTACGGGCTGGCGGGATCCTCAGAGCTGGCCTGGGTGTCGCAGACCGCCAGCAACACCGTGATTGGTTACGATCTGGCCACTGGCATACCCGTCGAGAAGGTGCGATATCGGACCGTGCAGCAACCCAACTCCCTGGCCTTCGACGAATCATCTGGCACGCTGTATGTGGTGTCGGGTTCGGGAGCGGGCGTGCAGGTGATTCCCAATGCGGCGGTCCAGCCGCGATGACGGCGTTGCACCGCGGGCGGATGCCGAAGGGTTGGGAGCAGGATCTCTCCGACGAATACGAGTGGATACCGCTGCGGCTGCCGCCCGACGTGACCCGCATCAGCGCCTCCACCCGGCTCTCCATCGAGGCAGAGTATCGCGGCTGGGAGCTCACCCGGGTGCGGGCGTACACCGACGGCAGCCGTCGGGTGTTGTTGCGGCGCAAGAAAACCCCCGCAGACCGGTTCGCGGATCAGCCCGGGTTGTAGCGATGTACCGCGCGCTGCGGCGGGTGCTGTTTCTCATCGCCCCCGAACGCATTCACACCTGGGTGTTCGCGCTGCTGCGCATGGTCACCGCGCCCGCGTTGCTGCGCCGCTTGCTGGCGCGCTGGCTGGCGCCGCACGATCCGGTGTTGACCACCACGGTGTTCGGGGTGCGGTTTCCCGGACCGCTGGGCCTGGCGGCGGGCTTCGACAAGGACGGCCGCGGTCTCAAGACCTGGGGCGCGCTGGGCTTCGGGTACGCCGAGATCGGCACCGTCACCGCGGCGGCCCAGCCCGGCAACCCGCCGCCGCGCATGTTCCGGCTGCCCGACGATCGCGGCCTGCTCAACCGGATGGGATTCAACAATCGTGGCGCCGGCGAGCTCGCGATGCGGCTGGCCCGCTACAAACCCGACGTACCCGTCGGGGTGAACATCGGCAAGACGAAGACCACCCCGCCGGAGCACGCTGTCGACGATTACGTCGAAAGTGCCCGGCTGGTGGGCCCGCTCGCGGATTTCCTGGTGGTCAACGTCAGCTCGCCGAACACGCCCGGCTTGCGCGACCTGCAGGCCGTCGCCTCGCTGCGGCCGATCCTCGCGGCGGTCAAGGCGGCCACCACCACACCGGTGCTGGTGAAGATCGCACCCGACCTCTCCGACCCGGATGTCGACGAGATCGCCGACCTCGCAGTCGAATTGGGCTTGGCCGGCATCGTCGCCACCAACACCACGGTGTCGCGCTCCGGGCTGGCCACGGCCGGCGTCGACGAGCTCGGGCCGGGCGGGATCTCCGGACCGCCGGTGGCGCAACGGTCCGTCGAGGTGCTGCGGCGGCTGTACCGCCGCGTCGGTGACCGGCTGGTGCTGATCAGTGTGGGCGGCATTGAAACCGCCGACGACGCGTGGGAGCGCATCATCTCCGGCGCCTCACTGCTGCAGGGCTACACCGGTTTCGTCTACGGCGGCGGCTTGTGGGCCAAACACATTCACGACGGCCTGGCCCGCCGCCTGCACGACGGCGGGTTCGCCTCGGTGGCCGACGCGGTCGGTTCGGCCGTCCGCGGTTAGGTCTTCTGCTCGTAGGTGCCGTGGATGAGGGCCCGGGCGATCGCGTGCTGGAACAGATTGAAGCCCAGGTAGGCCGGTGTGGCGTCGCCCGGGATCTCCAGCTTTTCCACGTCGACGGCGTGCACGGCGATGAAGTAGCGGTGCGGGCCATGACCGGGCGGCGGCGCGGCCCCGATGTAGCGCTTCAGGCCCGCGTCGTTGGCCAAAGTCAGTGCATCGCCGGGTAATTCGCTGCCGTCACCGATACCGGCCGGCAGTTCCGTGACCGTCGCGGGAAGGTTGGCGACGGCCCAGTGCCAGAAGCCGGATGCCGTCGGCGCGTCGGGGTCATACACCGTGACCGCGAAGCTGCGGGTCTGCTCGGGGAAGCCGGTCCAACTCAGCTGAGGCGAGATATCCGAACCGCCCGCGCCCATGATCCCGCTGACCTGGTCCTTGGACAGTGGTTGCCCGTCGGTCACCGACTCCGAGGTGAGGGTGAATGTCGGCAGCTTGGGCAGGAACTCGTAGGGGTTGTAGGGAAATGCCATGGTTTCCTTTCGAATCGGTCAGCAGTGGGTGAGAAAGTGCTCCAGAACCTGGGTGCCGAACTCGAGCGCGTCGACGGGAACACGCTCGTCGACGCCGTGGAACAGCGCCGCGAAGTCCAGCTCGGGTGGCAGCCGCAGCGGGATGAACCCGAAGCAGCGAATCCCCAAGCGTGCGAACGCCTTGGCGTCCGTGCCGCCCGACAACATATACGGCACGGTGCGGGCATCGGGGTCCACCGCCAATAGCGACGCATTCATCTGAGCGACGAGGTCGCCGTCGAACGTCGTCTCGTACGACGGGAGGTCACGCTCCCAGGTGCGGGTGACATCGGGTCCGATCAGCTCGTCGACCTCACGCTCGAACGCTTCCTTGCGGCCGGGCAGCACCCGGCAGTCCACCACCGCCTGCGCGGTCGCCGGGATGACGTTGGCCTTATAGCCGGCCTTGAACATGGTCGGGTTGGCGGTGTCACGCAGGGTGGCCGACACGATGCGTGCGATCGGACCCAGTTTGGCGATCGCCCCTTCCAGATCCGGGGAGTCCACATCGAAGGTGTACCCGGTTTCCTCGCCGACCGCGGTGAGGAACTGTTGCACCGTTTCGGACAGCACCAGCGGGAACTGGTGGCGGCCCAACCGCGCGACCGCCTCGGCGACCGCCGTCACCGCGTTGTCGTCGTGCACCATCGAGCCGTGGCCGGCGCGACCCCGCGCCGACAGCCGCATCCAGGACAGCCCCTTCTCAGCGGTTTCGATCAGGTACAGCCGACGCTCGCCACCGTCGCGGCGCGGCACCGTCAGTGAGAATCCGCCGACCTCCCCGATCGCCTCGGTGACGCCGTCGAACAGGTCGGGCCGGTTGTCGACGAGCCACTGGGCGCCGTAGGTGCCGCCGTGCTCCTCATCGGAGACGAACGCGAAAACCAGATCCCGCGGCGGGACGATGCCGGCGCGTTTGAAGTGCCGGGCGACGGCGATCATCATCCCGACCATGTCCTTCATGTCGACCGCGCCGCGGCCCCACACGTAGCCGTCCTTGACCGCGCCGGAGAACGGATGCACGCTCCAGTCCGCGGGCTCGGCGGGCACTACGTCGAGGTGCCCGTGGATCATCAGCGCACCGCGCGTAGGGTCGGCGCCGGGCAGCCGGGCGAACACGTTGCCCCGGCCGGGCCCGCCGGCCTCGATGTACTCGGTTTCGTAGCCCACCTGCTCCAGCTGGTCGGCCACCCAGCGGGCGCACTCTTCCTCGCCTTTGGTGGTCTCGGGGTCACCGGTGTTGGACGTGTCGAACCGGATCAGCGCGCTGACGAGATCGACCACCTCGCCGGCGGCGTGCGGGGGTGCACTCACGCCACCATTCGTACCATTGAGGTGGCTGTCGGGTTTGGGTCCGGGCATCCTGATCCGATAGCCTTAGCTGCCCAGAACAGGTCCGAGTGGCGGAATGGCAGACGCGCTAGCTTGAGGTGCTAGTGCCCTATTAACGGGCGTGGGGGTTCAAGTCCCCCCTCGGACACACCACTGACACACATCGGCCGCGCTTTCTCAGTTATGTCATCAGATGCACCTCACGGCTTCACGCTAATTACGTTCCCGCATCGTTGTGGGTGGCCTGAGGCATACTTTCGGCCGGGAGATGCAGACTTACGTATAGCGGAAGGGCGGTGGCGCGATGACAGTCGACATCTTCAAAGACCCGCTGTTCACGCCGCGCGAAGTGTCCCTATTTCTGAAGATTCCGCGATCGACGGTCTACGACTGGCTTCGAGTTGGGTCGCGCGGCGGAGTCCCACTCGTGCACCACGTGCCCGTCGATCATCGCGGAGGCGCATCCGTACCATTCGCCGCGCTCGTCGAAGCATTCGTGCTGCGCGCGCTACGAAATGAACTGAACTTCACCAAGCGGCAGATCGCCGACACGGTGACCGACGTCCGTGACGTGTTCGGCACCGACTTCGCGCTAGCGAGTAAACGCATCGCCACCGACGGCATCGACATCTTCATCGAGCACAACGACGGCGTGTACGCCCGCGTCGGTGACCACCAACAGCTCATTCGCGATGTTGTCGGCAATTACCTGCGATACATCACCTGGGATGACGAGAGTGAGTACGCGGCACGGCTGAGGCTCCCGAGTTTCGGGGAGGCCGCAAACGTGATCGTCGACCCGCGCTTCGCGTGGGGTGACCCGGTACTAGAACGGAACAAAGTTCCTATCCGCGCGGTGCTGGATCTGTGGGCGGCCGGCGAGCCGATGTCCGTCGTCGCCGACGAGTACGGGCTAAGCACTGCGGAGGTGGAAGAAATCTGCCGCGTTGGACTCAAACAAGCCGCCTGAGTTCTTCCTCGACAGGAGCCTCGGCAAGCACGTTGCCGCCGGGCTGATCGAACGAGGGTGGTTGATTCATCGAATCGTCGACTTCTTCCCGGACGATGCTCAGAAGACTGACGACGAGGTGTGGATGCGCTTCGGGCTGCAACGTGGATGGTTCCCGTTGCACAAGGACGGCCGCATCCGCGGGAAGGAGGCCGAACGGCGGCCGCTGGTGGAATTCGACGCGCCGATGTTCTATCTGGACAACCAGCAGTTGCAGATCGCCGAGATGGTTAGGCGGTTTCATGCTGCTCAAGCGCAGATTTACCGCAGGGCCCGGATCAGCGGCGCCGCGTGCTACGCCGTATCGACCGACGGCATCCGGCGCACTTGGCCACCATAGGGCAGCACTTTCGCAGTCGAGCCTGTGGAGTCTCGCCAGGCCGCGGTAGTGGTCGATAGATGACGCCGGCGCTCGCTGAAGTGTCCGAGGCGATGGAGTGTGTTGACGGGTCGGCACTCAACGCCCGCGAGTATCACACCCGCATGGGGGTTGATGCCGCGTTTCGGCTCCCTGTGTCGGTGTCGTCGTATATACAGTTCGGTTCAGTTCAGCACGAGTAGTTAGGGGCACGCCGTGATCACCGGCGAGTTGAAGAGCAAAATCGACCGGGTTTGGGACGCGTTCTGGTCGGGCGGCATCTCCAATCCACTGGAGGTCATCGAGCAGATCACCTACTTGCTGTTCATTCGTCGCCTCGACGATCTGGAGACCCTGGCTGAGCGCAAAGCGCGACATGGCGGTCCGTCACCGGACCTTCGATTCGGAACCGATCAGCAGGACCTGCGGTGGTCACGCTTCAAGAACGAGGAGCCGGCGGTGATGTTCGCGACCGTCGGAGAGAAGGTGTTTCCGTTCTTGCGGACGCTCGGCGGCGATGGATCGACGTACGGCGAACACATGAAAGATGCTCGCTTCACCATCCCAACCCCACAGCTGCTGTCTAGGGTCGTTGACCTGCTTGACGAGATCCCGATGGCCGACCGCGACACCAACGGCGATCTCTACGAGTACATGTTGTCCAAGATCGCCACCGCGGGTCAGAACGGACAGTTCCGAACGCCGCGGCACATCATCAAGCTGATGGTCGACATGACGGCGCCGCAGCCGTCCGACGAGATATGCGACCCCGCTTGCGGCACCGCAGGATTCCTCGTGGCTGCGTCGGAGTACGTGCGTGAGCGGCACCCGTCGGTACTGACCGATGCTGCTCAGCGAAAGCACTTCCACGCCAGCATGTTTCACGGATACGACTTCGATTCGACCATGCTGCGCATCGCGAGCATGAATATGTTGATGCACGGTATCGAGGCACCAGACATTCGTTACCGGGACTCGCTATCGGAGGGCGCCAGCGAAGACACCGAGAAGTACACCCTGATCCTGGCCAATCCCCCGTTCGCAGGGTCGCTTGACTACGAGTCGACGTCCAAGGATCTGCAGCGAGTCGTCAAGACCAAGAAGACCGAACTGCTGTTTGTTGCACTGTTTCTTAAGCTGCTGAAACCAGGCGGCCGCGCGGCCGTGATCGTGCCGGAGGGCGTCCTATTCGGATCGTCAAAGGCGCACAAGGACCTTCGGCGCATTCTGGTAGAGGATCAGAAGCTGGAAGGTCTGGTGAAGTTGCCGTCGGGTGTATTCCGACCGTATGCGGGTGTTTCGACGGCGATCCTACTCTTCACAAAGACCAATTCCGGCGGCACCGACAGCGTGTGGTTTTACGACGTTACGGCTGACGGGTTCTCGCTCGACGACAAGCGAAATCCCGTTGAGTCCAATGACTTACCTGATGCGCTGGCGCGTTGGAAGGACCGCGATGGCGCGGAGCGGGGTCGAGAGCGCACCGAGCAGTCGTTCTGCGTGCCCAAAGACGACATCGTCGCGCAGGGCTATGACCTGTCGCTGAACCGCTATAGAGAGATCGCCCACGACGAAGTGGAGCACCGGCCCCCGCTGGAGATCATCATAGAGATCGAGAAGTTGGAGGGCGAGATTGCTGCCGGGCTGGCGGAATTGAAGGCGATGCTGTCGTGAAGACCGTGCCTCTGGCGGAGATCGCTGAAGTGAAACTGGGACGTCAGCGGTCGCCTAAGAACCACAACGGTCCCTCGATGCACAATTACCTTCGTGCGGCAAATGTCGGATGGAATGGTCTCATCCTCGATGATGTAAAGAGGATGAACTTCACCGAAGCCGAGATGAAAGTGTTTCGTCTTGAGCCAGGGGACATTCTCCTAAACGAGGCTTCCGGCTCCCCGCGTGAAGTTGGCAAGCCCGCGCTGTGGGCAGGCGAGATCGCAGATTGCGCGTTCCAGAACACACTCCTGAGGGTCCGTCCAACTCCAAGAGTGGACTCGAAGTATCTGCTGCACTTCCTTCTGCATCAGGCGTCAAGCGGCGCGTTCGCCCGAGGATCGCGAGGGGTAGGGATACATCACCTTGGTCGCGACGCGTTGTCGAAGTGGAAGGTTCCACTACCTAACCTCGATGAGCAGCGCCGCATTGCCGCGATCCTTGACAGAGCAGACGGACTGCGCCTGAAGCAGACAACTGTGGTGACCTGCATCCTTGCGTTAACGCGAGCCGTCTATCTGCAGATGTTTGGCCCGAGAGGGTCCGATCGAAAGTCGGGACATCTCACTACGATTGGCGAGTCACTTAAGCTGAAAAGCGGGCAGTTCTTGCCTGCCACTAAGCAGGTACCCGGTCCGATCGCTGTATACGGCGGAAATGGCATCAACGGCTACCATGCGGAAGCCATGTTCGAGACGCCCAAGGTCGTGGTAGGTAGAGTCGGTGCGTACTGCGGGGCAGTCCATCTTACTGATGGCCCATCATGGGTAACGGATAATGCACTTTGGGTGAGCGAAATGCCTGCCGGCATGATGCCCGAATACCTTTCACAAGCGCTGCGTATGGCGGCCCTCAACGCCTACGCCAGTCAATCCGGTCAACCCCTGATATCTGCGGGTCGCATCGCCGATGTCGAGCTGTTTGTGCCGTCCGAAAGCTCACAGCAGGCATTCACCAGCCGTGTCCAGCGCATACAACGTCTCAGTGTTGTGGCCGGTGAGAAGTTGTCCGAACTCCGCGAACTCTTCGCCTCACTCCAATCGCGCGCCTTTTCAGGTCAACTGTGAGGTAGTCGGCATGTCCAACTTCGCCTTCCTCCAGTCTGTCGACTGGCCGGAGATGCATGCCGACTGCGCGCGTGCAGAGAGCTATGCCACCAACGATCCACGCTCTGCTTGCTTTTACAGTCGACGCACCGTCGAAATCCTCGTCGACTACCTGTATGACGTTCTGGCCCTGCCGATTCCGTACAAGGACGACTTGGCTGCGAAGATCAACGACACAAAGTTCAAGTCCATAGTCGGCGTCGGCATCGTCACCAAGCTGAATCTCATCCGCAAGCTCGGCAACACGGCTGTCCACGACGCACGGCCCATACCCCCGCAGGCCGCGCTCCATGCACTTCGCGAACTTCACCACGTGATGCTGTGGGCCGCCTTCCACCATTCGACCAATCCCCAAGCCGTTCCGATGAAGTCGGCCTTCGACCCTAGACTTGCCGCGAAGGCCGCTCCCCTCACTCGCCAGGAAGTCGTCCGGCTAGCTGCCAAATTCGCCGCCCAGGACGAAGCCCACGCCAAAGCCCTCGCCGAGAAGGACGAACTCGCCAATGCGCAGGCCGCCGAGATCGCCGCCCTGCGCGAAGCCGTCAAACAGGCCCAAGCAGCCAACAAGCAACCCGACGACCGCGACTACGACGAGGCCGCGACGCGTGACACATTCATCGACGTCCTGCTCGCTGAAGCTGGCTGGCCACTGACTGAAACCAGAGACCGCGAGTACCCCGTCACCGGCATGCCCACCGCCGACGGCACAGGTTTCGTCGACTACGTGTTGTGGGGCGAGGACGGCCTTCCCCTCGCCATCGTCGAAGCCAAACGCACCTCCAAGAGCCCGCAGGTAGGCCAACAACAAGCCAAGCTCTACGCCGACTGCCTGGAGCAGATGACTGGTCGTCGCCCAGTCATCTTCTACACCAACGGTTATGAGCACTGGATCTGGGACGACGCCGGCGGCTATCCCCCGCGCGACGTCCAAGGCTTCTATACCCGCGACGAGCTGGAGCTGATGATCCAGCGCCGCCAGACCCGCCAACCGCTCACCGAGGCACCGATCGACTCGAACATCGTCGAGCGCCACTATCAGCACCGCGCTATCCGCGCCATCGATGACGCATTTACCGGCAAGCAGCGCGAAGCGTTGCTTGTGATGGCAACCGGTGCCGGGAAAACCCGCACGATCATCGCCCTCGTCAAACAGCTGATGGAGGCCAACTGGGTCAAGCGCGTGCTGTTCCTCGCCGACCGCACCGCTCTGGTCACCCAGGCCACCAACGCCTTTAAGACCCACCTGCCAGACGCCACCACCGTGAACCTCGTGACCGAGAAGATCACCGACGGCCGAGTGTACGTCAGCACCTATCCCACGATGATGAACCTCATCAACGACACTGATTCGGGCATAAGGAAATTCGGCCCCGGCTACTTTGATCTCGTCGTCATCGACGAAGCACATCGGTCGGTATACCAGAAGTATCGCGCCATCTTCGAATGGTTCGACTCCCTGCTCGTCGGACTCACCGCCACTCCGAAGGACGAAGTCGACCACAACACCTATCGGCTCTTCCACCTCGAAGACGGCGTACCCACCGACGCCTACGGCCTCGACGACGCCGTGCAAGAGGGCTTTCTCGTGCCCGCGGTTGGCATTTCCGTCGGCACCAAGTTCCTGCGCCAAGGCATCCGATACGTCGATCTATCGGAGGAGGAGAAGGACGAATGGGATGCCCTCGATTGGGGTGAGGGCGATCCTCCCGACGAGGTGACCTCCGAGGAAATCAACAAGTTCCTATTCAACGAAGACACTGTCGACAAGGTCCTCGCCGAACTGATGAGCAAAGGCCATCGAGTCGCCGCCGGCGATCGGCTCGGCAAGACCATCATCTTTGCGAAGAACAAAGATCACGCCGAGTTCATTGCCCGCCGCTTCGACATCCAATATCCCCACTACGCCGGACATTTCGCACGCGTCATTACCCACGGCATGAGCTACGCGCAGTCACTGATCGACGACTTCTCCGTCGCCGAGAAGCCACCACACATCGCGATCTCGGTCGACATGCTGGACACCGGCATCGACGTCCCCGAGGTCGTCAACCTTGTGTTCTTCAAACTAGTCCGCTCCAAGACCAAGTTCTGGCAGATGATCGGCCGCGGCACCCGACTGCGGCCCGACCTGTTCGGCCCCGGCCAAGACAAACAGAACTTCTACGTCTTCGACTTCTGCGGCAACCTCGAATTCTTCAGCCAGGACCTGCCGAGTTCAGAAGGCTCGCTTCAAAAGTCCCTGAACCAACGGCTTTTCGAAACCCGCCTTGGTCTCATCACCGCCCTCGATCATGCACAACCGCCCAAGGAACCCGATCCACCCGAGGGGCATGGCACCGAGACCGAACGCGGCCTGCGCGTCGACATTGCATGGTCCTTGCACCGCACCGTCGTCGGCATGAATCTCGACAACTTCCTCGTCCGACCCCACCGAAGGCTCATCGAGGAATACGCGCAATGGCCGGCGTGGTCGTCGCTTACTCCGGAAGCTGCCGGCGACGTGGCCGAACACCTCGCCGGACTGCCGTCGGCGCACAAGGACGACGACGAAGACGCCAAACGATTCGACATGCTCATCCTGCGGCGCCAACTGGCCCAGTTGGAGGGCGACGCCATCGCAGCCGAGCGGCTGCGTGAACAGATCCAGAACATCGCTTCGGGCTTGCTCAATCAAACCGCGATCCCCTCCGTTGCGGCGCAACAGGTTCTCCTCGAAGAACTCGCCGCCGACGAATGGTGGGTCGACGTCACCCTGCCCATGTTGGAGTCGGCCCGCCGAAAGGTCCGCGGCCTGTTGCGATTTCTGGAGAAGGCGAAGAAGGTCGTTGTCTATACCGACTTCGCCGATGAGCTCAGCGAAGCCACACTCGTCGACCTACCCGGCATCACCCCTGGTACCAATTGGGAACGCTTCAAAGCCAAGGCTGCCGCGTATCTCAAACAGCACCAAGACGACATCGCACTACAGCGCCTCCGCCGCAACAAGCCCCTCACACCGGACGACCTCGCGGCTTTGGAACGCATGCTCATCGAGAGCGGTACAGGCGAGCAAGCCGATATCGAACTCGCCAAGGAACAATCACACGGGCTGGGTCTATTCGTACGGTCGCTTGTCGGACTGGACCGCGAAGCTGCGGTCGAAGCGTTCGGCAGTTACCTGGACGGCAGCCGCTTTACCGCGGACCAGATACGGTTCATCGAACTGATCGTCACCGAACTGACCGCCAACGGCGTCGTCGAACCAGTTCGCCTCTACGAATCTCCCTACACCGACCATGCCCCGACCGGACCCGACGATGTGTTTCCCGAGGCCGACGTCGACAACATCGTCACGATTCTCAACACCGTCAAGGCCAATGCAGCGCCCGAGGGCGGAGCGGCGTGAAAATGTGCCTCCGCGATTGTGTCCGCAGGCTACGCAGTGGGAAGGCGCTCGGTTAGCGCTTGCTAAGCGGACATTGCATCGCTGCAGTCGCAGCCAATAATTCCAGCGTTAGTACACGTCGCGGACATAGCGCTTCTCCGCCACCAGTTCCCGCTTGTAGTCGTGCGCCGCTTCATCGGAGCGTCCGCCGTGGCGACGGATGATCGTCGTGAGCGCGGCGTCAACGTCCTTGGCCATCCGGTCGGCGTCACCACACACATAGAAATGCGCGCCGTCCTCGAGCCAGCGCCACACCTCGGCGCCGTGCTCGAGCATCTTGTGCTGCACGTACACGCGGTCTGCCTGGTCGCGGGAGAATGCCAGGTCCAGCCTGGTGAGAAAGCCGTCGCGCACCATGTCGTCGAGATCGTCGCGGTAGTAGAAGTGCTCGGCACGATGCCGGTCGCCGAAGAACAGCCAGTTGCGCCCGGTGTGGCCCAACGCCCTGCGTTCCTGCAGGAACCCGCGGAACGGGGCGATCCCGGTGCCGGGGCCCACCATGATCATCGGCGTGGCCGCGTCCTGCGGCGGGCGGAAATGCGGCGAGCGCTGCAGAAACACCGGCACCCGCGCGGCGCCCGCCCGGTCGGCCAGGTATGTGGAGCAAACCCCGCCGCGAGCGCCGTTGTCGTAGCGCACCACCGACACCGTCAGCTGCACCTCGCGCGGGCTCACCAGAGGGCTCGACGAGATCGAGTACTGCCGCGGGGTCAACCGCACCAGCACCTGCTGCCACTGCTCGACGTCGGCGTGCACCGCGAACTGCGAGACGATGTCCAGCCCGTCGCGGCCCGCCAGCCACGTGTCGAGCTTGTCCTTGGGCGTCCGCAACGGCCCCGCATCGCGGCTGTTCTCCGCGACGAACTGCAGCAGGTTCGGGGTGACGCGGCGAATGTCGTAACGCGACAGCAGCGCGTCGCGCAGCGTCTGTTCGACGCCGTCGACCGCAACGATCTGCTCGCCGCGCAGTCCGGTCGCGGCCAGCCACGCCGCCACCAGCGCGGGATCGTTGGTGGCGTACACCCCGAGCGAATCGCCGGCCGAATAGGTGACGTCGAACTCGGAGATGTCAAAGCCGAACTGGCGCACCTCTTTTGACGAGCTCGGCGCGCTCAGTAGGGTGTTGCGGGTCAGCGGCGCCAGGATCGGTTGGGCCCGCGTGAAGGGTTCCGCCACGGTCCGGGTGAGCGTGGCCGCACCGCCGCCGCGGGCCGAGGGGCGCGCTTCCGACGTGTTCAGCAGCCTGCTGACTTCGTCGGCCCATCGATGCAGCGGCTCGTCGTCGTAGGCCTCGCACTCGGCGCGCTCGAGCATCTTGGTGGCGCCCAGAGCAGCCAACCGCCGGTCCAGCGCCTTGGCGTGGCCGCAGAAGTTGTCGTAGGCGCGGTCACCGATTCCGAGCACCGCGTACCGCACACCGTGCAGCGCCGGCGCGTCGGGCGAGTCGAGACGGTGCCAGAAGTCGGCGCCGTTGTCCGGCGGCCCGCCATCGCCGAACGTGCTGGTGACCACCAGCACCTCGCGGGCCGCGGCGAGATCGGTCAACCGGACGCCGTTCATGTTGACCAGTTGCGAGCCGCCCAGCCGCGCGGCCACCGCCGCCGCGAAGTCCTCGGCCGTGCCGGTCTGCGAGGCCCACAACACCAACGGTCCACTGCCGCTTGGTGTCTGCACCGCCGGCTCATCCACTGTGGGCCTGTCGACCGACTTGACCGGGCGCAGGCTCACCGCGCACACCTTGAGTTCGGGTTGCAGTGACTCGGCGTCGACGGCGTCGTTGGTCAGCGCATTGACGGTGAGATATTCGCCCTGTTCGTCGTTCCAGTGAAACGGCACAAAGCAATTGCCGGGCGGTACCCGATCGGTGGCCACCGCGGGCACGACTGCGCGGCCACGACGCGAGCTCAGTTCGACGGGCTGGCCGTCGGTGATGCCTCGCGCGACGGCGTCGGCCGGGTGGATCTCGACGAACGGACCGTTGTCGAGCTTGGTCAGTTTGTCCACCTTGCCGGTTTTGGTCATGGTGTGCCACTGGTGCTGCAGCCGACCGGTGTTGAGCACCAACGGGAAATCGTCGTCCGGTAGCTCCTGCGGATCCACGTGGGGGCGAGCGTGAAACACAGCACGGCCCGACGGCGTCGGGAAGGTTAAGCGACCCTTGTTGACATAGCGGATGGGGTGGCGGTCCGACTCGTCCTCGGGCGGACATGGCCACTGCACCGGACCCTCGCGCAGCCGCTCGTAGGTGGCACCGCGCAGGTCATATCCGGTGGTCGGGTTGGCGAAACCACGGATCTCGTCGAAGACGTCCTCGGTCGAATCATATTGAAAATCTGCGCCGTAACCCATGTAGGCGGCGACCTGGCAGATCAGCTGCCAGTCCGGACGCGCCTGGCCCAGCGCTGGGACGGCCTGCTGCAACAGCGTCACGTTGCGCTCCGAATTGACCATGACGCCTTCGGATTCCGCCCACAGCGCGGCGGGCAGCACGATGTCGGCGTAATGGTTGGTCGCGGTGGCCCGGTAGGCGTCCTGGGTGATGACAAGCTCGGCCGCCTCCAGACCGGTAATCACCGACTTGCGATTGGGCACTGTCGCAACGGGATTGGTGCAGATGATCCAGCATGCCTTGATGTCACCGCAAGCGAGCTTCTCGAACATCTCGATGGTGCCGGGCCCGACGTCGGAGCGGATGCTGCCCGCCGGCAATCCCCACCGTTGCTCCACGAACGCGCGGTCTTCGGCGGAGGTGACCGACCGTTGGCCGGGCAAACCCGGTCCCATATAACCCATCTCGCGGCCACCCATCGCGTTGGGCTGGCCGGTCAGCGACATCGGGCCGCTGCCCGGGCGGCAGATCGCGCCCGTCGCCAAATGCAGATTGCAGATGGCGTTGGTGTTCCACGTGCCGTGGGTGCTCTGGTTGAGCCCCATGGTCCAGCAGCTCATCCACTCCCCCGCATCGGCGATCATCCTTGCGGCGGTGCGGATGTCGGCTTCGGGTATGCCGGTGACGGCCGCAACCCGTGCCGGTTGATGGTCGGCCAGAAACGCCGGCATGGTTTCCCAGCCCTCGGTGTGCGCGGCGATGAAATCGGCGTCGATATCGCCGTTTTCGACCAGCAGGTGCAGTAAGCCGTTCAATAACGCCAGGTCGGTGCCGGGCTTGATCTGCAAGAACAGGTCGGCCTTCTCGGCGGTGGTGGTGCGCCGCGGGTCGACGACGATGAGTTTGGCGCCCGCCTTCAGCCGGTCCGCCATACGCAGATACAGCATCGGGTGACAGTCGGCCATGTTCGAGCCGATCACGAAAAACAGGTCGGCGCAGTCGAAGTCGGCATATGATCCGGGCGGCCCGTCGGCGCCGAGGGACTGCTTGTATCCAGTTCCGGCGCTGGCCATGCACAGCCGCGAGTTCGACTCGATGTGCACGGTCCGGATGAACCCCTTGGCCAGTTTGTTCGCCAGGTACTGCGCCTCCAGCGTCATCTGGCCGGATACGTAGAGGGCGACAGCGTCCGGGCCGTGCTCGTCGATGATCCCGCGCAGCCGCCGACCGGCCTCGGCGACCGCATCGTCGACCGGTACGGGCACGAGCTCCTCGTCGCGAGCCGAGCGCACGAGCGCGGATTTCAGCCTGTCGTCGTCGGCGCGCATCATCTCGGCCTGTGTCGCACCCTTGGTGCACAGCCGCCCGAAGTTCGCGGGATGCAACGTGTCTCCGGTCACCCTGGCGATTACCGGTAGGCCCGTGCCGGGGTCGGCGGTGGTGCGGATCTGCACGCCACAGCCCACGCCGCAGTACGAGCACGCCGAACGTGTCAACGTGCCCTTGTCGCCGGGCACCACCATGGCGCCAGAGTGTCTGGGCTCTGTTCCGGTTTCTTTCCGCTTGTGTTAGCGGCAGGAAAACTGGGCTATGAGCTACCTCACTCGGCCGGCTTGACCGCGAGTATGGGTTTGGGGCATTCCAACAGCAGCCGCTGGGAGACGCTGCCCAGCAGCAGCTTGCCCACGGGGCTGCGATGGCGGATGCCGATGACCAGTAGTTCGGCGTCGTCACGCTCCATCGCGTTGAGCAGTTCCTCCGCGGTGTCCACCCCGACGGGCTGGGTCAGTTCGTAGTCGAGGCCGGAGTCGGCAAGCTGCTTTTCGATGTCGTGCACCTCGACGGAGCGGGCGAATCGCGGGTCGGCGTAGGACTCACCTGACGTCGCGTTGATGACCAACAGGTTGGTGTTTCGCAGTCGCGCCTCGTCGATGGCGTGATCGAGCGCCGCCCTGCCGTATTTGTCCGCGCTGTATCCCACGACGATCGTCATGCCTGCGCTGCCTTCGCTTTCTGGTCGGTGTCGTCCTCGACGATCAGCAGGGTCTCCTCGCTGCGGTTCATCAGCCGCAGCACCAACGGCATCAGCAGCAGGATCACCATCAACACGTAGGTGATGATCGCGACGGGCTCGGTGAACAGACTGGTCCAGTCTCCCCCGCCGAGCTGCAGGCTCTGCCGCAGCTGGCGTTCGATCCGCGGGCCGAGAATGACTCCGATGATCAAGGGCAGCACCGGAAGCCCGAACCGTCTCATCATCAGGCCGAGCAGCCCGAGGATCAGCAGCAGCGCCAGGTCGAGCGGTTGCACGTTCACCGCGAGCGCGCCGAGGGTGGCGAAGAACAAGATGCCGGCGTACAGGTAGGGCCGCGGGGTGCGCAGCAGCTTGGCCCACACCGGCGCCAACGGCAGATTGATCACCAGCAACAAGAGGTTGCCGATGAACAGGCTGGCGATCAGCGTCCAGATCAGCAGCGGCTCTTTCTCGAAAAGCGTTGGTCCGGGCTGAATTCCATATGATACGAAGGCTGCCAGCATCACTGCCGCGGTGGCGTTCGTCGGCAACCCGAGTGAGAGCATCGGCACCAACGTGCCCGCCGCGGAGGCATTGTTGGCGGCCTCCGGCCCGGCGACGCCTTCGATCGCGCCCTTGCCGAACTCTTCGGGATGCTTGGTCAGCTTCTTCTCGGTGATGTAGGACAGGAACGTCGGCAGTTCGGCGCCACCGGCCGGAAGCGCGCCGAACGGGAACCCGTACGCAGTACCGCGCAGCCACGGCTTCCACGACCGCTGCCAGTCTCGGCGGCCCATCCACGGCCGGCCGACCGGGATGACCTCGGCCGGGCGCCGTCGCAGGTGCGCGGCGACCCATAGCGCCTCGCCGACGGCGAAGATCGCCACCGCGATCACCACGATGTCGATGCCGTCGGACAGCTGCGGGATGCCGAAGGTCGCGCGTGGCTGGCCGGTGAGGAAGTCGATGCCGACGATTCCGATTCCCAGGCCGAGGAACAGCGAGATGGCGCCGCGCAGCTTCGACGCGCCGAGCACCGCCGTCACCGCCACCAGGGCGAACAGCATGATCGCCAGGTAGGACGGGGCGCCGAGGGTGACCGCGAACCGCGAGATGGGCGGCGCGAACGCGGCCAGCAGCGCGGTGCCGATGACGCCGGCGACGAACGATCCGATCGCCGCGGTGGCAAGCGCCTGGGCCGCGCGGCCCGCCTTGGCCATCTTGTTGCCTTCGATGGCGGTGATGACCGACGACGACTCCCCCGGCGTGTTGAGCAGGATCGACGTCGTCGACCCGCCGTACATGCCGCCGTAGAAGATGCCGGCGAACATGATGAACGCGGCGCTGGGGCTGACGTTGTAGGTCACGGGCAGCAGCAGGGCCACCGTCATGGCCGGGCCGATGCCGGGCAGCACACCCACCGCGGTGCCGAGCAGCACACCGATCACCGCATAGAGCAGGTTCATCGGCGTGGCCGCCTGCTCGAAACCCTGAATCAACCAGTCGAGGTTTTCCATGTCAGAGGATCCCGTCCAGAATGCCTGCGGGCAGCGGGATCCCGAGCCCGGAGTAGAACGCGTAGAAGCTGACCAGTGCGAGCACCGCTCCGATCACAAGGTTGCGCACGTAGTGCCGGTTGCCGAGAATCGTTGCGGCGCCTGCAAATAACAGGGTGCTGGTGATCACCCAGCCGAGAGGATTCACCAGCAGGATCACCGCGATGAACAGCCCGACAAGCAGTCCCACGGTGCGCCAGTCCCCTGGTGTGTTGGGGTCAACGTCCTCCCCGGCGTCGGCCTCGCCGACCGAACCGCGCGGAATGGCGACGGCGAGGATGACCGCCAAGACGATGAGGATGATGCCGATGGCGATCGGGAAGAACTTGGGCCCGACGGGATCGACCTTGGCGAACCCGGCTTCGAGCGTCAGCGCGTCGTAGATCAGGAAAGCGCCGACGGCAACGAGCACCGCACAGACGATGTACTGCGCCTTGTCGACCGAACGTTGTTGCGGTGTTTGTTTTTCCGTTTCTGTCGTCACATCAGCCCCAATTCGGTCAGTGTGGAGGACACCCGGTAGTCCTGCTCCTTGAGAAACTGCTCGAACTCCGCACCGGTCGCGAACGCATCGCTCCATCCGTTCTGCACCAGCGCCTCCTTCCATTGCTGTGTGGCGTGAAGCTCTTCCAGAGCTTTGACCATCGCCTGCTTGGCGGTATCGGAAATGCCTGGCGGGGCGAGGATTCCGCGCCAGTTGGTGAAGGTGAGGTTGATGCCGGCTTCGGTGAGAGTAGGTGCGTCAACGCCCTCGACCCGCTCCTTGCCCGACACGGCGAGTACCCGCACCTGCCCGGCCTCGATCTGGTCGACGAATTCGCCGAGACCCGTGGTGCCCGCGGCGATCTTCTTGCCCAGCAACGCCGTCAGCAGATCACCGCCACCGTCGTAGGTGACGTAGTTGACTTTGCGCGGGTCGATGCCGACGGCCCGCGCGGTTTCCATCGGGAACAGGTGATCAGGCCCGCCGGGTGACGAGCCACCGCCGATGCTGATTGCGGCAGGATCGGCCTTCCAGGCGGTGACCAGCTCCTGGATCGAGTCGAACGGCGAATCCCCCGGAACGAGAATGCCTTCCTGCTCCTCGACCATGCGGGCCAGTGCCGTGGCGTCCGATGCGCGCGCATCCGAGCCGTTGGTGTACGTCGCCCCGACCACGCCGAGCCCCATCATCATCATGAGGTCGTTGTTGCCTCGTTCGTTCATCAGCCGGGCCATCGCGACGGTGCCGCCCGCGCCGATCACATTGAAGACCTCGATGCGCCCCGTAATGTCGGTGTCTTCCATGATCTTCACCGCGGTGCGCGCCGTGAGGTCATAGCCGCCGCCCGGGCTGTTCGGCACCATCATGCGCAGCCGGTGCAGACCGCGCGATTCCTCGCCGCGGGTGACACCGCACGACGTCAACAGCAGCGCCGCGATCAGCGCCACTATGACCCCCGCACACAGTCGTCTCGACATGTCGGTCCCCAATCGCTGATATGTGATGCTCAGCAATACTGGACCCTGGTAGTGACTCAGGTCACTGATTCGGACGCAAAGGAAGTATTGGTCATTGAGTTCATGGGCATCGGCGCTTCGCGTGCTGCGGGGCCGTAGCCTGGCCGGCCAGTTTCTGGTATTCCAGCTGCTGGTCGTGGCGGTGGTGCTGCTCGCGGTCGCGGCGGTGTCGGTGGCGCAGTCGACACGGGAATTCCGCGACGTTCGCGGCCAGCGGATGATCGCCGTGGCCGAGAACGTGGCGTCGACGCCGATCGTGCGTGAGCGCTACGCCGACCCGTTCGCCGCGCAGTTACTTGCGCCCGAGGTGGACCGCGCAGTGGCGTTGTCGGGCGCGCGGCTGGCCGAGATCATCGATCCGGGCGGCATAGTGCGGGCGTCGTCTGACCCGTCGCGGATCGGGGGCCAGGTGGATCTGGGCCCCAGCCGCGCCGATGAGGGACGGGCGTGGTTCGGCGACCGCGATATCGACGGCGTGCACAGCCTGGTCGGGCAGGTGCCGATTCTTTCGACAAACGGCGACGTGCTGGCGATCGTCTCGGTGAGCGAGGGGTATCCGTCGGTGTGGGAGCTGCTGTCCGGCGCGGGTGAACGGCTGCTGGTGTACCTGGGACTCGGCGCGGTGCTGGGAATGGTGACCTCGTGGCTGCTGTCGCGTCGCATCAAGAGGCACACCCGGGGATTGGAGATCAGCGAGATCGCCAGCTTGGCCGATCACCGAGAAGCATTGCTGCACAGCATCCGCGAGGGTGTAGTCGGGGTGAACAACGAGGGTGTCGTCACGGTGCTCAACGACAGTGCGCAGGAGTTGTTGGGCGTGGACGGCTCCGCGGTGGGGCGTCGGGTGACCGAGATCGGCCTGGACCCCGCGATTGTCGACTTCCTGCTGTCGGGCGAGGACGGCCGCGATGTCGTGATCGCCACCCGCACAAGAGTTTTAGCGCTGAATCGGCGCGCCGCGACCAGCCAGGGCCAGCGGATCGGCACGGTGACCACGATGCGCGACAGCACCGAGCTGGCCGCGCTGCAGGGGCAGCTCTCGTCGCACAAGAGCGTGACGGACACGCTGCGGGCGCAGACGCATGAGTTCGCCAATCAGCTGCACACCATCTCGGGTCTGGTGCAACTGGGCGAGTTCGACGCGGTGCGCGATCTGGTGGGCACACTGACGCGGCGCCGTGCGGAGATCAGCGATGCGGTGACGCAGCACATCTCGGACCCGGCGGTGGCTGCGCTGTTGATCGCCAAAACGTCGCTGGCCGCGGAAAGCGGTGTGACACTGGAGATTGCGTCCGATTCGCATCTGGCGCCGTTGGATCCCGCGCTGGCCACCGATGTGATCACCGTGCTGGGCAACCTCATCGACAACGCGGTGGACGTGTCGGTGGGTTCATCGCCGGCGCGGGTGGTGGTGCGAATGAATGACGCCGACGGGCTGCTGATCTCGGTCGCGGACTCGGGGCCGGGAGTTCCAGAGCATCTGCGGGAGGCGGTCTTTGCGCGGGGTGTGACGTCCAAGCCGGACGTGCCCGGCGGACGCGGGATTGGCCTGGCCTTGGTGCGACTGGTGACCGCCCAGCATGGGGGCAGCGTCGAGATCAGCGACGGTCCGACCGGCGGAGCGTTGTTCGTGGTGCGACTGCCGGTGGCGGCGATGGTGAATCGGGCCGCCCATGCGTGACGTGCTGGTGGTCGACGACGATTTCATGGTCGCCGAGATTCACCGCCGCTTCGTCGAGCAGGTCGACGGTTTCCGCGTCGTCGGCGTGGCGCGCACGGGCGGCGAGGCGCTGTCGGCCGCACGAGAATTGCGACCGGACCTGATCTTGCTCGACGTGTACCTGCCCGACATGACGGGCCTGGAAGTGTTGCAGCGACTGCGATCCGAGGGTGATCGCGTCGGTGTCATCATGATCACCGCGGCGCGCGAGCTGGACACGGTGAGCGGGGCGCTGGACGGCGGCGCGGCCGACTATCTGATCAAGCCGTTCGAGTTCCCGCATCTGCGCGCCAAACTGGAGGCCTTCGCGGCGCGGGCCGATGCACTGGAATCCGCGGCCGGGGTGGACCAGTCGTTGGTCGACTCGCTCTTCGGCGGCGCTGCCGCGGCCTCGTCGCAGACCCTGCCCAAAGGCCTGGGCGCCGAGACCGGCCGCCTCGTGCTGGCCGCCGTACGCGACGCGGGCGAGGTATCCGCCGCAGAATGCGCTGAGCTTGTTGGCATTTCGCGGGTCAGCGCCCGTCGCTATCTCGAGCACTACCTCAGCACCGGCGCATTGGAGCTACGCCTCCAGTACGGCGCCGGCCGACCCGAGCGTCGCTACCGCCCCGTTTAGGCGGCGTGCAGTTCGGTGAGGGCGATGCCGATTTTGAGTTCGACTTCGCTGATGGTGACCAGTGGCGCGCCGGGCAGTGGCGGCGCCGTCGACCGATACGTCGCCCCGGTGGGGGTCACGAATTCGGCGGTGTGAGTGCCGTTCTCGTCCGCACCCGCACGGACTCGCCAGCCCGGTGTTTCCTTGACGTAGTTACAGCGCTCACACTCCCCGAGCCCATTGGCCGCGCTGGTCGGCCCGCCCCGGTTACGGGGTGTGGCGTGATCACGATGCCGAATCGGCGCATCACAATACGGTGTGCGACAGCTTTGATCCCGCACCCCGATAAAGCGGGCCAGCCCTTTCGGGAACAACCGCGACCGCGATTCCATCGCCACCAACGCCCCCGAACGCGGATGGGCATACAGCCGGCGCAAGGTGGCTTTGGACCGCTCATCAGCCGCCGCATCACCGACCAGGTTGCGAGCCACCTCGGCGGGAATCGGGCCGTACCCCTCCACGTTCGCCGGGGTGTTATCACCTGCCAGCAGGGTCTGATCGGTCAGCACCAGGTTGACCGCCACGGGCTCCGGTGTCTCCGCGGCCCGCCCGGTCACCCGCTCCACGAGCGTGTCGGCCATCACCTGACCCCGAGAGCGCTCATCGAAAGTGGTATCGGCGGCCCGTTTAAGCGCCGCGTACACGCCGACGCCTTTAGCTACCGGCAGCAGCGCGGTCACATAGACCATGGCATCCGGCGCGGGACGGATGGTGACACGCCGATCGGCCTCGGCCTTGGCCGCCCGCTCCACCACCGCCTGGGCATCAAGCCGACACGCGATCTCCTTGGCCGCCGCGGCAATCCGCTTATCCCCCTTACCCTCCAGCTTCGACAGGTCCGCGCACATCTCGGCGTCCAACGCCCGCCGATCCGCCACGCTCAGACACGCCGATTCCCGCACGATCAGGGTGGCGCGCCACTCCGAGAGCGCCCCACACTCCAACGCCGCCAGGGTGTGGGGCATCTCGTGCACCAACGCCTTGGCAAACCCGAGATGCCGATTGCCGCGCGCCGGGGAATCTCGTCGCGCCAACGCCACCTCACTGGCGACACCGCGGCCCTGCTGAGCCTTCGGCACCCCGGCCGCGGCCTCCTCGGCGTGACGCTGCTCGTCCAGCAATGCCGTGGCGCGGGCCTGACCGGCCGCCGCCGCCGACTTCACCCGCTCCAACGCATCGATCCGGGCCACCAACGCAGCCTGGTCGGCATGCGGATCCACCGCCACCAACCCCTCCAGATCGAACATATGTTCGACTATACACGACGCCGCCGTGCTGGCAAGCCTGTGCCGGCAAGCCCTCCTGACGCGGATACCTCATAAGTAACTGATGGCTACGAATGGCCTACACTCGTAGCATGTCCGATGTGGCGTCACGTGATCTGCGCAATGACACAGCTGGGGTGCTTCGCCGTGTGCAGGCGGGAGAAGACGTCACCATCACGGTTAAGGGACGCCCAGTCGCAAGACTCACAGCAGTGAGGCCGCAGCGCCGCCGCTGGTTGACAAAGACGGAATTCCTAGCGCGTCGCCACCGTTTCCAAGCCGATCCAGGTTTACGCGACGACCTTGCCGCCCTGGCTGGCGAAACCACCGACGATCTCGGCCCGATCCCGTGAGCGCTCCCCTTCAGGCGGGCGTCCTTGATACGTCCGTGTTTGTCGCGAGTGAAACGGGCCGGCAACTCGACGATTCACTGATCCCCGATGAGGTCGCCACCACCGTGATCACACTGGCCGAACTCAACGTCGGCGTGCTCGCCGCGACCACGAGCGACATTCGCGCGCAACGTCTGGCAACACTCGAATCCGTCGCAGACATGGAAGCCCTACCGGTGGATGAGGAGGCGGCACGGATGTGGGCACGGCTACGCATCCATCTCGCCGAAACCGGCCGACGGGTGCGAATCAACGATCTCTGGATCGCGGCCATCGCCGCATCACGGGAACTGCCAGTCATCACTCAGGACAACGACTTTGACGCACTCGGAGGCGCGGCAGGCCTTACCATCATCCGGGTCTAAGCCAGCCGCCGAGCCGCTTCCTGGGCCAGCTGCACGCGCGAGGTCAACCCGAGCTTCGAATACACGTGAGTGAGATGCGTCTGCACCGTCCGTGGCGACACGAAAAGCCTTGTCGCGATGTCCTTGTTGGGCAGCCCCTCACTCACCAACCGGACGACATCGAGCTCGGTCGGGGTCAACGATCCCCACCCACTCGACGGGCGTTTGCGTTCGCCACGACCGCGTTGGGCGTATGCGATTGCATCTTCGGTGGACAGCGCGGCGCCTTCTGCCCACGCGGCGTCGAAATCGTCTTGCGCCATTGCACTTCGAAGAAATGTCAGCGTGGACTGGAAATCCGCTTCGTAAGCCTTGAACCGCACAAGTCGGGAACGCTGACGCATCGCTTCGGCCGCGCCGAGTAGGCGTGCCGCCTCTTGATGAGTTCCCGCCTCCCCCGCCACACGCGCGATGCACTCCAGCGTGTCGGCGACCCCGAGGTATGCGCGTAGCTCTGCGGCACAGGCGAGCGCCGCATGGGCGTCCCGGTCAGCGTCTTCGAATTCGCCTTCTGCCACGGCGATCCTGGCACGTGTCCTGAGCGCAGACGCAAGATGCCAACCCTTTGTTGTCGACACCGCCTCGTCCGCAATCCGCCGCGCTGCCACGAAGTCACCGCGGGCCAACGCTGCCTCCGCACGTGGGTACAGCATCACTCCCGCTGCATGAGGCTGCACACCGAGATGCTCTGATGCAGCTTCTGACGCCTGCGCGCACGCGTCAAAATCGCCCTCTGCAAGGTACGCGAGTCCGAGTCCGCCATAGGCGATCCCGGGGTAAAAGCCGGCGAGTTCGTTGGCGATATCGAGTGCTGCTTCAGCCACCGCACGCGCACGCGGCAGGTCGCCTTGATTGGCGAAAAGGTATGTCTGACCGTGCATGCTCGTGAACCGCCAGGACAGATCGCGGGTTGCTTCGGCCTCCACAAGTACTTCTTCGAACAGGGCGGCGGCTTCCGCGAAATCGCCGTTGCACATGTCCGCGTAACCCAGCCAGGTTCGACACATGCGCGAAGCGAAGTGGTTACCAATCGATTCGGCAACGCGCCGGCCTTCTTCGGCGAAACTGTGCGCCGCAATCGGGTCACCCGCTGCGACCGCGACGTACGCACGCCAGCCGACAGTATGCGTGAGCCACCAACTGTCGCCAAGTTCGCGGGCCAACGCGACCGCCTCATCGAAGTACGGTTCCGCGAGGTCGTCGTCGTAGCCGACGGCCAGGCCGCGCGCCATGAGTACCCGGGTCATGAGGGCCGCGTCGCCGACCTCCCGTGCAATCGCGAGGGCTTGTTCAGCCTGATCGAGGCTCGGCGAAAGGCCAGACCAGGCATCGAGCGTCACTCTGTCCGCGACCGCACGGGCATAGATGCCGGGCGCGACTGCCTTCTCCCGCGACTGTCGGTCATCCAGGGCCGCGTCAAGCCAGGCGAATCCCTCCCTGTTGCGGCCACGAGCAAGCCACAACGGAAACAGCGAGCAGGCAAGTTGTAAGGCACGTTCGGTGTCACCGCGCTCGCGACTCCATGCGAAGGCGGCTCGCAGATTGTCGATCTCAGTATCGGCTTGCTCGAGACGTGCTTCGTGGTCGGAGTCGGCTGGGGAATCGACCGCGATGGCCAGCGCGAGGTAGTGGTCACGGTGCCGCGTGCGTACTGCATCCGCTTCGCCGGACTCTGCGAGCTTCTCCTGGGCATACTGCCGCACGGTCTCCAAGAGCCGGTATCGCGTGCGTCCGCCGTTGTCTTCGGCGACCACAAGGGACTTGTCGACCAGCAGGGTAAGCAGGTCAAGCACCTGATAACGCTCCACATCGCCGTCGCCGGTAATCGCTTGCGCCGCTGCGAGATCAAACCCGCCGACGAATGCGGCAAGCCGCCGAAACAGCTGACGTTCCGGTTCGGTCAGCAGCGCATGCGACCAGTCGACCGACGCTCGCAGCGTCTGCTGGCGGCGCACCGTTGTCCGCGATCCCCCAGTCAGCAGACGGAATCGATCGTGCAGGCTGTCGACGACCTCTTGTAAGGAGAGCGCCCGCACCCGCGCGGCGGCAAGCTCGATCGCAAGCGGCATTCCGTCGAGCCGACAGCAGATTTCGGTTACCAGACCAATATTGTCTTCGGTGAGTTTGAATCCCGCGCGCACGAGCCGAGCGCGGTCGGCGAACAACTCGAGCGCCTCGTCCGCAATCGACAGCGACGGCACCCGCAGGGCGACCTCGCCTGAAATGCCTATCGGCTCCCGGCTTGTCGTGAGCAATGTGAGGGAGGGGCATGCCGTCATGAGTTCGCCTGCCATGGTGGCCGTCACGTCCAATAGGTGTTCGCAGTTGTCGAGAACGACGAGCATCTGACGTTCGCCGATAAAGCGGACAATCATGTCCATCGTCGAGCGGCTCGGCTGTTCAGGCACGCCCAATGCCCGGGCCAGCGCGACCGACGCCACCTCTGGGTTGGTGATCGGCGCCAAGTCGACGTAGCACACGCCGTCGCGGAACTCGCAGGCAATCCGACTGGCAATCTGTATGGCCAACCGCGTCTTTCCTGCGCCGCCGGCGCCGGTCAGCGTCACCAGGCGGTGGTCGGCCAACAGGCTGCGCACCTCCTCCATCTGCTGGGCGCGGCCGACGAAACTGGTGAACTGCACCGGAAGATTGTGTGCTGCAGTGCTTTTAGCAACTCGCAGCGGCGGAAAGTCATTCCGCAAGTCCGGATGACACAGCTGGACAACGCGTTCCGGGCGCGGCAGGTCGCGCAGCGGGTGCGAACCGAGGTCAACAAGCCATGCATCATCCGGGAGTGCGTCGACAACCAACGCTTCGGTCACACCCGAAAGCACCGTCTGCCCGCCATGCGCGAGATCGCGCAGTCGCGCTGTCCGGTTGATTGTCGGCCCGATGTAATTGGCCTCGTCGCGCAATTGCACCTCACCGGTGTGCACACCGATGCGCAATCGAATCGGCGCCAACGGCGCCCGCTGCAGCGCCATCGCGCATGCCACCGCATCCGACGCCCGCGCGAACGCCACGACAAAGCTGTCGCCCTCGCCCTGTTCGACCGGCCGTACCCCGTTATGCGCGGCGGTCACCTCGGCCAGCGTGCGATCGAGCACCGCCACCGCGGCCGTCATCTCCTCCGGCTGGGTTTCCCATAGCCGCGTGGAACCCTCGACGTCGGCAAGCAGCAACGTCACGGTTCCCGTCGGCAGGAGTCCAATCACACCAAGGTCACTCCAGTCCGTCTGGCTCATGGTAGCCAGCATCCAGCGCCCGACATCGCAAAACATCAGCACTTTCGCGTATATGCGGTCCCGACCCCGCGCAGCCACGCAAGTCAAGTAGTGCACTACGCATGCCAAACGGCAACAACGGCGCGACGATCTCGACGAAGGGAGACTGCCATGACCATCGAGATCGTCGGCCACCGCCGCCCAAGCGTGCTCGATGCCGACCTCCCGGTCGTCGCCTACGAAAACCTCGACGACCCCGACATCGCCCACCGCATGCTGAAGCAGGCCCGCGCGCAATCACCGATCGCTCTTGGCCCCCACGGGCCCGAGATACTGACCTACGAACTGGTTCGAACTGTCCTGCGCGACGACCGCTTCGCGGTGCCCGAAGGACTCGGCCTTGGGGCGCAAGGCATCACGTCCGGCCCCGTCTGGGACCGCGTCGTCAAGCTCATCCTGAGCGTCGACGGCGCCGAACACCTCCGGCTGCGCAAACTCGTTGCCAAGGCATTCACCCCGCGCGCCGCCGGACGGCTCGGCCCGATATGCGTCGACGTCATCACCGACCTGGTCGACCAATACGCTGACGCTGGCCACTGCGACATGGTCACCGACATCGCCCGGCGGTATCCGATCCCCATCATCTGCGCTCTGCTCGGCGCGCCGCACGAGGATTGGCAGCAGTTCTCCGATTGGACCGACGACATCTTCAAGGTGTTCAGCTGGAACGTCATCGAGGATGCCCCCGTCATCTTGCAGGCGTGGAACCTACTCGACGCGTACATCGACGAGTTGGCCGCCCGTCGACGCGAAACCCTCACTGACGACCTGATCTCGGAGCTGATCCGCGCCGAAGTCGACGGTGACCGGCTCACGCGAGACGAACTGCTGATGCTCGCCGGCGGCCTCCTGATCGCCGGGACCGACACCACCCGCAACCAACTGGCCGCCGCGGTGCAAACCCTGAGTCAGCACCCTGACCAGTGGGCGCTGCTTGCCGAGCATCCCGAACTCGCCCGCAACGCCGTCGAGGAGCTCATGCGCCACTCCCCGATCATCTTCGGCGCCATGCGCATCGCACTCGAAGACGTCGAACTCGCCGACGTCACCATTCCCGCCGGCACCTTCATCATCACCAACACGGCTGCCGCCAACCGCGACCCCGCGGTGTACGACGATCCTGAGCGGCTCGACATCACGCGCGAGGAACCCCCGGCTATGCTCACCTTCGGCGGCGGGGTGCACTACTGTCTCGGTGCCCACCTCGCGAGAATTGAACTGGCTGAGGCTCTTTCAGTCATCACCCGGCGGATGCCCAACACACACTGCATCGGCGCCGCACCGTGGAAACCCATGACCGGGATCTCCGGGCCGACCACACTGCCCATCGAGTTCGACGTCACAGCTCGTTCTTGATCCGCGCTCGATACGACCTGCCATCCGGGTCATAGATCATTCGGTACAGCGGCACCGCCCACAGCCGGGTCAGCGGACCCATCCGTTCCGGCCGATGCGGACGCAGCCGCCCCGGCGGCCGCGGGCCACGCCGCCCGCCGGCATGCCACGCGTCCAACGCCCGCGCAGACGCCGCCACCACGTCCACCACCGTCTCCGGTTCGACCAGCCCGTCGTCCTCACTGCCGTCGGCGGCGCGATCCAGATGTTCACGCAGTAACCGCAGCCGCAAGTCGCGCGCGAACAACCCGGCCTCATCCAATACGGCACAAGCCAGTTCGCTGTCGTGGGTCCAGGACCGCCGATTGAAGTTGTCGCTGCCCACACACGCCCAGACGTCGTCGATCACACATACCTTGGCGTGCACGTAAACCGGTGTGCCGTCATGGTTTTCCATATCGAACACGTGCACTCGCTCCTGACCGGCCTTGCGGCATGCGTCCAACGCCTGCTGACGGCCAACCATGTTGGGGCTCAACGCCAATCGGCCGTCGACGTCCGGATAGCGCGGCACCACCGCGATCAAATGCAGATCCGGATTGTCGCGCAAGGCTTTTGCGAACAGCCCAGCGACCCGCTTGGACCACAGGTATTGGTCCTCCAGGTAGATCAGCCGACGAGCCCGGCCTACCGCCTTGGTGTACCCGCGCGCGACGCTTCGCTCACCATGCGGTGCGAAGTCGTATTCGAAATGCGCGTCCGGATAGGTCCGTAACACCTGCACCGCATGCTTCCCGCACGGCGGCGGATCCGCCGACTGCGGCGGCAACCGCCCCGGCGACAGATCCGCGCCGCGCAACTTGTCCTGAATCCAGGCGATCGGCGATAGCGTGTCCAGCGGCGCCGGATCGTTCCACCGCTCTCTGAACGTAGTGTCCAGCGCGCCGACGACTGGCCCCTGCAACCGCAATTGCACGTCGTGCCAAGGCGGATGCTCCCCGTAGCGCTTGGACATCCGCACCGCTTGCGGGTCACCGCGATGCGATGAATCGTCGCGCCGCGAATGGCACAGGTCGATGCCGCCGGCGAATGCGACGTCACGATCGGGGGCATCGGGATGGCGGATCACCACCAGCTTCTGATGATGCGAACCACCCATGCGCACACGTTGATCCAGCAGCACCTCACCGCCGGCGGCTTCGATCGCCTCCCCGAGATGCTGGTTCTCCTCCTCGCTGTAGGCGAACTTGTCCAGATGCGAGCGCCACACCAAACCCTTGACGACGACGCCCCGCCTGGCGGCGTTGCAGAACAACTCGGCAATCGTCGGGCCGTCGTCGCGCAGCTTCTCGTCCGGATCACCCCGCCAGTCGGTGAAAAACACGTAATCCCCACGTTTGAGCGCTTCGACCTCGGTGACGAGATGGTCGAAATACGTCGCACCGTGCACCAGCGGCGCGACACGATTGCCCACACACCAGCCGGGCAGATCGGAAGCGGGGTTACCCCGTTCGGCTGCCGTCAGGAACCAGTCGGACAGATCCATCACGCCACCTCCTCGCGGCCGTCTGCCCGAGCTTGAGCCACGACGCAGCCACCGCCGCGAATGCCAAGGCGTGCACGGCAACTGCGTAATCCACCGGATAGAGCACCCCGGTGAGGTAGTGCGCAATGAAACCGTCCGGCGGCAGCTGATTCATGCCCGCCCCGGCCCGGCCCCACCGCTCGAGATCGGTCAGCGGGCACGGCAAGCCGCAGGCGATGCTGCTGATCCCCCACACCACCACCAGCACATGCAGCCCGATGCTGCGCGGCCAGCGCCACGCGAGAAAACCGCCGATCACGAGGTAGCCGATGAACGCGAAATGCACGGCAACCGTGACGGCCACAACTGTCGCAAAGGCGACGACAGCCACATCGTTCATGCTGCTGCCCATGGTAAGTCCGTCAACCGCGTCCGAGCTGATGCGCCAACGCGGCGGTGATATCCGGTTGCCGAAAGCGGTGCCCCAGCGCCTCCAGTTTGGCGGGCATCACCCGCTGCGAGGCCGAGGCCAGCTCGCGTGCTCCCTCGCCACCGAGCAGCAGCCGCGGCCCCACCGACGGCACGGGCAGCATCGCCGGTCGGTGCAGCACGCCCGCAAGCGCCTTGGTGTAGTCGCTGTTGCGGACCGGATTCGGCGTCACCGCATTGACGGGTCCAAAAAGCCGGCCGTCGTAGATCGCCCGGTAATACACGTCGAGCAGATCGTCCAGCCCGATCCACGACAACCACTGCCGCCCGTCGCCGAGCCGCCCGCCCAATCCGGCCGCGAACAGCGGCCGCAACAGCCGCAGCGTGCCGCCGGCCGCCGCCTGCACGATGCCCGTGCGCACAGCGACGACACGTAACCCGGCCTGGGCTGCAGGCGACGTCGCGGCTTCCCACTCCGCGACGACGTCGGCCAAAAACCCGTCGCCCCGCGAACTCTCCTCGTCCAAAACCGCGTCCCCGCAGTCGAATCCGTAATATCCGATGGCTGAGGCGCTGACGAAGACCCGGACATCGCTGCCGGCGGCCACTTCGGCCAACCGGCGTGTCGGACCGATCCGGCTGTCACGGATGGCCGCCTTGTGTGCGGCCGTGAACCGCCCCGCAATCGACGCACCCGCCAGGTGCACGACGGCGTCCACCCCGGCCAGCAGATCCGGCGCCGGGTTCTCCGTATCCCACTCGCGCTCACCGTCGATGCCCGCCGGACACCGCACCAGCCGGATCACCCGGTGCCCGCCCGTGCTCAAGAACGCTGCCAAAGCGGTGCCGACGAGGCCCGACGCCCCGGTCAGCGCGACGACGAAACGCGCGTCCCCGGCGTCACGGTGCGCGGCGAGATCGTCGGCGAGCTGGCGGTGCCGGTAGACGAAGGTAGAACGCAACGCTGCTGCAGGCACCGGCGCCTCGACGCGGTCCCGAACGAGTGTGCCGCCGTCGGCCGTCGAACTGAACTCGTGGGTGTGTCGCCACCGGCCGATGATGCGAGGGGGCCACGATGCGAGCCCATCATGTGAGAGCACGTCGACAAAGCGGTGCGGCGGGTTGAATCCCGCCGGGTCGTGCTGCGCGACCCAGCGCAACCCACCGGGCAGGCCCAGCACCGCACGGCCGTCGGCCAGAGACGCCGTCTCGGAGATCACCTTCATCGGTTGCCACGGCGGAATGAGCCGCGTCATCGCGCCCGGCCGGGTGTGCCAGTCGAATACCTCGGCCAGCGGATGGTCGACGACGCTTTGGTGCTCGATGCCCATGATTCTGGGTACCCCACAAATGCGATGAGTTCTAGGCTGAGAAGTACTCGAGATTCACGAATGCGATGAGCGGTTGGAGCGGACTCGCCCGACGAAATGCGAGACGCACATTCCGGGACCGCCGCGAGGCCGGCCGCGTCCTGGCGGAAGATTTGGCGCCTTATCGCGGCCGCGACGACCTCATCGTCTTGGGGCTCGCCCGCGGCGGCGTGCCCGTGGGTTGGGAAGTCGCGTCCTCGCTGAACGCGCCGCTCGATGTGTTTTTGGTCCGCAAGCTCGGCGTTCCGCAGTGGCAGGAGCTCGCGATGGGCGCGTTGGCCAGCGGCGGCGGCGTGGTGACCAACGACAGCCTGATCCGCAACCTGGGCATCAGTGAGCAGGAGCTGCGGGCCGCGATCGAGCGGGAGACCGAGGAACTGCACCGGCGCGAAGCCGCCTACCGCGGCGACCGTCCACCGCCCGATCTCTCGGGTAAGACGGTGATTCTGGTCGACGACGGGATCGCCACTGGCGCAAGCATGCTGGCGGCGGTGCGGGCGGTGCGGGCGGCCGGGCCCGCGCAGGTGGTGGTGGCGGTACCGGTTGGGCCGCCGTCGGCGTGCCGTCAGCTCGCCGAGGAGGCCGATGACGTGGTGTGCGCGACCATGCCGCCCGGATTCGAAGCCGTCGGACAGGTTTTCGTCGATTTCCACCAGGTCACCGACGATGAGGTGCGCGAACTCCTTGCCAGGCCCACCGTCGGGGACGGCAACTAGCGGCTGTTGTGCTCTTCGCCGGCGATTTCGTCGTGCGCCTCGACCGCGGTGTCCGCGTCGGCGACGTCGTCCTCCGGATAATCCTCGAGTTCGGGCTGTGTCTCGTCGGATTCGGCTGCCACCTCTCCGGAGTCGCGCCGTGACCGTTCCCGCACCGCATCGACAATGAGCAGCAGCACGCCGATCACGCTGGCGGTGATGCAGACCCAGGCGATCAGTTCATTGCTGGTAACGACCGCGGTTACCAACGCGGCAAGGCCGATGACGGCGAGCACAAGCGCAACGATCAGCATTGATCAACCCTAGGTCGTGGTCGCGTGTCAGGTCAGTTGTTGCCGCGGTTGAATTGGTTGAAGCTGGCGTTGTCGCTGTTGGCGCCGGAATCGACCGGTGCTGCCGAGCCACGCTGGCCAAGTTCTTCCAGCTGGGATTCCAGATAGGTCTTCAGGCGGGTGCGGTACTCGCGCTCGAAGGTGCGCAGCTGCTCGAGCCGGCCTTCCAGCACCGTGCGCTGCTGATTGATCGTGCCCATGATCTCGGAGTGTTTGCGCTCGGCGTCGGCCTGCAGCGCGTCGGCCTTCTCCTGGGCCTGGCGCAGCTGCGCCTCCGACCGGGTCTGGGCGTCGGCGAGCATGGCGTCGGCGCGCTGGCGGGCCTCGGCGACCGTCTTCTCGGCCGTCATCCGCGCCTCGCTGACCATGGCGTCGGCCTGTGCGCGGGCATCGGCGAGCAGCTTCTCCGACTCCGCCTTGGCGGTGGTGGTCAACCGGTCCGCGGTGTCCTGGGCCAGGCTGAGCACCTTGGCGGCCTTGATCGCCTGGTCCTCGCTCATCTCGGCGGCCTGCGGCGCCTCGTAGACCGGCTGCGGCGGCGGGGTGGGTTCGGGCTCGTAGAGCGGGATGGCCGCCGTCTGCTGCGCTCCACCAGCACGGGCGCTCGCCAGCTCCTGGTCCAGCTCGGCGACCCGCTGCCGCAGATCGGCGTTCTCTTCGATGAGACGAGTCAGCTCGTTCTCAACCAGATCGAGGAAGGCATCGACCTCGTCCTCGTTGTAGCCCCGCTTGCCGATGGGTGGCTTGCTGAACGCGACATTGTGGACGTCGGCTGGAGTGAGCGGCATTGTCTGCCCCCTTGAAGTCTGGACGGTCAACCGATCTCAAAGTGTAGAGCCTTGGTATCACACGGAACGTAACTGGCGTCCATCCTGTCACACCAGACCCGGCGGTTGCAGGGGAGGCTGAAATTAAGAACGAATTTCAATCTTCTTACGCAAATTCAGCGCCTCCGGCAAAGCGCCTCCGCAACGCTGGACCGTCCGGACATCAAGGGGTGAACCGGTTCTCAGGCCGCGGCGCCGAACGCGAGCTGCATACCGATGAACGCCACCAGCAGCAGCACCATGATCGACAGGTCGAAGCGGACGGCACCTATGGTGAGCTGCGGAATAAGTCGTCGCAGTAGCTTCACGGGCGGGTCGGTCACCGTCATGATGACCTCCAGGATCACCACCGTCACACCCTTGGGATGCCAGTCGCGAGAGAACGACCGGATGAATTCCACCACGACCCGCGCGATCAGCAGCAGCCAAAAGACGAACAGCGCGAAACCAAGGATCTCGAAGAACAGCGCCAAGGAAGCCGACCTCACTACGGGCAGATGTGACTTTCGATACAGGTCGCTTCAGCCCAGTGCCTGCGCGACGTCGCCAGCCTACCTGGCGCCGCTGGGAGCAGCGCGTCTAGCGACGGCCCCTATAGATAGGGCCTACTGATAGGCGTAGAAGCCGGCCTCGGCGATGCGGCGGCGCTCTTCGGCGGTGACGTCGACATCGGCGGGCGAGAGCAGGAACACCTTGGTCGCGACCTTGTCGAAGGAGCCACGCAGGCCGAACGCGAGTCCGGCGGCGAAGTCGACGAGCCGCTTGGCTTCGGCGTTGTCCAATGAGACCAGGTCGATGATCACCGGCGTGCCGTCGCGGAAGCGTTCGCCGATGGTGCGCGCCTCGGTGTAGTCCTTGGGCCGCAGCGTGGTGATCTTCGCCAGCGGGCTGCCCGCGTCGAACAGCTCAGCCATCCGGCGCGGGTCCATGGCCAGGGCGCCGCGGGTCGATCCGCGCAGGCCGCCGAATCGTGGTGCGGGCCGGTCGAAGTCGCGCGGTCCCCGCAGGCGGGGCTCGAAGCGCGGTTCGTCATAACCGCCGCGGTAGCCGGGCGGCGCGTCGTCATAGTCAGGGCCCTCGTAGTCGCGACCGTAGCCGTCGTCGAAGCGGTCCTCACGGGGCCGGCGCGCGTAGCCGCCGCGCGCGCGGTCGTCGTCCTCGTAGTACTCGTCCTCGTAGTCCTCCATCGGTGCCATACCGAAGTAGGCCTTGACCTTGTGCAGTGTGCTCATCGCTCGACCCTTCTGGTGCCCTGGAAGTTCGTGGTGTCTGTGATGAAGATGTGACTGGAGTGACTACTCATGGTGACGTTAGCGGCCGTTGTCCCATTAGCGCGGTACCGACACGCACACACGTCGAACCATGTTTTACGGCGATCTCAAGGTCGCTGGACATGCCCGCGGACAGTCCGAGCGGTTGGGGGTGGTCCCGCTGGACCCGGTGCAGCTCGGCGGCCAGCCTGCCGAAGCTCTCCTCGGCGTCCGCACCCAGCGGCGGGATGCCCATCAACCCGACGAACTCCAGCCCCTCGGCCGCCGCGATCGCACCGCACAACTCGTCGACCAGCTCGGGGCGGCCGATATCGACGCCGCCGCGGCGGGGGTCGCCGTCGAGGCTGATCTGGAGGTAGGCGCGCAGCGGCGCGGCGCGTCGTCCGTCCGCCAGCGCGCCGACAGCGGCCCGGTCCAGCGCGTCGATCACCCGCGCGCTGTCGACCGAGTGCACGGCATACGCCCAGCCGGCGATCGAGCGCGCTTTGTTGCGCTGGATGCGGCCGACCATGTGCCAGCGAATCGGCTTCGACGGAATTGCGGCGTGAACTTCGGCGGATTTATTCGCCGCTTCTTGTTCGCGGGACTCGCCAAATGCGGCGCACCCTAAATTACGCAGAATAATCACGTCGGAGGCCGGAAAGAATTTCGTAATAGGGAGTAATTCAATATCGTCGACATTTCTTCCGGCGGCCTCGGCGGCGCGCGCCAACCGCGACCGCACGGCGGCCAGCGCCGTGGCGAGTTCGGCTTCCCGGGTTGTCGTCAAGGTCGTCATTCCATCCACACCAGCGACGCCAGGCGTCCGGTCGGGGCATCGCGCCGGTGGCTGAACAGGTTGGGGTCCTCGACCGTGCAGCGCGGGTCGACGTCGATGGCCGTGACGCCCAAAGCTGTTAGTTGCCGGGCGATTCCGGCTCGCAGGTCCAGTCCCGGCGTGCCCGTGGCGGTCGTGGTGCGGCTGCCGGGCAGGCTCTGCTCCACCTCGGCGGCCATCGCCTCGGGCACTTCGTAGTTGCGGCCGCTGACCGCGGGCCCGAGCAGCGCCGAGATGTCGGCGGCGTGTGCGCCGACGGACTCCATGGCCTCGACCGCACGCGCGACGACGCCCTTGGCGGCACCCACCCGTCCGGCGTGAACTGCGGCGACCACACCGGCACGCGCGTCGGCCATTAATACCGGTACGCAATCTGCGGTCACGACTGCCAAAGCCAAACGCGGTGTGGTGGTTACCAATGCATCGGTTTTGTCGACCGGGGTGCGGTCGCGGACCGGCTCATCGACCACGACGACGTGATCGGAGTGCACTTGGTTCATCCAGACCACCCGGTCCTCGCCGAGGCCGATGGTGGTCGCAAGCCGTCTGCGGTTGGCGGCCACCGCGGCGGGATCGTCGCCGACATGGTCACCCAGATTGAAGGTGTCGAACGGTGGCGCCGAGACCCCGCCGGCGCGAGTGGTGGTCACGCGCCGTATCCGAACACTCACGGTCGCCAGTATCCGCTGTCGGCGGCCGGCGTTCAGTGGCGCATGAAGGGCGGCACGTCGACGTCGTCGTCGTCCTCGCCGCCGATGCTGACGGTCGCCCCGTTGGTGTGCACCGGCACGCTGGCCGCATCGGCGGGTTCGAACAGCGAGGACGACAGCGAGCCGGCCTTGCCCGGTGCGATCGACTGGGCGCCGGCGCTGGCTCCGACCACCGGTTTGCGGCTCGGGCCGGTGGCATCGAACCCGGCGGCGATCACGGTGACGCGCACCTCGTCGCCCAGCGAGTCGTCGATGACGGTGCCGAAGATGATGTTGGCCTCGGCGTGCGCGGCCTCCTGCACCAGCGAGGCGGCCTCGTTGATCTCGAACAGCCCCAGGTCGCTGCCGCCGGCGATGGACATCAGCACGCCCTGCGCACCTTCCATCGACGCCTCCAGCAGCGGCGAGTTGATGGCGATCTCAGCGGCTTTGAGCGCGCGGCCGTCCCCGCGGGCCGAGCCGATACCCATCAGCGCCGTGCCCGCCCCGCTCATGATGCCCTTGACGTCGGCGAAGTCGACGTTGATCAGGCCGGGCGTGGTGATTAGGTCGGTGATGCCCTGCACACCGTTGAGCAGCACCTCGTCGGCGCTGCGGAAAGCGTCCATCAACGACACGGCGGCGTCACCCATCTGCAGCAGCCGGTCGTTGGGGATGACGATCAACGTGTCGCAGCTTTCCCGCAGCGCGGCGATCCCGGCCTCGGCCTGGTTGCTGCGGCGCTTGCCCTCGAACGAGAACGGCCGGGTCACCACACCGACCGTCAGAGCACCGAGCTTGCGCGCGATGGTGGCGACGACAGGCGCGCCGCCGGTTCCGGTGCCGCCGCCCTCACCCGCGGTGACGAACACCATGTCGGCGCCGCGCAGCAGCTCTTCGATGTCGTCCTTGGCGTCCTCGGCGGCGCGCCGCCCGACTTCGGGATCGGCCCCGGCGCCCAGGCCACGGGTGGAGTCCCGGCCGACGTCGAGCTTGACGTCGGCATCACTCATCAACAACGCCTGCGCGTCGGTGTTGATGGCGATGAACTCCACGCCTTTGAGGCCCTGTTCGATCATCCGGTTGACGGCATTGACGCCGCCGCCGCCGATGCCGACCACCTTGATGACGGCCAGGTAGTTGTGCGGGGGGGTCATCCTCTTCCTCCCTGGTTGCCGTTCGTGCCGCCGAAACCTGTCTGGCAAACCCTCAACCTCAACCAGAGGCTTAGAGTTATGTCAAGTTGTTCCGCGCAACCAGAACGGTAGGGCGATCCCGCGGCGTATCCATGCAGGCGCGCCGACGCGCACGTCAAGATTTTGGGCAGATTTTGAGCCCGGCGCTCACTTGACCGTCGGCAAATCCGGGCTGGAGACGTCGTAGGTCTTGCCCGGCTGGGTCAGCAGCGCCGCCAACTTGAGCGCCTTCTCCTCGGTGCGGTCGGTGGTCCCCCACACCACGACGCGGCCATCGGTCAAGGTCAGCGTGATGGACGCGACGGACGGCGCCGCGATGCGACTGACTTGGCCGACGACCTCCGGCGGCAGCGCCGTCATCACCTGCAGCGCCGCCTTGGTGGCGGCATCACTGGGCCCGGGGGTGTCGGCGTCCAGGTACGGCAGGCCGGGCGGGGGCGGCGCGGTCGCGAAATCCACGCCGTCACGGTCGAACAGGTGCGGGCCGTCGGGATAGTCCTTGACCACCACCGGCACTCGCTCCACCACGGTGATTCGCAGCGACGACGGGTACTCGCGCTGCACGCGGGCGCTGGCGACGCGCCGTATCGACGCGACGCGTTCGGCGACGGCGTCGGTGTCGATCTGCAACAGCGGGGTGCCCGGCACCACCGCGGCGGCCGTCGTCACCTCCTGCTCGGTGACCGCGCCGAGGCCGGTGATGACCAGGTGGCGCGCGGACATGATCGGCGTGAAGTACAGCAGCAGACCCAACAACACCGCCACCACCGACAGCAGCGCCGACCACAACAGCACCTTGAGGCCCCGAACCGCGCCTCGGCCAAGGGTTTTCGGGGCATCGGCCGATCCGCCCAGGGCGCGGCGCTTGGCTTCGCGGCGGGCCTGCTCGATGGCTCTGGCGCGGTCCTTGGCCGCGCGGCGCTCTTCGCGTTCACGACGGGCCCGCCGGCGCGGGCCTTCGTAGTCGTCGGACGCGGCGAGCGGCAGGGTCGGTTCATCGGCGACCGGCTCCCGGGTGTCCGGGGCCGCGTCCGGAACGGGGGGCGGGTCCGGGTCGGTCATCACAACGCCGTTCCCCGGCCCGGCGCGCTGCGGTTGGCCTTCACCTGCAGCGACGCCAGGATCTCCGTACCGAGCATGGTCACGTCACCGGCGCCCATCGTGACGACGACATCGCCGGAGTTGGCGACGGCGGCCACCGCGTCGGCGACGGCGGAGAAGTCCGGCACGTAGGTCACCGGCACGCGGATGTGTTCGGCGATCATCGCCCCGCTCACCCCGGCCATCGGCTGCTCGCGTGCGCCGTAGACGTCCAGCACGAAAACCCGGTCGGCCGCGCTCAACGCTTCGCCGAATTCACGCGCGAAAGTCTTTGTCCGCGAATACAAGTGTGGCTGGAACACCACGATGGCCTGAGGTGAAGAGTAGGAGCTGCGCTGATCGGTCACCGCGCGCAGCGCCGCCAGCGTGGCGCGGACCTCGGTGGGATGGTGCGCGTAATCGTCGAATACGCGGACCCCGTTGGCGGTGCCGACCAGTTCGAAGCGACGGCGCACCCCTTCGAAACCGGCCAGGCCGTCGAGCACCGTCTCGGCGGGCGCACCGATGTGCACGGCCGCCAACAGCGCACCCAGTGCGTTGAGCGCCATGTGCCTTCCGGGCACCGCGAGCCGCAGCACCCGCGGATGGGCTTCACCGGCCAGCTGGATGTGCGCCACCGCGCCGGTGCCCTGCTGTTCCCAGCTGACCAGCCGCCCGGCGAGATCGCCGCCGTTGCTGCCGTAGCGCAACACGGTGATGCCCAGTTCGGCAGTGCGTTCGGCCAGCGCCGCGGCGCCGGGATCGTCGACACAGACCACCAGCGCGCCACCGGGCGCCAGCCGTTCCACGAACTGGTCGAACACCGCGCCGTAGGCCTCGGCGCTGCCGAAGAAATCCAGGTGGTCGGCCTCGATGTTGGTCACCACCGCGACGTTCGGGGTGTATTCGAGCAGCGAGCCGTCACTTTCGTCGGCCTCGGCGACAAAACAGTCGCCGCTGCCGTGGTGGGCGTTGGTGCCGGCCTCGCCGAGGTCGCCTCCGACGGCGAACGACGGGTCAAAGCCGCTGTGCTGCAAGGCAACTATGAGCATCGACGTGGTTGTCGTCTTGCCGTGCGTGCCGGTGACCATCAGCGTGGTGTGTCCGGCCATCAGTTTGGCCAGCACCACCGGTCGCAGAATCACCGGGATCCCGCGCCGGCGAGCCTCTACCAGTTCGGGATTGGTCTTGGGGATCGCCGCGTGTGTGGTGACCACCGCGGTCGGCCCGCCGGGCAACATGTCCAGCGACGATTCGTCGTGCCCGATGCGGACCACCGCGCCGCGGGCCCGCAGCGCCACCACGCCGCGGGACTCTTTGGCGTCTGACCCGGAGACCAAGCCGCCGCGGTCCAGCAGGATGCGGGCGATCCCGGACATGCCTGCTCCCCCGATGCCGACCATGTGCACCCGCTGGAGTTCTTCCGGCAGTTGCTTGGCGTTCATCGCTTTCGGCCGTTCCGTGCGACGTCCAACGTCACCTCGGCGACGCGTTGCGCCGCGTCAGGGTGTCCGGCCAACGCCGCGGCCGCCGTCATCGCCGCCAGCCGGGCGGGGTCGTTGAGCAGTCCGGTCACCGTGTCCGCCACGAAGTCGGGTGTGAGGTCGGCGTCGTCGACGAGCATCCCGCCCCCGGCGTCGACCACCGGCAACGCGTTGAGCCGCTGCTCGCCGTTGCCGATCGGCAGCGGCACGTACACCGCGGGCAGCCCGACGGCCGTCACCTCGGCCACCGTCATCGCACCGGACCGGCAGATGGCCAGGTCGGCGGCGGCGTAGGCGAGGTCCATCCGGTTCAGATACGGCACGGCCACATACGGCGGATCGCCGTCGGCCGGCTCGCGCAGGTCCAGTGTGTTCTTCGGCCCATGGGCGTGTAGCACTGAAATACCCGCGGCGGCAAGGTCTTTGGCGGCAGGAGCGACCGCGCGATTGATCGACTGCGCGCCCTGCGAGCCGCCGAACACCAGCAGCACCCGGGCGTCGTCGGCGAAGCCGAAGTGCGCCCGCGCCTCGGCCCGCAGGGCCATTCGGTCCAGTGAGGTGATCGCCTCGCGGACCGGGACGCCGACGACCTCGACCGACCCCAATCCGGGATCGGGCACCGCCGAGAGCACTCGGCGCGCCGAGCGTGCACCGACCCGGTTCGCCCAGCCCGCGCTGGCGTTGGCCTCGTGCACCACGACGGGAACGCGGCGCCGGGAAAGACCGCCGCGGGCGGCCAGATACGCCGGCAGTGCGACGTAGCCGCCGAATCCGACGACGACGTCGGCGTGCACCTTGTCGAACACCGCGCGCGTCTGCCGGACGGCCTGGCGTACCCGCAGCGGGAGTCTGGCCAGATCGGCCGAGAGCTTACGCGGCAGCGGAACGGGCGTGATCAACTCGAGGTCATAGCCGCGTTCGGGCACCAGCCGGGTTTCCAGTCCCCGGTGTGTGCCCAGCGCGGTGATGCGCACCGACGGGTCGAGTGACCTCAGCGCGTCGGCCACCGCCATCGCCGGTTCGACGTGCCCGGCGGTGCCTCCCCCTGCGAGGACGACTGAAATCCCCCGGTCGCTGTTCACCCGTGACGCTGACCTTCCAGTGTGCGAGCCCGCCGCGCCTGTTGGCGCTGGGCGCCTCCATGATGCCTGGTGCGCCGCACGGGCCGATCGGCCGTATGGGGTTTGCGCCGAGTGTCCCGGGCGGGTTTGCGGGCGGGCTTCCCGGCCGGCTTGGCCGGGCGGGACCGCAGCCGATCGCGGACGGCCTCCAGCCGGGTGGGGGTGTACGGCTCCGGTAGGGGCAGGCGCAGCAGCCGGTTCACCCGGTCGTCGCGCCCCGCGCGCAGCGCTGCCACCGCCTCAGGTTCGTGTCGCGCCGCGTTGGTAATCACGCCCATCATCAAAAGCGTTGTCGCCGTTGAGGTACCGCCGGCCGAGATCAGCGGCAGCTGCAGGCCGGTGACGGGAAGCAGCCCGACCACGTAGCCGACGTTGATGAACACCTGGCCCATCACCCACAGCGTCGCGGTGGCGGTCAGCAGCCGCAGGAAGGGATCGACCGAGCGGCGGGCGATCCGCATGCCGGTATAGGCGAACAGCCCGAACAGGCACAGCAGCCCCGCGGCGCCGACGAAGCCCAGTTCCTCACCGATGATCGCGAAGATGAAGTCGTTGTGCGCGTTGGGCAGGTAGTTCCATTTGGCGGTGCCCTGCCCCAGCCCGTCGCCGAAGAATCCCCCGTTGGCCAGCGCGAACCGGGCCTGTTTGGCCTGATAGCCGGAGCCCTGCAGGTCAGCACCGGGGTTGAGCCAGGACTGCACCCGCGCCGAGCGGTAGCCCTCGGCCATGGCCAGCACGGCCGCCGACACCACCACCGCGAACAACGACGACAGGAACACCCGCAGCGGCAGGCCGGCGTACCACAGCAGGCCCAGCAGGATGATGCCCAGCGACACCGTCTGCCCGAGGTCGGGCTGGGCGACGATCAACGCCAGCGCGATGACTGCGGCGGGCACCAGTGGGATCAGCATCTCCCGCAGCGACGCGCGCTCCATGCGACGGGCCGCCAGCAGGTGCGCGCCCCAGATGGCGAATGCGATCTTGGCGAGCTCCGACGGCTGCATCGACAGCCCGCCGACGACGAACCATCCGCGAGACCCGTTGGCTTCCTTGCCGATTCCCGGGATCAACACCAGGATCAGCAGCACGATGGTCAGGGCGAAACCGGGGAACGCCAGCCGGCGCATCATCTGCACCGGCATGCGCAGCGCGATGTAGAACGCAACCAGGCCGACGACGGTCCACAGCACCTGACGGGCGAACACCGCCCACGGCGAGCCGTCCGAGTCGTAGGAGTACACCCCCGACGCGGAGAGCACCATGATCAAACCCAGCGTGGTGAGCAGCGCGGCCACGGCAATGATGAGGTGAAACGACGTCATCGGACGGCCCAGCCACGCACCGAACCGGGTGCGGGGCCCGCGGGGCGATTCGGCGGTCGGCGTCGCGGCGCCGTTCGTCCGCCGGTGTCGCAACCGGGTCAGGATGTTGCTCACCGTCGTTACCGGGTGATGGCGCGGACCGCGGCGGCGAACGCATCGCCGCGGTGGCCGTAGCTACTGAACTGGTCGAAGGACGCGCCCGCGGGTGCCAGCAACACGGTGTCCCCGGCGCCGGCCAAGCCGCGGGCGGCGTCGACGACGGCCGTCATCACGGCCTCGCCCAGCGGACGCTCCCCCGTCTCGATAACACGAGTCACAGTATTAATACCTGACTCACTAGGCTCAATCGTCTCAAGCACCCCAGAATCCTCCCCCGTCACAAGCTCGACGACGGGGACATCCGGGGCGTGTCGCGATAACGCGTTGGCAACCACGCCACGGTCTCGTCCGATCAACACGGCTCCGACCAGCCGATTTGCCACCTCGGTGACGAGGTCGTCCACCGATGCGCCTTTGAGCAGTCCGCCGGCGATCCACACCACCCGCGGGTAGGCGGCGATCGAAGCCTGCGCAGCGTGCGGGTTCGTCGCCTTCGAATCGTCGACGTAGGTGACCCCGTCGACGACCGCGACGACCTCGGCGCGGTGCCGCCCCACCTCAAACGACGCTAGCGCGTCGGCAATCGCCTCCGGCGGCACGTCGACTGCGCGCGCCAACGCGGCGGCGGCCAGCGCGTCGAGCACGCCAACCGGCCCGGCCACCGGGATGGATGCGGCGTCGGCCAGCGCGACGCCGTCGCCGAACGCGTTGTCGACCAGCATGCCGTCGCGCACCCCGAGCTCGCCGGGCGCGGGCTCGCCCAACCGGAAGCCGGCGCGTACCGACGCGGCGGCGGTGTCCAGCAATTTCGCGGCCACCGGGTCGTCGAGGCCGACGACCGCGACCCGCCCGTCGAGCACCCGCGCCTTGTCGCGGGCGTAGGCCTCCAGTGAGCCGTGCCAGTCCAGGTGGTCCTCGGCGACGTTGAGCACGACGCCGGCCTCGGGGCGCAGCGACGGCGCCCAGTGCAACTGGAAGCTGGACAGTTCGACGGCCAGGAACTCGGCCGGCTCGGCGATCAGGTCGAGCACCGGGTCGCCGATGTTGCCGCACAACATGGCCCGTCGCCCGGCGGCGACGAGCATCGCGTGCAGCATCGAGGTGGTCGTGGTCTTGCCGTTGGTGCCGGTGACGACGAGCCAGCGCCGCGGCCCCCCGAAGCGGCCCGACTGGTCCAGTCGCCATGCCAACTCGACGTCACCCCAGATCGGCACGCCGGCGGCCGCGGCGGCGGCCAGCACCGGTGCGGTGGGCGCAAAGCCGGGGCTGGTCACCACCAGGTCGTAGTCCGCGATGCGATCGATTGCGGCGGGCGTCTCGACCACCCGCGCCGCCTCCGAAAGCCGCTGCAGGGCCTTGGGGTCGTCGTCGCAGATCGTCAGCCGCACCCCCATCGGTGCGAGCGCCGCGCTGACCGAACGGCCCGTGATGCCCGCCCCGGTGACCAACACCCGGGCGTCTGCGGTCAGGTCGGTCATCTCAGGCCCCGACGGCGGCGAGCCACTCACTGTAGAAGAGTGCCACCCCGAGTCCGCAGGCGATGGCGGTCAGCAACCAGAACCGGATGATCACGGTGGTTTCGGCCCAGCCGACGAGTTCGAAGTGGTGATGAAACGGCGCCATCCGGAACACCCGTCGTCCGGTGGTGCGGAACGCCAGGATCTGCACGACGACGGAGGTGACCTCGGCGACGAACAGCGCGCCGAGCACCACCGCCNCCGGTGGTGCGGAACGCCAGGATCTGCACGACGACGGAGGTGACCTCGGCGACGAACAGCGCGCCGAGCACCACCGCCAGCATTTCGGTGCGGCTGGTCACCGACAGTCCGGCGATGATGCCGCCCAGCGCGAGCGAGCCGGTGTCGCCCATGAAGATCTTGGCCGGTGCGGCGTTCCACCACAGAAAGCCGATGCAGGCCCCGGCGGTCGCGGCGGCGATCAGCGCGAGGTCCAGCGGGTCGCGCACGTTGTAGCAGCCCAGGCCCGGGCTGGTGGCGCACGCGTTGCGGTACTGCCAGAAGGTGATCAGCACATAGGCCGCGCACACCATCGCCATCGCCCCCGCGGCCAGCCCGTCCAGCCCGTCGGTGAAGTTCACCGCGTTGGACCAGGCGCTGACGATGACCACGCAGAACAATACGAAGATCGCGGGCGCCAGTGTGACCGTGGCGATTTCGCGCACGTAAGACAGCTCGGCACTGGCCGGCGTCAGGCCCTCGCCGTTGCGGAACTGCAGCGCCAGGACGCCGAAGATCACGGCGGCCAGCAGGATGCCGACGGTCTTGGCGGTCTTGTTCAGGCCGAGGTTGCGGGCGCGCCGGATCTTGATCAGGTCGTCGACGAAGCCGACGGCGCCCAGCGCGGTGGCCAGGCCCAGCACCAGCAGTCCGGACGCGGACGGGCCCTGCCCGTCCAGGGCCAATCCGACCAGGTGGGTGCCCAGGTAGCTGGCCCAGATACCCGCCAGGATGGCGACGCCGCCCATCGACGGCGTGCCGCGCTTCTTCTGATGACTGGGCGGTCCGTCCTCGCGGATCTCATGGCCGAACCCCTGGCTGGTGAACAGCCGGATCAGCGCCGGGGTCAACAGGATCGACACCGTCAGCGCGATACCGACGGCGATAAGGATTTGCCTCATCCGCGCGCGGTCCCGTCTTCGTTGACAAGCGCGTCGGCCAGCGCGCCCAGCCCGGCGGCGTTGGAGGCCTTCACCAGCACCACGTCTGGCGCCCGCAGTTCGGCCCGCAACAGAGCCAGCGCGGCGTCGGCATCGGGGACCATGGTCGACTCAGAGCCCCACGACCCCTCCATCACCGCGCCGTGGTGCATGGCGCTCATAGCCCTCCCGGTTCCCACGACGATGAGTCGAGAGACATCTAAGCGCACCGCCAATCGGCCGATGCGGTCATGCTCGGTTATCGCGTCCTCACCGAGTTCGGCCATCTCGCCGAGCACCGCCCAGCTGCGTCTGGCCTCACCGCCCTGGCGAGACATCCAGGCCAGCGATTTCAGGCCGGCCGCCATGGAATCCGGGTTGGCGTTGTAGGCGTCGTCGATGATCGTCACACCGTCGGCCCGGGTATAGACCTGCATCCGGTGCCGCGACACCGGGTGGGCGGCGGCCAACGCCGCGGCCACCTGCGGCAGGCTGGCGCCGCACTCCAGCGCGACGGCGGCCGCGCACAGCGCGTTGGACACCTGATGGTCACCGTGGACGGCCAGCGTGACGTCGACCTGGCGATCGGCGGCGTGCAGGGTGAAGCGGGGCCGGGCCAACTCGTCGAGGGTGACCGGCCCGGCCCACAGATCCGCGCCCGGCGAGCGTGACACCCGCACCACGCGGGCGGCGGTGTTGTCGGCCATCGCCGCCACGGCGGGGTCGTCGGCGTTGAGCACCACCACGCCTGACGCCGGAACTGCTTGCGGCAGTTCTGATTTGGTTGCGGCGATGGCTTCTCTCGAGCCGAACTCGCCGAGGTGGGCGGTGCCGACGTTGAGCACCACCGCGATCGACGGCGGGGCGATGGCGGCCAATGCGGCGATGTTGCCGGGGTGGCGCGCGGACATCTCCAGGATCAGATAGTCGGTCTCGGGGGTGGCCCGCAGCACCGTCCACGGGTGACCGAGTTCGTTGTTGAACGAGCCCGGCGGCGCGACCACCTCCCCCAGCGGCGCCAGCACCGCGGCCAGCAGGTCCTTGGTCGAAGTCTTGCCCGACGAGCCGGTGACGCCGATGATGGTCAGTCCGCCGGCCACCAGTTCGGCCGCGACCGCGCCGGCCAATCGCGCCAGCGCGGCCAGCACCGCGGCGCCGGAGCCGTCGGTGTCGTGTTCGAGGGCCCCCGAAGCAGCGTCGATCGGGCCGACGGCGTTACCCGGCCTCACCACGATGGCCGGCACGCCGACCGGCCGCGCCGCCAGCACCGCGACGGCGCCGGCCTGGACTGCGGCCGCTGCGAAGTCATGGCCGTCGGATCGGGCACCGGGAAGCGCCAGGAACAATCCGCCGGGCGTGACTGCGCGCGAATCGAATTCGATGGTTCCGGTGACGCGGGTACGCGCCGCCTGCTCGGGCGTGATGTCGGCGAGTTCGCCGCCGACGATCTCGGCGATCTGGGCGATGGTCAGGTTGATCACGAGCCCGACCCCAATGCCTGTAACGCCGCGGCCAATTGCTCGCGGTCGTCGAACGGCCGGGTCTCGCCGTGACTGGTCTGGCCCGTTTCGTGGCCTTTGCCCGCGATCAGCACCACGTCGCCGGCCTGTGCCCAACCGACCGCATAGTCAATGGCCGCCCGCCGGTCACCGAGCTCGACCACCTCGGCCTGACCACCCGAAGCACCCGCGAGGATCGCCGCCCGTATGGCACCCGGATCTTCGTCGCGGGGGTTGTCGTCGGTGATCACCACGAGGTCGGCCAGTTCGGCGGCGACGCGGCCCATCGGCTCGCGCTTGCCCGCGTCGCGGTTGCCTCCGGCGCCGAACACCACCGCCAACCGTCCGGTGCACTGGTCCCGCAGCGTCTGCAGCACCGCGTTCAGCGCGCCGGGCTTGTGGGCGTAGTCGACGAGCGCGAGAAAATCCTGGCCGCGGTCGATCGCCTCGAGCCGGCCGGGCACCGTCGCCCGGCGCAACCCGGGCGCGGCCTGCTCCGGGGACACCCCGACCGTGTCGAGCAGCGCCGCCGCCAGCAGGCAGTTGGCCACGTTGTAGCGGCCGGGCAACCCGATGCGCAGCGCATGGTGCACCCCGGCCGGATCCACCGCGACGAACTCCTGGGCGCCGGCGTCGACGGCGCGAATGTCTTCTGCGCGCCAGTCGGCGTTACGGCCGGTCGCGCTGACAGACACCGGCGCCTGCGCCAACCGGGCCATCGCCCGGCCCGCGTCGTCGTCCACGCAGATCACGGAAATATCTGCGTGCGTAGGTGATTGGGGATCGAACAGCCGCGCTTTGGCGTCGAAGTAGTCCTCCATGGTCGGATGGAAATCCAGGTGATCACGCGATAGGTTGGTGAACCCGCCGACCGCGAAGCGCACCCCGTCCACCCGGCCGAGCGTCAAGGCGTGGCTGGACACCTCCATCACCACGGTGTCGACATGTTGTTCGACCATCACCGCGAGCAGCGCCTGCAGTTCGGGGGCCTCCGGCGTGGTCAGCGCGCTGGGTAGGTCGCGGCCGTCGATGCGGATGCCCACGGTGCCGATCAGGCCGGCGACCCGCTCGGCGGCGCGCAGTCCGGCCTCCACCAGATAGGTGGTGGTGGTCTTGCCCGAGGTGCCGGTGACCCCGATGACGCGCAGCCGCTCCGACGGCCGCCCGTACACGGTGGCCGCCAGCTCGCCGAGCACCGAGCGCGGTGCCGGATGGATGAACACCGGAACGGCAAGGCTCCCACCCAGTTCGGCCGCGCCTGCGGCATCGGTGAGCACGGCGACCGCGCCGCGCTGCACCGCGTCGTCGACGAAACGCGCGCCGTGCGACGAGGCACCGGGCAGGGCGGCGAACAGGTCGCCCGGCTGGGCGTCCTGGCCCCGCAGCGTCACGCCGGTGATCCGCACATCGGGCACCGCAACACCGACGGCGGGCACAGCGCCGACCTGGTCGATGAGCGGCCCGAGGTGGTGGCCGACGGGACGGCTGGGACGCAATTTCATGGCCCTGACACAGTACCGACCGGGCTGTGACCGGCTCGCCGCTCAGGTCGCTTGCAGGGTGAGCGGCGGCCCGGGATCCGGCGACAGCGGCACATTCTCGCGCTGCAGCAGCCACGACGTGATGTTGTGGAAGAGCGGCGCTGCGGACGATCCGGGGCTGCCGTCAGCGGCGCGACGGGGATTGTCCATCATGATGCCGACCACATAACGCGGATTGTCGACGGTGGCGATGCCGGCGAACGTGATCCAGTAGACGTCGGAGTAGTAGCAGCCGCAGGCGGGGTTGATCTGCTGGGCGGTGCCGGTCTTGCCGGCGATCTGGTAGCCCTCGACCGCGGCCTGTGGGCCGGTACCCTGCTGCTCGCCCATCGGATCGCGCTGCACCACCGCACGCAGCATGTTGCGCACGGTCTGGGCAGTCTGCGGCGACACCACTTTGATGCCGTCGGGGCGGGGCTCCTCGGTGCGGCTTCCGTCCGGGGCGATGGTGGCCTTGACGATGCGCGGCGGCATCCGCACACCGTCGTTGGCGATGGTCTGGTACATGCTGGTCATCTGCAGCAATGTCATCGAAAGACCTTGGCCGATAGGCAAGTTGGAGAACGTGCTGCCGGACCACTGATCGATCGGCGGGACCAGGCCCGCGCTTTCACCGGGCAGCCCCACCCCGGTGCGCTGACCGAGCCCGAATCGCCGCAGCATGTCCGCATAGCGCTCCGGGCCGATACGCTGGGCCAGCATCAAAGTGCCGACGTTGGAGGACTTTCCGAAGATTCCGGTGGTGGTGTAGGGCATAACACCGTGGTTCCACGCGTCACCCACGGTGACACCGCCCATGTGGATGGAGCCGGGCACCTGCAGTACCTCGTCCGGGTTCGACAACCCGAACTCGATGACCGACGCCGCGGTGACGACCTTGTTCACCGAACCCGGCTCGAACGGCGAGGACACCGCCGGATTGCCCAGCTGCCGATCCTCCTGCCTGCCGATGTCCTGTGCCGGGTCGAACGTGTTGTCGTTCGACATCGCCAGCACTTCACCGGTTTTCGCGTCCAGCACGACAGCGGAGACATTCTCGGCGCCGGAGGCGTTCTTGGCCTGCTGCACCTGCTGCTGAACGTGGAACTGGATGTCGTCGTCGATGGTCAGCTGGACCGTGGAACCGTCGACCGCGTCGTGGCGGTTGCGGTAGCTGCCCGGAATCACGACGCCGTCGGAGCCGCGGTCGTACGTGACGGAGCCGTCGGTGCCCGCCAGCACCGCGTCGAGCGAATCCTCGAGCCCGAGCAGGCCGTGGCCGTCCCAGTCGATGCCGCCGATGATGTTGGCCGCCAGCGAGCCGCCCGGGTACTGGCGCAAATCCTGCCGCTCCGAACCGACTTCGGGGAACTTGGTGGTGATGGCGTCGGCGATCGCGGGGTCGACCGCGCGGGCGAGGTAGACGAACGTCTCGTCGCTGTTGAGCTTCTTCAACACGGTCTTCTTGTCCGGCTTGTTGTTCAGCCGCGACGCCACCTCGGTGGCGATGTCACGCAGCCGCCGCTGCGGGTCGGGAGCCTCCGGTGTCTTCTCCCTCGCCTCGGCCAGCTGTTTGCGGATCTTGACCGGCTGGAACGTCAGTGCCCGGGCCTCGATGGTGAAAGCCAGTTTGTCGTTGTTGCGGTCGATGATGCTGCCCCGCAAGGCCTTTTCGACATCGGTGACCTTGAGCTGGCCGGCGGCCTCGGCGCGTAACCCGGCCGCGCGAGGCACCTGCAGATTGAACAGCTGGGTGCCGGCGATCAGCAGCAAGATGAAGATAATGGCGTTGCCCGCCCGATGCCGGAAGACGAAAGACGCGCTGCGCAAACCGGTTTCGGTGACGGGCTGGCGGGTGCGTCGGCTCCGCGCCGAGCGGCCCTGGCTCGGCGCAGGCCCTCGGGTGGGCTGACCCTTGCGCCCGCGATGCTCGTCGCGCCGGCTCATGCGGCGGGGACCGGCGCCGGCGGGGCGGACGGGGTGATCGGGCTGAACTGCTCGGCGGGAACCTGCGGGCCGGGTGCCGTCGGTGCCTGCGGGCCCGGCAGGTGGGTGATGCCCGCATCCAGCGGTGTCGCGGGCGGCGGGGCTGCGGGCTGCACCGGGGCGGCCAGCGGCGCGGGCTGCACCGGCGCGGCAGGCGGTTGAGCTGGACCGAGCGCGGGCGGTTGACCGGTCGCGCCGTGGTCGGCTTCCGGCGCGGCCTGGGCGGCCAACGGCGTCGGTGGTGTCGGTGGCGTCGGTGGCGTCGGCGGCGTCGATGACGGAGCCGCGGCCGGCACTCGCACGGTCATCTCGCGCGGGTCGACGACCCGCGGCGCCGGCGGCGGTGTCGGTGCCGGCGTCTCCTCCGGCAGCGGGGCGTTCAGCGGTGGCGGCGGCACACCTTCGGCGGGTTTGGGCGTGCCCACCACCACCCAGTTACCGGCCGGATCCTGCACCAGGTGCGCGGTGTCGCGGGACGGGATCATGCCGAGGTTGCGCGCCGCTTCGGCCAGTGCGGGCGCCGCCTGGGCCTCCAGCACGTCGCGCTCCAGGGCTTCCTTCTGTTGCAGCAGAGCCTCATTGGTCTCTCGGGCGTTGCCCAACTGGTAGGACCGCTCCGCCGCACCGGTAGACAGCCACAGCGTCACGCCCAACCCCATCCCCAGCGCGCCGATCACCAGCACGACAAACGGCACCCGGGCGACGAGCGCGCGGGGATCGAGCTCGATCGAGGCCAGCTTGACCAGCAGCCGCTCGCGAAGAGGCGGCCGAACAACCTTGGGAGCCTTTGCCTTCCGCGCTTTCGCCCGGGCCTTGGCTTGGCTGGCGTTCTTGGCCCGGCCCGGCCGTTCCGCGGGCCGTGGAATCGGCGCGGTCTGAGGCGCCGACCGCAGCGGACGCTGTTCACGTTCGGGCCGGCGGCGGCGCGGCGGGGCGTCCACAGTGCGGCGCTGCGCGGTGCGGCTGGGCTGACGCGCTTTGCGCCGGCGTTCGTCGGCCGGCGCGGGCGCTGATCGCTTGGCCTTCATCGTTATCTCCCAACCTTTTCCAGCGCGCGCAGCCGCACCGGGGCGCTTCGCGGATTGCGCTTGATTTCCTGGGCATCGGCGCGCTCGGCGCCGCGGGTCAGCGCGACGAATTCGGGTTCGTGGCCGGGCAATTCGATGGGCAGACCGGGCGGTGTGCGGGAGGCGGTCGCAGCCGCGAACTGATTCTTGACGATGCGGTCCTCCAGCGATTGATAGGCCATCACCACGATCCGGCCACCGGGCGCGAGGGCGGCCAGCGCGGCGGGCAGTGCCTCGCGCAGCGATTCCAGCTCGCTGTTCACCGCGATGCGCAACGCTTGGAAAGTGCGTTTGGCCGGATGGCCACCGGTGCGACGGGCGGGGGCGGGAATGACGTCGTACAGCAACTGCACCAACTCGCCGGTGGTGCGAAACGGTCGCTGCGCCCGGCGACGCACGATCTGCCTGGCGATGCGGGACGCGTAGCGTTCCTCGCCGAAATCGCGCAGCACCCGCGTCAGCGTCTTCTCGTCGTACGTATTGAGCACGTCGGAGGCGGTCAGCGGCGCATCGGGGTCCATCCGCATATCCAGCGGGGCGTCGGCGGAGTATGAGAATCCGCGCTCGGTGCGGTCCAGCTGCATCGACGACACCCCGAGATCGAACAGAATGCCTTGTACCGCAGGCACATCCAGCGCCTCAGTGATGCCGTCGTAGCGCGTGCGCACCAACCTCACCCGATCGCCGAATGGGGCCAGTCGCTGACCGGCGATGCGCAGCGCATCGGGGTCGCGGTCCAGCCCGATGACGCGCAGGCCGGACAACTCGCTCAGAAAGCGTTCGGCATGCCCGCCCGCGCCCAGCGTGGCGTCGACCAGAACGGCGCCGGCGCCGTCGGCGTGCTCACGGGTCAGCGCCGGTGTGAGCAGCTCGACGCAGCGCTGGAGCAGGACCGGGACATGCCCGTAGTCAGGCATCGCAACACCTCGAAAAAGCCTGTGTGGTGGCGCCCCTGCACCGAGGTCCCTGTCCGAGATCGCGGACCTGGCGTTGGGGAAGTACGCCAGGGCCGGTTCGGGCAGAGGCCGCGATGCACGGGCAACGTGGCGGCCAACAGCCGGGCTAGATGATGTCGCGCAGAGTTTCATCGGTCGCCGCGGAGAAGTTCTCTTCGTGGGCCTGCTGATATTCCTGCCATGCTTGGGCGTCCCAGATCTCCAGGTAGTCAACCGAACCGATCACCACGCACTCCTTGGAGAGGTTGGCGTAGCGACGATGGTCGGCGGACAACGTGATCCGGCCTTGCCCGTCGGGATGCTGTTCATCGGTGGCGGCAGCGAGGTTTCGCAGGAATGCCCGAGCTTCCGGATTGCTTCGGGATGCCTGCGACGCCTTGCGGGCCAGCTTTTCGAATTCGGCGCGTGGATAGACGGCAAGGCTGTGGTCTTGGCTCTTGGTCACCATCAGCCCTCCTGCCAGCGCGTCGCGGAATTTGGCGGGCAGTGTCAACCGCCCCTTGTCGTCGAGTTTCGGCGTGTAGGTGCCCAGAAACATCTGGCCACCTCCTGCCCTGCTCCGGAGCCCCGGTCGCTCCGTTGTCCGCCACTTTACCCCACAATCCCCCACACTGCTCCATTGATGGGCAAAAGTTCGTGTTGTGTCCCCACTCGACGTGGTCAGAGCGGGCGCCGTAACCGCCACGCGCACGGCCGAAGACCATGGTCGATCTCAAATGCCCAGCTCAGAATCTGCGGCGAGCGCAGTGGGGCGTGGTGGGGGAAATCTGTAGCAATCCGCTAACAAAAAGGGGTAGCTCCCGTCTAGGAGCTACCCCACCTCGGTCGGTACCGGCCTATTCGTCGAAGCGGCGCCGGAACCGATCCTCCATCCGACTGGTGAACGTGCCGGAGCCCTTGACGCGCTTCGGCCGCGGCCCGCCCGGCTCGGCGCCCGCGTGGTCGCGACCGCCCGCCACCCGCGGGCCGGTGATCGCATAGACGACGCCACCGAACATCACCAAGAAGCCGATCACCGACAGGATCGGGAAGCTCCCGATCATGGTGGCCTTGAACGCGACACCCGACACGAGCATCGCCAAACCAATTACGAAGAGTGCGGCGCCTTGCAGTCGGCGCCGGGTCGAGGGTGCGCGCAGAGTCCCGCCGCGAACGGTCGATGCGAACTTGGGATCCTCGGCATAGAGCGCGCTCTCGATCTGCTCGAGCATGCGCTGCTCATGATCGGAGAGTGGCATTCGTCCCTCCCTTGCCGCCGCGGCACGTTGTTCAAACTCGGGTATGCCCGCATTTACGGGCACCTAACAGTAATGATACGAGGTCGATCTGTGCCGTACCACCTAGTTCGCCGCTCGATTGTATGTCGCAGGGCGGCGTTGCGACGGACCGGCTCTGCCACCCGATAATGGCTTCGGTAATGGATGACGGCATCAGAGTCGAACGCGGACGAAGGGCAACACAGAGTTGGCGACATTTCTGATCGATCTGTCGCCGAGCGACATGGAACGCCGGCTTCCGGACGCGCTCAGCGTCTACGTCGATGCCATGCGCTATCCGCGCGGCACCGAAGAGCAACGCGCCTCCATGTGGTTGGAGCACACGCGGCGCCGGGGGTGGAAGTGTGTCGCCGCCGTCGACGTGCCCGTCGCTCCCGGGGAGCACGCTGACGTCGCGACGATGAGCGACGCGCCACTGCTCGGCGTCGCCTACGGCTACTGCGGCGCACCCGATCAATGGTGGCAACAGCAGGTGGTGGCTGGTCTGCAGCGCATCGGAGTGGATTCGGCACGTATCGCCGAATTGATGTCGAGCTACTTCGAACTCACCGAGTTGCACATCCACCCGCGCGCCCAGGGACACGGGCTCGGCGAGGCGCTGGCCCGGCGGCTGCTGGCCGGCCGCGGCGAATCCCACGTGCTGCTGTCCACACCGGAGATCAACGGCGAGTCCAACCGGGCGTGGCGGCTTTACCGGCGGCTGGGGTTCACCGACATCATCCGCGGCTACCACTTCGCCGGGGATCCCCGTGCATTCGCCATCTTGGGCCGGTCCCTGCCGCTGTAGCACCTCGGTCTGGCACGATGAGCGGGTGCGCGTCCGCGAACGCCGAATCCGCCTGCTGGCAGTGGTGTTGTTGTTGCTCGTCGTGCCCAGCGCGGTGGGTTGCGTGCGGGTGCGCGCCTCCATCACGGTGTCTGAGGACGACCGGGTATCGGGCCAGATCATCGCGGCGGCCAAACCGCGCAATCCCGACGACAAGGGCCCGCAGCTGCTCAATGCGCTGCCTTTTGCCACCAAGGTGGCGGTCTCCGAGTACAGCCGCGACGACTATGTCGGCTCGCAGGCGGTGTTCTCCGACCTGACCTTCGCCGAACTGCCGCAGCTGGCCAGTATGAACCGCGATGCCGCAGGCGTAGACATCTCGCTGCGGCGCGCCGGCGACCTGGTCATCCTCGACGGCCGCGCCGACCTCACGTCGCTGAGCGACCCAGCGGCCGACGTGTCGCTGTCGGTGTCGTTCCCCGGCGAGGTCACCTCCACCAACGGCGAGCAGGTGAGCACCGAGGTGGTCGAGTGGAAGCTGCGGCCAGGCGTGGTGAGCACGATGAATGCCCAGGCCCGCTACACCGACCCGAGCGCCCGCTCGTTCACCGGCGCGGCGATCTGGTTGGGGGTGGCGTCGTTCCTGGTGGCCGGGATCGTCGGCATGTTGGCGTGGACGAACCGCGACCGTTCACCGAAGGTCGGGGACCCCGCCGTCGCCGAGGACTGAGGTCCTGGCTCCTCCAAAACCGCCTGCACGCTCTACTCTGAATGAGGCTCGGGGGCTGGTGAAAACCTTGGAAGAGAAAGGGGCGCTCGCTGAGCGTGGATACCGCGGCACCGTCGGCCGTCGAGCTGGCCGGCGCCGTCACCGACCAGTTGCGGGAGTATCTGGCCGAACGTCGTCGCGAATGCGCCTACATCGGCGACGACTACGGGGATTTGACCGGCGCCCTCGAAGAATTCGTCTTGCGCGGCGGCAAACGGTTGCGGCCCGCATTCGCCTACTGGGGTTGGCGCGCCGTCGCCCCGCGGCCCAATGACCCCGTCGATCCGGACAGCCTGCGGCTGTTCGCCGCACTGGAATTGCTGCAAGCCTGCGCTCTTGTGCACGACGACGTCATCGACGCGTCGGCCACCCGGCGCGGGCTGCCGACGGTGCACCGGCTGTTCGCCACCGCCCACCGCGACCGAAACTGGCATGGCTCACCGGAGCAGTTCGGGATGTCGGCGGCTATCCTTCTCGGCGACCTCGCACTGGCGTGGGCCGACGACGTCGTCGCAGGCGTCGACCTGCCGATCGACGCGCACCGGCGCGTGCAGAAGGTGTGGGCCAGCATCCGCACCGAGGTGCTCGGCGGGCAGTATCTCGACATCGTCGCCGAATCCAGCGGCGCGGAATCGGTGGAGTCCGCGATGACCGTCAACCTGTACAAGACGGCCTCCTACACCGTGTCGCGACCGTTGCAGCTCGGCGCGGCCGCCGCCGCGGATCGGCCCGATGTGCAGGCGATCTTCCACGAGTTCGGCACCGACCTGGGTGTGGCGTTCCAATTGCGCGACGACGTGCTGGGCGTGTTCGGTGACCCGGCCGTCACCGGCAAGCCGTCCGGCGACGACCTGCGATCCGGGAAACGCACGGTGCTGCTGGCCGAAGCCGTCGAGTTGGCCGACAAGACCGATCCGGTGGCGGCCAAACTCCTGCGGAGATCCATCGGCACCGAGCTGTCCGACGCGCAGGTCAAGGAGCTGTGCCTGGTCATCGAATCGGTCGGTGCGCTGGCCGCGGTGGAGGACCGCATCGATACGCTCACCCGTCGATCGTTGGACATCCTGGCCGCCGCGCCAATCGACGCACAGGCCAAACTGGGTTTGTCCGAACTTGCCAGAATGGCCGCCAACCGGTCCGCCTGAGGAGAATGACTACCCCAACCCGCACCCAGACCCCGAAAACCGGGCTGGCCGAGCATGTTTCGCGGCTGACCACGTTCGCCGCATCGGAGCAGGCCAAACCTGCGTTGCTCGGTTGTCTCGGCGCGGCGCTGATCACGATCGGCGGGTTGGGCGCCGGTAGTACCCGCTTACACGACCCGCTGCTGGAGTCGCTGCACCTGTCCTGGATGCGATACGGGCACGGGCTGGTGCTCTCGTCGGTGCTGCTGTGGGGCGGCGTGGCGCTGATGCTGATCGCGTGGCTATGGCTGGGCCGGCGCGTGATCGACGGCACCGCAACCGAATACACCACGGTGGCCACCACCGGCTTCTGGCTCGCACCCCTGTTGCTCAGTGTGCCGGTGTTCAGCCGCGACACCTATTCGTATCTCGCCCAGGGCGCGCTGCTGCGCGACGGATTCGACCCGTATGTTGTTGGCCCGGTGGACAACCCGAACTCGTTGCTGGACAACGTTAGTCCGATCTGGACTACGACGACGGCGCCGTACGGCCCGGCGTTCATCCTGGTGGCCAAGTTCGTCACGATTCTGGTCGGCAACGACGTGGTGGCCGGAACCATGTTGCTGCGCTTGTGCATGCTGCCCGGTCTGGTGTTGCTGATCTGGGCGGCGCCGCGGGTTGCCCGCCATGTGGGCGCCAACGGCGCTGCGGCGCTGTGGATTTGCGTGCTCAATCCGCTGGTGATCATCCATCTGATGGGGGGCGTCCACAACGAGATGTTGATGGTCGGACTGATGATGGCCGGCATCGCGTTGACCTTCGCCGGGCACCACGTCTGGGGGGTGGCGCTGATCGCCGCGGCGGTCGCGGTGAAAGCCACTGGCGGACTGGCGTTGCCGTTCATGGTGTGGGTGTGGATGCGTCACCTGCGGGACCGGCGCAACATGCCCACGCTGCGGGCGTTCGCGGTGGCCACCGCCGCATCGGTGTTGATCTTCGCGGCGGTGTTCGCGGTGCTCTCCTGGCTGGCCGGTGTCGGCCTGGGCTGGCTGACTGCGTTGGCCGGTTCGGTGAAGATCATCAACTGGCTGACGGTGCCCACCGCGGCGGCCAACCTGGTCAACGTGTTCGGCAGCCTTTTCGTGCCGGTCAACTTCTACGCCGTGCTCGACGTCACCCGGATCATCGGCATCGCGATCATCGCCGTCTCACTTCCCTTGCTGTGGTGGCGATTTCGTCACACCGACCGCGAGGCGCTGATCGGCATCGCCCTGGTGATGGGTGTGGTGGTGCTGTTCGTCCCGGCCGCGCTGCCTTGGTACTACACCTGGCCGTTGGCGGTGGTGGCGGCACTTTGGCAGAGCCGGCTCGCCATCGCCGCGATCGCGGGGTTCTCCACCTGGATCATGGTGATGTGGAAACCCGACGGCGCGCACGGCATGTACTCGTGGGCACATGTACTGCTCACCACGGCCTGCGCGGTGGTCGCGTGGTACTCGCTGTATAGGGCGCCGGAGGTCAAACCGCCATCGCCTGGGCCCGCCGCACCACTTCCCGAGCCTGATGCGAGTGCAGGGCATCCACCGGGCGGGCATTAGCCTGCTGCTCCGTCGTGCCGTCCCGGCTGATGGTCAGCGACGGATCTGGCGTGAAGAGCCAGCGCACGATCTCGGTGTCTCGGTATCCCCCGTCGTGCATCACGACCAACAGCGCGGGCAGGCTCTTGACCACATGGCCGGTCTCGTCGAAGAAGATCTTGGGTACCACCACCGTCCCGTTGCGACGCACGGCGACAAGGTGTCCCTCACGTAGCTGTTGATGCACTTTGGTCACCGGGACGCCCAGCATCTCGGCCACGGTGGGCAGGTCGTAGGTGGCCTCGTCGGGATCCAGTACATCGTCAGCGGCCGGAATGCTGCTCACCGCATCGAGTCTAAGACCGTCGAGGCCGTCTCGTTACCATGTCTTCGGTGAAGGCCAACCAGCAATCGGATCCACTCGTCGGGGCCGTGCTGGACGGGCGGTACCGTGTCGACGCGCTGATCGCGACCGGCGGCATGTCGGGGGTGTACCGCTGCCTGGATCTTCGGCTGGACCGGCCGGTGGCGTTGAAGATCATGGATTCGCGCTACGCCGGCGACCAGCAATTCCTCACCCGCTTCCAGCGCGAGGCGCGGGCGGTGGCGCGGCTCAAGCATCCGTGCCTGGTTGCCGTCTATGACCAGGGGATCGACGGTCAGCACCCGTTTCTGGTGATGGAACTGATCGAAGGCGGCACGCTGCGCGAGCTCCTGCGGGAACGAGGCCCGATGCCGCCGCATGCGGCCGCCGCGGTGCTGGCGCCGGTCCTCGGCGGGCTGGCGGTGGCGCACCGCGAAGGATTGGTGCACCGAGACGTCAAACCGGAGAACGTGTTGATCTCCGACGACGGCGACGTGAAGATCGCCGACTTCGGTCTCGTCCGCGCGGTCGCCGAGGCCAAGATCACTTCTACGAGCGTGATTTTGGGCACGGCGGCGTATCTGTCGCCCGAACAGGTCGGCACCGGCGACGCCAGTCCGGCCAGCGACGTGTACGCCGTCGGCATCCTCGCCTACGAGCTGCTCACCGGTGACACACCGTTCACCGGCGACACCGCACTGGCGGTGGCGTATCAGCGGATGGACCGCGATGTCGCACCCCCGAGCACCGTGATCGCCGGCGTACCACCGCAATTCGACGAACTGGTGTTGCGGGCCACCGCGCGCGACCCCGCGCGGCGCTACGCCGACGCGCAGGAGATGGCCACCGAACTCGACGAAATCGTCGAGGAGCTCGACCTTCCCGATTTCCGCGTGCCCGCGCCCACCAATTCGGCGCAACATCTTTCGGCGGCGCTGTACCACAGCCAGGAGCGGACCCAGGCGAAGCCTGCCCCGCGTCAGCACACCAGGGAACTCACCCGAGGTCCCGACGATTGGGATCCGCCGGTCGACGACGCCGACTATGGCTCCGAATACGACGTGGTATCAGGGCAATTCGCGGGTATCGACATGAGCGAGTTCTACTGGGCCCGGCAACGCGCCAAGCGTGTCCTGCTGTTCTGGGTGATCGCGATCCTGACCGTGACCGGCCTGGTCGCCGCCGCGGCGTGGACCGTCGGCAGCAACATCGCGGGGCTGATCTAAGTCTGCTGGGTGGGGCACGCCTCGATCGGCACTCGCAGCTCGATGTCGCCGGCCTTGTCGAAGCGGAACGTCACGTCGACCGACATCGCGGGCCGCAGGTCCTCACGTAGACCTTCGACCGCGGCGGTGAACTCCTGCGAGGCCTTGGGGGCAATGTCCGTCGCACCGGCTGGTAGCCGCACCGCGTCGGCGGCGCCGGTGGCGATTGCGAGCAGCCGTTCCGATTCTGCCGGCCTGGTGTTGCTCACGGTGAACCGCAATTCCGCCGCGCTGCCCGCCTGAATCGCGCAGCGGCCCGGAACGAAGGCGGGCACGATGTACGCGTTGTCCACCGAGGTCGGCAACGTCTCGGTGTTGGCCCCGCGATTGTTCGGCTCGAAATCACTGCGCTGGCCGCAGCCCGCGGTCATCAACATCAGCGCGGCGCCGGCAGACGCCAAGGCGAGTGCAATACCCATGGCGGATGCATACCCGCGACGCGGACGTCTTAGTCGATTAGTCGCGCAGCATCTCCGCGACCAAGAACGCCAGCTCCAGGCTCTGTTGCGTGTTGAGCCGCGGATCGCAGGCCGTCTCGTAGCGCCCGGCGAGATCGGAATCCGAGATGTCCTGCGCGCCGCCGAGGCATTCGGTGACGTTCTCGCCGGTGATCTCGACGTGAATGCCGCCGGGATGGGTGCCCAGCGCCCGGTGCACCTCGAAGAAGCCCTGCACCTCGTCGACGATGCGGTCGAAGTGGCGGGTCTTGTAGCCCGTCGAGCTCTCGTGGGTGTTGCCGTGCATCGGGTCGCACTGCCAGATCACCTGATGGCCGGTGGCCTGCACCTTCTCGATGATCGGCGGCAGCAGGTCGCGCACCTTGTTGTTGCCCAGCCGGCTGACCAGCGTGAGCCGCCCCGGCTGATTCTGCGGATCCAGCCGCTCGACGTATTCGACGGCCAGCTCCGGTGTCATCGTCGGCCCGATCTTCACCCCGATCGGGTTGGAGATCACCTCGGCGAACGCGACGTGCGCCCCGTCGAGCTGGCGGGTCCGCTCGCCGATCCACAGGTAGTGCGCGGACAGGTCGTACAGCTTGGGCTGCTCACCGTCTTCTTCCGACAGCCGCAGCATCGCCCGCTCGTAGTCGAGCACCAGCGCCTCGTGGCTGGCGTAGATCTCGGCGGTCTGCAGATTGTGGTCGTCGACGCCGCACGCGCTCATGAACGTCAGCCCGCGGTCGATCTCGGCGGCCAGCGCCTCGTAGCGGGCACCGGCCGGTGACGTCCGGACGAATTCGCGGTTCCAGTCGTGCACCAGGTGCAGCGAGGCCAGGCCCGACGCGGTCAGGGCGCGCACCAGGTTCATCGCCGCGCTCGCGTTGGCGTAGGCCCGCACCAGCCGTGACGGGTCGTGCTCCCGCGCGGCGGCATCGGGCGCGAAGCCGTTGATCATGTCGCCGCGGTAGGACTTCAGGCCCAGCGCGTCGATGTCCGACGACCGCGGCTTGGCGTACTGGCCCGCGATGCGGGCCACCTTGACCACCGGCATGCTGGCGCCGTAGGTGAGCACCACCGCCATCTGCAGCAGCGTGCGGATGTTGGCCCGGATATGCGGCTCGGTGTTGTCGACGAACGTCTCGGCGCAGTCGCCGCCCTGCAGCAGAAACGCCTTACCCTGCGCCACATCGGCCAGCAGACCCTTGAGCTTTTCGATCTCCGCGGGCACGGTCACCGGCGGGACGCTCTCCAGCACGGTCCGCATCACCTTGGCCTGGTCGGCAGGCCAGCTCGGCTGCTGGGCCGCCGGTTTGGCCAGCGCGGCGTCCAGCCGATGCCGGAGATCGTCTGGCAGCGGCGGCAGCGGCGGCAGCTGGTCGATGGGTACGTCGACGGTCCAGTTCACCCATTCATGGTAGCGGTCGCCGACACGTGCTTTTTACCGCTGTGCAGGTAGAACACCCGTGGTCATCAGCCGGAACCGGTGCAGGTTGTGCCGGGCGTCGACCAGGGCGTCGTGTGCATCACGCGGCCTCGGGGGCATTCGGGGGGAACCGCGCTCCTCCCAGAACTGCCGCAACTCGCGGGTGAACCGCGGTATCGCGGGCGGCAGGTCGGTCATCGGGCCCCACAGTTGGCACAGCGCGACGTGGTCATAGGCGCCGACCCAGGCCCACAGCTCGATCGGCTCGTCACCGTCGATGCCGAAGAAGTCCTCCAGCTCCGTGCGGATCTGCCGCCGCGACCGCCACAGCGGCGAGGCCGGCGGCGGCAACTTGGGCAACACGTGTTTGCGGACCCAGCTGCCGGCCCGCTCCGGGTCGAATTCCGTTGACACCGCGTAGTATTCGCGTCCGTCCTCGGCCGCCACGCCGATCGAGATCAACTCGATGGTGCGGCCGTTGTCGATGAACTCGGTGTCGTAGAAGTAGCGCACTAGGCCGCTTTCCGGTCGGGAGTAGGTGGCGCCGCGGCGTGGATCTCGCTCTCGAGTTGCCGGTCGACTTCGCTGTCGTCGGGAAAGCGCGGCTCGCCGGCGATGACGTGCTGCAGCCACAGCTTGGCCTGCACCACCGGCCTGCGCCATCGATGTTCCCGAACCAGCGCGCGGTGCATCTTGCGCGGACGGCTGGTGTAGCGCCAGCGCGCCCACGGGGCGTGTGGCCTGGACAACCGCAGCGCGCCGACCACCAGCAGCGGCGTGATGAACATGCCCACCAGGCCGGTCCACACCTTGCCCTTGAGCAGCACGATCACCGCCAGCAGCAGCGTGAGCACGGCCATCGCGATCACGCTGGCCCGCGCCACCAGGCTGTGGTCGTCGCGCCAGATCCCGATGTCGAAGAACGACAACGGGTTGAAGCCGAGCACCAGCAGCCCGGCCACCGCCACCGCCGCGAACACCGCATCGACCGACGTCCGGCCGTCCTCGGCCCAGTACACGTCCGACAGGTGCAGGATCAGCGCGAACTCGTCGAGCACCAGCGCCGCACCGACACCGAAAAATGTTGCGGCCACCGTGAATTCGGCTACTCCTCCGTTCACCGCCAAGGTCACCATGGTGATCCCGGAGACCATCACCAAGATCACACCGATCACCGCGTGGTGGATGTGGGTGGTGCCGTGACCGATGTTGCGGGGTTGCCACCATTTGCGGGGCGCGTCGTCGTCGGCGTGGCCGCGGATGTAGCGGACGATCATGCGGGTGACGAAGAACGTCAGGATGAACGCCAGCAGGCAGCACAGCAGCGGCAACCGCTCCCGGGTGATGAAGTCCAGTTGGATGCTCGCGTGCACGCTCGAAACTTACGCCGACCTGCGCGCGTCGCGCCCGGGATACCGCCCGACCCGCGGTGGCCACCGATAGGCTGTCGTGTGACATGAGTATTTGGCGGTCGCCCGGCGGGGCTGTTTGGGGGCCAACGCTCGCCTGGCGACTGTTCCAGTTGCTCACCGTGGCGGCGTTGGTCTGGGCGGGTTGGCGGTTGCTCGGGCACAGTCCGTACCGCATCGACATCGACGTGTACCGGATGGGCGGGCGGGCCTGGCTGGACGGTCAGCCGCTCTACGCCGACGGCGCCATCTTCCACACCCGCGGCGGCCTGGATCTGCCGTTCACCTATCCCCCGCTGGCGGCGGTGGCGTTCGCGCCGTTCGCCTGGCTGTCGCTGTCGGCGGCCAGCGTGGCGATCACCCTGACCACGCTGGTGCTGCTGATCGCCTCGATCGCGATCGTGCTGACCCGTCTGGACGTGTGGGCATCGTCTTCGCTGTCCACCCCGGTGTGGCTGCGACGCTGGTGGTTGGCCGCCGCGATCGTCGCGCCGGCCGTGATCTACCTCGAACCGATCCGGTCCAACTTCGACTTCGGCCAGATCAACGTCGTGTTGATGACGCTGGTGATCGCCGATTGTGTGCCCCGCAAGACGCCATGGCCGCGCGGCATCCTGCTCGGGCTCGCGATCGCGCTGAAACTCACCCCCGCGGTCTTCGTGCTCTACTTCGTCTTGCGCCGAGACACACGTGCGCTGCTGGTGACCGCGGCGTCGGCGGCGGTGGCCACGCTGGCCGGTTTCCTGCTGGCCTGGCGGGACTCCCTGGAGTACTGGGGCGAGACCGTTCGCAACACCGACCGGATCGGCACCGCGACCCTGAACACCAATCAGAACATCGCGGGTGCGCTGGCCCGGCTGGGCCTTACGGAGGGGCCACGGTTCGCGCTGTGGGTGCTGGCTTGTTTCGCGGTGCTGGCGCTGACGGTGTGGGCGGCGCGGCGGGCGCTCAAATGCGACGAGCCGGTGCTGGCCCTGATCTGCGTGGCCATGTTCGGCTTGGTGGTCTCCCCGGTGTCGTGGTCGCATCACTGGGTTTGGGCGCTGCCGGCGGTGCTGGTGACGGCAACCGTCGCCTACCGGCATCGCGACATGCTGTTGGGGGTGGTCAGTGTCGCGGGGCTTGCGCTGATGGTGTGGACGCCGATCACGCTGATGCCCGAGCACCACGAGACGTCGGCGTCGCTGTGGCGGCAGCTGGCCGGTGGCTCCTATGTGTGGTGGGCGATGGCGGTGATCGTGGTGAGCGGCATTGTGTCGACGCGTGTCGCCGCAGGCACGCGCACGGACGCCCACGCTTCGCCGGTGCCGGCGGTCAATTAGCCCGCGGCGGTGTCCGGCATTCGTGCCGGCGGCTTGATCGCGGGGCCGCTTTTGGTGGTGATCTCTTTGCCCTCCTTCACGTCGGCGGCATAGAGATCCACGTACTCCTGACCGGACAGCCGCATCAGTTCGTACATCACCTCATCGATCACCGCGCGCTCGATGAAGCGGTTGCCCGCCAAGCCCTCGAACCGCTTGAAGTCCATCGGCTTGCCGAACTTGACCTGGACCCGGCCGAACCGCAGCCCCTTCTTGCCCGGAGGGTTCACCACGTCGGTGCCGACCATCGCGACCGGAATCACCGGCACGCCGGTCTGCAGGGCCAGGCGCGCCAACCCGGTCTTGCCCTTGTACAGCCGGCCGTCCGGTGAGCGGGTGCCCTCCGGGTACATGCCGAGCAGCTTGCCCTCCCCCAGGATGCGCGCGGCGGTATCCAGCGCGGCTTGGGCCGAGTCGGCATTCGTGCGGTCGATCGGCACCTGGCCGACGACCGTGTAGAACCAGGCGAGGAAGCGGCCCTTGATTCCGGTTCCGGTGAAGTACTCCTGCTTGGCCAAAAACGTGATGCGACGCCGCACGACCAGCGGCAGATAGAAACTGTCCATCACCGCCAGGTGATTACTGGCCAGGATGGCCGGTCCGGACTCTGGAACGTAGTGAAGCCCTTCGACTTTCGGCCGGCCGATCAGGGCGAGCAAGGGTCCCAGCAGGATGTATTTGAACAGCCAATACCACATGGACCCTCCCCATCACCCGAACACTGCGATAGTGCTCTGCGACAACTGTACCGAGGTGCTGTTGATGCGACCACAGCATGAGGTCACTGCCCTGGGTCCTCCGGGTCCTTGATGGCCACCGGGATGTGCTGATAGCGTCCGCGACCCGCCGGCGGCGGCTCGTCCGGAGGCGGTTCGCTCGGGCCGGACGGCCCCGGCTGGCCATCCGCGAGCACCGCCCGGATGACCTCCAGCAGCGACACGCTGTGCTCGGCGATCACGTCGAGCAACGGGTGCTGCTCGCCGGATACCAGCGCCGCCAGCGCACATACCGGGCACCACACCTGCTGGCATTTGCCCGGGCCGTCACCGCTGGCCGCGAACGCGGCGGCCGATCGCACCGCCGGGTCGAGTCGGTCCAGGATGGTCTGCGCCAGCTGCCGCAGTTCGGGACCGATCTCCGAGTGCGCCCCGCTCACGTCGGCCACACCTCCGGATTCGGTCGAAATCGCACGGTCAGTTCACTGCCCTTCAGCTCGGCGTCCATCACGATGCACCGCCGCAGGACGGACGCCAGCCGAACCCGGCGCCGCATACCGCCGGCACCGATTATCAGGTCGTCGTCGACTCGGCCCAGCGTCAACGCGCCGGAGTCGACCGCTGGCAACTCTAGCCGCAACCGGTAGACGGCCTCGAGACCAGATCCGGACTCGCGGTCCACAATCGGTCGCAGCGGCCCCGGCGGCGGTGAGCCGTCACGCCGGCGCGCACAGTCCAGTAGCTCCGCGAGGGCCTTGGGGCCGATCGGTTCGCCCGCCAAATGCGGCACCAACACCAACTGCACATCGCCGATGGCGGCGCCCAGATCGTCGAGCACGCTCTGCTGTTCGGAGATGCGCTCGGCATACCAATCGAACGCCGGGTGCTCGGGCAGGTTGCGGTATTCGAACGAATCGTCTTGCACCAGAATTTGATTCACAAGCAGCTCGGAGACCCGCACACCCATCAGCGCCAGCGATCCGAGCGTGCGCACGGCCTCGGCGGCCACCACCCGCTCCGCGGTCAGCACCAGGTGTGCAGCCACCCGCGTCCCGTCGGTCAGCAGCGAGCTCAATCGCTCGGTGCCGGCGCTGACCCGCTCGACCAGATCGACGATCGCCGCCGAGTGGGCGTCGTCGGCGGTCATCGACAACCGGCGGTGCCGGGGCCAGGCCCGCTCCAGATACAACCCGAACGTCGCGGGCAACGTCAGCATCCGCAACGCGTCCGCGGTCGAGGCACAGTCCACGACGACGTGATCCCACTGCCCCGAGGCTGCGAGTTCACCGACTTCGTGTAGACCTAGCACCTCCTGTATGCCCGGCAATGCCGAAAGTTCTTCGGGCGCAATGTCTCCCACGTCAGAATCGGGGAAACGGTCGGCCAGCAGACCGGCGACGTCGCGCCAGTGCTCCTCCAGAAGCGCCAGCGTGTCCAATGCCAGGGCGTCCAGCGAGCCGCCCCCGGCATCCGCGTCGTCGGCGAGCACCCGGGTGGGTTCGCGCCGACCCGTCGGCGTGACGGTGGTGCCCAGCACATCCCCGATGGAATGCGCCTGATCCGTCGAGACGATCAGCACCCGCATTCCGGCACGCGCGTCGCGCACCGCGGTCGCCGTCGCCAGCGTCGACTTGCCTACCCCGCCCTTGCCGACGAAGAGACTGACCCGGGCGTCGGCGGCCGCGTCGGCGCCATCCCTCAGCTCACTCAGCCTCTACTCGTTTCTTGAGATCCTTCAGTGCGGTGTCGGTCAATCTGCGCTCAGCCTTGCGTTTGAGCAACCCGATCATCGGAATGATCAGATCGACAGACAACTCGTAGGTGACATCTGTGCCAGATCCCTTGGGAGACAGCCGATATTCCCCCTCGAGCGATTTGAGCAGTGAACTGGACACCAAGCTCCATCGCACCGAGCCGCGGTCGACGTTGCCCCAGTCATAGGTCAGCACCATGGTGTCTTTGAGCACCGCGGCGTCCAGCTCCAGGCGGGCGGTCTTGGGGTAGCCCTTCTCATCGGCCTCGAGCACCTCGGTGTGCTTGTACTCGTTCACCCATTCCGGGTACGACTCGATGTCGGCGATCACGTCCATCACCGTCGACGGATCGGCGTTGATGTAAATGGTCTGCGCAGTCTTGTCCGCCACGTAGTTCCCTCCCGCCCGCAGGCAGCCTCAGGTGTGAAAATCTACCGGCACCCGATGGCTGTGACCCATTATCGGGCCAGGCGCGAGACCCCGACCGGGCGCGACGCCTCCAGTGTGCGCTTGATCTCGAAGGCCATGTTCTTGCCGGCCACCCTGCGCCGATGGTTGAGCGTGGCCAGGTTCATCTTCGCCAACTGCCACGCCGCGACGCCCGCCGGCTCGGCGTGCAGGAAATAGTGCAGGATCACCCCGTCGAGCATCGGCTCCAGCCAGACCTCCATCGTGCCGGTAAGAGCACCGGTCACGGTCCACCGGTGCCCCGCCTCACCGCGGTCTTCCACCACCGTCAGCCGCAGGTCCGGCCACCACCGCCGCCAGCTGGCGGCATCCGCGACGGCCCGGCCGACGTCGGCCGGATCGGCGGCGACGAACGTCTGGTCGGCGATCTGGATGCTGTTCATCGCCCACAAGCTTCACACATGCGCCTGACCTGGTCGTCGGCGGCCGACTAGGCTGAAGTCGGCAACGGCGAAACAACCACGAGAGGCCAAGATCGTGCGTGAGTTCAGTGTTCCCGCATCGTTCACCGTCGGCGAGCACGACAACATCGTCAGCACCGTGTTCGACCACGAACGCGAGGATCCCGACCACGTGATCTTCCGGCGCCTGGTCGAGGGCGCCTGGACGGATGTGACCTGTGCCCAGGCGGCACAGCAAATCCGCTCGACGGCATTGGGTTTGATCGCCGAAGGGGTGGCGCCCGGCGACCGGGTGGCGGTGTTGTCGGCGACCCGATACGAATGGCCGATCATCGATTTCGCGATCCTGGCGGCCGGCGCGGTGACGGTTCCCATCTACGAGACGTCGTCGGCCGAACAGGTGCGGTTCGTGCTGGAGAATTCGGGCGCGGTGCTGGCGTTCGCCGAGACCGATGCGCATGCCGAGACCATCGAGCAGCTCAAGAGCGAACTGCCCCAGCTGCGCAAGGTGCTGCGCATCGACGGCGCCGAATCCCAAGCACTCGATGTGCTGGCCGAGACGGGCAAGTCGGTCGACGCCAAAGACCTCGACACCCGGCTGGCCGGCATCAAGTCCGGCGAACCCGCCACGCTGATCTACACGTCGGGCACCACCGGCCGCCCGAAGGGATGCCAGCTGACCCACTCCAACCTGGTGTACGAGATCCGCGGCGCCAAAGAGTGCTTCCCCGACCAGCTGGCCAAGGGCGAGCGGATGTTGGTGTTCCTCCCCCTGGCCCACGTGCTGGCGCGGGCGATCACGATTGCCGCGTTCGCCAACAAGGTGACGCTCGGATTCACCAGTGACATCAAGAATCTGGTGCCTATGTTCGGGGTGTTCAAACCGACCCTGGTGGTGTCGGTGCCCCGGGTCTTCGAGAAGGTGTACAACACCGCCGAGCAGAATGCCCGAAACGACGGCAAGGGGCGGATTTTCGAGATCGCCGCCGACACCGCCATCGAGTGGAGCAAGGCGCAGGACACCGGCGGTGCGGGTTTGGTACTGCGGGCCAAGCACGCGCTGTTCGACCGGTTGGTTTACGGCAAGCTCCGCGCGGCGCTTGGCGGCGACTGCCACGCGGCGATTTCCGGCGGCGCACCGCTGGGCGCTCGGCTGGGCCACTTCTACCGCGGCGTCGGGCTCACCATCTACGAGGGCTACGGCCTGACCGAGACCAGTGCCGCGATCACGGTGAACCGCGTCGACGACCTCAAGATCGGCACCGTCGGAAAGTTGTTGCCCGGCAACAGCATGCGGTTGGGTGACGACGACGAGCTGCTGGTGAAGGGCGGCGTGGTGTTCGGCGGCTACTGGCGCAACGAGGAGGAGACCGCCAAGGTGTTCTCCGACGGCTGGTTCCACACCGGCGACCTCGGCGCGTTCGACGACGACGGCTTTTTGACCATCATCGGACGCAAGAAGGAAATCATCGTCACGGCGGGCGGCAAGAACGTCGCACCGGCGATCCTGGAGGATCAGCTGCGCGCCCACCCGTTGATCAGCCAAGCGATGGCCGTCGGGGACGCCAAACCGTTCATCGGCGCGCTGATCACCATTGACCCCGAGGCGTTTCCAGGCTGGAAAGAGCGCAACGGCAAGGACGCCGGCGCGTCGGTGGCCGATCTGGCGAACGACCCCGATCTGATCGCCGAGATCGACCTCGCGGTCAAGGAGGCCAATCAGGCGGTGTCCAAGGCCGAGCAGATCCGCAAATTCCGCATTCTGCCAGTCGATTTCACCGAGGACACCGGCGAGTTGACACCGACGATGAAGGTCAAGCGCAAGGTCGTGGCCGAGAAGTTCGCCGACGACATCGAGGCGCTGTACGGCTAACGGCTACAGCAGCGCGGCCAGTCGCGCGGCCTGACGCGGCCACTGCCAGTTGTCGACCACCCACTGGCGTCCCGCGGCACCCATGCGCGATGCCCGGTCGGGGTCGGCGAGGATGTCGCTGACCGCGGCGGAGATTGCGCCGACGTTCCAACCGTCGACCACCACACCGGTTTTGCCGTCGATCACGGTCTCCGGCGCGCCGCCCGAGCGTCCGGCCACCACCGGCACACCCGTCGCCGACGCTTCCAGATAGACGATGCCCAGCCCCTCCACGTCCAGCCCGGCACCGCGGGTGCGGCACGGCATCGCGAACACGTCGGCCAGCGCGTGGTGTGCCGGGAGTTCGGCGTCGGGCACGCCGCCGGTGAACACCACATGGTCGGCCACGCCGTAGCGATGTGCCAACCGGCCCAACGTCGTTCGGTATGGCCCGCCGCCGACGATCACCAACGCGGCGCCGTGAATGCGCTGCCGGATCACCGGCAGCGCGCGGATCATCATGTCCTGACCCTTGCGAGGCACCAGCCGCGACAGGCACACCACTACTGGCCGCTCCCCCAGCCGGTACCGCGACCGCAATTCAGCGCGGGCATTCGGGTCTGGTGCGAACCGTTGGACGTCCACTCCCGGCGGCACATGCTCCAGCGCGGCCTGCGGCCCGAACGCCGAGGCGAACCGGCTTCGGGTGTACCGACTCACGAACGTCACCACATCGGTGTCGTTTCCGATGCGGCGCAACGCTGTTCGTGCAACCGGCAGCATCGACCAGCCGACCTCGTGGCCGTGTGTGCTGGCAATGACCCGGCCTGCCCCGGCCTGACGCGCGAGGCTCGACATCAGCGCCAGCGGCGCGGCCGCCCCGAACCACACCGTGTCGATGTCACGGGATTTGATGAGTTCGCACATCCGGCGGGCCACCCTCGGCTCGGGCAGCATCAGCGTGGTGGGGTGCCGGACCACTTCATAGGGCGCCGCCCGATCGAAGTCGTTGGATCCCTTCCACTTCGGTGCGTACACCGTGAGCGTGTGCGACCCGGATGACTCCAGCTGGTCCACCAGTTCGGAAAGGTACGACTGGATCCCGCCACGTCGCGGCGGAAAGTCGTTGGTAACCAGCAGGAGCCGGGGCACCCGGTCAGATTAGCGGGTGAGCCAGGCGCGCCACCGATTCAGCACCTCGTCGAGGTCGGCGCCCAGCGTGTCGCGCACGGCGGTGCCTACATCGGTGTGTCCGATGCCGCAGGCCCGCAGATACAGCGCCCGCAGCGCTGGAGTGCCGTACACCTCGGCGACAAAGCTGCTGAACCACCACGCCCGGTCGTAGGCCAGCGAGCGGAGGGGTCCGGCGGTGTCCAGCTCGGTATCGGTGGGCAACACCGCCTGCGCGTCGCGCGGCGCTGCGACGGGCGGTCGGCCGACGAAGTCTGCGACGCCTTCGGTCAGCCAGCGGGGAGCGTCTGATGCGGTGACGGTGCGGGTGGCGTAGTGGAAAAGCTCATGGCGCAAGACGATTCGCAGCGCGGTGTTGCTCATCGCGGCAGCGCCCGGTGCGAAGACGATCCGTTCTTTGGTGGTGGCCGCGGCGATGTCGGCCCCGCCGCCGGCCAACGCGGTGAACTGCTCGTCGGTAGCGGTGGCCGCGATGGTCACCTCACGCGGCCAATCAGGACCCCAGAACGCCGTCACCGCGTTCGCCGCATCGGCGATTTCAGCGGTGACTCGGGTCAGTAGCGACGCGGCGTCCGGTCCGCCCAGATCGACCAGCGCCACCCGGCGGCCATCGGGCAGCATCAGCGTGGTGGAGCCGCCGGTGAAGGTGGTGTGCGCAGCGGGTGCCGCGAGGCGGGGGATCTGCGGCGCGGCGGGCTGACCGAGGAGCAGTACCCCGAAAATCAGCTCGGTCAGCAAGATCCCGAGCAGCAGCCGCTTAGTAGCGACGGACGTTGTAGATGGGCGCATTGTTCACCGGGGCAACCCGCACGGGCGTCCCGTAGGTCGAGGCGTGCACCATCATCCCGTCACCGATGTAGATCGCGGCGTGCGAGGCATCGGAGTAGTAGGTGACGACGTCGCCTGGCTGCATCTGATCCTGTGACACCGGCTGCCCGCCGCGCGCCAATGCCTGGCTGGAGTGTGGCAGCGAGATACCCGCCTGCTGGAAGGCCCACATCACCAGTCCCGAGCAGTCGAAGGCGTTCGGACCGGACCCACCCCACGAATACGGCGAGCCGATGCGGCTCAGTGCCGCCTGGATGACGGTGGAGGAATGCCCACTACCGGGGGCCGGCGCGCCGATGGCTGCTTCCGGGGCCATGTCGCCGGGCGGGATACCGCCGGGGGCGGCGGCCAAAACGGAGGGATCGTTCGCTGGTGGCAACGCCCCGGGCGCGGCGGCCGCCACCGTGGGCGGAACCGGCGGCAACGCTGCCAGGGCCTCACGCTGGGCCGGGTTCAGCGCTTCGAATTGCGACTTCACCACGGCAATCTGCAACTGCAGCCGACTTTGCTTGGATTGCAGGTCGGCGCGCACTGCAGCGGCCTGCTCCGCGGCGGTCTTCGCCTCGGCGGCCGACTTGGCGGAGGCCTCCTCGGCGCGTGCGGCCTGTTCGCTGGTGCTGCGGAAGCTAGCCATCTGTGCCGACATCTCGGTGGCCATCACCCGCTGTACCGACAGCCGGTCGATGAATTGCTGCGGCGAATCGGAGGTGAGGATGGCGCTCAAGCCGTCGGTGCGACCACCCATATATTGCGCGGCAGCAACTCTGTTCACCGACGCCTGGAACGTTGCTAGTTGCGCCTTGGCTTGCTCTGCGGCCAAAGCATCCGCAGCGTGCTTGGCTTCGGCGGCCTGCTGCGCGGCCAGCTTGTTGTTCAAATCCAGCTGGGCCGAATGCATCGCCTCGGTGGTCTGCTCGGCCTGGCGGGAAAGTTCTTGAAGCTTTGCCAGCGCATCATCGGCCGGGTCCGCCTGCACATTCGCGGCGAGAACGCCGGTGAATAAAGTCAAAGCCGCCAGCACACCGATAACGGGTCGCTTCAGAACACGGATGCCCCAGTGCGTGCGGTCGAGCCTCAAGATTTGCGTCCTTCAACTGGCGTGATGAGCCGCCTCGAACTGCTCTTAGGTCTCAGATAGGTTACGAAACGGCATCGGGCTTGTCCAACAGGAGACGCAAATTTAACAGCCGTCAGGGCAGATTTTTCTACGCCCGCACCCAGCGCGTGTCGTCAGGCGACGCCGGAATTGCCGCTCCGGTGAATCGGCACCAGCCGCAGCCGCGGCGCCAATCCCACGTCGGCGAGCACTTCTAGGGCCCGGCGCTCGTCATCCAGCAACGTTTCGGGCACTCCGAGCAGGACACTGACCACACAGTCCTTGCAGCCTGGACCGCGCACCGCACAGTCGTCGCAGTCGATGGTCACCGTGCCCGTGTCGCCGCCCGTGTCACTTGTGTGTGCCATCGGCCGTCCTCTCTTTCGGTGTTGTGCGCACGGTATCGGCACCCACCGACATCCCCCGCGCGGCAACCGCTGCCTGTCGGTCCGACTGCTTACCGTCACGACCATGGGTCAGCTGAGCTTCGCGGATGTCGAACCGCTGGCCGAGCTGTCGCTACGCGAGACGACGTTCGTCGTCGTCGACCTCGAGACCACCGGCGGACGGGCCAACGGCGACGATCCCGACGCGATCACCGAGATCGGCGCGGTCAAGGTGCGCGGCGGTGAGGTTCTCGGCGAGCTGGCCACACTGGTGGACCCTGGCCGAAGCATTCCCCCGCAGATCGTCGCGCTCACCGGGATCACGACGGCGATGGTCTGCGATGCCCCCAAGATCGACAGCGTTCTTCCGACGTTTCTGGAATTCGCCCGGGGTGCGGTCCTGGTCGCGCACAACGCCGGCTTCGACATCGGCTTCCTGCGGGCCGCCGCGCAACGCGCTCAGATCGTCTGGCCGCGCCCACCGGTGCTGTGCACGGTCAAACTGGCGCGCCGCGTCCTCACCCGTGACGAAGCGCCCAGCGTGCGATTGTCGGCGCTGGCCCGGCTGTTCCACGCCACCACCACACCCACCCACCGCGCGCTCGACGATGCGCGGGCGACCGTCGACGTGCTGCACGGCCTGATCGAGCGGGTCGGCAACCAGGGTGTGCACACCTACGCCGACCTTCGCGCCTACCTGCCCGACGTGACACCGGCCCAGCGGCGCAAGCGGTTTCTGGCCGACGCGCTCCCGCACCGCCCGGGCGTCTACCTGTTCCGCGGGCCGTCGAACGAGGTGCTCTACGTCGGCACCGCCGTGGATCTGCGCCGCCGCGTCGGTCAGTACTTCACGGGCGCCGACCCGCGCACCCGCATCAAGGAGATGGCCACGCTGGCCACCGCCGTCGACCACGTCGAATGTGCGCACGCTCTCGAGGCCGGGGTGCGCGAGCTGCGACTTCTGGCCGCGCACGCGCCGCCCTACAACCGCCGCTCGAAGTTTCCGCACCGCTGGTGGTGGCTGGTGCTGACCGACGAACCGTTCCCCCGCTTCTCGGTAGTTCGCGGCCCGAAGCACGATCATGCCGTCGGTCCGTTTCGCTCTCGCGCCGAAGCGGTCGAGACGGCGGAGTTGCTGGCCCGATTTACCGGCGTACGCACCTGCACCAAGCGGCTGAATCGAAAAGCGCTGCACGCATGCCCGGAACGCGAACTGTCGCCGTGTCCGGCGCCGCAGGACGTCGACGCGGCCGGCTACGCGTGCGGCCCGCAACGGGCCAGGGTGCTGATCGACGGCCACGACAGCAACGTGCTGGCGGCGGCGTTGGCGAGAATCACCGACCTCGCGGCGGCCAACCGCTACGAGACCGCGGCGCGGCTGCGCGACCACGCGGCCGCAGCGATCGACGTGCTGTGGCGCGGTCAGCGTCTGCGCGCGCTGGCAGCCGTCACCGAGCTGGTGGCGGCACGGCCGGACGGCAGCGGCGGGTGGCACCTAGCGGTGGTCCGACACGGCCAGTTGGCGGCCGCGGGGACGGCGCCACGGGGAGTGCCGCCGATGCCCGTCGTCGACGCGATTTGCGCTGGGGCGCAAGTGATCCTGCCGGCGTCGGCGCCGTTGGGCGGGGCGCTGGTGGAGGAGACGGCGCTGATCGCGCGGTGGCTGGCCGAGCCGGGGGTGCGCATCGTGCGCTCCGAACCCGGGTATGCGTCGCCCGTCGGATCTGCGGGTCGGTGGACGGCATGGGCCGCCTCCGCCCGCTCGGCACGGCTGGCCGCCGAGCAAGCGATCGAAGGCTCAGAGCTTCTGCGTGAACCGCACCCAACGCGCGAGCAGCTGTTCAGCCGCCCCGGAGTCGATCGCCTCGACCGCGCGCGCGAGCCCCGACTCCCAGGCCGGCACCCATTTGGCGTCGCTGGCTAGTCCGGCGTGGGCCACCATCGCGCCTGCAGCGTTGAGCACCACGGCATCTCGCACCGGTCCCTTGGCGCCGGAGAACACCGCGCGGACCTCGGCGGCGTTGGCCTCCGCGTCGCCGCCGACCAGCTCGCTGAGATGGGCGCGCTTGAAGCCGAAGGCCGCGGGGTCGAACGTCAGCCGCTCGACGGTGCCGGCCTGCACCCGCCAGATCGTGCTGGTCGTGGTGGTGGTCAGCTCGTCGAGTCCGTCGTCGCCGTGCACGACGAGCACGCTGGAGCGGCGGGTGGCGAACACCCCCGCCATCACCTCGGCCAGATCAGCCCACGCACAGCCGATCAGACCGGCCCGCGGTGAGGCCGGATTCGTCAGCGGCCCAAGCAGATTGAACACTGTCGGCACCCCGATCTCGCGGCGCACCACGGAGGCGTGCCGGTAAGACGGGTGGAACTGCGGCGCGAAGGCGAAACCGATGCCGATCTCGGCGACACTGCGCGCGACGTCGTCGGGCCCGAGGTCGATGCGCACCCCGAGCGCCTCCAGGGTGTCGGCGCCACCGGAGAGCGAGGACGCCGCGCGGTTGCCGTGCTTGATCACCGGCACCCCGCACGCAGCCACCACGATCGCGGCCATGGTGGACAGGTTGACGGTGTTGGAGCCGTCGCCGCCGGTGCCGACCACATCGACGGTGTCCGTGCCGATCACGTCGGTGGGCACCAGTCGCGCATGCTTGAGCATGGTGTCGGCGAGTTCAGTCACCTCGGCGGCGGTGGGGCGCTTCATCTTCATCGACACGCCGAAGCCGGCGATCTGGGCGGGTGTCGCGGCACCCGTCATGATCTGGTCCATCGCCCACGCGGCATGTCCCGGTGGCAGCGCCTGCCCGGTGGTCAGCCGACCGAGGATGCGCGGCCACGTCGGCGCGTCGGCGGATGGGACGGGCTGCGCTTGAGGAGATGCCACCGGGTGATTATGACCAATTGCTCGACCCGGGTGGAGTTCAACAACTACAAAGCGTCATACTTGCGGTTGTGACGAGCGCTGTTGGCACCTCGGGAACCGCAATCACCTCGCGCGTACATTCGCTGAACCGACCCAACATGGTCAGTGTCGGCACCATCGTCTGGCTTTCCAGCGAGCTGATGTTCTTTGCTGGACTGTTTGCGATGTACTTCACCGCGCGCGCCCAGGCCGGTGGCGACTGGCCACCCGCACCCACCGAGCTGAATCTGGTTCAGGCGGTGCCGGTGACGCTGGTGCTGATCGCGTCGTCATTCACCTGCCAGATGGGCGTGTTCGCCGCCGAGCGCGGTGACGTGTTCGGGCTGCGCCGCTGGTATGTGGTGACCTTCTTGATGGGCCTGTTCTTCGTGTTGGGCCAGGGCTACGAGTACATCCATCTCGTCGAGCACGGCACGACGTTGTCGAGCAGCGCATACGGCTCGGTCTTCTACTTGGCCACCGGATTCCACGGCCTGCACGTCATCGGCGGACTGGTCGCCTTCATCTTCCTGCTCGCCCGCACCCGGATGAGCAAGTTCACGCCGGCGCAGGCCACCGCCGCAATCGTCGTCTCGTACTACTGGCATTTCGTCGACATCGTCTGGATTGCCCTGTTCGCCACGATCTACTTCGTTCGATGACCGGCTCACCGATGAGAAGGGGTTCGATGACCGACAAGGACCGCGGAGCCGGAACGCCGGCGACATTGGACCGAGCCGGAACGCCGGCGACATTGGACCGAGCCGGAACGCCGGCGACATTGGACCGAGCCGGAAGGCCGGCGACAGTGAAGCGCCGTCGGCTGCGCCGACGCTTCTCAGCAGCACTGCTGCTGCTGGTCGGACTGGCCGTGGCCGGTGGTCTTGCGGCCACCTTGACGCCGACACCCCAAGTGGCGGTTGCCGATGAATCGCAGTCGGCACTGCTGCGCACCGGCAAGCAGCTGTTCGACACCTCGTGTGTGACCTGCCACGGCGCGAACTTGCAGGGTGTGCCCGATCGCGGGCCGAGCCTGATCGGCGTCGGCGAGGCGGCCGTGTACTTCCAGGTGTCCACCGGGCGCATGCCGGCGATGCGCGGCGAGGCGCAGGCGCCCGAGAAGGAACCGATCTTCGACGAGGCGCAGATCGACGCGCTCGGCGCCTATGTGCAGGCCAACGGCGGCGGACCGGTCGTGCCGCGCGACGAGAACGGTCACATCGCCGAAGAGTCGCTTCTCGGCGACGATGTCGCCCGCGGCGGTGACCTGTTCCGGCTCAACTGCGCGTCGTGCCACAACTTCACCGGCAAGGGCGGCGCCCTGTCGTCGGGCAAGTACGCCCCAGACCTCGGCGACGCCACGCCGGCGCAGATCTACACCGCGATGCTGACGGGTCCGCAGAACATGCCCAAGTTCTCCGACCGCCAGCTCTCACCGGAAGAGAAGCGCGACATCATTGCCTACGTGCGCGAATCCGCTGAGACGCCCAGTCCCGGCGGGTATGGCCTCGGCGGCTTCGGCCCCGCGCCCGAGGGCATGGCGATGTGGATTATCGGCATGGTTGCCGTCATCGGGGCGGCGCTGTGGATCGGAGCACGAGCATGAGTGACGGCGAGGAGATGAAAGGCACGGACACCCCGGGCCAAACCGGCGTTCCCGGGCAGCCCAGCGACGCCGAACTGGCGTCGATGTCACGCGAGGAACTCGTCGAGCTGGGCGGCCGGATGGACGGCGTCGAGACCGTCTACAAGGAGCCGCGCTGGCCGGTGCCCGGCACCAAGGCCGAAAAGCGCGCCGAGCGTAGTGTGGCGAATTGGCTTCTGCTGGGCGGGTTTTCGGGCCTGGCGCTGCTGGTGGTCTTCATCTTCTGGCCGTGGGAGTACAAGCCGTACGGGTCGGAAGGCGAGTTCCTCTACACCCTGGCCACCCCGCTCTACGGGCTGCTGTTCGGGCTGTCGATCCTGGCGATCGGCATCGGCGCGGTGCTCTACCAGAAGAAGTTCATCCCCGAAGAGATCTCGATCCAGCAACGCCACGACGGCCGCTCCCCCGAGATCCACCGCAAGACCATCGCGGCCAACCTCACCGACGCGCTCGAGGGCTCGACCATCAAGCGGCGCAAGATGATCGGGCTGTCGCTGGGTGTCGGGCTGGGCGCGTTCGGACTCGGCACGCTGGTGGCGTTCATCGGCGGGCTGATCAAGAACCCGTGGAAGCCGGTGGTGCCCACCGCCGAAGGCAAGAAGGCCGTGCTGTGGACGTCCGGATGGACCCCGCGCTACCACGGCGAAACCATCTACCTGGCCCGCGCGACCGGCCTGCCCGGCGAATCACCGTTCGTCAAGATGCGCCCGGAGGACATCGACGCCGGCGGTATGGAGACGGTGTTCCCGTGGCGCGAGTCCGACGGCGACGGCACCACCGTCGAATCGGCGCACCACCTCACCGAAATCGCGATGGGCGTGCGCAATCCGGTCATGCTGATCCGCATCAAGCCCGCCGACGCGCACAAGGTGGTCAAGCGCAAGGGTCAAGAGAGCTTTAACTTCGGCGACCTGTACGCATTCACCAAGGTGTGCTCGCACTTGGGTTGCCCCTCTTCGCTTTACGAACAGCAGACCTATCGCATCCTCTGCCCGTGCCACCAGTCGCAGTTCGACGCGTTGCACTGGGCGAGGCCCATATTCGGTCCGGCTGCGCGGGCATTGGCGCAGCTGCCCATCACCATTGACCAGGACGGGTATCTGGTCGCCAACGGCGACTTCATCGAGCCCGTCGGACCGGCATTCTGGGAGCGGCGCTCATGAGTCCTGACCTCGCCAAGATCGCAGCGGCACAAGGCGATGCGGTCGATTCTCGCTATCACCCCTCCGCCGCGGTACGCCGGCAGCTGAACAAGGTCTTCCCCACCCACTGGTCATTCCTGCTGGGTGAGATCGCCCTGTACAGCTTCATCGTGCTGCTCATTACCGGTGTGTGGTTGACGCTGTTCTTCGACCCGTCGATGGCGCACGTGACCTATGACGGCGTGTACCAACCACTTCGCGGCGTGCAGATGTCGCGGGCCTACGAATCCACGCTGGACATCAGCTTCGAAGTGCGCGGCGGGTTGTTCGTGCGCCAGATCCACCACTGGGCGGCGTTGATGTTCGCCGCGGCGATCATGGTGCACCTCGCGCGGATCTTCTTCACCGGCGCGTTCCGCCGGCCCCGCGAAGCCAACTGGGTGATCGGCGCGCTGCTGCTCATCCTGGCCATGTTCGAGGGCTACTTCGGCTATTCGCTGCCCGACGACCTGCTGTCGGGTATCGGGCTGCGGGCCGCGCTGTCGTCGATCACGCTGGGCATGCCGGTGATCGGCACCTGGTTGCACTGGGCGCTGTTCGGCGGCGACTTCCCCGGCGAGATCCTCATCCCGAGGCTCTACGCCCTGCACATCCTGCTGATACCGGGAATCATCTTGGCGCTCATCGGTGTTCACCTGGCGCTGGTGTGGTTCCAGAAGCACACCCAGTTCCCCGGACCGGGCCGCACCGAACACAACGTCGTCGGTGTGCGCGTGATGCCGGTGTTCGCGGTCAAGTCCGGCGCGTTCTTCGCGATGGTCGTCGGCGTGCTGGGCCTGATGGGCGGGCTGCTGCAGATCAACCCGATCTGGAACCTGGGCCCCTACAAGCCCTCTCAAGTGTCGGCAGGTTCTCAGCCTGACTTCTACATGATGTGGACCGAGGGCCTGGCCCGTATCTTCCCGCCGTGGGAGATCTACCTCGGCAACTACACCATCCCGGCACCGGTCTGGGTGGCGTTGACGATGGGTCTGATCTTCATCCTGCTGATCATCTACCCCTGGCTGGAGAAGAAGTTCAGCGGCGACAACGCGCACCACAATTTGTTGCAGCGGCCGCGAGATGTGCCGGTGCGCACCTCAATTGGCGCGGCGGCGATCGCCTTCTACATGGTGCTGACACTGGCGGCGATGAACGACATCATCGCGCTGAAGTTCCACATCTCGCTGAACGCGACGACCTGGATCGGCCGCATCGGCATGGTAGTGCTGCCCGCGATCGTCTACTACATCACCTACCGCTGGTGCGTGGGCCTGCAGCGCAGCGACCGCGCGGTGCTCGAACACGGCATCGAAACCGGCATCATCAAACGCCTGCCGCACGGCGCCTACATCGAACTGCACCAACCGCTCGGCCCGGTCGACGAGCACGGCCATCCGATTCCGTTGGAATACCAGGGCGCTGCCCTGCCCAAGCGGATGAACAAGCTGGGCTCCGCCGGCGCGCCCGGCAGCGGCAGCTTCTTGACGGCCGACCCGATCGAGGAGCACGAAGCGCTCACCGAGGCCGCACACGCCTCCGAGCGCAAGGCGCTGACCGCGCTGCGCGAGCATCAGGACACGACGTACGGCTCCCCCAACGGCGAGACCAACGGGCACCACTGATCACCGTCAGCCGGGCGGCAACGCGCCGGAAAGCTACGCCGCTGAGTCGACGATGCTGTGCAGCTCGCGCAGATAGAACACCGGGATGGCGACCATCCCCAGCGTGACCAGACCGACGATCACGTAGAGGGTCCACGCGAACGTGTCGTTGTCGACGGCCATCAGATACGTGGCCACGCCGATCATGAAAATCGCAGCGCCCATGGCGATTCCGAGCACGACCGCGCAGCGGAACCACACCTGATCCACCGCATCCGTCGGAAACGCCCACGCGGGCCGACTGACGGTGGGCCGTGAATAACCGGGCCGGGTAGCCATCGGGTCGTCGAACGCGCCGAAGGCCCGCGCGGCCGACTGCCGAGGAGGCCGCGGCGGGCGTGGCGGTGCGCTGCGCGCCGGCGGCTGATCCGCCGTCGCGCGGGCCCGCAGCAGCAGCGGCACCGCGGCCGCGATCACCACGACCGAGACGCCGATGACCGTGTACAGCAGCCACGGTGTGCCGTTCGCGGTCTCCGGGTGGCCACGGCCGAGGTCCACCAGGGCGACCGTGGCGGCCACTGCGGCGCCGAGGGCGGCAAGCCAGACCGCAGCACACGCCCCGAGCAGGATGCGGTCGAGCTTGTCGTATCCCATCAGCAGCTTGTCTGCGGAGAGTTGCCGGTGTTCGACCTCAACACCGTGCCGTCGCTGGTGGTGATGGAGCAGTTCAGCCTGCTCACCAGGAACAGGCTGGAGGCCTGCACCGAGCCCACCTCGGACTGCGAGATCGGCGTCACAGTCAGCGACCACGGGATGTAGACGTTGCGCTGCGTGCGGCTACGACCATTCGCGTCGATATAGGTGACGGTGATGATGTCGCCGGGCGCCTTGGTCCCCGTCACCGAGTACGTCACCTGACGCGGGCCCGACCGCGTCGTCGTGGTGGTGGTCACCGGCGGCGGGGGCGTGGTGGTCACCGGCGGCGGGGGTTCCTCCGCGGGAGGCGGAGGCGGCGGTGGCGGTGGCTCCTGCGTCACCGTGACGGTCTCCGGCGGCGGCGGAGGCGGCTCCTCGGACGTCGGCGGAGGCGGAGGTGGCGGCGGCGGTGGCGTCGTTGTGGTGATCTCGTCCTGCACCGGCGGCGCCGACGCGGTGGTGCTGGTCTCCGGCGTCGCGAGGTTGTCGGTATCGGTGCCCAGCACGAGCAGCGACACCGACACCACCAGGGCGATGGCGGCGATGATCGCGGTGACGCCGACGACCCACGGCCAGCGCGGCGGCGGGGCCTCCTCGACGAGTTCGGTCGCCGGGTCGTAGCTGTCGTAGTCGTAGAGCGCCGGATCCGGCGGGACGTACGGCCCGCTGGTGAACTGCTCGGATTCCGGCGCTGAATATGCCCGCGCGGTCTCGGCCGTCGGAGGACCGACGACGTCGGCCGCGTCGTCGGTGGGCTGGCTGGTTGGCTCGCGTTCTGGGAGGTCCGACCCTTCAGTGTCCGGCCCGGGGGGATTCGGCCCGCTCATCTACGCCTATCCTTCTCGACTTGCTCTAACGGCGTTAGGTGCCTCGGCAACATTACCCAACCGGGCGGCGCGAACGGATCTCGCAGCACGGTGGGCGGGCGAACTGTTTGCCCGATTGTGACCTACGACCGTCAGTGCTTCTCGGGTCCGGTGTAGTACTCGAACACCAGGCCGGCCGCGGACGCCAACACGAAGCCGACGCCGCCGACGATCAGCCACGGCAGCCACAATGCGACGCCCACCGCGGTCACCGAGGCCGACAGCGCGACCATCACCGGCCACCAGCTGTGCGGGGCGTAGAAGCCGAGCTCGCCGGCGCCGTCGCTGATCTCGGCGTCCTCGTAGTCCTCGGGACGGGTGTCGAGCCGGCGCGCCACGAACCGGAAAAAGGTTCCGGTGATCAGCGTCAGCCCCGCGGTCATCACCAAAGCGGTGGTGCCCGCCCACTCCACGCCGCCGTTGGCGAACATCGCGGTGAGCACGCCGTAGACGATCGCCGACAGGATGAAGAACGCGGTCAGGAACTCGAACAGCCTGGCTTCAATGTGCATGCGGTGTCCCTACTTGCTTGCCTGGGGCGCTTGGGGCGCCTGCTCGCCGCGGCGCGTGTCGAACGGGCGGGTGGTGATCGCCGTCGGCGACTGGTTGATCGCCATCAGCGCTTCGGCGTTGGTCTTGCCGCCGATGCGCTGCTGCAGATAGGCCTTGAAGTCGTTGGGCTCCACCACCCGCACCTCGAAGTTCATCATCGAGTGGTAGGTGCCGCACATCTCCGCGCACCGCCCGACGAACGCACCGGTCTTGGTGATCTCGCTGACCTGGAAGACGTTGTCGGAGTTGTTCTCCTTGGGGTTGGGCATCACGTCGCGCTTGAACAGGAACTCCGGCACCCAGAACGCGTGGATCACGTCGGCCGAGGCGATCTGGAACTCGATGCGCTTGCCGGCGGGCAGCACGAGCACCGGGATCTCGGTGGAGGTGCCCAGGGTCTCGACCTTGTCGAAGTTCAGGTAGCTGCGGTCCTCCGGGTTCTTACCGGCGATGGCGCCGACCTGCTCCTCACCATGTGCATCGACGCCCTCGGGGCGCGATTCCACGGCTTCCTTGCGTTCGGTGTCCAGCCCGTCGTAGGTGAAGGTGCCGTCGGCGAAGTTGACCTTCTGGTAGCCGAACTTCCAGTTCCACTGGAATGCCGTCACGTCGACGACGACCTCGGGGTTGGGCTCGGTGTGCAGCATCTTCTCCTGCACCACCACGGTGAAGTAGAACAGCACCGAGATGATCAGGAACGGCACCACGGTCAGCACCAGCTCCAGCGGCATGTTGTAGCCGAACTGTCGCGGCAGCTCCGTGTCGGTGGCCTTCTTGCGGTGGAACGCAGCGGCCCAGAACGTCAGGCCCCACACGATGATGCCCACGACGAACGAGGCGATCACCGAGCCGATCCACAACTCGCGGTTGACGTGGGCTTCCGGGGTGATCCCTTCGGGCCAGCCCAAGGCGAGCGCATCGGTCCAGCTGCAGCCGGACAGCAGCAGCGCCGTCGCACCCAGGACAACCGACAACGCCGCCACCCTCAACCGGCGAGGTGTCACGCTGGAGCCTCCTAGAAGTCGGTAAAGCTAGCGAGCTAGGCGAATACTACGCAGCGTAGACCACGCCTCGGTGCGAGTCTCGACACACCTCGGCGATTAGGCATACTGGCGCGGTGTGCGGACTGCTGGCCTACCTTCGTGACCCGTCTGCCGCCATTACCCCCGACGTCGTCGACGCGGTGGCCGGCGCCTCTCACCTGATGCGCCATCGCGGGCCCGACGAGCCAGGCACCTGGTCCGACGACGACGCCGTGTTGGGCTTCAACCGGCTGTCCATCATCGACATCGCGCACAGCCACCAGCCGCTGCGCTGGGGCCCGCCGGACGCCCCGGACCGCTACATGCTGGTGTTCAACGGCGAGATCTACAACTACCTGGAATTGCGCGAGGAACTGGCCGCCACGCACGGCGCGCAGTTTCACACCGACGGCGACGGCGAGGCCATCATCGCCGCGTACCACCACTGGGGCACCGCGGCGCTGACCCGGCTGCGCGGGATGTTCGCATTCGCGCTGTGGGACACCGTGGAACGGGAAATGTTCTGCGCCCGTGACCCCTTCGGCATCAAGCCGCTGTTCATGGCGACCGGCACCGGCGGCACCGCGGTGGGCAGCGAAAAGAAGTGCCTGCTGGAGCTGGCGCCGGTGCTCGGCATCGACCTGGACATCGACGAGCGCGCCGTGCAGCACTACACCGTGCTGCAGTACGTGCCCGAACCCGAGACGCTGCACCGCGGGGTGCGCCGGCTCGAATCGGGCAGCTACGCGCGGCTGCGGCCGGGTCAACAGCCCGAAGTCACCCGCTACTTCGCTCCCCGCTTCGACGCCAAACCCTTCGGGAATGGCGATGCGCAGGCCCGCTACGACGAGATCACCGCGGCGCTGGAGGATTCCGTCGCCAAGCACATGCGCGCCGACGTCACCGTGGGCGCGTTTTTGTCCGGCGGCATCGACTCCACGGCCATCGCCGCACTCGCCATGCGCCACAACCCGCGGCTGATCACCTTCACCACCGGCTTCGAACGGGAAGGCTTCTCCGAGGTCGACGTCGCGGTGGCGTCGGCCGAGGCGATCGGCGCCCGGCACGTCACCAAGGTGGTGAGCCAGGCCGAATTCGTCGAGGCGCTCCCCGAAATCGTCTGGTATCTCGACGAACCCGTCGCCGACCCGGCGTTGGTCCCGCTGTTCTTCATCGCCCGCGAAGCCCGCAAGCACGTCAAGGTGGTGCTCTCCGGCGAGGGCGCCGACGAGCTGTTCGGCGGGTACACCATCTACCGGGAGCCGTTGTCGCTCAAGCCGTTTGACTATCTACCCCGGCCGGTGCGGCGCTCGCTGGGCAAGGCCTCCAAGCCGTTGCCGGAAGGCATGCGGGGCAAGAGTCTGCTGCACCGCGGGTCGCTCACCCTCGAAGAGCGTTACTACGGCAACGCCCGCAGCTTCTCCGACGAGCAGTTGCGGGCGGTGCTGCCGGGATTCCGTCCGGAATGGACCCACACCGACGTCACGGCGCCGATTTACGCCGAGTCAGCCGGCTGGGATCCGGTGGCACGCATGCAGCACATCGACCTGTTCACCTGGTTGCGCGGCGACATCCTGGTCAAGGCCGACAAGATGACGATGGCCAATTCGCTGGAGCTGCGGGTGCCGTTCTTGGATCCCGAGGTGTTCGCGGTGGCTTCGCGGCTGCCCGCGGACGCCAAAATCACCAGGGCCACAACGAAATACGCGTTGCGCCGGGCGTTGGAGCCGATCGTGCCCGCACATGTGCTGAACCGGCCGAAGCTGGGCTTTCCGGTGCCGATCCGGCACTGGTTGCGGGCCGGCGAGCTGCTGGACTGGGCCTACGGGATGGTCGGCTCGTCACAGGCCGGGCATCTGGTCGATCTCGACGCGGTGCGCATCATGCTCGATCAACACCGCAACGGCACAAGCGATCACAGCCGCCGGCTGTGGACGGTGCTGATCTTCATGCTGTGGCACGCGATCTTCGTCGAGCACAGCGTGACGCCGCAGATCAGCGAGCCGGTATACCCCGTCCAGCTGTAATCGCCTGCGAGATCTCTTCACCGGCCTCGGCGCCGTATGCGTCGGACAGCCTGCGCACGGCCTCGTCGCGGTCCCAGGTCCACTCCTGCGGGCCGGGCGCTTCGAGCACCAGCACCGCCACCAGCGACGCCAGCTGCGCCGAGCGCTCCAGGTTGAGCCCGGCGCTGCGGCCGGTCAGGAAACCGGCGCGGAATGCGTCACCGATGCCGGTCGGGTCGTCGCGATGCTTCTCCGGCACCACGCCCACATGGACGAACGTGCCGTCAGAGGACACCAGGTCCACACCTTTGGGACCCAGCGTGGTGACGCGCAGGCCGATCTGGCTCATTACCTGGGCTTCACTCCAGCCGGTCTTCTGCAGCAGCAGGTCCCACTCGTAGTCGTTGGTGAACAGGTAGGTGGCCCCGTCGATCAGCCGGCGGATCTCCTCCCCCGACAGCCGGGCCAGCTGCTGGGACGGATCCGCCGCGAACGGCAGGCCCAGCTTCCGGCACTCCTCGGTGTGCAAGAACATCGCTTCGGGATCATTGGCGCCGACGATCACCAATTCCGGTGTGCCGATGCGGGATACGACGTCGGCCAGCGAGATGTCGCGGGCCTCCGACATCGCGCCCGGGTAGAACGACGCGATCTGGGCCATGTCCTCGTCGCTGGTGCAGACGAAACGCGCGGTGTAGGCGGTTTCGGAGATCAGCACGCTGCCGCAGTCCACGCCGACCGCTTCCAGCCACTGCCGGTAGTCTGCGAAGTCCGGGCCCGCCGCGCCGACCAGGGCCACGTCGCCGCCGAGCACGCCGATGGCAAACGCCATGTTTCCGGCCACGCCGCCGCGATGTACCACCAGATCGTCGACCAAAAAGCTCAGCGACACCTTTTGCAGGTGATCGGCCAGCAGTTGCTCGGAGAACCGACCGGGAAAACGCATGAGATGGTCGGTCGCTATCGAGCCGGTCACCGCGATGGTCACGAATCGTCACCCTTCATTTCGTTAAGCCGTCTATGAAACCTTACCCAGACTAACGACCGAGTTCGCATCCGTCGGCTTGCGCTAACCTGCGTACAAGTGCCCGTCCCGGTCACTGTAGACGGCAATCGCACACAATCCCCCGGGGGAGCAACTGTATGGCTGGTCCGAATCCGCCCGATTACGGCGCGGGAGCGGTCGGCCCGCAACCCTATCCGGGACCTCCGCAGCCGTACCCGCAGAATCCCGTTGCGCCGTCGGCCTATCCGGGGATGCTGCCGCCGCCCGTTCCGTATCCGAAACGCCGACGGTGGCGGTGGGTGGTCGGTGCGCTGCTCGTTCTTGCCGTGGTGGCGGGCCTGGTGGCGGCGGTGGTGTTTGCCGCCCGTGATGACAACTCCGCCGCCCGTAGCGGCGTGCTGACGGAGGAGACGGCCCGCACCGCGATCCAGAACTACCTGGACGCGCTGGCCGGCGGCGACGACGAGACCGTCGCCCGCCACACGCTGTGCGGGCTCTACGACGCGGTCAAGGAACGCCGCTCGGATCTGTCGCTGGCGAATCTGGCCAGCGACGCGTTTCGCAAGCAGTTCAGCAGCGCCGAGGTCACCTCGATCGACAAGATCGTGCCGTGGTCGGCCAATCAAGCGCAGGTGCTGTTCACCATGCGCGTCGTGCCGGCGGGCTCAGCGCGCGGCGAGGACCGCGACGAACCCCGCGATCGGGAGGAACAGGCGGTCGTGCAGGTGCTCGTCCAGGACAAGGAGATCCTGATCTGCTCCTACCTGCTGCGGACCGGACAGTACTGAGGGATCAGTTGAACGAGTCGCCGCAGGCGCAGGAGCCGGTGGCGTTCGGGTTGTCGATCGTGAAGCCCTGCTTCTCGATGGTGTCGACGAAATCGATGGTGGCGCCCTGCACGTAGGGGGCGCTCATCCGGTCCACCGTCAAGGTGACGCCGCCGAATTCCGCGGTCAGATCGCCGTCGAGGGTGCGGTCGTCGAAGAACAGGTTGTACCGCAGGCCGGCGCAGCCGCCCGGCTGGACGGCGATGCGCAGCGCCAGGTCGTCACGGCCCTCCTGGTCCAGCAGCGCCTTCGCCTTGGCGGCCGCGGCATCGGTCAGGAGCACACCGTGAGTCGTCGTGCTGGTCGCCGAGTCCTGAACAGTCATCGCATCTCCTGGGTGCATGTACGTGGGTGGGCTTGGCCCACTGCATCAACGGTACCTTGTCAGGGCGCTATTCCCGACTTCTGGCGCTGTGACCTCCGCCGAGCGGGCTTTCCCGGCAGATTAAGGTGGCAGACGTGGATCTGCTGGGCAGGAAGAAAGCCAAGGAGCAAACCGAGCACACTGACGCCCTCGAGGCCGGGGCGTCCGATGTGCCGGAGGAGCCTGCGCAGACCCCCGCCGGCGGCACCACACCGCCGAAGGGCAGGCCCACCCCCAAACGCAGCGAGGCCGCCCGCCGCCGCGGGCCGGTCCCACCGGCGCCGATGACCGCTGCGGAGGCTCGTCGCCGTCGCAAGGAAATGCGCACCAAGATGTCCCGCGAGGAGCGCAAGGCCGACCGGATCGCCCGCCGGGCCGAGATGACCGAGCGACGGGAACGGATGATGGCCGGTGAGGAGGCCTACCTGCTGCCGCGGGACAGGGGGCCGATCCGCGGGTTTGTCCGCGACGTGGTGGACTCCCGGCGCAACGTGTTGGGCCTGTTCATGCCCGCCGCGCTGGGGTTGATCTTCGTGATGCTCGCGGTGCCGTCGGTGCAGGTTCAGGCGTTCCTGTCGCCCGCGATGCTGGTGCTCGTGCTGATCATGGTCATCGACGGCTTCATCGTGGGGCGCAAGGTGAACCGCCTGGTGGACGAGAAGTTCCCGGACAACACCGAATCCGGGTGGCGGCTCGGCTTCTACGCCGCCAGCCGGGCATCGCAGATTCGCCGGATGCGGGCGCCGCGGCCCCGGGTCAACCGCGGCGACAAAGTCACCTGACCGTGCGCATGCTGGTGCTCGGCGGTATCCGGTCGGGCAAATCGCAGTGGGCCGAGACAGCGATCGCCGAGGCCGCCGGGGACGGCCGGGCCGTGCGCTATCTGGCCACCGGGTCCGGTTCGGCCGACGACGCCGAGTGGTCGGCCCGGGTGGCCGCCCATCGGCAGCGCCGGCCCGCCCATTGGTCGACGGTCGAAACCATCGATGTGCCAACGCAATTGCGGACCGACACCCACACCGCGACGCTGGTCGACGACGTCGGCGGCTGGCTCACCGCGGTGATGGACCGGCGCGGCGCGTGGACGTCCGGCTCGGTTGCCACCGATGTGGACGAGCTCATCGACGCGGTCGACGGGTTCGGCTCTGCGCTTGCGTTGGTCAGCCCGGAGGTGGGGCTGACGGTGGTGCCTGCCACTGCGGCGGGCCGCCGGTTCGCCGACGAGTTGGGCACGCTCAACCAGCGACTGGCCGCGGTGTGCGAGCGCGTGGTGTTGGTGGTGGCCGGGCAGCCAGTGACGGTGAAGGCGCCGTGATCGACTTTCCGGACGTCAGCCCACCCGACGAGCGGGCCGCCGCCGCGGCCAGAGCCCGCCAGGACCAGCTGACCAAGCCACCGGGTTCGCTCGGCCGGCTCGAGGACCTGTCGGTGTGGGTGGCGTCGTGTCAGGGGGGCTGCCCGCCGAAGCAGTTCGAGCGGCCCCGGATCGTGGTTTTCGCCGGCGATCACGGCGTGACCAGCGCCGGGGTGTCGGCCTATCCCCCGGACGTCACTGCCGCGATGGTCGCCAATTTCGACGCTGGTGGCGCGGCCATCAACGTGATCGCCGAGACGGCGGGGGCCAGCGTGCGGGTGGTCGATATCGCCGTCGACACCGAGCAGCCGCTGTCGGCGGCCATCGGCGCGCACAAGATCCGCCGCGGCAGCGGCAACATCGCGGTCGAGGACGCCCTGTCCGCCGCCGAGGCGGCTGCGGCGATCGACGCCGGTCGCCAGATCGCCGATCAGGAGGTCGATTCCGGCGCCGACCTGTTGATCGCAGGCGACATGGGGATCGGAAACACCACGCCGGCAACGGCATTGGTTGCCGCACTCTGCGGGGCCGAACCGGTCGCGGCGGTCGGACGAGGCACCGGGATCGACGACGCGGGCTGGTCTCGCAAGACCGCAGCGATTCGCGACGCGCTGTACCGGGCCCGCGGTGTTCAAGGCGATCCCGTTGGGCTGCTTCGGGTTTGCGGCGGCGCCGATCTGGCCGCCATCGCCGGCTTCTGCGCCCAGGCCGCGGTGCGGCGCACGCCGGTGCTGCTCGACGGGCTGGTGGTGACGGCGGCGGCGCTGGTCGCCGATCGGCTGGCGCCGGGTGCGCGGCAGTGGTGGCAGGCCGGTCACCGGTCCACCGAACCGGCGCACGGCCTGGCACTACAGCTGCTGAACCTGGAGCCGCTCGTCGATCTGCAGATGCGCCTGGGCGAAGGTACCGGCGCGGCGATAGCGTTGCCGATCGTGCGTGCCGCGGTGGCCGTGCTGGCCTCGATGGCCACCTTCGACGAGGCCGGCGTTCCTACGTGATTCGGTCGCTTACAGGGGCTTTCGCGTTCGGCACGATACTGCCGACACCGGGCAGCTCGACGCTGGGCCGGGGCGCGCTCACCGCTTTTCCGGTGGTCGGCGTCGCGCTCGGCGCACTGGCGGCCGCGGTGCTGTGGGCGGGGTCGTGGGCCTTCGGTGATGGCAGCCCGCTGGCCGGCGTGCTGGCCGTCGCATCGTTGCTGATCGCCACCCGGGGCATGCATATCGACGGGCTGTCTGACACCGCCGATGCACTGGGCTGTTACGGGCCTCCGCAGCGGGCGCTGGAGGTGATGCGCGACGGGTCCGCCGGACCGTTCGGGGTAGCCGTGGTGGTGGTGGCGATCCTGTTGCAGGCGTTGGCCCTTGCAAAGCTGAGCGCTGTCGCTGTCGTCGTCGCGGTGATGGCAGGTCGGGTGGCGGCGGTCGTGGCGTGTCGCCGGTCGGTGCCCGCCGCCGCGGGTAGCACTCTGGGCCGGGCGGTTGCCGGCACCCAGCCCGTCGCGGTGGCGCTGGCGTGGGTCCTCGCGGGCGCGGCGGTGGCGGTGTTCGCCTGCGAGCGGCCATGGCAGGGTCCGCTGGCAGTGTTGGTCGGTTTAGCTTGCGCCGCAGCGCTGGTCGCGCATTGCGTGCGGCGGTTCGGCGGGATCACCGGCGACGTACTGGGCGCCGCGATCGAGGTGACGACCACGGTCGCAGCCATCGGGCTCGCCGTCGGGTTGTCCTAGCACCGGCTGGTACCGAACCCCGCCGCCGACATTGGCATCACCCCATACACCGACCGGTACCGGATTTCCGTTCTCGTCTACTGGCTGCTGCCCACTGGTGGCCGGGTCGAACCCCGCGACAGGTGCCGTGATGCGACCTCCCCTTCATCGAGTTGCATCGGGCAGCTCAGCTCAGTCGGGCCATCCAGCCGTGCGTGTCGGCGAAGGTGCCGCGCTGAATTCCGGTCAGCGTGTCGCGCAGCGCCATGGTGATTTCGCCGGGTTCACCGTCGGCAATGGTGAATTCGCCGTCGGCGTACTTGACCTGCGCCACCGGCGTGATGACTGCCGCGGTGCCGCACGCGAACACCTCGGTGATCTCACCGGCGGCGGTCTTCTTCTGCCACTCGTCGACGTCGATCTTGCGCTCCTCGACGGCGAAGCCAGCGTCGGTTGCCAACTGCAGCAACGAATCTCGCGTCACGCCGGGCAGGATAGAGCCGCTCAGCTCGGGGGTGACCAGCCGCGCGGACCCGCCGCTGCCGAACACGAAGAACAGGTTCATCCCGCCCATCTCCTCGACGAAGCGGCGCTCGATGGCGTCCAGCCACACCACCTGATCGCACCCGTTTTCGGCGGCTTGGGCCTGTGCCAGCAACGAAGCCGCATAGTTGCCGCCGAATTTCGCCGCACCGGTTCCGCCCGGGCACGCGCGCACATACTCCGTCGACAGCCACACGCTGACCGGCTTGATGCCGCGCGGGAAATACGCCCCGGCGGGTGAGCCGATCACCAGGTAGCGGTACTCGTCGGCCGGCCGCACCCCCAGGCCGGGCTCGGTCGCGAACACGAACGGCCGGAGATACAGCGACTCCTCACCGCCGGCCGGGGGCACCCAGGGCTCGTCGACGGCGATCAACTGGCGCAGCGATTCGATGAACACCTCTTCGGGCAACTCGGGAATCGCCAGCCGGCGCGCCGACGACCGCAGCCGCGCGGCATTGGCCTCGGGCCGGAACGAGACGATCGAACCGTCCGCCCAGCGGTAGGCCTTGAGGCCTTCGAAGATCTCCTGCGCGTAGTGCAGCACGATCGCCGAGGGGTCCAGCTGGATCGGCCCGTACGGGATCACCCTGGCGTTGTGCCAGCCCTTGTCCCTGGTGAAGTCGATCGACACCATGTGGTCGGTGTGATACTTCCCGAACCCGGGCTTAGCGAGGATCTGGGCCCGTACCTCGTCACTCACCGGATTGGCATTGCGCTCAACGGTGAACTCGAGGGGGCCGTCAGTCATGCAGCGATTGTATATCCGTGCACTACCGAGTTTTCGGCTCGACAAACGGCGGCTTGACCACCTCGCATTCGACGGCGCGTCCACGCACGTCGACGGTGACGCGTTGGCCGTCGTCGATATTGGCAGCCGCGTCAATGAGCGCCAGCGCGATGCCGACTTTCAAAGTGGGAGAAAAGGTTCCCGACGTCGTCACGCCCACCGGTTTGTCACCGTCGAGCACGGCGAGCCCCGGCCGCAGCACGCCGCGGCCAACCGCGCGCAGACCCCGCAACAGCCGCCGCGGCCCGGCTTGTTTCTCCGCCAGCAGCGCCTCGCGGCCCCAGAACGCGTGCTTTTTCCACCCGATGGCCCAGCCGCACCGGGCCTGCAGCGGCGAGATCTCCAGCGACAGTTCGTGGCCGTGCAGCGGGTAGCCCATCTCGGTGCGCAGCGTGTCGCGGGCACCCAGGCCGGCCAGCTCACCGCCCGCGCTGCCCACCGCATCGACCAGCGCGTCGAAGACCACAGTCGCCCGATCCCACGGCGGCAACAACTCGTAACCGTGCTCGCCGGTGTAGCCGGTCCGGCACACCCGAACCGGCACCCCGTCGAACGTCGCGTCCGCAAAACCCATGTAATCCATCTCGGTGGGCAGCCCCAGACCGCCCAGCACCTCGGCGGACTTCGGCCCCTGCACGGCCAGCACGGCATAGGAGCGGTGCTCGTCGGTGATGGTCAGGCCGGCCGGGGCGCGTTCCTGCAGGGCCGCCACCACGGCCGCGGTGTTGGCGGCGTTGGGCACCAGGAAGATCTCGTCGTCGGAGACGTAGTAGGCGATGAGATCATCAATAACACCTGCGACGCCTCCGACTTCTTTGCAGCACAACGTGTATTGCGCTTTGCCCGGACCGATGCGGCGCAGGTCGTTGGTGAACGCCGAGTTGACGAACTCGGCCGCTCCCGGCCCCCGCACCAGCGCCTTGCCCAGGTGGCTGACGTCGAACAGGCCGACGGTGGTGCGGGTGGCAGTGTGCTCGGCGACGGTGCCGGCGTAGGACACCGGCATCAGCCAGCCCCCGAACTCGGCGAACGTGGCGCCGAGTTCGCGGTGTCGGTCCTCCAACGGCCCGTGCTGGATGTCGCCCATGGCGATCCACCCTAATCAGGGCGCTGTCGCTGGCAGACTTCGGTAGGTGGTCGATTTCGATGCGCTGCAGGCCGCCGGAATCGCCAACGCGCGCGAGCGGGCACCGCTGATCGAGTATCTGGACAGCCTCGGATTCACCGCCGAGGAGATGGTCGAGGCCGAGCGCCGCGGGCGCCTGTTCGGGCTCGCCGGCGACGCCCTGCAACGGTCCGGGCCGCCGATCCACAGCCTGCGCAGCGCGGCCGAGGCGCTCGGTGTGCCGCTCGACGACATAACGCACTTCTGGACCGTGCTCGGCCTCACTGTCGCCGACCCCGATCAGGTCATGCTGAGCCAGGCCGACCTCGATGCGCTGCAGACCTGCGTTGCGATGAGGGACGGGATGGGTGACGACGCCGCTTCCGGGCTGCTGCGCGTCATCGGCGCGTTGATGGCACGGCTGGCGGACGCCGAGTCATCGGTAGTGCGCGCCGGCCGGCCCGACCTGTGGATCGTGCACAGTCAGGACGAACTCGCCACGGCGAAAACCTATCGCGCTGTGGCAGAACTCATTCCGCGGATCGGGGCATTACTCGATGCGGTGCACCGCCACCATCTGGTCAGCACCCGCACCTACTTTGAAGGCGTCATCCGGGGACCCTCCGAACACGTGGTGTGTGGCATCGGCTTCGCCGATCTGTCCGGTTTCACCGCGCTGACGCAATCGCTCACGCCCGCGGAGTTGTCGGCGCTGCTCACAGAATTCAACGCCACCGTCACCGATGTCGTGCACGCCGACGACGGCCGGGTGATCAAGTTCATCGGCGACGAAGTGATGTGGGTCAGCACCACACCCGAGCAGCTCGTGAGCACCGCCGCGGACCTCGTCGACCACCCCAGGGCGCGGGAAACCGGATTGCAAGTCCGCGCCGGGCTGGCCTACGGCACCGTGCTGGACCTCAACGGCGATTACTTCGGCAATCCGGTCAACCTGGCCGCCCGCCTCGTCGCCGCGGCGCGTCCTGGGCAGATCCTGGCCGCGTCGGATGTCCGGGATGCCCTGCCGGATTGGCCCGCCGTCGAACAGGAACCCTTGACGCTCAAGGGGTTCGACGTACCGGTAACGGCCTACGACATGAGCCGCAGCGGCGGGTAGTTACTGTTGGGTGCTGTGAGCACCGGTTATCAGGCCCCCAGCGTCACCGTCAGTTCGTCGCTGCCCAAACGCCGCAGCGACGCCGTCCTCGTCGTTGCCGTGGTGAACGGTGACGACAATGACTCGACCGCGACCGTCGTCGCCAATCCTTTCCTCGACGCCGAAGCCGTCGGCGAGATCGAGGTCGCGCTCAAGGCGCTCGGCGCGAAGGGCGGCGCCGACCAGGTCACCCGGGTGGTGGCGCCGTCGCTGCCGGTGGCCAGTGTGCTGGCGGTCGGGCTGGGCAAGGACCGAGAACAGTGGCCCGCCGACGTGATCCGGCGCGCCGCGGGTGTAGCGGCACGGTCGCTGAACGGCGCCGAGGCCGTCATCACCACGCTGTCGGGCATCGACCTCGGTGCGGCTGTCGAAGGGCTGATCCTCGGCGCGTACCGGTTCACCGAGTTCCGCAGCGACAAGACCGCGCCCAAGGACAAGGGGCTGCGCAAGATCACCGCGCTGACACCCGACACCAAGACCACCACCAAGGACGCCGCCACACGCGCCACCGCGATCGCAACGGCGGTGGCCACCGCGCGCGACTTCGTCAACACTCCCCCGAGCCACCTGTTCCCCGCGGAATTCGCCAAGCGCGCAAAGGCTTTGGGTGAAGAAGCCGGTCTGGACGTCGAGGTGCTCGACGACAAGGCGCTGGCCAAGGCGGGCTACGGCGGCATCATCGGCGTCGGCAAGGGCTCGTCGCGCCCACCGCGGCTGGTGCGGCTCACCCACCGCGGCTCGCAGCTGGCCCGCAACCCGAAGAAGGCCAAGAAGGTGGCGCTGATCGGCAAGGGCATCACCTTCGACACCGGCGGCATCTCCATCAAGCCGGCGCAGAACATGCACCATATGACCTCCGATATGGGCGGCGCGGCGGCGGTCATCGCGACCGTGGTGCTCGCCGCGCAGCAGCAGCTGCCGATCGACGTGATCGCCACCGTGCCAATGGCCGAGAACATGCCGTCGTCCACCGCGCAGCGCCCCGGTGACGTGCTCACCCAGTACGGCGGCACCACCGTCGAGGTGCTCAACACCGATGCCGAGGGCCGGCTGATCCTGGCCGACGCGATCGTGCGGGCGTGCGAGGACAAGCCGGACTACCTGATCGAGACCTCGACGCTGACCGGTGCGCAGACGGTCGCACTCGGCGCGCGTACGCCGGGCGTGATGGGCAGCGACGAGTTCCGTGATCGTGTCGCGAAGCTGTCTCAGCAGGTCGGCGAGAACGCCTGGGCGATGCCGCTACCCGAAGAGCTCAAGGACGATCTGAAGTCGACGGTGGCCGACCTCGCCAATGTCAGCGGATCGCGCTACGCGGGCATGCTGGTCGCCGGGACCTACCTGCGGGAGTTCGTCGCCGAGGGCGTCGCGTGGGCACACCTCGACATCGCCGGCCCGGCGTACAACACCGGCGGGCCGTGGGGCTACACCGGCAAGGGAGGCACCGGCGTGCCGACCCGCACCATGTTCGCCGTGCTGGAGGACATCTGCGAGAACGACTGAGCTACAGCAGTTTTCGCCGGGCCGCGCTGCGCAGCGCCTGCGGCATCACCCGCGCCAACCCGTATACGGCGTACGCCTCCGGTGTGACGGGGCGAATCGCCTTGTCCTTCTTGACCGCCGACACGATGGCCTTGGCCACCTTGTCGGGGCCGTAGCGACGTCGCTGGTAGAGCTTCTCGATCTGCGCGCGCCGGCTTTCGGCCGCGTCGACCTTGTCCGGCGGGGCGTCGACGTGGGTGGTGTGCACGATGTTGGTGTCCACGATCCCTGGGCAGATGGTGGTCAGACCGATGCCGGCCGCGTCCAGCTCGGCGCGCAGGCAGTCGGAGAACATGTACACCGCCGCTTTGGACGTGCAGTACGCGTTCATCTGCTGCTGCGGCTGATACGCCGCCATCGACGCCACGTTGACGATATGTCCGCCCGTACCCTGCTCTACCAGCCGCTTCGCGAACGCCCGGCAGCCGTTCACCACTCCGCCGAGGTTGATGTCAAGCACCCGGTCGAACTGCTCGGCCGGCGTGTCCAAGAACGCGCCGGCCTGACCCACGCCGGCGTTGTTCACGACGATGTCTGGCACGCCGTGGGCGGCGCACACCTCCTCGGCGAAGCGCTCCACCGCCTCGGCGTCGGCCACATCGAGAACATACGCGTGCGCCACGCCGCCGCGTGCGGCGATCTGCGCGGCGGTGTCCTTGACCGCGGCTTCGTTGATGTCGCTGACGACGAGTTCGGCGCCCTCGCGGGCGAACGCCAGGGCCGTCTCGCGGCCGATGCCGCTGCCGGCCCCGGTCACCGAAACCAGTGTGTCGCCGAAGTATTCGCGCTGACGGCCGACCTGTGCGCGGAGCAATGCCCGGCTGGCCGGTTTGCCGTCGAGAAAGTCGACGAACTCGGTCACCGCCTGCGCGAGCACCTGCGGATGCGACATCGGCGACCAGTGCCCCGCCCTGATGGTGCGCTGCCACAGCCGCGGCACCCACCGCGACAAGTCCTCGAGGCCCTGTTGCTTCACGACGGGGTCGTTCTCACCGACGATCGTCTGCACCGGGATCGACACGTAGTGGTCACGCCGGGCCTTGCCGACCGTGCGGAACAGCGCGGGATAGATCTTCAGCGAGTTCGCCGCATCCACATCGAAGGTCTCCGACCGGAACTTCGGGCTGCCGGGTGAGTCCACCGCCTGCATCCTTCGGGCCAGGCCGGCGCGCATCAACGCGGGCGCAATCACCGGCACCGAGAACGGGATCCAGTACGTGAGCCGCGACGCCAGACCGAACGCCCGCACGAACTGCACAGGGCGGTACGGCTTCGCCAACGCACCGAAAATGGATGCGCCGTAGTGGTCGCTACTCGGACCGGACACCGACGTGAAGGACGCGACACGGTCCTGGGCGCCGGGCCGGCTCAGGTACTCCCAGACGCTGACCGAGCCCCAGTCGTGGGCCAGCACATGGACGGGCTGGCCGGGGCACAGCGCCTCGATGACGGCCTCGAAGTCGTCTGCGAGCTTCGCCATTGTGTACGCCGCAATCGGTTTGGGCACCGTCGACGCCCCGGCGCCGCGGTTGTCGTAACGGATGATGCGGAACCGCTCGGCGAGCAGCGGCACGACGCCGTCCCACAGCACATGCGAGTCCGGCCAACCGTGGGCCATCACGAGCGGGGGGCGGTCCGGATTGCCCTCTTCGTACGTGGCGATCCGGACCCCGTCGCTGCTGTCGACGAAGTGCGGGCTGGCTTCCTGCGCAGTTTTCATCGGACCCCTCGTATCAGGTACCGCCGGTATCGGGTGGATCCGATCCTACTGCTACTCGAGTTCCTGACGGGCCGCGCGTTTGCGTTCGATGCGCCGCCGCGCGTCGTAATCCCGCATCCGCTGCGGATAGCCCACCTTCTGGACGTCATAGACCGGGATGCCGAGGCGCTCGCCCAGCCGCCGGGCGCCGGCGTCTCCCCCGGCGCGGCGGCGGGTCCATTCGCCGTCGGCGGCCACGAGCACGACCGTCACGTCGGTGACGGTCGTTTTCGGCTCGACATAGGCCTCGACGCCGTCGTGCTCGGCGACCCAACCGCGGAGGTATTTCAGATCGGACGCCGGGTCATGGCCGTCGCCTCCGCGCGCGGACCGGCCACCCCGCAGCCTGTCGAACAATCCCACTTGGGCCGTACTCCTTCTAGCGACTACCTCCTTCGATAGTGCCAGAGGCATCAGTCCCAGGTCTGCGACGAACTTCGCAGGCGGACATGACAGGATGGGAACCGACATTCGCCGATTAGGACCTGCAGCCCGTTCGAGGGAGCGAGGGAGTCGAAGCACATGGCCATCTCCGTTCAGATGCCCGCACTCGGTGAGAGCGTCACCGAAGGGACTGTCACCCGGTGGCTCAAACAAGAGGGCGACACGGTCGAACAGGATGAGCCGTTACTGGAGGTCTCCACCGACAAGGTCGACACCGAGATCCCCTCGCCCGCAGCGGGTGTGCTGAAGAAGATCATCGCGCAGGAGGACGACGCCGTTGAGGTGGGCGGTGAGCTGGCGGTGATCGGCGAGGCCGGTGAAGCAGACGGCGAAGCCCAGACGGCCGAGGCGCCGCCCGCCGAAGAGGAGAAGCCCGCCGAGGAGCCGGCCGCGCAGCCCGAACCCGAGCCGCAACCGCAAGCCGCACCCGCCGCGTCAGGGGGCAAGTCGACCCCGGTGCTGATGCCCGAGCTGGGCGAGTCGGTCACCGAGGGCACAGTGACCCGGTGGCTGAAGAAGGTCGGCGACACGGTCGAGGTGGACGAGCCACTGGTCGAGGTGTCCACCGACAAGGTCGACACCGAGATCCCGTCGCCGGTGGCCGGCACGCTGCTGTCCATCACCGCCGAGGAGGACGACACCGTGGCGGTGGGCGGCGAGCTCGCCAAGATCGGCGAGCCCGGCGCCGCGGAGGCGCAGGCGCCGCAGCCGCCGGAGCCCGAACCCAAGCCAGAGCCCGAGGCGAAACCGGAACCCAAGCCGGAGCCCACCCAAGAAGCGCCAACCGAAGCCAAGCCGGAGCCGAAACCGGAGCCGAAACCCGTGGCCGCAGCGCCCTCGGGCGACGGCGGTCCGTACGTCACGCCGCTGGTGCGGAAACTGGCTGCCGAGAACGACATTGACCTGTCCACGGTCAAGGGCACCGGCGTCGGCGGACGCATCCGCAAGCAGGATGTGCTCGCCGCGGCCGAGGCCAAGAAGGCTCCCCCGGCGGAGAAGCCCGCCGCCGAGGCCCCGGCAAAGGCGCCTGCCGCGGCGGCGGCCGCCCCGGCATCGCCACTGGCGCATCTGCGCGGCACCACCCAGAAGGCCAGCCGGATTCGGCAGATCACCGCGAAGAAGACCCGCGAATCCCTGCAAACCACAGCGCAATTGACGCAAACCCACGAGGTCGACATGACCAAGATCGTGGCGTTGCGGGCCAGGGCGAAGAACGAGTTCGCCGAGCGGGAAGGCGTCAATCTGACGTATCTGCCGTTCATCGCCCGCGCGGTGATCGACGCGCTGAAGATCCATCCGAACATCAACGCCAGCTACAACGAGGAAACCGCGGAGATCACCTACTACGGCGCCGAGCATCTCGGCTTCGCGGTCGACACCGAGCAGGGCCTGCTGTCGCCGGTCGTTCACGACGCGGGTGACCTGTCACTGGCGGGGCTGGCGCGGGCCATCGCCGACATCGCGGCGCGCGCCCGGTCCGGTGACCTCAAACCCGACGAGCTGTCCGGCGGCACCTTCACCATCACCAACATCGGCAGCCAGGGCGCGCTGTTCGACACGCCCATCCTGGTGCCGCCGCAGGCGGCGATGCTGGGCACCGGCGCCATCGTCAAACGGCCCCGGGTGATCGTCGACGAGTTCGGCAACGAGTCGATCGGCGTGCGGTCAGTGTGCTACCTGCCGCTGACCTACGACCACCGGTTGATCGACGGCGCCGACGCCGGACGCTTCCTGACCACGGTCAAACGTCGCCTCGAAGAGGCCGCATTCGAGGCCGACCTCGGGCTCTAGCCGAACGTGGCCACCTCCATCATCGCGGTCGCCGGATCGTCGGGTCTGATCGGCTCGGCGTTGGTGTATGCGTTGCGCGCCACGAATCGTCGGGCGCTGCGCATCGTGCGCCGGCCGCCCTCGACCGCCGACGAGGTGTTCTGGAATCCGGACACGGGCGAATTCGACGCCGATGTGCTGCGCGGCGTCGACGCCGTGGTCAATCTGTGCGGCGTCAACGTCGGCCAAAAACGCTGGTCAGGAGCGTTCAAGCAGAGTCTGCGCGACAGCCGCATCGATCCCACCGAGGTGTTGGCCGAGGCGGTGGTCGAGGCCGGGGTTCCGGTCCTGGTCAACGCCAGCGCCGTCGGCTACTACGGCGACACCCGCGATCGCACCGCCGACGAATCCGCCCCGCCGGGCGAGGGATTTTTGGCCCAGCTGTGCCAGGACTGGGAAGCGGCCACCGCGCCGGCCATCAACGACGGCGCCCGGGTGGTGCTGGCGCGGACCGGGCTGGTGCTGTCGCCGTCGGGCGGCATCCTCAGCCGGTTGCGGCCACTGTTCTCGCTCGGGCTGGGCGCCCGGCTCGGCAACGGCCGCCAATACATGTCGTGGATCACGCTCGAGGACGAGGTGCGGGCGTTGCTCTTCGCGATCGACAACGATGCGCTGTCCGGGCCCGTCAATTTCACCGGCCCCGCCCCCGTCACCAACGCGGAGTTCACCGCCGCTCTGGGGCGCGCCGTCAATCGCCCGACTCCATTGATGGTGCCGGGCTTTGCGCTGCGCACACTGCTCGGCGAGTTCGCCGATGAAGGCCTGCTCGGCGGGCAGCGCGCGATTCCCGCCGCACTGGAACGCGCGGGTTTTCAGTTCCGCCACAACACCATCGGCGAGGCGTTGGCGTTCGCCACGAGTACCGTCGAGTCATGACGTCCATCCGGTCGGCGGGCACCCCAATCGACGTGCGGCGGCTGGGCACCCTCGACTACAACAGCGCCTGGCAATTGCAGCGCGAGCTGGCCGATGCCCGGGTGGCAGGCGGCCCGGACACCCTGCTGCTGCTCGAGCATCCGCCCGTCTACACCGCCGGAAAGCGCACCGAGCCCCACGAACGCCCCACGGACGGCACGCCCGTCGTCGACACCGACCGCGGCGGCAAGATCACCTGGCACGGCCCGGGCCAGCTGGTCGGCTACCCGATCGTCGGGCTGGCCGAACCGCTGGATGTGGTGAATTTCGTTCGGCGCCTTGAGGAATCGCTGATCGCGGTGTGCGCCGAGGTGGGATTGTCCACCGGCAGGGTCCAGGGCCGCTCGGGGGTGTGGGTGCCTGCCGACGACGCCCGGCCCGCCCGCAAGGTCGCGGCGATCGGTATCCGGGTCTCCCGCGCGACGACGCTGCACGGGTTCGCGCTGAACTGCGACTGCGACCTGGCGGCGTTCTCGTCGATCGTGCCGTGCGGGATCTCCGATGCCGGGGTGACGTCGTTGACCGCCGAACTCGGGCGGCGGGTCGCGGTGGCCGACGTGATCGACCGGGTCGCCGACGCAGTGTGTGATGTGCTCGACGGCCGCCTCGCATCGATCCCCGAGTCGTCCCCTCGCAAGCGCAGGGCCCACCGCTCCTGCTTGCCGGAAGTAGCATCGACATAGTGACGGTCGCGCCTGAACCCAATGTCGCCGGCCCTCCGGCTCCGGAAGGTCGAAAGCTCCTGCGCCTGGAAGTTCGCAACGCCCAGACGCCGATCGAGCGCAAGCCGCCGTGGATCAAGACCCGCGCCAAGATGGGCCCGGAGTACACCGAGCTCAAGCAACTGGTCCGTCGTGAGGGCCTGCACACCGTGTGCGAGGAAGCCGGTTGCCCGAACATCTTCGAGTGCTGGGAGGACCGCGAGGCGACCTTCCTGATCGGCGGCGAGCAATGCACCCGGCGCTGTGACTTCTGCCAGATCGACACCGGCAAACCCGCCGAGCTGGATCGTGACGAACCGCGCCGGGTCGCCGAAAGCGTTGCGGCGATGGGGCTGCGCTATTCGACGGTCACCGGAGTCGCCCGCGACGATCTCCCCGACGGCGGCGCATGGCTGTACGCCGAGACCGTGCGCTACATCCGCAAGCTCAACCCGAACACCGGCGTCGAATTGCTGATCCCCGACTTCAACGGGGTGCCCGAACTGCTCGAGCAGGTTTTCGAAGCACGCCCGGAAGTGTTGGCGCACAACGTCGAAACCGTTCCGCGCATCTTCAAGCGGATTCGCCCGGCGTTCCGCTACGACCGCAGCCTGGCGGTGCTCACCGCAGCCCGCGACTACGGCCTGGTAACCAAGTCCAACCTGATCCTCGGCATGGGTGAGACGCCCGACGAGGTGCGCACCGCGCTGCGCGATCTGTACGACGCCGGCTGTGACATCGTCACCATCACCCAGTACCTGCGGCCGTCGGTGCGCCATCACCCCGTGGAGCGGTGGGTCAAGCCCGAGGAGTTCACCGAGCACGCGCAGTTCGCGGAGCAACTCGGCTTCGCCGGTGTGCTCGCGGGCCCGCTGGTGCGCTCCTCCTACCGGGCGGGTCGGCTGTACGCGCAGGCGGTCCAATCGCGAGCCGTATCCTGAACTAATGGCGAAATCCCGCAATCCCGCGGCCGACAAGGCGGCGAAGGCCGAGGCCAAGGCGGCGCGCAAGGCGGCCTCCAAGCAGCGTCGCAGCCAACTCTGGCAGGCGTTCCAGATTCAGCGCAAAGAGGACAAGCGCCTGTTGCCGTACATGATCGGGGCGTTCGTGCTCATCGTGGCGGCGGCGGTGGCGTTGGGCACCTTCGCCGGCGGCTTCACGGGCTGGCTGATGATCCCGCTGGGCGTCATCCTCGGCGCGCTGGTGGCGTTCATCATCTTCGGCCGGCGGGCGCAGAAGTCGGTCTACCGCAAAGCCGAGGGCCAGACCGGCGCGGCGGCCTGGGCGCTGGAGAACCTGCGCGGCAAATGGCGCGTCACCCCTGGTGTCGCCGCCACCGGCAACTTCGACGCTGTGCATCGCGTGATCGGCCGGCCCGGCGTGATACTCGTCGGGGAAGGCTCCCCCACACGCGTCAAACCCCTACTGGCGCAGGAGAAGAAGCGCACCGCGCGGCTGATCGGCGAAACGCCGATCTACGACATCATCGTCGGCAACGGCGAGGGCGAGGTCCCGCTGGCCAAGCTGGAGCGCCACCTGACCAAGCTGCCCGCCAACATCACGGTCAAGCAGATGGATTCGCTGGAGTCTCGGCTGGTGGCGCTGGGCAGCAAGGTCGGCCCGGCCGCGATGCCGAAGGGTCCGCTGCCCACGCAGGCCAAGATGCGCGGCGTGCAGCGTACGGTGCGCAGGCGGTGATTAACGCCGCACCACCGCGGTCTTCGTGGCCAGATCGTGCAGGTCGCGCAGATCCGAGTCGGTGAACAGCGCCGGGATCACCAGCGCGATCAGCAGCCCGCGTGCCGCAGCCCGGCCCAGCCCGACGTGCCGGCGGTTGTCGACCGACGCCACTCGCAGGCTCAGCGCGAACTGACCGGGGCTGAACCCGAACAGCCGGACCGATACGGCGCCGAGCACGAACCAGATGACCAGCACGGCGGTCGACAGGGTGGCCATCGAGCCCAGGCCAAACGTCATGGCCAGCGCCGCCAGTCCGTAGGCGATCAACCAGTCGACCAGCAGTGCGGCCAGCCGGCGGCCGAAGCGAGCGATGGAGCCGGGACCGGATTCCGGTAGGCCGAGCCGCTGGCCCGGATAGTCGTTGAGTCCTTGGTCCGGGCTGCCCGATTCCGGCGGTTCGGGGCCGGACAACCAGGACCCGGTTGCACGGGCCATACTGTGAGCATATGCGGGCCGTCGCGACGTAACGTCGGCGCAACATGCGGTTGACGACCGTGCAACATCGTGTCCTTAGCGTCAACGCGCGGGTTACCAGATATAAGGAGAGTCCTCACGTGGCAGAAAAGACGGCCGACGACATCATCAAGCTGATCAAGGACGAAGACGTCGAGTACGTCGACATTCGCTTCTGCGATCTGCCCGGCGTTTTCCAGCACTTCTCGGTTCCGGCCTCGGTGTTCGACGAGAGCGTGTTCGAAGACGGGTTGGCATTCGACGGCTCGTCGGTGCGCGGCTTCCAGTCGATCCATGAGTCGGACATGATGCTGCTGCCCGACCCCGAGACCGCACGCATCGACCCGTTCCGCGCCGCCAAGACGCTGAACCTGAACTTCTTCGTGCACGACCCGTTCACCCGCGAGGCGTACTCCCGCGACCCCCGCAACGTCGCGCGCAAAGCGGAGAACTACTTGGCCAGCACCGGTATCGCCGACACCGCCTACTTCGGTGCCGAGGCCGAGTTCTACATCTTCGATTCGGTGAGCTTCGACTCGCAGATGAACGGCACGTTCTACGAGATCGACTCCGAGGCGGGCTGGTGGAACACCGGCGAGCCGGTCGAGTCCGACGGCAGCGCCAACCGCGGCTACAAGGTCCGGCCGAAGGGTGGCTACTTCCCCGTCGCACCCTACGACCACTTCGTCGACCTGCGCGACGAAATGTGCACCAACCTGCAGAACGCCGGGTTCACGCTGGAGCGCGGCCACCACGAGGTGGGCACCGCGGGGCAGGCCGAGATCAACTACAAGTTCAACACCCTGCTGCACGCCGCCGACGACCTGCTGCTGTTCAAGTACATCATCAAGAACACCGCGTGGCAGGCCGGCAAGACCGTGACGTTCATGCCCAAACCGCTGTTCGGTGACAACGGCTCCGGCATGCACTGCCACCAGTCGCTGTGGAAGGACGGCGAGCCGCTGTTTCACGACGAGTCGGGCTACGCAGGCCTGTCGGACACCGCGCGCCATTACATCGGCGGCATCCTGCACCACGCGCCGTCGCTGCTGGCGTTCACCAACCCGACGGTGAACTCCTACAAGCGTCTGGTGCCGGGTTATGAGGCCCCGATCAACCTGGTGTACAGCCAGCGCAACCGCAGCGCGTGTGTGCGCATCCCGATCACCGGCAACAACCCGAAGGCCAAGCGTCTGGAGTTCCGTTGCCCGGACAGCTCGGGTAACCCGTACCTGGCGTTCTCGGCGATGATGATGGCCGGCATCGACGGCATCAAGAAGAAGATCGAGCCGCAGGCGCCGGTCGACAAAGACCTCTACGAGCTGCCGCCGGACGAGGCCGCGAACATCCCGCAGGCGCCGACGTCGCTGGCGGCGGTGATCGACAAGCTCGAGGAGGATCACGACTACCTGACCGAGGGTGGCGTGTTCACCGAGGACCTGATCGAAACCTGGATCTCCTACAAGCGGGAGAACGAGATCCTGCCGGTGCAGATCCGGCCTCACCCGTACGAGGTCGCGCTGTATTTCGACGTGTAAGTCGGTTCGCGAAAAGCCGGGTGGCCCTTTCGGGGGTCGCCCGGCGTTTCGTTGCACGGCGCCTCGACAATGGGCGCATGCGTGTTCTGCTGCAGCGGGTGACGTCGGCAAGTGTGTCGGTGGACGGTGAAGTCGTCGGCGCGATCCGACCGGAGTCACAGGGACTCGTCGCGCTGGTCGGAGTCACCCACGACGACGACGCCGCCAAAGCCGGGCGGATGGCCGAGAAGCTCTGGCAATTGCGGATTCTCGACGATGAGAAGGCTGCGGCCGACGTGGGCGCTCCGATCCTGGTCGTCAGCCAGTTCACGCTCTACGCCAATACGGCCAAGGGCCGACGCCCGACGTGGAACGCCGCCGCACCCGGTCCGGTCGCCGAACCATTGGTGAGGGCATTTGCTGCAAGGCTGCGCGAGCTGGGTGCGGACGTGGCGACGGGAGTGTTCGGCGCGCATATGAAAGTTGAACTCGTCAATGACGGCCCGGTAACAGTGCTTCTGGAGCTGTGAAATTCCTGTGGGCGTCGGCGTATGGTCTGCCCATGACGTCCAAACTCGAGTCCAGGCTGAGCACGTACGCCTCCCCCGTTTTGAGCATCTTCCGCATCGTCTTCGGCTTCTTGTTCACCCTGCACGGCGCATCCAAAGTGTTCGGATGGCCGCTGGGCACCGCCCTCGAGGTCGGCAGCTGGCCGACGTGGTGGGCCGGCCTGATCGAACTGGTCGCGGGTCTGCTGATCATGATCGGATTGTTCAGCCGGATAGCGGCTTTCATCGCCTCGGGTGAGATGGCGGTGGCGTACTTCTGGCAGCACCAACCCAACGCGTTCTGGCCCCTTGACCCCCAACTGGGCGGCAACGGCGGCGAGTTGGCCATCCTGTACTGCTTCGCCTTCCTGCTGATAGCCGCCATGGGCCCGGGGCCGTGGGCAATAAACCAGCGCTAGGCGTCCTGCTCGGCGTCGTCGCGGTGGCGGCGGGGTTATTGATGAGCATGACGGGACCGGCCAGCGCGCAGCCCGAGAATGCGCGTCTTGTCGTGATCACCACCGGTGGGACGATCGCGACGAGCACCGACCCCAGCGGTGTCCGGCGGCCGACGGTTGGCGGGGAAGAACTCGCCGCGGGCCTCGACGTCGAGGTCGTCGACCTGATGAAGAAGGACAGTTCGCAGTTGACGCCCGCGGACTGGGATGCGATCGGCGGGGCCGCCAAGCGTGCGGTCGCCGACGGCGCCGACGGCGTGGTGATCACCCACGGCACCGACACCATGGAAGACACCGCCATGTGGCTGGATGTCACCTACAACGGGTCCGCGCCGATCGTGTTGACCGGCGCACAGCGCAGTTCGGATGCTCCCGATGCCGACGGGCCGAGGAATCTACGGGATTCGTTGACGGTGGCGGCCAGCCCCGCCGCCCGCGGTCAGGGCGTATTGATCACGTTCGCCGGCAATGTGTTTCAGGCGTTGGGCACGCGCAAGATGAACACTGCCGACCTGGCCGCGTTCGCCGGCCCGACCGTCGGCACCGTCGCAAACGGGACGTTCACACTGACCCAACCGGCGCAACGCCCCTTCGTGGCCGACGTATCGGCCGCGTCGGCGCCGCGGGTCGACATCGTCGCCGCCTATCCGGGTGACGGCGCCGGACCGATCGACGCGGCCGTCGCCGCCGGTGCCCGCGGAATCGTCTTGGCGGCGTTGGGATCCGGCAACGCGGGCGACGCCGTGGTGGATGCCGTGCGCCGGCACGCGCCGGCCGGTGTGGCCTTCGCGATCTCCACCCGTGTGCCGACCGGTCCGGTGGTGGCCGAATACGGTCCCGGCGATGACATGGTGAAGGCCGGTGCGGTGATGGTGCCGAACCTGCGGCCCAGCCAAGCGCGGGTGCTGATGATGGCCGCGCTGGCGTCCGGTCAGCCCGTCGGCGACGTGATCAACCGCTGGGGCTAGTCGTCGAGTGCGAGGTCCTTGCGGAATCGCTTCATGCCGTCGATCTTCTCGGCCAGCGTCGCATCCGGCCCCGTATAGAACATCCACGGCATGGTCAGGATATGGGTGATGCCGGCCGCGGCCGCGCGCTCGTAATCGGCGATCGTGAACGCATCGGTGAGCGGCGTCAGGATGGTGAAACCGTCCATCGGCAAATCTTTTTCGGCCCGCAGTTCCCGAAGTCGGCCCGCCGCCGCGATGGCCCGGTCCAACGTGATCAGATCGCCGATCCAGCCGTCGTTGCGCGCCGCGCGACGCAACGCGATATCGCTCAGTCCCCCGACGTAGATCGGGATGTGCGGCGGCGTCGGCTCCATTTCCAGCCTCGGCGTCCGGTAGAACTCACCCTCGAATTCCGTCCAGCCCGGCTGCCACAGCGAGCGAAACAGTTCGAGCATCTCGTCGGTGCGCTTCCCTCGACGATCGAACCGCTGCCCCATCAACGTGAACTCTTCTTCGCACCAGCCCACGCCGATGCCGAGTTCCACCCGGCCGCCTGCCAAATACGCCGCGGTCCCAATCGCTTTGGCCGCCGAGTACGGATCGCGCATCGCGGGGATGTACACCGTTGTGACGAACCGCAGCCGGGTCGTCACCTGCGCCAGCGCGCCAACCAGCACCCACGGATCCGGCCAGTGGGTGAACGGCTGCCAGCGGCGCTGCCCGTCGCGGGTGTACGGATACGGCGTCGCCAATGTTTCGAGGTTGACGACATGATCGGGAATGCCCATCCCGTCGTAGCCGAGCTCATCTGCGGCCCTGGCAATTTCGACGATCTCGCCGGTTTCGAGAAACGCCGGGCTGATGTAAAACTTCATCCCACGTCCCGGGCCCACGCCGGCTGGATGAAGATGCCTTCGGCCTCAACTGTGGTCCCGTCGGCGTCGGAGATATTGCCGCGCGCATAGGTTTTGACGCCGTCGATGCGCTCGACGGATGCCTCGGCCCGCAGCGGGCCGAGCGGCGTGCCGCGCAGGTAGCGCACTGTGATCGTGCCGGTGAACTTCGGCTTGGTCAGGCCGTCGCTGGCCGCCTCGCCGAGAATGTGGTCGAGCACCAGTGCGCAGATGCCCCCGTGCACCCAGCCCGGCGGTCCTTCGTAGGCGGCGCTGAGATTGAACTCGCTCCAGCAGCGGCCGTCGGCTTCGTGGTGGATCTCCATCGGAGGTGCGATCGCATTGCGCACTCCCACAGCGGGATTCGCCCACGCGAGCGGGCGCCCGGTGGCTTCATGGCGCAGCGTCGAGGCCACATTGCGCTGTTTGCGCTCCAGCAGTTCGGTGACCGCCGCGATCGCGGCCTGCGCGTCGCGGACCGTGTCCTCGTCGACCTCGGTGTGCAGCCCCGCCTCGATGAGCCTGCGCAGCGATTCGGTCAGCGGTCCATACAGCGCCTTTTGCCGCTCGTATTCCTCCGCGCTGATCACGTCGATGCCGAAGTCCATGCTCACGATCTGTACCTATCCACCGAAAACCTTTCGTACCACTGCCTTTGCCCGGCGGGTCACCCGCAGGTAATTGTCGAGGAACTCGCCGCCGTCGTCGCTGCCCCAGCCGGCGGCCAGCGCCACCGCGTTGAGTTGGCGACCGGGGCCCGGCAGCTGATCGGTCGGCTTACCACGCACCAGCACCAGCGCGTTGCGCGCCCGCGTCGCGGTCAGCCACGCCTGCCGCAGCAGCTCCACGTCGCCCTCGGCGATCAGCTCGGCCGCCCCGATCGCGTTCAGCGTCTCCAGCGTCGACGTGTTGTGCAGTGCTGGGACTTCGTGCGCGTGCCGCAGCTGCAGCAGCTGCACCGTCCATTCGATGTCCGCGAGCCCGCCGCGGCCCAGTTTGGTGTGGGTGTTCGGGTCGGCACCGCGCGGCAACCGCTCGGCGTCCACCCGTGCCTTGATGCGCCGGATCTCCTGCACCGCCTCCGGCGACACCCCGCCCGGCGGATAGCGCGTCTTGTCCACCATCAACAGGAACCGCTCACCGAGGTCCAGATCGCCGGCCACCCGGTGCGCCCGCAGCAGCGCCTGAATCTCCCACGGCTGCGCCCATTGTGTGTAATAGGCCTCGTACGACGCGAGCGTGCGCACCAGCGAACCGTTGCGGCCCTCCGGCCGCAGCCCCGCGTCCACCTCCAACGGCGGGTCCACGCTGGGCGTGCCCAGCAGCCGTCGCACCTGTTCGGCGACACTCACCGACCAGCGCACCGCAGCCGACTCGTCGACGCCGGGTGACGGTTCGCAGACGAACATCACGTCGGCGTCGGAGCCGTAACCCAATTCGCCGCCCCCGAGCCGGCCCATGCCGATCACCGCGATGCGCGCCGGCGGTCCTTCGTCGGGGGTGTTGGCCCGGATCACCGCCTCCAGCGCGGCCTGCAGCACCGCCACCCACACCGACGTGAGCGCCTTGCACACATCGGTCACCTCGAGCATGCCGAGCAGATCGGCCGACGCGATGCGGGCCAGCTCCCTGCGCCGCAACGTGCGGGCGGCGGCGATCGCGCGCACCGGATCGGCGTGCCGGCCCGCCGAGGCCACCAATGCCCGTGCCACGCCTTCGGGTTCGACGTCGAGCAGCTTGGGCCCGTTCGGGCCGTCGGCGTAGAGCTGGATGACCTCCGGTGCCCGCATCAACAGGTCGGGCACATACGCCGAGGTCCCCAGCACCCGCATGAGTCGCTTGGCCACCGCACCCTCGTCGCGCAGCGTGGACAGATACCACCGCTGTTCGGACAGCTCTTCGCTGATCCGGCGATACGCCAGCAGCCCGGCGTCGGGATCCGGTGTGTCGGAGAGCCAGTCGAGCAGCGTCGGCAGCAGCACCTGCTGGACCCGGCCGCGACGCCCGCTGTGCCCGGTCAGCGCCGCCAGGTGCGTAAGCGCGCTCTGCGGCCCCTCGTATCCCAGTGCAGCGAGCTGACGTTCGGCGGCTTCGGTGCTCATCCCCTCGCCGATGAAAGCCGGCTGGCCCACCGATTCCAGCAGCGGCTGATAGAAGAGCTTGGCGTGCAGCCGCGACACCCGCAGGTTCTGGCGCTTGAGCTCCTCGCGCAGCACGCCGAGCGCGTCGTGGCGGCCGTCGGGCCGCACATGCGCGGCGCGGGCCAGCCAGCGCATCGCCTCGTCGTCGTCGTCGGCGGGCAGCAGATGTGTGCGCTTGAGCCGCTGCAACTGCAGCCGATGTTCGAGCAGGCGCAGAAATTCGTACGACGCAGTCATGTTCGCGGCGTCGTCGCGGCCGATGTAGCCGCCCGCGCCGAGCGCGGCCAGCGCGTCCACCGTCGACGCCACATGCAGTGACTCGTCGTTGCGGCCGTGCACCAATTGCAGTAGCTGCACGGCGAATTCGACGTCGCGCAGCCCGCCCGTGCCGAGCTTGAGTTCCCGGGCGCGCACCCCCGCGGGCACCAATTCCTCGACGCGACGGCGCATTGCCTGCACCTCGGACACGAAATCCTCGCGCTCGCATGCCGTCCACACCATCGGCATCAACGCCTCGACGTAGGCCTTGCCGAGGTCGGCGTCACCGGCCGCCGGCCGCGCCTTCATCAGCGCCTGGAACTCCCACGTCTTGGCCCAGCGCTGGTAGTAGGCGATGTGCGAGTCGAGCGTGCGCACCAGTTGACCGTGCTTGCCCTCCGGCCGCAGCGCTGCATCGACTTCAAAGAAGGCGTCGCCGGCGAAGCGCATCATCTCGCCCGCCACCCGCGTGGTCACGGCGTCGGCCTCTTCGGCGACGAAGATGACGTCCACGTCGCTGACGTAATTCAGTTCGCGCGCACCGCATTTGCCCATCGCGATCACCGCGATCCGCGGTCCGGGCTGCTCCCCGCAGACCGACCGGGTGGCCACGGTCAACGCCGCCTCCAGCGCCGCGTCGGCGAGGTCGGACAGGTGCGCGCCCACCGTCACGAACGGCAGCACCGGCTCGTTTTCCACTGTCGACGCCAAGTCCAGCGCCGCCAGCACCAGGATCCGATCGCGGTAGAGCTTGCGCAGCTCCGGCAGCGGATCTGTTGCGCCGCTGGCTTTTTCGACGAATGCGCGGCGAAGGTCGTCGGCGGACGGCAGTTCCGTCTTACCGGCCAGCAGGTGCCACGACTGCGGGTGCGCGACGAGGTGGTCGCCCAGTGCCAGTGACGAACCCAGCACACCGAACAGCCGGCCGCGCAGGCCACGGTCGGACACCAAGGCGCGGTCCAGCTGGTCCCACTCGCCACCGAGCGCGTCGGCCAGGCGCACGATCGCGCGCAACGCGACGTCGGCGTCCGGGGCGCGCGACAGCGACCACAGCAGTTCGACGTGTGATTCGGTGTTCCAGCCCAGCCGGTCCAGCTCCGCGCCGGCCTGCGGTTCGACCAGCCCGAGCCGGCCCACACTGGGCAGCTTGGGTCGCTCGGTCGCCGGCTTGGCCATGCCCCGACGTTACAGCGACAGGTAGGTCTTCAGCTCGTACGGGGTGACGTGGCTGCGGTAGTTCTCCCATTCGGCGCGCTTGTTGCGCAGGAAGAAGTCGAATACGTGCTCCCCCAACGCTTCCGCAACCAGCTCGGAGCTCTCCATCGACTCCAGCGCGACGCCGAGAGACGACGGCAGCTCGCGGTAGCCCATCGCGCGGCGCTCCTCGGGTGTGAGGCTCCAGACGTTGTCCTCGGCCTGCGGCCCGAGCATGTAGCCCTTCTCCACACCGCGCAGACCCGCGGCCAGCAGCACCGCGAACGTCAGGTACGGGTTGCACGCCGAGTCGGGGCTGCGCACCTCGACGCGTCGCGACGACGCCTTGCGCGGGGTGTACATCGGCACTCGCACCAGCGCGGAGCGGTTGGCCGCACCCCAGGACGCGGCCGTCGGCGCCTCGCCACCGTGCACCAGCCGCTTGTAGGAGTTCACCCACTGATTGGTCACCGCGCTGATCTCGGAGGCGTGCTCCAGAATGCCTGCGATGAACGACTTGCCGACGTCGGACAGCTGCAGCGCGTCGTTGGGGTCATGGAAGGCGTTGTTCTCGCCCTCGAACAGGCTCATGTGAGTGTGCATCGCCGAGCCCGGATACTCGGCGAACGGCTTGGGCATGAACGACGCCCGCACGCCGTCGCCCAGCGCGACCTCCTTGACGACGTAGCGGAACGTCATCACGTTGTCGGCCATCGACAGTGCGTCGGCGTAGCGAAGGTCGATTTCCTGCTGACCGGGCGCGCCCTCGTGGTGGCTGAACTCCACCGAGATGCCCATCTGCTCCAGCGCGTCGATGGCGTGGCGGCGGAAGTTGGGCGCCGCGTCGTGCACAGCCTGGTCGAAATAGCCGCCGTTGTCGGCCGGGATCGGCGGCGTGCCGTCGTCCGGACCGGGCTTCAGCAGGAAGAACTCGATCTCGGGATGCACGTAGCAGGAGAAGCCGAGGTCGCTGGCCTTGGCCAGTTGCCGGCGCAGCACATGCCGGGAGTCGGCCCACGACGGCGACCCGTCGGGCATGGTGATGTCGCAGAACATGCGGGCCGAGTGGTGCTTACCCGAGCTGGAGGTCCAGGGCAGCACCTGGAACGTGGACGGATCGGGGCGGGCCACCATGTCGGCCTCCGACACCCGGGCGAAGCCCTCGATCGCCGAACCGTCGAAGCCGATGCCCTCTTCGAAGGCACCCTCCAGCTCGGCCGGTGCGATCGCCACCGACTTGAGGTATCCGAGCACGTCGGTGAACCACAACCGGACGAAGCGGATATCGCGTTCCTCCAGCGTGCGCAGCACGAATTCCTTCTGGCGGTCCATGACCGCAGCGTAGGCAGCGGCTGTTAAATCTGTGTTACGGCGCTGATAGGACCTAGCACCGAAGGTTGCTCGGCGGCAACCTCAGATCCGTCAGATACGCGACGACGGCGGTGTCGACGCACGCGTCGCCATTGAACACCACGGTGTGCTGGGTGCCCTCGAATGTGATGAGCGGCGCGCCCATCTGCCGGGCCAGGTCGACGCCGGCCTGATACGGCGTGGCCGGATCACCCGTGGTCGACACCACCACGACCTTGCCGGGCCCGGGGTTGACCGCCGGATGCGGTGCGGAGGTCGGCGGCACCGGCCACATCGCGCAGACGTCGCGGGGCGCGAAACCGGTGAAGCTGCCGTAGCTGAGGAACGGTGCGACTTCGCGGATCCGCCGGTCGGCCTCGGCCCACACCGCCGGGTCGGTCGGGTAGTGCGCGTCGACGCAGCGGATCGCCGTGAACGCGTCCTGCCGGTTCTCGTAGTGGCCGTTGGAGTCGCGGCGCTGGTAGTCGTCGGCCAGCAGCAGCAGGTCACCGGCGTCGGTACCGCGTGCCAGCCCGAGCAGCCCACTGGTCAGATACGTCCAGTAGCGCTGGGTGTACAGCGCGTTGCCGGTGCCCGTCATCGCATCCTGGTAACTGAGCCCGCGCGGGTCGGAGGTGTAGGCGGGCCGGTGCACCAGCGGGTCGACGAGTTGGTGGAAGCGGTTGACGAACTGTGCCGGGTCGGTGCCCAGCGGACAGCCGGCCGATTCGGCGCAGTCGGCGGCGTAGATGTTGAACGCCTTTTGGAATCCGGCCATTTGGCGCACGATCTCTTCGATCGGGTCCAGGCTGGGGTCGACGGCGCCGTCGAGCACCATGGCGCGTACCCGGTCGGGAAAGCGTTCGGCGTAGCGCGCCCCCAATTCGGTGCCGTACGAGAAGCCGAGATAGTTGATCTGGCTCTCACCGAGCGCCTCACGCACGACGTCGTAATCGCGTGCCGCCGAAGCGGTACCGACGTTGGCCAGGAACTCGGCGCCCATCCGCTCGACGCAGCGCTGCGCGAACTGCCGGTAGATGCTCTCGATGTGCGCGACGCCGGCGGGGCTGTAGTCGGCGAACGGCTCACGGCGCCAGGCGTCGAACTCGGCGTCGGTGCGGCAACGCAGTTCCGGTGTGGAGTGCCCGACGCCGCGCGGGTCGATGCCGATCAGGTCGAACCGGCGCCCGATCTCGGTGCCGCCCAGCGCGGCCCCCATGGTGGCAACGGTGTCGACTGCCGACGCGCCCGGTCCGCCCGGGTTGACCACCAGGACACCGATCTTCGGGCCGCTGGCGGGAATCCGGATCACCGCCAATTGTGCTTGTGCGCCTTGGGGATTCGCGTAATCAACGGGCACCGGCACCGTCGCACACTGCGCGGTCGGGATACCGCGGGTGTCAGGGATCCAGCGGGCGCAACTCCCCCACGCCAGCGGCGCAACCTCCGGCGCAGCCGACGCCGTCGGGCAGGCCAAGATCGGTAGGAGGGCGAGCATCATCACCACCGCCGCCCGCCACATGGCGAACATGTTCGCATGGCCACCCGCGCCGGGTCAGCGGCTGGAATACAACGGTGACCAGGCTGTGATCAGGCAGGCTCAGCAGCGGCTGTCGGGCGGCGGCACCACCACGTCGATGAGGTATTTCGCCGCGATGTCGTCGACGCACGCGTTGCCCTGGAAGGCCACCGTGTGCTGGGTGCCCTCGAACGTGAGCAGCGTGCCGCCCAGCTGGCGCGCCAGGTCCACACCGGCCTGATACGGCGTCGCGGGGTCGTTCGTCGTCGAGATCACCAGGATCGGCGGCAGCCCACTCACCGAGATCTCGTGCGGCGTGCTGCTCGGCGGCACGGGCCAGAACGCGCAGGTGCCCAGCGGGGCGTGCCCGGTGAACTCGCCGTAGCTCATGAACGGGGCGACCTCGCGCATCCGGCGGTCCTGCTCGACGATCTTCTCCCGGTCGGTCACCGCGGGCTGGTCGACGCAGTTCACCGCCACCCGCACGTCGGTGGAGTTGTTGTAGTGGCCCTGCGCGTCGCGGCCCATGTACAGGTCGGCCAGCGCCAGCATGGTGTCGCCGCGACCATTCTTGAGCTCGGTCAGACCCTGCGTCAGATGCCGCCACAGGTTCGGCGAATACAGCGGCAGGATGGTGCCGATTATCGCGTCGCTGTAGCTCAGCCCGCGCGGATCCTTGGTTTCCGCGGGCTCCTCCACCAACGGGTTCACCATGCTGTGGTAGACGTCGACGGCCTTGGCCGGGTCCGTGCCCAGCGGGCATTCCGGGTCCTTGGCGCAGTCGGCAGCGTAGTCGTCGAACGCCTGCTGGAACGCCGCGGCCTGGCGGATGTCGGCCTCGATCGGGTCGGCGTTGGGATCGACCGCGCCGTCGAGGATCATCGCGCGCACCTTGTCCGGATATTCCTCGGCGTAGTTGGAGCCGATGCGGGTGCCGTACGAGTAGCCCAGGTAGGTCAGCTTCTCGTCGCCGAGCGCCGCGCGGATCGCGTCGAGATCGCGGACCACATTGGCGGTTCCGACGTTGGCCAGGAACTCCTTGCCCATCTTGTCCACGCATCGCTGAACGAACGCCTTGGTCTCGCTCTCGATGTGGGCGACACCCTCGGGTGAATAGTCGACCTGCGGGTCGGCGCGCAGCCGGTCGTTGTCGGCGTCGGAGTTGCACCACACCGCCGGCGTCGACGACGCCACCCCGCGGGGGTCGAACCCGACCACGTCGAACCGCTCACGGACGGGGGCCGGCAGCGTCGCCAACATGTTGGCCGCCGCCTCGACGCCGGACTCTCCCGGCCCGCCCGGGTTGAGCACCAGCGAGCCGATCTTGTCGCCGGTGGCCTTGAAGCGAATCATCGCCAGCTGCGCGACGTCCCCGTCGGGCTTCTCGTAGTCCACGGGCACCGACAGCATCCCGCACTCGGCGCCGGCCGGGATGCGGGACTGGTCGGATGGTTCGGCGGTCTTGCATTCCGACCAGTTGATGGGCGTGCCCGGCCGGGGCACGGCGACGACGGCGCGGCCGTCGACCATTTTGCTGCAGCCCGCGACGAGCAGGACGGCCGACAGCGACGCGAACACCCCGATCTTGAGGTTCATGGCACCACATGCTGCCATGAACTTGCGCCCAGCCTGGTGAAGGCCTATTTCGTGGCGTCGAGCAGCTCGTCGAGCGCGGGTTCGAAGTCGTCGGCCAGATCCCACAGATCGGGCAGCAGTTCCGGGCACGACACGATGCCGACGTCGAGCTTGCCGTTCAGCGACATCACCGTGATGTTGAGCCCCGAGCCGTGGAAGATCGGCCCCAGCGGGTACATCGCCTTGACCTCGCAGCCCAGGTAGTACAGCGGCACCTGCGGGCCGGGCACATTCGAGATGACCAGGTTGTGCACCGGTTTGGCCTCGGTCAGCCGGCTGCGGGCATACAGCCGCATCGCGACACCGAACACCGCGGGCGCGGCGAACTGGGTCCAGTCCTGCAGCAGTGTCGCGCCGATCGCCGAACTGTGTTGCTTTGCAACCGAATTGGCTTCGGCGATGGCCTTGAGACGTTCAGCCGGATCGGCGATGTCGGTGCGCAGGCTGGAGAACATGCCCGACACCTGGTTGCGTCCCGGGCGATCCGATTTTTCGTGCACCGACACCGGCACCATGCCCACCAGTGACTCCTCGGGCAGTTCGCCGCGGTCCTCGAGGAACTTGCGCAGCACGCCCGACACCAGTGCCATCACCACGTCGTTGACCTTGACCCCGAAGTGGTTCTTGACCGCTTTGACATCCTCCAGATCGAGCTCGGCGAACGCGATGTTGCGATGGCCGGTGATGTTGGCGTTGAACGCGGTCTTGGGGGCCGCGAACGGTGCCGCCATGGTCAGTCCGCTGCGGGCGCGTCTGACGGTGTCGACGACCGTCGACACGGTCGCCGGCAGCATGTTGGCCAGCTTCAGCGGCCGGGTGGCGAACTGCACTGCGCCGTTCAGCGCAATCTCCAATGAGCTGGCGTCGCCGACCCCGTCGACGGGATCCGGTGGCGGCGCGTCGGGTTCGGTGCTGCACAGCTGCGACATCATGCTGGCGCCGGTAACGCCGTCCACCCCCGCGTGGTGCACCTTGGTGAACACCGCCAGTCGACCACCCTGATGGGCGTCGGTGCCTGCGATGTTCTCGATGACCCACTTCTCCCACAGCGGACGGCTGCGGTCCAGCGGCAAAGACGCGATGTGCCCGCAGATTTCGGCCAGCTCGCGACGACCGCCCGGTGCGGGCAGGCCGATGCGATGCACATGGCGGTCGACGTCAAAGTCTTTGTCGTCCACCCAGACTGGGTGATCGAGATTGAACCTGCTGTCGGCCAGCTTTTCGCGAAACTGAGGCATGGCCTTGATCCGCAAGCCCAATTCGTCACGCAGCCGGTCGAATGTGTAACCGCCGGGCATGGTTGAGGTGTCGATTTCGAGGATTGAGCACACATGCAATGGCTGCGCTGCGGTTTCGAGGTAGAGGAAACTGGCGTCGAGTCCGCTGAGCCGTTGCATGTCGCGATCGTAGGACGGCCGGCGCAAAGTGTGAGGAAATCCACTCAACGCGGCTTTCCACATCTTCTTGCGGGGTGGCAGACTGGGTGGGTCAGACGAACCCGGGGACCTGGATAGGCCACGAGGATCGACCCGACCACTCATTTGAGGGACAACGATGTCTGAGCAGACTGTTTACGGTGCTGCCAACGCTGCGCACGATACGAAACCCCGCACCAAGGTCCGTACCACCCATCTGCAGAAGTGGAAGGCCGAAGGACACAAGTGGGCGATGCTCACCGCCTACGACTACTCCACCGCCCGCGCATTCGACGATGCCGAGATTCCGGTGCTGCTGGTGGGTGACTCGGCCGCCAACGTGGTCTACGGCTACGACACCACGGTTCCGGTGACCGTCGACGAACTGATCCCGTTGGTCCGCGCCGTCGTGCGGGGCGCGCCCCACGCCCTGGTGGTGGCCGACCTGCCGTTCGGCAGCTACGAAGCCGGCCCCGCCCAAGCGCTCGAGACGGCGATCCGCTTCATGAAGGAAGCCGGCGCGCAGGCCGTCAAACTCGAAGGCGGCGAACGCGTCGCCGACCAGATCGCCGCGCTTAGCGCGGCGGGCATTCCCGTCGTAGCCCACATCGGCTTCACCCCGCAAAGCGTCAACAGCCTGGGCGGTTTCCGGGTGCAGGGCCGCGGAGATGCCGCCGAGCAGACCATCCACGACGCGATCGCGGTGCAGGAAGCCGGTGCGATCGCGGTGGTGCTGGAGATGGTGCCGGCTGAGCTGGCTACCCAGATCACCGGCAAGCTGACCATCCCGACGGTTGGCATCGGCGCGGGCCCCAACTGCGACGCCCAGGTGCTGGTATGGCAGGACATGGCCGGGCTCACCACCGGTAAGACGGCCAAGTTCGTCAAGCGATTCGCCGACATCGGTGGCGAATTGCGCAGAGCCGCAACGCAATACGCCGACGAGGTCGCCAGCGGGGTGTTCCCCGCCGATGAGCACTCGTACTAGGCGAACTTCGGTGGCCGCTTGGCCATGAACGCGTCGACGCCTTCGTGACCGTCGGCCGACTCGGCGCATTCGGCGATCAGGCGACCTTCTGCCTCCATCTGCTCCTCGATACCGCTCTGCAGCGACGTGAGCAACAGCCGCTTCACTGCTGCGTTGGATTTCCTTGGCCCGGAAGCGAATTGGCCGACAAGTTCTTCGGCGCGCTGCGCGAGCTGATCATCGGCGACCACCTCCGTCACCAAACCCCACTGGGCCGCCTCGTCCGCCGACAACATACGGTTGGTCAGCATCAGGTCCTGCGTTTTGCGAATACCGATGAGCCGCGGCAGGTAGTACGACGAGCTGCCGTCCGGGCTCAATCCCGCCTTGGTGTAGGCCATCGTGAACGACGCGGACGCCGCGGCCAGCACCAGATCGCCCGTCACCGCGAGACTGAAGCCCGCGCCGGCGGCGACGCCGTTGACCGCCGTGATCAGCACGGCATCCATCCGGGCGAACGTCGAGATCGCACGATGGAGGTCGTCTGCCACGCCCTTGATATACCGTCCGCGGCTCGGCGCCGCCGCGAACGACTTCAGATCACCCCCGGCGCAGAAGAATCGCCCCGAGGCAGTCAGCAGCACAACCTTCGTGGACTCGGTGTCGCAGCGCCGGGCGGCGTCGGCCAGTTCGCGAGTCATGGTGTCGTTCATGCCATTTGCGGCATCCGGCCGGTTCAGCGCGATCCGCGCGACGGGTCCGGCCTGGTCGAACGTTATGGTCTGGTATTGGGTCACACCGGGACTCTATCGCCCGGGCTAGATCCTGCCCGCGAGGTATTCCTCCCGGCAGGCCCGGCGGGCGAGTTTGCCACTGGTGGTACGCGGAATCGTGCCCGCCGCAACGAGTTTGATGTCGTGCACCGGCAACGTATGGCGTCTGGAGATGGCCGCGCGGATCGCCTCCTTGACCGGCTCGGGGTCGGTCCGGCCGGCACCCGGCGCGCGCTCTGCGACCACAACCAGCTTCTCACCGGCATCCGACGGCACCGAGAACGCCGCCACAAACCCCGACCGCACCGCGGGGGACGCCTCCGCAACCGTGGCTTCCAGGTCCTGCGGGTAGTGGTTACGGCCGTCGACGATGACCATGTCCTTGATCCGGCCGGTGATGTAGAGCTCCCCGTCGAGGTAGACGCCCAGATCGCCGGTGCGGAACCAGGTACCGCCCACCGGAGACCCTTCGGCGTGACTGCCCCGCTCCAGGCGCGACTGCAACTTGTTGCGGAATGCCAGCTCGGTTTCCTGCTCGCGGCCCCAGTAGCCGCGGCCGACGTTGTCGCCGTGCAGCCAGATCTCGCCGACCTGACCGTCGGGCAGCTCGGCTTCGGTTTGCGGGTCGACGATGACCGCCCACTGGCTTCGCGCCACCTGGCCGCAGGAGACCTGCGCCACCGCGTTGGGCGCGTCGGGAGCAACCTCGACCGCATGGCCGGCGCCCAGCTGCTCGCGGTCCAGATACACCGCGCTCGGGCGGGCGTCGGGCGCGATCGTCGAGACGAACAGCGTCGCCTCGGCCATCCCGTAGGACGGCTTGACGGCGGTCTCGCGCAGCCCGTACGGCGCGAACGCGGCGTGGAACTTCTCGATGGACGCCATGCTGACCGGCTCGGAGCCGTTGATCAGCCCGGCCACATTGGACAGATCCAGTGGCTGCCCCTCGGCGGGCAGGCCACGCTGGGCGGCCAGCTCGAACGCGAAGTTCGGCGCCGCGGCGAAGGTCGGCAGATCCGAGGCCCCCAGCTCGGTGATCCAGCGGTTCGGGCGGCGCACGAACGCCACCGGCGACATCAGGGTGATGTGCCCACCGCACAGCGCCGGGAACATGATCATCAGCAGACCCATGTCGTGGAACAGCGGCAACCAGCTGACGCTGCGGATGTTCCAGTCCAGGCCGACCGACAGGATCATCTGCAGCACGTTGGTGCACGCGGAGCGGTGGGTGATCTCCACACCGGCCGGGGTGCGCGTCGACCCGGACGTGTACTGCAGATAGGCGACGTCGTCAGTGTCCAGCTGCGCCGGGACGAACGTCGCACCCACCGAATCCGGCACGGCGTCGACGGCGATCATCCGCGGGCGACGGGACCGCGGCAGCTTGCGCAGGAACGCGCCGACGGACTCGGCGGCAGCGGTCGTGGTGAGCACCACCGTGGGCTGGGAGTCGCGCAGGACGGCGTCGAGCCGTTCGGTGTGGCCGGGCAGCTCCGGGGCGAACAACGGCACGGCGATATTGCCCGCCTGGATGGTGGCAAAGAATCCCACCACGTAATCGACACCCTGCGGGGTGAGGATGGCGACGCGGTCACCGGGGCGAGTCACCTGTTGCAGGCGGGCGCCCACCGCGCGCAACCGCGCCCCGAGCTGACTCCACGTCAGTTCGATCACCCGACGGTCGTGCTCGTAATCGAGATAGCGATACGACGGGGTTTCACCGAGCGCGGCGACGTTCTGGTCGAGATAGGACGTCAGCGTGACACCGGCGGGTATCGCAATGTGCCCCGAGGAATCGAGGTAGTCTTCGATCTTCATCGTGGCCAGCCCGGCAGCCGGCGACTCAGGTTCCCGACACATACAGCAACTTTAAGAGATCGTTAAAGGTTTGGTGTGCTCTGGTACCCCTGTGCCGGAAAAATCGCCGTTAATCTCGGTATGGCAGGCTGAGTTTCGCACCAGAATTCCTGCGGCTCACGACGAAGGTGAAGATGGCCACCAGTTCGCCCGAAACCTCCAAATACACCGAGGTCGAACGCAAATTCGAGGTGGTCGACGAGACCGTCTCGCCCTCGTTTGACGGATTGTCTGCGGTGGCCCGAGTCGAGCGGTCGCCGTCACAGCAACTCGATGCTGTCTATTTCGACACACCCGAGCGTGCCCTGGCCGCACACCACGTCACGTTGCGCCGTCGCACCGGAGGGGACGACGCCGGGTGGCATCTCAAACTGCCGGCCGGACCCGATGCCAGGACCGAGATCCGCGCACCGCTCGGCGACGGCGAGGAGGGCGTGCCGGAGGCTTTGCGCGACGTGGTGTTGGCCCTCGTGCGGGACCGGCCGCTGGTTCCGGTCGCGCGCATCACCAACCACCGCACCGTCGACGTGCTCTACGGCCACGACGGCGCGGCGGTCGCCGAGTTCTGCGACGACCAAGTGACCGCGGCCGCCGAACCCGACGGTGTGTCGCAGCGGTGGCGCGAGTGGGAGCTCGAGCTGCTCGACGGCACCGCCGGCGATGTGCTGGATCGACTCGCGAATCGGCTCCTCGATGCCGGCGCCGTGCCCGCCGGACACGGTTCGAAACTGGCCCGGGTGCTGGCCTCCGCCGCGGATGCGCCGGCCGAAGCCCCTGTCAGACCGAAGGATCCGGTGCACCGGGCGGTGGCCGAGCAGGTCGAACAGCTACTGGTATGGGATCGCGCGGTACGCGCCGACGCGTATGACGCGGTGCACCAGATGCGGGTGACGACGCGCAAGATCCGCAGCCTGCTGCAGTCCTCGGAGGGCGCGTTCGGAATCTCTGGAACGGCGGGGGACGCGTGGATTCTGGACGAATTGCGCCAGCTGGCCGCCGTTTTGGGGGTGGCCCGCGACGCGGAGGTGCTCGCCGAACGATACGAACGCGCGTTGGACGAGCTGCCGGCGGAGCTGATTCGCGGCCCGATCCGCGAGCGACTCGTCGAGGGCGCAAAACGCCGGTACAAGGCGGGGCTGCGGCGGTCTCTGACGGCGATGCGCTCGCAGCGCTACTTCCGGCTACTCGATGCGCTCGAGGCGCTGGCGGCCGCCGAGCCGCCGCCGACGCCGCCCGGCGAAGAGGCACCGCAGGTGAGCATCGACTCGGCGTACAAACGCGTGCGCAAGGCGGCCAAGCGGGCGGCCAGTGCCGCCGAGGAAGAGCGCGATGAGGCTCTGCACCGAATACGCAAGGGCGCCAAGCGACTTCGCTACACCGCTGCGGCGACGGGCGCCGACAAGGTGGCCGATCGCGCCAAGGTGATTCAGACCTTGTTGGGCGACCACCAGGACAGCGTCGTCAGCCGTACGCATCTGAGCCAGCAGGCCGAGACGGCGCACGCCGCCGGGGAGGACACCTTCACCTACGGGCTGCTGTATCAGCAGGAGGACGACTTGGCCCGGCGCTGTCGCGAACAGCTCGACGATGCATTGAAGAGGCTGAACAAATCGGTGCGCAAGGCCGACTAGCGAGGCGGACGAGCTGGCCTGTAAGCCGGAGATTGCCTCTCGGCATCTTCCCAGTTCGCCGGTAGGCCAGAATTGACGCATGTGGATCGGCGACATCGACGTGCCCCAGCCCGTTCTTGATGCCGCCGAAGCAGGCAAACTGGTGATCTTCGTCGGAGCAGGTGCATCTCGTTCACATCCCTCTAATCTGCCGGACTTCGCGCAACTGGTGCGGAATATCGGCGCGCTCGTCGGGCGCGAACCGACCGACGACGAGGTCCGACACCCGGATGTGTTCCTCGGCCACCTTCAGGACCGCGGGAACGACGTACACCAACTCGTCGCCAACGCGATCGACCTTGCCGGATCGCAGCCCAACACCCTTCACCTCGCAATCGCTGGGCTGGCTGCCGCGTATCCGACCCCTAAGATTGTCACGACCAACTACGACCGGCACCTGACCTCGGCAGCCATTTCCCTGTCCGCCGATCATGATGTCTACGAGGCTCCGGCTCTACCCGTCGGTGACGATTTCGAAGGGATCGTGCACCTCCACGGGTCTTTGTCGCAGCCCAGCCGCCGTCTCGTGGTTACGGACACCGATTTTGGCCGCGCTTATCTGCGCGAGGCGTGGGCTGCCCGGTTCCTGGAGCGGATGTTCTTGAGATTCACGGTCATCTTCATCGGCTACAGCCATGGCGACGTCGTGATGCAGTATCTCGCCCGCTCTCTCGGACCGAATCACAACCGATATGTACTAACTGACGATGAGCAGAACGCAGAGTGGCGCAGGTTGGGATTGACACCCATCTCATACCCTAATGAGGCTGGCGACCACTCGGCTCTGCCCGCATCACTGGAGCGATGGCGAGAACTGGCGACGATGGGGCACATCGAGCATCGCGCACGAATTGCCGACCTCGTGTCAGGGGAGCCGCCCACGATCCCCGAGGAAGTCTCCTACCTCGACGCGGCGCTCAAACACGCGGACCGGATCAGGTACTTCGCGGAGAAGGCAAGGTTCGTCGACATCGACCGTGGCCATCGGTGGTTGGCGTGGATCGAAGGCCAACCTGCATTTCCTCGCTTGTTCTCGCCCGACACAGCCAGCGAACCAGCGTCGAGGATCCTCATGTCCTGGATCGCTGATCAGTACATCCTCACCGAGGCGTACTCGGGGAGAGTTCTGAGAGCCTTCCGCGAGAAGTCATGGCCGCCAGACACCTGGTACGTCATCACCCAGACCCTCTTCGCCTTCAAGGGTGAGTTCCCGAAGTGGCTCAATCCATGGCTCCAGCTTGTCCTTCAAAACGCCCCGACCCGTCGACATGACCTGCTCGACATGATGCTTGTGGACAAGGACTGGACGAACAATTTCGATCTCGCACTCACGGTGTTCGAGGATCGGACCCGCCCCTTGCTGATACCAGCGTTTGACTTCGGTGACGCCACCGACCAACCCCGATTCGAAGTCGACCTCTGCGGCGACGAGTATTGGCTCACCGACAACTGGACCAAGATCTTCTTCCCGGTCCTCGATCAGCACTTCGCCGAACTCCTCAGTCTGGCAACGGAGCAGATTTCGCGGGTCTATCGAAGCCTTGGCGGATTGGATCCTGATAGGTCATTCGATCGAATTTCGTTCTCGCGATCAGCCATCGAGCGGCACGAGCAAGACAGCCACCGCAACCGCATCGATGTCCTGATTGACGCAGCACGCGACTCGATCGAGGCGGCTCTGTCCCATGATCTTTCCCTTGCAGTGGAATACCTAGAAGTGTGGAGATCCTCTCCCAACGCGATCCTTCGACGCCTTGCTGTGCACGGCTGGCGGGTACGAACGGACGTCGGCCCCGATGGGAAGTTGACTTGGCTGTTAGTGCAGAACCTTCTTTGGGACCTGGCGGTCCAGCACGAAGTGCTCCAGCTAATCAGGGACGCTCTCCCATCTGCGAGCGAGGACGTGGCCCGCAGCCTTGTAGACGCTGCTATCGCCGGTCCTGAGGGGGGCGCTGGCGGTGAGCAGTCCACCTATCGGGTCTACAACCTGCTCGGCTGGCTCGCACAGTCAGCACCCAAACTTCAGATGGCAGCCAAAGCATTTGAAGAAGCGCAGGCTGCACACCCCGAGTACGACCGAAGGGAACACCCAGATCTCAACCACTACAGCGTGTCTGGGTTCGTCGAGGATGCATTGCCCTTCACAGCAGCCGAGCTCCACGAGTTGATAGCCGACGAACCAACGGCCGCGCTCGCTCGGCTTCGCGAGTTCAAGGCAGAGACGCACGCACTCCAAGGACCAACCTGGACCGGCGCACTAAGATCGCTGCAAGCCTGCGTCACAGTGCATCCGGCGGACGGCTTACTCGTCGCTCAAATTCTACAAGACGATGATGGCGAGTTCAGATCGGCAGTCATCAATGGCTGGGATCGCGCGACGCTGAGCGATGCCCTTGTTGAGCAAGCTCTCGCAACCATCGCGGGATGGGATCACGAGGAGATTCGCAGGCCAGCCTCTGCCATGCTGTCTAACGGCGGAACTCCCGAACACCCCACCGCCTGGCATAAGTACGAATCAGCACGGACACTGGCATCCGCCCTATGGCCCACGACGCCTACGGAGGGCTCGATCGTCGGTGGGGCTGACCTTGTGATGGAAGCGATCAACCACCCAGCAGGTGACCTGGCCGAGTTCTGGACAAAGGTCGTTCAGTGGGAGTGGTCGCAAGCTGAGGCGACTTGGGATGGCCTCCCGGGGGAAATCGCCAAAGAGCTCAACCATCTGATCTCCGCCAACGACCGTAACGGACTGCTGGCCCGAACTTTCCTTTCCTCGCAATTGCACTTCTTCTTCAGCGCGGACCGCGACTGGTGTGAAGCCCGGCTTCTTCCCCTCTTCGACTGGACAAGCGAGGAGCAGGCAGCGGCAGCATGGCAGGGCTTTCTCACATGGGGGCGCGCGAACGACGGGCTGCTCGAGGCCGGTCTACTCGAGCACTACCTGACCGCGACGACGCATACCGCTGCGTTTCCGGAGAACCTCCGTCGCCAGCTCGCGATGCACTTGACGTCGATCGCGATGTTCGCCTCCGTGGACCCGGCAACGTGGTTGGCACGCTTCGTACTCGCCGCGCCAGAAGACCTTCGAGTCTCGTGGGCACAACAAGTCGAGCACGCGCTGACACAGCTTCAAGCCGGTGAGGCAACGAGTCAATGGAATCGATGGATCCGCGCATACTGGTCGGGTCGCAATCAGTCCGTGCCGCAACCATTCACTCCGGCCGAAGCCTCCGCCACGGCCGGCTGGGTCGTCGGCCTGCCAGGAGTCCGAAGTGAGGCAATCGACCTTGTCCTGGCATCCGCGGCAGGCATCGAGCAGCACGGAGGGTTTCTTCATCGGTTGATGGACCTCGACATTGCTGCCGAGGCCGAGGACTGGGCTCGCCTACTGACCCACCTGCTCAAGAACACTAGTGGGCAGCAATGGGGCATCGGGCACTACCTCCGAGAGCTGATGCCTCGCCTCCGTGAAGGCGATCCCCCGCCCGACCTCACCGAGTTGGTGAACGAAGCCATGCGGCTCGGCGCGACAAACGCTGCCGATTGGTAGAAGGTCGGTACACCACACCGGGCCGTCAGAGTTGTCAGCAGGCTAGAACACCTGCTCAATCTTTAAGGGGTGCATGATGCCACAGGTCTTCGACGCCTGCCCGTACAGAGCGTTTCTTAGGCGGTGCGCTCATACCCGGATCGTACGATCTACTGCGTAGCCCCTGCGTAGCGACGGTCGTTCGAAACGAAGATATTGGCTGGTGAACATGGCAAGGCGGACGAGCTGGCCTGTAAGCCGGATTCTGTTCCTCGCCTCCATGTCTGGCGACGAAGCGGCGACCATCCATCTGGACACACCGTCACCGGGTGCCTCAAGCGGCCTACCCGCAGGCTCGGGCGAGCAACCCTCGGACGCCTGCGCGGCCGCACCAGGTGCGGCCTTCTTGGCCTTGCTTCGGGTGGGGTTTGCCTAGCCATCCCGGTCACCCGGGATGCTGGTGCGCTCTTACCGCACCGTTTCACCCTTACCACCGCGAAGGTGGCGGTCTGTTTTCTGTGGCACTTTCCCGCGAGTCACCTCGGGTTGCCGTTAACAACCACCCTGCTCTGTGAAGTCCGGACTTTCCTCGAATCGCCTTGTGGGCGATCCGCGGCCGCCCGGCCAACTCGTCCGCAATACCAACGTACTGCGTCAGGTGCCAGTTTCGCGAGCAGTCCATACTTGAAGCCATGGCGCAGGTTCCTCCCGCGCGCTACCTCATGCGGGCCAAAGACCTGGCCGACGCGCGCTACGCGGAGCCCATCACCGTCGACGACCTGGCCGCGGCGGCGGGGCTGTCGCGGGCGCACTTCAGCCGGATGTTCACCCGCACGTTCGGCGAGTCGCCGCGGGCGTATCTGCAGACCCGGCGACTGGAGCGGGCGGCGGCGCTGTTGCGGCAGACGGATCGTTCGGTGGCAGAGATCTGTGCGATGGTCGGGTTGACCAGTGTCGGCTCCTTCACCACGAGCTTCGCCCGGGTGTACGGCAAGCCGCCGGCCGCGTACCGTGCCAGCATGCCGCCGGCAGCCATGTACGCGCGGGTGCCCAGTTGCATTCTCAAACGCGACACCCGGCCGCCTGCCGATAGCCGGGTTCCCAAGACAGCACACCGGGAGAAGACGGGCCGACGACCGGCGTCGTAGCGTCGTGCCCATGAGAATCGCAAGCGCCCAGATATGGGTTCACGACCAGGATGTCGCACTGAAATTCTGGACCGAGAAGGTCGGAATGGAAGTGCGCCAAGATGTTTCGCTTCCCGATGACAACACGCCGTTCCGGTGGCTGACGGTCGGCCCGCCCGGACAGAACGACGTCTCGCTGGTGTTGATGGCCGTGCCGGGCCCGCCCATCATGGATGAAACCACCCGACGGCAAGTACTCGATCTCACCGCGAAGGGCTTCGCCGGCACGGTGTTCCTCACGACCGACGATTGCCAGCGCTCCTTCGAGGAGCTCAGGGCTCGCGGGGTGGAGTTCACCGAAGAGCCGCACCAGATGCCGTACGGCATTGACTCCGGCTTCCGCGACCCGTCGGGCAATAGCGTGCGATTGACCCAGCTGGCGGAGATCCCAGCCAATACTGGCTAGGTGCGAACACCCGCCGCCGCAATCAGTTCCGCCGCGTTCTTCGTCGTCGCGCCGGGCACCTTCGTCGGCCTCGGCCCCTGGCTGATCACTCATTGGCAGGTGCCCGGGTCCACGCCGTGGTGGCGGATCGTGGTGGGCGCCGTGCTGATCGTCGTGGGGCTCGTGCCGCCGGTGCATGCGTTCGTCGAGTTCGTCAAAGCCGGCGGCACGCCGATGCCCATCGCGCCCACACAGCGGCTGGTGGTCACCGGGTTCAACCGCTACATCCGCAACCCCATGTATTTCGGTCTGCTGATCGCGATCCTGGGGCAGGCACTGCTCTTCGGCAGCTGGTGGCTCGTGCTCTACGCCGCGATCGGATGGATCATCACAGCATCATTCGTCCGCTGGTACGAAGAACCGACGCTCGTGCGGACGTACGGCGAGCAGTACGAGGAGTACCGCCGCAATGTCGGGGCCTGGATCCCACGCCTGACGCCGTGGATGCCGGTCGCTTAGGCGGCGTGGAGTTCGGTGAGGGCGATGCCGATTTTGAGTTCGACTTCGCTGATGGTGATCAGTGGCGCGCCGGGCAGCGGCGGCGCGGTCGAGCGGTAGGTCGCCCCGGTCGGGGTGACGAATTGCGCGGTGTGGGCGCCGTTGTCATCGGTGCCCGCGCGGACTCGCCAGCCCGGTGCTTCCTTGACGTAGTTGCAGCGCTCGCACTCCCCGAGCCCATTGGCCGCGCTGGTCGGCCCACCCCGACTCCGCGGCTGGGCATGATCACGATGCCGAATCGGCGCATCACAATACGGTGTGCGACAGGTCTGATCCCGCAACCCGATAAACCTCGCCAAGCCTTTCGGGAACAACCGCGACCGCGACTCCATCGCCACCAACGCCCCCGAGGTTGGATGGGCATACAACCGCCGCAACGTGGCCCGCGAACCCTCATCGGCCACCGCGCCGCCCACCAGGCGCCGCGCCACCTCGGCGGGGATCGGGCCATACCCGTCCACGATCGCCGCGCTGTTATCCCCACCCAGCAGCGTCTGATCGGTCACCACCAGATTCACCGCCACCGGCTCGGGCGTCCCGGCGGGGCGCCCGGTGACCCGCTGCACCAGGGTGTCGGCCATCACCTGACCCCGCGACCGCTCATCGAACGTGGTGTCGGCGGCGCGTTTGAGCGCCGCATACACCCCCACCCCCTGCGCCACCGGCAACAACGCACTCACCCACACCATCGCATCGGGGGCCGGCCGGATACCCACCCGCCGATCCGCCTCGGCCTTGGCGGCGCGATCCACCACCGCCTGGGTATCGAGCCGACAGGCGATCTCCTTGGCCGCCGCGGCAATGCGCTTATCCCCCTTACCCTCCAGATTGGCCAGATCCGCACACATCTCGGCATCCAAGGCCCGCCGATCGGCCACACTCAAACACGCCGACTCCCGCACAATCAGCGTGGCCCGCCACTCCGAGAGCGCCCCATGTTGCGCGTCGCTCTCGATGACGATGTCGGCGTCATTG
>NZ_PIZU01000089.1 GCF_002838065.1 Mycobacterium hubeiense | reverse complement strand
CCGCGCAACGGTGCCTCATTCAGGTTGACAGGTTCCGCATGCCGCTCACATCTGGCCGCTCCTAATCGGTGGCCGTAACGTCCTGGCCGCAAGAAATCGCTCCGGACAGAACACCAACCACCGTCTGCTCCGACGGGCGTCTCACTCGACATTATTTCGCGCGGAGTAGTGGGCCCAGATTTCGAAACGTACGTCGCGTCGGATGTGCCAGTCTTGGGCGCCGTGGGGCTGGTTGTAGGCCGCAACCGAATTCTTAATCACGGACCGGTTCGCCGCTAGCGAAGTTGTCGTAGAAGCACGGCGCGTTGGCCGGCTGAGGTTGGAGCCAGTTGGCAGGGCGGCCATCTTACGATTTTCGGTAGTACGCGCTACATTAGTACGACACAATGTAGGAGCATCGCGGAGCCGGACCATGGCCGCGAGATCAGATCCAGGAATTGCCGGGTAACCGGCTCGATGGTTGGTTGGAGGAGCTCGTGGTCGCCGAAGCACCCCCACTGGGAGAACTCGAGGCTCGCCGTCCGTTCCCGGCCCGGCTGGGCCCGAAGGGCAATCTCGTCTACAAATTGGTGACCACCACCGATCACAAGGTGATCGGGATGATGTATGTCGTCGCCTGCTTCATCTTCTTTTTTATCGGCGGGTTGATGGCGCTGTTCATGCGCACCGAGCTCGTGGTGCCGGGGCTGCAGTTTCTGTCCAATGAGCAGTTCAACCAGTTGTTCACCATGCATGGCACGGTGATGCTGCTGTTCTACGCCACCCCGATCGTGTTCGGGTTCGCCAATCTGGTGTTGCCGCTGCAGATCGGCGCCCCCGACGTGGCGTTCCCGCGGCTGAACGCGTTCAGCTTTTGGCTGTTCTTGTTCGGCGCCACCATCGCCCTGGCCGGGTTCATCACCCCTGGCGGGGCCGCGGACTTCGGCTGGACCGCCTACACGCCGCTCAGCAGCGCAATTAATTCTCCGGGGGCCGGCGGCGATCTGTGGATCATGGGTCTGATTGTGGGTGGTCTGGGCACCATCTTGGGTGCGGTGAACATGATCACCACGGTGGTGTGCATGCGGGCCCCGGGTATGACGATGTTCCGGATGCCGATCTTTACCTGGAACATCCTGGTGACATCGATCCTGGTGCTGGTGGCGTTCCCGCTGCTGACGGCCGCGTTGTTCGCGCTGGCCGCCGACCGCCACCTGGGCGCGCACATCTATGACCCTGCCAATGGCGGTGTGTTGTTGTGGCAGCACCTGTTCTGGTTCTTCGGTCACCCGGAGGTATACATCATCGCCTTGCCGTTCTTCGGCATCGTCTCCGAGATCTTCCCGGTGTTCTCGNACATCTATGACCCTGCCAATGGCGGTGTGTTGTTGTGGCAGCACCTGTTCTGGTTCTTCGGTCACCCGGAGGTATACATCATCGCCTTGCCGTTCTTCGGCATCGTCTCCGAGATCTTCCCGGTGTTCTCGCGCAAGCCGATCTTCGGTTACACCACGCTGATCTACGCGACGCTGTCGATCGCGGCGCTGTCGGTGGCGGTGTGGGCGCACCATATGTATGCGACGGGCGCGGTGCTGCTGCCGTTCTTCAGCTTCATGACGTTCTTGATCGCGGTGCCGACCGGTATCAAGTTCTTCAACTGGATCGGCACGATGTGGAAGGGCCAGTTGACCTTTGAGACACCGATGTTGTTCTCGGTGGGCTTTCTGGTGACCTTCCTGCTGGGCGGTCTGTCGGGTGTGCTGCTGGCCAGCCCGCCGATCGATTTTCAGGTCACCGACTCGTATTTCGTGGTGGCGCATTTCCATTACGTGCTGTTCGGCACCATCGTGTTCGCCACCTATGCCGGGATCTACTTCTGGTTCCCGAAGATGACGGGCCGGCTGTTGGATGAGCGGCTGGGCAAGCTGCACTTCTGGTTGACGTTCATCGGTTTCCACGCGACGTTCTTGGTGCAGCACTGGCTGGGCGATGAGGGTATGCCGCGCCGCTACGCCGATTACCTGCCGACCGACGGGTTCACCACGCTCAACGTGATCTCGACAATCGGGGCGTTCATCCTCGGCATCTCGACCCTCCCGTTCACGTGGAACGTGTTCAAGAGTTGGCGCTACGGCGAGCCAGTCACGGTGGACGACCCGTGGGGGTTCGGCAATTCGTTGGAGTGGGCGACCAGTTGCCCGCCGCCGCGGCACAACTTCACCGAACTGCCCCGAATCCGTTCGGAGCGCCCGGCTTTCGAGTTGCACTATCCGCACATGGTGGACCGGATGCGCGCCGAAGCCCACGTCGGACGCAGTCACCATCCGGCGGACCCGGAACCTGTGGACCAATCCAGTTGATCGCGGGCTGACCCGTCGGCTGCATAGATCGCAGCATGTAAAGCCTTGCAGTAGAACCCAGAATATTGCCCGGGCTGTAGGTGAATAGCCGATCGCTGTATGCGGGCGCATCTGTCCGCGACACCGAATAGATCTGCGGGTTCGCGACCTCATTTGCCCTCAGGTGATTCGGATGTCGGTTCCGTCGACTGTCGTCGCGCGACGGGTGAGTGGTTGTCGTGCCGGGCCTCGTTGGGCGGAACCATCGGTGAGGCCGAATCGGCTGCCGTGGCAGGCACAGCGGATGAAACCGTCGCGGATCTCGTTTACGGTGCAGCCCTGGTGGGTGCAGATGGTCGAGAAGGCGTGGAACTCACCAGGGTTGGGCTGAGTGATGACCGTCGACTGGTCGGGAAAGAATTTCGCGCCACCGATCGGTATCTGCGCCGCAGACACGGTGAATGGTGCCGTCTCGGCGGCGCGGCCCGTGCTGCAACCAGATGTCACGCACACGGTCGCCGCGGCAGCGCAGCTCAGGAATGTCCGCCGTTGCAGCGTCGGTGGCGCTGATTCGGACATGGGGTGGCGGTTGGTCATGCGGTGACGAACAGGCTGGTCAGGTACATGAGCAATATTCCGGCGATGACACCGCAGACCGCCCTGGCGTCGGCGCGGTCGCGGCCTTCGGGGCGCAACGCGGGCACGATCTGCACCACGACTTGAGCGATGGCGCCGACGCCCACGCCGAGCAGCAGGGCGGACAGTTCTGGGTTGTTGACGCTGGCGCCGATGATCGCCCCGAGGATCGCCGGGGCGCCGGCCAGCAGGCCAAGAGCCAGCAGTACACCCAGCCGGGTCGGCTGTCTTGCCAGGGGTGCGACGATGGCGACGCCTTCGGTGGTGTTATGCAGCGCAAACCCGATCACCAGGAATGCGCCGAGCGCCAATTCGCCCACGGCGTAGGCGGATCCGATCGCCAGGCCCTCGCCCAGGTTGTGCAGCCCGATCGCTCCGGCGATCATGAAGGCCAGCCGCGGGCCCGAGTCGGTCACACCGCCGGTCCCGGTGCGGCGTGTGTGCAGGTATCGGTCGACGGCGGTGAGCGCGAGATAGGCTGCGGCTGCGCCGAATGCGACGAGTTTCGCGCCGCCGAAGGCGCCGCCGGTTCCTTGCGCGAGTTCGACACCTTCCGTGGCGGCGTCGACCGCCAGGAAAGCCAGCAGGCCGACGGTGACGGCGAGCAGCAATCGCAGCACCGTGGGGCGGGAGCGCCGCACGAGAGGCAGGACCAGCATTCCCAGCAGCACCGGGATGACCCCGACGTAGGTGCCCAGTAGCGCCATCAGCCCGAAGAAGTGCAGGCCTGGGCGGGGTGTTTCGACGGCGATGGGGATCTGATGTTCGATGACCACTCCGGTAGAAGTCAGCATCGACACAAGGTACGGTTGCCCGTCCTGCCAGGGATAGTTCAGTTCCAGTGTGGCGGTGCGCATCCGGTCGATAGGTTCGACGCCGCCGCGGCGGAACCTGTCAACCTGAATGAGG
>NZ_PIZU01000088.1 GCF_002838065.1 Mycobacterium hubeiense | reverse complement strand
CACTCACCCTGGGTATTTTCCGGTCAGTTGGTTGCGCTGAGCGCAACGAACTGACCGGAAAATGCGTAACTGATGTGCCTGGTGGTGCTGGTGAGGCGAATTTTCACGCCTACGAGGCGTCCCCTGAAGGAAAAGTAGAGCTACGCGGAAATCGCCAGGCCTGGGAGTTACGGTTGACACCCATCAGTGTGCGATCACCGCGGCGAACGTGCGCACACACTGCGGAGTTTTCGCTGATTCGCGCAGTGGGTCACACCCGACGCGGTGACTGCACAGTCGCATGAGCGCACGCCGCGCCGCAGCGGCGTCAACAGCAAACTGTCAAACTCTAGGGTCAGAATGGACAGCCTGCGGCGGTTTGCTAGATTCTCGACACGAGCATCAAAATCTAGCAAAGGACACTCCGTGCCAGCAGTCGCCCTCACACGTCATGCTCGCGCCCGAAATGTCACTCTCAGCAATCTCCTGATGTCAGCTCCCGTACCACTCGGTGTGACCGATGGCTTTGTCGATGCGGGTTTCATCAACGGTGCTCTGCAAACTATCTCGTTAGCTACGGTTGTCTCGTTCAACTGTCGGATGTGTGACTCCGGACGAGGATTCCGGCGACAAGACAAGTCGGCGTCATGATGGGCGGGTCGTTCTGTATGAATCTGCTGGTTACGGGTGGTGCGGGGTTTATCGGCGCCAATTTCGTGCACCAGGCGGTGGCTGAGCATTCCGTGACGGTGCTGGATGCCCTGACGTATGCCGGCAGCCGTGAGTCGCTGGCGCCGGTGGAAGACGATATCCGGCTGGTGCAGGGTGATGTCACCGACGCGGATTTGGTGACCAAGCTGGTTGCCGAGGCCGATGCCGTCGTGCACTTTGCCGCCGAAACCCACGTCGACAATGCGCTGGCCGACCCCGAGCCGTTCCTGCGCTCCAACGTGATCGGCACTTTCACGATCCTGGAGGCGGTGCGTCGGCATGGCGTGCGGCTGCATCACGTGTCGACCGACGAGGTGTATGGCGATCTGGAGTTGGACAGCCCGCAGCGGTTCACCGAGTCCACCCCGTATAACCCGTCCAGCCCGTATTCGTCGACCAAGGCCGCCGCCGACATGTTGGTGCGGGCGTGGGTGCGTTCCTACGGGGTGCGCGCGACGATCTCCAACTGTTCCAACAACTATGGGCCCTATCAGCATGTGGAGAAGTTCATCCCGCGCCAGATCACCAACATCCTGACCGGGCGGCGGCCCAAGCTGTACGGCAGCGGCGCCAATGTGCGCGACTGGATCCACGTCGAGGACCACAATGGGGCGGTGTGGCGCATCCTGGCCGACGGGCAGCTCGGGCGGACGTATCTGATTGGCGCCGCGGGGGAGCGCGACAACCTGTCGGTGATGCGCACGATTCTGGTGCTGATGGGCCGTGATCCCGACGATTTCGACCATGTCGTCGACCGTGCGGGCCATGACCTGCGCTACGCGATTGATCCGTCGCCGTTGTGTGCCGAATTGGGCTGGGCGCCAAAGCACACCGACTTCGAAGCGGGTTTGCACGACACCATCGACTGGTACCGCGACAACCAATCTTGGTGGGGCCCACTGAAAGACGCCGTGGAAGCCGTGTACCAGGAGCGCGGCCAATGAATACCCGTATGCGAGGCATCATTCTCGCTGGCGGATCGGGTACCCGGTTGTATCCGATCACCATGGGCGTCAGCAAACAACTGCTACCCGTCTACGACAAACCGCTGATCTACTATCCACTGTCGACACTGATGATGGCGGGCATCCGGGACATCCTGCTGATCAGCACCGAGCATGACGCGCCAGCTTTCCAACGGCTGCTGGGCGACGGCTCCGCATTTGGTGTCAGCATCAGCTATGTGGTGCAGGATCGGCCCGAGGGACTGGCGCAGGCATTTGTCTTGGGCGCCGACCACATTGGCACTGGCTCGGTGGCATTGGTGTTGGGAGACAACATTTTCTACGGCCCAGGGTTGGGCACCAGCCTGCGCCGGTTCGAAAATGTCAGTGGTGGGGCAATTTTCGCCTATTGGGTGGCCGATCCGTCGGCGTACGGAGTGGTGGAATTCGGCGCCGACGGCACCGCGTTGTCGCTCGAGGAGAAACCCGCGACACCGAAATCCCATTACGCGGTGCCGGGGCTCTATTTCTACGACAGCGACGTGGTGGACATCGCCCGCACGCTGAAGAAGTCCGCTCGCGGCGAGTACGAGATCACCGAGATCAACCAGATCTATCTCAACCAAGGTCGACTGAGCGTCGAGGTGCTGGCCCGCGGTACCGCGTGGCTGGACACCGGCACCTTCGACTCGCTGCTGGACGCCGGCGATTACGTCCGTACGATCGAACGCCGGCAGGGGCTGAAGATCAGCATTCCCGAGGAGGTCGGCTGGCGGATGGGCTTCATCGACGACGACCAGCTCGCGCAGCGTGCCCACGCCCTGCTCAAGTCCGGTTATGGCGGCTATCTGCTCGACCTACTCGAAGGTCGCTAGCCAGCCACGGCGATTGGGCTTTCCCTATTCGAACCGGTCCCCTACATTGGGTTGGTAACCAGCCGCGATACATCCCGGAGGCCAGTTCGATGGCGGTAACCGGATGGGTTCGATAATCGCCGTCGTCGCCACGGTCGCAGCACTGGCAATTTGGCGGCTGCGCTTGCGGCGTCACCCCGGTTGGGCGAGCAGCGAAGACGCTCGCTTCCACATCTCCGCGGGTACCTGGACCGTGCTCATCGCGTTGTACTGGTACTTGCAATCGCAAGACGACCCGCACTGGGTGTGGGCCATCTGGCCGGTCCTCGCGTTCATCGCGGTACTGCTCCTTGTGCGCGGCATCGACGAGTTGGACGCCATGTCCGATCGATTCGTCGCAATCCCGCCGCCAGCGGATCCAAAGGATGCCCCTGGGCGTTACGCCGACAGGCTGATGTCACACCGTGCCCAACGTTAACGGCGCGTGCCCGTAGCGCTTCCGCAATGCGGGCACGAGGTTCGTGCGGCTGATGTCGCCGTCGTAGTGCGCCAGAACACACGGATCCATCACACGGCGCCAGAGCCGCGGCACCAATGCCAACAGCACCATCGATGCGTAGCCCGCGGGCAACTGAGGCGCCTCGTCCATGCTCCGCAGCAGCTGGTAACGACGACTGGGGTGGGCATGGTGATCACTGTGTCGCTGCAGGTGAAACAACCCCAGGTTGGTTATTAGACGGTCACTGTTCCAGGCATGCTTCGGCGAACACCGCTCGTAACGTCCGGTGGGAAGTCGTTGTCGCAGTAAACCGTAATGTTCGATGTAGTTGATCGCCTCGAGCAGGCTGACGCCAATTATCGCCTGCAGCAACAGGTATGGTGCGATTCGCCACCCAAATGCCGTCATGAGGACGCCGTGCAACACCAGGCTGAGCGACCACGCCCGAATCAACTCGTTGTGAATGCCGAGCCAGCATCGGCCGGACCGGCGCAGGCGAGCATGCTCGGCCTTCAGCGCGAACAGCAACCCGCCGACTGAGCTACGTGGCAGAAAGAACCAATACGACTCGCCGAACCGCGCGCTCACCGCATCTTCAGGTGTCGCGACATGGACGTGATGTCCTCGGGAATGCTCCACGCAGAAATGGCCATAACATGGCTGCGCGAGTGCGACTTTCGACAACCATCGCTCGAGGCGCTCGATGCGGTGCCCGAGCTCGTGGGCGACATTGATACCGATACCACCCGTGATGCCGACGGTGATCGCTAGTCCAACCTTGTCCATCAGACTCAGCGCCGGTTGTGTCCACAGGTAGCAGGCGACTATCAAGCCAGCGAGATTGACCGGCAAATAGAGATACGTACACCAGCGGTAGTAGCGGTCCCGCGACAGCCGTTCCACCTCTGCGTCGGACGGGTTATCGCACCGGTCGCCCACACACACGTCGACAATCGGTACGACGACGAACAGCACGATCGGGCCACTCCACCAAAACACGGGCGATCCGGTATGGGAGCATGTCCCGAGTCTCGTGGAACTTGGGTGACGGTC
>NZ_PIZU01000087.1 GCF_002838065.1 Mycobacterium hubeiense | reverse complement strand
CTGCCACGGGCTGCTGCACCCCGACCTGATGGGCCCGAATAGACCGGGGCCCAAGGGTTTCCGCGACCTGCCGATCGGTATCGAGGGTCTTTATCTCGGCGGCGCCGGCTGCCACGGCGGGCCCGGCATCACCTTCATTCCGGGATATAACGCTGGGTATCAAGTGCTCGACGATCTCGGCTGAGAACTGGATAGGCGCGGTGAATCGAAGGGGAAATCCGTACATCAACCTCGCCCGTGATCGAACGCTCGCTTTCTGTACGGATTCGCTCGACCCGCCAGGACGTGGTTCTGGCGGCTGACATCTCGGACGCCGGCACCGCACTCGACGGCCGCGCTCACACATTTGCACCACGACGAGCACCGGTACGCTGCCTTCGTGGCGAACAAGAAGTTTCGCTTGTCAGGCGAGCGCATCGTGCCAGGGCTAGCTCCTGAAGAGGGCTGTCTCGCAACCGACCGGATCACGGTGGACGGTAGCCCGGCGGGGTATATGTTTCGCGACGGCTGGGGGTGGGTGTTCACCGCCGGGGACGAGGACCCCACATATCTCGCCGACCGGGACCACCTGAGTGTGTTGTCGGTCAACGTGATCGCGAACTGCGACCGCTCAATCGTGCCGTACCTACAAGCGCCGTGCGGATCGGCATTCATCCGGCAGGGCGACGGTTTCATCGAAGACCCGGAGGGCGCGCCACGCGTCCCCGATGAGCCGGTCCCGCCGACGCTCAATCCAGAGTTCCCAGTCGTGAACGGGCACCACGAGCTCACCGAAGACTGGGTCCTCACCGTGCCCGAACCGATGAACTTCCGCATCGACCGCGGGACAACGTCGTCAGCCGTGTTCTGGCGACCAGGTCTGACAGCGGTTCTCACCCCTTGGGGCAACCCAAAGAACCATGCCCCCGCCCATCGCCTACAGCAAGTGACGGCCCATGTGTCACCGCATGGCTACGACCATGCCGAATGGTCGGCAAACGGTGCGCACTACCTGACCTACCGACTCGCCGAAGGCGCCGGAGACGAACGACTTCCCGCGCTCTATGGCTTCGCGGTGAGCAATCCCGGCCACGTACAGCTGGCCTTGTACTTCGACAGCGGCGATGACCTCGTGTCGGCGCAGTCGCTGGTGCGGTCGATCAAGACCCAGCGGTGAAGGCGGTCTTGACGCGCTCACCGGCGGCCAGGCCGAACTTGGGTTGAGTCCTCGGATGCGACCCTGCGCCTCGCGTGTCGAATGGGCACGTGTGGACGAGTCGCTTGCCAAGCACAGGCCCAGCTCTGCGGCCTGTCGGGTGTTACGCTGCGCTTCTAGCTAGCTGACCTTTGCTGCCTATCCGCATCGGAGCCATGCCACAACCTCTTTCTGTGGACCCTCACGGCCTGAGATCTGGCTCGGCGTCGCTGGGCGAGCACGCCGCGCGGCTCGCCGAACAGGCCAGCCAGCTCGCCCTAGCCGGGCGGGCGGGCGTTGGGGAGTCCTCAGCGGTCGCCGCCGCCGGTGTGTCTGCGTCGGTGGCGGCGTTCTCGCAGGCGTTTGCCGGGCGCATCGGCGGCCGAGCCGACGCCCTGACGACGGCGGCTGTGAACTACACCGTCACCGACGAGGATGCGGCCACCCGACTGGCAACGACCATTCCCGGACCCTCGGGCGACGCACGTGGTGCTGTTCCCGCCGGGCCCCGCCCTGCCTCTGTTGGGCTGCCAACCAACGCGCGACCCGGCGCGGTTCCGGCAGGGCTAGTCGGCCCGCCAATCCCGGCCGCGGAGTCGCCGGTGGCAGTTTTCGGCGTGCCCACCCGCACCCGCATCGAAGACTGGTCCACCACCATTGATGCGCTGTATGCGTCCTCGGAGGTGTGGCGCCCGCACGCCGACACACTCGCCGCCACCGGCGACGCGTACGTGCAGCAGATGTCCACCCCCGGCGGCACCGACTGGGACGGCGACAGCGGCGAGACCGCATCCGCGTCAGCGCTTGCCGACCGAGGCGTGGTCTGGCGGGCCGGCGACCTCATTCGGGACGATCTGGCGACCACAGCCGGCGAGGGGGCCAGCAACCAGCGTCAGGCGCTTAGTCGGGCACTCGATGCCATCAGCAACGCGGAGATGAACGACTTCAAGGTGGCCGACGACCTCACCGTCACCGACACCCGCCGCTACAGTTCCGGCCAATCCAGCCTGCAAGCGCAGCGGCAGGACCAAGCCCAAGAGCACCAAAACGACATCGTGCATCACGCCAAGGTGCTGCAGAGCGTCAACGCTGACACCGCAGCGAAACTCAACACCGGCAAAGCCGTCCTCGACGGCATGATCCCAACGGACTGGAACACGCACAGGGACGGGTCCATCCAGGCCGTCGACCACCAAACCTGGAAAGAGTCACCGGGGACAGCCGAGGATGAGATCAACCGGCGCCAGAACCAGATCGACGCTTTCAAGGAGGTTTTCGGCCGAGAACCGAAGTCGAAGGCGGATTGGACCACCGCCGCTGCGCTCGATCCCCACAGTTATGACCCGATGTATCAGGGTGTCAACGCAGAAGTCCGCGTGGCGAAGATCGAGCCCGTCCCAGGCCAAGGTGTCGTCCGAGTGTCGCAATGGATCGAACAACGCGACGTATGGAGCAGCCTGGATGGGAAGAGGGATTTCGGTGACAACAGGACAGCGAACCCGAACTTCGACCCCGAGCATGCGAGAGTCACAACCTACATCGACTACGAGAACGGCCTCGTCGTGATGCGGCAGAATCCTTCGGTCGAACTAAACGACGATGGAGGGCCGGGGCGGGTAAAGGTCGGCGTGCCGGAAGCTGTAATACAGCAGAACAGCGACGGGGCCGTCCGCATCACATACGACGCAGCGAACCCGTTCGCCCCCGGACCTGCGGCAAATCCCCCTGAGCCCCTTCACCCTTGGACCGTCAACGGCGACCTGGTGTTCACCCCCACTGGGGACGGCATACAGGTCGACGGGACGCGCACCAACTATCCCTCCATGGAGGTTTACCAAGACCTGCCGAACGGCACGACAAGTTCCGTGCTTATTGACCAGGCGATCGCCGGGAACTCAACAGGGCCGATGGTGAACCTCCCATTCCACCACGATGTCGGAATTGGTGGGGACGCGTTCGAGCCGTTCAACACGGGCGGCTGGAACCCCGAGTATGATGTGCGGGTTCCGTTGCCCTCCACCGAGTTCGGTTCCACAGCCAGCCCACCGACAGTGCCTCCGAGTCGATTGCCGCCGGGAACAACTCAATTCTGAGAGAACGGAGCCCGAAACCACATGACATCGATCGTACGGTTGCGCGAGCTGGACTCCCGCGCCTGGTCCACGGCCACCTGGGCAGCGCCGCTCGCTGTTCAGCTGGTTCTGGGAGCGATGGTCATCGCCTTGGTGCTATTGGGGAAGGTACCCGCCTACCTGACAACGAGTGATCGCACAGGTGGGCCTGCGTGGTTCCTGGGGATAGCGACGGCCACAGTTCTGACATCAGCTCTGGTAGGCGGTTTGCTCTTCAGATCGCGATCACCGCGCGTTCAAGGCATTGCGCTTAGCATCGCAGGGTCAGCCGCAGTCGCCCTAATCGGGGTAATCACGTTCGCTTTGTGGGTGATTCGGTGGTGACGGAGAACGACTCGGCCACGAAGTATGGACCGGTCAGCTTCATTTCGGCACTAGCCAATATCCTAGTGTTGGAAGTGGTTACGTGCTTCTTCCTCCCGTGGATGCCGTTCGTGGCGTTGTTGTACTTCGTCACACCTGTGCTCGTCGTCGATTGGGTGCTCGCCGTCGTTCTTGTGATGCGGCCCGGCACGTTGGGTCAGGTTGGCCGCGGAATGCTGATCGGTTCACTTTCGGCCCCGGTATCGGTGGCCCTGTCCGCCGCCGGATTCATTGTTGCGCGCGCGATAGGCCCGATATAGGGCTACATACCGCGTTCAAGGAAGGTATTGACAAGGGAGTAGATTCCCGACTTGTAACAAAGCTCAGCACGTCAAGGTCGAGCAGATCCTCGTCGACGACGGGAAAGTCATCGGCGTGTGGTGCCGCGACGGCGAAACGATCGNAGCACGTCAAGGTCGAGCAGATCCTCGTCGACGACGGGAAAGTCATCGGCGTGTGGTGCCGCGACGGCGAAACGATCGCCGCGTCCGTCGTCGTCTCCAACCTCTCCCCCGACACCACCCTCACCGAACTCGTAGGTGCTGACCATCTTTCGGCTCAGCTGCCCGCCCGGCTGCAAGGGCGCGACCACCGGGCGTCGTTCGTT
>NZ_PIZU01000086.1 GCF_002838065.1 Mycobacterium hubeiense | reverse complement strand
ATAGAGATGATGCGCCGCAAGGCTGAAAGCGCCGGCGGCCAGCCACTCTACGAGTACGACCCCCGCACCACCGCCTTGTCGCAAACATGTCTGTGCGGGAACCGCAAGAAGAAGCCGCTCTCGCAACGGACCCACCGCTGCGGGTGCGGCATAAGTGAAGATCGGGACCTGTTTTCGGCTTACCTGGGACTGCACGTCCGAACCGGGGTCGATGGGGTCGATCGGCTGGACTTGCCGTCAGCCCAACAGGGCTGGGGGCGTCGTCAGGGCGTCGACGAGTCGCCGAAGTCCAGCCGTAGTGCATCAGCACGCAAGCGGCGAGGCCGCAGACATCCGCTCTCGCGGAGGTCGGTGGCGCGTATCAACGCCAGGCGTAAAGCCAAAACCGTGATGCGACAAAGCTGCTCGGCGCAAACCTCCACTACCGACCAGCCCACGGCGATAGCCGCATGAACGTCCTATCGAGACAGCCGGCCGGCACGAGGAATCCCCGCAGTTCACTGCGGGGAGGACGTCAAGATCTGAGTTTGTGCCTCTGAGAAGGTCTTCGTCGCTTCGGCTACGGCCGGATCGTTCCAACGCCAGTTCACGCCGCTTACTGCGGGCAGCCACGCGTGGTATGCGCGGCTCCAGCGCGACCCGAGTGCCGTGTAGGCGTCGCAGGTCTGCGTTCGTGCGGCCGCGGCGGGGGGGAACGCTGGGTTCGGCGGATGCCGGCGCCGATTGCGATTGCCCAGTCGGTGTTGGCTCAATGGCGCTGCGTAGTGCCCATCCGCTCACCCCTGCCGCCGCTATGGCGGCGATCACGGCGGTGCTGGTGATCCAGCGTGGCCAGCGGCGGCGGGGTTGGTGGTCGAGGTGTCCACCTTGTGCGGTTGGCGGGGTTGGTGGTTCGGCCACGGTCACCCACAGGATTATCGCTCGTTGTCGCGGGTTACTGGTGCATGCTGCTAATCGTGTGGCTTTCGGTGTGGGCAGCGGGGGCGAAGAGATGGGTGCGGCAACATCGCGTTGCGCTTGTGGCCGCGCTGATCGTCGGCTACGCCGTCGGACGGCTGTGCGCGATTCCGGGTACGACAGAATTCTGGAGGATCGCGGCGCAGCCGGCCGCCACGCTCACCGCCGGCATCGCCGCCGTCAGTGCCGCGTTGATCGCTGCCTACCAGGTCCGGCAGACCCGTAACCAGGACCACCGCCACCATCGCAACGACGAAATCTGGAAGCGGTTCGAATGGGTAGTGGACCGCCTGACATCGGCTACAGGATCCAACTCGGCCACCGCCCCCGCCCTGACGCCCAAACAGGCGAGCGAGATGCTCGAGTCGATCAAGAACGCGGCCGATGATCTCGATGACCCGCATCTTTCCGTCATGATCGGCTTTTACATGGGCAATGAGTTGGGAGATCTCAAGCGCGCCGGTGTCGATCTCACCCCACCAGTTCGCGAGGAGCCCGATCAGTGAGCACAATGGGACCTGGAGGCACGACATGAGTTTCAACGGGATGCTCACCGAAGCCGAGCCACTACAGGCGGCCCGAGCGGCGCTCGTCATGGCGGGCGCAATCGTCGATGACCCAAAGGTGCCCGAGGAAGCACGGGAAACCGCCAACCAGATACTGCAGTTCGACGAGGCAGAACTGGCCAAACGTATCCGCGACGCACGCACAACGCCATCGGTAACCCCGCAGCCGAATACTGAACCCGAACCTGAGGTGTCGCCTCAACCCGTGGACGACGACCCCAAGCACAGTCGCCGCGAACTGCTCATCGACACAGCACTGCGGATCATCGACAAAGGGGAAGCTGATCTCGCGATCGACCGCCTGGCGCAAGAAAGCGGCGTCACGAGGGCCACAGTCTTCCAGCACTTCCGAAGTACGGCTGGACTGCGGTCGGCGATCAGCGAACGGATTGGCGACAGGGTGGTGGTTGCGATCGACGAGTCTGGTGCTCTCAATGACACCGAGGACCTGCGAAAAGCGTTGCAAGCCGCGGTCGAGCACTACGTCGGCGCCGCCACACAACATCCGAACACGTTCCGGTTCCTCAAGAAAACAGTGCCGCCGGCCGAACAACCGGCCGCGCTGGTGGCCCGCGCACTGGCAGCGAAGTTGACTCGTGCTGAAACCGCATCTCCGCCGGCGCCCGAGGCGGTCGAGTTAGCAGCATCCACTCTGCTTGGCGCTGCAGCATCGGCAACAGACTGGTGGCTGGGCCCGGACGCGGCCAGTCAACGTCAGCTGCCGCCGGAACAACTTGTCACCTACGTGGCCAAATCGTCAGAAGCCTTTGCCCGCTGGATGCCGTCGATCGCCGCCAATACGATGCTGGCGAACATCAAAGTAGCTGGGCTTTACGATGATTCAGCCTGGCTGTGGACCGATCCTCATCTCGATCCCGGGCTCGGCGCTGAGCCGCGTACCTACACGGTGGCTTCCGGTGACACACTCTGGGCGATCGCTGAACGGTTCTACGGCGACGGCAGCAAGTACCGGCAGATCGCCTCCGCCAACGACTTCGCGAATCCCGAACTCATCGAGCAAGCGAACGCACCGCTCACTCCTGGGCGGGTACTCACAATCCCGGCTGACACTTAGCCGTGACCGGCCGCCGCAACACCGCTACAAGCCCTCCACGACCTATAGCGTGCCACGCTATAGTCACTGGTATGCGGAGCCGAGACATCCACTGATGCGCCGCAACCAATTCGACGCTCCCCCAAGTTCTCCGACGACTCGGGTCATGGCCCAAACGGACGAGAACCGCACCATCAGCCGCGCCGAGCACCTACAGAAAGTGCGCTCTGCCGTCGATGCGGTCGCCGCCTACGCCGTCGACGGATCACCCGAGGCCCTTCTGGCCGACGCAGTCCGCCACCTCACCGCAGCCGTATCCCAACCGCGCACCACTGCAGAACCCGGCCCGTTTACCGACCCGTTCGCACGTGCGATCCTCGCCGCCATCGTTCACAAGAACGGCGGAAGTCTTGAAATAACGCTCGACGAACTCCTCGACGCCGGAAACCCAACCCTCACAGCGCACTACGACGAAAGACGACGCCTCTACCGCATCGAGTCGGCATCAGTCCCGGATAAGCCGTAGTCTTGGCCCTCGACGGAGTCCGTGGCGGCTGTTCGTTGCCAGCTGCTCAGTAAAGCTGGGTCGAAGTGCACGAACCACCACTCTTGCGGGATGATCGCGCCCCTGGCGCTTATCGTCGCCTGATGCTCCGACTCGGGATTTAGGACACGACTCACCGCGCGAGCATCCTCCACCCTTTCCAGTGTCAGATACGCCGAATAGGGGTTGCCAGCTGGCGGAGCCCACGCCGCCGCGTGGCGCGACTCGTATAGTCGGTAGAGGTGCGTATCGCCTTGGCATGAGTTGTGGGTACGGATACCTCGACGCCATAGATCCAGCCCCAGTGGCGCGATTCTTGTATCGAGGTTGATGCCGTCAACTGTGACCACTTCGTGCGGGTGTTCGCACGCGTCGGCCCATGGCGCGGCCCAGCCAGGGATGAATGTCCAGAACACCCTGGCATATGTTTTCCTCCCCCTGATCATGCCGCTGGTACCGGCCAGTCTGTTGAGGCCTGGCCCCATCGCGATGGCCCACGCCGCCGCGGAGGCGATGAGCAGCAGGAGCTGGCCGGAGAAGTAGGCCACCAAAGCCATCGCCATGGCGAAGCCGGCGCTGCCGGCAAAGAGGACGAGGTCCTTCCAGCCGGGGCCAGCTATGTCGTCAAATTGATTGTTCCTCAATGCAAGCCGCCTTGCGCGTCGCGATTATTCCCGCGTTCAGGCCTCCGGTGCGGTGTGAACGTCTGGTACCAGCGCCTTGGACGCCACTGGTACCAGCGCCTTACTCGCCTGGCGAGATACTCGCCCCTCAGCCGCGACCCTTTCTGACAACAGAGTGATCTGTGCGCGTATGCGCTCGGAAATGGCGTCGAGCACTCGGGTGTCATCACCGCGTCCGAGTTGGGCGTACAGCCGGTTCTTCTCGACTTGCAACTGCCGATATGCGTCGCTGGCATGACGTTCGACGCCACGCGCGTCTCCAGTCCACCACTGCAAAACTGGGCCCGTTTTCCGACCGGTTCGCACGTGCGGGTGGATTCTCAATTCATCAACGCCGACCCCGGTGTCCGTCTGCACCGCGGGATCAGTCCTCCGGGCGAGAAAACGCCTACCTCCAGGCGAGATCCTGAGTTCAATCATCCGAATTCCTTTTGACTGGACGCTGATTCGTTGCCGCCCTGGCGGACGCTCGCATCGTCGATGCGTACATACCAAACGGCGCAATCGTCAGACACCACCCCAACCTTTCACGTACCAGGACAGCAAGCCAGCCGCATCGGGCTGCACGTTCGGACTGCTCCGAGTGTCGTGTTCATAACCGACGCACTTCGTCTGCAAGCGCACTGTGGCCGCGTAGTTCAAGCGCAGCCGCGATCGATGCCGACTTTGGCCGCTTCAGCAATCCGTAAGAGGAAGCCGCATACTCAGCTGCACTGTTGATACTCCATACATCGTCTTGGGTCAGGTGTCGGCTGCCAGCTAGAAGGGAC
>NZ_PIZU01000085.1 GCF_002838065.1 Mycobacterium hubeiense | reverse complement strand
AGGGGGCGGGTGCCTCAACCCAGGTTGGCAGAGAGGGCCGGCCCGGAGACCACGGTCGTCGGCAAGCAATCGCCACATCCCAGTGTCGGCCTACTCATTCACCAATTCCGATGTCGTACACCTGGAATCAGGTCTCGAGCACGACCTGGTGCGCAAGCTCGACCGCGATCCCCACGTCGTGCGAATGATCTCCCAACCGTTTCTGTTGTCTTGGGCGACCGATGAACTGGTTGGCCATTTCCCCGATCTGCTGACCCAGCACATGGATGGGGCCGTCACTGTCTGGGATGTCAGATCATTGGAACAACAAGACGACGATTTTCGAGCCAAGAGCGCCGTCACTCGCCGTGCGTGCGAACGGGTTGGATGGCGCTACACGGTCTTCACGGGAGTGAGCACAACAGAACGCATGAATTTGTTGTGGTTGCACGGTTTTCGCCGTAGGCCCCCATGGGCGGTGCACTTCGAGGAAGAGATACTGCGACTAGCTGAATGTGGCGCATCGACCGTGGGCGAGCTTCTTGCCGCCGACGACGGGACAGGTGAACTCAAATCGGTGATGTGGCACTTGGTGTGGACCGGCGCCCTGCGCATCGACATGAGTGCCCCGTGGGGGCTGTACACGCCGGTCGCGGCGAGCAGAAGCAACAGCCATGTCTAGCGGACGAACCACCCTGATCGAAGGCACACGAGTACTGACAAATCGAGGAATCGCGGTCATCGGCGAGATCGCCGCCGCCGGCGTTACCCTTCACTATTCCTACGGCGAGACCGCCAAACAGGGCTGGACGGAACTGGGTTTGATCCGCGGCCTCGAAGACGGCGAGGTCGCAGCGCTCTCTGAACCACTCCGCCCACTGTGGGACGCCCTCGCAGACGACGTCCGCGAGAAGGCACTCTTCAAGTTGGAAGTCGTTCAGGAAATATTGACCGGTTACCGCGACGGCCACCAAGCCCTGGCACGGCCCGGCGAACCGAGACCGCCCTATGGTCCAAGTGGCGCTTCCGAAAGTAAGCGCTGCGCAGCGATGGCCAAGGAGCTGAATCTCGGGGCACAGCTCGACCGGAAAGTGCAGGGGCGGATCCAGGACGGTGAGACCCGACCAGCACATTTCAGCCCCGTCACGATCAGAAGCTGGGTCCGCGGCTTCAAAGAGCGTGGCGTACTCGCCCTGATCGACGAGCGAAGTACCCGTCAGACCAAGTCCTGGGAACTGATCGACGAGCGATACCGGCTGGTGGCCACCCAGATCGTCGACACCCTCGATGGGGACCGATCGACCATCTCTAATGAAGAGATCGATCGTCGAGTCAGGGTTCGCTTGAAAGAAAACGGGATCGACGATTTTCAAGCACCCCAACGGATCACTGGCCAGTTTCTCGCTGCGCTCAAACGGGAGCGAGGGGCCACGACGCGTGCGCAAAAGAGCCGGAAGCTCCGTCAGGTCTCCGGCGCCAAACACTACCCAGCGATTCGCCCAGGCCAGGTCGTCGCCATCGACGTCACCCGCGCCGACAATCTTGTCTACGATCCACTGACCGGCCGAGCATGCAGCGTCGAGATCATCACCGCCATCGACGTTGCGACCCGAGTAGTCCTCGCTATTCGTGTCGTTCCCAGAAGTGCCAATGGCATTGAGGCCGGTCTGCTGCTCTATGACATTTGCCGGCCCTTCTCGATGCTGGTCGACGGCACCTCGATCAGTGATTGGAGGTGGGCAGGCTTGCCCGAACGGCTCGATCTCCGCGGCGTGCCCGTACTGGCCGGCAAACGACTACTGGCCCCCGATTTCTCCACCCTGCAAGGCGAGCACCCCATCCCGTCCGTGCTACCGGACGCCCTCCGATGCGACCACGGAGCAATCTTCGTGTCCAAATGGTTCCGGGCGCTTCTGGCGATGCTCGGGATCGATCTGATGCTTAATCGAGGTGGGAAGGCTAACGACAACCCGCATGTTGAACGTTGGCACGAAACCATTCAACGTGGCTTGCAGCAGATCCCGGGGTACAAGGGCCGCAACACCTCTGAGCGAGGCAAACTTGTTAGCGAAGAGCCATTGCTGACTGCACGCCAGTTGCAGGGTCACCTGCGGCGCTTCGTCGGGCTGGACTACCACCGCTACCCGCACACCGGAATTGTGCTACCGGATGAAGAGGATGCCCAGCTGTGCCCCCTTGAACTGTGGGACGCGATGACTGAGGTCACCGGGCGAATCGACGTGCCTCAACAACCCGACCTGATCTACCAGTTCCTCCCGGTGCGGTGGGGGACTATCAGCCATGCCGGCGTGGAGTTCAAGAACATGGTGTACGACTCACTGACGGTTCTTGAACCCTATCGTTCGGTGCCGGTCGGGCAGTTTCGGCCCGGCGACTGCGCAGCACCCTTCTTCTACGACCCACAGGACCTCTCGCGCATCTGGTTTCGCGACCCCGCGACCGACCGCGTGGAACCCATCGAATGGCGCGGCTCCGAGCGCACCGTCGCACCTATGACGGAGGCCATCGTGGATGCAGCGCGCCGACGGATACGCGATCGCGGCGGAAATGCGGTGCTGAACCGACATTCCTCCACACGTCAAATCCTCGCCGAACTCACCCAGATCACCGAGGCACCCGTCAAACCGAAACTGCGCAAGGAGCTCACCGCCGCGAGGTTGCGTGTGGAGCAGGCCAAGACCGATCACGCTGAAGCGCAACGGCTTCAAGACCAACTGCTGCCCGCGCGGCCACCCGCGCGGCGGACATCTTCAGCGCGCGAGGTATGGCCGGACCTTCCCGAGAACGCCTGATCCATGGATGCACAACTGTGGCATGAGTACTGCATGACACAACCGCCGCCGGAGCCCCGGCGGGTCACGGTGCGGGAATGGAATGCGATGTCAGATCGCGACCGTGAAATCCACGTCGAACGTCTGGAAGCCTGGCTGTACAGCCTGTTCATGCCCACCGCCGATGTCAACGGCATATTCAGCAAGATCACAAAGATCGTTCGAATCAAACACGTTGACGCCACCCGGTGCGAAGAGTCTGCCAGCGCTCTCGGGACCGAACTACGTCGGCAAGAGCACGATGATGATGCGGTGGGCCCGCGACAGGTACCTTGCCGCCATCGCTGACGCCGAACTGGACGCCTACGGGCGGCCAATCATGCGACCAGAAGCAGGGTTTGAAGTCGACCTGTGTCCCATTGTCTGGATCGACCTCGACGCTGCCACCCAGATTAAGGGTCTCGACGAGTCAATCCTGAAGTTCTTCAACCTTGCCGCCGCCGGGGTTCAACGCGACGTTCTGACTGTAGCGGCGGGCGCAGTTCGACGACACAGGACACAGATCGTCATCGTCGACGACGTTCACCTGCTCAAAACGAACTGGAAATCGGGACGCGACGTGCTCGACCACATCAAGCACCTCAACACACGTCTCGGACAGATTGGTGTGTCGCTCGTTCTCGTCGGCGCTGATCTCGAAGACAAGGACCTCTCGAAAGACCCGCAAATCGCAGCACGCCTTCGTCTGAATCGCTTCGAGCCTTATAAGGCTGATAAGAACGTCGAGTCAGACCGGGTGCGTTGGCAGGTGATCGTGCGCGACTTTGAAAATGTGCTTGCACCTCATTTGCCTCGGAGCAAGCCGAAGGAGTTGCACACCAAGCTCGCCGGCGAGCTCCAAGAGCGCACGCAGGGCTATCTCGGAGACCTCAAAGCACTGCTCTGCGAGGCGACGATCAGTGCAACTGTTGATGGGACGCACAGGATCCTGCTGCGACATCTCAACGAGGTGGACTTGAGCAAACGAGCAGAGGAGGAACGATCTCTGCCGCTGCGCTAGGAGCGGCACGGGCTGCGTAGGAGGCTCAGGAAAGAGCGTCCGACAGTACGAGCGAGCGGAGCGCATCCTGGGCTGATAGCGGTAGCCGTTGGCGGAACGCGCGATAGGCCACCTTTGCCGCTCGCGGGGCCGGCCCGTCCCAGGCTGGACTCAAGTCGACCGCACCCTGGGCTGTTTCGCACCACATCCAGGTAATGACGTACGGCAGCGAGCTCGACCGCCGGGCCGGTGACATCGATGTGCGCCACGACTCGAACCACGACGACGACTCCTGAGCGAGGGCCCGCACACGGGACTCACGTTGTCGGAAGTTGCGATCATGAGGCAACGCGCGACTTGCACGTTCCACCGCATCAGCGAAAGTAGTTGGAGTGACGCGCATTCGGGCAGAGGCTGAACGTGCGGTGTGCATGCCAAGCCTTGGGTCCAAGCCGATATGGACGGCAGCTTCAGACCAATTGGCGGTGGGTGTCACTGTTCTCGCCATGCACAGTGACACGTACTGCCGACCCGTCCATTCGTAGCCGCCCAACATTTCATGGAAGTAGTCCCGGTAGATGTCGACGTCGATCAGCTGCGGGATGGCCGTAGCACGCAGCGTCAGATCGCTGTGCATGCGATCGAGGCGGCGGCCGACATGATGACGGTCTGCAATCGCAGCGTCGACGAGAAGCTGCATGGTCGCGGTTCGGGTGGTTCGGTTGATCAGCCAGCCACGGGGCCCATTACGTATGTCGGCGATCAGGCTCAACCACGGCGACTGTTCGGAGGCATTCAGGGTGACCACGTGGGGGTAG
>NZ_PIZU01000084.1 GCF_002838065.1 Mycobacterium hubeiense | reverse complement strand
CGAACAACACATCATTTATTTATGAGACACACCACTAGGCATCATCGTGACGCTCACCCAGGGCGTCGTCGTCAGGCTCTAAGGCCCGGGACGGCGGATAGCGCAGAACGTCAGTTGGAGGGGTAAGTGGACGGCGCGGTCAACCTAGTGTCCGAAGGGTGTTCGCCCAACGCGGGCCGGCCGCTTCACTGGAGGACATCGCACGGCAACGAACACGGCCAATGAGGTTGCGACACAGCATAAAACGACCACGGCAGTGAACACGCCTGCGCCAACAGCGGTGAGTGCCACAGGTGAGGTTCTTCTTTGGGCATCATCAGGTCACGCAGGGTCCCGTAGCACTCCCGAAACTGACAGACATCGGAACCGCCACGGCTTAACGGCTCACTGCACCATGCAGGAACACGGCTACCACCGCGTCCGCGGCCTGCTCGGGCGTGAGCGTGTCGGTGATGGTCAGTAAGTGTGCACGCGCGATGAGGGCCGAGTACATCTCGAATAGTGCATCGCCGGGGAGGTCGGTCCGTAGTTCACTGTCGCGGATCCCGCGGGCAATGAGCTTGCGAATAGGTGCTATCGCCCGATTCTTTGCCGCGTGTTCGCGGTGTTCGTCCTCGCGGCTGATGACCGCGGCGTACTTGGCGCCGGTGCGCAGGAAGACGCCGGTGGCTCTGGCGATGGCCCGGTCGACCGGCAGCTCATCGAGGCCGGCCGCTGCGAATGCGGCGACAAGTTCTGCACTTCCGGCATCCTGCACACCTCGGATCAATGATTCACGGGTCGGGAAATGGCGGTACAACGTTGCGCGCCCCACGCCGGCTTCCTCCGCGATGTCGGCCATGCCCGCCTCGGATCGTTGGCCGAGTACGCGCGCGGCGGCGTCGAGGATGGCCCGGCGTGTTCGCTCGGTCCCGTCGGTGGTAGGCATGAGCAGATCATAGCGTCTCGTAATGAGACATGTATGACTCGCTGTGGTGTATAGTCGTCTCATGACTACTCGACAGCTCGGACGCACCGATATCTACATCTCCCCGATCGGCCTGGGCACCGCGCAGTTCGCGGGCAAGAGCTGGATCTCGGCGTTGTCGCCGCCGGTTCCGCAGGACAACATCGACACGATCATCAAGACCGCGCTCGACGGCGGGATCACCTGGTTCGACACCTCCGAGATGTACGGCGGCGGCACCTCGGAACGCGCACTGGCCCGCGGCCTCACCAATGCCGGGATCAAACCCGGCGACGTGACGGTGGCGACCAAATGACTGCCGTTGGGACGCACCGCGCGCAACATCGAGCGCACCATCGGCACGCGACTGGAGGCCTTGGCGCCCTTCCCCATCGACCTGCACCAGATCCACCTCAACCGGGGAAGTTTCTCGTCGGTGCGCGCCCAAATGCGCGCCATGGCCCGGCTGGTGCAGGCCGGCAAGATCCGGGCGGTCGGCGTCAGCAACTTCACCACTCGTGAGATGGAGATCGCGCACGACGAACTCGCGAAGTTCGGAATACCGTTGGCCAGCAACGAGGTTCAAATCAACCTGCTGCACCGCAAGATCGAAACCAACGGCATGCTCGACGCCGCGCGTCGGCTGGGCGTCACGCTGCTGGCGTATTCGGCGCAACGCCAAGGCATCTTGACCGGCAAGTACCACGCCGACCGCAGCCTCGTCCAAGGCGTGCACCCGCTGCGACGCAGGGTGATGGGACTGAACCCGCAAGGCCTCGATCGATCGCAACCGTTGATCGACGCGATGCACGACATCGCCACCGACCATCGGGCGACCGTAGGCCAGGTCGCGCTGGCCTGGCTGATCGGCTACTACGACGACACCGTCATTCCGATCGCCGGCGCCTCCAAACCCCGCCACGCCCGAGAAGCCGCCGGCGCACTCAAAGTCCACCTGTCAGCAGACGAGCTGGAGCGGCTCTCAGAGGTATCGATGCAGGTCACTGTCTAGTGTCCTGAGTCGTTAATTCGTCGGCAGTAGTTGCCGATGCTGGCCAGGATTTGGTCGGCGGTCTTGGTCCAGACGTAGGGGCGCGGGTTGTCGTTCCATGTGTCGATCCAGGCTCGGATGTCGGCGTTGAGTTGACGTACTGAGGTGTGGGTGCCGCGGCGCAGCTTTTTGGTGGTCAGTTCGGCGAACCAGCGTTCGACCAGGTTGAGCCACGACGAACTGGTCGGGGTGAAGTGCAAGACGAAGCGCGGGTGGTTGGTCAGCCACCGCTTCACCGCTGGCGTCTTGTGCGTCGAGGCATTGTCGAGGACCAGGTGAACGTCGAGGTCGGCGGGCACCTCGGCGTCGATCTTCTTCAGAAACGCCAGAAACTCCTGGGAGCGGTGCCGGGAATGCAAGGCACCGATGATCTTGCCGGTCGTGACATCGAGGGCGGCATACAGGCTTGAGGTGCCATGGCGGACATAGTCGTGGCTGGCGCGAGCCGGCGTGCCCGGCAGCATCGGAAACACCGGCGCGGTGCGATTGAGCGCCTGGATCTGGGTCTTCTCGTCCACACACAGCACCAATGCGCGCTCGGGAGGGTTCAGGTAGAGACCGACGACGTCGCGGACCTTGGCTACGAACAGCGGATCCTTCGACAGCTTCCACGAATCTTGTTTGTGCGGAGCCAATCCGAACGCCCGCCACACACGGGAGACCATCGACTGCGACAGCCCCAGATGCTCGGCCATCGACCGCGTCGACCAATGGGTGGCATCCGGCGGCGCGGTCTCCAACGTCGCCGTGATCAACTCCTCGATCCGCTCATCACCGATGACGCGCGGCCGGCCCGGGCGCGGCTCATCGAGCAGACCATCACAGCGGAACTGAACAAATCGATTGCGCCACTTCCGAATTGTTCCGCGGTCCAACTCCAGCCGATCGGCCAACTCAACGTTCGTGCCACCTTCAGCCGCAGCCAGAACAATTCGGGCCCGCAGGGCCAGGCCCGCAGCGCTATTACGCCGACGTGTCCAGCCCTCCAACTCGGCACGTTCGTCATCGGTCAACACGATCTGGGCGGCGCGCGGCGACGGCATCACCCAGTTTAACAAGAGCGGGCGAATTAACGACTCAGGACACTAGTTGAGCGAAGTCGGACCGGCCGCGAGGTACGGACCGTCGATGAGACTTGGCACGACTGCTCGCAACTTCAGGAGCGCACCGTCGCGGCTGTCGATTCGTACTTTCCTCGGGCACCAGACCCGGATCGTGGTCACGCAGCGCTGGACACCCAGCGGGACAAACAGGAAGGGAATTGCGTTGAACGTCACCGTCTTCGGAGCCACAGGAGGCATCGGCCGCCACGTCGTCGACCAATTACTCGACGCCGGACACCACGTCACCGTCTATGCGCGCAACCCCCGGAAGATCGAGCCCAGCAAGCCGCACCGGATCATTGTGGGACAGCTCAACGATCGCGATCAGATCGCCGACGCCATCGAGGGCAGCGATGCAGTAATCAGCGCGCTCGGTCCGTCCCTCAAGAGATCGACACCCGCAGGACCCCTCACCGAGGGCACTCACTTGATCGTGGATGCGATGCATCAGAAGGGCGTTCGACGTTTTATCGGACTGGCCACCCCGTCGCTGCGTGATCCCCGAGACGGTCGACATTGGAAGCACACGGTACTTCCGATCATGGCCGGCGTAGCGTTCCCCAACGCGTTGAAGGAACTCAAGGGCATGACCTCATCGGTTACCGACTCGCGCTTGGACTACACGATCGCTCGCATCACCAACCCCACCGACAAGCCGGCCACCGGCAAGATCCGCTCCGGATTCCTGGGCCGCGACAAGGTGGGATCATCGATGTCCCGCGCCGAAATCGCCGCGTTCCTCGTAAGCCAACTGACCGACGACCGCTATCTGCGGGCCATGCCCGCTATCAGCAATTGAATCGGCGCGTAGCCGGAGGATGAGCCGGTCCAAGCGGGATGCTTCCGGGTTTGAGAACGTCCAGTCGTCGGCGGGCAGCGCGCGAACGACGATGTCGGTTTTCCGCCAGTCATGTCGGTGGCTTCGTGTAAGTGTTCTAGTCATGCACGAAGACTTCGACCGCTGTTATCGGGCCGTCCAGTCCAAGGACGCCCGATTTGACGGCTGGTTTGTCACCGCTGTGCTGACTACGAAGATTTACTGTCGGCCCAGCTGCCCGGTCCGCCCGCCGTTCGCCCGCAACATGCGGTTCTACCCCACCGCCGCGGCTGCCCAGAAGGCCGGCTTTCGGGCCTGCAAGCGCTGCCGGCCCGACGCCTCCCCCGGATCGCCGGAGTGGAATATCCGTGGTGACGTCGTGGCGCGGGCGATGCGCCTCATCGCCGACGGCACCGTCGACCGCGAGGGTGTCACCGGGCTGGCCGCCCGAGTCGGCTACACCACCCGCCAACTCGAACGGATCCTGCAGGCCGAAGTCGGCGCCAACCCGCTGGCCTTGGCCCGGGCGCAGCGCACTCAAACCGCCCGTGTCCTGATCGAGACGACGGATCTGCCGTTCGGCGATGTGGCGTTCGGCGCCGGGTTCGCGAGTATCCGCCAGTTCAATGACACGGTGCGGTCGGTGTGCGATCTGACGCCGACCGCGTTGCGCCGGCGGGCCCAGGCACGATTCGGCCAGCCCGCCACTCCCGGCGCCTTGTCCTTGCGACTGCCCGTCCGTACGCCCTTCGCGTATGAAGGTGTGTTCGGC
>NZ_PIZU01000083.1 GCF_002838065.1 Mycobacterium hubeiense | reverse complement strand
TAATGTGTGTTCGGCGGTGTCCTACTTTTCCACCCGGGTTGGGTAGTATCATTGGCGCTGGCAGGCTTAGCTTCCGGGTTCGGGATGGGTCCGGGCGTTTCCCTGCCGCTATTGACCGCCGTAACTCTATTTAATTCGTGTGGAATTGTATGTGTTATTGGTGGTGGGGTGTGAATGCTTGTTGTGCATTCGTGGATGGTGTGGTTGCGTTTTTGTGTGTAAGTTTTCGGCCGGTTAGTGCCAGTTCCCTGAGCGCATTGCTGCGTGTGTAGGTCTGGTCTATCGATCCCGTGGTCTGCGGGGGGCCTTATCCCACTTAATGGGTGAGAAGCCTGGTCTTGGAGGGGGTTTCCCGCTTAGATGCTTTCAGCGGTTATCCTGTCCGAACGTGGCTATCCAGCGGTGCCCCTGGTGGGACAACTGGTGTACCAGAGGTTCGTCCGTCCCGGTCCTCTCGTACTAGGGACAGGTTTCCTCAAGCTTCTGACGCGCGCGGCGGATAGAGACCGAACTGTCTCACGACGTTCTAAACCCAGCTCGCGTGCCGCTTTAATGGGCGAACAGCCCAACCCTTGGGACCTGCTCCAGCCCCAGGATGCGACGAGCCGACATCGAGGTGCCAAACCATCCCGTCGATATGGACTCTTGGGGAAGATCAGCCTGTTATCCCCGGGGTACCTTTTATCCGTTGAGCGACACCCCTTCCACTCGGGGGTGCCGGATCACTAGTCCCGACTTTCGTCCCTGCTTGACATGTCCGTCTCGCAGTCAAGCTCCCTTGTGCACTTACACTCAACACCTGATTGCCGTCCAGGTTGAGGGAACCTTTGGGCGCCTCCGTTACATTTTAGGAGGCAACCGCCCCAGTTAAACTACCCGCCAGGCACTGTCCCTGAACCCGGTTCAGGGTTCGAGGTTAGAGGCCCAATACGATCAGAGTGGTATTTCAACAACGACTCCACCCACACTGGCGTGTGAGTTTCACAGTCTCCCACCTATCCTACACAAACCGTATCGAGCACCAATACCAAGTTGTAGTGAAGGTCCCGGGGTCTTTTCGTCCTGCCGCGCGTAACGAGCATCTTTACTCGTAGTGCAATTTCGCCGAGTCTATGGTTGAGACAGTTGAGAAGTCGTTACGCCATTCGTGCAGGTCGGAACTTACCCGACAAGGAATTTCGCTACCTTAGGATGGTTATAGTTACCACCGCCGTTTACTGGGGCTTAAATTCTCCGCTTCACCCCCCGAAAGGGGTTGACGGGTCCTCTTAACCTTCCAGCCCCGGGCAGGCGTCAGTCCGTATACCTCGTCTTGCGACTTCGCACGGACCTGTGTTTTTAGTAAACAGTCGCTTCTCACTGGTTTGTGCCACCCACTTGTGCTTGGGCCGCAAGGGCTTACACACCATGTGGGTCCCCCTTCTCCCGAAGTTACGGGGGCATTTTGCCGAGTTCCTTAACCATAGTTCACTCGTACGCCTCGGTATTCTCTACCTGACCACCTGTGTCGGTTTGGGGTACGGGCCGTGTGTGTGCTCGCTAGAGGCTTTTCTCGGCAGCAGAGGATCACCGAATTCGCCTCACTCGGCTATGCATCACCTCTCGGGATATGCGTTGGACGGATTTGCCTATCCAACTCCCTACCGGTTTGCCCCAGTATTACCACTGACTGGTACGGCTACCTTCCTGCGTCACCCCATCGCTTGACTACTACCCATCCGGGTCCCACGCAGCCCCCAACCGTCGCACCCCGAAGGGATTGATCGGCCAGGTTTTGGGTGGTTAGCAGAACGGATTCATCAGGGACGCGCACACACGGGTACGGGAATATCAACCCGTTGTCCATCGACTACGCCTGTCGGCCTCGCCTTAGGTCCCGACTCACCCTGGGCGGACTGGCCTGGCCCAGGAACCCTTGGTCTTTCGGCGGGCAAGGTTCTCACTTGCCTTATCGCTACTCATGCCTGCATTCTCACTCCCACACCCTCCACACCTAGATCACTCTGGTGCTTCACCGGATGCAGGACGCTCCCCTACCCAACCCACATACATGGGTTGCCGCGGCTTCGGCGGTGTGCTTGAGCCCCGCTACATTATCGGCGCACAATCACTTGACCAGTGAGCTATTACGCACTCTTTCAAGGGTGGCTGCTTCTAAGCCAACCTCCTGGTTGTCTTCGCGACTGCACATCCTTTTCCACTTAGCACACGCTTAGGGGCCTTAGCCGGCGATCTGGGCTGTTTCCCTCTCGACGCACGGAGCTTATCCCCCGCCGTCTCACTGCCACGCAATACACTGCGGCATTCGGAGTTTGGCTGACGTCAGTAACCTAGTAGGGCCCATCGGCCATCCAGTAGCTCTACCTCCGCAGTGCTACACGCAACGCTGCACCTAAATGCATTTCGGGGAGAACCAGCTATCACGGAGTTTGATTGGCCTTTCACCCCTACCCACAGCTCATCCCCTCAGTCTTCAACCTAAGTGGGTTCGGGCCTCCACGCGGTCTTACCCGCGCTTCACCCTGGCCATGGGTAGATCACTCCGCTTCGGGTCCAGAACACACCACTACACCAACCCCAACGGATTGGATACGCCCTATTCAGACTCGCTTTCGCTGCGGCTACCCCACCCGGGTTAACCTCGCGACATGTCCCTGACTCGCAGGCTCATTCTTCAAAAGGCACGCCATCACCCCACCGTAAACGAGGGGCTTTGACGGGTTGTAGGCACACGGTTTCAGGTACTCTTTCACTCCCCTCCCGGGGTACTTTTCACCATTCCCTCACGGTACTGATCCGCTATCGGTCACTGGGAAGTATTCAGGCTTACCGGGTGGTCCCGGCAGATTCACAGCAGATTCCACGGGCCCGCTGCTACTCGGGAAACCTGCGACAGCAGAGCACATGTTTTCGGTTACGGGGCTCTCACCCACTACGGCAGACCATCCCAGGCCACTTCACCTAACACATACTTTTCTCACTGCTGCCCGCCTCGGCGGAGACAGGAACACAGGCCCCACAACACCACACACGCAACCCCCGCCGGGTATCACACGCGCGCGGTTTAGCCATCCTCCGCTTTCGCTCGCCACTACTCACGGAATCACAATTGTTTTCTCTTCCTACGGGTACTGAGATGTTTCACTTCCCCGCGTTCCCCCCCACTGCCTATACATTCAGCAGTGGGTGACACGACATCACTCGTGCCGGGTTTCCCCATTCGGACATCCTCGGATCCACGCTCGGTTGACAACTCCCCGAGGCATATCGCAGCCTCCCACGTCCTTCATCGGCTCCCAGTGCCAAGGCATCCACCATGCGCCCTTAAACACTTACAACACAAAACCAAAAGTTAATTCACTAACTTTGAAATTGCACATCAGACACCAAACAACCCACCACAAAAAACCCGCGGTGAGCACACGCTCGCTGCCTAGATGCTCGCAACCACTATCCACAAATCAAACACCACACCCCACCACCAAAGCAGGGCAACAACAAGAACCCCCTCCAAGGGGGCCGGCACCCACCCCAACCGGGATGAGCCCGCGGGCTTGTTGTCTCAAAGCCCAATAGTGTGTCCAGCAGTTCTTTTCACCGGCGCCCGAAAGGCTCCCGAACCGGTCAACGTTTGTTGTGCACCAGAACCACACCCACTACAGGCGCGGCCCATCCATCGAATCGTCTGGGACTCGGCTGATCCGCGACATGCGGGCCGGCCCAGATCTCGTGGTGCTCCTTAGAAAGGAGGTGATCCAGCCGCACCTTCCGGTACGGCTACCTTGTTACGACTTCGTCCCAATCGCCGATCCCACCTTCGACAGCTCCCTCCCACACGGGGTTAGGCCACTGGCTTCGGGTGTTACCGACTTTCATGACGTGACGGGCGGTGTGTACAAGGCCCGGGAACGTATTCACCGCAGCGTTGCTGATCTGCGATTACTAGCGACTCCGACTTCACGGGGTCGAGTTGCAGACCCCGATCCGAACTGAGACCGGCTTTGAAAGGATTCGCTCCACCTCACGGCATCGCAGCCCTTTGTACCGGCCATTGTAGCATGTGTGAAGCCCTGGACATAAGGGGCATGATGACTTGACGTCATCCCCACCTTCCTCCGAGTTGACCCCGGCAGTCTCTCACGAGTCCCCACCATAACGTGCTGGCAACATGAGACAAGGGTTGCGCTCGTTGCGGGACTTAACCCAACATCTCACGACACGAGCTGACGACAGCCATGCACCACCTGCACACAGGCCACAAGGGAAACCACATCTCTGCAGTCGTCCTGTGCATGTCAAACCCAGGTAAGGTTCTTCGCGTTGCATCGAATTAATCCACATGCTCCGCCGCTTGTGCGGGCCCCCGTCAATTCCTTTGAGTTTTAGCCTTGCGGCCGTACTCCCCAGGCGGGGTACTTAATGCGTTAGCTACGGCACGGATCCCAAGGAAGGAAACCCACACCTAGTACCCACCGTTTACGGCGTGGACTACCAGGGTATCTAATCCTGTTCGCTCCCCACGCTTTCGCTCCTCAGCGTCAGTTACTGCCCAGAGACCCGCCTTCGCCACCGGTGTTCCTCCTGATATCTGCGCATTCCACCGCTACACCAGGAATTCCAGTCTCCCCTGCAGTACTCCAGTCTGCCCGTATCGCCCGCACGCCCACAGTTAAGCTGTGAGTTTTCACGAACAACGCGACAAACCACCTACGAGCTCTTTACGCCCAGTAATTCCGGACAACGCTCGCACCCTACGTATTACCGCGGCTGCTGGCACGTAGTTGGCCGGTGCTTCTTCTGCATCTACCGTCACTCACGCTTCGTCGATGCTGAAAGAGG
>NZ_PIZU01000082.1 GCF_002838065.1 Mycobacterium hubeiense | reverse complement strand
GGTCAGCGGTATAGCCGACATACGCCTTCCGTTCAAACGCATTGAGGAGCCGGCGAATCGCGGCGTTTACCTTCGTCGGGTCGACATCCTCAGGCGCCCAGCGGCCATCGACAAATGGATCCTTCGTGCTTATCGAGGCGTTGTCGGCCTCGTCATCAAGGAGCAGAAGGGGGAAGTCTCGAATGGTCTTGGGGTCACCCTTTCCGGCCGCCTCTAGGACCCAGTCCGTCAGTTTGTTGAGAATGCCCGCGTGCTTCTTAACCACAAGCAATACGGGAAGCGTCCCAAGCGCCACCGGAACGGCTCGAGCCTTCGGGGTCCGGAAGTCGCCGTCCTCAGCGCTGTTTGTGAGGGACGCGACGGCCAGCCGTCGGGCGCCAGGGAGTTGGAAGACTCCTAGTGCGCCGTCTGGGAACCCCCCGTCCGTTTGATCACCGTCTAGGCCCTGACGAATCTGCGTATCGAAGCCAAGGAAGCCCTCATCGAGCCGGAGCTGCGTCTGGCTACGCAAGTTGTTGTACATCCCTGCCAGCACAACGACCAAGCGGTAACCGGCGTCAGCCGCTCGGCAAATAAGCCCAACATAGTTGCCTGTCTTGCCGGATTGAACGCCGCCGACAACGAGTCCTCGGCGATCCCACTGGTCTGTACGGTCAGGATCTTCGAGGTGTCCGAGCACCTTGAGAGTGACCCGATCAAGCCGATCTAGGATGTTAGGGGGTCTGTTCTGCCGCTCGCGCAAGTAGCGGAGGTATCGCTCTGAGAAAGCCCAGTCGATCGAGCCTCGGCGCGAATCGAGCCATTCAACGTGGCCACGATCGTCTACGAGGGCGGAGGAGTCTTCTTGAAAGATGTCAAGCGCGGCTTGTAGCTGGCGGATGAGCTGATCGCGGTCGAAAGCTACGCCGTCGCGCCCTCGAGCAAGAAATGCCGCCGCCGCGTCGACGGCGTGTTCGACGTCCTCGGCTGTCGTGAGCCCGCCGACCGACAACATCGACAGTGCAGTCTCGTATGCCTTTGTCATCAGATCTTCAGTCACCGTTGCCTCCGAAGCGTTCAACTATCGCAGGGTAAAGATTGAACGGTTCTGCGTTGCGGATGCGCTGAGCAGCTTCGCTTCGGGATTTACCTTGTGCGAGCAGCGATTCGTATGCACTCTCCGCCAACGCAAGGATTTCGTCGGGTGGCCTATCCTCGAGCGGAGCGCGCTCAAGAGGTTTGCTTGGAACACTGACCATAGGCACCGTGTCTTCCAGCAACGAGAATATCGCCGAAAGTTCACGCCGCTGATCGCCAGCATCTTGGAGTGCCTTGGCGATTAACGGATGGCTGCGGTTGATCCTTGGCTCCCGCGTTCCATGACTTGCCAGCACACGCCAGACGTGATCGATTCGCCCCGCTGGGTCGCGCCTGACCTCACCTGCGCGGTGGCGCATCACAGCCTTCGCCTTCCGACGGGTATCCCGCGCGATGCGAAGTAAGTCCGATCGCAAGCCGGCAGGAGGACGAACCGTCCCCTTTGAAATGTCTAGTTTCCATTCGCGATCAAGCTCAGCTGGGATATCGACGGAGATTCTGGCCAAATTATGCGCATCGTCGCGCGACAAGCCGAGTCCGAGCCAGTCCCCCGCGACTATGAGGCGATCTCTTCGATACACATAGAAACCTTGCTGCTCGTTCCACCCCATCGGGCCCGCGGCAACATGTCGTAGGTGCGGGCTCAGTTTCGATTCGTGCGGTAGGACGAAGGGCCTGACACAGACGTCGAATCCGCGAAACGTCAGGCGCTCCGGCGGCAACACCTGCGTCGCGGGATGCTCCTCGAGGAACGGCGCAAACGGTTCCACAACGGCATCGTTAATTCGTAGCTTGAGGGCTTTCTCGCGGAGCAGAAACCGACCGAACACCATGCCCAGCCAACGGGACACTGTCTCTAGTTGATCGTTGAACGCCTTTCGTGCGGCCTTGTCGCTGGTCTTCGAGTCCGAGGCGACGAGGTCCGTAAGTCGTCGCCAAAGCACGATCGTGCCGGCGCTGCCGTCGTCAAGCGCACTCAGAATGGCGGCGGCCTCGAGTGGAGCATTCCGGCGAAGCACCCACCGCCCAGTCCGTCGGACCGCATCAAGGTCCCAACACCGCACAGACGACCCGTCCTCGCCACTTCGTCTCGTCGAAACTGTGACTTCCCGCGCTTGGGAGAAGGACGCCGTCTTCAGGCCGAAACCAAATCTCCCCAGATCACCGGCATCACGAGGAAGCAATGGGTCGCTGCTGCCAATCCGCATCGCTTCCTTCAGGCGCTTCTTGGTCATCCCTTCGCCGTCGTCAATCACGGCACACCAGGAATCCCGGCCGGCCCAGTGCGCCCGTACCGCCACGGTGGCTGCTCCTGCGGCGAGACTGTTGTCAATCAAGTCCGCAAGTGCAGACTTCGGTTCGTATCCGAGATGCCTAAGCGACTCGATCGTCGCCGCGGGATCGGGCGGCGCCTCCTCCCACATGTCACCTGACTGGTCATAACTCGATACTGCCGTCATCGCCCGCCCGAAAGCGCCGGTGGGGGATGCGTCGCGTACACCTTAGGTCGATCAGGCACCATAATTCTCTCTTCCTGCCATCGGACCGCAATTTGATTGCACCGTGTAGCCGCGATTCGCGCCTAATCACGGCCTTAAACCCCAGCCTAGGCGGCGTCGCGCCTAGTCGTTAGGCAAACCAAGAGCTCTGCTCGTGCAACTATGCGGTCTCGGGCATCACAGAGTCATGGGAGCCCGTGAAGCGAGAGGCGTGGGCGCGAGACCCATCCCGGTGGGTACGTCGCGTGCCGGCGCCTAATTCGCTCGACGAGGTCAACGGCCCTTCGCACGGTCGGTGAGTCTGCCGGTACGTAAGTCTGTGCTGGTCGGGCCTCAACCCTCGTGACGTTCGATGGGACCTCGCGGACCCAGATCGCCGCCGCGAACTGTACGAGATCGTGCACTTCGAGGGCGACCTCGACGACGTTCGGAGGTGGTCATTTATCCCCGGGCGTGCCTCCCACTATGTGGACCGCGGACCAAATAGGGTCCGACCCGAAGGGATGATTGAGTTGGCGATAGTCCTGTGCGGATGCGAGGCCAATGGGCTGGCCGAACAACGGAACGGCGGCGCTTTCCGACGCGGAGCGCAATGGACGTCCGGCTCCAAACTCGCTCCGACTAGACATGCTGAGCTCAAACTGCCCGCTAGTCACGGCACAATCGGCCAACGGGAGAGTCAGCTACGGCCATCGGCAAGGCAAGGTCAGCATGAGGTCCGACACAGCAAACGATGCTGACGGGATCGCCGGATAATGGATGGTGCAACCTGCGAGGCAATCCAACGGGGCGACGCGAAGCTCGAGCTGCTCGAGACGCTCGACTGGCGGGTTGTAGGGACGAGGGTGCGTGCTTCACATCGGTTAAAGACGGTGTTATCGGTCCCGATCACCCTGTTCGCCGGCATACCGATTGCTGAACCGCATCGGCCGACGTTTCTGATTCGCGACGGTCAGCCAAAGCGCAACATCGCGTGCAGACTAGACGTTCGCGGGAGTCACTTTAATCGAAGGACCGACTCTCGCATGTGGATCAACCAGACCCATCTGCATGAGTGGCGAGATCCCTACAAGGATGCGCATGCCGTTGATCCACCACCGCCGTGGCCGCCTGAGTGGTTTCGAGACGATGACACTAAGGTCACATCTGACCAGCTCAGAGAGCTATTCGAGATGTTCTGTCGGATGTTCCACGTTAAATTGGGCGGGGCATACCATTGGGTGGATCCGCTGAAGTTCATCGGCTCGACGGAACCCGTGAGCACCGAGGATGGAGACGTGATTCCATGACTGCTGATCGTGGGGCGCTCTCGTCAGCGCTCGACTTGCTGCGTAGCGAGATCACCTGTCGGAATGCTCACGACGGCAAGAGCCTGATCGTAACTACGGGGCGCTTCTTCTCCGACGGTGATGCGGTGGAATTGCTGGTTCGTCCATCTGAGGATGGCGAACGCGTTGTTGTCAGTGACGGCGGACTGACCCGGGCTCGTTTGGACCTTGTCGGGTCTGACATCACGTCTAATCGAGCAAGAAGCATGTGGGCTGACGTCCTTGACGAGTTCGGTATCCGTGAAGTCGGGGGCCGTGTTTTCCTACAGACCAAGGCGGATGCAGCTGCGGCTGGAATCTCTGTGCTGGCTGATGCGTGCGTCGCGCTAGATAGTGTGCACCTCCTTACGATGGGTGAACGGCACACGTTTGTCGACAAGGTGCGAGCGTGGCTCCGATCAGAAGCCAAAGTCCCCGTGCAAGACAAGACCAGCGTCGTTGACAGGTTTGGCGAAGCGCAGACTGTTACCGCCATCGTTGACTCGCCCAGGGGCGATCTGGTCGTTCAAGCGGCCAGCGGCCGGAGGATCACTGACCTCAGAACATCGATGGAACATGCCTTCTGGGTAATGGGCGGTCTCCACGAATCCACATACCCATTACGGAATCGGTTGACGATCCTGGAATCAGTCCCGACGAAGTCGGCCACCCAAGACAGGCTGCGGAGCATGACACGGCGGCTCGCCGAGGTGAGCTATGTCGGATCATTCGAAGGGCAGATTTCGCTCCGAACATTCATGACCGCGAAGGCTGCGCCGCCGGTTCATGACTTCGTGTTCGACTCACTCGGGCAGCTCCCAGCCGATATCGGCGGACCCGCCGACTCCGCCTAATTAGAAGCGCCCTTCGGTGCGTTTCGTGGCCATGAAAAAGTCCCCACTGGTGGCCAAGTGGAGGTCCCCCACCGGTGACCATCAACAATCCCACGTACCACGACCAAACGGGACAGACATAGCCTTTGAGTTAGCGGCGGACCTGAGTTATATCGCCATTCGACGAACATTGGAATATGGTGCGCAATAGGTTGAACACGCGCCAACATAGACCAGAACGGCTGATAGGGTATTTCGAGTGACGGATAACGATAAGCGGCTTGATCAGCAGAGCTCGGAGGGCGACGGGTCCGAAGCTAGTGGTGTGTCTCATAAATAAATGATGTGTTGTTCGG
>NZ_PIZU01000081.1 GCF_002838065.1 Mycobacterium hubeiense | reverse complement strand
CGCTACCCCCACGTGGTCACCCTGAATGCCTCCGAACACTCGGGTACGATTTGCTGGACGATTGTGGAGGGGGCTAACCGATGCGCGTGAGCGGGCTGGTTCGATTGGGCTCCCGCGCTGGTGGCGTGTTTCCGGAGATAGTCGAGTGACGCCTACCCGGCCGAGTAGTGATGAGCGTCAGCGGCTGCTGCCGTCTGCATGGAGCTTGCTGGGGCCCTCGGCAGCGATGTCCGACAGCTGGACCGGCGGTATAAATCCGCTGTCGGCGGGGGTTCGTGGGGCAAGGACGGTAATCACTAGTGGATTGGCTAGCGGTGGGCGGTTACACAGTCCTGGCGCACCGCGTGATAGGGGATGCCGATGGACGAGCTGAGAGTCAACACTGGCGAACTCGAGACGCAGGGTAACGGCTTGGCCAATGCCGCACGCGACATTCCCGAGCCACCTGCTGCGTTCACCACCGCGGGTACTGACCCGCTATCGAAGGCGCTGTTGGCCAAGACCGGGGAGTATGAGGCTCCGTTTATGGCGGGTCTGCCGACTACTAAGGCTGATGCGTTGAAAACTGCTCAAAACATTGTTACCGCGGCTGGGATGTATGAACGGACAGATGAGCAGATCGCCGGCAATATTCGGCGCGCGCTGGCCGAATTGGATGGTGCTGCATCCGGCGTTGGGTCCGGCGGTGGTGGTGCTGCGGCGGCTGGAGCGGGGAGCGCCATAGGGTCCGGTGCTGGCAGCACTACGCCTGCCGCGTTTAGTGGTGCGGCAGGTGCCGCACAACAGGGTGGCCAGCTTGGGCAGCTGATGGGGATGCCGATGCAGATGGCACAGCAGGCTGCCCAGGCCCCGATGCAAGCGGCCAGTATGGCGGGGCAGGCCGCACAGGGTATCGGGCAGGGCGTTCAGAGTGGCGTGCAGCAGGCCACCAAGATGGCCAGCGAGATGGGCCAGAATGACGGCGCGGACGCCCAGGAGCAGCCGAGCCAGGCGGAACAGGCGCACGAGAATAAGGCCCAGCCCCCCGACGCTGCCGCGGCCGGCGAAGCCGTTGTCGAGAAGGCGCCTGCGGCGGCGCCACACCCCGAGGCCACGGCTGACGCTGCGCAGTCGGGGTCAGTGCCAGAAGCTGAACCGGAGCGCCAGCCAACCGGTGCGCCTGTATCCGATCCTGCAATTGTCTTGTGACCGTGAGAGTTTCTGACGCGAAGGTCTGCCTATGAGTGTGCCTCCCCCACAGGGTCCGTTTGGTTCACAACCGCCGAGCGGAGGTGGTCAATACGGCGGCAGCACTCCGCAATGGGGTCCGCCGCCGCCCGGCGCCGGGGGAGCGCCGCAGTGGGGTCCGCTGCCACAGTGGGGTGGACCTGCCCCCGGGCCACCTCCGAAAGGCGGTGGCCGCGGCAAGTGGATCCTGGCCGGCGTCGCCGTACTCTTGGCGATTGCACTAGCGGTAGTCATCACGGTGCTCGTGGTGCGCCCGGACTCAAATGGTGGTTCACCGACGGCCGATAACGGCTCTGACTCTGAATTCGCCAGCGCCGACGACACCGGGCCGGCCAATATCATCACCGAAGATCCGACGTGCGATGCGTGGCAGCGAATCTCACGAGAGGAATCTGCTGAAAGCGATTCTGTTAATTGGGACGATCGCGACCATTTGGTGCCTGCGACCGCGTGGACGGCCGAACAGCGAACTATGTATGAGACTGCTGGTAAGGCGATGACGAAGGCTGCAGATCAAACTCAAAATCTGGTCACACAAACGCCGAAGCGAGTGATACGCGAACTATATCAGCAATATATTGCGTATACACGGGCATTCGTTGATGCCATACCCTCTTATGTCAGCGAGGATGATAATTTAGTAATCACGTCGAATGTGGTGGCGTCGGCGCTAACTTATATCTGTTTGGCCATCGAGTACCGTTCTGCGCAACCTGTTGCCCCTGTAGTCCCGGAACCGGAAGGTCCGTCGGCGATATCGGATCTTGGCGACCCCAGTCACCCCCAGCGATTCCTCACCAAAACGAACTCGGTGTGCGACGAATGGGCAGCAATGTCCATCAAGTTTGATGATGACACCGCCGGGTGGCGTGCGATCGATCCTAAGATTCCAGCTGCCAAATGGACACCCGAGCAGAAATCGGTCAACGATGCAATTATGCCGGTGATGACGGCCAATGCTGATGAAATGGAGCGTTTAGGTCGCGAGAGCGGCAATCCAGTGCTTGAGGATATTGCGGTCTTGGCGGCGCAATATCGCCGTGCGTTCGTGAACGCTCTTCCAACCTACACTTCAGCGGACAATGCTCTGTCTCAAGCGTCAGTATATCTGGCCATGACGGTCAAGTGGGCATGCAAGGCGGTGGCGACATGAGGATGGAAACGGGCGCCGTAGATAAGCCTATGGGTGAGTATGCGGACAGGATGACTGGCCCCGGCGCATGGCCTGAGACCGATGAAAGCGAGTTCACGGCTCGCGCTGCAGAACTACAGGGAACCCTTTCGACGCTAACTGGTGCTCGCATTTCGTGGCGAAGTCACCAGGCGGCGATTTTCAACGGTGAACACGTATGGTCGGGTACCGCCGCGAACAAGGGGCAGTCCAAAGTTGAAAAGCACTCCACTGCGATGGAGGCGCGCGAACAGGAACTGCGTGATGCGATAAATTGGTGCAACGCGGCGGCTTGGAAAATTACGGGAGTTAAGACCGATATATTTAAGAATGTTAGCGATGGACATCGACAGATCGGAGAAATTCCGGAAGATGCTGACAACCGCAAACATCTAATTGATCAGATCGTCAATCGAAAATATGACGAGAATAAGCAGAAAGTTGACGACGCTGCAAAGAGCTTAGGCGGTGACAAGACCGACCTGCCCAATGGTCCAGCCAACGAAACAGACACCCCTGGCCAGGACCAGCCGACAGATGTCGACGTTCCGGCCGAGGACGATCCGATGTTCACTCTCGTAAGCAGAGAGGGCACTGAGGAGGCCCGTCCTGACAAGGTCACTCCGCCTGTCGTAAATACGGGTGGTGATTCTCCGGTCGAGCCGGTGAATTCGGCTCCGGATCAGCCACGTCCTGACAAGGTNATACGGGTGGTGATTCTCCGGTCGAGCCGGTGAATTCGGCTCCGGATCAGCCACGTCCTGACAAGGTCACTCCGCCTGCCGTAGATACGGGTGGTGATTCTCCGGTCGAGCCGGTGAATTCGGCTCCGGATCAGCCACGTCCTGACAAGGTCACTCCGCCCGCACCCATCGTTCAACCTGGACCTCCGTCGGTACCTCCATCCGGAAGGCCGTCAATCCCCAACCTCCCCTCGGCGCCTTCAACCCCATCAACCGGTCCGGCGCCAAGTGTCCCGGTCCTAGGTGGCGGCGGTGGTGCCCCGTCACCCTCAAGCCCAGGCACCAGCATGCCCAGCAGTCCGCTGAGTGATCTGTTCTCGCAGACCAGCGACGCCCCCGCAGGGTTGGATCCGACGCAGGCGGCTGGCCCACCGACAGGCGCCGCGCCGCCGCAGACGCCGGTGCAGGCATTTGCGGAGGGCTTCGCCGACGCGGCGAATGCGGCAGGCTCCGCTCCGATTCAGCCCGCGTCCGGAGCAGTGCTCCCACCGACGCCGGTGGAGCCGGTGGCGCCGCCTCCGGCGACCGGAGCGTCGACTCCGGCGTCCACTACGGGCGCAGCGAGCGGGGCCGCAGCTCCAACAGGTGCACCACCGGTGAGCGGTGCCATGCCAGGCGGCATGTCAGGTGGACCGGCGGCTCCACCCCCGATGCCGTTGGGTCCGCCGCCCACTCCGCCGCCGGCCGCACCGTCGGCTCCGGCCGGTCCCGCCGCACCACTTCCCCCAGCGGCAACCGGGAGTGCCGCTGCGGGGGCGATGGCTGCGCCGGCGCCGGTGCCGGTATCGGCGGCGCGTGCCGAGCGGGATGCGGCTGCGAGTGCGTTGCGACGATCGGGGACCGACCCGCTTGAGATCGCGCGGCGCATCGCTGCGGCGCTGAATGTCGGTGGCAGCGGGGGTCGCAAGGATCCGCTGTTCATGTGGCTGACCGGATTGACCAAAGACGGGTCGATCGTGGTGGCCAACAACTATGGGCTGGGCTACATCCCGGACGGAGTGAACCTGCCCGAACAGGTGAGGTTTGCCAGTGCCGACGAATCCATTCCGGTGCAGGAGCGGGCAACGTGGGCGACGTATCCGATCCTGGCGTTGCAGGGCTGGGCGCAGGCTCATGACACGAAGTTGCGTGCCGTGATTGCGATGGAAGAGCACCTCGAGGGATTCGACCCCGGAACCGCGACGATTGTGTTGCAGCCGGATGACCTTCCTAACGACGGGCGGATGCAGGGGCGATCGCGGCTGGAGGTGATCGCCCCGGATGCGGCGGCGAAGCTGGCGGCGCTCAGTGACGCCGCGCTGCCCGAGCAGTTGCCGCCGGCGCCGGTGGATCCGCAAGCCCCCGAGGACCGTCAGCTGAAATTGTTGAAGGAGGTGTTCCGGCCGTTGCTGGCGAGCGATCCGGGCCGCGTGGCGTTGCAGCTGCAGGCGATGGTCGCCTACGCCACGCATATGGAGGAATTGGCGCTGTATCGCGCGCACACCGCTGCGGATGCGGCCGCACAGCGGGCGGCAATCGCCGACTGGATCTATTGGCAGCACGTCGCCGTGCTGACGTCGGATGCCGTTGGGGTGTCTTAGGTGACCCTGCCTCTCGACGACGAAGATGATCCGAGGATCTGCTATCCGCCGACCCCGGTGCTGCCAGAGATGTATGCAGATCTGGATCTGCAGTTGTTCACCGCGTGCGATGACGCGGCACGTTGGGCGGCGGTGGTCGCTGGCACCCGCGAGCTACTGGATCGGTTCGATCACCTCAGGTCGCCCAAAGTCAGAATGTCGACCGGGCCAGAGATCGTGGTCAGCAGGCTGCGAACCTGTGTTAACGATTTCGAGACCTGCGGCGTGGTGGCCATCTCCAGGTGGTTGCAGGCCGTCGTGGACGTGCTGCAGGCGCATCTGCATTTGCAGCAGCAGTGTGCTGACGACATCCGCCGCGCAGTAAGCGTCGATGAGGCGATCTCGGCGATAACCGAGGCGGGGGCGTCGCTGACCGCGGCGGCCGAGAACATGGCGACCTACCCGTTCGCAGACTTCCCGCCGTTTCACTCGAGGTTGTCCCGGTCTTCGTGGAATTTGAGGTGGCG
>NZ_PIZU01000080.1 GCF_002838065.1 Mycobacterium hubeiense | reverse complement strand
CCAAGAAAGGAAGTGCGCACAAAACCCGGGACGGTTCATTCCGTGCGCGGATGGCGCTTGAGTGAACCCGAAGCCGCACACGGCTCAGTAGACGACGGCATGAGGGCCTTCGCTGAACTGAACCGGGCACCATACGGTGACATTCCATTCGGTTCCGGTCTGGACGCCGGGAAACCATAGATCGTGGGTTCCCCTCGCTTGCAGCGCGAACGGGAAATTAACCACTGGCATCGGCGTGGGTATGCCCGGTTGTGGGACAGGAACCTCACTATAAGTGCACAAAGCCTCGGGGATGCTACAGCTCGGGTAAGTCGGGTTTTGACGTGATATGCACTGTGACGCCCAGGCATGACCTCGGCACGCGAATCGAAACTCACGTTCTCGCAGGCACTCTCGCACCCATTTCGCCGCTAAACGTCAGTTACGCGGCCAGGATGTGACTCCTCCGCGAGAACAACCTGCCAATGGCGAAGCCTCTCCCCCGTCGGGGTGAACCGGACCACACCCCGAGGCGATCCGAATCCCGGCCGAGCGATGGCGTGCGACCCGTGCCGCGTCGAAGGTTGGGGTGAACCCGCAGAACGCAAACCACAGCGAAAACCCAAGGAGTTCACCAATATTTCAGACACTCGCTCGTTCCGTTGGCATCGCCATCGTCGCCTCCAGCACGATTCTCGGCGCGTCCGGAATCGCGGCCGCCCAACCGCACGAGGATGACGGGGTCGGCGCACCGCCCGCGTGGGAACACACATTATTGAACGGCGCGTCCCCGCCGATGTAGCGGTCGAGTTTGACCTCGATTCCGCGCCGGCGCCGTCCGCAGCGACCACGTCCGCGCAAGACAGCTTCCTATCGCCCGGGCCACCACCCGCCCCCGACGGCGACATCGTGGGGCCACTCCGCGAGTACAACGTGCTAATGGCCAGTGATCCTGTCCGAGCCGGATAACTTTTCGCGCCCGGGTCCGCGCCCACACAGGGCGCTAATCATGGGCATTGGATCCTGATGACCCGAACGGCGCGCGCACCATTTCGGCATTGGGAGGTCTCGCCGAGGGCTGTTTCCTAGACTAGGAATCGTGAGGCAAGCATGAGCCTCGGGCCCGGCCCTGTTCTACAGTTCGCAGACGAGCAGGGTCACATCCATGAGCACCAACTCGACACCGCCGAGCGGGTCAGCATCGGGCGGTCGCCGGACGCCACCATTCCGCTGCTGACCGACGGCAGCGTCTCGCGGCTGCACGCGATCGTCGAATGGGTGGATACCCACTGGACGGTCGTCGACGACGGGTTGTCGCGCAACGGCACCTTCGTTAATGGCGAGCGGATCACCGGCAGGCGCCCACTGCACTCCGGCGACAAGATAAGAATCGGCGAAGCCGTGCTGACCTTCCGCGACGCCACCCGCCCCGCTGGAAAGACGACCAGCGTCGCGGGCGAGATTCCCACCCGGAGCTCGCTCACCGACGCGCAGCTACGGGTGCTCATCGCTCTCTGCAGGCCATACAAGGGCGGCGCCACGTATGCCACCCCTACCACGAACCAGCAAATCGCCGACGAACTGTATCTCAGCACCGAAACTGTGAAAACACACCTCCGCGCGCTGTTTACGAAGTTCGGGTTGGACGAGAATCCGCATCCCAACAAGCGAGCACGGCTGGTCGAACGGGCGATGCTCAGCGGCGTGGTCACCGACCGCGATCTGTGAGGCTCCCCGGATCAAGCCCACACAGTGATGACCTCGTCGGTTGAGCGGCCTCGACGCAGTTGTTCGAGAATAGTTCGGGGTCAACACCTTTCAGGAACGTCGCAAGTGTCTTGGCGGGAGCACCATTTCGCCGACGAGCACGCCATTTCTACGAGCACGTATTACACGTACGAGTCGACCGGGCACTTCTCGGCACGGTGCGTCATCGCCGCGCCCGCTCCCAGGCTCGTCGACTGCGCCGGTAGCGGTACTTCCGGCCGATCCGCATCGCACCGATGGTGGCCGCGATGCCGGCGGCGGCCGCCGCCGCCGCACATCCGATGACGGTGGCCATCGTCGGCTCGCGGCCCAGCAGAATCCATACCGCGGCGACTACGGCGACGGCCAGTGCGGCCGCGCTGAGCGGCAGGCCGAAACTGCCTGAGAACCGGCTGCGGCCACGCCGCAGCACGCGGATGTACGACTCGACGTAGGCCGCCGCGAACAGGGTCAACACCACGGTGGCGACTGCCACCGCGGTGGTCAGCCCCGGCTGAGTGGTTCGTATTCCGAACCGGTATGTGGCGGTTGGGGTTTCGCCACTGAGCACGCGCAGCTCCGCCGTCACGTTCCCCGCCAGCACGTATGGGTTGACCGGCGACGGCACCTCGGCGGTGAGCCCCGGCGCCCCGGGGATGAACGGAGCCTGGTGGCGGCCCAGCGACGTGCCGAGGACGTCGAGCGCCAATGCCGCCGTGTCGCCTGGCACGCCGGTGACCGTCACCGGGATCGGCTTCGTCATGTCGACCTCGACGCGGTCGACCGTCGTGGGATCGAGGCCGGCGACGGTGACGGTGCCCGGCTGCAGGTCGCCTCCCCTCGGCGGCGAGCCCAGCCCGACCAATGCGAGCGCGATCGCTATCAGCCCGAGCACCGCGGCTATGACGAAAGGCACACGCGGTGAACGGAACTTGACGACCTTCTGGACCGGCGCCACATCGTTGCGGCCCACGTCGGCCAGTTCGACCCGTGGGCGCGGCATCGGCTGCGCGGGCCTGACCCGCCTTGTTGGCGCAGTGTGCAACCCCGGAGGAACCGCACGCATCGTGGTGGTTTGTCGTGGCGTCCCGGTCGTTTTCGATGGGTGACTGGTTCCGGTCGCGGCCGCCACGATCGTGTCGGCGCCGATGACGGGAATGCCCACCGGGGCAAGCCAATTCGCGCCCCAGCAGTCGGCCGCGGGCTCGGCCAGGGCAACGCCGAAGGATTCCGCGGTGCCGAAGCGCTCGGTGGGGTCCGTTGCGAGGCCCCGCATGACCACCTCGGCGATGGGCTCCGGGACCGCCGGCGCGGCCTCGGTCAGCGGCGTCGGCTGCTCGAAGGCGTGCATGAATAGCGTGGCCATGCTGTCCTCGCCGGGCGGGAAGGGCAGCACGCCGGACAGCAGCTGGTACAGCATGGTCGCCAAGGCGTAGACATCGGTGGCAGGCGAAAGCTGTTGTCCGCGAGCCTGTTCCGGTGCGATGTAGGACGGCGTACCGACGACCTCACCGGCACGCGTGACCAGGGTGTCGTCGCCGCCGACGATCTTGGCGATGCCGAAGTCGGTGAGCTTGACTGTGCCGCCGCGGGCGAACATCAGATTCGACGGCTTGACATCGCGGTGCAGCACCCCGTGCCGGTGTGCAGCCTCCAGGCCGGCGGCGCAGGCCAACGCGACCGCCATCGCCGACGTGGCGTCGAAACCGTCGTTGGCAAACCGATCCGCCACGGTTCCGCCGGGCAGGTACTCCATCACCAGCAAGCAAAGGTCGCCCTGCTCGATGTAGTCATAGACCGGAACGACGTGCGGGTGGTCTATGGCGGCCATCAGTTGCGCCTCTGTGACGAACCGGCGCCGGACCGCAGCGTCATCGGCGAACTGCGGTGGGATCTGTTTGATGGCCACCGGTCGTTGTAAGCGGAGATGCATTCCCGAAAGCACTACACCGCAACCGCCCTTGCCGATCTGCTGGCCGACGTCGTAACCGGGCAACGCCGCTCGTATCCGCTCCTCGTTCGATGTCATCGGCCGAACTCGTCGGTCGGCGCCTGCATGGTGTCGGCGTCCAAGTCCTCGTCCTCGTCCAATTCTTCGTCCTCCTCCTCCTCGCCCTGGGGTGTGGGCGAGAAGTACCCGAGCGTGAAGAACACCGCGGCAGTCAGTCCGGCCAGCACCAGCCATAGCCCGGTGCTGGGAACCCATAGCCGCGCGACCGACGCGGAGAAGGCCACCACTAGCCCGATCCCGACTCCGGGCGCCAGCAACCGCAGCCCGCGCTGCCAGCGGTTTTCCGAAAGTCTGTGTTTGGCGACTGCGAGGGCGGCGTCGAGTAGCGCCAACGCGGTGAGCACCACCAGGGCAATACCGAACAAGCCGTAGACCGATATCAGCGAACCACGCACGTCGGTCACCGTCGGGATCGAGGCGACGGTGTCTCCCGCGGCATCGGCGACCGACAGCTCACCCCCGATGAGACCGGTGGCCTGACCCTCCAGGCCGAAGAGGTCCAGCCGGTAGCGGAGGGTGTCGGTGGCTCCGGGTTCCACGGTGAGCTGCACCGCGGTGGCGTAGTTGAAGAAGGTCAATCCGACAACGCGTCCGGAGAGTTCGACCCGCCGCACCTCGACAGCCTCGGTTCCGTTATTGGCCACCTCGACGGCCACCTCCACCGATTCGCCCGGCTGGAGCCGCAGCGGATCGGCCGCGCTCGCCGCACCCACGTCTTGGCCGTTGACGGTCGCCGACATGGTGACGGTGGCGGGCTGAGCGGCCACGGTCGCGGTGCCGACGAACGCGCACACGAGCAGCGCGATGAGGGTGGCGGCGATCGACTTACTCCCCATGATTCCTCCGGGCGGGTAGATGCGACGCGAGACGGTGGCCGTAGAACCAGACGCCGATCAACAGGAAGAACAGGATCACCGTCAGCGTCGATGTGCCGCTGCCGACGTAGCTGACCAGGACGATGTCCAGCGGCGCGCTCAGCGTGCGACCGCATTCGGCCGTGACTTGATGGCGGCCCAGCTCGACAGATCCAGTGCGCAGCGGCGTTTCGAAGCCGCCGCGCGGGCCAGCCACCGTCTGCCCGACCGGGGTCTCGCCGATAGACAAGCTGACCGGGGCCTCGGGCACGCAGCCCCGACCCGTCGCCGTCACGTCGCCACCCGGCCCGATCGTCGAGTCGCTGAGTTCAAGCGCGGCAGGGGTGGGAGCAGGCGGCGCNCTGGCGGAATCACCGGCGGCGGCGGTGGCGGAATCACCGGCGGCGGCGGTGGCGGAATCACCGGCGGCGGTGGCGGAATCACCGGCGGCGGCGGCGGATCCGCAATCGTCGGCGGCGGAGGCGGCACCGGATCCACAATCACCGGCGGCGGAGACGGCGGAATCACCGGCGGCGGCGGAGGTGGTGGCGGCAGCGTCAGCGGCGGCACTCGCGTCGGTGGCGTCGTCGTCGGCTCAGGCGCGCGAATCTGAGGATCGGGCACCCGCGTGGGGTCCGTGGGATACCGGCACTCGACGCTGGTGCTCCCCGGGGGGCACCGCGGCGGCTCGGCTGAAGCTGGGGCCGGGAAGCCGATCAGTGCGGTGGCCGTGAGAATGACCCCCGCCGGCGCCAGCAAACGCTTCACCCGCGCTCCGACCAGCGATCCCCGGCCCAGGGGAAACGCGCCGACACGGCGCGCATCTCGGATAGCGGGAGTACGCATTGGCGGTAGCCTCCGATGTAGATCCTAACTGGCTAGCGCAATCTAGACGTGCAGACGAATGCGCCTGAAGTGGTCGGTGGTGAGCGCACTTCCGACCGCGGCAGGGGTCTTGTCACGTGTTATGTGTAGTTGATTGCGCTCGTTGGTGTTTGACGGTTGGTTGATGTGTTCTGGTAGGCGTCTTGGGGTAGGCGATCGCCACGGCCTTCACCGCCTACTTCGACGCAGGGCAAGACGTGCTCAGTAGACGACCCAGTCGTATTGCACACCACCGATTGGGCAGTCCACCGTGATGTCCCATGTCGCGCCCGTCTGGAAGCTCAGGAACGGTATCGACTGGCTACCACCTTGCGGCAAGAAGAACGGAACATTGGTGACCGGCAGGGGCTTTCCGATCGGATTGCCTTGGGGTCTGGCGGTGTACGTGCAAAGGCCGCCGGGCGGGTTGGGCGCCAGCGAATAGACGACGACCGTGACGCCGTCCGGGTTGGGAGTCGCGGTAACGTCGATGTCTGCCTGCGCCGGTCCCGCGCCGAGAAACAGCGTTGCCACTGCCACAAGAGAGGCGGCGGCTACACCGGGTGCGGCGGTGACTGACTTCTTCCGCTTGGTGTCGCTCATGATGTCCTCACTTCGGTTTGTTGGGCGGTTTGCCCCGTGTCGGGCTCACACACAATGTTCGTGGCAGCGCACACGAGGGTCCATCGCCCTTACGGGGGTTTCGGATCGCCCTCGGGTGTGGCTGAGTTCACCCCTGTGGGGGCGGTCGGATAGCGAATCGGCACGCTGGCCCCCAGTACCTCTCGGCAGCTGCGAGCTGTCGCAGCCTCGGCACGTGCAAGCTTATTACGACTTTCTTGGCACCGTTCGCTGTTCAGCAAACTAAGCGCGTGGAAGTTCTTGTAGTTAAACTGCCCACGGACCGTGGATTCCGTTCTTCTGCAAAGGAGAACGGAACAGGATGGATCGACACACCAGGGCCGTTGAGTATGGCGTTCGGGCTATCAACGGTCACGTATTTCCCCAGGTTCGAGTCCCATTAGGCGGTCGCCGCTCGTGCGATCGGCGAGCGGGCGTGTCTCATTGACTGTGTAAGTGGTTGGGCCT
>NZ_PIZU01000008.1 GCF_002838065.1 Mycobacterium hubeiense | reverse complement strand
AGCGCAACTCCGCGCGCCCAAATCGCTTACCCGCCGGTGATTGTTCGCAGCTGCTGCATCGCGGTGCCCTGCGCGCTGCGGCGGGCCGTGGGCTGCGGCGGCTGCTGCTGCTCCGGCGGCTGCTGCGCCTGCTGGGCCATCTGCGCGGCGGCGGCCCGCAACTGCTCGGCCATCGGCTCGGGCAACTGCACGGCCAGCGGGGTGCGCACCGGCAGCGGGGTGTCTCCGCGTCGAACCACCGTGTCCGCCAATGCATTTCGGGCTTCTTCAGCGAGCGCGTCGATGGTCTCCGCGGGACCGTTGACCACACAGCGGATCATCCACCGGTAGCCGTCGATGCCGATGAACCGCACCATGCTCCGACTGTTCCCCGGGTCGCTTCGCTCCTGTCCGCCGCCCGATGCCGTGCCGACGACCTCGCGGCCCCACGGGCCGTCCTGGATGCTGACCTTGGCCGAGTCCTTGCGCAGCGAGTCGGCGAGTTCACCGGCCACTTCGCGCCACAGCCCGGCGGTTTTCGGCGCGGCGTAGGCCGCGACGGTGAATCGGCCGTTCGGCGTCACCACCCACACCGCGCTGGGCACGCCCGCCTCGTTGAGTTCGACCTGCACCTGCCCGGCTTCGGGCATCGGAATCAACACCGACCCCAGATCGAGCCTGCCCAGTGCCGCGACGGACGGGTCGTCGAAGTCCTCGATGTCGAATGGCCCTTCGAGCTCCTCGTCGACGTCAGCCGCCGAGGACTCGACGACCTCGTCAGGGCCGCCCGCGTCGCCGATGTTGTCTCTACTCTTACGTTTTCCGAATGCCATCTACAAACTCGCATGTCCGCCGGAGGAACCGTGGCCGCCGTCGCCACGGGAAGTGTCGGCCAGGCCGGCCTCGTCGAACGACGTCACCTCGACCAGCTCGGGCAGCTCCACTCGCTGCACCAGGAGCTGGGCGATGCGGTCGCCGCGGTGTACGACGATGGGTGTGTCCGGGTCGAGGTTGATCAGCGTCACCTTGATCTCACCGCGATAGCCCGCATCGATCGTGCCCGGGCTGTTGACGATCGAAAGTCCCACGCGGGCAGCCAAACCCGAGCGCGGATGCACCAATCCGACCATCCCGTACGGGATGGCGACCGCGATTCCCGTCGGGACCAGTGCCCGCTGTCCCGACGCCAGTTCGACGTCGAGCGCACTGTACAGATCGATGCCGGCGTCGCCGTCGTGGGCGCGTTGCGGCATCGGCAAGTCGCGGTCCAGCCGGACGACCGCCAGAGAAGTGGACACGACGACAAAGATTACTCTTGGCCGCGTGTCCGACACGCGCGCAACCGCCCAAACGGTGCGCTATCGCGAACGGCTCTGGGTGCCGTGGTGGTGGTGGCTGCCGGGTCTCGGGCTCGCTGCGCTGATCGCGTACGAGGTGACCCTGGGCGTGCGCAGCCTGCCCACCTGGCTGCCGTTTGCGGTGTTGTTGCCGGTGGCCGCGGCGGTGCTGCTGTGGTTCTCCAAGACCGAACTGCGAATCGTCGGCAATTCGGCGTCCGACATCGAACTGTGGGTGGGCCCCGCGCATCTGCCGGTCAGCGTGATCGCCCGCTCCGCCGAAGTACCGCAGTCGGCGAAATCGGCGGCGCTGGGCCGCCAGCTGGACCCCGCGGCCTACGTCGTGCACCGCCCGTGGGTGGGCCCCATGGTGCTGCTGGTCCTCGACGATCCCGACGATCCCACGCCTTATTGGCTGGTCAGCTCCCGTCATCCCGACCGCGTGCTGGCCGCATTGAGCGGCTCCCCAACGAATTGACTCTGCGTTCCGGGCGCAAAGCGAGAAGAGTGCGCCCTCAACGCAGAGTCATCAATGAAAACCCGAGGAGATCAGGCCGCGCAGTCGGTGCAGAGCATCACGCCGTTCTTCTCGCTGGCCAGCCGACTGCGGTGATGCACCAAAAAGCAGCTCGAGCAGGTGAACTCGTCCGCCTGCTTCGGGATCACTCGCACCGACAACTCCTCGCCAGAGAGGTCGGCGCCGGGTAGTTCGAAGTTTTCGGCGGATTCGGACTCGTCGACGTCGACGACGGCCGACTGGGCTTCGTTACGCCGAGCCTTCAGTTCCTCGAGTGAATCCTCGGAAACATCGTCGGTCTCGGTGCGCCGTGGGGCGTCGTAATCGGTAGCCATCGTCCTCATCCCCTCCGTATACGTTGCAGCAGAGCTTTGTACCAGCGTCGAACGCATCCACCAAACGATTCGTGCCCGTATTGACACGCGTTCCACTGTGATTTACATCACACTCTAAACGCCCAGGTGGGAGGCCCGCAAAGCAACACGCTCTACAGTGCAAGGGTGGTCGCGCAAATCACAGAAGGCACCGCGTTCGATGAACACGGTCGCCCCTTCCGGCGCCGGAACTATACGCCGGCAATCATCGTCTTCGCATCGCTGGCGGTCGTGACGATGTTGGTCTGGGCGTTCGCGCTCAACCAGCCCACCGCCGTCCACGAGGCGACGATCTGCAATCCGCCGCCCGCAGCGGACCCGACGCAGCCCGCTCCGAGCATCGGCGAACAGGTGAAGCGCGCCGACATGACGGAAGTGAGCCCGGCGAAGCTCGCCGACACCCGCATCCGGGTGCTCAACGCCAGCGGGGAGGGCGGTCAGGCCGCCGCGATCGCCGGGCAACTGCGCGACCTGGGATTCGCACAACCCGAGGCCGCCAACGACCCGGTGTACGCCAGCGCGCGCCTGGAATGTCAGGGCCAGATCCGGTTCGGTGAGGCCGGCCGCGCGGCCGCCGCCGCGGTATGGCTGGTGGCGCCGTGCACGGAGCTGTATCTCGACCAAAGACCGGACGACACAGTCGATTTGGCGATCGGGACGGAGTTCGCCGAGCTGAGCCACAGCGACGACATCGAGGCGGTGCTGGCAAGCCTGCGGCCGGATGCGACGCAACCCGCCGATTCCAAGCTGCTGTCGAAGATTCACAGCAGCGCCTGCTGAGCCCCTCGGTCAGCGCACAGCGTCCTCGAGGGCCGTCGCAATACCGGGTGCCGCGGCGATCACCCGCGCCGGCCCTGGCACATCGGGCGGCGGCAACAGCACCCGCGCGCCCGCCTCGGCCGCGACCAGCGCCGCGGCGGCCCAGTCCCACACATGCACACCGTCCTCGTAGTAGCCGTCGAGCCGGCCGGCGGCCACCATGCACAGGTCCAGCGCACACGACCCGATCCGCCGGATGTCGCGCACCCGCGGCAGCACCCTGGTGAGCAACTGCGCCTGCAAGACCCGCTGCTCGGGCGCGTACGAGAAGCCCGTGCCGACCAGCGCCATCGACAGATCGTCGGCGGTGCTGCAGCGCAGCGGCGTGGTCACGCTGCCGCGTCGCAGCGTGGCACCGTGGCCCAGGGCGGCGGAGTACACGGCGCCGGCGGCCACATCAGCCACCGCGCCGGCGACCGATGCACCGTCTCGTTGGGCGGCCACCGACACCGCATAGGCCTCGATGCCGTAGACAAAGTTCACCGTGCCGTCGATCGGGTCGAGCACCCACGTGATGCGACCGTCGCGGACGTCGGCCGCCCCGCCCTCCTCCTCCCCGAGCACGTGCTCCCCCGGGCGCAGCTCGGCCAATCTCTCGCGGAGCAATCGTTCGGCCTCGGTGTCGACGGCGGTGACGGGGTCGGTCGGGGTGCTCTTCGACCTGACGGCGGGGGTGGATCCGGGTGCGCCCTCGAACACCTCGGCGCGGCGGCGCCGCACGAAGTCGGCCGCCTCGGCGGCCAGCTGTTCGGCCACCGCACGCAGCGCAGGCGGGTCGTTGTCGTGATCGGTCACCGAACTATCGCAACACATATGCAGTACCGAGCTACTAGTCTGAGTGGCGCGTCGCACGTGCCCGTCCGGACCAGAGGAGCGCCATGACCGCGACCGATTCGCCCACTGCCGATCCCAGCACCAACGGAGGTTCGCAGCGCCGTGGATTCGGCGTCGACGTCGGCGGCAGCGGCGTCAAGGGCGGCATCGTCGACCTCGACACCGGCCAGCTGATCGGCGAGCGGTTCAAGCTCGCCACGCCGCAGCCGGCCACCCCCGACGCGGTTGCCAAAACCATCGCCGCGGTGGTCAAGGAATTCGGCTGGACCGACAAGCTCGGCGTGACCTACCCCGGAGTGGTGACCAACGGGATCGTCCATACCGCCGCCAACGTCGACAAAGCGTGGATCGGGTTGAACGCACCAGAAGTCATCGGCGCACAACTCGACGGTCAACCGGTCACCGTGCTCAACGACGCCGACGCGGCCGGACTGGCCGAGGAGAAGTTCGGCGCAGGCAAGGACAACACCGGGGTCATCGTGTTGCTGACATTTGGCACCGGCATCGGCTCGGCGGTCATCCATAACGGTGTGCTGCTGCCCAACACCGAGTTCGGCCACCTCGAGGTCGGCGGCAAGGAAGCCGAGCATCGCGCCGCGTCCTCGGTCAAGGAACGCAAGGGCTGGAGCTACGAGCGCTGGACGCAAGAGGTCACGAAGGTGCTCGTCGCGATCGAGAACGCGATCTGGCCCGATCTGTTCATCGCCGGTGGCGGAATCAGCCGCAAGGCCGACAAATGGGTACCGCTGCTCAAGAACCGCACCCCGGTGGTGGCCGCGGCGCTGCAGAACACCGCCGGCATCGTCGGCGCCGCCATGGCCGCCGACGTCACCGCGACCACGCTGTAGCCACGCCGGGCGCGCACAATTTGCCGCTCGGGACAGTTCTTTCTCAACAGTGTCGTTACAATGGTCGACGGCGGCCGCCTACCGAATAGCGGCGAGTATCCCCAGCCGATAACAACGCCACATTCGACATAGCCGACGCTTTCGGTGGTGTGCGCCCACGCCCACCGGATTACGCAAGACCGAAAGGGTGTACGTGGCAGCGACAAAGGCAAGCCCGGCAACCGACGAGCCGGTGAAGCGCACCGCTACCAAGACCCCCGCCAAGAAGGCTCCGGCGAAGGCTTCTGCGAAGACCTCCCCGGCGAAGGCGGCGAAGGCCGCCAACGGTGCAGCACCCGCCAAGCGGGCGACGAAGAGCACCGCGGCGAAGAAGGCGGCCCCGGCCAAGGCGGCCAAACCGGCCAAGGCAGCTCCCACGGCGCGGGCATCGCGCGCCAAGGCCGACGCGCCCGCCCCCCGTGGCCGCGCGAAGAAGGACACCGCCGCCGCAGTCGAGGTCGCTGAGGACGTCGTAGCCGACGATCTCGAGGTTGGCGACGATCTCGAAGTCGAGCCCGGCGACGATCTGGTGGTCGAGGACGCCGATCTGGATCTGGAGGATCTGGAAACCGGCGACGACGTGGCCGTCGAAGCCGTCGTCGAAGACGTCGAAGAGGACACCGCGGAGGCCGAGCCCGCTGCCGCCGTCGAGGAACCCGCCGAGGCAGAAGACGAGCTCGCCGAACCATCCGAAAAGGACAAGGCATCAGGCGATTTCGTCTGGGACGAAGAAGAATCTGAGGCGCTGCGCCAAGCCCGCAAGGATGCCGAGCTCACCGCTTCCGCCGACTCGGTACGCGCCTACCTCAAGCAGATCGGCAAGGTTGCGCTGCTCAACGCCGAGGAAGAGGTCGAGCTGGCCAAGCGCATCGAGGCCGGCTTGTACGCCACTCAGAAGCTCGCCGAGCTGGCCGAGCGGGGCGAGAAGCTGCCGGTGCAGCAGCGCCGCGACATGCAATGGATCTGCCGTGACGGCGATCGCGCGAAAAACCATCTGCTGGAAGCGAACTTGCGTCTGGTGGTGTCGCTGGCCAAGCGCTACACCGGTCGCGGCATGGCCTTCCTCGACCTCATTCAGGAAGGCAACCTCGGCCTGATCCGCGCGGTCGAAAAGTTCGACTACACCAAGGGTTACAAGTTCTCCACGTACGCGACGTGGTGGATCCGCCAGGCGATCACCCGCGCGATGGCCGACCAGGCCCGCACCATCCGCATCCCCGTGCACATGGTCGAGGTGATCAACAAGCTGGGCCGCATCCAGCGCGAGCTGCTGCAGGATCTGGGCCGCGAGCCCACTCCTGAGGAGCTGGCCAAGGAGATGGACATCACGCCGGAAAAGGTGCTGGAGATCCAGCAGTACGCGCGTGAACCGATCTCGCTGGACCAGACCATCGGCGACGAGGGTGATTCCCAGCTTGGCGACTTCATCGAGGACAGCGAGGCCGTGGTCGCCGTCGACGCGGTGAGCTTCACGCTGCTGCAGGATCAGCTGCAGTCGGTGCTGGAGACGCTCTCCGAGCGCGAGGCCGGCGTGGTGCGGCTGCGGTTCGGGCTCACCGACGGTCAGCCCCGCACGCTTGACGAGATCGGCCAGGTGTACGGCGTCACCCGTGAGCGCATCCGCCAGATCGAGTCGAAGACGATGTCAAAGTTGCGCCACCCCAGTCGTTCTCAGGTTTTGCGCGACTACTTGGACTGACAGTCCTTACGCGTGTCCGAGAAGCCCCCACGAATCCCGCCGTTGGCGTTGGTCCGCGCGACGGGGGCTATCCGCGCAGGCCTGCATCGTCTGCTGCGCACGCTTGCCCCGGGTGGCATCACCGTGCTCGAGCTCGCTACCGGGGCATGGGTGGAACGACGACGACGCGCAGCGCATCCTTCACATTGTCCGCGACGCGATCGCACCCGGCGGCAAGCTGTTGCTACTGGAAGCTGTGCTGCCGGAACGCCCGTCGCAGATCGACGTGATGTTCGATCTGGAGATGATGGTGGCGCTGCACGGCAAGGAACGCACCCGCGCCGAATGGACGGACCTGTTGGATCGCGCGGGTTTCCGGCTCGACCGCGTCGTCGACACCGCCGGGCCGTTGTCGGTCATCGAGGCGTCACCCGCCTGACACGCATTGCACCGTTCCTTCGCCGAGGTCTGCATCAGGGTTCGCTCGGCGAATTCACGACCATGGCGCAGAAATCGCGTGCCAGCAATCATGCCTCGATGACGTCGAATCCCTTGTAGCCCGCTTCGGCGACCCCGGCGATGATCTCCCCGTAGACGCCGAAGCCCCCGACGAACGGCATGAACACCCGCGGCTTGCCGGGGATGTTGGCGCCCAGGTACCACGAATTCGCTTGCGGCATCAGTGTTCCCGCCGCGCGTCGGCGACATTCTTCGACCCACCCGGCCGCCGCCTCGGGCTGGGCCTCCAGAGCGGTCGCGCCGTGGGCATCCAGATAGGCGATCGCGTCGGCGACCCAATCCACGTGCAGCTCCGAATGCAGCACCATGTTCGCGAGCACCGACGGGCTGCCGGGCCCGGTCATGTTGAACAGGTTCGGAAACCCCGGAATGCCGAGCCCGAGGTAGGTGATCGGCCCGTGCGCCCACGCGTCGTTGAGAGTCAGTCCCCCGCGGCCGATGATGTTCAGCTTGGAGACCGACCCGGTCATGGCGTCGAAACCCGTTGCCAGCACCAGCGCGTCCAATTCGTAATGCGCATCGGTGGTGTGCACGCCGGAGGCATCGATGCGCCGGATCGGTGTCGCCCGCAGGCTGACCAGGTGAACGTGCTCCTGGTTGAACGTTTGGTAGTAGTTGTCGTCGGTACAGATCCGCTTCGTTCCGATGGGATGGTCGTTGGGAATCAGCAGATCGGCCGTCGCGGGATCATCGATGACCGCCCGTATCTTCTCTTCCCAGAACTTCCGCGCGGTCTCGTTGGCTTCGAGCGTGATCATCTGATCGGCGAAGGTTTTGGAGAACAGCACACCGCCCAGCTGCCAACGCTTTTCGTACGCCTCGCGAAGCTCCTCCTCCGACGCCTCGACAGCCAGCTTGGGGTGCGGCTGATGCGGCGAGCCGCCACCGCTGGCCATCGACAACCGCCGTCGCTGCGCGTAGTTCGCCTTCTGACTTGCCCGCGTCGCGTCATCGAGCGGCACATTGCCGGCCGGCACACTGTAATTCGCGGTGCGCTGGAACACGTACAGCTGCGCGGCCTGCCTGGCGATGCACGGAATCGCTTGAATACCAGACGATCCGGTGCCGATAACGCCGACGCGCTTACCGGAGAAATCGACACCATCGTGCGGCCAGCGCGCGGTGTGGTACACCTCGCCGGCGAACGAGTCCAGGCCGTCGATGGCCGGTATGTTCGCGTTCGACAGCGGACCGACCGCCAGCACGCAGAACCGCGCGGACAACACGTCACCGCGGTCGGTGCGAACCTCCCAGCGCAGGGTTTCCTCGTCGAGCACCATATCGGTCACCCGGGTGCTGAAGGTGATGTCGCGCCGCAGATCGAAGCGGTCGGCGACGTGGTTCAAATAGCGCAGGATCTCCGGCTGCGTGGCGTACTTCTCGCTCCAGTCCCACTCCTGCTGCAGGTCCTCATCGAACGAGTACGAGTAGTCGACACTTTCGACGTCGCAGCGAGCGCCGGGATAGCGGTTCCAGTACCAGACCCCGCCCACGCCGTCGGCGGCCTCGATCACCCGCACCGACAGCCCGTCGCTGCGCAACCGATGCAGCGCGTACAGACCGGCGAAGCCCGCACCGACCACCACCACATCGACCGACTCGTTCATAACCGGTGACGGTATGGGCCGCTGGAATCTCGCCGCAGTGGTTGTCCCGCTGGCCGAGACACTTCGCGTCGGCCGCGGCGCCGGACATGGTTGCCTGCGCGAATGACAGCAGAATCACATGTCCTGTCCGGTGTGGTCGCGATCGTCACCGGGGGTGCCCGCGGCCTGGGCGCGGCCTTCGCCCGCCACATCGTCACCAACGGCGGCCGGGTCGTCATCGCCGACCTGCTCGACGCGGAAGGCAAGCTGCTGGCTGGCGAGCTCGGCCCGTCGGCCGCATACACCCACCTCGACGTCACCGACCCCGAACAGTGGGCCTCGGCGGTGACGTTCACCCACGCCGAGTTCGGCACGTTGACGGGCCTGGTGAACAACGCCGGGGTCGCGACCGGCCAGTTCATCGAACACGAGCCCGTCGACCACCTCCGGTCGGTGCTGGAGGTCAATCTGGTCGGGGTGTTCAACGGCATGCAGGCGGTGATCGCCCCGATGCGCGCGGCGGGCGGCGGCTCCATCGTCAACATCTCGTCCGCCGCCGGGCTGTTCGGCCTGGCCCTGACCGCGGGCTACGGCGCGTCAAAGTGGGGTGTGCGCGGACTGACGAAGATCGCCGCGGTGGAACTCGGTACGGATCGCATCCGCGTCAACTCTGTCCATCCCGGAATGACGTATACGCCGATGACCGCTCAGGTCGGCATACAAACTGGAGAGGGCAACTACCCGAACACCCCGATGGGCCGTGTCGGCGTGCCCGAGGAGATCGCCGGGGCGGTCGGGTACCTGTTGTCCGATGCCGCCGCGTACGTCACCGGTGCGGAGATCGCGGTCGACGGAGGCTGGACCGCCGGACCGACTGTGAAATATGTTATGGGACAGTGAGTTTGACCGATGGAGGCGACATGAATCGACTGGACGGCCATCGGATCCTGGTGACGGGCGCGGCATCGGGGATCGGGCAGGCCACGGTGCTGCGGCTGCTGGCCGAGGGGGCCGCGGTGGTAGGCGCCGACATCGCCCCCGACGGCTTGGAGAAGACGCGCCTGAAAGCACAAGAGGCCGGGGCCGACGCCCGACTCACAGCGCTGCTGATGGACGTCGGCGATGAATCCTCCGTGGTCGACGGGGTGAAGTCGGCGCTCAAAACGCTCGACGGCCTGGATTCGGTGGTCAACGCCGCGGGCATCCTGCGGGCGGCGCATACCCATGAGATGAGCCTGGCGGCATGGAACCAGATCCTCACGGTCAACCTCACCGGGACGTTCCTGGTGGTGCGGGAGGCACTGCCGGCGCTGCTGAGGAACTCGCGCAGCGCGATCGTGAACTTCAGCTCCACCTCGGCGACGTTCGCCCATCCGTACATGGCGGCCTACGCCGCGAGCAAGGGCGGTATCCAGGCGATGACGCACGCGCTCGCACTGGAATACGGCCGTCAGGGTCTGCGCGCCGTGTGCGTCGCCCCGGGCAGCATCAAATCCGGAATCACCGACACCACAGGCGGATACCTGCCGTCGGATTCGGATTGGTCGCTGTTCGGTCGGTTGACGCCGATCCTGCCGACGTCACTGGAAGCCAGCGGGGCCGGCATGGCTGACCCGTCGGTGGTCGCGGGTGTCGTCGCGATGTTGGTGTCCGACGACGGCGCGTTCATCAGCGGCACCGAGATCCGAATAGACGGGGGCACGCACGCGTGAGTTTGGCACTCAGTTACGAGACCACGTACCGGGAGATCGCCACACCGACGCGGGTGTATTGCGGTATCACGAATACGGCTACGGGCCCCCGCTGGTGCTGCTTCACGGTTCCGGACCGGATGTCACCGGCTGGCACAACTTCCACGGCGTGCTGGGGGCGTTCGGCGAGTTCTACCGCTGCCTGGTGCTTGAGCACCCCGGCGTGGCCACCGCGCTCGACGCGCTCACCCAGTTCGTCGACACGCTACAACTCGACAGCGTCGACATCATCGGCAACGCGATGGGCGGCGGCGTCGCGATCACCTACGCGATCGCCCATCCGGAGAAAGTCCGGCGCCTGGTCACCGTCGGCGGTCTCGGCTGCGGCCTGCAGCCGTGGGAGGGCATACACCGAATCACGGCGCCGACCCTGATCACCTGGGGTCGCGACGACCGGGTGAGCCCGCTGGACATGGCGCTGATCGCGCTGCGCGCCATCCCCAACGCCGAACTGCATGTGTTCCCCAACTGCGGGCACGGGGCAATGATCGAGCAGCGCGACGCGTTCGTCACGACCGTGTTGTCGTTCCTGCTCCACAAAGAGAGCAACTGACCAGCCATATCCGAGTCCCGTTCTACGGGACCAGCGCTTACTTCGCGGTCGACCGCGAGTTCAACATGACCCTGTCCGCCCAGCGAAAGGGAGTGTTGAATGAACGATCCTCGACGGCGCCAAACCGTGCCGTGGACATATCTGGGCGCCGCCCTGACGGCGTTCGCGCTACTCCTCGGCGTCGCGATTCCCGCGTGGGCCGCCGAGAACATGAGGGTGACGTTCGTGCGTCACGGCGAGTCGGCAGGCAACGCGTCCGGGCTGATCGACACGTCGACGCCTGGTCCGGTGCTCACCGAGTTGGGCCAGCAGCAGGCCCGGGATGTGGTCGACACGCTGGGTGACAACAACTACGACGCCATCTACGCCTCGACGATGGTGCGGACTCAGCTCACGGCGGCACCGATGTCGCAATACCTCGGCCTGCCCATCCAGGTACTGCCCGGTCTGCAGGAGATCGAGGCCGGCGTCTTCGAAGGAACACCGGAGAGTGAAGCCGCCAACGGGTACGCCAGGATCCCGCTTGCATGGGCACTGGCGGGAAACCGCGATGTGGTGATGCCGGGTACGTCGCTCGACGGGCACGCGTTCGACGCCCGGGTGGACGGCGCGCTGAAGACCATGTACGACAAGGGCGACCGGAACGTCGTCGTGTTCTCGCACGGCGGCACCATCATGTTCTGGACGATGATGAACGCCCAGAACCTCACCACCACACAGAAGATTCAGCTGCTGAGCACCGCGCCGTTGGGCAATACCGACTACGTGATCATCGAGGGCAATCCCGAGGACGGCTGGACCTTGGTGGAATGGAACGGCCAGCGGTTCGCCCCCGAGCCCACCTTCGAGCATGAGGTGCAGCTCCAAATGCGCACGCTGACACGGCAGCTCAACGCCGCCGCCCAGCAGGTCACCGATGCGATCGCGACCGGCGACGTGACAGCCGTGGCGACCGCGATCAACCGCAGCGTCGCGACCGCGGCCTTCTCGGTCACGAAGTTCACCCGCGCGATCAATGCCGAAGTCATCGAGCGTGTCGGCAACGCGGTCGAGGAGCAGCCTTCGGAACTGACGAACACGGTGGAGGCAAACACCACGGCGGTCGGCAATGTCGTTGCCGACGTCACGTCGGCCGTCGACATGGTGAAGCCGTTGAAGGCGCCTGTGGCCGATACGGTCACCAAGGCGTCGCCGACCGGCCCGGCGAATGACGTCGTGTCCAACGGCGCAACCGATCTCACCGACGGCAACATGGCCGAGCCCGGCAAGGTCGGAACCACCGCGACCCGCACCCAACAGCGGGTGCGCGAGACGGTCAAGGCGGTCAGCGATCAGGTGGCGGAATCGGTCGACAAGATCGGTGACGCCGTCAAGAAGGCCGCCGATACGGCACGCGACGCCGCCAAGGCCACGACGTCAAATTCCGGCGAGGCTGACTCCGACAGCGAAAGCTGACCACGCGGCAATGGCGCCGCCGCGAAATTGCATTCCGGCAGGCCTCTACTCGCACTTTTGCTGCCTGCACGCAATCTCGCGGCGGCGCCGTCCGCATGGTGGAAGGCTGACGTCCATGCACAAGACCGTCAGCGGCGACGGCGACACCGCGGTGTCGATGGTGGAACGTGTCGCGCTGATCATGAATTCGTTCGATGACCCGGGGAAGCCGTTGCGGCTCGACCAGGTCGTGACCCGGACGGGTCTCCCGCGATCCTCGGTCCATCGCATCCTCAAGCAGTTGCACGGTGCCGGGTTGCTGCAACACCGCCCCGACGGCTACTGCCTGGCGGCCTCGCCGCTGCCGATGACGAGGATGGTCGACCACTCGCGGTTGCGCGGAGTGGCATCGCTGACGCTCGATCGACTGCACGCCGACACCGGCCTGGTGGTCCACCTCGGCGTCTTGCTCGGCGGCGACGTCGTCTATCTCGACAAGGTGGCGGGCCGCAACAGCGCGCTGGTGCCGACGCGGGTGGCCGGCCACACGCCTGCACACGCCAGCGCATTGGGTAAGGCGATGTTGGCCCAACTTCCCGCCGAACAGGTGGATGCGATTGTTCCAGAACGTTTTCGAAAACGCACACCCGCCACGATCGCCGATCTCGCGACGCTGCATCAGGAGCTCTCGCGCATCCGGTCCCGACACGGACTCGCCTACGACAACGAGGAATTCGCGATCGGACTGGCCAGCGTCGCGGCGCCACTGCGCACACCCGACGGTGAGATCGCGGGCCTGTCGTTGACAGGGGCGGTCCCCATGCACCGGCTCCAGCGCACCGCACCGTTTGTCATGCGCGCCGCGCGTCACATCGCCCAACAGCTGGGCAGCACGCCATCCGCGGCGGCGGCGAGCGGCTCGCCGGCCACCGACAGCATCCTGTCGCGGGTGCTGCGCACACTCACCTCCGACGCGTGGGTCTGAGCGGACTCACCAGATGAGGTCGTCGACGTTCAAGCCGAATGCGAACCGGCCGACCACCGACAGCACTTGTTCGACGTTGCTGGCCACGTGCGTGCGCGCGGTCTGCACGTCACGCCATACCCGCTCCGACACATCGTCGTCGACGTCCGAGTGACGGAGGAACGTCTGCACCGCCCGCACGGCCCGCTCCGACGCCATCACCTGATCGCGGCGCGAGCGCAACATCAACTCTGTATCCGGCGCGATGTCGCGGCGTGCGCAATCCATGAGTTCACCCAGATTGCGCCGCATCTGAAGAAGCGACAGGTCGAGATCGGTTCTGGCCATGGCGATCTCGCTGAGTGCCGAGGTGGGATTCGGCGGCCCCACCGCCGACACTGCAAGAGCCGCTCCGAGAATCGGTGCGATCCCGGTGTGGGTGTACATTGTCGGTTGCGGAAGCCGGTAGAGCGGCGCAAGTCCGGCTCGTTGATCCTGGGTGACCCAGCCGAATGTCCGATACCTCGGCACGAGCGCGCCGGAGACCACGACGTCGTCCGCACCGATTCCTCGCAGTCCCAACCCATTCCAGTTCGGCTCGATGACGTAGTCACTCCGCGGCACCAGCGCCACCGCGAAGTCCTGGGCGTCCCCGTCGGCCCCGATGAGCACCGCTGCCGCCAGAAACCACGATGCATGGCGCACGCCGGTGCAATGGTGCCAACGGCCGGACAACCGGAACCCACCGTCGACGCGCTCCAGCCGCCCGGTCGGCGCGTAGGACTCACACAGCAGCGCCTGCGGGTCGCAACCCCAGACATCGCGCTGCGCGCGCTCGTCGAACAGGGCCAGGTGCCAACTGTTCACCCCGAGCCACCCCGCCAACCACCCCGTGGAGGTGCACGCCGACGAGAGTTCCCGCGTCGCCACCAGATAGTCGAACGGCGCCGCCTCGCGGCCCCCGAAAGCCTTCGGCTGCAGCATCGAGAAGAATCCCGCGTCCCGCAGGCGCGCAATCGTGTCGGCGTCGACGGCGCCGTCCCGATCGACAACCGGAGCGGCCTCGGCGATCGCGGGCAGCAGTGCGCGGACCGCGTCGAGCACACTTTGCGTCATCGGCACCGCCCCGTCTGGCTCGTTCCGTGTGTCACCATCGTGGATACCACTGATCGTCGCGCCCCGAGGAGGTCTGGGTGTCTCAGGTGTCCCGGCCCGCCGGTGCGTACGCCTCGGCCCGGGCGATTCTCGACGCCGCCGGATCGACGGACGTTGCGGCGCTTCGCGATTCAGGAATCTGGCGGATGTTGCAGCCGAGCCGATACGGCGGCGCAGGCGTCGACGCCGACGAGTTCATCTCGGCCGTCGAGGGACTCAGCGCGCTCGACGGGTCGGCCGGTTGGCTCACCGCGGCGTTCAACACTGCGGCCTACGACATGGCTGGGTTGCCGGCGGCCGACGACGTCTGGAGCGACGACCCCGACGCGTTGGTTGTCGCGAGCTATCGTCCCGAGGGTCGATTGGTTCGATCCGGCCGCGACCGACGACTGACCGGCCGGTGGCGGTCTGTCGCGGGTTGCGAGTACGCCGGCTGGCTGTTGCTGACCGCGCACGACGAGGATGGCCCATCCGCCATCCTTCTGCCCCGCAGCGACATCGACATCCATCCGGTGCGGCCCCGGCCCGGACTGCTTGCGGCCGGCATCTGCGATGTGACGGTGTCCGAGGCGGCGGTCGCCGAGCATCGAGTGTTCCAATGCGCCAGCGCGCGTGTGGAATTCGAAGCAGCATCGAGGATACCGACGCCTGTGGTCGTCGGCGCTGCGGCGGCCGCCGCCGTGGTCGGATCGGCGGACGGCGTCTGGCGAAGCCACGTCGACCAGGTCCGCGAACGGCTGGCCGTCTCGTACGGCAGCGAAGAGGTGACCGATCAGGCATCGTCGACGACCCAGGTGGCACGGACGGCGTCCGACATCGATGCGGCCAAGCTGCAGATCGCCGCGTCGATCCAACGGTCGGACACGGGTGACGTCGACGTGCGCGCGGCGGCGTGGGCGCATCGGCAGGCCATCGTCCGGGCGCGCGATGCGACCGACCACCTGTTGGCCAGCAATCACCGCCATGCGCTCGACGCCTCAGATCCGGTTACCCGCCTCTGGCAGGACGTCCACGCCGGTTGCCGGCTGACCATACGTCTTCTCGATGGCCTCGATCCGGGCTGACGCCGCCGCCGCCAACTCGGCGAGCTCGGCGGGCAGGTGGTCCGCGATCTCGAATGGGTCGCGCACCTGGTCACCGCACGTGAGCACGCCGATCGTCATCTGATCTTCGTAACTCCACCCGGTGAAGTTCAGCCCCATCGGAAACACCAGCGGGCCGGTCGAGATGAGCTTTTCGATCGGCGCCCCGCCCCAGTAGAGCCGGCGCTGTGGGCCCCGCATGTTGGAGGCGATGAGGCTGAACATCGGCCGGCGACTGATCCGCGCGCCGAGGATCGGCAGCACCCGGGAGTAGAGCCAGAACAGCGGCCAGTACTCCATCCAGTCGTGCTGCAGGAACGCGTCGCGCTCGGCCTGCACCTCGCGGGCGGTCTTGGTGGCGGTGGCAATCGCGTGTAGCCGCTCCACCGGATCGGCGATATGGGTGGCGAAGTCGACGTTCCAGCGGGCCACCTGATTGCCCCACTTCACCTCGGCACCGGGCGGCCGCATCGACACGGGCACCACAGCGGTCAACGGTTCGTCGCTCAATTTCCCTGTGCGGTACAGGAATTCGCGAAGCGCGCCGCTGCAGATCGTCAGAAATACGTCGTTCACGGTGACACCGAACGTCGTCGCGACCCGCTTGATCTGCCGCATCTCGCAACCGCGGTAGGCGAACCGGCGATCCGAGGTGAGCGGCTCGTTGAACGGGGCCGGCGGCGCGGCGAATGCCTTGGCATAGCCGGGTTTGCCGGCTTTCTGGCGGCGCCGGATGATGCCGGTGACGCGCACGGTGCGGGCGATGATGCCCGGAAACCTTGCGAGCGCGGCGAGTTGATGCCGCAGCACCAGCGGGAACCACACCCATGGCGCCGGCCGCCGCTCATCGGGCATCGGGTTCCGTCGCGGCGTCGGCAGCGGAGTCTGCGGGTCGCTGCTGAACATCGCCTCGAGAAGGCGCAGCGAGGCCGCCCCGTCGGCCACGGCGTGGTGAATCTTCAGCATCAACGCGATCCGCCCGTCGGCAAGACCGTCTATGTACCACAGCTGCCAGGCAGGACGGTTGCGGTCCAGGCGCGCTTCGAAGATCGAGCTCATCGCCGCCGCGAGCTCACGATCGCCGCCCGGTGCCACGGCGGTAGTGCGCTTCACGTGGTAGGCGATGTCGAGCTGGGGGCGTGCGATCCACCACGGCCGACCGAACCCGATGCGCGGCATCAGCAGCTGCCACTGCAGTGGTTCGACCTGCTCTACCAAACCTGAAACGGCATCCTTGACCGCCTCGAAGGTCAGCGGCACCCGCCCGTGGCTCGGGTCGAGCACCACGACCTTCATCGTGTGCTGGGGTTGCACGTCGCTCTCCCACGCCAGGAAGCTGTTGTCCTCGCCTTTCAGACGCCGCATCGGTCACCTTTCCCGTCGAACCCGTTGTGGTGTGGCTTACATCTACGCGCGTGGTGTGCGGAAGCAGACAAGATGTCTCGGTCAGCGAGACTTTCCGGTGAGCCGGGCGTGGCGTCGCCCCTACCGTGCCGGGCATGAAGTACGTCGTCGATACCGCCCGCCGGCTCCGTACCACCGCCCGCAGCGTGAGCGTGCTGCGTGACGCCGGCCTGTCCGGAGGCATCGTGGACGGCATCCGGTCGGCGAAACTGGTGCGCGCCTACGGTGGGTTCGCCGGGGTCATCGAGGCGGCCGCGGTGAACAACCCCGATGCGTTCGCCGTCACCGATGAGGCCGGTGATCTGACATTCGCCGACCTCAACGGTCAGATCAACGCGTTGGCGCGGGCGTGGACCCAGCGGGGTATCGGATCGCGCGACGTCATCGCGGTGCTGTGCCGCGATCACCGGGGACTGCTCACCGCCCTCGCCGCGGCCGGCAAGATCGGCGCACAGCTGCTGCTGATGAACACCGGGTTCGCCAAGCCCCAGCTCGCCGACGTCGCCCGACGCGAAAACGTCACCGTCTTGGTCTACGACGACGAATTCAGCGAGCTCCTCGGCGCCATCGACGGGAGCGTACGGCGATTCGTCGCCTGGACAACCGACAGCCCACCCGACGGCTCCATCGAGGGGTTGATCCGATCGGCTTCCACCGCACCCGTGCCGGCGCCGGCGAAGCCGGGCGGTCTGACGCTGCTGACCAGCGGGACGACGGGCACCCCGAAAGGCGCACCGCGTGGCAAAACCTCTCCCCTGTTCTCCGCGCAACTGCTGGACCGAGTTCCGCGGCGCCGCAACGAAACAGCGATGCTGGCCGCGCCGATGTTTCACGGCACCGGGCTGGGCCAGGCGGTGCTGTCGCTGGCGCTCGGCAACCGGCTGGTGCTGCGCCGCAGGTTCGATCCCGAGCAGACGCTGCACGCCGTCGACGCGTACCGGTGCGACGTGCTCGTCGTCGTGCCGACCATGCTGCAGCGAATCATGGCCCTGCCCGAGGAGGTTCGCGACCGCTACGACACGTCGTCACTGCGGATCATCTTCGTCTCCGGATCCGCCGTGCCGCCCGACCTGGTCGTGCGCACCATGGACGAGTTCGGACCGGTGCTCTACAACCTCTACGGCTCAACCGAGCTGGCCGTGATGACCGTCGCCATGCCCGAAGACCTCCTGCACGATCCGAGGACAGCGGGACGGCCCCCCGGTGGGCTGCGCCGTCAAGCTCTACGACAAAGACGGCAACGAGATCACCGCGCCGCACACCATAGGCCGCATCTTCGCCGGCAGCAACATCAGCTTTTCGGGCTACACCGACGGCCGGCGCAAGGAAGTCATCGACGGGCTGCTCAGCAGCGGCGATGTCGGCCATTTCGACGAGACCGGACGGCTTTACGTCGACGGACGCGATGACGACATGGTGATCTGCGGCGGTGAGAACGTCTACCCGCTCGAGGTGGAAAACCTGATCAGCGCCCACCCCGCCGTCGACGAAGTGGCCGTCATCGGTGTCGACGACCCGGACTTCGGCCAGCGTCTCAAGGCGTACGTGGTGCCCGCCGGCGACGCCGCCGTCCGGCCCGACGACATCAAGGAGTATGTGCGGGCAAACCTGGCGCGCTACAAGATTCCTCGCGACGTCGAGTTCCTCGCCGAATTGCCGCGCAACGCCACCGGCAAGCTGCTGCGCGGGCAGCTGACGGGCGGCGTCAAATGACGGACACAGCCACGATGCAGCAGGAGCTGGCGGCCCGGATGAGCGCTGCGTTCGCCTCCGGTGACGCGGTGCGCGTGCGCGCCAGCCTTAAGGCCAGTCGCAGACCTGCCATCCCGGTTCCCGTCGATCGGGTCGAGGACCGCACCATCGGCGAATCCGGTGTGGGCGTTCGCATCTACCACCCCGCGGCCGCGGGTCGTTCCGGTTCGGGGTTGCCGGCGCTGGTGTACTTCCACGGCGGCGGGTTCGTGCTGTGTGACCTCGACTCACACGACTCGTGCTGCCGCAGACTGGCCAACGGCATTGGCGCCGTGGTGGTTTCGGTGGATTATCGGCTGGCCCCGGAGTTTCCCTTCCCGGCCGCCGTCGACGACGCCTGGACGGCTACCGAGTGGGTGGCGGCCCATATCGACGAGCTCGGCGGTGATCCGACACAGCTGGTGGTGGCCGGCGACAGCGCCGGCGGCAATCTGGCCGCCGTCGTCGCCATGATGGCCCGCGATCGCGGAGGTCCGCCGATCGCCTTTCAGGTGCTGATCTACCCGGTCGTCGACCAGCGCCGAAAGTCCTCGCTGGACAGTCCGCACACCGCGAGCGGGGTGCTCACCGCAGCGCACATGCAGTGGTTCACCGAGCAGTACCTCGGCGCCGACGGTGACCGTACGAACGTGTTGGCCTCGCCCATCCTCGGCGACTTCAACGGCTTGCCACCCGCTCACGTCGTCACCGGCGAACTGGATCCGCTGTGCGAAGAGGGCGAGGAGTTCGCCGCGCGGCTTCGCGCGGCCGGTGTCCCCGCGACGGTTCGGCGGTATGAGCGGGGCTTTCACGGATTCTTCAACCTGGCCGACCACCTTCCGGCCGCCCAGCAAGCCACCGACGACGTGTGCGCGGTCGTGCGTAGCGCGTTGAGAGGGGAATCACCATGCAGTTGAGGAACACCCGCGCGCTCGTCACCGGCGCAAGCCGCGGACTGGGCAAGAGCATCGCCGAGGTACTCGCGGCGCGCGGCGTCGACGTTGCCCTGGTGGCCCGCAGCGATTCGATTGAGGTGCTGGCAAAAGAGCTGGACGGCAAGGCATATCCGACCGACCTCGCCGACCCCGGCGCGGTAGAGGACCTGATCGAACGGGTAGAGGCCGACGGCCCGATCGATGTACTGATCAACAATGCCGGCATCGACCGGGTTGGCCGATTCCCCGAGGCCAGCGCACAAGAAGTCCGTGATCTGTTGCAGGTCAACCTCAATGCCCCGATGGAGTTGTGCCGGCAGGCGATGCCCCGCATGCTGTCGCGTGGACGCGGCCACATCGTCAACGTGTCGTCGATGGGCGCGATCTCGACGGGACCCGGCGTCACCTTGTATGGCGCATCGAAGGCCGGGCTCAGCCACTTCACCGCGGGCATCCGGTCCGAACTGCGCGGCAAACCGGTGAACACCACGCTCGTTCAGATCGGTGAGGTCAAGACCGACATGATCGACCACATCCGGGAATTCGGTCCGGCACGCCGCACGATCGAGCGGTCGTTGAAGTGGAAGATGTTGCCACCCGAGGCGTTGGAACCCGAGGAGGTCGCGGTGGCCGTCGCGGAGGCCATCGAGCGCAACCGTCGCCACGTGATCCTGCCGCGCCGCATCGCGATGATGGCCACCTTCACCGAGTTTCCGCGCCGGGTGTCAGAGATCATGCTGACCGGCATCGATCAGGACTCGGACTGATCATGCCCACACCGATGGACCTGTCGGGAAAGGTCGCGATCATCACCGGCGCGGCGCAGGGCCAGGGCGCGGCGGAGGCCCGCCTGTTCGCCTCACTGGGCGCCCGTGTGGTGCTGACCGACGTGCTGGCCGAGCAGGGTCGTGCGGTCGCCGACTCGATCGGTGCGGCGGCGTGCTTCGTACGGCATGATGTCGGCAACGAAAACGACTGGCGCACAACGGTGGACACCGCACTTGCCACGTTCGGCCGGGTCGACGTCCTGGTCAACAACGCGGCGATCTGCGTGAACCGGCCACTCGTCGAGCAACCCGCAGCCGAGTTCGAACGGATGCTGCGGGTCAATCTCGTCGGGGCGTTTCTCGGCATCCAGGCTGTCGTGGGCCCGATGACATCGGTCGGCGGCGGCTCGATCGTCAACATCGCGTCGCAGGCCGGTCAGCAGGGCCTGTCCGGTTACAGCGCCTATGGCGCATCGAAGTGGGGACTGCGCGGCATGTCCAAGGTGGCGGCGATCGAACTGGGCCCGTTGGGCATTCGGGTCAACACGGTGTACCCCGGGATGATCGATACGCCGATGATCGCGCACCTGGGCGTGCAACGTGGACCGGGAGGCCATCCGGGCGCGCCGCTGACCCGGGTGGGGACGCCCGAGGAGGTCGCCGACGTCGTCGCGTTCCTCGCCTCGGACGCATCGTCCTACATCACCGGGGCCGATCTGACGGTCGACGGCGGCGCCAGCGCGGGCCGGATCCCGGTCACAGGTTGACGACGTCGGGCACCCGCGGTCCCCAGAAGTTCAGATGGTTCGCGGAATGCTGTAGCGCCGTCCGCCCGGGAATGATGTCTGTTACCGCGTACTTGTCGTGCGGGAAGTCGCGCAGGAACACCCCGAGGTCGAATCCGGTTTTGACCAAACGGAACAAGCTGACCGGCCCCAGCTCGCCGGTCTGCGCCCAGCGCGCGATGTTCATCGCGATGGTCGCGATCATGCTGAACGGGTCGACGAGCGAAAGCGGCGTGACAAGGTCGTAACCCTGCTTCAGATAGGTGCCGAAAATGTCGGCATTGCCGTAGATGTCGCCGGGCAGGCAATAATCGAACCAGTCGATGGTGCCGGCCATGGTGATGTTGTCGCCGGAGATTCCTTGGTAGGCAAGCTGATTGCCGAGATGGAAGGTGCGCCCGCGACCTCGGTGCGGTGATCCGATCGCGTGTACCCAACGGCAGTCACGTTGGCGTGCGGTGAGCGACCCGGACACCAACTCACGGCCGACCAGCGACACCACCGCGGCGCCCTGGCTGTAACCGAGCAGGCCGAATGAGCCTCGATGTTCGCCGATCAAACGCTTCACCTCGGCGACACCCATATCCCGGGACTTCAGATACGACGGGTTGCCCAGCGCGTCCAGCAGGTCCTGGCCACCCCCGGGAATCGGGCCGAAACTGGCCGGATAGTTGACGTAGACGATGTCGAACACAGTGCGATCGAGGACATCGGTGATGCCTTTGAGCATCCCGATCTCGGCCGCCGGCGTGATGGGGCCGCCATTGGCCGCAGCGACCGCTTCCCAGGTCCCCGGTACGCAGAACAGTCTGTGCCTGGCCATAACTCGAGTATGCGCCGACGTAGGTGAAACGACGATTTCCGCAGCGCTGAATCCGGTGTGGTGAGATTCTTTCGGTACATGCAGCGGTCATCGAGTGGTAAACGCGACGCGACGACGTCGTTGGTGGACCGCGTCGCGCAAATCATGAACCTGTTCGACAGTCCCGGCACGCTTCTCTACCTCGACGAGGTGGTCGCCCGCACGGGGCTACCCCGTTCGTCGACGCATCGCATCCTCAACCAGCTGCACGACGCGGGGCTCCTGCACCATCGGCCCGACGGCTACTGCGTCGCATCCTCACCGCTGCCGCTGACCCGGATGGTCGATCACTCACAGCTGCGCGGCGTCGCCGCCCCCACCCTCGAGCGTCTGCACGCCGACACCGCGTTGGTCGTGCACCTCGGGGTGCTGGTCGGCGCGGATGTCGTCTACCTCGACAAGGTGTCGAGCGGCCAAGGCGTGGTGGTGCCGACGCGCGTCGGCGGTCACACGCCTGCACATGCCAGCGCGTTGGGAAAAGCGATGCTTTCGCAGATTCCGGCCGAGTCGGTCGACGCGATCGTCGCGGACCCGCTCCGCAAATGCACTCCCGCGACCATCGCCGATCTGTCCATGCTGCATCAGGAGCTGGCCCAGATCAGATCCCGCCACGGGCTCGCGTACGACAACGAGGAGCTGACCGTCGGCCTGTCCAGCGTGGCGGCGCCCATCCGCACCGCCGACGGCGAAGGGGCCGGCCTGTCACTCACGGGAGCGGTGCCTGTCGGACACCTACAAAATACGGCCCCGTTCGTATTGCGTGCCGCGCGTGACATTTCCGAGCGACTCGGCCGCATCGCAACCCGGTCAGCACCGGGCCCGGCCGAACCCCCGTCGGTGACCGATGACATGTTGTCGCGGGTGCTTCGCACGCTGTCCTCCGACGACTGGGTCTGACCCGGTCACCAAATGAGGTCGTCGACCTTGAGGCCGAACGCGAACCGGCCCACCACCGACAGCACCTGAGTGACATTGCTAGCGACGTGGACCCGGGCGGTCTGCACATCGCGCCACACGCGCTCGAGCAGACCGTCGTCGTCCGCGCCAGACTCTTGCATGACCGTGCGAACGGCCCGCATCGCCCGTTCGGAGGCCATCACCTGGTCTCGGCGCGATCGCAACACCAACTCGGTGTCCGGGTAGCCGCCGGCACGAGCGCATTGCATGAGGTTTGCAACGTTGCGGCGGATCTGGCGCAGCGACAGCTCGATATCGGTTTCGGCCATGGCGAGCGCACTTTGGGCTGCCGTCGTGTCGGGACGTCGTGCTCGCAGCACGCGCCGAGCCGCACCGAGCAGCGGAATGGTGCCGGCAAGGGTGTACAGCGTCGGTTGCGGTAGCCGGTACAGCGGCGCAACGGTGGCACTCTGGTCGATATTGAGCCAGCTAAAAGTGCGGTAATCGGGCACCAGCGCGTCGGTGGCGACGACGTCATCTGCGCCAATCCCGCGCAGCCCCAAGCCATTCCAGTTCGGCTCGACCTCATAGTCCGTACGCGGCACCAGCACCGCGACAAAATCCTGAGCGGCGCCGTCCGGGCCGACGAGAAGCGTCGCGGTGTTCAGCCACGATGCCTGCCTCGCGCCGGTGGCCCGCTTCCACCGCCCCGACAGCCGGAAGCCGCCGTCGACGCGCTCCAGCCGTCCGGCCGGCGCGTAGGACGAACACAGCAGCGTCCGTCGATCGGTACCCCAGATCTCTTGCTGCGCCCGCTCATCGCGCAGTGTGAGCCCCCAGCTGTTCACCCCCAGCCACCCGGCCAACCAGCCCGTCGAGGTGCACGCCGATGAGATCTCGAGGGTGAGCGCCAGAAAGTCGTTCGGATCAGCCTCCAAGCCCCCGAACGACTTTGGCTGCAACAGCGAAAAGTAACCCGCGTCGTGCAGGCCAACGATCACCTGTGGGTCGACCGCGCCGTTTCGGTCGACGTCGGCCGCCGCGTCCGCGATCGCAGGCAGCAGTGCCTCGACCGCTTCTCGCACCGCTTGCGAGGAACCCTGGGTCATGGCTGCCCATCCCGTGCCACGATCATGCATACCATTCGCGGCTGCCGAAGGATGCAGATATGACCGAGCCGGGCGGGACGGGCGACGTTGTGCGCGACGTGCTCGACGCGATGGCCCCGCTTGCAGCCGGCGCGCAGAGCACGCCGACAGCTGAATGGGTTACCACGCTGCATGATTCGGGCATCGGCCGGCTGTCGGTCGAGACGTTGTTCGAGGTGGTTTACGAGCTCGCCGCGCTCGACGGTTCGCTGGGGTGGCTCGCGGCGATGTTCAACACGGCCGCCCATGACGTTGCTGGGCTGCCGGATGTCTCCTTGGTCGCCGCCTCACATCGGGTCGGCGGCGAGCTGGTGAATCGTCGGCTCACGGGTCGATGGGGATCGGTCGTCGGTGCCGAGTACGCGGATTGGCTGTTGCTCACCGTCAGCGACGGCGACGCACGCCGTCGCGTCCTGCTGCCGCGGGACTGCGTGCGCATCGACCCGGTTCGCCCGCGGATCGGCCTCGAGGCGGCCGGCGTGTGCGATGTGACGGTCACGGACTTGGCGGTAGGCGAGGGCTGGATGTCCGAAACCTGGAGTGCCGATGCCCATTTGGTCGCTGCGGCGGCAGCGGCGACGGCGGTCGTGGGATCCGCCGATGGTGTCTGGCGCAAGCACGTCGGCGAGGTACGCGCACGGCTGGTCACGTCGTTCGGCAGCGGCGAGGTCACCGAGGAGAAGTCGGCCCAGGTGGCTGCGACGGCTTCCGATATAGACATGGCCAAGTTGCAGGTCACCACACCGAACCGCGCTGCTGACGCGGCGCGCGCCTATCGACAGGCCATCGTCCGGGCACGTGACGCGGCGGATCGGCTCCTGGACAGCAGCCGGCATGCACTGGACGGGGCCGATCCGGTCAGCCGCCAGTGGCGCGACGTGCACGCCGGCTACAGTCTGGCGCTGCAGCTGCTCGACGCGCTCGACCCCGCCTGACGATCACGCCGCGGGCTTGGATTCGTTCGATGAATCCTTATCGGACGTGGAATCTGGGTGTCCAGCCCGCGCCTCACGTGTTTCGCCCTCGGACTCGGTTTGGTCCGACCTCGGAGTGGCCCGACCCGGCAGAGCCTCGGAAATGGCATTCGCGAGCCGGGATGCCAACCGGTTCGCGCCCAACGACCCTCTCTTGGAGCGGGTGTCGCGCGTCGTCGCCGGCGTCTCGCTGCCATTTTCGGTCGCGCGTGCCACGGCAGCGGAGGAGAGTTCGGCCGCCTCGGGTTCTTCTGACGCCGGCGACTCGACGACCGGCGCGGGCGGGGCCGGCGGGACGTATTTCTTGCCCCCGAGGATCTCCACGCCCTCGGCGACCGCCCCGGGCAGCTGCTGCACCGCCTCCGCGATTTTCTCCGGCGGCGTGATGAGGCTGAACTCGGAGACCTGGCTGGGGTCCGCAGTGCGGTCGTACCCCATTTCGACCAGCACCCGAAGAGCGGGTTCGGCGAAATCGACGAACCGCTCCATCCCGACGACGGACGCCGCCACATGGAACGGGTACAGCAACGGAAGGTGCTGGGGCAGCAACACATACGTGGTGTTGCCAACCGTGGTTTCCACCCGGTTGGGGTTGTTCGGATCGTCGAGAAAGTATCCGGGGATGGCGTGCTGGAACACCGCACCGGCCGCAGCGTTGGCGAGCGACAGCGGGTTGAAGTAGGCCGGGAAATCGGACACCGGGTCGTACTGGTTCGAGTAGTCGGTGGTCTTGAACGGGCTGTCGGCCGGTCCGGGGCGCCCGATCGGCACACCCAGAAGGCGTTCGATCGGCGTGTCGTTGAAGAAGTTGAAGCGCGTCGCGATACCGCCGACCGGTCGATACGGATTGCCCAGCAGAATGAACTCGTAATTGTCCGCGTTCGCAACGTATTCCGGATCTTCGGCCATCTCGGCGCGCACGGTTTCGGCCACCATCGAGCCCTGCGACATGCCGATGATCGTCGTCTTGTCATCGGTCGGCTGCGCCGCGATGGCGCGACTCAGAAGGAATGCCCCTTTGTCGACGGATGAGGTCATCGACTGCGGCCAGTACGGCAGATAGGACAGGACCGGAAGATCGGACACGATCGGGATGTCGACGCCGGCGATGCCCGGATACGGGACTGGCCGATACCGGTCACCCTCCGGGACGATCGTGCCGTAGAAGTTGAACGGGATGGACAACGCGAAGCCCTCGATGGTGCCGCCGACACCCAACGTGGTTCCGGCGAGCCGAACCGCGGCGTTGTACAGCGGCGTGCGCCCCGCGTCGGGCACAGACACTGTCAATGCAGCCGATATGACCACGACTGCGCCGCCGGCCAGGCATCGTCGCGCCCACCCCCGGAAGAAGCCCTGCACCGTCATCTCGCCCCCTGTGGCCCCACTGGCTGATCCTTCGGCGAAATGTATGACAGACGGCCCCGATAGGTGGCCAAATCGGTCATCTGACGTTCGCCGTTGTGAACTGAGTGCGAAAATCGGCCACATTTTTCGCCACAGCTTCACACTCGCGGACGGTCAGTGCGTCTGTCGCCCTGCGCCTTTCGCTATCGCGCAGCTAGCGCTTCTTCTCGCGCACCTTGTAGGTCGAGGGCCACGACTCCCGCGTCTCGTCTCCCACCAGCGGGACACCCTTGCTCCCGATCCTGACGTCGTAGGGCTCCTTGCCGGGCCCGACCTCGCGCTTGGCGTGTTCGGTGGCCAGGTACATGAGTTGGTCGATCTCCGCCTCGGCGAACGCGACAAAAGTGGTCTTGCGCACGATGTCCTCTTCGGCCGGGGCCATCCGTTCGGGTAGCAGACGCGACGCGAGGGCGGCAAGACCGAGCAGCGTGAACGGGATGACCCAGTAGCAGATGAACGACAGCGGCGTCTCGGTGTCGAGGATCGTGGCATCGCCGTACACCAGGGGCGGAATCGCCGACGACACCGTCATGCCGGCGAACGCGGCGACCCAGATCCAGGTGAGCAGCATGGTGATCCGCGCGAACATGTCGCTTTCGACGACTTCTTTCGGCTGGCCCACTTCGGCGAACTCGCGGACGAACGGCCGGCCGAGCAACAGCCCGCCGAGCGCGACCACAAAGATGCCGGCTGTGCTCAGCGGCTGCATCCACCGCTCCAGGAACGACTGGCTCACCGTGAACGTAAGCACTGTCAGCACCAAAAAAGTTGCGACAGCACCGATTTCGAGCGTCCGGCCTGGCGCGCCTCTGATGCGGCCGATTCCGAAGGACAGCACGGCGATGCCCAACGCGACCAGCACGGCCGCGCTGAACGGGACGTTGCCGACCAGAATCCAATAGACGATCCACGGCGCGAAGCCAAACAGAATGCCCACGGGGGGCAGTGTAGTTACACCAGAGCACTAGATTGTAGTGATGCCCGAGCGCCTCAACGTGTCCTCTGACTCCCCGTTCGAGGCGGTGGCCGGCTACTCGCGCGCGGTTCGCACCGGACCCTACGTCGCGGTGGCCGGCACCACCGGCACCGGCGACGACATCACGGAGCAGACCCGAGATGCATTGCGGCGCATCGAATCCGCGCTTCAGCAGGCTGGCGCGTCGCTGGCGGATGTGGTCCGGACCCGGATATACGTCACCGACATCGCGCAGTGGCGGGAAGTCGGCGCCGTCCACGCGGAGGTGTTCGGCGACATCCGACCCGCCGCGACCATGGTGGAAGTGTCGGCGCTCATCACGCCGGAGCTGCTGGTGGAGATCGAAGCGGACGCCTATGTCGACGACGTCAACGGGGCGAATCCACCGTCGGCGCCTGGCCGGTAAGGCGTGGCGCTGATCACAGCCGCGACCGGAAGCGGTCCGTACAAATGCGGGAACACCATCCCCGCGGGATCGGTCGGCACGCCGGGTTCCCAACGCAGTGGAGCTGACAAGCGTGTTCGGTCGATATGCAGTAGCACCAAGTCGGTGCGGCCGGCAAAGAGCCGGTTCGCCGGCAGATGCACCTGTTCGGGTGTCGACAGGTGCACGAACCCGTCAGCGTCGAGCGAGTCGGGACGATGTTCACCCCGGTCCTGGGCCAGCCGCCACTCATCGGCGCTGCACAAGTGGACCAACGGAGCCATATCGCCAGCCTTCCTCGCCCGCAACGCCGCGCACACGTGAGACACGACACACCGGTAAACCCCGGGGGAACAAGGCCGGAACCGAATGCGTCTGACACAGTAGAGGCGAAACGGTAACCAGACGGAGGAGCAGCCATGAACGCAACTCTGACCAGTCCCGAGCTGACCCGGGCTGATCGCTGCGATCGCTGCGGCGCGGCTGCTCGCGTCCGCGCGAAGCTTCCTTCTGGAGCCGAGCTGCTCTTCTGCCAGCACCACGCCAATGAGCACGAGGCCAAGCTGATCGAACTGGCCGCCGTCCTCGAGACCAGCACGGTCGAGGCGTAACGCCACCACGCCCGACACCCAGCTTGGGCAGGATTTCAGTTCGTCAGTAATGCTGGACTGGTCATGACAGACCAGTCGCCGCCGGTGTCGCGTCACCACATTTGGCGCATCGCGCGGCGTACGTTGTCGAAAAGCTGGGACGATTCGATCTTTTCCGAATCGGCGCAGGCAGCATTCTGGTCGGCGTTGTCGTTACCTCCGCTGCTGCTGGGCATGCTGGGCAGTCTGGCCTACATCGCGCCGTTGTTCGGTCCGGAGACCCTGCCGACCATCGAGGCGCGGCTGATCAGCACCGCCGACAGCTTCTTCTCCCCCAACGTCGTCAACGAGATCATCGAACCGACGGTGCGCGACATCGTGCAGGGCGCGCGCGGTGAGGTGGTCTCCATCGGCTTCGTCATCTCGCTGTGGGCGGGCTCGTCGGCGATCTCGGCGTTCGTCGACTCGATCGTCGAGGCGCACAACCAGACCCCGCTGCGCCATCCGGTGCGGCAACGGTTCTATGCGCTCGGCCTGTACGTGGTGATGCTGGTGCTGGCGATCGCCAGCGCCCCGTTTTTGGCGCTGGGGCCGCGCAAAATCGCCGAATTGCTCCCCGACAGCTGGCACAGCGTGCTGCGGTTCGGCTATTACCCCGCGCTGATCATCAGCATCGTCGTCGCGGTGAACGTGCTGTACCGGGTGTCGCTGCCCAAACCGCTGCCCAGCCACCGGCTGCTGTTGGGCTCGGTGCTGGCCACCGCGGTGTTCCTGCTCGCAACACTGGGGCTGCGCGTGTACCTGACCTGGATCACCAGCACCGGCTACACCTACGGCGCGCTGGCCACCCCCATCGCGTTTCTGTTGTTCGCGTTTTTCCTGGGCCTCGCGATCATGCTGGGTGCTGAGCTCAACGCCGCCATCGAGGAGGAGTGGCCCGCACCGGCCACCCACGCCCACCGGCTGCGGGGCTGGCTGAGGCAGAAGGCCGAGTCGGTTACTTCTTGAGCTGCTCGTAGATCCGCTTGCAGTCGGGGCACACCGGCGAGCCCGGCTTGGCGGCGCGGGTCACCGGGAACACCTCGCCGCACAGCGCGACGACATGGGTACCCATCACCGCGCTCTCGGCGATCTTGTCCTTCTTGACGTAGTGGAAAAACTTCGGGGTGTCGCTGTCGGTCCCGTCGTCGACGCGTTCGTCGGTGTCGGTGCGCTCGATCGTCTGGGTCTGCATGGTTTCAATTGTGCCTTGAGGGATCCCACCCGTTTAGAGGTGGACAGGTGTGGAACAGTGGAGGTATGAAACACGGCCCCGAGCTGAGTTTCGACGACGAGGGTCGGCCCGTCCTGATCACCCGCGCGGCGCTTCCGTTTGAGGAGCAGCACCGCGCGCGGGTTCGCAAGTATCTGACGTTGATGGCGTTTCGTATCCCGGCGCTGATCCTCGCGGCCGTGGCCTACGGCATCTGGGAGAACGGCCTCATCTCGCTGGCCATCATTTTGGTGTCGGTGCCGCTGCCGTGGATGGCCGTGCTGATCGCCAACGACCGGCCGCCCCGCAAGGCCGACGAGCCGCGGCGGTACGACGCCCGGCGGATCCCGCTCTTTCCGACCGCCGAACGACCGGCGCTGGAACGCCCCGGCACCTTCACCGCGCAACCGGAGACGGGCGAACCGCAGCGCGATGTTCCCCGATGAGGATCCTCTGCCCGTATTCTCAGGACATTCTCAGCTCGACGGCGAATAACCGCAGATCAACAGGTGTGAAGCGGGCAATAGGCGGGAACTCTTAGCGGCACCTGGGCGTTGAAGCTCTTGACAGTGCGAAGCCGATCAGGAGGCCGTCATGGCAAATGCCACCACAAGCCGCGTCGACAACGACCTGGACGCTCAGAGCCCGGCCGCTGACCTCGTGCGCGTGTATCTGAACGGCATCGGCAAAACGGCCTTGCTGAACGCCGCCGATGAAGTGGAACTCGCGAAGCGCATCGAGGCCGGCCTTTATGCGCAGCATCTGCTGGCCACCCGGAAGCGTCTGGGCGAGAACCGCAAACGCGATCTGGCCGCGGTCGTGCGCGACGGCGAAGCGGCCCGTCGGCATCTGCTCGAGGCCAACCTGCGCCTGGTGGTGTCGCTCGCGAAGCGCTACACCGGTCGCGGGATGCCGCTGCTGGACCTCATCCAGGAGGGCAACCTCGGCCTCATCCGGGCCATGGAGAAGTTCGACTACACCAAGGGCTTCAAGTTCTCCACGTATGCCACCTGGTGGATCCGGCAGGCGATCACCCGCGGCATGGCCGACCAGAGCCGCACCATCCGGCTGCCCGTGCACCTGGTCGAGCAGGTCAACAAGCTGGCCCGGATCAAGCGCGAGATGCACCAGAACCTGGGTCGCGAGGCCACCGACGAGGAACTGGCCGCCGAGTCCGGGATCCCGGTGGAGAAGATCACCGATCTGCTGGAGCACAGTCGCGATCCGGTGAGCCTCGACATGCCGGTCGGCAGCGACGAGGAAGCCCCGCTGGGCGACTTCATCGAAGACGCCGAGGCGATGTCGGCCGAAAATGCGGTCATCTCCGAGTTGCTGCACACCGATATCCGGCACGTGCTGGCCACCCTCGACGAGCGCGAGCAGCAGGTGATCCGCCTGCGTTTCGGTCTCGACGACGGGCAGCCGCGCACTCTGGACCAGATCGGCAAGCTGTTCGGGCTGTCCCGCGAGCGGGTCCGCCAGATCGAGCGTGAGGTGATGGCCAAGCTGCGCAACGGTGAGCGCGCCGACCGGCTGCGCTCGTACGCCAGCTAACACGTTGACGAGAAGCCCGCCGGTCACCCGGCGGGCTTCTCGCTGTGCCTGGCCTGTGTCACACAAGATGGACCGCAGTTTTTGCAGCTAGACCGGTAGACTTTGGCCTGACGGAGGGTTGCGCGAATGAACGATCTTGTCGATACCACCGAGATGTACCTGCGGACGATTTACGACCTCGAAGAGGAGGGCGTGGTGCCGCTGCGTGCCCGCATCGCCGAGCGCCTCGACCAAAGCGGCCCGACCGTGAGCCAAACCGTGTCCCGGATGGAGCGTGACGGGCTGCTGCACGTCGCCGGCGACCGCCACCTGGAGCTGACCGAGAAGGGCCGCGCCCTGGCCGTGGCCGTGATGCGCAAGCACCGGCTGGCCGAGCGGCTGCTGGTCGACGTCATCGGCCTGCCGTGGGAGGAAGTGCACGCCGAGGCGTGCCGCTGGGAACACGTGATGAGCGAGGACGTCGAGCGTCGCCTCGTGCAGGTGCTCGACAACCCCACCACTTCACCGTTCGGCAACCCCATCCCCGGGCTGTCCGAACTCGGCGTCGGCGGTTCCCTGTCCGGCGGCGACGACGTCAACCTGGTCCGGCTCACCGAGCTTCCGGCCGGGATGCCCGTCGCGGTCGTCGTGCGCCAGCTCACCGAACACGTCCAGGGCGACGCCGAATTGATCGCCCGCCTCAAGGACGCCGGCGTGGTGCCCAACGCCCGCGTGACCGTGCAGCTCAATGACCACGGCGGGGTGATGATCATGATCCCCGGCCACGAGCAGGTCGAACTGCCCCACCATATGGCACACGCCGTCAAGGTGGAAAAGGTCTAACCGGCGTCAGCCCGTTATCCGGCGCGCTTGCCCCACAGCCGCCGCGGTGGCAGATCCACGCCCAGCTGATCGGCTAGGCGATACCCGGTGATGCCCAGCTCGCGGATTCGCTCGGGCCGCAGCCCGGACTGCAGCGCGGTGTCGAGCATGCCGGCCATCCGGTGCGTCGGATCGGCGCGCAACGCCGCCTCCAGCGACACCCCGGCCAGCGGGCCGTCGCCGCGGGAGTAGGCCGAAAACGCCAGCAACACCAACGGCTCGATTCGCCACGGCTCGGGCAGGGTACGCGCCAGCAGCCCCCACAGCGCCTCGGCTTGTTCGGCGTTCTCCCCCACGGCCAACGCGTATAGGGTGTCGCGGACCATGTAGTCGCTCAGCGCGGTGCCGAGGCGGGCCAGCACGTCGACGCTCAGATCCTCGCCGGCGGCCACTCGAGCCGCGGCGTCGATGGCGTGTTCGATCTCGCTGGACGCATCGGTCGGGGTGCGCGCGGCCGTCAGTTCCTCGATCTTGGCCGCCACCTCGGCACTGCGAACGCGGTCGATGTCGATGACCCCCTGCAGGTCGGCGCGGCGGGCGTAGAGCCGGCGCCCGTCCAGGACCGCTGCCATGGCCAACGGCGACGACGCCGGGTCGTCGACGGTGCCGCTGCTTCCGCAGCCATCGACGCAATGCCACCGCCCACCCGCGGCCACCTTGTCGACGACGTGCGCGGCATACAGCTCGATGCCATGTTCGGCCAGGCAATCGGTCAACGCGTCGGCGAGCTCACGGTATTCGTCGTTGCACATCCGGCAGGCCGCACCGTCGGCGTCGACGACCACCACGATCGCCGAGTCGGGCCTGGCGGCGGCGGCCACCTCGGCGATGTGCTCGACCGTATCGGCCAGGTCATCCGAAAGGTCAACGCGCATAACGCATCCCAGTTCGCCGCGATCGATGGTCACCAATACCAGTGACTTCTCTGGGACGAAGCCCAGGACGGCGGGCAGGGCCGCGATCAGTGCGCCGGGCCGGTTGAGGTGAAAGTCGGGTGTTCTGGTCATGCCCCGACGCTTCCAATCCGCACCGTCACGACGACGCCGCCGCAGCGGTTTTCCGCGTCTGCTGTGGATGAACCCGTGACTTGGGATGAACCGCGCGGACGGACTACTGCACGCCGCGGCGCACCCGCAGCACTGCGTCGCTGAACAGCGTGTGCAGCGCTTCGGTGTCCGGGCTGGAGCTTTCCCCGGCGCCGATCCAGGCCGCGGTCACCCGCACGTCGTCGATCTGGGCCACCAGCACCAACAACCGGCGTGTCGCACCCTGCGCTTCTGACACCGTCTGATCCACCGCCAAGGTGTCGTCGGCGTCGACCGGAGGCGACGGCACCAGCTCCGCGCTGACCGTCGTGACGAGTTCGCCGGCGGTGGCCGTGACCGACGCGCAATCGCCGAGCTGGTCGCGTCGCTGCGCCAGCTCGTCACCCGCACGCGTGAGCACGACGACGAGGCTGTCCGACGTCGTCGCATCGACACCCCGCGCGGCCACGGCATCGTGTGGGGCCGCGCTCGGCGGCGGTGGTGCACACTGCGGCGGTTCCACCACTGCCCCCGGCCCTATCCCGTCGATGTGGCGGATCGTCTCTTCGACCGATTTCGGGTCCAGCACTACGGCCGGATAGTCGGGCGGGAAGCGCTGCGGCTCAATGAGCAAGTCGGACAACGCTATTGGCTGCTGCACGCCGGCGGCGAAATCTGCCGGATGTCCGGCGCCGTCGACTGTTCGCGTGCAGCCCACACCCCAGCCCGCCGTCGCGACCAACATCCACCCGACGACGACGTGCCCTGTGCGCCGCACGCATTCGACCATCGGGGGTCATGGTCTCATCGCGGCCGGCGCCGGCGGGTCAGGCGCGCGCGGGAAGACATCCTGCGGATCTTGTTCACGAGCTTTTGGTGTGGTCGGCATGCGAGATTGACCGAACCGGCGTAGACATTTGCCATGGCTTCGATGCTGGAGTACGACCTCGTCGTCATCGGTTCAGGTCCCGGGGGGCAGAAGGCGGCGATCGCCGCCGCGAAGCTCGGCAAGTCGGTGGCGGTCATCGAACGCGGCCGCATGATCGGCGGAGTGTGCGTGAACACCGGCACGATCCCGTCCAAGACGCTGCGCGAAGCCGTCGTCTACCTCACCGGTTTGAGCCAGCGTGAACTCTACGGCTCCAGCTACCGGGTCAAGGAGAAGATCACGCCCGCCGACCTGCTGGCCCGCACCCAGCACGTGATCAACAAAGAGGTCGACGTGGTGCGCTCGCAACTGATGCGCAACCGCATCGACCTGATCATCGGCCACGGCCGCTTCGTCGACCCGCACACCATCCTGGTCGAAGACCCTGCCCGCGGCGAGAAGACCACCGTCAGCGGCGATTACATCGTCATCGCCACCGGCACCAAACCTGCCCGGCCGGCCGGCGTCGAGTTCGACGCGGAGCGGGTGCTGGACTCCGACGAAATCCTCGACCTGAAGTCGCTGCCGTCGTCGATGGTGGTGGTCGGCGCCGGGGTGATCGGCATCGAGTACGCGTCGATGTTCGCCGCACTCGGCACCAAAGTCACCGTCGTCGAAAAGCGTGACACCATGCTGGAATTCTGCGATCCGGAGATCATCGAGGCACTCAAGTTCCATCTGCGCGATCTGGCGGTGACGTTCCGGTTCGGCGAAGAGGTGACGGGCGTCGACGTCGGCTCGGCCGGCACCGTCACCACGCTGGCCAGCGGCAAGCAGATTCCCGCGGAAACGGTGATGTACTCGGCGGGCCGGCAGGGCCAGACCGAACATCTCGACGTCGAGAAGGCCGGCCTGGAGGTTGACCGGCGCGGCCGGATCTTCGTCGACGACCAGTTCCAGACCAAGGTCGATCACATCTACGCCGTCGGCGATGTCATCGGCTTCCCCGCGCTGGCCGCCACGTCGATGGATCAGGGGCGGCTGGCCGCCTACCACGCATTCGGCGAGCCGGTGAAGGGCATGACCGAGCTGCAGCCGATCGGCATCTACTCGATTCCCGAGGTGTCGTATGTGGGGGCCACCGAAGTGCAGCTGACCAAGGACGCGATCCCCTACGAGGTCGGGGTGTCGCGATACCGCGAGTTGGCCCGCGGCCAGATCGCCGGCGACTCCTACGGCATGCTCAAGCTGCTGGTCTCGACCGAAGACCTGAAGTTGTTGGGAGTGCACATCTTCGGTACCAGCGCGACCGAGATGGTGCACATCGGCCAGGCCGTGATGGGCTGCGGCGGCACCGTCGAATACCTGGTCGACGCGGTGTTCAATTACCCGACGTTCTCAGAGGCCTACAAGGTCGCGGCGCTGGACGTGATGAACAAGCTGCGGGCGCTGAACAAGTTCCGCGCGTAGCGAAACGAGCAAACTTCGTCGCCGCGGCCTCTGCGCATACGCCGATCTGGGTATTGGCGGTGGGATGAAGCAACATCGGCGCCGCGTTCGAATAATGAGTGGGGCCGCGATGGCGATCACCGCAAAATGCGCGACACTAGTTGTTACGCGAGGAGGCGAAGCGAATGGCTGACAGCAGCAACAACCCGGAGCAGCATTACCAGCCCGAGCAGACCGGCATGTACGAGTTGGAGTTTCCCGCACCCCAGCTGTCCTCATCAGACGGCCGCGGACCGGTGATGATCCACGCCCTGGAGGGATTTTCCGATGCCGGCCACGCCATCCGGCTCGCCGCTGCCCATCTCAAGGCGAGCCTGGACACCGAACTGGTGGCGTCGTTCGCCATCGACGAGCTGCTCGACTACCGGTCCCGGCGCCCGCTGATGACGTTCAAGACCGACCACTTCACCAGCTACGAGGATCCAGAGCTGAACCTCTACGCCCTGCATGACAGCATCGGCACCCCCTTCCTGCTGCTCGCCGGCATGGAGCCGGACCTGCGCTGGGAACGGTTCATCACCGCGGTGCGGTTGCTGGCCGAACGGCTCGGTGTGCGCCAGGTGATCGGGCTGGGCACCATCCCGATGGCCGTCCCGCACACCAGGCCGGTGACGTTGACGGCGCACTCCAACGACAAGGAACTCATCGCCGACCACACGCCGTGGGTCGGGGAAGTGCAAGTGCCGGCCAGCGTGTCCAACCTGCTGGAGTACCGGATGGCTCAGCATGGACACCCCGTCGTCGGGTTCACCGTGCACGTCCCCCACTATCTGGCCCAGACCGCCTATCCGCCGGCCGCCGAGGCGCTGCTTGCGGAGGTCGCCAAGTCCGGATCGCTGCAGATCCCGCTGGCGGCACTGGCCGAAGCCGGCGCAGAGGTGCACGCGAGGATCAACGAGCAGGTCGAGGCGAGCCCCGAGGTCGCTCAGGTGGTGGCCGCGCTGGAGCGACAGTACGATGCCTTCGTCGCCGCTCAGGAGAACCGGTCACTGCTGGCACGCGACGAAGACCTGCCCAGCGGTGACGAACTCGGCGCCGAGTTCGAGCGGTTCCTGGCCCAACAGGCCGGCAACACGTTCACAGAAGGCTTCGGCGAAGGCGAAGACGACAAGTAGAGCCCCAGCGGGCCACATTGGCGAAGGCGGCGGACTATGACGGAGCGAAAGCCCAATCTGCGCCCCGTGCGTGAGCTGACGCCCTCCCTCGAATACCGGACCATCCACGGCTACCGTCGCGCGTTCCGGCTGGCCGGCTCGGGTCCCGCGCTGTTGCTGATCCACGGCATCGGCGACAACTCCACCACCTGGAACACCGTGCAGGCCACGCTCGCCCAACGGTTCACGGTCATCGCGCCCGACCTGCTGGGCCATGGAAAATCCGACAAGCCGCGGGCCGACTACTCGGTGGCGGCCTACGCCAACGGCATGCGCGACCTGCTCAGCGTGCTCGACATCGACCGGGTCACCGTGATCGGGCATTCGCTCGGCGGCGGCGTGGCCATGCAGTTCGCCTACCAGTTCCCGCAATTGGTCGAGCGGCTGATCCTCGTCGGCGCGGGCGGGGTGACGAAGGACGTCAACATCGCGCTGCGGTTCGCGTCGCTGCCGATGGGCAGTGAAGCGCTGGCGCTGTTGAGGCTGCCACTGCTGCTGCCCGCGCTGCAGGCCGCCGGCCGGGTCGCCGGAATGGTGTTCGGCTCCACCGGAATGGGCCGCGACCTGCCCGATGTGCTGCGGATCCTGGCCGACCTCCCGGAGCCGACGGCGTCGTGGGCGTTTGCCCGCACGCTGCGCGCCGTCGTCGACTGGCGAGGCCAGGTGGTGACCATGCTGGACCGATGTTATTTGACCGAATCTGTTCCGGTACAACTGATTTGGGGTAGCCACGATTCGGTGATCCCGGTCAGCCATGCCCGGATGGCGCACGCCGCGATGCCCGGTTCCCGGTTGGAGATCTTCGACGGGTCCGGGCATTTTCCGTTCCATGACGACCCGGACCGCTTCGTCGAGGTGGTCGAACGGTTCATCGACTCCACCGAGCCCGCCGTCTACGACCAGGACCTACTGCGCAACCTGTTGCGCACCGGCATCAGCGAAGGCGCGATCTCCGGATCGCTCGACACCCGGGTGGCGGTGCTCGACGCCATGGGCGCCGACGAACGCAGCGCTACCTGAGCTTCGCCGATACCGCCCCCGGACGAAGTAGCATCGGCGCATGGCAATCGACGTGACAGTGCTGCGCGTTTTCACCGACCAGGACGGCAAGTTCGGCAACCCCCTCGGCGTCGTGGATGCCAGCACTGTGGACCCCGCTGACCGGCAACGTATCGCCACCCAATTGGGTTACAGCGAAACGATATTCGTCGACGTCCCTGCACCGGGCGCTAACACCGCGCACGCCCGCATTTTCACCCCGGCCACCGAGCTGCCCTTCGCCGGACACCCCACCGTCGGGGCATCGTGGTGGTTGCGCGAGAACGGCAGGCCGATCCACACTCTGCAGGTCCCGGCGGGCATCGTGCAGGTCACCTACGAAGACGACCTGACCGCCGTCAGCGCCCGCTCCGAATGGGCGCCCGAGTTCGCGATCTACGACCTGGATTCGACCGAACAGCTGCTGGCGGCCGACCCCGACGACTATCCAGACGATGTCTCGAATTACCTGTGGACGTGGACTGACCGGGAACAGGGGGTGATCCGTGCCCGCATGTTCGCCGCCAATCTGGGAGTGCCCGAAGACGAGGCCACCGGCGCCGCGGCAGTCCGGATCACCGATTACCTCAGCCGTGACCTGACCATCGTGCAGGGCAAGGGGTCGGTGATCTACACCAAGTGGAGCCCCGAGGGGTGGGTGCGCATCGCGGGGCGCGTCGTCAACGACGGGCCCACGCAAATCTAGTCCAGGCCCGCAGAGCCCGACGTGGACATGCGGTGCGCGCGCAGCGCTTCGATCTCCCGCTCGAAATCCTCTGCGGAGGAAAACGACCGGTACACCGAGGCGAACCGCAGATAGGCGACCTCGTCGAGGTCACGCAGCGGGCCCAGAATCGCCAGGCCGACTTCGTGGCTGGGCACTTCGGGCGAGCCAGTCGCCCGCACCGTGTCTTCTACCTGCTGGGCCAGCAGGTTCAGCGCGTCGTCGTCGACCTGCCGACCCTGGCAGGCGCGCCGCACTCCCCTGATGACCTTTTCGCGGCTGAACGGCTCGGTGACGCCGCTGCGCTTGACCACCGCGAGTACGGCGGTTTCCACGGTGGTGAATCGGCGGCCGCATTCCGGACACGCCCGGCGGCGTCGGATCGCCTGCCCCTCGTCGGTCTCGCGGGAGTCAACCACCCGTGAATCGGGATGGCGGCAGAACGGACAATGCATCACCGCTCCTTCGCCGTGCCGGCAGACAGCTACTTCGAACGCCTCCGAGAGTACCTGCGCCTCCTGCGTCCGGCCCAGCGCCCAGGCGACTTCCGCGCGGCCTCCCAAACCAGTCGCGAACACCCTTGTCGGGCAGAGACTTTCATCGCCATTCATCGCTGTCGGCCACCACGCGTCAGCCGACCGGTGCGATGAGCATCTGCCCGGCCTCCACCGCCGCCGAGTCGAGCTGGTTGAGTTCACGGATCCGTTCGATGACCTGCCCGGTGGGCGCGTCGGGGGCCACCCGCGCAGCCACCTGCTGCAGACTCTCGCCCGTCTGCACATGCACCACAGCCAACTCATCCGGCACCGCTGCCGCCGGGCCGACCACACCGCCGAACTGGGCCACCAAGCCCAGCCAAATCGTGATCGCGCCCGCCACCAGCGCGAGCACCACCGTCGTCGCGGGCGTGATGGGTCGCCGCCGGTGCGAGGCGCGTGACATGAGCACCCCGGTCCCGCGATAGCGCATCGGCGCCCCGCCCGGCCGATCCAGCTGCGCCGGCCGGTATCCGGGCCGAATCACCGGCCTGACCTGAGGTTGTCGAGTGTCGAGGACTGTCATCTGCCCGCCTTCCGCTCTGCCGTTTTCGCTCTTGTGTTCGAACTATAATCGCTCACACGTTCGAGTGATAGAACATGTGATCGAACCGTTGCCAAACGATAGAGCAGCCCACCGACAAGTCGGCACGGCGAGTGTGCGATTTCATACGTACACGCCCGCGAGGGCGTATGAGGATGCACACTCACCACGTCCTCGGGCATCCGCGGCGCGGAGCCGATCACGACACGCCTCGAACACATGTTTGATTATCGGTCGTCTCAGGACTACATTCGGCGCCATGAGCGACGACAGCGGAGACGATCGAGACAACACGGCAGGCACACACACCAGCACGCGTAGAGCCTCCGACACCGGTCTGACGGAACGTCAGCGCACGATTCTGGACGTCATCCGCGCGTCCGTCACCAGTCGCGGATATCCCCCAAGCATCCGGGAGATCGGCGACGCGGTGGGCCTGACGTCTACGTCGTCGGTCGCCCACCAATTACGCACGCTCGAGAAAAAGGGATATCTGCGGCGCGACCCGAACCGTCCGCGCGCTGTCGATGTCCGCGGCGCCGACGACGCCGCCGCCCCGGTCGTCAGCACCGATGTCGCCGGCTCGGACGCATTACCCGAACCGACCTTCGTCCCGGTGTTGGGCCGCATCGCAGCGGGCGGGCCGATCCTGGCCGAGGAGGCGGTCGAAGACGTTTTCCCGTTGCCGCGCGAGCTCGTCGGCGAGGGGTCGCTGTTCCTGCTCAAGGTCGTCGGCGACTCGATGGTCGACGCCGCCATCTGCGACGGCGACTGGGTGGTGGTGCGTCAGCAGAACGTCGCCGACAACGGCGATATCGTCGCGGCGATGATCGACGGCGAAGCGACCGTCAAGACGTTCAAGCGCACCCGCGGACAGGTCTGGCTGATGCCGCACAACCCGGCGTACGACCCCATTCCGGGCAACGAGGCAGCGGTATTGGGCAAGGTCGTCACCGTTATCCGAAAGATCTGACGGCCTCTATTCGCCCTTCACAAAGCCGTTCGTGACTGCGAATTCCTCACTGGCGAACCAGATTTCGGGCTCGACGTCGTCGTAGAGCCGGCTGCCCGGCGTCCAGTACAGACCGGATCTGGTGTCGGCCTTGATCGGGTAGCCGACGGGCGCCTGGTGCGGGTCGTCCAGCGGCAGATGCAACGACGGCCGAGCCTCCGTCGGCTCGTCGAACTGGATGGCGGCATGGCGACCGCTGTGCGTCTCCTCGGGTTCTTCGATGCGTTCATCGATGCGTTCTTCGATGCGTGTTTCGAGGGGTTCCTCGATGCGGGTGGGTGCGGTGTCCACCTTGTCCGGATCGTCTTGAACCCCGAACAGCTCAACGCGCTCGGTTTCGTCGTCCCGTGTCGCATCAGGGCTTTCGGGACGCACCCGCCAGGCGGCGGCCCCGGCTGCCCCGGCGGCCGGCTCCGGCATCTGGCCCCCCAGGCCGAACGGCGACGCACTCTGCGGCTCACCGTACCTATCGGCGAACGAGCCCGCCTCATCAGGAACTGTCGTGCGGCCCATCGCACCCGCGGGCGCAGCGTCGTACGACGTCTCGCCATTCGGCCCGAAATCCCCGTGGTCCAGCCAATCGTCGTCGCGGCCGCGGCGCCGGTTCAGCATCGCCGCCCCAGCGATCAGCCCAGCCAATGCCAGCACGGGAAGGATGGCGAGCAGCCACCACCAGTTCCAGCGGAAGTCGAACAGCTTGCTGCCATTGTCCTCTGAGGCCTGGGGCGCGCTCGGAGCCTGCGGCTCAGGTTGTTCCGGCACCTGCAAGTCCGACAATGAGGACGCTAGATCCGGCGGTTCGGTGCTGAAGGATCTGTTGGCTCTGTCATAGGAGATCGCTCCGCCGCTGAAACGCTGGGTGATGACGTCGCCGTCTTCGCTCTGATCCGCCATGGGCGCGCCCAACGGGCCCTTTGCGCCGTCCAGCTTGTTCCATGCGGCGGCCATGGCACCTCTGACGATCACCGCACCGTAGTCGGGCGTCCAGAAGATGACGGGGTTGTCCTCGGCGGCGAACGTCACCATCCGACTCTCCGAGCCGTGGCCGCCGTCGACCTCGCTGCTGGTCGGGAACCCCAGATCACCTTCTGGCCCGCCGACGCTCTCGTACTTCTCGAGCACCTGTCCGGTCAGCGCGTTGGCACCGGTGGCCGGGCTGTAGAAGATCTTGCCGCCGTCGAAGTTCTGGCCGATGCCGTCGGCGCCGATCTTGTACTGTCCGCCCTCCGGCGCGCCGAGCGGCCCCATTGCGCCGCCGGCAGCACGCCGGGCAGCATTGATGGCCGACGTCGGGTCTTCGGGAATGGTCAGCCCGACCAATTGCTCGGCGAGTTCGGGCGGGACGGTCGTGAACGTCTTGGTTCGGCGGTTCCAGGACAACTCGCCACCGGTGAACTTCTGCGACACCACATCGCCGCGGTACGCCTCGTCCTCGGCCGGCACACCGAGCACCCCGGCCGAGCCGCCCAGTTTGTCCCAGGCGGCGTTGATCGGGCCGCGCACCACCCGCGCACCGGTCGCGGGCGTCCAGAAGACCACCGGCTTGTCGGCGGCGCTGAACGTCACGTTGCGACTGTCGGGGGCGCGACCAGGGCCTTCGTCGATGGTCGGAAAGCCCAGATCGCTGTCGGCGGGGCCGCCCAGCGACTCGTATTTCTCGAGGATGGCGCCCTGCATGAAGTGTGCGCCCGTCGCCGGAGTGAAGAAGATCTTGCCGCCGGTGTAGTTGTGGCCGAAGCCAGCGCCGATCGGGTACACACCGCCCTGCGGCGCGCCGAGCGGACCGCCGGCACCCCCACTTGCCTCCCACGCCGCAGTGATCGCGTCGTTGGCCTCGGTTTCCGGCGATGCGGTCGCCGTCGGGGCCAGCAGCACGGTGGTCGCAATGGCCAACAAGGCGACCGTCAGCCGTCCCAACGGCGTGTTCAGCATTCTGCGCTGCCCACTCAATTTCGTTCCTCCCCGTGGTCCGGCAACATGCCCGGAAATATCGCGTCGGTCGACATTGCGTCGGCACGACGTCGATATCGAAGGCGCACCACCGATCTTGGTGAAGATACCCGCAGATTGGTCCGAGTTTGGTTAGACACCCAGGCTGCGGCCCAATTGGCTCGGCTAGACGCCGAGGCTACGGCCGATGATCTCCTTCATGATTTCGGTTGTCCCCCCGTAAATAGTCTGCACGCGCGAATCCAAATACGCCCGTGCGATCGGATATTCGCGCATATAGCCGTAGCCGCCGTGCAGCTGCAGACACCGGTCGATGAGATGGACCTGCTTTTCGGTCGCGTACCACTTGGCCATCGCCGCCTGCTCCACCGTGAGCTTTTCCTCGAGGTGCAGGCGAACGAACTCGTCGACCATCATGCGCACCACGGTGGCCTCGGTGGCGAGTTCGGCGAGCACGAAGCGGCTGTTTTGGAAGCTGCCGATCGGCTTACCGAAGGCCTTGCGCTCCTTGGCGTACTGAAGCGTCTGTTCGAGCACCGTCTCCATCGCCGCCGCCGCCATGATCGCGATCGAGATGCGCTCCTGCGGCAGGTTCTGCATCAGGTAGATGAAGCCCAGGCCCTCCTCGCCGAGCAGGTTCTCGGTGGGCACCTTCACGTCGGTGAACGACAGCTCAGCGGTGTCCTGGGCGTCCAGGCCGATCTTGTCCAGATGGCGGCCGCGTTCGAAGCCCTCCATCCCCCGCTCGACGACCAGCAGCGAAAAGCCTTGCGCGCCCTTGTCCGGGTCGGTCTGCGCGACGACGATCACCAGGTCGGCGTTGATGCCGTTGGTGATGAACGTCTTCGACCCGTTGAGCACGTAATGGTCGCCCTCTTTGACCGCGCGGGTCTTGATGCCCTGCAGATCGCTGCCGGTGCCCGGTTCGGTCATGGCGATGGCCGTGATCAATTCGCCGGTGCAGAACTTCGGCAGCCAGCGCTGCTTCTGCTCCTCGTTGGCCAACCGCAGCAGGTAGGGCGCCACCACGTCGTTGTGCAGACCGAAGCCGATGCCGCTGTAGCGGCCCGCGGTCGTCTCCTCGGTGATGATCGTGTTGTAGCGAAAGTCGTCGTTACCGCCGCCGCCATATTCCTCGGGCACCGCCATCCCCAGAAAGCCCTGCTTACCGGCTTCCAGCCAGACGCCGCGGTCGACGATCTTGTCCTTCTCCCACTGGTCGTGGTACGGCGCCACATGGCGGTCGAGGAAGGCGCGATAGGCCTCGCGGAACAATTCGTGCTCGGGTTCGAAGAGTGTGCGTTCGTATTTCACGGCTTGAGAACTCGCTGAGCCCACGGTGTTACCTCCGGTACTGGATGACGGGGTTGCGGCCAAGATATACCAACCGGATGGTTGGGGGGCCGGGAGGAGTGCACCGGTACGTCTGCGACCACCCAAGGCGGGAGTTCGGCCGATTGCGGCGTCACCTTCGCCTGGCGGTGCGATGATGCCCCTCATCACTGACGCCGCCGGGGACGAAGGGGATGGTGTCTGATGCGTCGTGCTGTCCGATCCGCAATCCGATCGGCCCTTGTCGCCATCGCGGTGGTGCTCGCCTCAGTCGCCATAGGGCTGACGACGACATTCACCGCGGCCGTCGGCCTGGTGGTGGCGGTGACACCACTGATCGTGCCCGGCACCGGCACTCCCAACCCGGCGGTTCCGAGTAACTACATGTCCAACGCGGTCGCCTACTACATCGAGCCGGGCGGCACCTGCGGCGCCGAGGGTTGCGCCGATCCGGTCCCGGTCCCCTACATCGCCCAGTTCTGGCCGTTCCCGTTTCCGGGCTGGGGCGGCCTCAGCGGCGCCAGGTGGAACGTGTCGGTGGCCAGCGGCGTAACCCGCCTGACGAGTGAACTTGTCGGCGCCAACAATCCCAGTGCGACACACCCCGTCGCGATCCTTGGCTACTCACAGGGTGCAACGGTGACCAGCATCGTGAAGAGCCACCTTGCCGAATTGCCCGCAGAACAAAAGCAATTCATCACAATCGTCTTGATCGGCAACCCCAACCGGCCAGACGGCGGACTCTTCGAGCGGCTCGCGATGCTCGGCACGGTTCCGATTCTCGATGCGACGTTCGGCCAGCCGACACCGACCGACACCGGCATCCAAACCTATGACATCGCCCTGCAATACGACGGCGTCGTCGATGCCCCCGAATGGGTGCTCAACCCACTCGCACTCCTGAACGCCGCGGCGGGATTCGAGTACACCCATCCGACGTACTTGGCGCCCGACGGAAACGATCCGCCGGACGAGACGCCGTATGGCTACACGCCCGAGCAGGTGCAGGCCGCCGTCGCCGCCGCCGCCAAGGCAAACTGCACAGCGGCCACGCATTGCCAGATACACGGCGACACGTACTACATCACGCTGCCGGCGAAAACGCTGCCGATCATGCAGCCATTCCTCGACCTCGCCGATGCCACCGGCACCTCCGCTGTGGTGATACCGATAGTGGACCTCATCTCCCCGATCACGCAGACGCTCATCGAAACCGCCTACACGCGCGACGATTACGGCGAACCGTCACCGTTCCGATTGGTACCGCGGTTCAATCCTGTCCAGGTCGCGACCGATCTGGTCAATGACATCCCGGAAGGCGTGAATGCGGCGCTGAACCCGGGCCTGGATCCACTTCCAGGGTGGCGTGATCCGCTTGAGCCTGCCGACGAGCCACAGACCGATGCCACGACGGACGACAACGCCGTCGTGACCTTGACGTCGAACTCCGATGCCGAACCGCTGATCCGGCGCAGCTCGATCGCCCGGCCGAACGACGGCATCACGGATCCGGACACCGCGGCGACTGACCGCGCGCGCCCCTCTCTGCGCCCGATCGGCAATGAATTACGCAAGGCCGCCAAAGGTTTCGCCGATTCGGTGTCCAGGGCATTCCAGCCGTCGACGAAGCCCAAGCCAGACCAGCCCGACACCGACGACACGCCCGCGGCCACATCGGAGCCTGCCGCTTGACCCGCTAGACGCTCACCACGTCGCCAACCGGCTCCGAAACCGGCTCGCCCGCAACGGGTGCCGGCGCGTGCGTCGGCAGATCGACCTGCACGTCGGAGACGTTGATGACGCCGAACTGGGTGAAGTTCAGGAACGGCGTGGCCGAACTGACGATCTGCAGGCTCAGGTCGGAGTTCTCGTCCATCTCATAGGCGATGGCCGAAAGCGGAACGGTCACAGTGTGTTCCTGGCCGTCCAGCGTCACCGGAATCGGGGTGACAATATTACCGACCACCAATCCCGTTTCATTGTCGACGATCTGGGCGTAGACGTGCCGGCTGGTGCCGATACCGGAGTAGGTCATGGTGACGGTCGGCGCCCCCACCACGTCGGTGGTCGAATCGGGCGCTGTCAACGGCACATTGATCGCATTGCTGGCGGGTGCGCCGTTGCCAAGTGAGAACGGCAAGGCGACGCCGGGTGACGGTCCCGAACCGCCGATCAACGGAATGATCGGCAACAACCCGCCGGTGTGCGACGTGTGGATGGGGTCACCGTAGAACGCGGGGTCGGACGGAAGCGTGTCGGACGTGTGCTGAACCCCGTTCTGGTCAACCCATTCGAACGCCGGACCGGTGTCCACGTCCTCGCCCTTGACCCATTTGTCCATCCACGCCAGCGTCGCGTTCGCCACCAGGTTCGGATCCCCTGCGGGAGTCAGGCAATTGCCGTGACCGCCGCAGAACCAGATCATCTTGACCGGCACGGGCGCATGCGTGGGGGTGTCGGCGGTGAGAATCGCGGCGTTGGTGATCGCTTCCTGCAGCGGGAACAGCACATCGACGGTGCCCTGGATGATCAGCGTCGGCGCGGTGATGTTCGTGACCGTCACACCGGGACCGCTGCTCGCCAGCAGGGCTTGCTGGCTCGGCGTCAGGATGCCGAGCAGACCGCCGGTGAAGATGCCGCCGTAGAGCTGCGAATTGATGTCGGCGCGCGAGGTGACCAAGGCCAACAGAAGCAGCGCCGCATACGACGTCTTGAACGCCCCGCTCGGGTAGAGCGAGCTGTTGAGGGAGTTCCAGGCGATGGACGGCGCAATCGCGTCGATCCGGTGATCGTTGGCCGCGGTGACGAATTGGATTCCGCCGCCGTAGGATCCGCCCACCATGCCCATCCGCGGATCGAGTGCGCTGTCGAGCTGGACCGCGTTCTGGTCGGCCACCCAGTCGATGATCGCCGAGACGTCGCGGCCCTCGAATTGCGGGTTGTTCAACTGCAGTACGCCACCCGAGTCGAATTCGCCGCGCGGGTCCCAGGTGACCACGTTGTAGCCGTTGCTCCGGAACAGTTGCAGCGTCGGCGAATTCGGGTTGGTGTCGCCCGGTGAGGCCAGCCCCGGACCGTTGAGGATGGTGGGATAGACCTCGCCCGGCTGGTAATCGTCGTCGATGGCCGGGAAGAAGTTGGTGCTGACGAGGGTGCCGTCGAACGACTCCACCTTGAACGTGTAGGCGATCGGGACGTCCTCGGTGTTGATCTCGGACGGATTGACCGTGACGGTCGCGACCGTCGCGTAGCCGATGACCGGCGAGAGGGCATCACCGAGGATCGGCACCTGGTGCAGTTGGATCACCACCGGCTGCACGAACGTGCCCACCAGCGGCACCTGCGACAACGCCGCGACCAGTGGCGTCACCTCGCTCACCATGACGTCGAAATCCTCGGAGCCGGACTGGACCACCGTCGCGTACGGCAGGTAGGTGAAATCGCCGGTCTCCGCGTCGAGGCGGACCTTGCCTCCGAGGCTCGGTGCGCCCACCATCGTGTAGACCAGTGGGTAGCCGCGGCTGGACACCGGCGCCGCGGTGTTGTCACCGGTGAGCACGCCCTGGACGAGCGTGATCGTGGGTTGGTAGGCGATGCTGGGCGGGGTCAGCAATGCGGTCGAGTCGACGCCGATCTCACGGCGCGCGGCCGCGAGCAGCATCCACGACGCCGGTGAGTCGACCGGCGCATCGCCGGGCACGTTGCCGGCGAACGGATTCAGCGCGTTGCCGACCAGATTCGCGAAAGTCGTTGTGACGGAGGCCTTGGCGGGTGCGCTCGTCGGTGTGACGGGCCGCTCGGTCAGCGCCGTCGCAACCACGGTCGGGGGCGTCCACAGTCGCGTGGACCGTTCCGGTGCCTTCTGCGCCTGCGCCGTCTCCGCGGCACGGCCCGCCTGGACGCGTGGGCTCGACAGCCACGCCGACGCACGCTGCCGTGCGTTGGCGATCACCTCATGAGCGGGTTCTTTGACGGGCTCAACCTCCGCCTGCCGCCTGACCACGGTGGTGGCGTCGACGTTGTTCGCTTTCGGCGGCTTGTCGCCTCGCTGACGCGGCCGGGACGGCGCGTTGCCCGTCACGGTGTCGATCAGCGACTCCAGGCGCTCTGCTCGCTTGGGTCCCAAGAGGCCGCGGCTGCCGAGGACCCTGCCGAGGCCGGGCGATGATGCCTCGTCGTCGGACGGCGATGTCGACCCGGCGTCCGGCGTCGCGGCTGAACCGGTCGATCCCGTGTCATCTGAGGCTGCGGAGGATCCCGTCGATGACGACCCGTCAGACGGCGTGTCCGCCGAGGCAATCCCCTGGCCGGTGAGAATCGCCGTGCCAACTCCGAGGGCTATCGCAAGTCCGCCCACCCGACCGACATACCGCGCGGCTCCCATGAATCCTCCTGGGACGATTGCGTAACGCGGCAGACTCTAGCCCCGACGGATCGCGGAGAAACGCCGTTTCCCCAAAATTGACGGCCACTAAAATTCTCAGCGCCCGCCGCGAAATTGCGTTCCGGCAGGCCCGCACTCGCACTTTCCCTGCCTGCGCGCAATCTCGCGGCAAACGATGGTCAGTACGTGGCGTATTCGCGCAGGGTTGCCGCCAACGGAATCGGCACTCGCGCCTTGATTCTGGTGCCCTCGGCGGTGTGCTCGGTGGCGTCCACCCGGCCGTCGGCGTGCACCCGGTTGACCAGATCGCCGCGGTCGTACGGGATCGTCACATCGACCCTGGTATCGGTCGGCCTGACGAGTTCACCCATCCGCTGACGCAGCCGATCCAGGCCGAAGCCGGTCTTCGCCGAGACGAACACCGCATCCGGCAGCGCACGCCGCAACTGGGCCAGCGCGAGATCCCCTGCGGCGTCAATCTTGTTGACCACCAACAGTTCCGGCGGATGCGGCCCGTCGCGGTCGGCGATGACGTCGTTGATCACAGCGCGCACCGCATTGATCTGCGCCAGCGGGTTGACGTCGGAGCCATCGACCACGTGCACCAGCAGATCGGCGTCCACCACCTCTTCCAGCGTGGACCGGAAGGCCTCCACCAGCTGAGTAGGCAGGTGTCGCACGAAGCCCACGGTGTCGGTCAGCACGAACGGCCGGCCGTCGTCGAATTCGCCACGGCGCGTAGTCGGTTCGAGGGTGGCGAACAATGCGTTCTCGACCAGGACGCCGGCCCCCGTCAACGCGTTGAGCAGACTGGACTTGCCGGCATTGGTGTACCCGACGATCGCGACCGACGCCACGTCAGACGACAGCCGCCGGCTGCGCTGGGTGTCGCGGACCTTCTTCATGTCCTTGATGTCGCGGCGCAGCTTGGCCATTCGCTCACGGATGCGCCGACGATCGGTCTCGATCTTGGTCTCACCGGGGCCACGCAGACCCACGCCGCCGCCGCTGCCACCGGCGCGTCCACCGGCCTGCCGGGACATCGATTCACCCCAGCCGCGCAGCCTGGGAAGCATGTATTCCATTTGGGCGTAAGCGACTTGCGCCTTGCCTTCGCGGCTGGTGGCGTGCTGGGCGAAGATGTCGAGGATCAGCGCGGTGCGGTCGATGACCTTGACCTTGACCGCTTTCTCCAGCGCCGTCAGCTGCGCGGGGCTGAGCTCGCCGTCGCAGATCACGGTGTCGGCGCCGGTGGCCAGCACGACCTCGCGCAGCTCCTGCGCCTTGCCCGAGCCGATGTAGGTCGACGGGTCGGGCTTGTCGCGGCGCTGGATCAGCCCTTCGAGCACCTGCGAACCGGCGGTTTCGGCGAGCGCAGCGAGCTCGGCCATGCTGGCCTCCGCCTCGGCCGCGCTGCCCTCGGTCCACACGCCCACCAGCACGACGCGTTCCAGACGCAACTGCCGGTATTCGACCTCGGAGATGTCGGCGAGCTCGGTGGACAGCCCGGCGACCCGTCGCAGCGCGGAGCGGTCCTCGAGGGCCAGCTCACCGGCGCTGGGTGTGTCGTTGACAGGAAAATCGGGATACGTCATATGCGGTAACAGATTTGCACGACGGCACTCGGTCGTGCACCCGAATTAACGCTGATGGGACCGCCACCATTCCTCGGACAACTCACCGCGCGCCACCAGGACGGACGGTCCGCGCAGGTAGCTGCTGGCATCGGTGATCGTGACGGTGACCTCACCGCCGGGGACACGCACCTGCAGCGTGCCCGTCGACGTGCCGCTGAACGCCAACGCCGCCGCGGCCGCGGCCACGGTTCCGGTGCCACAGGATCGGGTTTCGCCGACACCTCGTTCGTGTACCCGCATCGACACCGCGCCGTCCACCGGCGGGCTGGAGCGAAGCGACCGGGGAATGGGCAGCGGCGCCGTCAGCACCTCGATGTTGACGCCTTCCGGGAACTGCTCCCGGTCGAACGACACCGGCGCCGCGACGTCCAGGGCGGCCAGCTCGTCGGGCGTCAAGTCGGGATCCACGCAGGCCAGATGCGGGTTGCCCACATCGATCGCCATTCCGGCGAACGGCCGGCCGCCGACGATCGCCTCACCCGTGCCGAGTTGGTTGGTCTTGCCCATTTCGACGGTGACGACGGCCGTCGTCGCGTCCCACTCGTGCAGCACCACCGGCCGCGGCCCGGCCAGCGAGCCGACGACGAACTCGTCGCGTGTCTCCAGTCCGGCGGCACGCAGGTAGTGGGCGAACACCCGGACGCCGTTGCCGCACATCTGCGCGATCGAACCGTCGGCGTTGCGGTAGTCCATGTACCAGTCGCCGTCCGAGACGCCTTCGGGGAGCCGGTCAAACACCCCGGCCGCCAACGCTGCCCCGGCTCGGGTCACCCGCAGCACGCCGTCGGCGCCCAGTCCCTGTCGGCGGTCGCACAACGCGGCCACGGCGGCCGGCGTCAGCGACAGCCGCGCTTGCAGGTCGGGCAGCAGCACGAAGTCGTTCTCCGTGCCGTGCCCCTTGGCGAATTGCACGGTTTCAGGATACGTGTCGCCACGCCTTCAATGCGGCGTCGACGTTGTCCGTCGCGGCGCCGTCGAGCCAGTGGATGCGGTGGTCGCGGCGGAACCACGACCGCTGCCGCCGCACGTAGCGGCGGGTGCCGATGAACGTCGGCTCCCGCGCGGCCGTACCGTCGCCGCCGCTGTCGAGGTCGGCGATCACCTGCGCGTAGCCCAGCGCCCGCGACGCGGTCACGCCGTCACGCAGGCCGCGGCCCAGCAGTCCGCGCACCTCGTCGACCAGCCCGTCGGCGAACATATTGTCCGTCCGCTGCGCCAGCCGCTCGTCGAGAACCGCTGTGTCCCAATCCAATCCGATGATCGCCGTATCCCAGCGGGGCTTTCCGATCTTCGGCGCCGACGCCGCGAACGGCTTACCCGTCAGCTCCACCACCTCCAATGCCCGCACGATGCGCCGGCCGTCGGTGGGTAGGATCGAGGCCGCCGCGTCGGCGTCGACCTGAGCCAGCTCGGCATGCAACGCGGCGACCCCGACCTCGGCGAGCCGCTGTTCCCATTTCGCCCGCACCGCGGGGTCGGTGGCCGGGAACGACCATTCGTCAAGCAGCGACTGGATATACAGCATCGACCCGCCCACCACGATGGGCACCGCGCCGCGGGCCGCGATGGCCTCGACGTCCGCCGCGGCGGCCTGCTGATAGCGCGCGACGGTGGCGGTTTCGGTGACGTCAAGCACGTCGAGCTGGTGGTGCGGGATGCCGCGACGTTCGGCGACGGTCAGCTTCGCGGTGCCGATGTCCATGCCGCGGTACTGCTGCATCGCGTCGGCGTTCACGATCTCACCGCCGACCCGTTCGGCCACTTCGAGCGCCAACGCCGACTTCCCGGTGCCGGTCGGGCCGATGATCGCGATCGGTCTCATGGCGTCCAGACGCCCGCCCAGTAGCCGACGCCGTAGGGCGCGCCGCGGTAGAGCTCTTTGGCCGATCGCGGCGGCTCGGTCAACCCAGCCAACACCTGGTACGCGACTCGGCCGACGACGCCGTCGGGCAGCCGGGTCAACGCCGCAGCGTCGCCACGGGCGAGTGCGTCGTCAAGGGCTTGCTGGACCGGAATGGACGCCGGGTCGTAGCCGCCGGGGGCGGACGGGGTGAGCGTGTGCGCGCCGTCGGCGACGACAAGCACGCCGACGGGATCGCCCGCCTCGTCGATCTCGGTGCGCAGCGCCCGGCCGCGGGCCAGCGCGGCGTCGGGTCCGTGGTCGTCGGCGTACACCCGCACCTCGACGCGCGCCTCCGGCCGAGCCCTCCCACGGATCCAGCCGGCGATCAATGCGCACAACGGCAGATCGGACACGGAACCGCGATCGGGCGACAATGTCACGCGCAGGTCGACGCCGTACCCGGCGAACGTCCCGGCGCCGTCCGGCCCGATCACCGCGTCGGCGTACCCGACCCCGACGGCCACCCACCGCAGGGGTAACGAAGCCGCTGCGCTGAACACCGCGTCGCGCAAGTCAACGAGTTCCGCAGCCGCGGCACCAGCCAGCTCGGGGACCATGACGGGTGCCGACGGGACAATCGCGATGGCGCTCAACACGACACCACGCTAGTGGTGGCCCGAGCTTCACTGCGGGCCAGCGCCGCCGTCGCAACCACCATCGCCACGACGGCGACAATCAGCGTCAGCCAGCCCGCATCGCCGGGCCGCAGCGTCTCGCCGAGGACAACGATCCCCAGTACTGACGCGACCACCGGCTCCGCGACCGTCATCGTGGGCAGCGACGCGGTCAGCGCGCCGGCCCGAAACGACGACTGCTGCCATACCGTGCCCGCGATCGCCACCGCCGCCCACACGTAGAGCTCCGGCGTGTGCAAAAGCGCCCAGAGTCCAGCCCAACTACCGAAGTCGAGTCGATCCACCACGCCCTTGGTGAGGACGGCGAACACGCCCCACAGCGCGCCGGACACCAATGCCAGCAGCACCGCGCTGACCGGTCCCGACGACAGCTGCGCTCCTAGCACGCACAACACCAGCGCGGGTCCGAGCACCGCGATGACCAGCGTCCAGGTCTCCAGCGAGGCGCGGGCGTGCCCGGCCGTCGGATTGCCGACGACGACGATGACCGCGACGGCACCTGCCAGCAGCGCCGCCCACAGCCATTCCCACCGCGTCACCCGCCGATGCGTCAGCCGCGCGTTGATCGGCAGCGCGAACAGCAGCGAGGTGACCAGCAGCGCCTGCACCAACAGCACCGAACCGAGGCCGAGCGCCGCCGCCTGCAGCGCGAAACCAGCCGCGGCGACGAGGCTGCCCAGCCACCACCGTCGGTCCCGCAGTAACCGGGTGAACAGGCCAAAGTGGCCGACGGGCTCCTCGGTCACCTCATGCGCGGAGCGCTGGTGGATGACGTCGCCGATCGCGATGAAGAAGGCAGCGCCGAGGGCGAGCAGGGCGGCGATATCCGCCTTCGCCATGGACGACCTCCGGTGTTTGTCGACCCATGAGCCTAAAGGCGTGCGCGGGCCGACCGGCGACCTGCTTCAATAGCGTTCTATTGGGCGCCGCGTCGCGCGGCAGGTGCGCGGGTATACCGCGCGGAGGGTATGAGGATCGGATATGACGAGCAGTGAGCAGGGTGTGCAGCCCCAGCCGGAGGCAACACAGGAATCGGCTCAAGCTCGCAAACCCGCTCCCCGGCCCGGCCCGCCACGGCCCGTCCCCCGCCCCGGTAAGCCGGCGGCGACGATCGCCGCACCGCCGACCAGCGATCCCCACCGCTTTGGCCGGGTCGACCCCGACGGCACCGTCTGGCTGATCACCTCGTCGGGCGAGCGGACCATCGGCTCCTGGCAGGCCGGCGATCCCGAGGCCGCGTTCGAGCATTTCGGCCGCCGCTTCGATGATCTGCACACCGAGGTCGCGTTGTTGGAGCGACGGCTGAGCTCCGGCACCGGTGACGCCCGCAAGATCAAGTCCGCGGCGGCGGCGTTGGCCGAAAGCTTGCCGACGGCGCACGTGCTCGGCGATGTCGATGCGCTCGCGGCCCGGCTGGCGACCATCGTCGAACATGCCGACGAGGCCGCCCAGGCCGAGAAGGCCAAGCGGGAGGAACACCGGGCGGCGCAAACCGCGCGCAAGGAAGCGCTCGCGGCCGAGGCTGAAGAGCTGGCCGCCAATTCCACGCAGTGGAAGGCCGCCGGCGACCGGCTGCGCGAGATCCTTGATGAGTGGCGGACGATCACGGGGTTGGACCGCAAAACGGATGACGCGCTGTGGAAGCGGTACTCGGCGGCGAGGGAGACGTTCAACCGCCGCCGGGGCTCGCATTTCGCCGAGCTCGACCGCGAGCGGGCCGGTGCCAAGCAGGCCAAAGAGGCCCTGTGCGAGCGCGCCGAAGAATTGGCCAATTCCACTGACTGGGGGCCCACCAGCGCCGCATTCCGCGAACTGCTCAACGAGTGGAAGGCGGCGGGCCGCGCGGCCAAGGACGTCGACGACGCGCTGTGGCAGCGGTTCAAGGCGGCCCAGGACACGTTTTTCAGCGCACGCAACGCGGCCAGCGCCGAACGGGATGCAGAATTCAAGGCGAACGCCGAAGCGAAGGAAAAGCTGCTCGCCGAAGCGGAGAAGATCGACACCTCGGACCTGGACTCCGCGCGGGCGGCGCTGCGCGCGATCGGTGAGCGCTGGGATGCGATCGGCAAGGTGCCCCGCGAGCGCGGCGCCGAATTGGAGCGGCGGCTTCGTGCGATCGAGAAGAAGATTCGTGACGCGCCGACGCACGGGGTGGATCCCGAGGCCCAAGCGCGTGCCGACCAATTCCGTGTTCGGGCAGAGCAATTCGAGCGTCAGGCCGAGAAGGCCGCGGCGGCCGGGCGCACGAAGGATGCCGAGGAGGCGCGGGCGAACGCCGAACAGTGGCGGCAGTGGGCCGACGCGGCGGCTGAGGCCGTGGCCAAGAAGCGCTAGGGTTCGTCGCGCTTGTCAGGCTTGTCGGTTTCGTCGAACCCGTCCAACAGCCCCTTCTGCTGACGTTCGGCGACCGCCCGGCGGCGCTGCTCCTCGGCGGCAAGCTGCACGGCCGTGCGCGACCACACCACACGCGCCCAGTGGAATGTCAACAGAATCACCGCAATCCAGCCGATGATCAGGCCCACACCCGGCCCGGGATGCGGTTCGGGCGCGGTCTGACGTGACCACACCGCCAGCATTCCCAGCGCGCTGGCCACCGCCGAACCTGCGAGCGCGACCCAGGCCAGTGCCCAGCGCCGGGTCAGCAGCGCCAGCGTCGAGAAACCGACACTGAAAATCAACACCAGCCAAGTGAATACGCGTGACGGCAGCGAAACCCCGTCGCGGATCGCGGCGTCGTCGCCGACGAGCACGTCAAAGCCCTTGGCGCCGCCCGTATGCGGCAGCACGAGCGAGAGCAACACCACGAACACCAGGGTGGCGACGACCAACGCCCGTGGGCCGGGGTCGATGTCGCCGGCAACCTTGCGTTCGACGGACTCGATGTCGTCCTTGAACTCGTCGAAGCGGTTGTTGTCAGCCCCGGTCACCGCGCACATCCGGTGACGATCGGTTCGGCCGGCGGTGCCCCGATGGCGGGCAGTCCCAGGCCGACGGTCTTCGGCCGCTCACCGGCGGCGTGCGCGTCGCCGGCACGGGTACGCCGGTGTTCGAGGATGGCTCCGTCGGCGATGAGGTGATGCGGCGCCGCGTCCGTCACAACAGTGGTGACGATGTCGCCCGGGCGGACCTCGAGCCCGGACGGGGTGAAGTGCACCAGGCGGCCGTCGCGGGCGCGTCCGGACATCCGGGCGGTGCTGGCGTCCTTGCGGCCCTCGCCGGTGGCGACCAGCAACTCGACCGCTCGGCCGATCTGAGCGGTGTTCTCCTCCAGCGAGATTCGCTCCTGCAGCTCGATGAGCCGTTGATAGCGTTCCTGCACAACGGCTTTGGGCAGTTGGTCGGGAAGCTCGGCTGCCGGAGTGCCGGGCCGCTTGGAGTACTGAAAGGTGAACGCGCTGGCGAATCGCGCCCGTTCGACCACATCCAGCGTGGCCGCGAAGTCGTCCTCGGTTTCACCGGGGAAGCCGACGATCAGGTCGGTGGTGATGGCCGCGTGCGGGATGGCGTCGCGCACCTTTTCGAGGATGCCCAGATAACGCTCGGCCCGATACGACCGGCGCATGGCCTTCAAAATGCGGTCAGAGCCCGACTGCAACGGCATGTGCAGCGCCGGGCAGACATTCGGCGTCTCGGCCATGGCCTCGATGACGTCATCGGTGAACTCGGCGGGGTGCGGCGAGGTGAACCGCACGCGTTCGAGTCCGTCGATCCGACCGCAAGCGCGGAGCAGTTTCGCGAACGCGCTGCGGTCGCGTGGCAAATCGGGGTCGGCGAACGAGACGCCGTAGGCGTTGACATTCTGGCCCAGCAGCGTGACTTCCAGCACCCCTTGGCCGACCAGCGATTGCACTTCGGCCAGGATGTCGCCGGGGCGGCGGTCGACCTCTTTGCCGCGCAGCGCGGGCACGATGCAGAACGTGCAGGTGTTGTTGCAACCGACAGAGATCGAAACCCATGCGGCGTAGGCGGATTCACGGGCCGCGGGCAACGTGGACGGGAACTCCTGCAGCGCCTCTTTGATTTCGACCTGGGCTGTTTTGTTGTGCCGGGCCCGATCCAGCAAGGTCGGCAGCGAGCCGATGTTGTGGGTGCCGAAGACGACATCCACCCACGGCGCCTTCTTCAACAGCGCGTCGCGGTCCTTCTGGGCCAGGCAGCCGCCGACGGCGATCTGCATATTCGGATCGGCCTGCTTGCGCGGCGCCAGGTGGCTGAGATTGCCGTAGAGCTTGTTGTCGGCGTTCTCCCGCACCGCGCAGGTGTTGAACACCACGACGTCGGCGTCGGCACCGTCCTCGGCGCGCTGATAGCCGGCGGCCTCCAGCAGTCCGGCCAGCCGCTCGGAGTCGTGCACGTTCATCTGACAGCCGTAGGTACGGACTTGATAGGTGCGCGCACGCACAGCTGGGGCCACGTCGGCCTCCCGCGTCACCATCGAAGTCACGGACCCATGGTACGGACGGCCGACTCGCCGCCGGTGGGCGGATTGACGAGTTCCGGGCGAGGTCTGCGTTCCCTGGGTAAGGTCTGCACCCATGGAGACCACCGGGTCGGACGTGCAGGTCAAGGATCCGACTCCACGGGACGTACCGATGATCTCGATGCAGGGGGTCAACAAGCATTTTGGTGACCTGCACGTGCTCAAGGACATCAATCTGGAGGTTGATCGCGGGCAGGTGATCGTCGTGCTCGGACCGTCGGGGTCGGGGAAGTCGACGTTGTGCCGCACCATCAATCGGCTGGAGCCCATCGACTCGGGCACCATCGCGATTGACGGCGAGGTGCTACCCGAGGAGGGCCGCAAACTGGCCCAGCTGCGCTCCGATGTCGGCATGGTGTTCCAGTCGTTCAACCTGTTCGCGCACAAGACAATTCTGGAAAACGTCACGCTGGCGCCGATGAAGGTGCGCAAGAAGTCCAAGGCCGAGGCACGGGAACGGGCGATGGCGCTTTTGGAGCGCGTCGGGGTGGCCAATCAGGCCGACAAGTACCCGGCCCAGCTCTCGGGTGGTCAGCAGCAGCGGGTGGCGATCGCGCGGTCGCTGGCGATGGATCCGAAGGTGATTCTGTTCGACGAGCCGACCAGCGCCCTGGATCCCGAGATGATCAACGAGGTGCTCAACGTGATGACCTCGCTGGCCCGCGAAGGGATGACCATGCTGGTCGTGACCCATGAGATGGGATTCGCGCGCGGCGCCGCGCATCGGGTGGTGTTCATGGACGGCGGCGCGATCGTCGAATCGGCCGAGCCCGCGGAGTTCTTCGGTAATCCCAAGACCGACCGCGCCAAAGACTTCCTCAGCAAGATTCTCCATCACTAACGCCCCGGCGAAAGGAACGAACTCATGTCGTCCATCTCCAAGCGCGTCGTAGGTGCCGTCGCGCTCGCCATTGCGCTTCCGTTGGCTGCCACCGCATGTGGCGGCGGCGACGGCGGCGACAAAGTCGTCATCGGCACCAAGTTCGACCAGCCGGGTCTGGGCCTGAAGAACCCCGACGGCACGTTGAGCGGTTTCGACGTCGACGTGGCGAAGTACGTGGCTAACGAGCTTGGGTACAGCGAGGACCAGATCGAGTGGAAGGAAGCACCGTCGGGCCAGCGGGAGACGCTGATCCAGAACGATCAGGTCAAGTTCATCGCCGCGACGTACTCCATCACCGATGCGCGTAAGGAGAAGGTGGACTTCGCCGGGCCGTATCTGATCACGGGGCAGAGCCTGCTGGTGCGCAACGACAACACCGACATCACCGGCGCGGCATCGCTGCAGAACAACAAGAAATTGTGCTCGGTGACGGGTTCGACTCCGGCGCAGCGCATCAAGGATGAGTATCCGGGCGTGCAGTTGCAGCAGTACGACACATATTCGGCGTGCGTCGAGGCGCTGAAGAACGGCGCGATCGACGCGGTGACGACCGACGAGACGATCCTCGCCGGCTATGCCGCGCAGACTCCGGGCGCGTTCAAGCTCGTCGGCGAGCCGTTCTCCGAGGAGCGGTACGGCATCGGCCTGAAGAAGGGCGACACCGACCTGCGGAACAAGATCAATGACGCCATCGAGAAGATGGAGTCCAGCGGCGCCTGGAAGGAAGCGTTCGACAAGAACCTCGGCCCGGCCGGAATCACCGCACCGACGCCGCCGCAGGTCGATCGCTACTGATTCCGAGGGCTCGATCCGGCCGTGGAGATATTCACCGAATACCGCGATGAGATCTTCGCGGCGTTCTGGACGACGATCCAGCTGACGGTCTACTCGGCGATCGGAGCTCTGGTGTTGGGTACGGCGCTGGCCGCGATGCGGCTGGCGCCGGTGCCGATGCTCAACTGGATCGGGACGAGCTACGTCAATGTGGTGCGCAATACCCCGTTGACGCTGATCATCCTGTTCTGTTCGTTCGGGCTGTCGCAGACGCTGGGTATCACGCTGGTCGACCCGAAGTCGCTGACGTCCATCGAGGACAGCAACTTTCGGTTGGCGGCGCTGGGGTTGACGGTCTACACCGCGGCATTCGTGTGCGAGACGGTGCGATCGGGGGTCAACACAGTGCCGCTGGGCCAGGCCGAGGCGGCGCGGTCGCTGGGTTTGACGTTCAGCCAGAACCTGCGAATCATCTTGCTGCCGCAGGCTTTTCGCTCGGTCATCATTCCGCTGGGCTCGGTGCTGATCGCGTTGACGAAAAACACCACCATCGCGTCGGCAATCGGCGTGGCGGAAGCGGCGCTGCTGATGAAGGAGATCATCGAGGACACCGCGGCGCTGATGGTGACCGGAACGATCTTCGCGCTCGGCTTCGTCATTTTGACCTTGCCGACGGGGTTGTTCTTCGGATGGCTGGGTAAGCGACTGGCGGTGGCCCGGTGAGCGGTTCGGTTCTCTTCGACGCCCCCGGGCCGCGGGCACGGGCCCGGAATCGGGTGTTCAACGTCGTCACGGCCGGAGTCGTCGCGCTGGTGATCTGGGTGGTGTACTCGCGGCTGAACTCGAAGGGGCAGCTCACCGCTGCGAAGTGGGAACCGTTCCTGACGTCGAATCTGTGGACGACGTACGTGTTGCCCGGTGTGCAGGGCACGTTGACCGCCGCGGCGGTGTCGATCGTGCTGGCGCTGGTGCTGGGATTCGTGCTTGGTGTGGGCCGAATGTCACACATTGGACCGATTCGTTGGGTCTGCTCGGTGATCGTAGAGTTCTTCCGGGCCGTGCCGGTGCTGATCATGATGATCTTCGCGTACTTCTTTTACGCGCTGTACGACGTATTTCCGTCCAAGCATCTGGCGTTGGCCGGCGTCATCACGGGTTTGACGCTGTACAACGGCGCGGTGATCGCCGAGATCGTGCGAGCCGGTGTCAACGCGCTGCCGCGTGGGCAGTCCGAGGCGGCGTCGGCCCTTGGTCTGACGTGGGGCCAGACGATGCGGTCGATCCTGCTGCCGCAGGCTGTTACGTCGATGCTGCCGGTGCTGATCTCGCAGTTGGTGGTTGTGCTCAAGGACACCGCGATCGGCTACCAGATCACGTTCGTCGAAATGGTGCGCCAGGGCACGGTGGTGGGCTCGTCGTACGGCAACTACATCCCCGCGTTGATCGTGATCGCGGTGCTGATGATCAGCGTCAACTTCGCGCTGTCGGCGCTCGCGGTCCGGCTGGAGCGGCGAATGCGCCGGTCGCGTCGCGCGCCGACTCCGCTTGCGGCCGAGGCCATCGAGCAGGAAGGGGCGCCGGGAGCCAAGGTGCAGTAGGCGGTGGTCGGCCCGGCTGGTCGCCACAGCTGTCACGTCAGCACCTGAGCCTTGGCACGTATTGCCCGAAAACGTGGTGCATGCGGTATCACGTTTCCGGTCAGGTCCCCAGCCTCGCCAGCGCTGCGCAGACTTCTTAGACGCGCCGTCGTTCCCGCTCACTGGCCAGCTCGACGCTGACGACATCGAATGCCATCGACTGGTTGTAGCCGCGGCGGGCGAGCATGCCGACCAACCTCCGGGTCAATTTTGCGTCATCGTCGTCGCCGAGTTTCTCTCGGCGCAGCTTGTTGCGGACCAGCTGTTCGGCCCGTTCCCGCTCAGCGCCGGCGTCGATGCCGGCCAGCGCTTGCGTAATCACCTCGTTATCGACGCCCTTGTTGCGCAGCTCGACAGCCAAGGCCCGCTTGCCTTTTCCCGCATTGATGCGCCGCGACCGGACCCACTGCTCGGCGAAGTCGGCGTCGTCGACCAGACCGACCTCCGCGAGCCGGTCAAGCACTCGAGCGCTGACGTCGTCGGGGTACCCCCGCTTGGTCAAACGCTCCGCCAACTCGGCCCGCGTCCGCGCTCTCGCGGTGAGCAGGCGCAGGCAGTACGCCCGCGCCTGCTCTTCGCGGGCCGCCCCGTCAGAAGTCGACTGGGGCGGGCAGGACTTCGCCATTGTTGAGGTCATCAGTCACCACGGCGCCGATGCCGAGCTTTTCCTTGATCTTCTTCTCTATCTCGTTGGCGACATCGACGTTCTCCAGCAGGAAGTTGCGGGCATTCTCCTTGCCCTGCCCCAGCTGCTCACCTTCATAGGTGAACCACGAGCCAGACTTGCGGATGAAGCCCTGCTCGACACCCATGTCGATGAGCGAGCCTTCCTTGCTGATGCCCTTGCCATACAGAATGTCAAACTCGGCCTGGCGGAATGGCGAAGCCACCTTGTTCTTTACGACCTTGACGCGAGTACGGTTTCCGACTGCGTCGGTGCCATCCTTGAGGGTCTCAATTCGCCTGACGTCCAAGCGAACTGAGGCATAGAACTTCAAAGCCTTTCCACCCGTTGTCGTTTCAGGCGAGTTATGCACCATAACGCCGTCAACAAAGTAGTTGTGATTGCCCTCAACTTCGATATCGAACCGGTTCATTGAGCGCGTGCGTGGCTTGACGTGGACATCGAGGACCCGTGCCGGCACCAGCCGCTGCGTAGGCTCCACGAACTGCGGTGTCACTGTGCTCCGTCCGCGGAACCGCGGAAGAAGCTTGTACTCCATCGACGGAGCCATGTAGGGCGCCACCAGCTCCTGGAACTTCGCCGAGGCTTCGGTTGAGAACACCAACACCCACTTGCCAGTCGTACCAACTTGGCGTAGCCGCACGTTCAGGCCATGCGAGTGGTGGAGATAATCGCGCAACCGCACTCGCGTACCCTCGCTCATTGCCTCAACACAAATCTCGATGCGTCCACTGCCGCCAAGTGTGCGTTGCTGCAGTCCCTTGGACCTCAAACTGAACGAACCATCATCCATGTACCAAATGGCCAACGCCAGCGGGGTGAGGGCTTTCAGATACTCCTCGGAGAAGAACTTCTTGCCGTCACCCATATAAACTGCGCGCTGCAACTCCGCCAATTCTGGTAGCGGAGTGAAGTCGACAAACCGTGCGCCCTCGGCGTTTTCGTGCACTGAGTGCTTGATGTTGGCCATCAGTGCTGTCTTCCACTCCAGATATTCCACCTGCTTTGCGCCATGCCCCAGACGGAACCGGACACCGTTGCGGTCACGCCGGTTGGGTGACAGATTGCCGTCGCCCATCAGCGAACCGAGCACTACCTGGAACTGCTGGTCGCTAAGCCGGTGCGGCTCGGCGGCCAGAACCCGATCGCCGGCGACGAGGTCGCCTGCCTCGGTCCATCCACCCGGAGTGCGAATGAGGTGGTTGGGCGTTGCCGCGAACTGGGACTTGCCATTACCGGATGACTTCTCCACCGTGAACTGCAGGAACTGCTCGGCGGGCCCGTTGTTGAACCAGTTCACCACCTTGCGTGGCACGATCTGGTCGGTCACCGGGTCGTAGGACATCACCTCGACGTCCATCTTCTGGTTGACGATCTTGCCGATCTTCTCGGTGGTGCCGTCGGCGAGCGTGACACGAGTGGTATAAGTCATGCACCCGAACATGACCCCGATTTTTTCGCGAAGCTGGTTGATGAAGATCGCGGTGGTGCCTGAATTATTCAGTGCGCCAGTCATTTTCCGCAGCGCCTGGCTCATCAATCGGGCCTGCAGACCGACGTGGCTATCACCCATCTCACCCTCAATCTCCGCCCGCGGCACCAGCGCGGCCACCGAGTCGATGACGAGAATGTCGATCGCGCCAGAGCGGATTAGCATGTCGGCAATCTCCAGCGCCTGCTCGCCGGTGTCGGGCTGGGACACCAGCAGCGCATCGGTGTCGACGCCGAGCTTTTTGGCGTATTCGGGGTCCAGCGCGTGTTCGGCGTCGATGAACGCCGCGATGCCGCCGGCGGCCTGCGCGTTGGCAACCGCATGGAGTGCGACGGTGGTCTTACCCGACGATTCCGGGCCGTAGATCTCAACGATCCGGCCGCGCGGGAGCCCTCCGATGCCCAGCGCCACGTCCAGCGTGATCGAGCCGGTGGGAATGACAGAGATCGGCTGGCGAACCTCGTCGCCGAGCCGCATCACCGAGCCTTTGCCGTGGCTCTTCTCAATCTGCGCGATAGCCAGCTCGAGTGCTTTCTCGCGGTCAGGGGCCTGTGCCATGGGGGTCTCCGTCCTAGTGGGTGATCGGTTTTCGATCAGTTGGCCCTGACGCTAGAGGCAGCCACCGACAAGTCGCCTGACCAGCATCTAGCCGTCGAACACTGCTCACACTAGACGAACACGTGTTCGACTCAAGCTGACACGCCGAACCAAACGAAAGTGAGCGCTCGCGGACGTATCGTTCGGATCCATGGCCGCACCGCCGCGCGAAGATGTTCACATCCCATCTCACGGTGAGCAGCTCGCCGCCTACCTCTACCGCCCCGAAAACACCGACCACAAGGTCCCCTGCGTGGTGATGGCACACGGGTTCTCCGCCACCCGCGATGACGGGCTGCCCGCCTATGCCGAGGCCTTCCGCGACGCCGGCTTCGCGGTCATCCTGTTCGACTACCGCCACTTCGGCGCGTCGAGCGGCGAGCCCCGTCAACTCGTGGATATCGGCCAGCAACATGACGACTACCGCGCCGTGGTGGCGTGGGCCCGTCAGCTTGACGGCATCGATCCCGATCGCATCGTGTTGTGGGGCTCGTCGTTCAGTGGTGGCCACGTTCTGGCCGTCGCCGCGGACGATCCCCGGATCGCGGCGGTGATCTCCCAGGCGCCGTATACCGACTCGATCCCCGCACTCCTGAAGGTGCCTCTGAAGAATGCCGTGCGGCTCATTGCTGCCGGAATCGCCGATCAGTTGCGCGCCTGGCGGGGACGTCCACCGCGTCTGGCGCCGGCCGTCGGTCCGCCCGGCACGCTGGCGGCGATGACAGAGCCCGACGCCCAGCCAGGATTCGAGGCCATCGTCCCGCCGGAGTCATTGTGGCGCAACGAGTTCGCTGCTCGCCTGATGCTGCATTTTGCCTTCTACCGACCGGGGCGCAAGGCGCCGCGCCTAAAGATGCCGCTGCTCATTTGCGTATGCGAGAACGACACCACCACCCCGCCGGGCTCCACGATCAAAGCGGCGCAGCGCGCGCCACGCGCTGAACTTCGCCGTTACCCGTACGGGCATTTCGACATCTACAACGACCCGCAGGTCAAAGCCGACCAGGTCGACTTCCTGCGGCGGGTCGTGTCGGGAGTGACGGCGTAACCGCAACGCTGGACGCTGTCGCGCCGAAGCGCTTACAGGCATATCGTGAGTTGATTAGGCCCGAAGCGGGGCAAACGTGCACGAGATGGCGCTGACGCAGAGTGTTCTCGACGCGGTGTGCGAACACGCCGCCGGCCGTCGCGTGCACAGCGTCAAGCTCGAAGTCGGGGCGCTATGCGCGGTCGTGCCGGACGCCATGCAGTTTTGTTTCGAACTCGCCACCGAGGGCACGGTGGCCGACGGCGCCCGCCTCGACCTCGACATACGGCCCGGCATCGCGCACTGCCGGAGTTGTGACGCCTGTTTCGAGATACCGGACCTGATCTTGTTGTGCCCGTGCGGCGGTGCCGACGTCGAGGTGGTATCCGGCCGCGAGTTGAAAATCCTCTCGATGGAGGTGAGCTGACGATGTGCGCTACCTGCGGCTGCGGTGACGACGGTGCGGTCATCACGGTGGCCGGTCACGACCATCCGCACCATCACCACGACCACGACGGTCATGACCACGTCCACACCGAGACCATCTCCCTGGAGCAGAAGGTCCTCGCGAAGAACGACCTGCTCGCCGAGCAAAACCGTGACTGGCTGGCGACACGCAACATCCTTGCGCTCAATGTCACTAGCTCCCCCGGGGCGGGCAAAACCACCCTGCTCGAACGCACCGTCCGCGAACTTACCCACACTCGGCCGGTGGCAGTCATCGAAGGCGATCAGGAGACCCTGCTCGACGCGGAGCGTATCCAGGCGGCGGGCGCGCGTGCGGTACAGGTGAACACTGGTGCCGGATGCCATCTCGACGCGGCCATGGTGCACCGCGCCCTGGAAGCCCTCGACCCCGAGCCGGACAGCCTGCTGTTCATCGAAAACGTCGGCAATCTGGTCTGCCCGGCGTTGTTCGACCTCGGCGAGCACAGCAAAGTCGTGGTGGTGTCGGTGACCGAAGGCACCGACAAGCCGCTCAAGTACCCGCATATGTTTGCGGCGTCTGGACTGGTGCTCATCAACAAGATCGACCTCTTGCCCTACGTCGACTTTGACCTCGAAACGTGTTGCAAGTACGTGCGATCCATCAACCCCGAAGCGAATATCCTGCCCATGTCCGCGACCCGCGGTGACGGCCTCGATGCGTGGTACGACTGGATCGTCACACGCGCAAACCCAAAACAAGCAGCGACGAACCGTTAATCGATCAACGGCACCACGCGCCGCTCGCATTCGGCGAGCGTCCCGCTACCTGGTTGGCGTACAAGGATAGGGACGCTGCCGGGTCGAGATGGTCCTCTTGGGCCATCCTTTCGGAGAGTGAAAGCTGGAATCTGCTGGCAAGTGTGGCGCTGGGACGCCTTGTCACGAGCGTCGGTGGTCAGCCTGAGATCTTTCCGGTCAATTTTGTCGTACAGCGCCGCACGGTGCTTTCCGCACCGCGGAAGGCACCAAACTGGCGTGACCGTTGCACGGTCATGCAACCGTGCCGCAACCCTCCGGGACCTACCGTCAGTGACGGCCCCCACAGCTTGTCGGCGGAAGGCAGGAGAAACACAATGACCGTGTACCCACGGCCAGGCGCAGAGGGCTCGCTGATGACCTTTGCGCCCCGGTATGACAACCATCGACCACTACCTGCAGACCAAAAACCTGCTCGTCTCCTACTCAGATGAGGCCCTTGGGTTCTTCTGATCAAGGACCAAAGCCACTTCTCCCGAAACACCTTTCACGATTGGAATGAACTCATGACACAAGCCATCGACACGGCCGTCCAAGCCGTCCCATCGACAGACACCATGCGCGCGGCCGTCGTCACCGAATTCGGTGCGCCGCTACAGGTTTCCGACCTCGAGCGACCGACTCCCGGCTACGGCGAGGCGCTGGTCAAGCTGGAAACCTCCGGCGTCTGCCACACTGACCTGCATGCCGCGCAAGGTGATTGGCCGGTCAAACCGCAGCCGCCGTTCGTGCCGGGACACGAGGGGTATGGCACCGTCGTCGCTTTGGGTGAGGGCGTCGACGACCTCAAAGTCGGCGACAAGGTCGGCAACGCCTGGCTCTGGTCGGCCTGCGGAACCTGCGAATACTGCCGAACCGGTTGGGAAACGCTATGCGAAAGCCAGCGCAACGGCGGCTACACGGTCAACGGCAGTTTCGGCACCTACATGCTGGTCAACGCGAACTATGCCGCCCGAATCCCCGACGGCGTCGACCCGCTCGAGGTCGCACCCATCCTGTGCGCCGGCGTGACCGTCTACAAAGGTCTGAAGGTCACCGACACCCGGCCCGGCCAGTGGGTGGCGATCTCCGGCATCGGAGGGCTGGGTCATATCGCGGTGCAGTACGCCCGCGCGATGGGATTGCGCGTGGTCGCGATCGACGTCGACGACTCCAAACTCGCGCTGGCCACCCGCCTCGGCGCGGAGGTCACCGTCAACGCACGGACCGCAGATGTCGTCTCCGAAGTGCAGAAGGCCACCGGCGGAGTGCACGGCGTCCTGGTCACCGCCGTGCATCCGCAGGCGTTCGGTCAGGCGATCGGGTTGACGCGGCGCGGCGGCACCATCGTGTTCAACGGGCTGCCGCCCGGCGACTTTCCGGCGCCGATTTTCGACATCGTGCTCAAGGGCTTGACGATCCGCGGGTCGATCGTCGGGACGCGTCAAGACATGGCCGAGGCACTGGACTTCTACGCTCGCGGGCTGATCAAGCCGATGGTTACCAGTGCGGCGTTAGACGACATCAACGACGTCTTCGGCCGCATGCAGCGCGGACAGATCGATGGCAGGGTCGTCATCGACTACCGAAGGGGCTAGCGTCGCGAATCGCGGCGAGAGTTGCTGGGAGATCGCGAACGCGATGCCGTCGAGCATGTCGTGCTCGCTGACCAAGAGCACCAGCCCAAACGTCCTCCCACCCTCCCATGTCCGAGACCGGCGGTGACGACCCGCTAATCGACGATCAACGCCGACACGCTTGCCTCATCGTCCACCATTGCCGGTGTACCCGACGGCAGCCCGTAGCCAGTAGTGGGTCGACGCCATCGAATCCGGCCCGTACCACGGCGGCCCCGGTGAAGTCCTGGTCGGCGGTGTAATCGGTACTGACCACAATGGTGGCCAGGCCGACCGCCGTTGCAGCGCGCAAGCCCAGCTCCGAATCCTCAACCGCCAGAGCGTCTTCCGGGGAAAGGCCGAGCCGATCAAGTGCCCGGAGGTACACCTCGGGGTCTGGCTTCAGCCGGCTCACGTCGTCGCCGGTCACGACTACCTCGACGATTCCGCCACCGAGGAGTTCGCCCAACAGGGGCTCGACCCAGGCCCGCTGCCCTGTGGTCGCCACCGCGATCCGGATGCCCTGATCGGCCAGGCTCATTACCAAGCTCACCAGCCCGGGCCTGGGCATCACGTCACCTGCGAGGATCCGCTCGCGAAACAACGCCGTCTTCGTCTCATGGATATCGGCGGCCAGGTCGTCTGCGGCGTCGCCGAAGCCCCGCGACCGCAAGTCGGCGGCAATCCGGCGCCGGCCGCCGGTAACCTTCAGAAGTCGCCCGTATTCCTCGGCGTCCCAGCTGATGTCGAGGCCATGAATGGCGAATGCCTCATTGAACGCCGGCCGGTGGCCGTCGCGCTCGGTATCGGCCAACGTGCCATCGACGTCGAAGATCACCGCCGACAGATCCGGAATACCGGCCTCCCCCACTATCGCGCCCCGTGCAGGAGGTGATGAAGCAGGATCATTTGGGTGATCGCTAACGGCGTGCTTCGCGCTTCGGGGCCGATAACACCAAGGCACTTGGGTACGTCGGTGCGCGGATCCCCGAGCGCGTGCCAGATAAGCTTTTCCGCGGCGGCGTTCCCCTCCGCCGCTGTGTAGCCATGGACGTGCAGACTGTCGGCGGGTCGACCGTCGGTGTCGCGGGCCAGCCGAAGATGGGCGGTACGGGTCAGATCGGGTTGCAGGATGCCGGTCAGATCAGGCTGGCGAATGGTGGGCCGGAGCAGCACTTCAGCCGAAAGCGGCGTACCAGGCGGGTCGTCACGTTCGGGGATCGGCGCGAACCGGACGACGATGTCGGCATGTGCTCGTTGCGGCTGAATGAATCGGGCCCATTCGGCCTCACCGGCCCTCATTTCAAAGCTCACCTGATCTGTGGTGTAACCGCGAACAGTCGTGTCGCGCTTCATCTTCCAGTCACGCCTGACCACCTCCGCCGTATCGAGGAAGACGGTGACGTCGAAGCAGGCGCGCGCCAACTTGCTGTGTAGCGGTAGCGCGCCGTGCACGATGACGAAGTCGCTCGGCTCGACGAGCTCCGGATGAACACGACGGCCGCTGGAGTGGTCGTAGACCGGCTTGAGCACCGGCTGACCGGTGGCCAACAACTGAAGGTGCTGTTCAAGGATGTCGAAGTAGTTGCAATCCGGATGCAGCGGCGTGAACGGCTTACCTCGCCGCTCCTCGCGGTCAAACCGTTGATAGTCGTCGCTGGATACCGAAACACACCGATTGCGCCCCAACGCCTTGACCAAGCCAGCGGTGACGGTCGTCTTGCCCGCCGCGCTGTCACCGGCCACCGCCAACATGACCGGCCGACCCCGGCCATGGGCGGCGCGGCCACTGCGAACACTCTTGTCAGGCAAGGGATCCACTCATCCGCCGCTTGCGGCCCTGCCGAGGACGGTGAACGCAGTGTTGGCGATCGCAACTGGTGTCAGGCCCAGATGTGCCGCCACTGCGGGTCCGGGACCGCTCTCGCCGAATCGGTTCAAACCGACAACCTCATCGCGGTCACCGGCGATTGCGCGCCATCCGGTCAAGACCCCGGCTTCGGTCCACACCACCGGGATGTCCGGCAACACGCGCTCGTCACGGGAAAGCGCCTCCTGCAGTCGTTCTCGCCACATGACCGAAATGACGGCGGCGCGCACGCCACGAGCCGCCAACAGGTCGGCTGCCTCCACCGCCAGCGACACCTCCGAGCCGCTCGCCGCCAGCGCAACGTCCGCCTCATCCAAGCCTCCGTGAACCACCCGGAAGCCGTTCTCCCGGATGTCGGCAAGCCCGGCACCGCCCAGCACCGGCAGGCTCTGCCTGGAGAGCACCAGCGCGGTCGGACCGGACAAGTTCTGCGCAGCGATCTGCCACGCCAACGCGGTTTCGGCGGCATCCGCCGGCCGCAGCACCGTGAGTCCCGGAATGAGACGCAGCGATTCGACGTGTTCGATCGGCTGATGCGTCGGCCCATCCTCGCCGACGTATACCGAATCATGCGTGAAGACATAGATAACGGGCTGACGCATCAAGGCCGACAGTCGCAGCGCCGGACGTAGGTAGTCGGAGAAGACCAGGAACGTGCTGCCGAACGGCCGCAGACCGCCATGCAACGAAATGCCGTTCATCACCGCGGCCATCGCGTGCTCGCGGATGCCGAAATGAATTGTGCGACCGGCATAGTCGCCTGGCTTCACGTCACCGCCGGGAATAGCAGTGTTGGTCGACCCAGCGAGATCGGCCGACCCGCCGACGAGAGCCCGATATTCGGGCGCAAGCGCGTTCAGCGCCGCGCCAGACGCCTGGCGCGTCGCCGTGCGCCCCCCTGAAGCGGCGTCGGCTAATGGGGCCAAGACTTGCAGGTCTGGCGGGCCGGGCACCCGATCGAACCGGAAGTCGACGGCAAGCTGCGGATGATCGGCGGTCCAGTTGGCGTAGGCACGAGTCCAATCCGCTCGTGCCGCAGCACCGTCGGCCGCCAGGGCCGCCGTTGCTGACCGCAGATGCCCGGGGACGTGGAAAGGTGTCGACGGCCAGCCGGCATCGGAGCGCATGGCTGCGATCGTTTCGGCGCCCAACGGGCTGCCGTGCACCTTCGACGTTCCCTCGAGTCCCGGCGCGCCGTACCCGATTGTCGTCCGCAACTTGATAAAGGTGGGAGCCGACTCGACAGCGCGAGCCTCGGCCAGCGCTTCATCGATGGCGGCGATATCGTTGCCGTCCTCGACGGACAGCGCGTGCCAACCGTACGCGGCGAACCTGCCAAGGGCGTCGTCGCCGCAGCTGAGCTCCGCCGGCCCGTCGATCGTCACGTTGTTGTCGTCGAAGATGACTGTCAGCCGTCCCAGCCCGAGCCGCCCGGCCAGTGACGCAGCTTCGTGGCTGATGCCTTCCATCAGGTCGCCGTCGCCGGCGAGCACCCACGTGCGGTGATCGACGACACGATGCTCGCCGTCGTTGCAACGCGCCGCCAGCATGCGTTCTGCCAGCGCCATCCCGACGGCGTTTGCCAACCCCTGGCCCAGCGGCCCGGTCGTCGTTTCGACTCCCGGTGTGAGCCCGAACTCCGGATGCCCCGGGGTGCGGGAGCCGAGCTGACGGAACCGCTCCAGGTCGGCCACCGACAGGTCGTAGCCGAAGACGTGCAACAACGCATACAGCAGCGCCGAACCGTGCCCGGCAGACAACACGAACCGGTCCCGGTCGGGCCACCGAGGGTCCGCTGGATCGTGGCGCAGGTGCCGCGACCACAGCACCCACGCGGCGGGTGCGGCACCGAGGGGCAGCCCGGGGTGGCCACTGTTGGCCGATTGCACGGCATCGGCGGCCAGGAAACGCAGTGTGGTGATCGCCAACCGGTCGACCTCGTCGGTCAACGCCTCTCCGCTACCCGTGGCGCTGGCTTCGATACTCATCGCGACTCGATTCCGGCGGTGGCCGCAGCACGCAGCGCCGCCACACGGTCGGCCATGGTGCCAGGGCCGTTGAAAAGCGCCGAGCCAGCGCAGAACACGTCCGCACCCGCGCGGGCGGCCGAGCCGATCGTGGCGCCGGCAATCCCCCCGTCCACCTCGAGCTCGATTTCGAGGCCGAGTCGGTCGATCTCGGCGCGCGCCGCGGCGATCTTGTCTTCCATCGCGCCCAGGTATTGCTGGCCACCGAAGCCCGGGTTGACCGTCATCACCAGCAGCAGGTCGACGAGATCGAGCACGTTGGTGACCGCTTCCAGCGGAGTGGAAGGGTTCAACGCGACACCGGCCCGCGCACCCAAATCGGCTATGACAGAAAGTGTTCGGTGCAGGTGCCGGGTGGCCTCGGCATGGACGATGATGATTTCGCAGCCCGCCTCGACCCACCGCGGCAGCATCGGATCGGGGTCGTCGACCATCAGGTGTGCCTCGAAGCCCATGGACACGTGCCCCCGATTGGCGCCGATGACATCCGGCCCGAACGTCAGGTTCGGCACGAACCTGCCATCCATGACGTCCCACTGGATTCGGTCGACTCCTGCCTTCTCCAGCTGCCTGACTTCTTGGCCCAGTTCCGAAAAGTCCGCCGGCAGAACTGAAGCGACGAGCGTTGGCGCGCGTGATTCCATCCAACCTCCTCTTGGTTGGCAGCGATGCTAGGAAGCCGTTCACAACCGCCGTTCCCCCTGTGCGGGGGATTGGGCGGGTTATATGTAGCGCTAGCGGCCAAAACTGCGTGACGGTGCCGTCGGCCCGCCTCTATGGTGTGCCAATGGTGATGACGGTCACAGGTCCGGTGCGACTTGTACTAGTCGATGACCACGAGATGGTCATCGAGGGTCTTAAGGCGATGCTCGCCGGCTTCGGCAGCAAGGTGCGTATCGTCGGACACGCTGTTGGCGCCGAACGCGCAGTCAATGTCGTCGATAGCCTCGACCCCGATGTGGTGCTGTGCGATGTTCGGATGCAGAACTCCAGCGGTCTCGACTTGTGTTTGGCTCTGCGCCAACGCAATCCGGACCGCAAGGTCGTGATGTTGTCGGTCTACGACGACGAGCAGTACCTCTTTCAGGCGTTGCGGGTCGGCGCTTCGGGCTACCTTCTCAAGAGCATCAGCAGCGACGATCTGGTCCGCCAGCTCGAGCTGGTTCGCAGCGGCGAGAGCGCGATCGACCCGGGCATGGCGGCCCGGGCGGTGGACACCGCGTCACGGCTGAAGCGCGACGAGTTTTGGCCGGGCGCCCGGCAGGGCTTGACCCAGCGGGAGAGCGAGATCCTGTCGTACATGGTGACCGGCCTGTCTAATCGTGGCATCGCCAACAAGCTGGTGATCGGCGACGAAACGGTCAAGAGTCACCTGCGGTCGATCTACCGCAAGCTCGGCGTCAGCGACCGGACCAGCGCAGTGGCGACCGCGCTGCGAGAAGGCATCTATCAGTGAGCAATTCGGCGCCTGCACTGCCGACGGGCAGAGGCGAGCGCAATACCGTCCGTGACCTCGTCGAGGCCGACCGTGAGCTGGATCTGCTACGCGAGTTGATCCAGGCAGCCTCGAGCGGTCCTGGGGTGGAGCCGCTCGCCGCGGCGGCGGCGCGAATGATCACCGACGCGACCGGCGCCGACGTCTGTTTCGTCCATGTCCTCGATGACAGTGACCGATCATTGACACTCGCGGGTGCCACCCCACCGTTCGACAGTCAGGTCGGCCGGATCCGGCTGCCATTGGGGTCCGGGATCTCGGGCTGGGTAGCCAGCCATCGCGCACCCGTCGTGATCACGGAAGACAAGGAATCCGACCCCCGGTACCTTCCCATCGAGTCGCTGCGGGGATCGGATTTCACATCCATGGTGTCGGTGCCAATGGAGACCGACCCCGGCGGGTTGGTCGGCGAGCTAACGGTGTACACCGTCGAACGACGCGAGTTCACTTCTGGCGACGTGGAATTGTTGTCGGTCATCGGGCGACTCATCGCCGGTGCGCTGCATCAGGCGCGGCTCCATCGCCAGCTAGTCGCCAGGGAACGCGCTCACGAGAACTTCGTCGAGCAAGTCATCGAGGCCCAAGAGATTGAGCGGCGACGCCTAGCCGGCGACATCCACGACGGGATCTCTCAGCGACTGATCACCCTCTCGTACCGCCTTGATGCTGCGGCCCGGGCTATCGGCACTGACCCGGACCAGGCGTCAGAGCAACTCGAAGCCGCACGCGAACTGGTCGAATTGACGCTGCAGGAGGCCCGGGCAGCCATAGGTGGCCTGCGGCCGCCCGTGCTCGATGACCTCGGCCTGGCCGGTGGGTTGGCCAGCCTGGCCCGGTCGATCCCCCAGATCGATCTCGACGTCGAACTGGCCGACGCCCGCCTGCCCGAGCACATCGAGCTCGCTCTTTACCGCATCGCGCAGGAGTGCCTGCAGAACGTCGTCAAACACGCCAACGCCACGATGGCCCGACTCGCTTTCGCCGTCGACGGCGACACCGCCCGGCTTGAAATCGTCGATGACGGAGTGGGTTTCACCACGCTCGAGCACCCACTGGGCAGCGACGAAACACGAGGCTACGGTCTGCTGTCGATGGCAGAACGCGCCGAGCTCGTCGGTGGACGGCTCAACATCCGGTCCCGGCCCGGCTCCGGTACCTCGGTAACGGCGACGATCCCGCTTCCGTCGACGCGAACCTAAACCATCATGTGCTTGATCTCCAGCTCCGCGAGCGCACGCTGCAGCACATGCACGTCGTCTGTTCCAACACGCTCCACGAAGTGAACCAGGGCTGCCCTACGGTCCCCCGAATCGGCGACCTGTTCCAACGCGTCCACCATCAGGCCGGCGACCAATTCGTCACGGCTGTGCACGGCCGCGTAGCGGTGCGCACGGTCACCGCGGTGCTGCACCACGAGCCCCTTGTCGGCCAGCCGCCGCAGGACGGTCATGATGGTGGTGTAAGCCAGATTGCGTCGCACCGCCAACGCCGCGTGCACCTCGCGCACGATCTGCGGTTCCACCGCATGCCACAAATGTTCCATCACCCGGCGCTCGAGCTCTCCCAACAGCTTCCACTTGGCCATTGCCGTACTCCTGCGTCGATGTGCCACGCATCTGATCGAGCGAAATTATCTACCGCGAACGTCATCCGGCCTCACCCAGGCGGTGGAGCGGCGGGGTGAGTTAATGAACCATTTGTTTCATCTTCGATCACTGATTCTCAATAGACATGTTGATCTTCTGGTGGCAGCATTCATGCCATGACATACGGATGCGACGCCGTGGTGGTCTTCCAAACATGAGCCAGCAGACGACCGAAACACCCCGCCGCTCTTTCGGATTCACCCCCGGCCAGCAGCCCGGCCCCCAACTGGAACCCGAGCCCGGCGAGACGGAGACGGCTGTTCTGCCGCCGCACGCAACGGTGGATCTCGCCGCGGCCCGTCGCGACGCTGGCGTCGACGAGGTGCTGGCCAAGCTTGAAAACGAACTCGTTGGGCTTGCACCGGTTAAGACCCGAATCGCCGAGATCGCGGCACTCTTGCTCGTCGACCGCATGCGAGCCCGCTACGGACTCACGGCGCCGCAACCCACGCTGCACATGTGCTTCACCGGCAACCCGGGCACCGGCAAGACGACCGTGGCCCTACGGATGGCCGATCTGTTGCACAGGCTCGGCTACCTGCGACGGGGACATTTGGTCAGCGTGACCCGTGATGATCTTGTCGGCGAGTACATAGGTCACACCGCGCCGAAGACCAAGGAAGTGATCAAGCGAGCGATGGGCGGCGTGCTGTTCATCGACGAGGCCTACTACCTGTACAAGGTCGAAAATGAACGTGACTACGGGGCCGAGGCGATCGAGATCTTGCTTCAGGTGATGGAGAACAACCGAGACGACCTCGTCGTTATCCTGGCGGGTTACGCCGACAAGATGGATCAGTTCTTTTCGGCCAACCCCGGAATGCAAAGCCGCATTGCGCATCACATCACGTTCCCGGATTACACCGTCGATGAACTCGAGCAGATCGCCGTGCTGATGACCGAGCAGCTCGGCTATACCCTCTCGGCGCACGGCCGAACTGCATTACGCAAGTACCTGCGCCTTCGAATCGACCAGCCCTGGTTCGCCAACGCGCGCAGCGTGCGCAACGCGATGGAACGAGCACGGCTGCGCCATGCACGACGGCTGGTCGCCGACGCCGACCCGCGTGTCGATTTGGCGGCACTGACCACTATCGAAGCCGCCGACCTGCTCGCCAGCCGGGTTTTCCATGCCGGGCGCACATCGAAGGAAACCTCATGACGACTAACGCTCGGCTACGGGCATTGGTGGAGCTCGCCGATACCGGATCCGTTCGCGGCGCTGCCGAACGGCTGGTGGTGACGGAATCGGCGATCTCTTCAGCGCTTGGCAGCCTCAGCGCGGAGGTCGGCGTTCCGCTGGTCGACCGGCACGGCCGCGGCGTTCGACTGACACCGGCCGGGCAACGCTACACCGAGTACGCACGAACGATTCTCGGGCTGCATCACGAAGCTGTGTTGGCAGCCCGCGGGGAGGTCGACCCCGAACATGGGTCGATCCGCCTAGCCGCCGTGACTACGGCCGGAGAGCTGTTACTTCCCGCACTGCTGGCTTCATTCACCGCCAAATACCCTGGCGTCAACTGCGAACTCGAAGTGGCTTCCCGAACGGCGATCTGGCCCATGCTCGCCCGCCACGAGGCCGACGTCGTGGTGGCAGGTCGGCCACCGGCGGACCTTGACCAAATGCGGGTGCGGGCCATCAGTCCGAACACGCTAGTGGTGGTCGGACCGCCCGAGGCTGCCCAACGCTTTGACCCCGCCCAGGCGACATGGCTTCTGCGCGAAGCAGGTTCGGGAACCCGGGCCACAACGACAACGCTGCTGGAGGAACTCGAGATCACCCCGCCGCAGATGGTGCTGGGTTCGCACGGCGCGGTGGTGGCGGCCGCGGTTGCGGGACTGGGCGTGACGCTCGTTTCTCGTCAGGCGGTGCGCCGGGAACTAGAGGCCGGCGTATTGGTCCAGCTGGACGTTCCGGGCACCCCGCTCGATCGACCGTGGCACATCGTTACCCAGTCACCGTGCACAGGATCGGCGGAGTTGTTGATCACCCATGTCATTGCGCATCGCGAACTCGGTTGGGAGTCCGTCGATTGAACCCACCCCGGCGGACACCCAGGAGGGGGATGGGCGGCGGCAAAGACAGGACTAGCTCTTCGGGTACAACCACCGAGGAGGAATCATGGCGAACACGCACGATCCGGTTGACCACTTCCGCACCACCCAACAGCACGCCGGCGAACCGTTCATCGACATCTACTGCTGGCCAGGGCTTCTGTCGATCGCGCTCGGCTTGATCTCACTGAGCGGCTGTGTGGCTGCGGCGGCATACAAACAGCACCAGTGGGTCCTCACAACCGGTGTGGTCGGCGCCCTCGCGATTGCCGGAGGCATCGCGTGGCTGGTTGTCGAGCACCACCGCGTACTGCGCATCGAACGTCAGTGGCTGGCTGAGCATCGCGATCTGTCTTCAGATAGACGGCCGACGTTGTCGCAGCCTCAAGTCCACCCGCACTAGGCGATGAGGCGGCTGCGCAGCAGCGGCGTGACCGTCCCGGCCAGCACCATCGGGTCGACCGGCCGTGCCACGACGGCATCCGCACGTGACCACGTTGCCAGCCAAGCGTCTTCGGCGCGGCCAGTGACGACCACGATCGGAGGGCATTGCAGCAGTTCGTCTTTGAGCTGTTTGGCCAGCCCAAGCCCGCCCGACGGCGATGCCTCTCCATCAAGGATCGCCAGATCTATTCTGCCCGAGCCCATCTGGCTGATGACTGTCGGCTGCGTGGCGACGTCGACGTAATCTAATGGGGGCACCCGGTTGTCGGGTCGGCGACCCAGGGCCTGTCGAATCCGATTTCGGACAACGGGATTGCTGCTGTACACGAGCACCTGAAGCGGTGCGTAGGCACTAGCCCAGCCTGCGTGACGATTCACGCTACGGATGTTAGCGATCGGGCCCTCTCACGTGAATCCCCTTGTCCGTCCCCCAACTCGGGGTGCTGACCCGTGCGAGCGATTCGTCAGCGTAGTGGTTGCGACACCGATGACGAAAGGCCCGACCCGATGAATCCCTACACGCCGATACTGGTGCTTGGCGGGATTGCGGCTGCGTTTGCGGTGGTGTCGGTGGGTATTGCGCTGGTGATCGGGCCGCGCCGCTACAACGCGTCGAAGCTGGAGGCCTATGAGTGCGGTATCGAGCCGATGCCGGAGTCGGCCACCCTGCACGCGGCGGGTCATCAGCGGAGCGGAGCCCGCGCAGCGACCATCCAGCGAGTCCCGATCAAGTATTACCTGACCGCGATGTTGTTCATCGTGTTCGACATCGAGATCGTGTTCCTTTACCCGTGGGCGGTGGCGTTCGACAGTCTCGGGCTGTTTGCGCTGGTGGAGATGCTGCTGTTCATGGCCACCGTGTTCGTGGCGTATGCGTATGTGTGGCGGCGGGGAGGCCTGAATTGGGACTAGAGGAACGGCTGCCGGGCGGGATCTTGTTGTCGACGGTGGAGAAGGTGGCCGGCTATGTCCGCAAGGGCNCATGGCCACCGTGTTCGTGGCGTATGCGTATGTGTGGCGGCGGGGAGGCCTGAATTGGGACTAGAGGAACGGCTGCCGGGCGGGATCTTGTTGTCGACGGTGGAGAAGGTGGCCGGCTATGTCCGCAAGGGCTCGCTGTGGCCGGCGACGTTCGGGCTGGCCTGCTGCGCGATTGAGATGATGTCGACGGCCTCGCCGCGGTTCGACATCGCCCGGTTCGGGATGGAGCGGTTCTCGGCGACGCCGCGGCAGGCCGATCTGATGATCGTCGCGGGCCGGGTCAGCCAGAAGATGGCGCCGGTGCTGCGCCAGATTTATGACCAGATGGTCGAACCCAAATGGGTGCTGGCGATGGGGGTGTGCGCGTCTTCGGGCGGGATGTTCAATAACTACGCCGTCGTTCAGGGTGTGGATCATGTGGTGCCGGTGGACATCTACCTGCCCGGGTGTCCCCCGCGCCCGGAGATGCTGTTGTACGCGATCCTCAAGCTGCACGACAAGATTCAGCAGATGCCGCTGGGCGTCAACCGCGAAGAGGCCATCCGCGAAGCCGAGCAGGCCGCGCTGGCGGTGACCCCCACCATCGAGCTCAAAGGGTTGCTGCGGTGAGTGAGAACGGCAAGGGCGACCGCGAGGTGATCGGCGTGCGCCGCGGCATGTTCGGCGTGCGCGACACCGGCGATACGTCGGGCTACGGCCGGCTGATCCAGCCCGTCGCGCTGCCGGGCAGCTCCCCGCGGCCCTACGGCGGGTACTTCGACGAGGTGGTCGACCGGCTGCAGTTCGTGCTGGGTGACGAGGTGTTTGCCGCGGCCATCGAGCGGGTGGTGGTGTTTCGCGACGAGCTGACGCTGGAGGTGCGCCGGGAGCGGCTGGCGGCGGTGGCACAGGCGCTGCGCGATGACGCGGGCCTGCGGTTCGAGCTGTGCCTGGGCGTATCCGGTGTGCACTATCCGGAAGAAGCCGGCCGCGAATTGCACGCGGTGTATCCGCTGATGTCGATCACCCACAACCGCCGCATCCGGCTGGAGGTGGCCGCGCCGGACGCCGATCCGCACATCCCGTCGCTGTTCGCGGTGTATCCCACCTGTGACTGGCACGAACGGGAGACCTACGACTTTTTCGGCATCATTTTCGACGGGCATCCCTCGCTCACCCGCATCGAGATGCCCGACGACTGGGTCGGGCACCCGCAGCGCAAGGACTACCCGTTGGGCGGCATCCCGGTGGAGTATCACGGCGCCGAGATCCCGCCGCCCGATCAGCGGAGGGCCTACAACTGATGAGTACTTCGGCTAACCCGCCCGTTGAGGGCGGTGCCTGTGGCGACACCGTCATCACGCTGGGCGGGCAGGACTGGGACCAGATCGTGGCGGCGGCCCGCGAAAACGCCGAAGCGCAGGCCGGTGAACGCATCGTGGTGAACATGGGCCCGCAGCATCCGTCCACGCATGGGGTGTTGCGGCTGATCCTGGAGATCGAGGGCGAGACGGTCACCGAAGCACGGTGCGGCATCGGGTATTTGCACACCGGTATCGAGAAGAACCTGGAGTACCGCAACTGGATCCAGGGTGTCACGTTCGTCACCCGGATGGATTATCTGTCACCGTTTTTCAACGAGACGGCCTATTGCCTGGGCGTGGAGAAGCTACTCGGCATCACCGACGCCATCCCCGAGCGCGCCAACGTGATTCGGGTGCTGTTGATGGAACTCAACCGCATCTCCAGCCATCTGGTGGCGCTGGCCACCGGCGGCATGGAACTGGGCGCCATGAGCGCGATGTTCTACGGGTTCCGCGAACGCGAAGAAATTCTGCGGGTGTTCGAGACCATCACCGGCCTGCGGATGAACCACGCCTACATCCGCCCCGGCGGGCTGGCCGCCGACCTGCCCGATGAGGCCATCGGCCAGATCCGCGGCCTGCTGGAACTGCTGCCGAAACGGTTGCGCGACTTGGAGAATCTGCTCAACGAGAACTACATCTGGAAAGCCCGCACCGTCGGCATCGGCTACCTCGACCTGACCGGGTGTATGGCGCTGGGCATCACCGGCCCGGTGCTGCGCTCCACCGGGCTGCCCCACGACCTGCGCAAGTCCCAACCGTACTGCGGGTATGAGAAATACGACTTCGACGTGATCACCGATGACGGCTGTGATGCCTACGGCCGCTACCTGATTCGCGTGAAGGAGATGCACGAATCAATCAAGATCGCCGAACAATGCCTGGAGCGGCTCGAACCGGGGCCGGTGATGATCGACGACAAGAAACTGGCCTGGCCCGCCGATTTGAAGCTCGGCCCCGACGGGCTGGGTAACTCGCCCGAACACATCGCCCGCATCATGGGCCACTCCATGGAGGGCCTGATCCACCACTTCAAACTGGTCACCGAAGGCATCCGGGTACCCGCCGGCCAGGTCTACATCGCGGTAGAGTCCCCGCGCGGCGAGCTGGGGGTGCACATGGTGTCCGACGGCGGCACCCGCCCCTACCGGGTGCACTACCGCGACCCGTCGTTCACCAACCTGCAAGCCGTGGCAGCAATGTGCGAGGGCGGCCTAGTCGCCGACGTCATCTCCGCCGTCGCCTCCCTCGACCCCGTCATGGGCGGAGTCGACCGATGACCGTGTTTCTACAATTGGGCCCGAAACCCGATGAGCCACATGGCTTGAGCGGGCGAGACTCCTACCCCACTGACGTGCGCGCACGCTTGGAAGTCGATGCCGAGAAGATCATAGCGCGCTACCCGCACGCCCGTTCGGCGTTGCTTCCGCTGCTGCACCTGGTGCAGTCCGAGGACGGCTACCTCACGCCCGCCGGAATCGAGTTCTGCGCTGAACAAGTGGGATTGACCAGTGCCCAGGTCACCGCGGTCGCCACGTTCTACTCGATGTACCGACGCACCCCGACGGGCGAATATCTGGTCGGCGTCTGCACCAACACGCTTTGCGCGATCATGGGCGGCGACGCCATTCTCGAAGCGCTGCAAGACCATTTGGGCATTCACGCCGGCCAGACCACCGACGACGGCCGGGTCACACTCGAGCACATCGAATGCAACGCCGCATGCGACTACGCCCCGGTCGTGATGGTCAACTGGGAGTTCTTCGACAACCAAACCCCGTCGTCGGCCCGCGATCTCGTCGACGCGCTACGCGCAGGCAATCCACCGGTGCCAACGCGCGGCGCGCCGTTATGCCCCTTCCGCCAGACCGCGCGCACCCTCGCCGGCCTACCGGAACCGCAAGACCTGGCCGATGCACGCACACTCGGCCCGGCAACTGTGGCCGGGCTGAAGACCGCACACGAAAAGGGCATGGTCGCACATGGTTTGGAAGGCGAGGACTGATATGGCGCTCACTCCCGTGTTGAGCCGGTACTGGGATCACCCACAGTCCTGGACGCTCGATACCTACCGCGCGTTCGATGGCTACCAGGCGCTGCAGAAGGCGCTGGGCATGGACCCCGACGATGTCATTGCGACGGTGAAGGAGTCGGGTCTGCGCGGCCGCGGCGGCGCCGGCTTCCCGACCGGAGTCAAGTGGTCGTTCATCCCCCAGGATGACTCCGGCGCAGGCGCCAAACCGCACTACCTCGTCGTCAACGCCGACGAATCCGAACCCGGCACCTGCAAAGACGTTCCGCTGATGATGGCCACCCCCCACGTTCTGATCGAGGGCGCCATCATCGCGGCCTATGCGATCCGAGCCCATCACGCCTTCATCTACCTCCGCGGCGAGGTGGTCCCGGTACTGCGGCGCCTGCAGGCCGCGGTCACCGAAGCCTACGACGCCGGGTACCTCGGCGCCGACATCCTCGGCTCCGGCTACCACCTCGACCTCGTCGTACACGCCGGGGCGGGCGCCTATATCTGCGGCGAGGAAACCGCGTTGCTCGACTCGTTGGAGGGCCGCCGCGGTCAACCCAGGTTGCGGCCGCCGTTCCCGGCCGAGGCCGGGCTGTATGGGTGCCCCACCGTGGTGAACAATGTCGAATCGCTCGCGTCGGTGCCGGCCGTCGTACTCCACGGTGTCGACTGGTTCCGTTCCATGGGAAGCGAGGACTCACCCGGGTTTTCGCTCTACTCCCTATCGGGTCACGTCCACCGACCGGGCCAGTACGAGGCGCCACTCGGCATCACCCTGCGCGAACTGCTCGAGTATGCCGGCGGTGTGCGGGCCGGGCATTCGCTGAAGTTCTGGACACCCGGCGGATCGTCCACTCCGCTACTGACCGACGAACACCTCGATGTGCCACTGGATTACGAGGGAATGGCGTCGGTCGGCTCGATGCTGGGCACCAAGGCGCTGCAAATCTTCGACGAAACCACCTGCGTGGTGCGTGCGGTGCGCCGCTGGACCCAGTTCTACGCCCACGAGTCCTGCGGTAAGTGCACGCCGTGCCGCGAGGGCACCTACTGGCTGGCCCAGATCTACGAACGCCTGGAAGCTGGAACGGGAACGTCCGAAGACCTACAGAAACTGGCCCGGATCGCCGACAACCTCAACGGAAGATCCTTCTGCGCGTTGGGCGATGGCGCGGCCAGCCCGATCCAGTCCTCGCTGAAGTTTTTCCCCGACGAGTACCACGCGCACGTGTCCGGAGGCGGCTGCCCGTTCGACCCGCACGCCTCGACGCTGACGGCCACCGCGGGGGTGGGTGTCTAGATGGTCACCGAATGGACACCGAGTGTGCGGATTGATACGCAGCAGGCGGCGTGTCGCGTGCGGAAGCGCTCGCTCGCGGCGAGGGGGTGGTCAAGATGACCGTCACCGAACCGACCCGCGAGGCCCCGCCGGTGGAGATGGTGAACCTCACCATCGATGACACCGAGCTGCGGGTACCGAAGGGCACGTTGGTGATTCGCGCGGCCGAGCTGGCAGGGATTCATATTCCGCGGTTCTGCGACCACCCGTTACTGCAGCCCGTCGGCGCGTGCCGGCAGTGCCTGGTGCAAGTAGAGGGCCAGCGCAAACCGACCGCCTCCTGCACGACCGTGGTGACCAACGACATGGTGGTGCGCACCCAGCGCACCTCTGAGGTCGCGGACACGGCGCAGAAGGGCGTGCTGGAGCTCTTGCTGATCAATCACCCGTTGGACTGCCCGGTGTGCGACAAGGGCGGAGAGTGCCCGCTGCAGAACCAGGCTATGTCCAACGGCAACGCGGAATCCCAATTCCACGACGTCAAACGCACGTTCGCCAAACCGATCAACATTTCGGCGCAGGTTCTGCTCGACCGCGAGCGCTGCGTGTTATGTGCGCGATGCACCCGGTTTGCCGATCAGATCGCCGGCGACCCGTTCATCGAGCTGCTTGAGCGGGGCGCGCTGCAGCAGGTGGGGACTTACGCCAAAGAGCCGTTCGATTCCTACTTCTCCGGCAACACCGTGCAGATCTGCCCGGTCGGCGCACTGACCGGCAGTGCCTACCGATTCCGGGCCCGGCCGTTCGATCTGGTGTCCAGCCCGAGCGTGTGCGAGCACTGCGCGAGCGGATGCGCTCAGCGCACCGATCACCGACGCGGAAAAGTGCTGCGCCGGTTGGCAGGTGATGACCCCGAAGTCAATGAAGAGTGGAACTGCGACAAGGGCCGCTGGGCGTTCAACTACGCGACTCAGTCCGACCGAATCACCAGCCCCTTGATCCGCGGCGCCGACGGCACGCTGGCGGCGGCGTCGTGGTCGCAAGCGCTGGCAGCGGCGGCCGACGGGCTCCGAGGTGCCTACCGCCGGGCCGGCGTGCTGGTTGGTGGGCGTACCACCTGGGAGGACGCCTATGCGTACGCAAAGTTCGCACGACTCGCCCTGGGCAGCAACGACATCGACTTCAGGGCGCGGCCCCACTCCGCAGAGGAGGCCGACTTCCTCGCGGCGCGCGTCGCAGGGCGGCCGATGACGGTCACCTATGCCGACCTCGAGAAGGCTCCGGCGGTGCTGCTCGTGGGGTTCGAACCCGAAGACGAGTCCCCGATCGTCTTCCTGCGGCTGCGCAAGGCCGCCCGCAGCCGTGGCCTACGGGTATTTTCCGTGTCGCCGTTCACCACCCGCGGCCTGACCAAGATGGCGGGCACGCTGCTGCGTGCGGCGCCGGGTGAAGAGCCGTCGGTCCTCGACCGGTTGCACACCGGCGAGGTGGCCGACCTGCTGAGCCAACCCGGAGCGGTGGTGATGGTCGGCGAGCGGCTGGCGTCGGTCGACGGCGGGCTGTCCGCTGTCGGGCGGCTGGCCGACCGCACTGGCGCGCAGCTGGTTTGGGTGCCGCGACGGGCCGGCGAGCGCGCCGCGCTGGAGGCCGGCGCACTGCCCAACCTGCTGCCCGGCGGTCGCCCCGTCGGCCAACCCGGCAGGGACACCACCGGAATCCTCGCGGCCGCGATCGACGGCCGGCTGGAGGGCCTCCTGGTCGGCGGCGTCGAGATCGTCGATCTCCCCGACCCCGATGCCGCCCGGCGCGCGTTGACATCAACATTCGTGGTGAGCCTGGAACTGCGTCATAGTGAGGTCACCGAGCGCGCCGACGTGGTATTCCCGGTCGCGTCTGTCACCGAAAAGTCAGGCACATTCCTCAATTGGGAAGGCCGCCAACGGTCGTTTTCCGCCGCTCTGCCCGACACCGGATCCTTGTCGGATCTACGGGTGCTTGATGCGCTCGCCACCGAAATGGGTGTCGGCCTCGGCCTACCCGACATCGCCGCGGCACGCAACGAACTCCTGCGACTCGGAACCTGGCAGGGGCCGCGCCCGGATGCCCCCCGTTTGCAACCCGCAGTCATACCGAAACCCGCGGCGGGCCAGGCCATTCTGGCGGGCTGGCGGAAGCTGCTGGACCGTGGGCGGATGCAAGACGGCGAACCACACCTGGCCGGAACAGCCCGCCGGCCGGTGGTTCGCCTGTCCGAATCCACTGCCGCCGAAATCGGTGCGGCCGAGGGAGATTCGGTCACTGTCAGTAGCGGGCGCGGCTCGATCACCTTACCGCTGGCCCTCGCCGACCTGCCCAACCGGGTCGCGTGGCTACCGCTGAACTCCTCCGGCTCCGCGGTGCATCAGCAGCTCGGTGTGACTGTCGGAGCCGTCGTCGCGATTGGGGTGGCGTCGTGACCGACACCTGGTGGCTGGTTGCCGCGAAAGCAGTCGCGGTATTCGTGTTCCTGTTGTTGACCGTCTTGGTCGCCATACTCGTCGAGCGCAGGGTGCTTGCCTGGATGCAAGTGCGGGTCGGTCCTAACCGCGTCGGGCCAGCCGGCCTCCTGCAAAGCCTTGTCGACGGTGTGAAGCTGGCCTTGAAGGAGGGCATCACACCCGCCGGGGCGGACCGCAGGCTCTACCTGCTGGCACCTATCATTTCGGTAGTCCCGGCCTTTATGGCGTTCGCCGTTATCCCCCTTGGCGGCGAGGTGTCCGTCGCCGGCCACCCCACGATGCTTCAACTGACGGACCTGCCGGTGGCGGTCCTCTACATCCTGGCAGTGACCTCTATCGGCGCCTACGGGATCGTGTTGGCGGGCTGGGCATCCGGATCTATCTATCCGCTGCTGGGTGGGCTGCGCTCGAGCGCGCAGGTGATCTCCTACGAGATCGCGATGGCGCTGTCCTTCGTCACGGTGTTCCTCTACTCCGGAACCATGTCCACCTCCGGCATCGTCGCCGCCCAGCACGGCACCTGGTATGCGTTCGTGCTGGCGCCCTCGTTCCTCATCTACATGACCGCGATGGTCGGCGAAACCAACCGCGCCCCATTCGATTTGCCTGAGGCCGAGGGTGAACTGGTCGGCGGATTCCACACCGAGTACTCATCGCTGAAATTCGCGATGTTCATGCTCGCCGAATACGTCAACATGACCACCGTCTCGGCGCTGGCGACGACGATGTTCCTGGGCGGCTGGCACGCTCCCTGGCCGATCAACATGTGGGACGGCGCGAACACTGGTTGGTGGCCGCTGTTGTGGTTCGCGGCCAAAGTGTGGGCGTTTCTATTCCTCTTCATGTGGCTGCGTGCCACCCTGCCGCGGCTGCGCTACGACCAGTTCATGGCGCTGGGCTGGAAGATCCTCATCCCGACCTCACTGGCCTGGATCATGATCGTCGCCACCGCACGCGCCGTCGGTGGGGGTGGGCGAACGTCGGAGTGGATCGCGGCAATCGCAGGAGGGCTCTTGATGGCGGCTATCGCGCTCGCGGCAGCGCGCACATCCGCGCGGTCGCGGCGGTCAATTACCCGGCGCGATCACGCGCCATGGCACGAAACCGGCGGGTTCCCGGTGCCACCGTTGCCGAATCGGCGCACCCTCGATCCGATCATCGTCATCCGGCAGGAGGAAATCGATGCCTAGGTTCTTCGACGCCATAGCCGGTTTCGCCGTGACGTTCGGCACAATGTTCAAAAGGCCGGTCACCGAACAGTATCCGGAACAGCCGGGTCCCGTCGCGCCGCGCTATCACGGCCGGCATCAACTCAACCGCTACCCCGATGGCCTGGAGAAGTGCATCGGATGCGAGCTGTGTGCGTGGGCCTGCCCCGCCGACGCCATCTACGTGGAGGGCGCCGATAACACTGAGCAGGAACGGTATTCGCCCGGTGAACGCTATGGCCGGGTCTATCAGATCAATTACCTGCGATGCATCGGGTGTGGGCTGTGCATCGAAGCTTGCCCCACCCGCGCGCTGACCATGACCAACGACTACGAGATGGCCGACGACAATCGCGCCGACCTGATCTGGGGCAAGGACAAACTGCTCGCCCCGCTGCAGCCGGGCATGCAAGCGCCGCCGCATCCAATGGCGCCGGGCAGCACAGACGAGGACTACTACCTGGGAAACATCAACAGCACCGCGGAGGTACGTCAATGACCACATCGCTTCTGGCGCAACCGATCACCCAGACCTCGATCGGCGAAGCGGTGCTGTTTTGGGTACTGGGTCCGCTTGCAGTGATCGGCGCGTTCGGCGTCGTGATGGCGGCGAAGGCCGTGTACTCCGCGGTATGCCTCGCGATGACGATGATCATCGTTGCAGTGCTTTACATCGCTCAAGACGCGCTGTTCCTCGGTGTGGTGCAGGTGGTGGTGTACACCGGCGCGGTCATGATGCTCTTCCTGTTCGTACTCATGCTCGTCGGCGTGGATTCCGCGGATTCGCTAGTGGAAACCATTCGTAGACAACGGGTCTCTGCGGTCATCGCCGGCCTGGCGTTCGGCATCCTGTTGATCGGCGGCATCGGCAATGCCGCCAGCGGAGGAGTGGCCGGTGGCTCCGCAGCGCTCACTCCCGACGGCAATGTGGAGGGCGTAGCGACGCTGATCTTCACCCGCTATCTGTGGGCCTTCGAGTTGACGAGCGCGCTGCTGGTCACTGCCGCTCTCGGCGCGATGGTGTTGGCGCACCGGGAACGCTTCGAGCGCCGCAAGTCTCAGCGCGAGCTGTCCCGGGAGCGGTTCCGCAACGGTCACCGCGTCACACCACTTCCAAATCCGGGCGTCTACGCGATGCACAACGCTGTGGACATTCCCGCACTGCTGCCAGACGGCTCGCCCGCACGGCGATCCGTGTCGCGGGTCCTGCAACCACGCCGAGTCACGGCCCACGGGGACAGGCCTTCCGCGCCATCGCATCTGCGGCTGGTGACACCCGTTCGCGGCGGCGATGCCGACTGGGTCGAGGGCTGGATGAACGGTACTCGATCGGACGGTCAATCGTGAATCCAGATAATTATCTGTACTTGTCGGCGTTGTTGTTCACGATCGGTGCGGCGGGGGTGTTGTTGCGCCGCAACGCGATCGTCATGTTCATGTGCGTCGAGCTGATGCTGAACGCCTGCAATCTGGCGTTCGTCGCGTTCTCCCGCATGCACGGCCACCTCGACGGCCAGGTGGTGGCGTTCTTCACCATGGTGGTCGCGGCCTGCGAAGTGGTGGTGGGCCTGGCGATCATCATGACCATCTTCCGCACCCGCAAATCGGCCTCGGTCGACGACGCCAGCCTACTGAAGCACTAAGGCTGCCATGACAATTCCGGTGTGGCTGACCATCGTCTTACCGCTGGCGAGCGCGGCGATACTGCTGCTGGCGGGCAGGCGCTCCGACCGCTGGGGTCATTTGCTCGGCTGCGCGGCGGCGCTCGCGTCGTTCGTCGTCGGCGCGGCGCAGTTCGCCGACATGGCAGGCCGTGACGCCGAGCACCGCCTCGTCCACGAGACGCTGTTCTCCTGGGTGCCGGTGGCCGGATTGCAGGTCGACTTCGGGTTGCAGCTCGACCAGCTGTCGATGTGTTTCGTGCTGCTGATCACCGGCGTCGGCTCGCTGATCCACGTCTACTCCGTGGGCTATATGGCCGACGATCCCGACCGGCGACGGTTTTTCGCCTACCTGAACCTGTTTCTAGCGGCCATGCTGCTGCTGGTGCTGGCCGACAACTACCTGGGCCTGTATGTCGGATGGGAAGGCGTGGGCCTGGCCTCATACCTGCTGATCGGGTTCTGGCAGCACAAGCCGACCGCGGCCACCGCAGCCAAGAAGGCCTTCGTGGTCAACCGCGTGGGCGACATGGGCCTGGCCATCGCGATGTTCCTGATGTTCGCGACCTTCGGGACGGTGGCGTTCTCCGGAGTGTTCGACGCCGCGCCGGCCGCCAGCGAGGCCGTGCTCAGCGTGATCGGGCTGCTGCTGCTACTGGGCGCGTGCGGCAAGTCGGCCCAGGTCCCGCTGCAGTCCTGGCTCCTGGACGCGATGGAAGGCCCGACGCCGGTGTCGGCGCTGATCCACGCCGCGACGATGGTGACCGCCGGCGTGTACCTGATTGTGCGATCGGGTCCGATCTTCGATCTGGCCCCCTGGGCCCAGACCGGGGTGGTGATCGTCGGCGCCGTCACGCTGTTGTTCGGGGCGATCATCGGCTGCGCCAAGGACGACATCAAGAAAGCCCTGGCCGCGTCGACCATGAGCCAGATCGGGTACATGCATCTGGCCGCCGGTCTCGGGCCGGCCGGCTATGCGTTCGCGATCCTGCACCTGCTCACCCACGGCTTCTTCAAGGCCGGCCTGTTCCTGGGCGCCGGCTCGGTCATGCACGCCACCAACGACGAGGTCAACATGCGCCGCTACGGCGGCCTACGCACCCTGCTGCCCATCACCTACGTCACGTTCGGGCTGGGCTACCTGGCCATCATCGGAGTGCCGCCGCTGGCCGGATTCTTCTCCAAAGACGCCATCATCGAAGCCGCGCTCGGCGACGGCGGACCCCGCGGCATCCTCCTGGGCGGCGCCACGCTGCTCGGCGCCGGCATCACCGCCTTCTACATGACCCGGGTGATGCTGATGACCTTCTTCGGCGAAAAGCGTTGGGCGCCAGACGTTCACCCGCACGAGGCCCCGAAGGTGATGACCTGGCCGATGATCCTGCTGGCCATCGGCTCGGTGGCCTCCGGCGGGCTGCTCGCCATCGGCGGCACCCTCGAGCACTGGCTCGAACCGGTCGTCGGCACCCACGAAGCCCACCACGTGATGCCGGTGTGGGTGGCCACCACCATCATCCTGGCCACGGTGGCCGTCGGCATCGCGATCGCCTACCGCACGTACGGCACCCAACCCGTGCCCGCCGAAGCGCCGACCGGCTCGGCACTCGCCGTCGCCGCCCGCAAAGACCTCTACGGCGACGCATTCAACGAAGAAGTACTCATGCGACCCGGAGCGCGGCTGACTCGCGCGCTAGTGGTGATGAACGACAACGGCATTGACAGCGCGGTCACCGGCCTTGCCGCGTTGGTCGGCCGTCTCTCGTATCGCCTGCGGCAGTTGCAGACCGGGTTCGCTCGGTCGTACGCGCTGTCCATCTTGGCGGGCGCGGTCGTAGCGGTCGCGGCCCTATGGATGGTGAGGTCGTGGTGACTAGCGTTCCGTGGTTGACAATTCTGTGGCTTGGGCCTGTCGTCGGCGCTGGCGTCGTGCTGCTACTGCCGCCTCCCCAACGAACGCTGGCCAAATGGGTGGGTCTGGTTGCAGCGATGGCGGTTCTGGGTGTTGCTGCAATCTTGGCGGTCGGCTTCGAACCCGGCGGCGAGCAATACCAGTTCATCGAATCCCACACCTGGATAGCGGCTTTCGGCGCCGGCTACACGGTCGGCATCGACGGCGTTGCGCTGGTTCTGGTGCTGCTCACCGCCGTGCTGGTGCCGCTACTGATCATCGCCGGCTGGAACGACGCGTCGAGCCGGCAATATGAACAGCACGTCTACGTCGCGCTTATGTTGTGCGTCGAGGGCATGGTGCTGATTTCGTTCGTCGCGCTGGACGTGCTGCTGTTCTACGTGTTCTTCGAAGCCATGCTGATCCCGATGTACTTCCTCATCGGCCGATTCGGGGGCGCGGGCCGATCACAGGCGGCGCTAAAGTTTCTGCTCTACAGCCTGTTCGGCGGCCTCATCATGCTTGCGGCCCTCGTCGGCCTGTACGTGCTCAGCGCACGTGATGGCAACGGCTCGCTGGATTTCCGCGAGCTCGTCACCCTTGCCCACGACGCTGACCCGACGATCGCACGACTCCTCTTCCTGGGTTTCATGCTCGCGTTCGCGATCAAGGCCCCGCTGTGGCCGTTCCATACCTGGCTGCCCGGCGTGGCCAGCGCAGCGAAACCCGTCACGGCGGTGTTGATGATGGCCGTGGTCGACAAGGTGGGAACGTTCGGGATGTTGCGTTACTGCTTGCAGTTGTTCCCCGACGCGTCAGCGTTCTTCCGCCCGCTGATCATCACGCTGGCGGTCGTCGCCATCCTCTTCGGCGCGATTGTGGCGATCGGCCAGACCGACATGATGCGGTTGATCGCCTACGTGTCGATATCGCATTTCGGATTCATCATTCTGGGCATCTTCGCGATGACCAGCCAGAGCGAGGCCGGCTCCACCCTCTACATGGTCAACCACGGCGTCTCAACGGCAACACTTTTCCTTCTCGCCGGATTCCTGACCTCCCGCCGGGGCACACGTGTGATCGCCGCCTACGGTGGGGTGCAGAAGGTCGCACCGGTACTGGCCGGCACGTTCCTGGTCGCCGGTTTGTCTGCGCTGGCGCTTCCGGGGCTTGCGCCGTTCATCAGCGAATTCCTGGTACTGACAGGAACATTCACGCGCTATCCACTCGCGGCCGTCATCGCCACGGTTGCGCTCGTATTGTCCGCGATCTACGTGCTGTGGCTGTATCAGCGGATGATGACCGGCCCAGTCACCGACGGCAATGACCGCATCCACGATCTGGTCGGTCGTGAGTTGGTCGCGGTCGCACCGCTGCTCGCGCTGCTTCTGGTGCTCGGGATATACCCCAAACCGGCCCTCGATGTGATCAACCCCGCCATCGAACACACCCTGACCTCTATCGGCCAGCACGACCCCGCACCGAAGGTGATGGCCAAATGAGCATTCCCACGCCCAGTGTCGAGTATGCACAGTTGTCGCCGATGCTCATCGTGTTCGGCGCGGCCGTCGCCGGTGTGCTGGTCGAGGGGTTCGTCCCCTGCCGCGGCCGGTACCCGGCTCAACTGGCGCTGAGCGCCAGCGGCCTTGTGACGGCTTTCGTTGCAGTCGTCCTGCTCGCCGGCCACCACGGTAGCGTCGTCATGGGCTCAGTCATGATCGACGGTCCGGCGCTGTTCCTGCAAGGAGCCATCTTGTTGACGGGGATCGTCGCGATCGTGCCGATCGCAGAGCGCAGCCTTGCCGCGTTCGCCCCACAGGGCTCCCTGGTCCCTGGCAGCCCCGCCGAGCAGAGCGCAACCAGCGGCGGCGTCATCCAGACCGAGATCTTTCCGCTCACCATGATGGCGATCGGCGGGATGCTGCTCTTCCCCGCCGCCGCCGACCTGCTGACGATGTTCGTTGCACTGGAAGTGCTTTCGCTTCCGCTATATCTGCTGTGTGGGCTAGCCCGGCATCGGCGCCTGCTGTCGCAGGAGGCCGCGCTGAAGTACTTCCTGCTCGGGGCGTTCTCGTCGGCACTCTTCCTCTACGGCATCGCAATGCTTTACGGATATGCGGGCACGCTGACGTTCGCCGGCATCGCCGACGCTATCACCACGCGTCGCGGCGATACGTCGATGTTGTTGACCGGAATCGCACTGCTGGCAGTCGGTTTGCTTTTCAAGGCTGGCGCGGTGCCGTTCCAGTCGTGGGTGCCCGACGTGTACCAGGGCGCCCCCACGCCCATCACCGGGCTCATGGCCGCCGCGACGAAAATCACTGCGTTCGGTGCGATGCTCCGAATCTTTTACATCGCGCTGCCTGAACTGGTCGCCGATTGGCGTCCGGTTCTATGGGGGATAGCGACCCTTACCATGGTGGTTGCGGCGGTTCTCACCGTGGTCCAGACCGACGTCAAGCGCTTGCTCGCCTACTCGTCGGTGGCCAATGTCGGGTTCATCCTGCTTGGCGTAACCGCCACGCGGAACGGCTTGTCGTCGACGTTGTTCTACCTGGTCGCCTACGGCTTCAGCACCCTTGGTGCGTTTGCCGTCGTCAGCCTCATCCGCCGTGCCGACGGCGAGGAGGCCACCGACATCTCGCGGTGGAATGGACTGGGCAGGCGATCGCCCACGGTCGCAGCGGCGATGGCGCTTTTCCTGTTGGCGATTGCCGGGATTCCGCTGACAAGCGGGTTCGTCAGCAAATTCGCGATCTTTACTGCCGCAATGAATGTCGGGGCCGCCGGCCTCGTCGTCGTCGGAGCGCTTAGCAGTGCGATCGCGGCGTTCGCCTATGCCCGTGTCATCGTGTTGATGTTCTTCACCGAACCGAGCGCGGAGACGCCCCGAGCAGCCGTGCCCACAAAGCTAACCGCAGCGGCGGTCACTGTGGCCGCGGGCGTGACAGTACTGCTGGGCATCGCGCCGCAACCCGTGCTCGACCTGGCCAACGCGGCCGGACAATTCATGCGGTAGCAGTGACTCCCCCAGATAGGGGGCACCGCAGCCGAATTCGGTCATCTGGTCACACCCCGCTGACCCCCCACTGAGGGGTCGCCGCAGTGGTGGCCAGACGGCAAGGTAGAGGCAACGATCAGCCGTGAGGAGGAGCACCGTGATGACAAGCACCGCGCGGATCTATCCGCCGCCGGCCACCTTGCCCTGTCTCCCCGCGGCCGGTGATCGCATTCGAGTGGCCCACGGCGTATTCGGCCGACTCGGCCGAGTCTCTTCAATCTCACCGGGACATGTCGTTGTTCACTACGATGACGGCGGCCGCGAACTCATCGATGCCACGCGACGCCGCCTATGGATTCTCCGATAAATCGTTGACCGGCAACGACACTCGTTCATCACGATCAATGACACGCGCAAACGGGGGCAGCGCGCTGGATGGGGTGGAGGCGCGCTGCCCCCGTGTGGCATTCAGGCTGACTTCAATTCGGTGCGCAGACGCGCGGCCGCACCATTGGCAGTAACCCGCTCGACCAGCGCCGCCTGCCCCTCGGTGACTCGACCGGGATCTCCACGCCATGCCTTCAGCGCGGGCGACACCAACGCGCGGCCGAACGAGAATGTCAGCGGCCACGGTGTTCGGTGCGCCTGCATTGCCTCGAGATTCGCCGTCGCCCGCTCCGGCGACTGGCCGCCGGACAAGAATGCCACGCCCGCAAGGTCACCCGGCCACGAACGCAGCACCGCTACTGTGATCTCGGCGACTTCCTCAGGAGTCGATCGCCGCGGGTAATCCTCGCCCTCGATGACCATGTTCGGTTTCAATACGATGCCAGCCAAATCGACGTGGAAAAGCGCGAGCTCGGTTCGCACTGCGGTATGTACTTCATTGGTTATGTCTCTGCAAACCCCGCGGTTGTGATCGCCGTCCATGAGCACCTCCGGCTCGACGATCGGCACCAGACCCGCCTCCTGGCAGGCTGCGGCGTAACGGGCCAGGGCGTTGGCGTTGGCCCTTATTGCACCTCGGCTCGGCGTATCGGCGGTTATTCGGAACACCGCTCGCCACTTGGCGAATGCCGCGCCCAGCTGCGCGTACTCGGCCAGCCGTGCGGGTAGTCCGTCGAGACCCTCGGTGATCGTCTCACCGGACAGACCGGGGCACGGCTTGGCGCCGGTGTCGACCTTGATACCGGGCAGGATGCCTAATGCGGTTACCGCTTGCGCGAAAGGCATACCGTCGCTGAACGTCTGGCGCAATGTCTCGTCGCAAAAGATGATGCCGGACACGCTCTCCGAGAGACCCGGCGCGGTGGCGAGCAGTTCGCGATATCTGCGGCGGTTCTCAGCCGTCGGCTCGACTCCAGTCTGCTGCAGGCGCTTGGACATCGTGGCGATGCTCTCGTCAGCTGCCAGGATGCCCTTGCCGGGCGCCATCATTCGTGCCGCGGTCTGTCGACAAGTCGTCATTTGGTTGTGCCCTTCGGTGCGTGGTTATCGAACGCAAGTAATCCACGTCGACCGGCTTTCGACCTCACCTACGTGGTGGATGCGCGGGGTGAATCCATGAACTAATTACTTCAGCATTATTGGCAGATTCTCAATAGACATGTTGATAATTCGCTGGCAGCATTTCGGGCATGACTGATCGATGGAACGCCGGGGTGATTCCCTACGCCGAAATGGGCTATTGGCAGCCTGACTATGTCCCGAAGGACTCAGATGTGTTGTGTGCCTTTCGGATAACGCCGCAGCCGGGTGTGCCGCCAGAGGAAGCTGGCGCCGCTGTCGCCGGCGAATCCAGCACCGCCACCTGGACGGTGGTGTGGACCGACCGGCTGACCACTTACGAGCACTACCAAGCCAAGTGCTACCGCGTAGACGCGGTGCCGAACGCCCCTGGTCAGTGGATCGCCTGGATCGCCTACGACCTGGACCTGTTCGAGGAAGGGTCGATCGCCAACCTCACCAGCTCGATTATCGGCAACGTCTTCGGGTTCAAACCACTCAAGGCACTTCGCCTGGAAGACATGCGGATTCCCACTCATTACGTCAAGACCTTCCAAGGTCCGGCGCACGGGGTGGTGATGGAACGTGAACATCTCAACAAGTTCGGCCGCCCACTGCTCGGCGCAACCACTAAGCCCAAGCTGGGTTTGTCGGCACGCAACTACGGCCGCGTGGTTTATGAGGCTCTGCGCGGTGGGCTCGACTTCACCAAGGACGATGAGAACATCAACTCGCAGCCATTCATGCGTTGGCGTGACCGGTTCCTGTTCTGCATGGAGGCCGTCAATCGCGCCCAAGCCGCCACCGGCGAAATCAAGGGCCACTACCTCAATGTCACCGCTGGAACCATGGAGGAGATGTACGAGCGAGCCGATTTCGCCAAAGAAATCGGTTCGGTGATCGTGATGATCGACCTGACCGTTGGATACACCGCGATCCAGTCGATGGCGAAGTGGGCCCGCGCCAACGGCGTACTGCTGCATCTGCACCGCGCCGGCCACGGCACCTATACCCGCCAGAAGACCCACGGCGTGAGCTTCCGAGTGATCTCCAAGTGGATGCGGCTGGCGGGTGTCGACCACATCCACGCCGGCACGGTCGTCGGCAAGCTGGAGGGCGACCCGAACAGCATCGCGGGGTTCTACGACACACTGCGCCTGAACAGCATTCCAGCCGATCCGGTCAAGGGCCTGTACTTCGACCAGGAGTGGGCCTCCATGCCCGGGGTCATGCCCGTGGCATCCGGCGGCATCCACGCCGGCCAGATGCATCAACTGCTGCACTACCTCGGCGAAGACGTCATCCTGCAGTTCGGTGGCGGCACCATCGGTCATCCGATGGGAATCGCCGCCGGCGCGGAAGCCAACCGGGTGGCGCTGGAGGCGATGATCAAGGCCCGCAACGAAGGCAGGGACTACTACAAGGAGGGGCCGGAGATTCTCAAGAAGGCCGCATCCCGCAACCGCGCCCTCGACACCGCTCTGGCCACGTGGGGCGACATCAGTTTCAACTACGAATCCAACGACACCCCTGACGTCGTCGCGACACCTACCCATTCCTGAGCAAGACCGGAGACTACGCATGCGAATCACCCAGGGCACCTTCTCATATCTGCCGGACTTCACCGACGAAGAGATCACCGCCCAGATCAACTACGCACTGGACAACAACTGGCCGCTGTCGGTGGAATTCACCGACGATCCTCATCCCCGCAACGTGTACTGGGAAATGTGGGGCCTGCCCATGTTCGACCTCAAGGACGCGGCCGGTGTCCTGTTGGAGGTCAACGCCTGCCGCAGTGCCTATCCGTCGGCGTACATCCGGCTCAACGCGTACGACGCCCGCCTCGGGCGCCAAACCACGGCATTCTCCTTCATCGTGCAACGCCCGGCCGACGAACCAGGCTTCCGGCTTGACCGCACAGAGGGATCCGATCGGCGCATCGGCTACACCACCTTCGCCTATGCCACCCAACAGCCGCACGGGCATCGGTACGGATCACCATGATCACGGCAACCCTGCCCAATAACCGCGAACGGATGCGTCACGTTGACACCATCGACGGATTCGGTGTCCCCGTCGAACTGTCCGGTCCGGACAACGGGCGTGTTGTCATCATGTTCGAGGAGACCCACCGCAAGACGGACGCGTACGACATCGTCCGCGAGCGTCTACACGTGGCAATGCTTCGGACGCTTGTGATTCCGGCGGATCCGAGGCTGACCGCGAAGTCGGTGGTCGGCATTCTCGACCAGCTGAAAATCCCAGGCGGCTTGCTCGTGGGCGATCGGACCGGCGGTGAACTCGCATGGAATCTTGCCGCGTCCCAACAGGAACGGTTCACCGGCCTGGTCGTGATCGACTGCGGCCACCCACGGGCGCCCGACATCGACGGTGTGGTCCGCGACCGACATTGCCCGGCGGTACAAGCCGACGCCACCGCGCTGGTGAGCACGCGAGCTGCGCATGCCGTTGCCTGCGAGAGTAAGCGATATGTCCACGGGGAGTTCCGACTCGCCGAGCTCGCTGGTCCACGACGATCCCGGCACTTCATCGCTCAGCTCGCCACTGAAATCGTCGTCCGTTCGCTGTCCCGGTGAATGCCGGCTAGTCCTCGACCGCCTGGCTCCACCGTTCTTCAATCCGTCCAAAGCGCCAGATCAGCAGCGCCACAATCCATGTCGCGATGAACACCCCGACGATAACATAGCCGACGGCGTTCAAGTCGATGTCGCCGAGCCAAAGCCAGAAGCGGCCGGTCCAACCTAGCTGATCAGCCAGCAACCCCAACAGTTCGACGCTGCCGACGATTAGCGCGATCGCCGCCGACAACGCGGTGATGGTGATGTTGTAATACACCTTGCGAACTGGTTGAGAGAATGCCCAGCCGTACGCGAAGTTCATGAATGAGCCGTCAATGGTGTCCAGCAGACTCATACCCGCCGCGAACAAGACTGGCAGACACAGGATTGCATACCACGGCAGCCCGGCGATGGCGCTCGTGCCGGCAAGCACCAGTAGTGCAACCTCGGTGGCCGTGTCGAAGCCGAGTCCAAACAGCACTCCGAGCGGGTACATCTGCCATGAACTCCGGATGGATCCGGTGAACCGGTAAAGGACGCGGTTCATCAACCCCCGGCTATTCAGCTGCTGCTCCAGCTCACTGTCTTGGAAGGCGCCGCGCCGCATTCCGCGGAATATTCGCACGATTCCGAACAGAACCACCAAGTTGATACTGGCGATCACATAGAGGAACACCCCCGAGACGGTGGTCCCGATCAAACCGGTGTAGTGGTGGACCGCCGAAGAATCGTCGACGACGGGGCCGATGACTGCTTGGACTCCGACCGACAGCAGCAACGCCAGGCCGAACACCACCGTCGAATGACCAAGAGAGAAAAAGAAGCCCACGCCCATCGGACGCTGGCCATCGCTCATCAACTTGCGGGTGATGTTGTCTATGGCGGCAATGTGATCGGCGTCGAACGCGTGGCGCAGCCCGAGCATGTATGCGGTGAGCCCTACGCCGACGCCCAACGCTCGATCTCCGACGGTGAGCTGTTGTGGCGCGACGAACACCACCAGCGTGATCCACCCCACGAGATGCAACGCGATGATCGTGCCGGCGATGCACCCTACGTGTGCCCACTCCTTCGCGGACAACCATGTTCGCAAGGACGATTTCACTGCGCTTGCGGTTGATCAGCTGCTGACCAGGTCGGCGTTGCGGAGTTCGGCGTTGCGCCGGTCCACCAGCCGCAGGATCATCGGGGTGAAGATGAGCTGCATCGCGAGATCCATCTTGCCGCCCGGACACACAATCGTGTTCGGCCGCGACATGAACGAATCATGGAGCATCGCCAGCAGATAGGGAAAGTCGATGCCATGGGGATCGCGGAATCTGATGATCAGCATAGATTCGTCCGCGGTCGGAATGGTCCTGGCTATGAAGGGGTTTGACGTATCGACGACCGGAACACGCTGGAAGTTGACATCGGTGTTGGAGAATTGCGGGCATATGTAGTTCACGTAGTCCGGCATTCTCCGCAGAATCGTGTCGGTGACCGCCTCCGACGTGTATCCCCGAACGACCTTGTCGCGGTGCAGCTTCTGAATCCACTCCAGGTTGATGACAGGGACCACCCCGATCCGCAGGTCCGCGTGGCGAGCAATGTTGACGGTGTCGGTCACGACTGCGCCGTGCAGGCCTTCGTAGAACAGCATGTCGGTGTCGGCCGGCAACTCCTCCCACGGCGTGAAGGTACCCGGTTCCTGGCCATACGGCTTGGCTTCCTCTTGGTCATGTAGGTACTTGCGAAACTTTCCGCTGCCGGTTTCGCTGTAGGTGCGGAACAGCTCTTCGAGATCCTCGAAAAGATTTGCCTCCGGACCGAAATGGCTGAACGTGTGATCACCACGGGCGTGGGCGTCAGTAATCGCCGCCTTCATTTCGCTCCGGTCGAAGCGGTGAAAGCTGTCGCCCTCGACATAGGCAACGTTGACACCTTCGCGACGAAAGATCTGTTGGAATGTGCGCATCACTGATGTCGTGCCGGCACCTGAGGAACCCGTGACCGAAACGATGGGATGTTTGCGTGACATGAACGCTTAACCCACCGGAGTGCGGAACAGGCCGCGCGTGCCGTACAGCGGCAGCGTGGAGGCCAGCTCATAGGTTTCGCTGTGGTAATCCTCGATACGTGCCACCTCCTCACGGGCTCCGAAGACGAATGAGATGCGTTGGTGCACATCACTTGGAACAACGTCGAGCATGCGCTGCCGTCCGGTGCTGGCCGCGCCGCCTGCCTGCTCGATCAAGAACGCCACCGGATTGGCCTCGTACAGCAGCCGGAGCCGCCCCGGCTTGATCGGTTCACGAGAGTCACGCGGATAGAGGAAAACCCCGCCGCGGGTGAGGATCCGGTGCGCCTCCGCCACGAGCGACGCGACCCAGCGCATGTTGAAGTCCTTCTGCCGTGGCCCCGATCGGCCCGCGAGGCACTCCTGGACGTAGCGTTGCACCGCAGGCTCCCAGAACCGCTGATTCGAGGCATTGATCGCGAATTCTTTTGTTGTGGGCGGTATTTGGATCGACTCGCGGGTCAGAACGAACTCGCCGAGATTCGGATCGAGGGTGAACGCATGCACCCCGGTCCCCACCGACAGCACCAGCATCGTCGACGGGCCGTAGATCGCATAGCCGGCGCAGACCTGCTGGCTGCCGGGCTGCAGGAAATCTTCCGGGTCCGGGTCGGACGCAGCCTGCGGGGCTCGCAGGATGGAAAAGATGCTCCCCACCGACACGTTGACGTCGATGTTCGACGATCCGTCCAACGGGTCGAACACCAACAGGTACTTACCTCTTGGGTACTGGGAGGGCAACAAATAGGGCTCGTCGAGTTCCTCGGATACCATCCCGGCGACGTAACCACTCCACTCGGTGGCACGCAGGAAGTAGTCGTTGGCCAACAGGTCGAGCTTCTGCTGCACTTCACCCTGGATGTTGGTGTGGTCGGCCGAACCGAGGACTCCGCCCAGCGCGCCTACAGCCACCCGGTTGGAGATCGCCTTGCAGGCCAATGCGACATCGAGGATCAAACCATTGAGATCCCCGGACGCGCCGGGGTGGCGCCGGCGTTCCTCGATCAGAAATTGCACCAGGGTGGTGCGATCGGTGAGCATGGGTAAAGAATGTCCAGGCCATACCGGCCGGCCATCCCCCGCCTGGGTGGGGATTCGGGTGGCTCGATCAGTCCATTAGTCGGGCGGTCGATCGAAGGACCGGCGCAAGTCGCAGAGCCAGTCACACCATTGGTCGATCCCGACACCGGTTCGTGCGCTTGTCTCGATCACCGCCACACCGGGATTCACCGCGTTCAGGTTGGCATAGAACAGCGAGAGGTCGTAGTCGAGATGCGGAATCAAATCCACCTTGTTCACCAGCACCAGATCGACAGATCGGAACATCACCGGATACTTGAGAGGCTTTTCCTCGCCCTCCGTGACCGAGTAGACCATGGCGCGGGCGTGCGCGCCGACGTCGAACTCGGCTGGGCACACCAAGTTTCCGACATTCTCGATGATGAGCAGGTCCAGGTCGTCCAGGGGTAGCCGGGGAAGAGCGGAGCGCACCATCGGCGCGTCGAGGTGGCATTCGCCGCCGAATCCGTTGGCGGTGTTGATCAGTGAGATGGCCGCGCCGAAGCCGCGCAGACGGTCCGCGTCGATGCTGGTCTCGATATCACCTTCGATGATCCCGATGCGCAGCCTGTCCTGGAGTCGCCGCAGCGTTTCCCGAAGCATCGTGGTCTTGCCTGCCCCGGGCGAGGACATCAGGTTGACTGCCGTCAGGGCCGCATCGTCGAAGTCGCGGCGGTTGGCCGCAGCGGTCTGATCGTTCTCGTCGAATATCCGCTCAAGCACGACGACACGCTCTGACCCCGTCGCGTAACCGGAGTGATCTCCGTGCCCATCCGCCGTGACGGGTTCGTCATGGTGATTCGGGTGGTCGTGGTCGTGCCCATCGTGATGGTGGTGACCGTCATCGTGTCGATGGAATCTGCCCATGTCGTCACACCTCTGCCAACTCGAGTGAAGTGATGAGGAATTCGTCGCCTTCGATGAGATCGACGGTGCATCCGGGGCAGGACTCGCACGCCATGGCCAGCGCGTCGAGCACCTGCTCGCGACCGCAGCCAGTGCACCGGATCTTGGCCGGGATACGTTCCACCTGTAACTCGGTACCTGCCAGCTCGGAGCTTTCGGTGACCAACGACCAGCAGTAGGCCAGGGTGTCCGGAACGATCTGACGCATCGCCCCGATCCGGATGTTCACGGTGCGAACCTCCCTGCCGGCCGCGTGTTTTCGCACGATGCCGATCATCGAGCTGCAGATCGACAGTTCATGCATCGCTGGCCTCCTCGAGTCAGACGACGACCATACATCCATCGCCGCGCTACCGCCGCAACGTTTCCGACGGGGTAACCCCCCACCTCTTGCGGTACTCGACCGCGAAGCTGCCGAGATGGCGGAACCCCCATCGGGTGGCGACGTCGGTCACCGTTACCCCGTCACTCGGCAGCGCATCGGCGAGTTCTTCGTGCACCCGCTCCAGCCGCCGGTCCCGCACGTACGTCATCGGCGACACCCCCAGCTCCTCGCGGAACCCCTGCTGGATGGACCGCACACTCATGTGCACGTTACGGGCGATCGACTCCATGGTGATCGGCTCGCCGAGGTGCTTGTCGATGTAGTCCATGGCGTCCTGAACCACCGGCCGGACGGGATTTTCGACCGGGCGAACGAACTCGTCATGGTAGTTGGAGGGCTGGATGTGCAGCAGGCTGTTCATCAGCAGCTCCTCGATCCCGCTGATGCCGTGACCGCGCTGCACCAGCGATCCGGTGTGGAAGACCTCGGTGTGCAGCAACTGCACCGCGGCGTGCCAACGCACCGCCACGTCGCTTGTCAGGTCGAATTCGGGATGGAACACCAGTTGCCGCGACAGACGCCGGCCGCGCAGCCGGGTCAGGTATTCCACCAGGGATTTTTCTTCGATGCGGAATAGCAGCTGCGGGGAGTCGTCGTCGAAGTGCATTGTCAATGCGGCGCCCGGGCTGGTCACCAGCGCCCGGATCGTGTTCGCCTCGAAATCGTGGCCGTTGTGGTGGCATTGTGCGGTCCCGTTCATCGGCATGTGCACACCGAAATACCTTCCCAGACGCGGGATCTCCAGAGTCGCCCGAACGTGCAGGTCCAGATACAACATGCTGATGTTGCGCAGTCGCACACCATGCATGGTGGCCGCGAAGCCGGATCCGTTCTCGTTCAACGTGATTCGGGCTGGCGCCAGCGCCTGACCGATCATCGTAGACGCCTCGCGAGTGTTTTCGGTGTAGAAGATCTCATGGTCGGCCAACGCCGGTGGCACGCCGCGCGAGCGGACCTTACGGCGCACCGGGTTCCCGGTGTTGTGGGTGTCGATGAAACCCAGCCTGGCCAGCCGATTCACCAGCGCAGCCTCGCCTTCCCGAGGACCGCTTGTTGACGATTTGTTGAAGGGTTCGCGGCAATCATTCAAGTCTCCAGAGCGTTTTGAGCGCTTCTACGCGCACAAGTCTGCGCAATTCTGACAGCTTTTGCGCGAAATCGATAGGCCCAACGCTTGTGCATCGCTACCTTGTGTGAACACCGACACACCGGCGTAGGAGGATTGAGTGGCTGCACACGCTTCGCTCACCGCAAGCCTTGACGGGGACGAGCTCATCGCCGAGTCCCCAGGAGACGAGCTGATTCAGCGGCTCGACGATCCACAGATCGCGTCGTCGCTTTCGCTGATCCTCGAGCACGCCGACCTGTTGGCCACCATCATCGCCGGACTGGACGGGCTGCTTCGCCGCGCTGACGTAATCGGTGACTCGCTGGCATCCGGTGTCGCGGAGTTCAGGGAACTTGCGACGTCCGGCAACGGCCAGCGGCCATGGCCGAGCGTCGATCTCGCAGCGCTCAGCGACACCGTGACACGGTTGTCGGCCGCTGCCGTCGATGCCACTCCGGCACTGGACAGGCTGCTGCATTCGCCGCTGACCGATCCGCAAACGGCGGACCTCCTCGCCGAGGTAGGCGAAGCGGTGCTCGAGGGCAAACAAGCGGCGGCCGACGACCCACGTGGGCCCAAGGGAGTTTTCGCGCTGATGCGAGTAACGAAAGACCCTGACGTTTCACGCGGTTTGGGCTTCATGATCCAGATCGCCCGAGCGTTCGGCCGAAGACTGGCTCCACCGGAGCCGCCCAAGAAGGGCCGTGCCGGCCGGCACGCAGCCGCGTAACCCCAGCCCACCGAGACAACCAACCTACGCAATCGCGTTCATTGAGAGGAGTTTTCATGGCATCTGTGCTCTGGCTACAAGGAGGCGCGTGCAGCGGCAACACGATGTCGTTCCTCAACGCCGAAGAGCCCAACGTTGTTGACCTGATCGTCGACTTCGGGCTGGACCTGTTGTGGCATCCGTCGCTGGGCCTCGAACTCGGCGACAACGCGCAGAAGGTGTTCTGGGACTGCGCCCGAGGCGAACGACCCCTCGACATCTTCGTTTTCGAGGGTACCGTGATCGAGGCACCGAACGGCACTGGACGCATGGACATGTTCGCAGACCGTCCAATGAAGGACTGGGTCACCGATCTGTGCGCCGCCGCCCAGATCGTCGTTGCGATCGGCGACTGTGCCTGTTGGGGCGGCATCCCGGCGACGGAGCCCAACCCTTCCGCGTCGACGGGCCTGCAGTTCCACAAGCGCAAGAAGGGCGGATTCCTCGGCCCCGACTTCCGGTCGAAGATGGGTTTGCCGGTCATCAACATTCCCGGCTGTCCAGCACACCCGGACTGGATCACCCAGATCATCGTCGCGCTGGCCACGGGCCGTGCCGGCGATATCACGCTCGACGAATTGCACCGGCCCGAGACATTTTTCAAGACATTCACCCAAACCGGCTGCACCCGAGTGCAATTCTTCGAATACAAGCAGTCGACCCTGTCGTTCGGTGAGGGCACCCGCACCGGCTGCCTGTTCTACGAGTTCGGCTGCCGCGGCCCGATGACGCACTCGCCGTGTAACCGGATCCTGTGGAATCGCCAGTCGTCGAAGACCCGGGCAGGCATGCCGTGCCTGGGCTGCACCGAACCCGAATTCCCACATTTCGACCTCGCCCCGGGCACCGTGTTCAAGACCCAGAAGGTAAGCGGGATGATTCCCAAGGAGGTCCCAGAGGGCAGCGACCATCTCACCTACATGGCACACGCCGCGGCCGCGCGTATCGCCGCACCGCAGTGGTCGAAAGAAGACATGTTCGTCGTCTAGCCGCTTCACCAACTCACCATCGGCATCCACCACTTGGGTGAGGCCGCACAACCGTCGGGATCGATAACGTCACGCGGTCGCGGTCGAAACACAAGCCACTTGAAGAACGTCTGTGAAAGGACCCACCAATGACCGCATTGGACCTATTTGTCAGTCCCCTAGGGCGCGTCGAGGGTGACCTCGATGTGCGCGTCACGATCGACGACGGTGTCGTGACCTCGGCGTGGACCGAGGCCGCGATGTTCCGCGGCTTCGAGATCATCCTGCAGGGAAAGGATCCGCAGGCCGGCTTGGTGGTCACGCCGCGCATCTGCGGCATCTGCGGCGGCAGCCACCTCTATAAGTCGGCCTACGCACTGGACACCGCATGGCGCACGAATGTGCCGCCGAACGCGACGTTGGTGCGAAACATCTGTCAGGCTGCCGAGACACTGCAGTCGATTCCGCGCTACTTTTACGCACTGTTCGCGATCGACCTGACCAACAAGAACTACGCGAAGTCCAAGCTCTACGCCGAGTCGGTACGGCGCTTCGCGCCCTATGTCGGTACCAGCTATCAGCCCGGCGTGGTGCTGTCGGCCAAACCCGTTGAGGTGTACGCGATCTTCGGCGGACAGTGGCCGCACTCGAGCTTCATGGTGCCCGGCGGGGTGATGTGCGCGCCAACGTTGTCCGATGTGACGCGGTCGATTTCGATCCTTGAGCACTGGAAGGACAATTGGCTGGAAAAGCAGTGGCTGGGGTGCTCGGTGGACCGCTGGCTGGCCAACAAGACCTGGGAAGACGTTCTGGAATGGGTCGACGAGAACGAGGCCCAACACAACAGCGACTGCGGGTTCTTCATCCGCTTCTGCCTCGATGTCGGCCTAGACAAGTACGGTCGGGGGGTCGGTAACTACATCGCCACCGGCACCTACTTCGAGCCGTCGCTGTACGAGAACCCCACAATCGAAGGCCGAAATGCCGCGGTGATCGGGCGATCCGGGATCTTCGCGGACGGCAAGTGGTCCGAGTTCGACCAGGCCCGCGTGCGTGAAGACGTGACGCACTCGTTCTACGAAGGTACCGGCGCTCTGCATCCGTTCGACGGCGAGACGATCCCCGTCGACCCCGAAGAGGGTCGCAAGCAGGGCAAGTACAGCTGGGCCAAATCGCCCCGCTACGACGTGCCCGGGCTGGGCCACATCCCGCTGGAGGCGGGGCCATTGGCCCGGCGGATGGCCGCCGGCGGGCCGAATGCCGCAGCACATCAAGACAACGACCCGCTGTTCGTCGATCTCTACAACAAGATCGGCCCGAGCGTGTTTGTCCGCCAGCTTGCTCGCATGCACGAGGCGCCGAAGTACTACAAGTGGACGCGCGAGTGGCTCAGCCAGCTCGACCTCAAGGAGAGCTTCTACACCAAGCCGATTGAGCACGCCGAGGGCAAGGGCTTCGGCTCCACCGAGGCCGCCCGTGGGTCGCTGTCGGACTGGATCGTGATCGAGGACAACAAGATCAAGAACTATCAGGTTGTCACCCCCACGGCATGGAACATCGGCCCGCGTGACGGTGCCGATGTGCTGGGTCCGATCGAAAGGGCATTGGTGGGATCGCCGATCGTCGATCCGGAAGACCCGGTGGAACTGGGGCATGTCGCTCGCAGCTTCGACTCCTGCCTGGTGTGCACAGTGCATGCCTACGACGGCAAGACCGGGCGTGAGCTGTCACGGTTCGTGATCAACGGAATGGTGTGATTCCCACGTCAACCAACCCGGACCAGATAACACAACCCGGCGGGTCTGAGGCAGCGCCCGACCCGCCGGGTTGTCCGGTCCTGATCGTCGGCTGCGGAAATCTGTTGCGTGGCGACGACGGCGTCGGCCCAATCCTGGTGCGCCACCTGTGGGAACGTGGCATGCCGGAGGGTCTCCGGCTCGTCGACGGCGGCACCGCGGGTATGGATGTCGCCTTCCAGATGCGAGGCGCCGAGCGAGTGGTGATCGTCGACGCGTCGGCCACCGGCGCCGCGCCGGGCACCGTCTACCGAGTACCCGCTGCAGAGTTGTCCGAGCTGCCGCCGCTGGAGGGCCTGCACACCCACTCGTTCCGCTGGGACCACGCAATCGCATTCGCGCGCTGGGCCTTAGCGGATGCGTGCCCTTCCGACATCACGGTCTTTCTCATCGAGGCCGCCAATGTCGCACTGGGCGCAGACCTTTCACCCGAGGTAACCACTGCGATGGAGCAGGTGATCGAGATGATCGAAGCCGATTACGTCGCGCCGCTGCGGCCACCGAACCCCAGCGATCCGGACGACCTCACCGTGGAGTTCACCGAGGACGGCTATCTGCGGTTGACTGCAGCGCTTTCGGCGGCCCACTTCCCCGCCAACGTCGCGGTCGGCGCCGTGCGTGACGATCAGTTGTGGCTGCTGCCGCTGCGGGGCCCGCGCAGTGGTGGGCTGCTACTCAAGCAGCGCAATGCGGCCGGCGATCGCGCGGTGCTGGTGCGCGAACTTCTCGACGACGCCATCCCCACCGGTGTGCGCCGGGCGTTCTGGGACGAGGACCATGGCGCATTGCGGATTCCGCTGGAGCGGCAGAAGTGATAATCGTGGCCGAGCAACCCGACATCGACCCGCACACCAACGATCAGGGGGACAGCGCGGCCGATGAACCCATCCTGCCGCGCACTCAACGTGGCGAGGACAGCTCGGCCGACGACGCGCTGAGCGTGGACACGGTGGTGGTCGAAGAACGCGGGCGCTGGGCCGTCGGCATCGTGGTTGTGTTCGCCGACGGCATTGTGCGCAAGCGCATCGACTCCCACCCGACCAAGGCCCGCGCCGAGTTGTCGGCCCGGATGATCAAGCGGGCCGCCGAACGTGACATAAGAGGACCGCTGAATGGCTGACTCATTGATGACCTCGACATCCGTTGTCAGCGGCGACATTTCGGTGCCGCCGGGACTCGCGGTGCGCCCGCAGCCGCTGGGCGTGTTTGCACTGCCGCTGGGCTACCTGCTGATTCCGGCCGGCGAGGAGACCGAAGCCGCACGAGCGGAGATGCTCGAGGGACGGCTACCCCGGCACTGGCCACCAAGCATGCGCGCCCACGAACTGGCCGCCGCAGGCAAGCGCGACGCTGCCATCGCCGCGCTGGAACACCGCGCCGATCCGGTGGCCCTTTACAACCGCTTCGTGCTCGACCCCGACGGCGTCGACCCCGACGAACTGCGGGCGGCACTTGGTGAGTTCGCGATCCTCGTCGACGTGGTGCTGTTCGCGCTCGGGCGCACCGACATGCCGCCACGATCGGAGAATATCCACGGCGAACTCGCCGCGGCCGTGCTTTCTGCCCAGGCCACCCACGCCCTGTCGGACGGAAACCCCGCAGCGGCAATCGAATTGCTCGACCATGCCGTCGAGGCGGCCGAGCCCGTGTCGGCGCCCCTGGCTGGACTCCTGCTCGGCGCAGCGGGCGCGATCTGCCGAGACAGCGGCGACGACGGCTGTGTTTCGCGGCTGCAGAAATCGCTGATCGCGCTCGACGGTGCCGACGGGCTGCGGGTGGCGCGCGCCGAGATCCACATGTGCCTGGCCGGTGTGTTACACGAACACGCCCAGCAGCGGCCGGAACTGCTGGCGACCGCCGTCCCCCATTACCACTCGACGCTGCAACTGATCAAGCGCACCGACGCGCCGTTGGTGTGGGCGGCCGCGCATGCCGGACTCGCCACCGTGTACCTGACGATGCCGATGGTCGAGGCTTCCGGACAGCTGCGATTGGGTGTGGCTGCCCAATCCCTACGCTCGGCGCTGACCGTCTACACCCGTGATGAGCACCCCAGGGAATGGGCCAGTGTGCAGCTGAATCTGGCTAACTCCCTGGTGTATACACCGTCGCGGCACCACAAGGAGAACCTCGTCGAGGCCGTCGAACTCTACGAGGCCATCCTCGAGACGCGTGACCGCGCGACCGATCCCCTCGGCCGGGCACGAGTGCTTGCCAACCAAGGCAACGTCCTCGCGCACCTCGGTGTGTTCGATGACGCCAAGGCCAAGCTGTACGAGGCACGGTTCCTGTTCGAGGAGCTCGGCGACGACGACTCGGTGCGCGCCGTGCGCGGGGTGCTCGACGAAATAGCGCGGCAGCGCGTGCTTTCCACCGCCGACGAAATCGGGGGTCCGTGATGTCCACAGCCATTTCCGAGGTTTCCCAACCTCGACCCGCAGGCGAGCAGCCGCCCGACCCCAGCTTTGAAGAGCTGGCGAAGCGGGTCGATGACGCCACCGCCGCGCTGCAGAAGCTAGACCCTTCGGCCCGCACGGTCGCTGAGGAGCTGAAGGCGGCCATCGAGGCCATCCACCGGGCCGGCCTGGTGACGATTGTCCGACGCATGCGCGCCGACGAGGCCACTCGGCCCCTGCTGTTCGATCTCGTCGACGACCCCGTTGTGCACCTGCTGCTTTCGCTGCACGAGATCATCCGGCCGGACCCGATGACACAGGCCACCAAGGCATTACACGCGGTGCGACCGCAACTACAAGGCCACGGCGGTGATGTCACGCTCGTGCGCATCGACGACGGAACGGCGTACGTGCGTCTGCAGGGCGCCTGCAACGGATGCTCGATGTCCTCGGTGACACTGCGCAACCTGGTGGAAAAGGCACTCGTCGAGAATGTCTCGTCGGTCACCGCCGTTGAGGTGCTACCCAATGAGCCCGAGCCGACCTTGATTTCGGCGGACTCGCTGTTCGCCGCCCGTCACCCAGTCGAAGAAGGCTGGGTGCAAGCCGGGCACGCGACCGACGTAGGTGACGGTGACCTCATCGCGGTGCAGGTGACCGCACCGAACTCCGGGCAGGAGGTGTCGGTGCTGGTGGTCAACCTGAATCAGCAGCTGACCGCCTACGTCAACGAATGTGCCCACGAGGCATTGCCTTTGGACAACGCGGTGCTCGACACCGACAACGGCACCCTGACCTGTCCCTGGCATGGCTTCTGCTACGACGCTGCGTCCGGGGAGTGTCTCACCGCACCGGCGGCGCAACTCGAGCAGCTGCCGCTGCGCGTCGACAACGGACAGATATGGATCCGGGTGGGCACATGACGGGCTTGACCGTGCGCACCAGCCTGCTGCCACCGGCGCCACGCACCGACTCCGCTGCGGCCGTGGACCTTTCCGGTGGCTGGGAGCCGGAGGTGTGGCTGGGCGCGCCCGCACCGGGCGGCCTGGCGCTGCCGCCGGCCAACCCGACGCTGGCGTGGATGTACTCACCGCGCGGAGTGTTCTTCGACGCGCATCACCTGGTGGTGGCCGACTCGGGCAATCATCGGGTGCTGATCTGGCACGGTCGGCCCGCCCACGACGAACAGCCAGCCGACGTCGTGCTCGGGCAGCCCGACGGCACCACCGAGGGGCGCGCCGCGGCCGGACGCGGCCCCGAGAACGGGATGAATCTGCCCACCGGCGTGCTCGTCCACGACGGGCGCCTCATCGTCGCCGATGCCTGGCACCACCGCATCCTGGTGTGGCACACGGTGCCCGAAACTGACTGGACCCCACCGGATCTGGTGCTGGGCCAGCCCGACAGTTCCGCAGTGGAACCCAATATGGGCGGTGAGTGCTCGGCCTCGTCGCTGTACTGGCCGTTCGGAATGGCCTTCATCGGCTCGGTGTTCTGGGTCGCCGACACCGGGAACCGTCGGGTGCTCGGCTGGAACGGGGGACTTCCCGAGCCTGGGCGCCCGGCCGACATCGTGCTCGGCCAGCCTGACCCGGCGAGCCGCGAAGAGAACCGCGGCGATCAGGTTGGGCCCGCCAGCTTCCGCTGGCCGCACAGCATCAGCGGGCGCGACGACCTGCTGTTGGTTGCCGATGCCGGCGATCACCGGGTGCTCGGCTGGTCGCCGCTGCCCGGCGGCGATCGCCCCGCCGACCGGTTGCTCGGTCAGCCGGATTTCGCCACCGCGAGCGAGTGGCCGTACGGACCGCAGCGCGGTAACCGATTCCGGTTTCCGTACGGGGTAAGCATGGACACCGCGGGCGGCGGCCCAGACCGGTTGGCTGTCGCCGACACCGCCAACAACCGCGTCCTGCTGTGGGACGGTGTGCCCGCCGATGGCCGGGCCGCCGACTACGTCCTGGCTCAGCCGACATTCGAAGCGAACGGCGAAAACCGCTGGAGTGCAGTCACTCATGACTCACTGTGCTGGCCGTACGGGCTGTGGCTGCATGGCGATCGCGTGGCTGTGGCCGACTCGGGCAACAACCGCGTCATCATCTGGCGGCGACGATGAGCCGCGCACCAACGCCCACCATGGTGGCGCCGCTGCAGCGGCGCCGGTTCACCGTGACCGGGGTCGTGCAGGGTGTGGGTTTCCGCCCCTTCGTGCACCGGGTGGCCAGCGAACTGGGGTTGGCAGGATTCGTCGGCAACGACTCGGCGGCGGTTTTCATCGAAGTGCAAGGCACGCCGACCGCCATCGCCGAATTCGGCCAACGCCTCCTCGCCGAAGCACCGCCGCTGGCCGCGATCAGCGATGTTTCGTGCGCCGACCTCGCAGCAGACCTCCACGGTGACAACGGCTTCCGCATCGTCGCCAGCCGCACCGCCGATGCCGCACCCAGCTCAATCCCCGCCGACATCGCGGTCTGTGACGACTGCGTGACCGAGCTGTTCGACCCATCCGACCGGCGTTACCGTCACCCCTTTATCACCTGTACCAACTGCGGTCCGCGGTTCACGATCATCCGTGAACTGCCCTACGACCGGCCCGCGACCACCATGTCGGACTTCCCGATGTGTGAGCACTGTGCCACCGAATACCACGACCCGGCGAACCGGCGATTCCACGCCCAGCCCATTGCGTGCCCCGACTGTGGGCCATCGCTATGGTTCACCGGCCGCGGCGTCCACATCACCGTGATCGACGCGGCGCTGGCGGCCGCCCAGCGCGCGGTGGCCGAAGGGAGCATCGTCGCCATCAAGGGCATCGGCGGCTACCACCTGGCCTGCGCGGCCGACCGCGCTGCCGCCGTCGATGAGTTGCGGCGGCGGAAAGCCCGGCGCGGCAAGGCATTCGCCGTGATGGTCCGCGATCTCAGTGTTGCACGCCGTTACGCCCACATCAGTGTCAACGAGGCGAAGGTGTTGTCCAGTCCCGCCCGGCCGGTGGTGTTGCTGCGTCGCAGAGCCGACGCGCCGGTCGCGGCCGGGGTAGCTCCCGATAATCCGTTGATCGGCTTGATGCTGCCGTACTCGCCGATCCACCACCTGCTGCTGTCTACAGTGCCGGGCGAGGCTACGACCCCACCCGAATCGATCGTGTTGACCAGCGCCAACCGATCCGACGAACCCATTTGTTACACCGACGACGATGCGGCCCAGCGGGTGCCCGCACTCGCCGACGCGGTGCTCGACCACAACCGGCCCATCCACGTGCCGTGCGACGACTCGGTGGTGCGAGTGCTTAGTGACGGGGACCGAGCTCGGGAGTTGCCGATCCGCCGCTCCCGCGGCTACGCACCCCTGCCCGTTGACCTCGGCCGGGACGGCCCACCAGTGCTTGCCGTCGGCGGGGAGCTGAAGAACACGTTCTGCCTGACCGATGGTCGACGTGCGTTCTCCTCGGCCCACATCGGCGACATGGGCACCGTCGCCACGCTGAAAGCGTTCACGCACTCGGTGCGGCAGCTCTGCGGTATCCGTCGCCAGCCTGCGCGGCTGGCCGCCGACCTGCATCCGCGTTATGTGACACGAAATTGGGCCGAGCACAACGTCGGTGACCGCCCGCTGGATCTCGTGCAGCACCATCACGCCCACGTGGTATCGCTGCTCGCCGAGCACGGCATGCTGGGCGAACCAATCATCGGCGTCGCCTTCGACGGCACGGGCTATGGATGCGACGACACCGTGTGGGGTGGGGAAATCCTGCGTCTGGGCACCGACAGCCACCGCTTCACCCGTGTCGGACACCTGGCCGAGGCGCCGTTGGCGGGCGGCGATGCCGCGGTGCGCAACCCATGGCGGATGGCGCTGGCGCACCTGTGGCACGCTCGTGTGCCGTGGACGGCGGACATGGCTCCCGTCAAGGCCGCCACCGCTGCCGAATTGCGGCTACTGCGCACGCAATTCACCACCGGCCGCGGGTGCGTGCCCACCACGAGCATGGGCCGGCTGTTCGATGCGGTGGCCGCACTGCTCGACGTGCGCCAGCACATCGACTACGAGGGCCAGGCAGCGATCGAGCTGGAGGTCCTGGCGGCATCGGTCGACGGTGACGCACCGGGGTCGGTGCCCCTGCGCCTGGACGTCGCCCCGGACGGAATCCTCGATCCCGCTCCGATGATGGCCGCGATGATGGCCGCGCTGCGGGACGGGGCCGAACCGGCCCGCCTGGCCGCGGCATTCCACCGCGCCGTCGCGGTGGCCGTCGTCGAAGCAGTCAGCCAGGTGGCGGGGCACACGCGGACGGTGGGGCTCACCGGTGGGGTGTTTCAGAACGTGTTGTTGCTGCAGGCATGCCGTCAACTGCTCGAAGGGGCGGGTTTCACCGTGCTGACTCATCGCATCGTTCCGCCAAACGACGGCGGGCTCGCACTGGGTCAAGCCGCGATATCGACACTGACGGCGCTGGAGGAAGGGACCACAGAATGTGCCTAGGGATTCCCGGCCGGATCTCCGAGATCTGGGATGCCCCCGACGGTGGCCGGTTCGCCAAGGTCGCGTTTGGCGACGAGGTCAAGACCGCGTGCCTGGCATATCTTCCCGATCTGGCGGTCGGTGACTACACCATCGTGCACGCCGGTTTCGCGCTCACCCGCATCGACGAAGAGTCCGCCCGGGTGACTCTCGCGACGATGCGCGAGTACGGCGTCTTCGGTGCTGAGGAAGCGGCATCGTGACCGCGCCAACCCATCCCGTCATGACGCCGGATCTGGCGGCCGATCTGGCGGCGGCGTCTTTTGCTCTGGCGCAACGGTTCTCGGCCGGTGCCACGATGTGGTGCGTCGCACCTGCGTTCTCCCCGCACGCCCAGCACATCGCGGTCGAGTTCGTGCACCCGGTCATCGTCGGGAAACGTGCCCTGCCCGCGGTGGCGCTGGCCGGACCGGACCTGCTCGGGCAGGTGCGGGTGTCCGCCCGCGCCGGCGATGTCCTCATTGCCGTCGCCGACGCCGCCGACCCCGACGTGCGCGCCGTCATGCGCCGCGCCGCCGCATGGGGCATCACGACGATCTGGATCGGCAACGGCGACCGGCCCGAACACGGGGCCGCCGACCACGTGCTCTGGCTCGACGATCCCGATCCGACACTGCCCACGACCGGTGAGTTCGTCCTGCTCTACCACCTGTTGTGGGAACTGACCCACGTGTGCTTCGAACATCCTGGGCTGCTGACGGCACCATCACAGGAGTGCACGGACGACGTGTGCATCACCTGCAGCGACGAGGGCAGGCTCGGCGAGGTCCTGATGACCGCCGCCGACGGAACGGCCTCGGTGCGCACCGCATCGGGCACCGAGACCGTGGTGACCACCCTGGCGGGGCCGCTGTCTCGCGGTGACCTCGTGTTGATCCATGCCGGCATGGCGATCAGCAAGTTGAGTGAGGACTGACGATGACAAGCCAGCAGCGTCTCGACGAGGCCACCAATTTTCTGTATCCGTTTATCGACGGAAACGAGTCCGATGCCAGCACGCTCCTCGCCGATCTGACGGAGTCCGCCTTAGCCAAAGCGGCGGAGAGCGCGGCGCTGCGCCGGTCAACCTTGGAAGCGTGCAGGCCCCTCATCGCGAGCGCGGCCGCCGAGATGGCGCGCCGGTTCGCCGCCGGCGGCAGGCTGTTTACCTTCGGCAACGGCGGAAGCTCAACGGACGCCGCGACACTGGCGGCACTGTTCGCGTCGCCGCCAACCGCGCAACCGCTGCCCGCATGGTCGCTGACCGCCGACCAGGCGGTGCTCACGGCGCTGGGCAATGACGTCGGATTCGACCTGGTGTTCGCGCGGCAGCTGATCGCCCGGGGTCGCGACGCAGACATCGCGATAGCAATGTCCACAAGCGGAACTTCGGCCGACCTGCTTCTCGCCCTGCGGGAGGCCCGCAGTCGCGGCATGTACACCATCGGCTTCACCGGATACGACGGCGGCGACTTCGTCGACAACCCCGACGTCGACGTCTGCTTCGTCGTTTGCTCGCAAAGTGTGCACCGCATCCAGGAATCGCAGGCGCTGGTGGGCTATCAACTGTGGGCCGCGGTGCAAGCACGGGAGGAGAACCGATGAGCGACCACGTTGCGGAATACCTGGCTTCTGGCCCGTCATTTCGCGAGAGCCAAGTCATCGAACGCATCGAGACGTTCCGCAAACGGCGGCCTCGGCTGCGCGACACAGTGGTGACACTTGCCCACGGCGCGGGCGGGAAGGCATCGGCAGCACTGGTCGACGCGGTGTTCGTTGAGGCGTTCCGCAATCCGTACCTGGAGGCGCTCGGCGACGGAGCGGTCGTCGCGATGCCCGGGGGGCAGCGGATGGCGATGTCGACCGACTCATTCGTGGTGCAGCCGCTGCGCTTTCCCGGTGGATCGATCGGCCACCTCGCCATCCACGGCACCCTGAACGACCTCGCGATGGCCGGCGCGGTGCCGTCGTGGATCACCGCGGCTTTTGTTCTCGAAGAAGGCTTTCCGATAGCCGAACTCCGCGAGATCGTCGCCGACATGGCCGCGGCCGCACTCGCCGCCGGCGTGCAGATTGTCACCGGCGACACCAAGGTCGTGCCCAGGGGGGCTGCCGACGGGATGTTCATCACCACCGCCGGGGTTGGCATCGTTCCCGCCGGCCGGGAACTGTCCCCGCACAGCGTGCGTCCCGGCGACAGGGTCCTGGTCTCCGGGACGATCGGCGACCACGGTATGGCGGTCATGCTGGCCCGCGGCGACCTTGCGATCGAGGCCGACATCCACTCCGACACCGCCGCGGTGAGCGAGTTGGTCGAGCGCCTGCTCGAAGCCGCGCCCTCAACCCGCTGGCTGCGGGACCCCACTCGCGGTGGGGTTGGCACCGTCTGCAACGAGCTGGCGCAGGCCACCGGCTTGGCGGTGGTGCTCGAGGAGGACCGGCTGCCGATCAAGCCCGAGGTCGGCGGCGCGTGCGAGATGCTCGGCATCGACCCGCTCTATGTGGCCAACGAAGGCAAGTTCCTCGCCGTCGTCGACCCCGACGAAGCGGAGAACGCGCTCGCCGCACTTCGTTCGCACCCCGACGGGCAGGACGCCACCGAGATCGGGCACATCGCCGACGAACCCGTCGCCACCGTCGTGGTGCGGACCGGTTTCGGCGGCACCCGAATCGTGGACATGCTCGTCGGCGACCCACTGCCCCGAATCTGCTGAGAGAGGACCCACCATGTGCCTGGGAATCCCCGGACGGATCATCGAGATCACCGACGCCGCCAACTGTTTGGCCAAGGTCGACGTCAGCGGCGTGCGACGGGTCATCAGCGTGCGACTGCTGGAGAAGGACATGCCCGAGCCCGACGAGTGGGTACTGGTGCACGTCGGCTTCGCGATGGCCAAGATCGACGAGACCGAGGCATTGCTGACGCTGGCCGCGGTCAAGAAGCTCGGCGAGGCCTATTCCGACGAAATCCAGGCGTTCGACTCGTCCGCAATCATCTGAGCTGGAGGCAATAATGCGATTTGTTGACGAATTCCGTGACCCGGCGGCGGCGCGAAAGCTGTTGGTCGCCATCGACTCCCTGGCCCGCGAGGCCGGCCCGAACGAGCACTTCAAGTTCATGGAGGTATGCGGCGGGCACACGCACACGATCTATCGGCACGGCATCGAACATCTGTTGCCGGAGAACGTCGAGCTGGTGCACGGGCCGGGATGTCCGGTCTGCGTCATCCCGATGGGTCGCGTCGATGACGCGATCTGGCTGGCACGTCAGCCCGGGGTGATCTTCACCTGCTTCGGCGACATGATGCGGGTGCCTGGCTCGAATGGCAGCCTGCTGGACGCGAAGGCCACCGGCGCCGATGTGCGGTTCGTTTACTCACCGCTGGACGCGCTGAAGATCGCCGTCGACAACCCCGACAAGCAGGTGGTGTTCTTCGCCATCGGCTTCGAAACCACCGCACCGTCAACGGCGGTCACCCTGGTGCGGGCGCGGGAGCTCGCAATCAAGAACTTCACCGTGTTCTGCAACCACGTGACAATCGTGCCGCCGATCAAGGCGATCCTGGAATCCCCGGACCTGCGGCTGTCGGGTTTCCTGGGGCCAGGCCACGTCTCGACCGTCGTCGGCAACCGGCCGTACCGATTCGTGCCGGCCGTCTACGGTAAACCGTTGGTGGTGGCGGGATTTGAGCCGCTGGACATCCTGGCGTCGATCGCGATGCTGCTGCGCCAGATCCGCGATGGCCGTTGCGAGGTCGAAAACCAGTACTCGCGCATTGTCCACCCGGAGGGCAACCCGGCGGCGCTCGCGCTGATGGGCGAGGTATTTGCGTTGCGGCCCCACTTCGAGTGGCGTGGGCTGGGATTCATCTCGCAGAGCGCGCTGAGACTTCGCGACGAGCTGGCCGAGTTCGACGCCGAGGAGCGATTCGCGATGCCCGGCGTGCGGGTGGCCGACCCGAAGGCCTGCCAGTGCGGTGAAGTGCTCAAGGGCGTGCTCAAACCGTGGGAGTGCAAGGTGTTCGGGACGGCGTGCACGCCGGAAACGCCGATCGGCACCTGCATGGTCTCCCCGGAGGGTGCATGCGCGGCCTACTACAATTTCGGCAGGCTGCACCGAGACGCCGCCACATTGATCGGGCAGGGCGCGCCGGCATGACCACCGCGGACATCACCCACACCCGTGGCGCGGAGATGTTCGCGAGGTATGCATATGCCCCCAACCGGCTCGGCTACTGCGGGCCTGAAGACTCGTCGGCCTTACTGGATGGCTCGCGCGACCAGATCGAGCGGGCCGCAAGACAATTCACCGGAGCATGGCCATACCTGAAGGTGTTGTCCCGAATGACGGGAATCCCAGACCCGCTCGATCATCGTCTGGTCGAGTCGTACTGGCTCGGCGGCGGCATCGGAGCCAGGCTGGATTCCCGCGCGTTCACCGCCGAGCTGCTGGCGGTCATCGGTCCGCAGGCCGGCCATTACTGGAGTCACCTCACCCCCGACCTCGCCGACGAAGCCGCCCCGAATCATTGCTTCCACGTCTTCGGGGTGTACCCGTGGACGCGACTGCTCGGCAAGGGCATGGACGACCACCCGTTGTCGGTGCTGGACAACTGCCGAATCACCTGGGGCACAGTGCTTTCCATCGACAGTATGACGGCCATGGTGCGGTGTCAGCGGCTCCGTTGGGACGACATGATGCTGTCGATGTCGCCGCCCATGACCTGTCAGGTGGAAGTCCCTGCCGATGGCAGCATGTCCGATGTCTCCCCGGGTGACCTCGTGGCAGTGCACTGGGGGCGGTTGTGCGACAGGCTGACACCTGAACAGATCGCGGCACTCAAAGACAGTACGGACCGGCAACTTCGGGTGACCAACCGCCGATTGGGTGCGCACACGCCGTGAGACCGCGAATCGTCCAGGCCGACGGTCAGATCGGCTTCTACTGGGTCACACCGGACGGTGTGCCGACCACATTGCCGGATCTGGTCATCGGTGATGAGGAGCCGGACCGGCTGGTCGCAACCCACCTGGAGGCGCTCGACGACGCGCTGATCATCGCCGCAGCGCGGTTCGGGGACCTGCTCGGCGGCGGTAAGCATCCTTATCCGGATGAACGCGACGACTTGATTGCCTTGCATCGCTGTCTGGATCTCCTGGTGCGCGACTATGCGTTGGCCGCCGAGGTCACCGGGCTCGTCCCAGATGTGCGGGCAGGCAAGATCATCGGCACCGCCACGCTGTTCTCGATCCGCGCTCGTTTCCCCGTCGGCCTGCTAGGTCCGGCGCCGCTCGACGGTGAACTCGCCGAGCCGTCCCCCGGGGTCATCAGCGGATTCGGCCAGATGGTGCAGGTCGATCCCGAGAGGCCGTGGAAGGGTGGCCGGTGGGTGCTCAAATCGGAGTCGGGAGAACGGTATCCGCTGACGTTGTCGACGATGTTGTTCGACAGCTCCGGGGTGAACAAAGACGCCGCCCGGCGCGAACACCGCGAGGCGATCGAATCCTGCGTCGCGAGCGCAACTTCTGACGATGCCGACCCGTTCACCGTCGCCTGCGCGCTGGACTGGCTGCTGTATGACTGGCTGATGGCCCACCGCGAGGATCCGGACAGCGCCGCGATCCAGATCCCGAGAGGCCACGACTCCGACGCAGGAATGATCGTGGACGCGGCGTTCGCGTCCGTTCGTGCCAGAACCAAGATCGACCCCGGCCTCACCGCCCCGATACCCACCGACTGACGCCAATAAGGTCAACCTAACCTAAGCTAATGCATTGCGGTGCTATTGATCGTGAAATCGGTTTGGGGTAGGCCTGGATACATAACCCCGAGGTGCAGATTCGCCCTATCGGCGATGCCGATCACCAGGTACTACCCACAAATGGGGGAAACAATCGTGGTATGTCGCAACGATCCGTTGACAAGACATCAGTGCCGGGAGTAAACCCAAAATCTATAGCCGCGCAAGTGGGCCGAAGGTCGACTCCAGCGGCTTAGGGGCCACAGCCCAGGCCCCGGAAAGCGGCTGCAGGATGCCAACTGAAGCAGCAGTCAAAGCGGAAGAAACATTGATCCATGTGCTCTGGATCAATGCAGGTTTGAGTTGTGACGGCGATTCGGTGGCGTTGACTGCCGCCACCCAGCCCAGTGTCGAGGAAATCGCGTTAGGCGCACTTCCCGGCCTGCCCAAAATCGCCGTCCACTGGCCCCTGATCGACTTCGAGTGCGGACCTACCGGGGGCGCCGACGACTTCCTCGAGTGGTTCTTCAAGGGAGAACGCGGCGAACTCGACCCGTTCGTGTTGGTGGTTGAGGGGTCGATCCCCAACGAGCAGATCAAGAACGAGGGATATTGGTGCGGGTTCGGCAACAACCCGGCGACGGGTCAGCCGATGACCACCAGCGAATGGCTGGACCGCCTGGCACCCAAGGCCACCGCGATCGTCGCGGCCGGGACGTGCGCGACCTACGGCGGTATCCACGCGATGGCGGGCAACCCGACCGGCGCGATGGGTGTCCCCGACTATCTCGGCTGGGATTGGAAGAGCAAGGCCGGTATCCCGATCGTCTGCGTCCCAGGCTGCCCGATCCAGCCGGACAACCTCTCTGAGACGCTGACGTATCTGCTTTACATGGCCACCGACCAGGCCCCGATGATTCCGCTCGATGAGGCGCTGCGGCCCAAGTGGCTGTTCGGCGCGACGGTGCACGAGGGGTGCGATCGAGCCGGCTACTACGAGCAGGGCGACTTCGCCACCGAGTACGGGTCACCGAAATGCATTGTCAAACTGGGCTGTTGGGGCCCGGTCGTCAAGTGCAATGTGCCCAAGCGTGGGTGGATGAACGGCGTGGGCGGCTGCCCCAACGTCGGCGGCATCTGCATCGGCTGCACCATGCCCGGTTTCCCCGACAAGTTCATGCCCTTCATGGACGAACCGCCGGGCGGCAAGCTATCGAGCGCGGCGTCCGGGCTGTACGGGTCGGTAATCCGCAGCCTGCGCAACGTCACCGGTCGCACTGTCGACAAGGAGCCGCGCTGGCGGCACCGCGGGACGAAACTCGAAACCGGAGCGACTCGCACCTGGTAGGTGCGGGTCGTTTTCGCTATCCGCCTTCAGGCGATGAGTAACCGAAGCGAAAGAAGCATTCGATGACAACGATCATCCCCGAGCCGTCACACGCGAAGCGCGAGCCTGGCCAACTGGTCGAAATGGCGTGGGACCCGATCACCCGCATCGTCGGCAGCCTCGGCATCTATACCAAGATCGACTTCGACAACCGGGAAGTGGTTGAGTGCAATAGCACTTCGTCGATCTTCCGTGGCTATTCCCTGTTCATGAAGGGCAAGGACCCACGCGACGCGCACTTCATCACCAGCCGCATCTGCGGGATCTGCGGCGACAACCATTGCACGTGCTCCTGCTACGCGCAGAACATGGCCTACGGTGTCAAGCCGCCGCACATCGCCGAGTGGATCATGAACCTCGGTGAGGCCGCAGAATACATGTTCGACCACAACATCTTCCAAGAGAATCTGGTCGGCGTGGACTACTGCGAGAAGATGGTCTCCGAGACCAATCCCGGTGTGCTCACCAAGGCCGAGAACACCCAGGCGCCGCACGCCGACATGCACGGGTACCGGACGATCGCCGACATCATGCGGGCGCTCAACCCGTTCACCGGCGAGTTCTACCGGGAGGCGCTGCAGGTCAGCCGCACCACCCGAGAGATGTTCTGCCTCATGGAGGGTCGCCACGTGCATCCCTCCACGCTGTATCCCGGCGGCGTCGGCACGACCGCGACCATCCAGCTGATGACCGACTACATGAGCCGGCTGATGCGCTATGTCGAGTTCATGAAGAGGGTCGTGCCGATGCACGACGACCTGTTCGACTTCTTCTACGAGGCGCTGCCCGGCTATGAGCAGGTCGGTTTGCGACGCACACTGCTCGGCTGCTGGGGGTCGTTCCAGGACCCCGAGCACTGCAACTTCAACTACAAGGACATGGAGTCCTGGGGCCGCAAGATGTTCGTCACCCCGGGCGTGGTCGTGGACGGCAAACTCGTCACGACGTCGCTGGTGGACATCAACCTCGGCATCCGCATCCTGTTGGGCAGTTCGTATTACGACGACTGGACCGACCAGGAGATGTTCGTCAAGACCGACCCGCTCGGGAACCAGGTCGACCGGCGACATCCGTGGAACCAGCACACCAACCCGCATCCGCAGAAGCGGGACTTGGAGGACAAGTACAGCTGGGTGATGTCGCCGCGCTGGTTTGACGGCACGGATCACTTGGCGCTGGACACGGGCGGCGGTCCGCTGGCGCGGCTGTGGGCAACCGCACTGGCGAATCTGGTGGACATCGGCTACGTGAAGTCGACCGGCCACAGCGTGCAGATCAACCTGCCGAAGACCGCTCTGAAGGGCCCGGTCTCGCTGGAGTGGAAGATCCCGCAGCACGGCAGCAACACGATCGAACGCAACCGAGCGCGGACCTACTTCCAGGCCTACGCCGCCGCGTGCGCACTGCATTTCGCCGAGAAGGCGCTGGAAGAGATACGCGCCGGCCGCACCAAGACCTGGGAGAAGTTCGAGGTGCCCAAAGAGGGCATCGGCTGCGGATTCACCGAAGCGGTGCGCGGCGTGCTGAGCCACCACATGGTGATCCGTGACGGCAAGATCGCGAACTATCACCCGTATCCGCCGACCCCGTGGAACGCCAGCCCGCGGGACAGCTACGGCACGCCGGGGCCGTACGAGGATGCGGTACAGGGTCAGCCGATCTTCGAGGAGAACGACAGGGAGCACTTCAAGGGCATCGACATCATGCGCACGGTCCGCAGTTTCGACCCGTGTCTGCCGTGCGGGGTACATATGTATCTGGGCAACGGGAAGTCGTTGGATCTATTGCACTCCCCCACCCAGTTCGCAACCGGGGAATAGCGTATGGCCCATCGCCCGGACGAAACCCAGGATGACGCGCAGTGGCGTACGGCGGGCGATCGGATCCAGACCTTGCTCGACGCCAGCGCGGCGGGCGGGGCTGTCGCGCGCGAGCGAGCGGAGCAACTGGTCCGCGAGGTAACCGACCTGTACGGTGCCGGTCTGGAGCGGATGCTAAGGATCGCCGCAGCGGTTGATCCCGAGGTCGCCGACCGCTGGGCCGCCGACGATCTGGTGGCCAGCCTGTTGTTAGTGCACGGCCTGCATCCGCACAGCGTCGAGCGGCGCGTCACCGACGCGCTGGACAGTGTGCGGCCCTACCTCGGCTCTCACGGCGGCGATGTGCACCTGCTCGAAGTCGACGGCGACGTCGTCCGCCTGCAGTTCTCGGGAAGCTGCAAGAGCTGTCCGTCGTCGGCGGTCACCCTGGAGTTGGCGGTCGAGGACGCGGTGCGGGCGGCCGCTCCGGAGATCTCGTCCATCGAAGTGGTTGCCAGTGAAAGGGAAGAACCAGGTTCAGTTTCCGGTGTGATTCCCGCAGAGTCACTGTTGACCCGCTTGCGCACCAATGGGCATCACCCGACGGCGTGGCAACCGGTTCCGGAACTCGCCGAGTTGGCTGACGGGGAGGTCGGGGGCTTCCTGGTGGCCGGTACAACCGTGTTTGTTTGCCGTATCGGTGATGAGTTCTTCGCCTACCGCGATCGATGTCCGGACTGCGCCGGCTCGCTGGCCGGAGCCCAGCTGCGCGACACGGTGCTGCGGTGCCCGCGGTGTGGCGCGACCTTTGATGCCGTCCACGCGGGCGTCGGCGTAGGAAGCACACTGCATTTGGAGCCCATCCCGCTGCTGGTGCACGACGGCGTGCTCTCGATGGCAGTCGGCGAAGCGGTGGCATCATGACCGGCTCATTGGATGTGCTGGCCCGAATCCGGGCCAACCGCGGCGCGCCGGAGCCAGCCGGCGAGCGCTGCGAAATGTGTTCGGAGCCGATCGCCGACGAGCACCAACATGTGGTGAATGTCGAAGGCCGCCAATTGATGTGCGTCTGCCGCGGCTGCTACCTGCTGTTCACCGACACCCACGCCGAGCTCCGATACCGGGCCATTCCGGACCGCTACTTGTCGTTCCCCGACTTCGCCCTGGGGCGGCGTGAATGGGAGTCACTGCAGATCCCGGTCGGACTGGCGTTCTTCTTCCGCAACTCCACCCTTGGCCGCATGGTCGCGTTCTATCCCGGTCCAGCCGGCGCCACCGAATCCCAACTGGATCTCGACGCTTGGAACGAAATCAGCGCCGCCGATCCGCGGGTGACCATGCTTGCCGACGACACCGAAGCCTTGATCGTTCGGGTGCCCGACGACGAAGCGCTGCCCCCGAGGTGCAATTTGGTGCCGATCGACGCGTGCTACGAGTTTGTCGGCCGGCTGCGCATGCTGTGGCGCGGCTTCGACGGCGGCCAGGATGTGCGCAACTTCATGGACGAGTTCTTCCGCGCCGTCGACGACCGCAGCGAGGTGGTCGAGCGATGACTGAGGTCACCTTCGCGGTCCTCGACATTGCGCCGGAACCCTATGCGGTGACCCCGATCCTGATCGCGCGCATTGGCGTCGCGGCCGTCGGTGACGAGCCGGTGCACGCCATAGCCCTGCGCTGCCAAGTCCGCATAGAACCGGTGCGACGCGGCTACACGGACGACGAGGCCGCCGGATTGTTGGACCTGTTCGGTCCCCGGGAACGCTGGAGCACCACGCAGCACACCTTCCTCTGGCAGCACAGCACCGCGATGGTGCCCGGATTCAGCGGTGCCACCCAGGTCGAGCTGCCCCTGGAATGCACGTACGACTTCGAAGTCGCAGCGGCGAAGTACCTGCACGCGTTGCGCGATGGCACTGTGCCACTGCAGTTCCTGTTCAGTGGAACGATTTTCGTACCGGGCGCCCGGGGCTTCGCGGTACAGCAGGTGCCCTGGGACCGCGAGGACCGCTACGACATGCCGGTGTCGGTCTGGCGCGGGCTGATCGCGCAGCACTATCCGAACACCGGATGGCTGCGCCTGGGGCGCGACACCATCGACGAGTTGGCGGCCTACAAGTCGCAGCGCGGACTGCTGTCGTTCGACGACGCGATCATGTCCCTGATCTCGCGCGAGGAAATACGATGAGCGCCAACTACCAGGTCCGAGCCGTCGCCGATGCCGTGCTGTACGAGGGGTACCTGCTCTACCCATATCGGGCGAATTCGCGCAAGAACCAGTCGCGCTGGCAATTCGGCGTGCTCGGTCCGCCGGGCGCCGAGGCAGCCGGCATCGGCGAGAACGACACCCTCTCGGCACAGTTGCTGGTGCAGCCGCACGGTCAGCCGGCGGTATCGGTCGTGGTGCGGTTCCTGCAGCTCCAGCACCGCGCCGCCGAACGTGACGTCGGTGGCGGCCGCTACGAACCCGTCGACGAACTGGTGGCCGGACCGCGTTCCTGGCTGAGCTGGGATGAAGCCGTGGAACGCGAGATCAGTTTCGGCCCGTTCGACCCGGCTGAACTCGAAGCGGCACAGACACATCCGATCGTGGTGGCATCCGGCACCGACATCGAGACCGTCGACGGCGGCCGCCTGGTCCGGACCCGACGCGAGCTGCGCGGCGAATTGAGCATTGCCGCCGAACAGGACGGTGCCTTGGCACGGTTGACGGTGACGGCACGCAACACCGCGGGGCCCGCCGCAGACAAGGACGAGGCGATCGCGGTGTCGTTGATCGGCACCCACCTGATCGCCGAGGTCACCGGCGGCGAGTTCGTCTCGCTGCTCGAACCGCCCCCGTCGGCCCTCAAGGCGGCGGCCCGCTGTCACCAGCATCGTTGCTTCCCCGTCCTGGCTGGATCACCGGGAATGCACGATCTCATGTTGGTGTCGCCGATCATCCTCTACGACTATCCGGAGATCGCCGAGCAAAGCGAAGGCGCGCTGTACGACGCATGCGAGATCGATGAGATCCTCACCCTGCGCATCATGACGATGACCGACGAAGAAAAGGCGGAGGCCCGCGCCACCGATGCACGGGCCGCCGAGATCATCGACCGCTGCGACTCGATGTCACCCGAAGCGATGCTCAATCTGCATGGCGCGCTGCGCAATCCGCATGCCATGACCGAACGTCCCGGTTTGATACCGGAGATACCTGAGGGCGTCGACTGGTGGGATCCATTGGCCGACAACGCCGTCAACCCCGAGATCGATGCCGTGCTGGTCAACGGCGTGCGGGTCAGCCGAGGCAGTCGGGTCCGGTTGCATCCGTCACGACGCGCCGACGCCCAGGACCTGTTCTTCGCCGACCGGATTGCGCTGGTGACCTCGGTGCACGAGGACGTCGACGGTGACCAGCACGTCGGAGTGGTGCTCGAGGACGATCCGGCCGCAGACCTGCACGACTGGTACGGCCGCTACCTGTACTTCGCACCGGACGAAGTCGAACCGTTAGCGCAGTGAAAGGGGTTCAAGATGGAAGCAGTGGGCTGGGTAGCCGTCGGTATCGCCGCGGTCGTCGTGATCGCGGGAGCGTATATCGGGATCCGGTCGATCCCGGATGCCCGGCGCTATCTGAAGATGCGGCGAATGTAGCTCGGCAGGTGTGACTACGTCCAGAATTCTGGTAGCCGGCATCGGCAACATCTTCCTCGGCGACGACGGGTTCGGCCCCGAGGTGCTGCGGCATATGCCGCAGCGGCTAGCGAGCGAACGGGTTCGGCTGCGGGACTACGGTATTCGGGGTATGCACCTGGCCTACGACCTCCTCGACGGCTGGGACGCCCTGGTACTCGTCGACGCGCTGCCCAGCCGCGGCTCGCCGGGAGCACTGCACGTCTTCCAGGCCGACCACGAAAGCCTGTCGGCCACAGTGGCTCTGGACGCGCACGCCATGGATCCCGCGGCGGTATTCGCCAGCCTCAATGCGCTTGGCGGCACACCGCCGTACACCGTGGTGGTCGGCTGCGAGGCGGCGAACGTCGATGAGGGCATCGGACTGTCCGACCCTGTCGCGTCGGCCGTACCCGATGCGGTGCAAGCGATCGAGGACGTGGTGGCGCAACTGTTGACGTCGGAACAGGTGGGCTGAGCGATGTGTCTGGGAATCCCCGGGCGGGTGGTGCGGGTGCTGGACGGATATGGCGGCCAACTTGCGCTGGTCGACGTCGCCGGACAGGAGCGCAAGGTCAACGTCGGCATGCTGCCCGAGGAGACCTTCGCCTCAGGAGATTGGGTGATCATCCACATGGGCTTCGTGGTCGAAAAGACCGACAAGGCAGGCGCCGACGCCGCGATGGCCGGTCTGCAACTGCTGGGCCGCGACGATAACGCAGAAGCGCCACCATGATGACCCGGCGCAGGTTACGGATCTGTGTGCGCGGTGTGGTGCAGGGCGTCGGCTTTCGGCCGTTCGTCTACACCACCGCCGCCGGGCTGGGGCTGGCCGGCTGCGTGCGCAACGACAGCAACGGCGCAGTGATCGAGGTCGAGGGCGACGACGACGCGGTGGGCACTTTTCTCGCCCGGCTGCACGACGACGCTCCTCCGCTGGCGGTGATCGAAACCGTTGACACCGAGGTTATTCCGTGTGTCGGTGGCACCGGGTTCGCGATCACCGACACCACTCGTAGCACTGGCGGCCGCACGCTGGCCTCCGCGGATGTCGCGATGTGCGCAGAGTGTGCAGCCGAACAACGGGACCCGGCCAACCGGCGCTACCGGCACGCGTTCGTCAACTGCACCAACTGCGGACCGCGGTTCACCATCATCGAATCACTGCCCTACGACCGCGGCGCCACCACGATGGCCGCCTTCACGATGTGCACCGAGTGCGCGCGCGAGTACGCCGACCCCGCCGACCGACGGTTCCACGCCCAACCCGTGTGTTGCCCGAATTGTGGGCCGACGCCGAGCTACCGGGATGACGGAGGCCACGTCACCCAGGGCGAGTCGGGGTTACACCAGGCGCGAACGCTGCTCCGCGACGGCGGCATTCTCGCGGTCAAAGGTATCGGCGGGTATCACCTGGCCTGCGACGCCGCCAACGAACGCGCTGTCGCCGAACTACGGCAGCGAAAGCGGCGTGGCGACAAGCCGTTTGCAGTCATGGTGCCCGATCTGTCCACGGCCCGCTGCATCACCGACGTCGACGAGGCGGCCGCGCGCGTGCTGTCCGGCCCACAACGGCCGATCGTGCTGATGCCACGACTCCCGGCAGCGCCCGTGGCCGATGCAGTGGCACCGCACAATCCCGATCTGGGTGTCATGCTGGCCTACACGCCCCTGCACGCCTTGCTGTTTGGCCTGCCCGGTGACGCACCCGGACCGCCTGTGCTGGTGATGACCTCCGGCAATTTGGGCGGCGAGCCGATCTGCTTCACCGACGACGACGCGCTGCACCGGCTCGCCCACCTAGCGGACGGCTGGCTGATGCACAACCGGGCGATCCTGGTGCCGTGCGACGACTCGGTCGTGCGGGTGCTCGACGGTGCCGAGCTGCCGATCCGCCGCTCCCGCGGCTACGCACCGCTGCCGGTGGCGCTTCCAGTGCCGGTACCGCCGACGCTGGCGGTGGGCGCAGATCTGAAGAACACACTGGCCGTCGCCGAGGGCAAGTACGCCTGGCTGAGCCAGCACATCGGCGACATGGACGATCTCGCCACCCTGGCCGCATTCGGGCGGGCCGAGCAGCACCTCGAAGCGTTGACCGGTGTGAACCCGGAAATCGTTGTGGCAGACACTCATCCGGGCTACCGCTCCGCCGCCTGGGCCCACCGAAACGCGGGCGACCGGCCGGTGCGATCAGTGCAGCACCACCACGCGCATATCGCGGCGCTCATGGCCGAGCACGGATTGGACGGTTCGCAACAGGTGCTCGGATTCGCCTTCGACGGAACGGGTTACGGTCCCGACGGTGCGGTCTGGGGTGGCGAGGTCCTGCTCGCCGACTACAAGAGCTATCAGCGCCTGGCCCAACTCAAATACGTGCCGCTGGCAGGTGGCGACATCAGCGTGTTGCGGCCATACCGGATGGCACTTTCGCACTTGTGGGCGGCCGGTCTGCCGTGGGATGCCGACCTGGTGCCGGTGCAGGCGTGCCCGATCGATGAGCGTCAAGCGCTGGAGCATCAGCTGAAGACCGGATTCGGCTGCGCACCAACGTCCAGCATGGGCCGGCTCTTCGACGCGGTGGCAGCGTTGGTCGGCGTCCGGCAAGTGGTCGCATACGAAGCCCAGGCCGCAATCGAACTGGAGGGCCTGTCGCGCGATGCCGATCCCGGCGCGACCCATTACCGCTTCGACGTCGAGACCGGCCAACTACCGGAGGGCATCGACCCGGCGCCGGTCCTCGCCGCTGTCATCGGCGATCTGCGCGCGGGCGTGCCGGCGGGGGTGATCGGCGCGCGGTTCCACCGCGCCGTGGCCGAATTGATCGTCGAACTGGCCGCCGCCGAAGGCGTGACCAAACAGAAGGTCGCATTGTCGGGCGGCGTGTTCCAAAACGCGCTGCTGCTGCGGCTGGCGCTAGTCGGCCTACGGGCCAAAGGTTTTCAAGTGATCACCCATCGGCATGTACCACCGAATGACGGCGGCATCGCCCTGGGTCAGCTAATGGTGGGGAATGCGGGGTAGCACGATGACCGCACTGCCTATCCAACCACTTCCCGCCGGACAAGCGTTATTCGGCCGATATGCCTACCCGCCCAATGAGCTTGGGTACTGCGGGCCGACTCTTGGCGTCGACACACCGACCGAAGTGGCCAGCCATGCAAGGGAATTCGACGGCGCCTGGCCCTACCTGCGGGCGATCGCGGATGCGGCCGGCTCGGATCCGCTGAGCGCCGACGTGGTGCGCAGCTACTGGGTGGGCGGACCCCTATTGGACCGGGTCGACCCCGCAACCTTGTTAGACGCCCTGAGAAGGGCATTCAAGGGTCAAGCCACGGGGTTGCTCGACGAACTGGTCGAGTCGGCGGGCGCGCTGGCGCATCACAGCTTCCACGTTTTCGTGGTTTATCCGTGGGTGCGGTTTCTCGACCGGGACGCCACGACGGCGCTTCGCGTACTGCAGGACTGCCGAATACGTTGGGGCACAGTTGAATCCATCGATAGCGAGCACGTCGTGATCACCTCTCGGCCGCTCACCTACGACGCCGGCCTGCTGGATCTCGGCGCGGCCACGACCGAACGCGTGCGATGGAGCAAGGACGGGGTGGCGCTGATCGCCGCGCCCACACCTGGCGACACGGTGTCCGCCCACTGGGACTGGATCTGCGACGTGCTCACCGGCGCGCAGAGCTCCGAATTGGCCGCGGCCACCCAGGCGACGCTGGATCTGGTCAACGCCGCCCGGCGACCGGTGGCGAATGCGGTGACGTCGCACCCAACGCGGAGCACACTGGTTGATAGGAGGTCGAAATGACCGTCACTGCACAGCCGAGTACGTCCTTCGTCGACACCGATCTGGCCGCCGACCTAGCGTCGGCAGCCCTGGACCTGGCCCGCAGGTTCCATGACGGCGCCACCCTGTGGGTGATGTCTCCCCAATGGGAACCGCACGCCCACCACGTCGCCGTCGAATTCGTCCATCCGGTGATCATGGGCAAACGGGCGCTGCCATCGGTTGCGCTCGTAGAACCGGATCCGGTGGCACAGGCGCGGGTGGCCTGCCAGCCCGGTGACCTGCTAATGGCGGTGGCTTCGGCCGACCAACCGGCGGTGGTGGACGCCATGCGACGGGCACCGGCATGGGGGGCCTTGACACTGTGGATCGGCTCTGGCCCCCGACCACCGGCCGGCGCGGCGAACCACATCCTGTGGGTCGACTCGGACGATCCGATGGTGCCGGCCACCGGACGGTTCGTGCTGCTGTATCACCTGCTGTGGGAGCTCACCCACGTCTGCTTCGAGCACCCCGGACTGCTCAAGCCGCAAGCGGAGGGCGACGCCTGCGTGACCTGCAGCGACGAAGGTCGGCTCGCCGAGGTCATTCTCGAACCCGCCGACGCGAATAATCGGGCGCTGGTCCGCACCGCGACCGGCGAGGAATCGGTCGATGTCAGCCTGATCGGCGACGTGACACCAAATGACCTCGTCCTGGTGCACGCGGGCGCGGCGATCTCGCGTCTTGACGACACCGGAAGGTGAACCGATGACAACTCACGAGGAGAGCACCGGCTTTCTGTACCCCTTCATCGAGTCCGAGGAGACCGACGCGAAGAGTCTGCTCGAGGACCTTGCCGCGTCGGCCCGCAGCAAGGCCGCCGAAAGTGCCCGCCTGCAACGAGAATCGTTGGACGAGTACGGGCCGGCATTGACCGAGGCTGGCATCAAAATGGCCGAGAGGTTCCTGCGCGGTGGCCGGCTCTACACGTTGGGCAACGGCGGCAGCTCCACCGACGCGGCGACGCTGGCGTCACTGTTCAGCCGTCCGGCGCGAGGGCGCCCCGTCGCGGCGTGGTCGCTGGCGGCCGACGAGGCGGTGGTGACCGCCCTGGGCAACGACGTCGGCTTTGAGCTGATCTTCAAACGGCAGATCATCGCCCACGCCCGCGACCGCGACGTCGCGATCGCGTTGTCGACATCGGGCAACTCCGAGGACCTCATGACGGCAATCACCGAGGCCAATCATCGGGGTGTGCTGACCATCGGGTTCTCCGGCCACGACGGCGGGCGGATGGCCGCGGCCGAGGATCTCGACTATTGCTTCACCGTGCACAGCCAAAGCATCCACCGCATCCAGGAAAGCCACGCGATGCTCGGGTACCGGCTCTGGTCGGTGACGCAGGAGCACATGGCCCGGGCACGGAAAGCATCATGAGCACCACCGCCGCCGACCGCGAAGACCGGGTGCTGGAACGCATCGACAAGTTCCGGCAACGACGCCCGCGGCTGCTAGACGACGTGGTGACCCTGGCGCACGGCGCGGGCGGGAAGTCGTCTGCGGCGCTCGTTGATGCCGTGTTCCTCGAAGCGTTCCGCAACTCCGAACTCGAACAGCTCGGTGACGCCGCCGTGTTGCCCCTACCGTCGGGCGAGCGGCTCGCTTTCTCCACCGACTCGTATGTTGTTCAGCCGCTGCGTTTTCCGGGCGGATCCATCGGACAGGTCGCGGTGCACGGAACGATCAACGACCTCGCGGTGTCCGGGGCCCGGCCCCAGTGGTTATCGGCGGGATTCGTCATCGAGGAGGGCTTCGGAATCGCCGAACTCCGCGAGATCGTCGCCGATATGAGCGAGGCCGCTGCCCGGGCCGGGGTGCAGATCGTCACCGGCGACACCAAGGTCGTCGGCAAAGGTGCCGCGGACGGCGTGTACATCTGCACTACCGGTGTGGGATTGATTCCAGAGGGCAGGCGGCTGGCCCGCGACCGGGTGCAGCCCGGGGACAAAGTGCTGCTGTCGGGCACGATCGGCGAGCACGGGATGGCGGTCATGTTGGCCCGCGGCGACCTCGCCATCGACGCCGACATCGCCTCGGACACCGCACCGGTCAATGCGCTGGTCGAGGCCCTGCTCGAGGCGGCGCCGTCGACACGCTGGATGCGCGATGCCACCCGCGGCGGCGTCGGGACGGTGTGCAACGAACTGGTCAAGGACTCCCCGTTCGCGGTGATCCTGGACGAGGACCGCCTTCCCGTCGAACCGCAGGTGTTGGGCGCCTGCGACATGCTCGGCATCGACCCCTTGTACGTCGCGAACGAAGGCAAATTCGTCGCGATCGTCGCGCCCGACGAGGTTGAGGCGGCTGTTTCCGCTCTGCGCACTCATCCGCAAGGTAATCGCGCGGCCGTCGTCGGTGAGATCGTGCCGGAACCACCGGGCATCGTCGCACTGCGTACTTCCTTCGGCGGCAGCCGAATTGTCGACATGCTCGTTGGCGACCCGCTGCCGCGGATCTGCTGAGACTCGAGAGGAGAACCACGATGTGTCTGGGGATCCCCGGCCAGGTGGTCGACATCGTCGACGCCGAGCAATACCTGGCCAAGGTTGACGTCAACGGTGTGCGCAGAAACATCAGCGTGCGGTTACTGGCCGACGACAACCTGCAAGTCGGCGACTGGGTGCTGGTGCACGTTGGATTCGCGATGGCCAAGATCGATGAACTCGAGGCCAAACTGACCCTGGATCAGGTGCAGAAGATGGGCGAGAACTACCAGCAGGAGATCGACGCATTCAACGAGTCCGAAATCGCATGAGGGTGTGAGCCATGAAGTTTGTCGACGAATTCCGCGATCCGGCGGCGGCACGCGCCCTGGTCAAGTCGATCACCGAGCTGGCGGGCGACGCCGAGTTCAAATTCATGGAGGTGTGCGGCGGTCACACGCACACGATCTACCGTCATGGCATCGAGCACCTGCTGCCCGAAGCTATCGAGTTGGTGCACGGACCCGGCTGTCCGGTGTGCGTGATCCCGATGGGCCGGGTGGACGACGCAATGTGGCTGGCCGAGCAACCCGGCATCATCTTCACGACGTTCGGGGACATGATGCGGGTGCCGGGGTCCAACGGCAATCTCATCGAGGCCAAGGCGCGCGGGGCGGATGTGCGCTTCGTCTACTCCCCGCTCGACGCCCTCAAGGTTGCGCTGGACAACCCCGACCGGCACGTGGTGTTCTTCGCGGTCGGGTTCGAAACGACCGCACCGTCAACGGCCGTGACGCTGGTGCGGGCGCGCATGCTGGGCGTGACGAACTTCAGTGTGTTCTGCAACCACGTCACCATCGTGCCGCCGATCAAGGCCATTCTCGAGTCACCAGATCTGCGCCTCGACGGGTTCCTCGGCCCGGGCCACGTTTCCACCGTGGTGGGGTTGCGGCCGTACCGATTCGTGCCCGAGGTGTACGGCAAACCGATGGTCGTCGCGGGGTTTGAACCGCTCGACATCCTCGCGTCGGTACACATGCTGCTGGCACAGATCCGCGACGGCCGCTGCGAAGTGGAGAACCAATACACCCGCGTGGTGCGCCCAGAGGGCAACACCCAGGCGTTGAAGCTGATGGCGCAGACGTTCGAGTTGCGCCCCCACTTCGAGTGGCGGGGGCTCGGGTTCATCTCGCAGAGCGCGCTGAAGATCCACCACGACTACGCCGAATACGACGCCGAGCTGAAGTTCGAGATGCCCGGCGTCCGCGTGGCCGACCCCAAGGCGTGCCAATGCGGTGAGGTTCTCAAGGGCGTCATCAAGCCCTGGGAGTGCAAGGTGTTCGGCACGGCCTGCACACCCGAAACGCCCATCGGCACGTGCATGGTGTCCCCCGAGGGCGCCTGCGCGGCGTACTACAACTTCGGCCGGCTACACCGGGAAACCGCGCAACTGCTGGGCCAGAGCGGCTGAGTTTCCGCCGCCGTGCCGCGAATGTGCGTTTTCATACGCCCTCACCGGCGCGTCGCGTATGAAACCGCACGATCAGCGCGACGGTCAGCGACGCCAGTGCGGAAAGTCGTCGTAATCCCGCAGCGTCATCACGAACCCGACACCGCCGACGAGTATCGCCACGATGTACCCGACAGCCGCATGCCATCCGGTGAGAACCGACGCGACCAGCCACACCAGCAGAACTGCAGCGATCACCACCAGAACGCCATAGAACGGCGTCCGCATCGGATGGTCGCCGAGACCCATAACTCCGGTATACGCCTATTCCCCGAACAGGAAAAGTCACCACTGATCGCGGGGTACGTCGAAGTCCGCGCACAGTGCCCGCCACACATCGCGTGGGTCGACGCCGTCCTCGATCGCCTGCGCCGCGGTGCGCCCGCCGAGCCCCGTCAGAACGTGGTCCACCAACAGCGATGCCCCGCGCACACGACCGAACTGCGCCTCCACCAACTCGTGGAATTCCGTCAGCCGCACGCGACCCAACCTACGCGAGCGCGTCTCGGCACACCCGTACCGGATCGGCGACCTCCGCCACGCTGGCTCCCGCCCGCTGCGCCGCCTCCCGGTATCGCGGTGAGCCCAACACCTCCGACACCGCCGACGCCAGCCCCGCCGCCGTCAACGGCCGCACCAGCTGCGCACTACCTTGGCGCACAACGCGATTCGCGATCTCCCATTGGTCGCCACCGCCGGGCACCACCACCAGCGGCACCCCGGCAAGCAGGGTCTTGGACACCATTCCGTGGCCGCCACCGCAGATCACCAGGTCGGCATGCGACAGCAGCTCGTCCTGCCGCCCCAGCCCGACGGTCGCCCACGGCGGCACCGAGACCTCGGAGCCGCCCAGCCGCGACACCACCACCCGCGACCCCTCGGGCAGTACCTCCCCCGGCGTCAACGTCTCCAATGCCAGCTCGGTCAGGCCACGAGCACCGGTCATCGCCGTCGACGGCGCCACCACCACCACCGGGCCGCTACCCGCTGGCACGTCCAGCACCGTCGACGTCGGCTCGAAATGCAGCGGGCCCACCACCACCGCCTCCGACGGCCAGTCCGGCCGCGGCACCTCCAGTGCGGGCAGCGTCGCGATCAGTCGCCGCAGCGGCCCGGGATCCGCAGCGGGCAAACCGATTTCGACCCGAACCACGGACCTCTGGCGCAGTCCCTCACGCCACGATCGGGCCGTCAGCGCACGCATCAACGAGTCGCGCAGGCGCCCCCGCAGCCCCACGCCCGGCGCCAGGCCGCTTCCCAGCGGCGGCAGCCCTTTCGACGGCCGATACAGCGGATGCGGGCTCAACTCCACCCACGGCAATCCCAGCAGCTCGGCCGCCAGCCCGCCGCACGCGGTGATCACATCCGAGACCACCAGATCCGGTGCCAGTTCGCGCAGCGGCGGCACGTTCAGTACTGCCATCCGCGCGGCCCGCTGGTGGATCTTCGCGCCGGCGTCGGTGTCATCGTCGAGTTCCGTCGGGTCCAGGCCCAGCAATTCCACGGCGTCCACGCCCGCCGCGCGGGCGGAATCGAGCCACTCCACGCCCGTCAGCAGCGTCGGCGACCACCCCGCGGCCAGGAATTTCAGGCACAGCGCGATGGCCGGAAACGCATGTCCGGGATCCGGCCCGGCAACCACCGCAACGCGCATCGGGCCTACCCTGCCACAGCGCTCGCCACTACCCTGAGGACCCATGAGCAACCAGACTTCCGAACTCACCGCTGTCGACACCACGCGCATCGTCGAGACATTCCTCAACGCCCTGCAAGACGAGGACTTCGACACCGTCGAAGCATCGGTGGCCGACAACTTGGTGTGGCAGAACGTCGGATGGCCGACGGTGCACGGACGTCAGCGCGTCATGAGGCTGTTCCGGTCGATGTCGGGCCGCGCGGGCTTCGAGGTGAAGATCCACCGGATCGCCGCCGACGGCACCACAGTGCTCACCGAGCGCACCGATGCGCTCACCGTCGGGCCGCTGCGGCTGCAGTTCTGGGTGTGCGGGGTGTTCGAGGTGCACGACGGCCGAATCACGCTGTGGCGCGACTATTTCGACTTGTTCGACGTCACCAAGGCCATCGCGCGTGGCATCGCCGCGACGGTGTTTCCGTCACTGCGGCCGGCGTTCTAAGCGCCGCGCAGGTGCCCCAACTCGTCAAACGCCTGCGCCCAGCCCATCAGCCGATCGGTCGCGTTGCTCAACTCGTCGCGGTAGCGCTGCGACATCGGTGAACTTGACAGCGGGCCGCTGTTGGCCGCAGATACCAATTGCGCTGCGGCGGTGACCATTTCGTTGTACTGACGCACGCCACTGTTCAGCTGTGCGGTGAACGCGTTGATGGTGGGCACCAGATGCGATCGCGAATGCGGCGCGTTGGCGATCGCCTTCTCCATCGACACCACCTCGTTGGCCGTCGCCGCCATCGTCGCCGCCGTCTGGTTGGCCGCCGCGGTCAGCTCACGCAGCTCGTCGGCCGGCAGCATCCGGCCCCGCTCCATCACTCCAAGCAGTGAGAACAGTCCCCGCTCCGAGGCCACCAGCGCGGCCATCGGCTGCCGCGCCGCCGATCCCCACGGCGGCAGGCGTCGTCCCGCCCGGGAGCGCTCAGGCGGCAGCGGAGTCGCCCGCAGCCACCGATAGCGCAGCCAGAACAACGTCGCCGGGAACGCGGCGCCCGCGGCGATGGCCCCCGTGATGATCAGCACCCAGAACGGCGTGCTCCACGCGGCCAACACGGCCGTCACCAACAACCAGAACCCGCACGCCAGCGTGAAGAACAACCCCAGCCGCAGCGCCCACCGCCGCTTACGCAACAGCTTGGCGCGCGGATCGGCTGCGGCATTGAGCTTTTCGGCCACGACGTCCGAAAGCTCAGCAGCGGTGTCGACGCCGCGCTGCACCAGCGACCGCCACGCTTCGGGCCTACCCGGCCGGGAATTCACTGCCATCGCTACGAAACCTATTGGTTGAGTGGCTTTTCCGGAGTCGCCGTGCTCGGGTTGGCGGCGGGAGTGGCCGGGGCCGGCTTGGCGGCATCGCCGGCCGGCAACTGCTCACCGCGCATCGACGCGCGGATCTGCTCCAGCCGCGAATGGCCGGCCATCTGCACGCTCGACTGCTGCACCTCGAGCATCCGGCCCTGCACCGAGTTCTGCGCCAGCTCGGCCGAACCCATCGCATTGGCGTAGCGCCGTTCGATCTTCTCGCGGACCTCGTCGAGGCTCGGCGTGGTGCCCGGGGCGGCGATCTCGCTCATCGACCGCAACGAGGCGCTGACCTGCTCCTGCATCTTGGCCTGCTCGAGCTGGCTGAGCAGCTTGGTGCGCTCGGCGATCTTCTGCTGCAGCATCATCGCGTTCTGCTCGACGGCCTTCTTCGCCTGGCCGGCCGCCTGCAACGCCTGATCGTGCAGGGCCTTGAGATCCTCGACGCTCTGCTCCGCGGTCACCAGCTGAGCGGCGAACGCCTCCGCAGCGTTGTTGTACTCGGTGGCCTTGGCGGCGTCACCCGCGGCGGTGGCCTGATCGGCCAGGGTGAGCGCCTGACGGACGTTGACCTGAAGCTTCTCAATGTCGGCGAGCTGCCGGTTCAGCCGCATCTCCAGCTGGCGCTGGTTGCCGATCACCTGGGCGGCCTGCTGCGTCAGCGCCTGGTGCTGGCGCTGCGCCTCCTCGATGGCCTGCTGAATCTGCACCTTCGGATCGGCGTATTCGTCGACCTTCGAGCTGAACAGCGCCATCAGGTACTTCCACGCCTTGACGAACGGATTGGCCATGAGTTCACTCCGCCTTTGTGTCGTTGTGCTGGTGCGCTTGCTGTACTGCCAACTTATCGGTTTTCGCGCAGTTCACCACACCCCTTGCAGGTGATTCACCAGATCGAACGGCGCACGTCGGAACTAAGCCACCGCGAGCGACACCACGGGCGGGATGACGACCTTGGTGCTCGCGTCGATATTCACGGCGCTCACCGTCTCGGGAACGGCGGCCGCGCGTTCCTCGCGGGCCAGTTCGTCACCGGCATCGGAGAGCACGCGCGACAGCGGCACGTCCAAGGCGCCGCAGATGGCGCTGAGCAGTTCGCTGGACGCCTCCTTGCGGCCGCGTTCGACCTCCGAGAGGTAGCCCAGGCTGACCCGGGCCGAATCGGACACCTCGCGCAACGTGCGCCCCTGCTCGGTGCGGGCACGGCGCAGCACGTCGCCGATCACCTCGCGCAGCAATGCCGCCATCGTACCCTCCTTCGTCGGCCGGATCGGTTACCTACGTCAACGCTGCCGCACGCCGCGTTGGTTCCCGCGCGACCGAAATCACTGTTGTTCGACGAGCCTGCGCAGACGCACGATCGCCTCGCGGACCGCGCCGACGCGGATATCCCACCGCGAGCCGGACAACTCCAGCTCGACGACCTCGGTGACTCCGGCGTCCACGGGGCCGGCCAGCCCGAGAAAGACGGTGCCCACCGGGTGACCGCCGTGCGGTTCGGGGCCCGCGACGCCGGTGATCCCGACGCCCCACGTCGCGGCGCACCGTTGTTGGGCGCCGACCGCCAGCGCGCGGGCGGTGGGCGCCGCCACGGGGCCGACCGCATCCAGGACCTGCGACGGCACGCCGGCCAGCGAGATCTTGGTGTCTTCGGTGTAGGTGATCAGCCCGCCGCGCAGCACCACACTCGCGCCGGGCACGCCGGCCAGGGTGGCGGCCAGCAGCCCCGCGGTCAGCGACTCCGCCGTCGCCACGCTCTGCCGGCGCACCGTCAGGTCGGCGATCAACGCACGGGCGTCATCACTGACCAGTGGGTCGTCCACGGGAATCCCTGACCGCCGAAACTACGTAATCGACACCGGTGATCACCGTCAGGACGATCGCCGCCCCCATGATCACCCAGGCCACCGCCAACCACGCGCCCGGCCAGTTCTCCAAGGGCAGCACGAACAATCCGATCGCGACAGCCTGCACCAGAGTCTTGAGTTTGCCCCCGCGGCTGGCCGGGATGACGCCGTGACGCAGCACCACGAAACGTAGGACAGTGATGCCGATCTCACGCACCAGAATCACCACCGTCACCCACCACGGCAGGTCGCCGAGCACCGACAGCCCGATCAGGGCCGCGCCGATGAGCGCCTTGTCCGCGATCGGATCGGCCAACGTGCCGAATTCGGTGACCATGCCGTAGCTACGCGCCAGTGCGCCGTCGAGCCGATCGGTGATGACCGCGACCGCAAAGACGATGAAAGCCGCTATCCGCCAGAAGGTTTCATGGCCGTCGCCGACGAAAAGCAGTACGAGAAAGACCGGAACCAACGCGAACCGCACGCCGGTGAGCACATTGGCGAGATTCGCCACCCGCGCGCGCGGAACCACCGGATCGGTATGAGGTTGGCCCGACACCGCCACAGAATATCGGTTGGGCAAACCGATACCCTCGCACCTGTGAGCGCTGCGCCTGATGACCGGCTTGTGGTCCGGCGTGCGCGAACGTCGGATGTGCCTGCAATCAAGGCGCTCGTCGACATCTACGCCGGCAAGATCCTGCTCGAGAAGAACCTCGTGAACCTGTACGAGGCCGTGCAGGAGTTCTGGGTCGCCGAACTCGACGGTGAGGTGATCGGTTGCGGCGCCCTGCACGTGCTGTGGGCCGACCTCGGCGAGGTGCGCACGGTCGCGGTGCATCCCAAGGTGCGCGGCCAGGGCGTCGGGCACCGCATCGTCGAGGTGCTGCTCGATGTGGCCCGCGAACTGCACCTCGAACGCATCTTCGTGTTGACGTTCGAGGTGGACTTCTTCAGCAAGCACGGGTTCGAGGAGATTGAGGGCACGCCGGTCACCGCGGAGGTCTACGAGGAGATGTGCCGGTCGTATGACACCGGCGTGGCCGAATTCCTCGACCTGTCCTACGTGAAGCCAAACATCTTGGGCAACACCCGAATGCTGCTGACGCTCTAGGTGATTTGTGTGCGTTCAGCGGCGCTCACCGCCGCTCAGCGCACACAAATCACACGTCGTCGGGCTCCGGCTCGCTGGTATCCACGCCCCGGATCGACGCTAGGGTCGCCGCCAACTCGTCGGGTTTGACCAACACCTCGCGCGCCTTCGACCCTTCGGACGGGCCGACGATGCCGCGGGTTTCCATCAGATCCATCAGCCGGCCCGCCTTGGCGAAGCCCACCCGCAGCTTGCGCTGCAGCATCGACGTCGAACCGAACTGCGACGACACCACCAGCTCGACGGCCTGCAGGAACACGTCCATGTCATCGCCGATGTCCGGGTCGACGTCGGTGCGCTCGCTGGTGGTCTTGGCCGTGGTGACACCCTCGGTGTACTCCGGTTCGGCCTGCTCCTTGCACGCGTTGACCACCGCGTGGATCTCCTCGTCGGTGATGAACGCGCCCTGCAGGCGGATCGGCTTGTTCGCGCCCATCGGCAGGAACAACCCGTCGCCCATGCCGATCAGCTTCTCGGCGCCCTGCTGATCGAGGATGACGCGGCTGTCGGTCAGCGACGACGTCGCGAACGCCAGCCGTGACGGCACATTCGTCTTGATCAGACCGGTCACCACATCGACGGACGGCCGCTGCGTGGCCAGCACCAGATGAATGCCCGCGGCGCGCGCCTTCTGCGTGATCCGCACGATCGCGTCCTCGACATCGCGCGGCGCGGTCATCATCAGATCGGCGAGCTCGTCGACGATCGCCACCACATACGGGTAGGGCCGGTATTCGCGTTGGCTGCCCAGCGGTGTGGTGATCTCCCCGGAACGCACCTTGGCGTTGAAGTCGTCGATGTGCCGCACCCGCGACGCCTGCATGTCCTGGTAGCGCTGCTCCATCTCTTCGACCAGCCACGCCAACGCCGCGGCGGCCTTCTTCGGCTGCGTGATGATCGGCGTGATCAGATGCGGAATGCCTTCGTACGGCGTGAGTTCCACCATCTTCGGGTCGATCAGGATCATCCTGACCTCTTCCGGGGTCGCGCGGGCCAACAACGAAATCAGCATCGAGTTGACGAAGCTGGACTTGCCGGAGCCCGTCGACCCCGCCACCAACAGGTGCGGCATCTTCGACAGGTTCGCCGACAGGAACTCCCCTTCGATGTTCTTGCCCAGCCCGATCACCAACGGGTGGTGGTCGCGTCGCGTCGACGGCGCGGTCAGCACGTCGGCCAGCCGTACCATCTCCCGGTCGGTGTTGGGCACCTCGATACCGACGGCCGACTTGCCCGGGATCGGCGCCAGCATCCGCACGCTCTCGGTCGCCACCGCGTAGGCGATATTGCGTTGTAGCGCAGTGATTTTCTCGACCTTGACGCCGGGCCCCAGCTCGACTTCGTAGCGGGTGACGGTCGGGCCGCGGGTGCAGCCCGTGACGGCGGCGTCGACCTTGAACTGCTGCAGCACCTCGGTGATCGCGTCGGCCATCCGGTCGTTGGCCGACGTGCGCTTCTTGGGCGGGTCGCCGGCGATGAGCAGGTCCAGCGACGGCAGCATGTACGGACCCTCGACGACACGGTCCAGCGACAGCGTGTCCTGTTTTGGCTTCTTGCGCCGCGTCTTGGCGGTCGGCTCCGGGATCGTCGGCGCCTCGTCGTCCAGCGGGTAGTTCTCCATCGGCGTGCCCGGCCAGGCCTGGGCCTCGTCGCCGCGATCCGGATCGTCGTAGTAGCCGTCCGAGAAGTCGTCGGTCTCTTCGGCAACCGGCTGCTCGTCGGCGTCGTAAACGTATTCGTCGTCGTCGTAGTCGCGGAATGCCCTGGTGGAGAACATCGCTCGCACGGTCTCCGGCACTTCCCGGATCGTCGTTCCGGTCAGCAGCAGCACCCCGAACAACACGCCGATGAACAGCAGCGGCGCGGCGATCCACTCCGTCAGCCCGTCCGACAGTGGGCCGCCGATCGCGAAGCCCAGAAACCCGGCCGCGTGCTGGCGATCCGCCGGTGTCTGCGGGGAACCCGCCCACAAGTGCCAAAGGCCAAGCGCGGGCAGCGCGACCATCGCCGCACCGAGCACCAATCTCGGCCGCGCCCCGGGATCGGGCTCGGTGCGCATCAACACCACCGCGATCAAAGCCAGGACGACGGGCGTCAACACCACCGCCGACCCGATGAGCGCTCGGATGACGCTGTCGATCCACGCCCCGACCGGGCGCGCCGCGTCGAACCAGGAACTCGCGGCCACCACCACGGCGACGCCCAAGAGCGCCAAGGCAATCCCGTCGCGCCGATGTCCCGGCTCGATGTCGTGCGCGCGGCCGACCGACCGCGCAGCGGATCCGGCGCCCTTGGCCACCATCAGCCAGCCGGCGCGCGCGCCCCGGCCGACGGTCATCCCCGCGTTGGCGAGCATCGACGGCTGGTGCCGACGGGCCGGCTTGCGCCGAGGGGCGGACGGCTTGCCCGTGCGTGCCGGACGCCGCGCACCTCCCCGCGAACCAGTCTTTGACCTGGTCGAGCGGGCTCCGGAGCGGGCGGCGGTCTTACTAGGCATGCCGGCAAGCCTAGTCGCAAATGCCCCAAATTCACCATCTGCCACACGGGTCACAGATCAGTTTCGATGCTGCTCTACGGTTCCGAAATGGACACAGCACAGCGCCCATCAGGCACGCCCACCGCAACCAAATTGTTATGTGTCACCTATGCGGCCATCGCAATCGCCGCTCTGATCGCCACCTGGAGCCAGAATGTCGCCTATCTCGACGACGCGGCCAACTTCCTGACGGCGTTTGTCAACGACACGAAAGTCAACCCGGCGTCGCGGTCCATCACCGTCGACATCGTGCTGTTCTTTCTCGCCGCCGCAATCTTCATGGTGGTCGAAGCACGCAAACACGGCATCCGGTTCGTCTGGGCATACATCGTCGGTGGCGGGTTGATTGCCATCAGCGTGACGTTCCCGCTCTTCTTGATCGCCCGTGAACTGCGCATCGGACGGACCGACGCGACGCGGCTGCCGGCCGTCGACACCGTCGCGCTCGCGGCACTGGGCGTTGCCGCGGTGGCTTTCACGATCTGGGTCGACTTCGTCTGACCCGGCGTGAGTAGGCTGGGCACTCGTCCAGCAGCACTCATCGAGGAGTTCTCACCTATGCCCATCACCGTCGTCGCCACCATGACCGCCAAGCCCGAATCGGTCGACACCGTGCGCGAGGCATGTAAGAAGGCGATCGAAGCCGTGCATCAGGAGCCGGGCTGCGACCTGTACTCCCTGCACGAGGCCGACGGCACGTTCGTCTTCGTCGAACAGTGGGCAGACGCTGACGCACTCAAGGCGCACAGCACCGCGCCCGCAGTTGCGAACCTGTTCGGCACGGTGGGCGAACACCTCGATGGCGCACCGGATATCAAGATGCTGCAACCCGTCGTCGCGGGTGATCCGAGCAAGGGTCAGCTGCGTCCGTAATGTCTGGCCTCGAAGGCAAAGTCGCATTCATCACCGGCGCGGCGCGGGGGCAGGGTCGCGCGGAGGCCGTCCGGCTCGCGGCCGACGGCGCTGACATCATCGCCGTCGACATCTGCGACCAGATCGCGTCGGTCCCCTATCCGATGTCCACGCCCGACGACCTGGCTGCGACGGTCAAACTCGTCGAGGAGGCCGGCGGACGAATTGTGGCGCGGGAAGCCGACGTTCGCGATCAAACCGGCCTGCAGAAGGCCCTGCAGGCCGGGCTCGACGAGTTCGGCCGGCTCGACATCGTCGTCGCCAATGCCGGTATCGCCCCGATGATGTCGGGTGCCGACGGCTGGCGTGACGTGATCGATGTCAACCTCACCGGCGTGCACCACACGGTGGAGGTGGCCAAGCCAACGATGGTGGAGCAGGGTGACGGCGGGTCCATCGTGCTGATCAGTTCGGTGGCCGGGTTGATCGGCGTCGGCAGCGACGACCCTGGCGCAATCGGCTATGTCGCGGCCAAACACGGCATCGTCGGGCTGATGCACCTGTACGCGAACCTGCTGGCCCAGCACAGCATTCGGGTCAACTCGGTGCACCCGGCGGGTGTGGATACCCCGATGATCAACAACGAAGCCACCCGTGCATGGCTGGGCAGCATCGCCGAGAAAAGCCCCCAGGATATGGGTAATGCACTGCCGGTGCAGGTGCTGCAGGCGGAAGACATTGCGAATGCGGTGGCGTGGCTGGTATCCGATCAAGCCCGGTACGCCGCAAGAGATTCATCGACGAGAAACTCGACGCGGCACTGCCCGATATCGATGCGGTGGTGGTGCTCGGCGCGGGCCTGGACACCCGGGCCTACCGCCTTGCCCATCGCAGCGATGTTCCGGTGTTCGAGGTCGACCTGCCCATCAACATCGCGCGCAAGGAGGCCCTAGTGCGCCGCGCGCTCGGCGGGCAGCCGGCGTCAGTTCATTTGGTCCCCGTCGACTTCGAGCGCGATGAACTCGCTGCCGAACTTGCCAAGCACGGCCACCGCGCCGAGGGCCGCACCTTCTTCATTTGGGAAGGGGTGACCCAGTATCTGACGGAAGACGCGGTGCGCGCGACGTTTTCGTATCTCCAGGGTGCGGCGTCGGGCAGTCGGCTGGTATTCACCTACGTCCAGCGGGATTTCATCGACGGCACCAACCTCTACGGTTCGAAGTCGGCGTACCGGAAGTTCCGGGGCAAGCGGCAGATCTGGCATTTTGGCCTGTACCCCGACGAAGTCGCCGATTTCGTGGCCGAATACGACTGGCAGCTCGTCGAACAAGCCGGCCCGGACTACTTCGTACGCCACTACATCGCGCCGGCCGGTCGCAATCTGACCGCGTCGAACCTCGAGTGGTCGGCATACGCGGAGAAGGCCTGATGAGCTTCGCGGTCGCGCTCACCTTCGTGTGGCTTGGCATGGTGCTGGCCATCTCGTTTCTCGAAGCGCCGCTGAAGTTCCGTGCGCCCGGGGTCACGCTACAGATCGGACTCGGCATCGGCCGCTTGGTCTTTCGCGCGCTCAATACCGTCGAGGTAGTGCTCGCCGTGGGCATCGTGATCGCGCTGGCCGTCAGCCGTCCACCCGTCGGGTTCGTGGTGGCGTTCGGGGTCGCGGTCGCTGCTCTGGCCGTGCAGTTGCTCGCCGTGCGGCCGCGGCTGACTCGTCGTTCTGATGCGGTGCTGGCCGGTGAGGACGCGCCGCGATCGCGTGGGCACTACGCGTACGTTGGGCTCGAGACGGTCAAGGTGATTGCCCTGCTGGTCGGGGGCATTGTCCTGCTGGCCGGCTGAGAACCCGCGAGACTGTAGTTGCCGTGGTCGTTACTCGAACTTTCGCTCGGTAACAACAGTTTCGCGAGCAAACGCGTCAGATCTCGATGACGGTGGGCACGATCATCGGTTGCCGACGGTAGGTCTCGCCCACCCACTTGCCGACCGTGCGGCGCACCGCCTGCGCGATGCGCGTCGGGTCGGTGACCTTGTCGGCGGCCAGGATCTCCAGCTCGGCCTCCACCTTTCGCGCTGCGGGCTCCAGCGCCTTGGGATCTTCGGAAAAGCCTCGCGAATGTAGATGCGCCGGCGCGGCGGCTCGGCCGGTGCCGCGATGCACCACCACCGTCACCGCGACGAATCCCGACGTCAGGATCAGCCGCTCGCCCAGCGTCGCATCACCGACGTCACCCGTGATCAGCCCGTCGACGAACATCTTGCCGACCGGCACCGCGCCGGCGATCGATGCCTTGCCCGCGACGAGGTCGACGCTGACGCCGTTCTCCGCCAGCATGATCGACTCCGGCGACACCCCGCTGCGCGTCGCCAAGGCGGCGTTGGCCCGAAGCATCCGCCAGGTGCCGTGCACCGGCATGACGTTGCGTGGCCGAACACCGTTGTAGAGGAAAAGCAATTCGCCGGCGTAGGCGTGGCCCGAAACATGCACGCGTGCTTGGGCGTTGGTCACTACGCGCGCGCCGATCTTGGAGAGCGCATCGATGACGCCGTAGACCGCTTCCTCGTTGCCGGGAATCAGCGATGACGACAACACGATCAGGTCACCCGAAGTCAGCGTGATGCTGCGATGTTCGCCGCGCGACATTCGGGACAGCGCCGACATCGGTTCGCCCTGAGTTCCGGTGGTGATCAGCACAACTCGATCGCCTGGCATCTCCTCGGCCGCTCCGATGTCGAGCACATCGGAGTCGTTCACCCGCAGGTAGCCAAGCTCACGCGCTATGCCCATATTGCGCACCATCGACCGCCCGACGAACGACACCTTGCGGCCCAGCGCGACAGCGGCGTCGATGATCTGTTGTACCCGATCGACATTCGACGCGAAGCAAGCGACGATCACTCGGCCTTCTGCCCCGCGAATCAGCCGGTGCAGCGTCGGGCCGACTTCACTTTCCGAGGGGCCGACACCGGGAATCTCGGCGTTGGTCGAATCGCAGAGGAACAGGTCGACACCGGCGTCGCCGAGCCTCGACATGCCGGGCAGATCGGTCGGGCGGCCGTCGAGCGGCAGCTGGTCGAGTTTGATGTCGCCGGTGTGCAGCACCGTCCCCGCGCCCGTGTGCACGGCGACGGCCAGACAGCCCGGAATCGAGTGGTTGACCGCAAAATACTGGCATTCGAACACGCCGTGGGTGCTGCGCTGGCCCGCGTCGACCTCGGTGAACACGGGCTTGATGCGGTGCTCGCGGCACTTCTCGGCCACCAGCGCGAGGGTGAACTTGGACCCGACCACGGGGATGTCGGGGCGAAGCTTCAGCAGAAACGGGATCGCACCGATGTGGTCCTCGTGCGCGTGGGTCAGCACCAGCGCTTCCACATCGTCGAGCCTGTCCTCGACGTGGCGCAAGTCCGGCAGGATCAAGTCCACGCCCGGTTCGTCGTGCGTCGGAAAGAGCACTCCGCAGTCGATGATCAGCAACCGCCCGAGGTGCTCGAAAATCGTCATATTGCGGCCGATTTCGCTGATACCGCCCAGCGCCGTAACCCGCAATCCGCCAGGCGTCAGCGGCCCAGGCGGTGCGAGTTCTTCGTTCATGACCGCAGTACCGCGGCGGCGCGCATGTCCTGAGCCAGGGCTTCGACTTGCTCAGGGGTGGCCGGCATTTGGGGCAGGCGCGGATCGCCGGCCTCAAAGCCCTGCAATCGCAACCCCGCCTTGGACAACGTGACACCGCCGAGGCGGGCCTGGGCGGCAGCCAGCGGCGCGAGCGTGACATTGATCTTGCGCGCCGTCGCGATATCGCCGGAAGTGAAGGCCGACAACATGTCTCGCAGCTGGCTGGCGGCGAGGTGGCCCCAGACACTGATGAACCCGACGGCGCCCATCGCCAGCCAGGGCAGGTTCAGCGCGTCGTCCCCCGAGTAGTACGCCAGCCCCGTCTCGGCGATGATCTGACCGCCGCCGGGCAGATCGCCCTTGGCGTCCTTGATACCGACGATGTTCGGATGGTTGGCCAGGGTGCGGATGGTGTCCCAGGCGATGGGGATTGCCGACCGAGGCGGAATGTCGTAGAGCAGCACCGGCAGCGGGGTGGCGTCGGCGACCGCGGTGAAATGCGCCACCAGCCCGGCCTGCGGCGGCCGCGAGTAGTAGGGCGTCACCACCAGCAGCCCGTGCGCGCCTTCGGCGGCGCATGCCTTGGCGAGGTGCACGCTGTGCGCGGTGTCGTAGGTGCCGGCGCCGGCGACGATGCGCGCGCGGTCGCCGACGGCCTCCAGCACGGCGCGCAGCAGGGCGAGCTTCTCGTCGTCGGTGGTGGTGGGTGATTCACCGGTGGTGCCCGAAAGGACCAGGCCGTCGCAGCCGGCGTCGACCAGACGGGTGGCCAGCCGGGCGGCGGTCGCGGTGTCCAGCGAGCCGTCGGGCTTGAACGGCGTCACCATCGCGGTCAACACGGTGCCCAGTTGGGCGGTGACGTCGAATCCGCTGGTGCTCACGGCCACCAAGATTACCTGCTCGACCTCACGCCTCCGTGGCTAGCGGGCTGGTTGCCACCTCCGTGCCGTCGGCAAGCGTGGAGATCTCGAAGTCGGCGAACGCCTGCGGGGCGAGATCGATGAGTTGCCGCAGGCATTCGATGGCCAGTCGGCGAATCTCCACATCGGCGTGTTCGCTGGCCCGCATCGCGATGAAATGCCGCCAGGCGCGGTAGTTGCCGGTGACCACGATGCGGGTCTCGGTGGCGTTCGGCAGCACCGCGCGGGCGGCCTGGCGGGCCTGTTTGCGGCGCAGCACGGCGTTGGGCTGATCGGCGAACTTGGCCTCGAGCTTGGCCAACAGGTCGATATAGGTGGCGCGGCTGGCGTCGGCGGCCGCCTTGAGGATCTCCTGCAGTTCGGGGTCGTCGTCCATGCCCGGCGGGACGACGACCTGCGAATCGTGCTCGGGCACGTAGCGCTGCGACAGCTGCGAGAACGAGAAGTGGCGATGCCGGATGAGCTCGTGGGTGCAGGAGCGCGACACGCCTGTGATGTAGAAGGACACCGTCGCGTGCTCGAGCACCGAGAAGTGCCCGACGTCGATGATGTGCCGCAGGTAGGCGGCGTTGGTCGCGGTCCGCGGGTTGGGCTTCGACCAGCTCTGGTAGCACGCCCGGCCGGCGAACTCCACCAGCGCGGGTCCGCCGTCGGCGTCGGTTTCCCACGGCACGTCGGGCGGCGCCAAGAACTCGGTCTTGGCAATCAGTTGCACGCGCAGCGGCGCGGTCTCGGCCACGGGTGTGACCTTAGCCCGCGTCGTGCTGACGACGGGCCAGCGGCTCCGCTGCTACGACGATGCGGAGTAGGGCCAACCTGCCGGGGCACGGCGAGGATTCGTGCAGGGAGCCCATCCCGTGGTCACTTAGGATCGACCTACACCGGAAGTCAAGTTCGCTTAGGGATCATGTTTGACAACCTGAAGGTCGACACTGAGCAAGCGTTCAACACCGCGCACGCTGTGTGTAACGACGCCGAGGAACTGCGAGAAGAGCTAGCCGGCATCGTGCGTGAGTGGGACAACATTTCTCGCGGATGGTCCGGTGCGGCGGCGTCGGCCTTCGCCGCGATCTGGGAGGAGTGGCACGAAGGCGCTGCCAAAGTCGTCGAGACGCTTGCAGAATCGTCGCGCCGCTTAGCTGAGGCCGCCGTTCGCTACAGCGAACGAGACGCCGATTCCGCGGAACAGCTGGGCTCGGTTGCGATGGATATGGGGCTCTGATGCGCTACCGAGTCGAACTTGAGGAACTGCTGGCATTTGTCGAGACCCTCCGCGCGTTCGAACAGCGTGCCGAAGCCATCGCTGCACGAGTCGACGAACAGATCGCAGACCTGCATACCAGCTGGTCAGGCGAGGCGGCCGCCGCGCATCGCGCACATCACGACGAATGGAGCGCGGCAGCAGCACAAATGCGACAAGCCCTCGGGCAACTGCGCGAAGCTGCGCACTCGGCTCACCGCAACTACACCGAGGCCGTCAAACTGAATATCGCGATGCTGTCATGACGCGCTGGAGTCCGGCGTGACACAGGACGTCGATCCCGAGACGTTTTATCTGGTCGGCAAGCGGCTCTACGAGCTGGCCGGTCAGATGTATGACGCCTTCGCCGTCAACGTTGCGATCCTCGGCGAAACCGGTGCGATGGCCGGCTCAGACGATGCGGGCACCGCATGGGCGGCTTCGTATGACGCACGTGCCCGCGAAATCTTGGATGCGGTCAACGACCTAACCGTGGCAATGGAAAACTATGGCGGCGTTGTGATCCAAGCTGGATACAACCATGCGATGGCCGAACACAACGCCACGCCAGGCGCTGGCGCGCCGCCGACACGCCCGCCCGAACCAGCAAGCGTTGCAGGGGTTTTGACGGCACCGCCCTCGGCGGGTGGACCAGGCGAAGGCCTGATCGACAATGCACTTGGTCTGGTCGATCAAATCGGTGTTCCAGTGCCCGATGGCGATACAGACAAGGTTGACAAGGCCGCGCAGGCGTGGGATCGGTTGGCGACGGTGTACCAGACGAAGACCGTGCCAGAGGCACTCGATGTGCAGGCGGGGATCTTCAGCAATACGAGTACGCCCGAGGTGGAGTACATCGGCAAAGATTTGGGCGAGCTGCGTGACGCCGCCAAGGGGATCCTTGCCGCGTGTGGCGAGCTGTCACAGTCGTGCAAGGACTATCGAGCTGCTCTCGATGACCTGCGGAATCAATTGAAGGGCATCCTGAATGATCTGGCCGTGGAATTGGCGGCCACAGCTGCGATCGGCATCGCAGCATCATTCGTCACCTTCGGAGTCGGGGCGGTTGCCGCTACCGCGAAGACGGCGCACACGATCACGAAGTTCGCAGGGATCATCCGCACGGCGATAGCTGGATGGAAGATCTCGAAGAACATCAGCAACGGAGTCAAGAAGGCGCAGGACGTAGCCGCCGTCCGGCAACGCCTCCAGCGGATCAAGAACCTCGGGCGTAAGGGGAAGCCGGAGGAACCGAAGCTCGGCCCGGGAGTGCAGACGACAAGTGGCCAGCCTTTGACGACGTCCCGCGCTCAAATTGAATCCAAGTACAAGCACGCTGCGGACTTCGGAGTCACCGAGCCACGCGGCAAGGCAGGCTTCGAAACCTTCGAGAACGCAGTCAAGCAACACGTCGACGATCCTGCGACGATGCATATCAACGGCACTTATCGGGGGGAACCCGCTATTCTTAACTACAACTCGAACAATGGGTTAGTCGTTGTCCAGTCCCCGACCGGAGAGTTCATCTCTGGCTGGCGCGTAAGCCCGGCGCAAGCTACGAACATTCTCAATCAAGGAAAGCTCGGTGGTGGCTGATGTCGTCCAATGGAGATGCCGTGGACAGGATGCTAAGCGGATACAAGCCGATCATCGGTAGATTCGTGTCCGGGGAATCGTCTGCCGCTCAATTCGAGGAAGACTTCCTCAATTACTTCAAGTCCGATGCCAATCAGATCCCCGGTGAAGACTTCGACATCCTCGATGCCTTATTCGCCGATGTTGACGACTACGTCGACGATCCAGCACTAAGAGCTGAAGTCGGTGGTCTCGACGAGATCGAGCTTCGAGAGCGCGCAAGCAATGCCTACCGACGTCTGTATGGAGAGCAATGATCATCGAGAATGCTTGGCGCCGAACGTGGTACCTCCGACGGTAGTGTAGTTACCGGATGGGCGAACTATAGCAGCGGAACACGAGGAGCAGGTGGATAGTACATTCAGTTGCCTGTCTAGCTCGCAAGCACGGCGTCTCAACGACATTCTGACGCACTGCAATTCGGCGCTTCTTTTTCGTATTCAGCGCTGTGACAACGTAACCCGCTCCGACGCACAGGAAATCATAGAGATACTTTCAGACGAGTTCACCGACGATTTGGATGACGACTGGGAGCCAATGGAGTACGGGCGAGACGTGAACATTGTTCTCGCACGGTTCAATGCAGGCCGCATCCAAGAGTGGCCGGAATGATGGATCGATCGGGGCAACACGTTAATGTGTCTCGCTGACGGTATTCGTTCCATGGCAGACGACCGAGGTTGGCGCAGCAGATCCCGAATCCGTGACGAGAGCTATGGTCGCGAGCGCTGACCTCGCCCACGAGGACCAATCATGACGTCGCGAGGATCTTGTTCGATAATCGCCACCTCGAAGGCTTGGTCGCAGTAGATCTCGCTGGCGCACTCGCGTCCCTCGCGATCGAACGCGATCTCGTGGATCCGCAAAGTCGTCGTCCACTTCCACTGCGCCATCTGCTCGACGACCTCGTGAACCGATGCATCGCACTCAGCGCAGTCATCGGCCTCCTGCTCAACGTGGGCTTGGCACGGTTCTAGTTCAGTTGTGTAAACGATGCCCGGATCCCACAGATGCGCCACCGGCGGCCATTCGAGCTCAAGCCACTGCCCCGGTTCCAAATCGTAGATGCCTACCGCACGCTCCAGTGCGGCCTTCTTGTCAGCTTCCGTCCAGTGGACCGACGGTGCAACGGCGACATCCTCGATCTCGCCCGCGTAATCGGCAGGGTTATCGACGCGCACCAGGTCGCTGCCACTGGGCGGCACAAGCTTGGCGCACGCTGGATCGAGCGGTTCGGTCACCTCAGCTTCCAGATATGCCCAACTGTTGCGCATCTCGTGCACGAGCCGTGGCGGTAGCTGGCCGATGATGTCGCGTTCAATCACTTGATCTTCTGCGCGTGCATGAGCTTGCAACGCCGCGGTCACCGCCTCTAGCCCATGCAGGCCATCGGGGCCACGTTCCCGGTCAGCTTCGTCCCACAGCTCACCAGCGATCCGGTCCTGCTCTTCACGTAGCCAACGCACATGACGGTACCGAGCTTCTGCATCGGCGTATTGCGGGTCACGCAAATACTTCTCCTGCACGGTTTCAAATGCCCGCAGCAGCCGATCAATCATGGTTCTCCACCTTCACCGCTTGGGCGCGCTCGGCGTATTGCGGTGCCAGCGCCTCCATCTGCTCGATGACCAGCTTGATCGCCGCCGGCTGCTTGTCCGGCGGATACTTGTACTTCACCAGCAGCCGCTTGATTGACGACCGCAGCTTCGCCCGCACGTCATCGCGCACTGTCCAATCAGTCTTGGTGTCCCGCTGCATCACGCCCACCAGTTCACGCGCAATCTGGGCGAGCACTTCCTCGCCCTGCAGCTCGACCGCCGACTCGTTCTGGGCCACCGCGTCGTAGAAGGCGAGTTCGTCGTGTGACAGCGGCGGGCTGAAGTGCTTACCCCGGTTTCCCTCGGCCGCAACTTCTTTCGCCATGGCTACCAGTTCGGCGATCACCTCAGCGGAAGTCAGCTGCTGATTGGTGTAACGGCGCATCAGGTCGGCGATCCGATCCGAGAATGCTCGCTGGCGCACCAGATTGTTCTTCGTCGCCGTGGCCATCTCCTCGGTGAGCACTGCCCGCAACGCCTCAATTGCCAGGTGCGGGTTAGCCGCGGCCTTGGCTTTAGCTTCGAAATCGGGCCCGAGGTCCGAGAGCGATGGTTTCGGCAGCCCGGCGGCGTCGTAGATATCCAGGATCTCCCCCGCGGCAGTCGATTCCGCAACGAGCGTCGACAGCAAGCGCTTGATGTCGTCAGGGATGGGCTTGCCTTCGGCCTGCCGTTGCTGGGCGTCGAACTTGGCCATCCAGACCCGGACCTGTTCGTAGAACTTGACCGTCGGCCGCAAGGTGTCCAACGTCTCGTTGCCGGAGCACAACGACCATGCGCGCGCCAGATGGTTGGCCAGCTTGCGGAAACGGTCCCCCAGAGTCGGCTCGCCTTCCGCGACCCGGTTGCCCGGCGTGGACGGCGACCGCAGGTACGCGGTGAGGCCGATCGCGGCCTTCATCCATCCATGTTGTGGTGCCTTGAGTTTGGCGCGCCAATCGTATCCCGAGCACAGCTCGTCCAGTTGACCGACAAGCTCTGTGGTCAGCTTGACCGCCGTGTCGATGTCCTTGCCGACGGGTTTGGCCTTCCGGTCGGTGTCGGTGTACTCCTCCAGCGCGGCAGCCAGATTCTCGGCGAGCGGCGCGTACGCGACAAGCAGACCCGACGGCTTCCCACGGAAGGTCCGGTTGACACGGGCCAGAGTCTGCATCAGCAACGCGCCCTTGAGCGGCCGGTCAAGGTAGAGCGTGTGCAAAGGCGGCGCGTCGAAGCCGGTGAGCATCATGTCCTTAACGATGACGATCTGCAGCTCATCCTCGGCATCGCGCAATCGCTTTTGGATCGTCTTGTTCTGGGATTCGCGGCGCACGTGTTTGGCGATGATGCCCTGGTCCTGCGGAGAGCCGGAGTAAACGACCTTGATGACGCCTTTGTCGATTGCGTCATCATGCCAGTCCGGTCGTAGTTTGATGATCTCCTCGTACAACTGTGCGCAGATCTCTCGCGTCGCGCCCACAATGAACGCCTTACCGGGCGACAAGATGAACTTCCACATCTCCTCTGAACGAGATTCCCAATGCTCGACAATGTCTTTCGCTAACGCGGCCAACCGTTCCGGGGCCCCATAGACCGCGTTGATGACGGCAACCGACTTTTCGATCTGCGCCCGCTCCACGTCATCGAGTCCAAGAGTTGCCTCGTCTACGGCCTTGTCGAGGTCCTCCTCGCTGAGATCCTTGGACCACCCGACTTTGGCGAGCCGGGGTTCGAAGTACACCGGCACGGTCGCCTTGTCGGTGACGGCTCTGGTGAGGTCGTATACGTCGATGTCTGGGCCGAAGACGTCGCGGGTGTTGCGTTCGGCGAACGAGATTGGCGTGCCGGTGAATGCGATGAAGACGGCGTTCGGCAGGGCGTCGCGGATATGACGGGCAAAGCCATCAAGATTGTCGTAATGGCTGCGGTGGGCCTCGTCGACAACCACGATGATGTTGCGACGCTCGGTCAGCAGCGGATGATCCGCGCCCGACTTGCGTTCGGCTTCAGTCAGTCCGAATTTCTGGAGTGTGGTGAAGTAGATGCCACCCGTGACGCGGTTGGAGAGTTCGTCACGAAGCTCCGAACGCTTGGTGACCTTCTTCGGTGATTCGTCGAGCAGCCGTGAGCGGTTGAAGGTTTCGAACAGCTGTGTGTCGAGTTCCTTGCGGTCGGTGACGACGACGATGGTCGGGTTCTTGAGCTTGGGCTGTTGGGCGACGAGGTGCGCGTAGAGCTCCATCTCCATTGACTTGCCGGAGCCTTGCGTGTGCCAGACAACGCCAGCCTTGCCATTACTCTCGGCCGCCTGGACCGTCTGCCCGACCGCCTTGGTTACGGCAAAGTACTGGTGCGGCTTGGCGATTCGCTTGCTCAGCCCCTCGGCACCCGCATCAAACGCGGTGAAGTTGCGTATCAACTGAAGGAAGCGCTCGGTGTTGAATAGTCCGTCGATGAGTGTCTCGAGTTCGATTGGAACCTCCGCATCCGCAGCCGACTCCCCGAAGTTCACCAGTCTGCCGTCGTCGTCGACGTTCCACGGCGCGAAGTGCTCTAGCGGCGTAAACGGCGTCCCGTAGCGAGCGGTGATGCCGTCGCTGACGACAGTGAGCACGGCGAAACGGAACGCCATTGGGAATTCGCGCAGGTAGGTCTGCAACTGCGCGTGCGCGGCCGGGATGTCGGCGTGCAACGAGCCGGCTTGCTTGAGCTCGAACATCGCGACAGGCATGCCGTTGAGGTAGAGCACGATGTCGAAGCGGCGCTGATGCTCCGCGGTGCGGATCGTAACCTGTTGCACCGCAAGGAATTCGTTGTCTTCAGGCCGGTGGCCGACTAGCCGGATGGTCGGATTCTGCTCGATACCCTCGGAGTCGATGTAATTGATGCCGCGGTAGCCGCCCACCAGAATCTGGTGTATCCGGAAGTTTTCGGCTATGGCGTCCTGCGATTGCGGTTGGATGATCGCCGCGCGGGCCTGCTCGAGGTACTCGCCCGGAACATGGGGGTTCAGCTCGCGCATCTTGGCAAGCATGCGGTCGGGCAGAACGATGTCATCCCACGACTGTCGCCCGTTGTCGGTGCCGGGTGCGATCTGAGTCCCGGTGAGCGCCTGCCACTCCCGTTCACCGAGGGCGTCGAGTGCGACCTGTTCCCAGTCGGCTTCGCTGAATCCGGTCATTTGTCTTCTCCTTTGGAGGTCTCGCCTCCGGGCTCGTCTGCCAGCTCGGCTTCGAGTTCTTCGACGGTCGGCAAGCTCGATTCGAGTTCGGCGGGCAGGCTCTTAGTGATGGCCGTTTTCCATTCCGCGACACCGATGGGGGCGGTGTAGCCGCGTAGTGCGTACTCGGCGACCACGTTGTTCTTCGTCTTGCACAACAGCAGTCCGATGGTTGGCTTGTCGTCGGGATGCCGGAGCAGGTCGTCGACGGCCGACATGTAAGTGCCGAGCTGGCCGAGGAAACTCGGGTCGAAGTCACCCACTTTGAGTTCGATGACCACAAAGCATCGCAGCTTCAGGTGATAGAAGAGCAGGTCAGTGTAGAAGTCGGCGTCGCCGATTTCGAGATGAATCTGCTTGCCGACGAATGCGAAGCCCTGGCCGAGTTCGAGAAGGAACTTCTCGACGTGGTCGATTAGGGCTCGTTCGAGGTCACGTTCGCGTCGGATATCGGCATTGCCGACGAAGTCGAACAGGTAGGGGTCGCGGGTCGATTGCTGCGCCAGGTCGGAGTCGGGCGGGGGCAGGGTGCGGGTGAAGTTTGTTACGGCCCGGCCGGCACGCTCATGAAAACGCCCGTCGATGTGGTGGACGAGGACGTCGCGGCTCCAGCCCTGGTCGATGGCGGCCTGGGCGTACCATAGCCGCAGGTCAGCAGTGTCGAGCTTGTCGAGGAGGGCGACGTTGTGGCGCCAGGGCAATCGTGCAACGGTGCGTTGCACAATTGCGAGATCTGGCCACGCCGCGGCGAAGGCCCGCATGTATTTGAGGTTGCGCGGCGAGAAGCCAGACGTGCCGGGGAATCGTTCACGCAGATCAGCGGAGAGCCGGTCGATCACGCGCGCGCCCCAACCTTCAGCATCTTGACGCGCCAGGATTTCGGCGCCGACCGCCCAGTATGTGCTGACCAATTCCTGGTTGGCCGCGGAGAGCGCCCGTTGGCGCCCAGTGCGGACGCAATCCGCGACGGCATCGAGCAGTTCCGGGTACCAGTCCGGTACGGCCGCCTTGGCGGGTCGTACCGGGAACCGCGCCTGGGCGCCCGACGGATTCGGCTCCAGGCTGGCATCAACCTCATTCATCAGCTGTCGCGTTCAATTCGCTCGGTGTCGGACTAATAACTCCCTCTTCAGCCGTGGGAGCGAATCCAACGTCAACAGCCACTACTGAACCGTCGATCGGCTTCACCTCGTTTGCAATTCCATATGGAACGTGAACTCCCGCGATGTACTCGATCGCGGTGTCTAGGTGGACGTGTTGGTCGTCGAAAAAGATGTGCGGGCGCAGAACTTGGAGCACCTTTGCCTTCTCGATGCCGCCCAGGAAGAAGGCGTCATTCACGTTCACGCCCCATGCCCGCAGCGAATGCACTGCCCGTTCATGTGCTGGTGCGTTCCGCGCGGTGATCAAGGAGATCCTCAACGGAACCTGTCAACCTGAATGAGGCACCGTTGCGCGG
>NZ_PIZU01000079.1 GCF_002838065.1 Mycobacterium hubeiense | reverse complement strand
TACTACCCGTCCGATCGCGGCTGGAAGTTCGGCGGGCCGCTTGAGCGGTTCATGCACAGCGTCGGGATGTTCGCGCGAACCGATCCGCTCAGACTGGACGGTTTCGACGGTTCCGGCGCCGACTACCTTGACAGGTACAAAGATCGCATCGGAGACGGTGAGACCGTCATCGCCTCCCCCCACAAGTTGGTGGGCCCTCAGTCCAACGATCTGGTTCTTCAACTCCGCAAACGCGCAGTGACACAAGTCATTCTGGCGGGGATGGCCGCCAATTTGTGTACGGAAAGCCATCTACGTGAACTCATCGAGCAAGGATTCGAAGTTGTCGTCGTCCGCGATGCCACGGCAGGTCCTCGACTGCCCGAGGGTGACGGATACCTGGCGGCACTGGTCAACTTTCGGTTTCTCGCTTCGGCGACATGGACGACAGCACAAACCGTGACGGAGTTGACCAAACCTCGATGAGTCACCCGATGCCTCAGTCTCTCGACAACGATTGTTCATGGGGCAGACCGGAATTGCGCTCCGCCGTCGAATCTGGTCCGCGCCGACATCGCGGGATGCTTCTAGCTCAGCTAGCTAGCTGCCATTCACACCGCGGCATGGATAGATTGCACGAATGGTTCGGCGATATCCAAGAACTGGTCGGGCATCGAAGAGAACGGGAGATGTCCTGTGTTCAATACTTCGATTCGCGACCCGGCAATGAGCTTGTGCGCCACCTTGCCGTAACGCACGGGAACGATGGGATCCCGTTTCCCCCAAATGATCAGCGTCGGTGCCTTGATCCCGGCGGCGCGCCCGGTGAGGTCGAAGCCGGGATCGTTGAAGCTGCGCCATAACGACGAGTACGTTGCCTGCCCGGCTGCGGTGGTGGCGAATCGGCTGACCCGCTCAACGACGGCGCGGTCGTTGTCGTTTATCGCTTTCATGTACGTGCGGATGATGCGCGGCAGCCAGCGCCGCGCGACCAGCGACGATCCGAATGCTCGGCAGTAGGCGCGGGTGATCACCGATCGTTTGGTGAATCCGCCCGGTTGAACCAACACAAGTCCGGCGACCCGGTCGGGATGGTCCAAGGCCAGGCGGGCTGCCGCGAAGCCGCCGATCGAGTTGCCGATGAACACTGCCGGTTCGAGGGCGAGCTTGTCGACGAACTCGGCGAGTGTGTCTGCGATCGCACGGGCGGTGACGTCGGTCTTGATATCGGACTCGCCGTGGCCGGGCCAGTCGATTGTAATCACCCGATATTGCTGGGCCAGCGCCGGGACGATCGGGTCGAAGTCATGATGATCGTGCAGGTTGGCGTGCATCAAAACAACGGGTGGGCCTTCTCCGGTTTCCTCGTAGGCCACGTTCCCCGCCGCCGTCTGCAAGTTCCGCACTGCGCCCTCCCTTACCCTTGTCCTGCACCGATCGGGAATTCCGAGCTAATTCATTGACCGTCCGGTCGGTCGTATGATTGACGGTACAAGCCGTTCCCTTGAGGTGCAAGGAACCGGCTTGACTCGCGTAAAGTGCCCGCGACATGGTGACCGTCGTCAGGCATGGGAAGTGGGCTGTCGATGGTCCAACGACCGGCTCAATTACCTGACCCCGATCATCAAACCCATCGGGTACGCCAGCAGCGCTGACGGCCGGTGTCGCCGTCTTTGCGGCGCCCCCACAGACCCCGCTGCAGCGGCCGCTGGCGGCCGGAACGCTCAGCCCTGCGCAGCATGCCGAGCTGACCACCTACCGCGACAGCCTAAATCCCGCCCAATTCGCCCGTCGGACCGCCGACCTGCAGAACCGGCTGCTGGTCCTGACCAAGGAGAAAACCGAACAGCTCTACCTCGCCAGCCTGCCAACCGCCCTGCCCGTCATCCGCAAGGGCACCCGGATCAAAGCCGTCTGAACCGCACCCTATTTCGCGGGCAAAACTATCGGCACGGATCAACTTTCGCGGGCATCTTGATCAGAGGCATCACGGGAAGCGTCGAGCCCGGGATTCGGAAATGTCGCCAGACTCCGTTCTTCGCGCAGGTGCTACGCGAATGGGGTAGCGCCCAGGACGCGTTGCACGTCGGGTTTCATCTGTTGGAGTTGCTGGCCCCAATATGCCCAGCTGTGGGTGCCACTGGTCGGGAAGTTGAACACGCCGTTCTTACCGCCGGCGGCGATGTAGCGTTCCTGGAAGCTCTTGCTCGTGCGGCCCAGGAAGCTCTCAAGAAATTTGGCGGCGGCGAGGTTGCCCCCGCTGGTTCCGGCGTCGAAGTCTGACGACTTGCCGGTGCCCGAGTAGATCCAGATGCGGGTGTTGTTGGCCACCAGCTTGTCGACATTGACATACGGGTCGTTGCGCTGCCACGCGGGGTCACTGGAGGAACCCCACATGTCGGAAGGACTGAAGCCCCCGGCATCGCCCATCGCAATGCCGATCAGCGTCGGCCACCAGCCCTCCGACGGATTCAGCGCACCAGACAACGAAGCCGCGTAGACGAATTGGTCGGGATGCCAGATCGCCAAATTCAGCGACGACGCCCCCGCCATCGACAGGCCCACCGCGGCGTGGCCAGTGGACGACACCCCTCTGTTGGCCTCAAGCCAGGCCGGCAGCTCCGCCGTCAGGAAGGTCTCCCATTTGTAGGTGAAAATGCCGGCCTTGCCCCTGGCCGGCTGGTACCAGTCACTGTAGAAACTCGACTGCCCGCCGACGGGCATGATCACCGACAAGCCGGATCCGTCGTACCACTCGAACGCCGCGGTGTTGATGTCCCAGCCGTTGAAGTCGTCTTGCGCGCGCATCCCGTCGAGCAGGTAAACCGCGTGCGGCCCTCCGTACTGAAATTGAATCCGGATGTCTCGACCCATCGATGGCGAGGGTACATCCAGATACTCCACCGGAAGCCCTGGACGAGAAAACGCCTGCGCTGTAGGCAATCCCGCAGCGACTCCTAGCAACACGAGGAGTACTCCCCCGAGGGCGGCGACCGCCAGGCGGCGCGACAAGTCCCACAACTTCACGACAAACCTGATCATGATCGCCCCAATCCGCCTCGTAAACCAATTCAGTGACCGACTGGTCGGTCATAATGCTAATGTATCGCAGGGCATCGTCAATCGCGGGAGCGCACGGGCGGCTCCGGCGTGATGCCGCGTGATTGGCCAACCTCGACAGGAAGGACGCCGGCGATGGCCGACGACGCTCTCGACGATTTCATCCGTGGTGAGTTCACCCACGCGGGCAAGACGCGAACAGTGTTCCGGCTGGGTGCTGGACCCGCTGTCATCGTGATAGCAGAGATGCCGGGGATTACTCCGCGGGTGCTCGAATTCGCCCGCAGGCTGCCAGAACTCGGATGTACCGCGGTCTTGCCTCACCTTTTCGGCGACCCAGGCCGTGACCCCAACCCGGACGCGCACGGAAAAATGGCCGCTGTGACGAACTTTCTCGGTTCCGCCGCCCGGGTCTGTGTCAGCAAAGAGTTCGTCACGTTGGCATCCGGGAGGACATCGCCGATCGTTCACTGGTTGCGGGCATTGGCCGCGAACGAACACGAAAAGTGCGGCGGGCCAGGGGTAGCGGCGGTCGGCATGTGTTTCACCGGTGGCTATGCGTTGGCCATGGCGGTAGACGATCGCCTTCTCGCGCCCGTGCTTTCCCAGCCCTCCCTGCCGCTGCCACTGACCGGGCAGCAGAGACGTTCCATGGACATCAGCCCGGACGACCTCGCTCGCGTCAAACAGCGTTGCGCCAACGGGTTGTCGGTTCTGGGCTTACGCTTCCGCAGCGATGTTTTTGTGCCGGCCGAACGATTTGCGTTCCTTCGTCAACATCTCGGCGACGCGTTCATCGCCGTAGAACTCGATGACCGGGACGCGAACCCGGCCGCCACGCTGCCGCCCCACTCGGTGCTCACCGAGCACCTCATCGACACTCCCGGGACGGCGACACACGCAGCGTTGCATCAGGTACTGGACTTCATCCATCGGCGCCTCGTCCGTGCCGAGCAAATCGACGGATCGCATTGACCATGACTACGCGAACAATCGTGTGCGTCGGCGATAGCAACACCCGCGGCCACTACGGTGTGGGCTACGTGCCGCAGCTCGCCGCGAGGCTGCACCCCCACGACCTCACCGTTACCGGCGCCGGGGTCAACGGCGACTGCTCGGCAAATGTGCTGCAGCGCATCGATGCGATCATTGCGCAGCAGCCCAGCGCGGTCGTCGTACTGATCGGCACCAACGATCTGTGGAGCACGCTCAGCGAGGCCAACGCACGCCGAATGGTCCGACGGAAGAAGCTGCCGGCGCCGCCCACCCTCGGCCGATTTCAGGAGAACCTCGCGGCCATCGCGGCGAGGTTGTGCGCGCAGACAGATGCGTCGATCGCACTGATGTCACCACCGGTGTTGGGGCAGGACATCGGCTCACGTGCCGGTCATGCCGGTGAACAGTTCAGCGCGGCTGTCGAGGAAGTCGCTGCGGCGCACGATGTTTCGTACCTTGCGCTCTACGAACGCCAGCGCGAGTACCTCCGTGAAAGTCATGCCCCGACACTGCCGCTGCCACCCGGCACGCTCGAGCGCTACACCTCGGTCCTGCAGCACCGCATCCTGCGACGTTCCTATGACAGCATCGGCCGCAGCCGAGGTCTCGTCCTCACCGCCGATTTCATCCACCAGAACACCCGCGGCGCCGCGATGATCGCAGAATTGATCGAGGGCTATGTGCACCGCACGGTACTGGCGAGAGCCGATGAGGCGTGACTCCACCCTAGTTATTGACCGACCGGACGGTCACTGACTAGGGTGAACGTTGTTGCTAATGAGGAGGGACTTTGCATGTACGCTCCGCCGCCTGAGGCCGCATTCGCTGAGAAGCTGGCCTTCTACCGCACCCAGCACACGAGTCGAGGGGTGAAGGCCGCCCACCTGGTCGGCGCCCCGGCGATCATCTTCGGGATGCCGCTGGTTTTCGCTAAACCGAGGGTGGGGGTGTCGATGTTCGTCGGCGGCTGGGCGGTGAACATCTTGGGTCACATCGTTTTCGAGAAGAACCTGCCGTCAACACCGAAAGGTTGGCTCACGTATCAGTTGACCGGACTGATTCACGTGTCGGAAATGTATGGCGAGATGTTGGCACGCCGCAGCCAGCGACGCGCTCGGCGCCGAAAGGCCGTCAGCGAAGAACTGACGGCCCGCGCCCCGCGCCTCGTTTCGGCGATCTCGACCAGCGCGCCGAGCGCCGCGCCCGAACCGGCGTCGTGAACCTGACCGAGCGTCGCGCTTACGGCCGAGCGGTACCAGCTTCAACCGGTAGTGTCGCGGCGATGACTCTGCGTCAAGAAACCGCTGCGCGCACCCGGCAGTCACTGGTCGATGCCGGGCTGCGCATTGCCGAGCAGTCAGGACTGTCGGGCCTGAGCGTGAACCGTGTGGTGGACGAGGCCGGCGTGTCGAAGGGAACGTTCTTCCACCATTTCGGCGACCGTGCGAGTTACCTCGTTGCGCTGCACCGCGGCTTCCATGACCGCATCTTGGCCGACACGATCACTGCTATCGCTGACCGCAGCCCTGGCGTGGATCGGCTATTGCTCGGCGCCGGCACCTATCTCGATGTCTGCCTGCGCGAACGTGGCGTTCGGGCGCTGCTGCTCGAAGCTCGTGCCGAACCGGCGATCACCGAGGAGGTGCGCGCACGCAACGCGGCCACTGCGACACTGTGCGAACCGGACTTTCAAGCAATGGGCTGGCCACATCCCCACCAGAGCGCTCAGCTGTGGGTCGGCATGGTCGCGGAGGCGGCCCTGGTCGAGTTCGACGCCGGCCGCAAGCTCACCCGGCTGCGGACCGCCCTCGCAGGCTTCCTCGGCGCTGAAGCCGGCCGCACGTGAGGGCGTAATTCCACCCGACCGTCCGTCGGCGTCGCCTGAAAATTGACCCCGTAGTCGACCCCAAATTTTGACTCCCTTCGACCGACTCTCGGCGGATGAGCCGAGAGGAGAAGTGAGTGGTTGTCACTGGAGGACTGGGCTGAGATCCGCAGGCTGCGTCGGGCGGAGGGTTGTCGATCAAGACGATCGCCAGGACGTTGCGAATCTCCCGGAACACGGTGCGTTCTTGCGCTGGCGTCGGAGGGGCCGCCGGAGTATGTGCGCAAGCCGATGGGTTTGGCGGTGGGTGCATTCGAGGACGCGATCCGGGCCCAGCTGTAGGAAGTGCCGACGATGCCGGCCGCGGTGATTGCCGAGTGGGTCGGCTGGACGGGTGGGATAACATTGTTCAAGAAACGTATCCGGGAGGTGCGTCCGGTCCATTTGCCGCCGGATCCGGCGAGCCAGACGACCTATGCCGCCGGGGATATCGCCCAGTGCGACTTATCGTTTCCGCCGATCACGATCCTGGTCGGCTACGGGCAGTGGCGCACCCGATGCAGCTTCCGGTGCTGACCATGGTGTTGGGCTATTCACGGTGGTTGTCGCCGATCTGCGCTGTGAGCGCGACTTTCGCGGTTTGCGTCTCATTCATCGACGTGCCCGCTGTACGAACCACCCTGCGCACCGTGGTTGGGTAGCGATGAATCCATGGTTGCGCGCGCTCGAGTTGCGCTGCAATCCGGAGAAGGTCGCCATCTGCGCCCCATCGCCCGAGGAACTGCACTCCTAGCGGTAGGCCGGTTTGCGTCCAGTGCATCGGTACGCTGATCGCTGGACGGCCGGTGAGGTTGGCGGCTTGGGTGTACGGGACCCAGCTCAGGTTGTCGTGGACGATTTGGTCAAGAATTCCGGTGCGGATCAATGCCTTTCCGCCGCGGACGCCGGCGGTCAACCGTTCCAGTCCGCGCAGCGCACGGGGTGTGGTGCCGGCACCCACGACGGGCGGTGGTGCGGCGAGAGTCGGGGTGAGGAGAACGTCATGGCATGCGTGAAACGCTGTCAGTGATCGGATGTGGTCATTCACCTTGCTCAGCGCGCTCCGCAGGGCGTCGAGGCCGGCTGCTCGTCCGAGCTCGGCGGCGGCGAGTGTGTCAGCTTCGAAATGGCGGTTGCGGGCTCCGAAGCGCTGTTTGATTGACGAGACCTCGTGATGCAGACTGGCGAACCATACGACGAGGAAATCGCGTGCTAACGCGGCGTCGTCATAGGGCGGTTCAACGGGTTTCACGTCGTGGCCGAGTTCGGTGAGGAGCCGCGCGGTGTTCTCCACTGCGGTGATGGCTTCGGGATGCGGGCTGTGGTTGATCGCCGATGTGTACGTGTAGCCGACTCTGAGCTTCGGCGGAGGGTCGTGAATCTGTTTGATGAAAGGATTGTTGGGGCGGGCTGTTTGGTCACTGGGTGCCGTGCGGTCGCCGACGAGGGCGTCGTAGAGGCTGGCGCTGTCGCGGACCGTGCGGGAGAGCACGCCCTGGGTGACCATGCCGAAATGTGCCTCGCCGGTTCGTGATCGATCAATGATGAGGCCGCGGCTGTCTTCAGCCCTATGAGGCCGTTGCACGCCGCGGGGATGCGTATGGATCCGCCTCCATCGTTGGCGCCAGCCGCGGGAACGATGCCCGCGGCCACCGCGGCGCCTGATCCGCCGGATGACCCGCCGGGGTGTGGCGTGTATTCCAGGGATTGCGGGTAGGTCCCCAATATTCGGGTTCGGTGACAGCTTTCGCGCCGAGCTCTGGGGTGTTGGTGTGACCGACAATCACCAGACCGCAGTCAAGGAAGCGCCGGGTGACGTCCGCGTTCTCTGTTGCTATGACTGTGGCCATGGACCGTGAACCATGTGAGCACGGCTGACCGATGTATTCCTGCCCAAGGTCTTTGAGCAGGAAGGGCACACCGGCCAATGGCCCGTGCAGGTCGGTGGCCGCTGCCCGAGCGCTCGCCGGTGCGCCGATTTCTCGGACGACTGCATTTAGTAGCGGGTTGACTGTGCCCATTCGTTGACGTGCCAGGCGTAGCAGCTCGGCCGCGGTGACTTCCTGGCGGTCAACGAGATCGGCGAGCGCGACGGCGTCATAGGAGATGTACTCATCAATGTTTATCGTTTGCGCTGCTTTCCTTGTGCGGGTGTGTTGACCGGCACCCAGGATGAGCATGTCGGCGGCGTT
>NZ_PIZU01000078.1 GCF_002838065.1 Mycobacterium hubeiense | reverse complement strand
GCTACCCCCACGTGGTCACCCTGAATGCCTCCGAACACCACTCCGATGGAAAGATCGTCGCCGACATCGTCGACCCACACGGCCATCACATGTCCGACGCGATGCCTAAGCTCCGCGGGCTGGCCGACTTCGCCGAGGCTTTTGGCTCGGAGTACGGTCGCATCGAAGCCGTGGCGAAGGTGAATGACACCCTTCGTGTGCTCGACCTCACCAAAGAGCCGGTGCGGCAGGCGATCCGCGATGCGAGCGACGCGAAGGCGCTGTACGAGTCCGGCGCTGCGGTCGACTACTGAGCGGGGCCAACTTCATCATCGAACGCCACAGCTGAGATCACCGCGCGGCTCGGCCACGCACCAACCTCCTCAGCGATAGCTGACGGAACGGTTAATCTGCCCGAATGGGAGCAGGCGTTCAAGTGGGCGGTGAGGACGATCCTGGCTTGAAGCCGCCGCGGCGGGCCGGGGACGAGATCGCGGACGTCATGATCACCGTTAAGACCTACCCGAACCCAAGCGAGACGTACGGCGAGACCGTCTGCGTGGCCGGCGTCCGGCTCGACCGGGAGCGCCCCGAATGGATCCGGCTATACCCGGTGAAATTCCGCAACGCCGACTTCGATAGCCAGTTCAGGAAGTACGAGATCATCCGTGTGAACGGCACGTACCACCAGTCCAACGACAACCGCCCCGAGTCCTTCCGGCCGCGACAGGACGAGCTGGCGCATGTGGAGCTGCTGGACACCAGCAGCAACTGGCAGCGGCGGCGGATGAACCTCGACGGCCTCATCGGCGGCACCACAATGTGCGAGCTCCTCGACCAGAACCCGAAGGGCGGTATGGGCACCCCGTCACCGTCACTCGGACTGATCAAGCCGACCGACGTCGACGCGAGCGTCGTAGACGGCGAGCCGTGGACCGCGGACGAACAGGCGAAGATCGATAAGGCCTCGGCCCCGGACCTATTCGGTACCTCGCTCAAGCCGCTCCAACCCGCGCCTTACGCAGTCAGATACAAGTACCGCTGCGCGTCGCCGAAATGCAACGGCCACGACCAGAAGGTGCTCGACTGGGAGGCTGGCCAGGCTGGACGAGACTGGCAACTGCAGTACGGCGATGCTGGCGGCAGAGATGCGATGCTTAAGAAGTGGCGGGACCTAATGCTCTCGCCCGACCGAGACGTCCACTTCTACGTCGGCAACCAGAATCGCCGTCGCCGGTCGTTCTCCGTCCTCGGCGTCTGGTACCCGAAGTTCGAGAACGCGTTGTTCTAGACGTGCACCACCGCAGCGTTGGGCCGGGCTTCAAGGAGTCGGTTCACGACGAAATTGCGGTGGCACTCGGCGTGCTCGTGCTCGAAGCACAGGAGCGCCACGGCTCCCCCATCAAGCAGTTCGCAAACGTGCGCGAGCGCGTCGGCCGCCGCCGCGCTGTCAAGGACGTCGCGGTACCGCGCGACAGAGTCCGGTTCACCGGCGCGGAACCCGGCGCGGTTGTCCTTCGGATTGCCGAGCGCGCGGTGGTGAACGTAGCGGATGCCCACGGCGGCGAGTGCCTCAGACAGCTTGGTTTTCGATAGCCCTGGCTTCCGGCTCAGCGGGGTGAGGCGCACGTCGACGAGGACTCGCACGTCCTGTTCGAGCAATTGGGTAACCAGATCATGAACGGTCTTGCCCTCGTAGCCGATGCTCACGAGGGTCCATTCGGCGGTGTCGTACTCGGAAGTTGCATTAGAGGTTCCCACGAGTTCATATGGTGCATCACGGCCCGCGCCGAGGTGGAGTGAACCCCGGTGGTGCGATGCAACCGTGACCCCCGGCGCGAAACCGCCAGTGCGGCAGTCGGTGTGGGTGCTCGCGTAGTCCTGGTAACGCGGCGTCCTCTACGGCGGCCACAGATTGGCAGCTCAGGGCGCGTCAACCGTCAAATCCTTCGACTAGGCCTCGTTGGTGGGCAAGACGTGTGACCTACAACGACTTAATGGGCAACCTCATCGAGACCATTGGCCACCAGTGTGGCCGTCATCGCCTCAACCACTCGTTGTGCAGGCCAGTCATCCGGCGCTGAAATCATTGTGCCGCCAGCAAGTTCGGTTACCGTAAGCCCCTCCGCCACATGGTCGACCTTCCCGACTTCGGAGCTGATCCATGTGCGGTAACCGACGCCGATCTTCCATCCCCCGCGCCGGGCTGTGCTGTTGGTCGCAGAGTCAGTCAGCTTCAAGTTTGATGGCCTCCATGTTGAGGCGACAGCGGCACACACCGCGTCTCCGAGATCACCGGTGATGCCGCCGGGTACCTTCTCCCGCAACTTGATCGAGAGTGTGTGCATGGGCAGTCGCGCAGCGAGCACTTGAGAGCCCGCGGTTACTCGCACTTCCACGTCGACCTTCGTACCTGACCCGGACACGACGAAGGAGTAGCCCTCTTCGGGCATAGGCTCGCCTTCCGGGGAGCTGGCCGTAGGCCTGTCGCGAACAACGAAGCGCCGCACGATTTCTGCCAAGTCATCTGGCGGGCCTTCCCAGCGGTCACCAGTGTGAGTCGTCCACGCGGTGACACCGACCACCGGACCAAGTGCATTGAGTAGCGCATCGGTTCGGGACGCAATCCATTCGGGAGATTCCCCTGTCGCCACCCAGAACGACCGCAAGAATGCGTCGTGCGCCCAAACGGGTTGGACTCGGGTCGCCACACTCATGGTCTCTCCATCGTAGTCGGTGATTACGGAAGCTTCGGTGTGTAGACGACGGTTACTTCGAACCAGTCGTTGGCCTCAATCAGGTTACGAATCGCCGCCGCGCCAAGCGGGTCCGAGACGTGCACCTCCAAAGCGGCTCCATCCGGCAAGGCGCGGAGCTGTCGTGGAATCTCATCGAGAATGGTTCGCTCCATACCTTGTGTCCATGGTTTGCCAGGTTCCGTCGCGAGCTTGGCATAGCCGTCCTTGGCGTCAAGAAAAACCTCTTGGTCACCCCGCAGGGTATGTCCGTCGAAGTTGACCGGATTTCCAGTCTCTGGGTCGATTCGGGCGTACTCAGGGATGCGCCCATCGGGGAGTCGCTCGGCGCCAGAGATCTGCTCCTGGTACGGCATCCAGTCCTTATCTGGACCGCGGTCGACGTAGTGCCAGCCCGGATCGGTGTTGCCCTTGGTCCACGTGGCATCGGGAGTAGACGGGGGCCAGCCGCCGGGATAGTGAGGATCACCCGACGAATAGTGCAGTCCCCTGGCGGGATCGAATGAATCTGGTGCGATGGAGTGCTGGACAGGTGCAGATCCTGGGTTGCCAGGGAGCCCAAGCGCCGGGTCGTCGGTGTGTGGCGCTGCCGGTATGTCCGCAGTGTGGTGTCCACCGACTGGGACGTCGTCAATGTGGTGGGATGCGCCGCCGAGGGCGTCCAGTCCGTGCTCAATCCCCTCGCCGAGGATCTTGCCGCCGGGGATGGGGGCCATGCCGGCGGCGTCGAGCACGGCTTGGGTTCGCTCGGCGGCGGACGCCTCGTCCCAGTTGGTGGCGACGTCGTACATGTTGCCCACGTCGGGCATGGTCGCGTCCCAGACGGTCTTGGCGGCGTCCTTGGTGCCGTCGGCGAACGCGTCGACGGATCGCTCGAGGACCGGCGGCTGTTGTGGGAACGCTTGAACGTCAGCGTTTTCCGGCAGCGGCGGGATCGGCACGCGCCCGCCACCGGTTTCGGCCGCCGCCTGGTTGAGATCTCCGAGGATCGCCGTCTGCTCAGTCAGTTCTCGGCGAGCGTCGAACACTGCTTGGCTCAACGGATCGCTAACGTCGCGGCCCGGACCCGCCCCGGCGCCCTGCGCGTAGCCCTGCCCGGCCGCAGCATCTAGCTTGGCTTGCGCAGCATCGAGGGCTTGGCGGGCAGCCTCGACCCGCGCGGCTTGTCGATCGACCACCGACGGGTCGGCTCCCACGATCGGAGCGGTCAACGGGGACTTGGTGTAGCGCCCATCCTGGCCATCCCCTTTGCCGGCGTGCTGGTTGAGGATCTGGTCCAACGCGCTCGGCGGCCGCTGCTGACTCAGGGCCGGGGGAAGCCCGCCGGGCTTTTCCTCACCCGGTTCGCCGGGCGTGGCCTCGTCGGGTAGCAGCAGATCTTCAAGTGTGCCCCCGGCGTCGCTGGTGTCAGCAGGCTTCCCGTCGGGCTCAGCCTCGGGATTGCTCGCCGCGTCGTCCACAGATTTGGGCACGGGGAACGGACCGATCTGGCCCGGCGCCTGCTGCTCCGGCGCCACCTCGGGTTTGCCGTTCGGGTCCTCTTTGCCGTCTTCGGCCGGCTTGTCGTGGGGATTGAGTTTGACCTTGTTGTCGACGAGTTGAACCGTGCCCTCGCCGTCGTCAGCACCCTCGCCGTCGAACCGGATGCCTTCCAGCTCAGCGGCTTTCTCCTGCAATCGCCGCTCCGCGAACGCGACCGTTTGACTTAGCCGCTCGGCGTACCAGCGGATGTCCTCAGCGTGCTCTTTGGCGGCCTTGTTCCGCTCGATGACCGTGTTGATGTCGTAGCGGCGGGTGTCGGTCACCGATAGGTCTTCGCCGACTGTGAACTCGTCGTTCTCGGCCTCGGTGATCGCGGCCAGTGCCTCGCGCTGGGCGGCGTTGATGTCCGTGACAGCGTTCTCGGCGATGTCGGCCGACTCGCGTACAACTCCGTTCTGGTTACCGGCCACCACACCGTCAGCGGTCGCCCGAGCGAGCGCCGCGTCCTTGGCGTCACCCTCCCAGGTAGTTCCGCCAGGAGTCGCGATGTTCTGGCGGTGCCGGTCGAACACCTCGTCCGACTGGTCTGCGGCGGTGCGCCACCTTGCCGCGGCGTCGGCGAAGTCGGACGTGGTGAGATCCTCGATCGCCGAACGCGTGGTGAACCGGCCGGAGGGAGCAGCGCTCACACGCTCACCGTGGTGATGGCGTCGGCGCCCTCTCCGTCGGTGGTGTCGTAGCGAGCGCTACCAGTCGATAAGGCGCCAGCCTGGCCGGTGATCCGGTCGGCCTGGCGCCGGCGTAGCGACGCCAGCGCCGCGTCGACCGCGGCGATGCCGGCGTTGGTGGACGTCCCGCCGTCGCCGGTCAGTGCAGCGGTAGCGGCTTCGCTGTCGGCGGCCGCAAAGCGCAGACTGTCAGTGCTCACGTTCAGTTCGTTTGCCATGGCATCCCCCAACAGGCCAACACACTGGTCGTGAGGCTACCTGACGGTTTGCGCTGACATCTACCCGAGCGTGAATAGGCGACATCGTGGGTGCACGTAGCGATCACGGATCGCGGGGCTGAGTGGGGGGTGCTGAGTTGGTCGGGTTGGGAGTCGAAACAGGCCGAACGAACGTCGCTTAGGTAGGTTCCGCCCGGGGGATTCAACAGGTAGCGGCAGCACTTCCTCGCTACACGAGATTGACCCCATCATGCGCCCGCGACTGGGGTGTTTCCTCGAACGCATCCAAAACGCGCACCCCGAACGCGGGCGTCATCGCAGACTTAACTTCTTCCCTTGTCATCCAACGGATTTCACGAGCTTCCTCGGTGGAGTGCGGTTCACCGCCAGCCGGCCGGCAGCGGTACACCAACGCGACGATTCCGTGGGTCAGATTTTTGTAGACGCCAGTGAGGCGTTCGACAGTGACCTCAAGTCCAGTTTCTTCGAGAACCTCGCGTTGGACACCGTTCTCGAAGGATTCATCGAGCTCAAGAACGCCTCCAGGCGCTTCCCAATGATCGTTATCATCGCGTCTGATGACCAGGACCCGGCCGTCGTCACGGACCACGATGCCAGCGACGCTGACCGAATGTTTCGGTGTGGCTCCCACGCGAGACTCCATCCTCCGAGCTTGGCTCCTGTCGTGACATGAGCGTGTCGTTTCCCTACACTAGTCGTCTAGACGTGTAAGGGAGGCTCGCAGGTGCTGCAACTTGGCCAGATCGATCGGGCGGACGACAAGCCGCCTTATCGTCAAATTGCCGGCATGTTGCGCGACGCGATTAACGCTGGCCAGCTAACGGCGGGAGAGCGCCTACCGTCGGAAGCGGCGTTGATCGACCACTTCGGAGTCGCGCGAATGACCGTCCGCCAAGCCGTGCAAGAACTGCGCTCGGAGGGCCTCGTGATTTCCGAGCACGGCCGCGGAGTGTTCGTTCGCCCCGCACCCCCCATTCGCCGACTCGCATCCGATCGTTTCGCACGGCGGCATCGCGCCAGCGGCAAGGCCGCGTTCACCGTCGAGGCAGAGAAGGCAGGCTACACGCCACAAGTGGACAGAATCACCGTGACGCGCGAGAAACCGAATCCCACTGTCGCCGAACGCCTTCGCTTAGCCCCGGACGACGACGTTGTCGTGCGATCTCGACGCTACCTCGCCGATGGCCGACCAATCGAAACAGCGATCTCCTACATCCCTGCCGAATTTGCCGCAGGGACCAAGATTGAACAAGTCGACACCGGACCTGGCGGCATCTACGCGCGGCTCGAAGATGCTGGCCACATACTCGCCCGCTTCACTGAGGAAGTCGGTGCGCGGATGCCCACCCCTGAAGAGCGCCGCGCCCTCCAACTTTCGACAGGAGTACCTGTCCTGACCGTGGTTCGCACGGCATACGACACCGACGACGTGGCCGTTGAAGTCTGCGACACGGTGAAGGTCGCATCCGCCTACCTGCTCGAATACGACTTCTCAGCGCGCTGACGTGCACGAAACGATTAAGTGCCGCGCAATGCTTGACATACTCCTCTAGACGACTAGGTTAGACAGTCATCTAGTCCACACAACTCGGAAGGGTTCCGCAATGTCCATGCCCAAATGGCTTCAAATCGGCCACGAACAGGTGTTTCCGTCCGGCGCGTTTCTCGTTTCGGAGGTGACGCCAATGGTCGACTTCGACAAGTCCTCAGGTGACAGCCGTGTGCAGGCGACCGACCGCGACACCGGCTCGCCAATGTGGCAGGTCGAAGTACTCGACGGTGATCCGGCCGCACCAAAGCGCAGCCGCACAGTGACCGTCAAGTTCGCCGCCCAAACGCAGCCCGCCGCCCCCACGAATTCCAGCGGAACACCGTTCACCCCCGTGGTTTTCGAGGGCCTGATGGCTTTGCCGTACATCGAGCGATCTGGCGATTTCTCACGCATCGCATGGTCGTTTCGGGCCTCGGGCATGACCGCGCCGGGCAAGTCGTCCACGGCGTCGAGCACGGGCCGGGCGTCGGCATGAATCCCGACCCGTTCGCACCCACCGACCCCGACACCCCGCTGCGGCTCGACCACCTCCTGCACCAGCTGCTTGTCGGCATGGCCTGGATCGCGGCCGTTATGGGCATCACCGCCGCCGTTCTGATCGCCTGGCGCCTGCACTCTCCGCAGACCTACGAACTGCACTTCGCCGCCCCGGCCCGGCGGTTGCGCTGGAGACTGTGGGCCTACACCTCATGGGAGCGGCTGTCGAAACGCTGCGGCCTGTCCGCCTCTGAGCAGGTCACCCGCAAGGACCACGAAGGCCGGCCGGTCACGCAGACGCGATGGATTCACCCAAAGCTGTTACAGGTCAAGGTGTCTGACAACTGCCTGAATCTGACAGTACGAACGCGGATGGGACTGACCGTCGACGACCTAGAGCGTGCCGTCCCGGCCATCCGCGACGCCGCACGAGCACACGCCGCACGGTCGGTCGTGGTCGGCCCCGGTACCGTGCGGATCGAATTGGTCATGCGCGAGCAACTCTCGTCAGTCGGCCATGCCACGTCACCCACGGCTGTCGCCACCACCAAAGTCACGCTGGGGCGTTGCGAAAACGGCGCACCGTGGACGCTGCACGTCGCCGGACGACACACCCTGACCGTGGGGTGCTCGGGCGCAGGCAAAGGGTCGGTGTTCTGGGGTATTGCCGGCGGCTTCGGACCTGCAATCGCGGTAGGCCTGGTCCACCTGATCGGCATCGATCTCAAGTACGGCATCGAACTATCGGTCGGCGCCCGCTTGTTTACCAAGATCGCCACCACCGAAGCCGACGCAGTGAAAACCCTTGCCGCAGTGGAACAGTTGATGGACACACGCGGCGCACAAATGGCGGGAAAGACACGTCAACACACCCCCACAAAATCGGCGCCCTTGGTTGTGCTGATGATCGACGAACTGGCCGGATTGACCGCCTACATGAGTGACCCAGCCCTGCGCAAGGAAGCCGTCGCCTCGTTGTCGCGGATCCTGACCAAAGGCCGCGCCCTGGGAATCGTAGTCGCCGCGTTCCTGCAAGATCCGCGTGTTGCGCGTCGCTCTCGATGACGATGTCGGCGTCATT
>NZ_PIZU01000077.1 GCF_002838065.1 Mycobacterium hubeiense | reverse complement strand
GATTGCCAACGCCAGTGGAATCTCCAACCCGGACCTGATTCACCCCGGTCAGGTCTTGACAATCCCGTAACTGTGAGCGAGACGACGGCCCGGATCAAACGATCCGGGCCGTCGTCGTTTGTCGTTTGCTGTGCGCCGGTATTCTGGGCAGCTATCAGCCCCTCACGGATCGGAGGCAGTGTGCGCCAACGATGGTTTCGCGTCCTCGCTACGGCGCTCGCGCCGATTGCTGCACTGGCACTTCCCGGCGCACCCGCGCAGTCCGACCCCGGGGTGCTGGTGTACCCCGGGATGGAGGTCCGCCAGGACACCAACGTCTGCACGCTCGGATTCGTCGACCCGATGACGCGCGTGGCCTTCACGGCGGGCCACTGCCGCGGTAGCGGCCCGGTCGGCGACCGCGACGGCCGCCATATCGGCCACCAGGCGACGTTCCGGGACAACACACCCGACGGCGCCACGATCGACACCAATCATCAGATTTCCGATTGGCAGGCAATCCAACTCGACGGTGACGTCGCGGTGAACAACATCCTGCCCGGTGGCCGCGTGCTGGTCGAGGACCCGGCCGTGGTGCCCCAGCCTGGATTGGCGATCTGTCATTTCGGCGTGATCACGGGGGAGAGCTGCGGCACCGTCGAGGCCGTCAACAACGGCTGGTTCACCATGGCGAACGGCATCGTCAGCCAGAAGGGTGACTCCGGTGGCCCGGTGTACGTCATCACCCCGGATGGCCGCGCGGTCATCATCGGGATGTTCAACAGCACCTGGGGCCAGTATCCGGCCGCGGTGTCCTGGCAGTCGGCGAGCCAGCAGGCCCGCGCCGACATCATGCAGGCCGCCGCCCATGCCCCCAATGTGGTTGCGCCGCAGCCCTGATCGACCCAGTTCGAAGACGGGATCGACGGCGCCGCGGCGCTGATGCGCTCGGGCGTGGACTGCGGCGGCAACCCGGTGACGTGGGTGGCAGGGTTGTGGGACGCGGCCGCTGTCGCCGCCGGGGGATGCCAGAGCCGAAAATGCCTGCAGCACAACAACTGTCGTCGGACTTCGACAGGTTGCGGGACGAGGTCTCCTTCAGTGGTCACGATCCATCCTCCCAGAGGGCAACGACGTGGCCGTGCTACTCGCTGGGATGCTCAAGGCGTTCGCTCCCGGACGAGTGCGTCGCCCTGCGAGATATTTGACATATATCGAAATGGTGCTAGCTTGGTGACATGCTGACCTCGTTGTACCAACGGTTCGAATACCTCGAGCAACTGCGCACAGCATGCGGATACGCGTTGTGGTCGGGTGAAGAACTGGATGAGTTGTTGCGGCCCAAGGTATTTGCGGTGTCAGCGGTGTCGCCAAGGTGCTTGCCTCTACTCGCGGGACCAGCAAGTGTCGCTGACGTCGCTGCGCCGCGGGCATCTGCGTTCGGCGCGTCTTATGGCACGAAACAGCAGCAATACTGAAAGGAGTTTTACCGTGGCATCTTTGGTTCCGGTAGTTTCATCGTCGGTGTGGACGCCGACCGACTTCCCCGATGAGTCCGCGTGGTCATTCGAGCTGAGCGCCGATGACAGGCAGGCTTTGATCGACTTCGGCCGCGGCGGGTCAAGCGCAGACTTGAGCCGCCAGATCGGTTCTGCGGCAGCGCATTGGACAAAGTTGCTTAATGAGGGCCCGGGCTTCGTGCGACTGCGCAACTTCCCGATCGACGTCCTGGATGAGCCGCAGATCGAGCACGCCTACCTCGGGCTGGGAGGGCTGCTGGGTCAGCCGGTGGGGCAAGACCGCGACGCCAACCTCATTACCCATATCCGCGACGAACGAATTCACGCCGGCGCTGCGGTGCGCAAGTACCGGACAAATCTGCGGCAGGATTTCCACAGCGATGGCTCCGATCTCGTCGGCCTATTGTGCCTGCATCCGGCCAAGTCGGGTGGTGAGTCGAAGATCGTCAGTGCGCACGCGGTCTACAACGAGATGCTGCGTCGCGATCCGCACCTGGTGGACGTCATGTACCAGCCCATGCCCTGGAGTCGCAACGGGGAGGAACGCCCGGGTGAGGCGCCCTTCTTCGAACTTCCACCGATCACAGATGTCAACGGAATGCCGCGGATCTTCTTCATCGCCTGGTACATCCGCGACTCACAGCTGCACGCGGAGGCGCCGCGGCTGACCGACGATCAGTTGGCCGCGTTGGCACTCGTGGAGAACATCGCCAACGATCCAGCTTTCCATATCGAGATGGACTTCCGTCCTGGCGATGTGCAACTGCTCAACAACTCGACCGTGTTGCATTCCCGGGAGGCGTATACAGATGACGACGACCTGAGCCGGAGGCGACATTTGCTTCGACTCTGGTTGACCACAGAAACGCCTTTGGCGAATGAGCTTCTTCGCGGCGGAATCCCCAAACATAGCGCCACCGGACACCTCTGAGCGGCTTGCGATGCCCTCAAGGCACGAGATGGCCACGCGTGGTCGCGGGGCCGGCGGCTTCGGCGATGGTGCGTGCATCGGCCTCGCGAGGATGGCGCATTGGCCTCTCGCCCCGGGAAGTATATTAGACTTGACTTATATAAGTGGTCGCTTTAACCTAATGATGTGCACGCGTTCGACGTCCTGGGCGATCCGGTACGCCGCCGCATCCTGGAACTGCTCGCTGACGGTGAGCTCTCCGCGGGGGCCATCGGCGAGCGCATCCAAGAAGAGTTCGCAATCACCCAGCCGGCGGTCTCGCAACACTTGAAAGTGTTGCGAGACAACGGGTTCACCTCGGTGCGTCCGGACGGCCAACGTCGGCTGTACGCGGTGAACGGCGATGCACTTCGCGACGTCGACGAGTGGCTCGATGCGTTCCGACGCTTCTGGACACCACACCTGGACGCGCTGGCCACCGAAATCGCCCGCGGCAAGCGGCAACGCAGAAATCAAGGGAGGCAACATGCTTGATGTTGACGTCGACTATCAGATCAACGCGGTGCAGCGGAAGTTCGGCACCCGCACTATCGACACCGGCGAGGCGTACGTCGCCACCATCAGTCAGGCCTACGACACCGATCAGGACGATCTCTGGGATGCGGTCACCAACATCGAGCGCATTCCCCGCTGGCTGATGCCGATTTCCGGCGACTTGAAGGTCGGCGGCACCTATCAGCTGGAGGGCAACGCGAACGGAACCGTGCTGACCTGTGACCCACCGAAGAACTTCACGGCGACGTGGGAGTACGGCGGAAACGTCAGCTGGATCGACGTCAGCGTCAGCAGCGAAGGCCCCGACCGCGCCCGGTTGGTGGTCGAGCACATCGCCCATGTCGACGACGAGACCTCGCGCCTGTTCGGGCCGGGCGCCGTCGGCATGGGGTGGGATTCCATGCTCCTCGGGCTTGCCCTGCACCTGAGCACCGGCGAATCCGTCGACCCGGCGGCCGGGCAGGAGTGGCTGGCCACCGAGGACGGCCGCCGTTTCCTCAAGCTGTCCGGCGAACAGTGGTACGCCGCGAACGTCGCCAACGGCACCGATCCCGCGGTGGCGCGGGAAGCGGCGGACCGGTGCCTGGCGGCCTACCTCGGCGAGGAGTGAGGCGAGGCACAACTAGAACACGTTCTAGCCAGGGCGGGGTGCCGGCGATATCCTCAAGGAGATGCTTGACCAGACACCTGTCCAGATTGCCTGGGTGACGCACGACCTCGACGCCACCGAGCGCACCCTCACCGCGCTGTTGGGCGCGAAGAAATGGGTGCGTATGCCGGGTGTGCACTTCGGCCCGGACACCTGCACTTTGCGCGGGCAGCCTGCGGACTTCGTCGCCGACATCTCGCTCAGCTACGCGGGAGACACCCAGCTCGAGCTCATCGCGCCCGTCGCCGGTGAGAGCATCTATACCGAGTTCCTGGACCGCGCGGGGCCCGGACTGCACCACATCTGTGTCGAGGCATCTGACACCGAGGCGTTCGACGCCGCGGTGCGCGACGCGCAGGGTCACGGCGCGCCCGTCGTACAGCAGGGTGTGATGGCGGGCGGCATGCGATTCGCCTACGTGTCCGCCGCCCAGGCCGGTGTGCCGTACCTCGAGATCGCATACATCCCGCCCGAGATCCGGGCGTTCTTCGACTACGTGAAACAGGAGCAACAGTGAGCGGGCTGGACATTCCGGATACGGTCGACGCGGCGGAAGTGACGTCGTGGTCCGACGAGTTCGACGTCGTCGTAATCGGATTCGGCATTGCCGGTGGTTCCGCGGCCGTCAGCGCCGCCGACGCCGGCGCCCGCGTGCTGGTGCTGGAGCGCGCCGCCGAGGCGGGCGGCACCACATCGATGGCCGGCGGGCATTTTTATCTCGGCGGTGGCACCGCGGTGCAGCAGGCCACTGGCCACGAGGACAGCGCCGAGGAGATGTACAAATACCTCGTCGCGGTGTCGCGTGAGCCCGAGCACGACAAGATCCGCGCGTACTGCGAGGGCAGCGTCGAGCACTTCAATTGGTTGGAGCGCTTGGGTTTTCGGTTCGAACGCAGCTACTACCCGGGCAAGGTGGTGGTGCCGCCGGGCACCGAGGGCCTGTCGTACACGGGCAACGAGAAGGTGTGGCCGTTCTGCGAGCAGGCGAAGCCGGCGCCGCGTGGACACTCCGTGCCGGTGCCCGGTGAACTCGGCGGCGCGGCGATGGTGATCGATCTGCTGGTGAAGCGGGCCGACGAACTCGGCGTGCAGGTGCGCTACGAGACCGGGGCGACCAACCTCGTCGTCGACGCCGGAAAAGTCGTCGGCGTGGCTTGGAAGCACTTCAACGAGACCGGCGCCATCAAGGCGAAGGCGGTGATCATCGCCGCCGGAGGTTTCGTGATGAACCCGGACATGGTGGCCAAATACACGCCCAAAATCTCCGAAAAGCCTTTCGTGCTGGGCAATACCTACGACGACGGTCTCGGCATCCGGTTGGGTGTCTCGGCCGGTGGCGTGGCCAAGCACATGGATCAGGCGTTCATGACCGCGCCGGTGTATCCGCCGGAGATTCTGCTCACCGGCATCATTGTCAACAAGCTCGGCCAGCGTTTCGTCGCGGAGGACTCGTACCATTCGCGCACCTCGGCTTTCGTGATGGAGCAGCCCGACAGCGCGGCGTTCCTCATTGTCGACGAGGCACACCTGCAGAATCCCGAGGTGCCGCTGGTCCCGTTGATCGACGGGTGGGAAACCGTCGAGGAGATGGAGAAGGCGCTCGGCATCCCGGAGGGCAATCTCGTTGCCACGCTGAACCGTTACAACGAGAACGCGGCGAAGGGTCATGATCCGGACTTTCACAAGCAGTCGGAGTATGTTGCCGCCCAAGATAAAGGGCCGTGGGGGGCCTTTGACCTCTCGCTGGGCAAGGCGATGTACTCGGCGTTCACGTTGGGCGGACTGGCCACCTCCGTCGACGCGCAGGTGTTGCGTGAGGACGACAGCGTCGTGCCCGGGTTGTACGCGGCGGGGGCGTGCGCGTCGAAGCTGGTGCAGGACGGCAAGGGTTATTCGAGCGGGACACAGCTCGGCGAAGGGTCGTTCTTCGGCCGCCGGGCCGGGGCGCACGCCGCGAGGAGTTAGACCGGCACCGGCTCCTCGGTGACCGGACCCAGCCGCCACTCGCCGCCGCCCAACAGCTCCAGCCGCGTGTCGTGATGCTGCTCGAGGCTGGGCCGGTGGCTCACGCTGACGACGATGGTCTGCGGCAACTCGGTGCGCAACGTTCGGTACAGGGTGAACTCCTGGCCCTCGTCGAGTGCGGACGTCGACTCGTCCATGAACACCACACGCGGTTTGGACAACAGCACCCGGGCGAACGCGATGCGCTGTTGCTCACCCGGTGAGAGGATCTTCGCCCAGTCCGCGACGTCGTCGAGGCGGGTCGCGAGATGACCCAAAGCCACTGTGTCCAAAGCGGATCGGATATCGGCATCGGTGTAGTCGCCTGCCGCGCCCGGGTAGGACACCACCGAACGCAGATCGCCCAGCGGGATATAGGGCACCTGGGACAGGAACATGGTGCCCTCGGCGGGGCAGTGCATGGTGCCCGACGTGTACGGCCACAGCCGGGCCAGACTGCGCAGCAGCGTGGTCTTGCCACTGCCCGAACCGCCGGTGATCACCATCGCGTCGCCGGGCTCCAACCGGACATCGAGCGGATCCACCAGACGCAGTCCTGCTGGTGTGCGCACCTCGACGTCTTCCAGCTCGATCGAGCCGTCGACGCTGTCGACGGCCGTCAATGCCGGTAGCGCCCTTGCCTGTTCGTTGGCGGTGATCAACCCGTCGAGGCGGATGATGGCCGCGCGATAGCTGGCGAACGAGTCATACACCGCGCGGAAGAACGAGAGCGAGTCGTTCACCGAGCGGAACGCATCCGAGGACTGCGTGACATCGCCGAACTGAATCTGGCCGGCGAACACCCGCGGCGCCTGGATCACCAGCGGCAGCGGATCGATGATGTGAGTCATCGTCTGGTTCCAGCCGAGGAAGGCGACGCCCCGCCGGACGTATGCCCGATAGTTGGCGATGATCGCGGCGAAGCGTGACATCAGTTCACTTCGCTCGGCGCGTTCACCACGGTAGAAGCCCACCGCCTCGCCGGCATCGCGCAGCCGCACCAACGCATACCGGAACGCCGCATTCGTGAGTTCGTTGCGGAACGACAGGCCGATGATGGGTTTGCCGATCCAGATCGCGACCACGGTAGCAAAGAACACGTACAGCAACGCGATCCAGAACAGCGCCTTGGGCACCGTCACGCCCAGAATCGTCAGCGGCCCCGACAGATTCCACAGGATCGGCGCGAACGACACCAACGACAGGATCGAGGCCACCGCGCCGAACAGCAGCGTGGTCGTCGACCCCACGGTCGGGGTGTTGGTTTCCGGGCCGGTGCCGGTGGTGAAGATGTCTATGTCCTGCTGGATGCGCTGGTCCGGGTTGTCGATGGGGTCGTCGACGAACCGCCCGCGGTAGTAGGCATCGCCGTCCAGCCAGTCGCCGGTGAGTCGGTGCGTCAGCCACACCCGCCAGCGGATGATGAAGCGCTGCATCAGGTACAGGTCCAGCAGCAGGCGCGTGAGGTGGGAGACCATCAGGATGAGGAACATGATGATCGCCATCCAAAACCCTTGTATCCCAGAGTCTCTGACCGCTTCATCGCCCGAACCGGCACCAGAGAATGCGGTCTGGAGTGCGGAATACAGGTCATTGCCCTGGTAACTGAACAAGACCGAAAGCCGAACGTCGACCATCACCGACAGCAGCAGCACCGCGAGGAACGCCCACACCGTGATGCTGTCGCGGCCGGTGAAGTAGTCGCCGGTGATGCGCCAGAACTGCCGACCCCAGGTGGTGAACTTCGCGAGCAGGGCCAACACGATCACTGTGCAGACCGCACTGATCGCCCACGCTTTGGCCACCCAGATGGCGGAGGCGATGAGTTCGTTGCTCCAGTCCAGGGACTGGGTGAACATCTCCATGCCCGGGAAAGCTACCCGGGAAAGCGTTACACCAGAGCCGGTTCCGTCTCGTCGCCCTCCACCCGGCCGAGTCGCCATTCACCGTTTCCGAGCAATTCAAGTTCGTGGGTGTGATGCTGCTCGACGGTGCTGCGGTGGCTGACACTGACCAGAATGGTGTCCGGTAGCTCGGTGCGCACCAGTTGGTACAGCATGAATTCGAGGCCTTCGTCGAGCGCCGAGGTGGACTCGTCGAGGAACACCGCCTTGGGTTTGGTCAGCAGGATGCGCGCGAACGCGATGCGCTGCTGTTCGCCCGGTGAGAGCACCTTCGCCCAGTCCTGCACCTCGTCGAGCCGGTCCACCAGGTGAGGTAGCGCCACCCGCTCCAGCATGCGTCGCAGCGTGTCGTCGTCGATCGAGCCTTCCTCGGACGGATAGCTCACTACCGCACGCAGATTCCCCAGCGGCACATACGGCAGCTGCGACAGGAACATCGTCTCGTTGGGGCCGCACGGGCGGGTGAGCGTGCCGGAGGTGAACGGCCATAGCTCCGCCAGGCTGCGCAACAGCGTGGTCTTGCCGCTGCCCGACGCGCCGGTGATGACCAACGTGTCGCCGACCTCCAGGCGCATGTCGAGCGGATCGATGAGTTGGCGTCCATCGGGTGTGCGCACCTCGATGTCGTCGAGCTGCACGGCGCCGTCGACACACGGGGTCGTGGTGATCTCCGGAAGCGCCCGCCCCTCTTCGTTGGCTGTCACCAGACCATGGAGCCGGATGATTGCGGCGCGGTAGCCGGCAAACAGGTCATAGGCGTTGCGGAACCACGACAATCCGTCCTGGATCTGCCCGAACGCCGAGGCGGACTGGTTGAGCGCGCCCAGGGTGATCTCGCCATTGAAGAACCGCGGGAACTGCAGCAGGTATGGCAGCGGCACAATGACCTGGCTCATCGACCAGTTCCAGCCGTTGAATCCGATCGACCGGTTCACGTAGCGCTTGTAGTTGGTGACGACGGGGGTGAAGAGCTTACGCAGCCCCGAACGCTCGACGAGCTCGCCGCGGTAGAACGCGACGGCCTCCGACGCGTCACGAAGGCGCACCAGCGCGTACCGGAACGCGGCGTTGAACTTCTCGTTGTTGAACGACAGCCCGATGATTGGCCGGCCGATCCAAAAGGCAACCAGTGAGGCGAAGACGACGAACAGGATCCCGATCCAGAACATCGCCCGCGGAAAGTCGATCCCGATGATCGGCACCGTCAGCGTGCCGGACAGGTTCCACAGAATCGCGGTGAACGAGACGATCGACACGACCGCCTCAATCGCGCCGAACAGCAGCGTGTTCTGGGAGTAGTAATACGGGACGTTGGGCAGCGGCCCGTTGTTGGCGGTAAAGATGTCGATGTCGGACTGGATGCGCTGGTCGGGGTTGTCGATTGTGTGATCGATGAAGCGCGCCCGGTAGTAGGCCTTGCCGTCCAGCCAGTCGCCGGTGAGCCGGTCGGTGAGCCACGCACGCCACGCGAGGCAGAACCGCTGCACCAGGAAGGTGTCCAGCAGGAGGCGGGCGATATGCAGCACAGCCAATATGGAGAACACACCCAGCGACATCCAAAAGCCTTGCGCGCCTGAGTTCTTCACTTCGTCGTTGCCGGCACCGACGCCTGATGCGACCACCTGGAAGCTGGTCAGCATGTCGTTGCTCTGGAAGCTGAACAGCACCTGCAGTCGCACGCCGGCGACCACCGCGAGCAGGATCGCCGCCAGCCACAGCCAAACCTTGAGGCTCTCGGCCCCGGTGAAGTAGTCGCCGGTGATCCGCCAGAACTGCCTGCCCCAGTTGGTGAACTTCGCGATCAGCACGAGGACACCGAGGGTGCACAGCGCCGCAATCAGCCACGCTCTGGCGATCCAGACCAGCGACGTCCACAGCTCAGAACCCCAGTCCAGCGTCGGGGTGAACATTTCCATGCGGGCAAACTACCCCGACAACCTGGCGGTGGCGCTTGGAAGGTGGGCGGCCTGATTATGCTGCGCCCATGGTGTGTCCTGGAAGCTGGATCAGGCTTGCGGG
>NZ_PIZU01000076.1 GCF_002838065.1 Mycobacterium hubeiense | reverse complement strand
ACTGCGCGCGCCGAAATCGCTGAAGGGGAGGGTCAGTCGCGGGCGGCGGCGAGCAGGCCGTCGCCAAGCGGGATGAGCACCGGCGTCAGCCGCTCGTCCTCGGCGATCAGCCGCGCCGCCTCGCGCACCGCGGCCACCTCGGCATCGTGCGCAGAGGCATCACCGGCGCGTCCGCCCAGCGCCGCGCGGTGCACCACGATCGCGCCGCCGGGCCGCAGCAGCCGCACACCCTCGACGACGAACGACGGCTGATCGATCGGATCGCCGTCGATGAAGACCAGGTCATAGGACTCGTCGGCCAATCGGGTGAGCACTTCCTGGGCGCGCCCGCTGATCAGCCGGGTCCGCCCGGGGCCGACGCCGGCCTCGGCGAACGCCTGCTTGGCGATGCGCTGATGCTCAGGCTCGACGTCGATGGTCGTCAGCACCCCGTCGTCGCGCATACCCGACAACAACCACAGCCCGCTGACGCCCGCACCGGTACCGACCTCGACGACGGCCTTGGCGCCGACCAGTTTGGCCAGCACACACAGCAGCGCGCCCACCGCCGGGGTGACGGCGCCCGCGCCGATGTCGACCGCCCGCTCCCGCGCAGCCGCAACAATGGCGTCTTCGGAAATGGACTGCTCGGCGTGCGTGACGATCGACTCCTCGCGGCTGGGTCCCGGTTGACCCGCCGGGTCGTCGATGCTGGCCATGCCCGCAGCGTAAGCCAGCGGTATCGGCCGGTGTTGCGACACGCCCGTGCGGCCGCCGAAGAATCGGCGCACAGTTCGCGGGTTTGCGCTGGTGGTGCAGGGGGTAGCCGGTTTCTCAGGGAAGGTTCAGTTTGCTCATATGCCAGCCACACCGCGGTCGGAGAAGGTATCCCGCATGGAACACGGCGGAAGCTGGCGCTCGGGGAATAAGAACGCCCCAGGTCGTGTTGCCCGCGATGAAGTCTGTGACCAGGAGGATCTGACGACCACCACACCTGCCCCTTCTCTGTCCCCCGTTTCGTCCCCTGTTTCGATGGCTCACCTCGAGCAGTACACCGATGCGGAGTGGGTGGAACCGTCCGACGAGCTGACGGGTACCGCGGTTTTCGATGCCACCGGCGACAAGGCCGCCATGCCGTCATGGGACGAATTGGTGCGTCAGCACGCCGACCGGGTGTACCGACTGGCCTACCGGTTGTCCGGTAATCAGCACGACGCCGAAGATCTGACGCAGGAGACGTTCATCCGCGTCTTCCGCTCGGTGCAGAACTATCAGCCCGGCACGTTCGAGGGCTGGCTGCACCGCATCACCACCAACTTGTTCCTCGACATGGTGCGCCGTCGCGGTCGCATCCGGATGGAGGCGCTGCCGGAGGACTACGACCGGGTGCCGGCCGAGGATCCGAACCCGGAGCAGATCTATCACGACGCGCGGTTGGGCCCCGATTTGCAGGCGGCGCTCGATTCGTTGCCGCCGGAGTTCCGCGCCGCCGTCGTGTTGTGCGACATCGAGGGCCTGTCCTACGAGGAGATCGGCGCCACGCTCGACGTGAAACTGGGCACGGTGCGAAGCCGGATTCACCGCGGCCGGCAAGCGTTGCGGGACTATCTGGCCAAGCATTCCGACGACGCAGTCGTGTCGGCCTGACCATTCGCGGGTGTCGGCCGAGATCTCGCGCGCTACATTCGAGTCAGCACCGTTGATCAACGTGAGTAAGGCCGAGAGGAGCTGGGTGATGGCTGACCCGGGACACGTGTTCCGTCGCGCATTCTCCTGGCTGCCGTCCCAGTTTGCTTCGCAAAGCGATGCGCCGGTCGGGGCGCCGCGCCAGTTCGGCTCCACCGAACATCTGTCCACCGAGGCCATCGCGGCATTTGTCGACGGCGAGCTGCGGATGACAGCGCACCTTCGCGCTGCGCACCACTTGTCGTTGTGTCCGCAGTGCGCGGCCGAGGTTGACGCCCAGAGTCAGGCGCGTGCGGCTTTGCGGGACTCCTGCCCGATCGTCGTACCGAATTCGCTATTGGGGATGTTGTCACAGATACCTCATGAGACTCCTCAAGAGTCGCCCGACGATCCGGAGCAGCAGCCGTTAGCTGATGGCGCAACTCGTTATTGGCGTAAGCGCCGGTAGGGTAGATGCAAAATCGAGTGACGCGCGCCGATCAGGTCTTCACCGTCGGGCGCTCCGATAGAGAGTGATTCACGCGTGACTAATCAGGACCAGTCCAGCGGTAGCCTCCGCTTGGCGCCGCGCCCTGTCTCGCGTCCTCCGGTCGATCCCGCCGCCGAGCGTGTGTTCCGCCGGCCCAACGGCGTCGACGGATCTTTCGTCGGCCTGGACCGCTACCGCAAGCAGGACGAGTACACACCGACGGACAAGGCGCCCGATCCCGTGCTGGCCGAGGCGTTCGGCCGACCGCATCCCGGCGTGGAGTCGCTGCAGCGCCATCCCGCCGACGCCGGAGCGTTGGAGGCCGAAAAGGACCGCGACGCCGCCGAGGACTTGCCGGACCCGTGGCGTGATCCGAGCGCGCCGGCGGCTGTCGGCGCCCCCGCACTGCCCAAGCCCGCTCCCGCGGTGTCGACGGCAGGGATGGGCAAGCTGGGCGTTCGCGAGGTGCTCTTCGGCGGCCGGGTCTCCTACGTCGCACTGGCGGTGCTCGGCATCATCGCGCTGGTGATCGGCTTCGGCGGCGGCTGGGTGGGCCACCAGACTGCCGAGGTGGTCGAGGCGTTTACCACCTCTAAAGTGACGCTGGAGACCGGCGACAATCCCGAACAGCCGATGGGCCGGTTCGCCAAAGTTGCTGCCGCAGTTGCTGATTCGGTTGTGACGGTGGAAGCGAAGAGCGACACCGAAGGCTCGCAGGGCTCCGGGGTGGTCGTCGACGACCGCGGGCACATCGTCACCAACAATCACGTCATCTCCGAGGCCGCCACCAACCCGAGCCAGTACAAGCTGACGGTGGTGTTCAACGACGGCAAGGAAGTGCCCGCGAACCTCGTGGGCCGCGACCCCAAGACCGACCTGGCGGTGTTGAAGGTCGACAACGTCGACAACCTCACGGTGGCCCGCTTCGGCGACTCCGAGAAGCTCAAGGTCGGCGACGAGGTGATCGCGGCGGGCGCGCCACTGGGCCTGCGCAGCACGGTCACCCAGGGCATCATCAGCGCGCTGCATCGCCCGGTGCCGCTGTCGGGCGACGGTTCGGACACCGACACCGTCATCGACGGCGTGCAGACCGACGCCGCCATCAACCACGGCAACTCCGGCGGCCCGCTGATCAACATGAACTCCGAGGTCATCGGCATCAACACGGCTGGTAAATCGCTGTCGGAGAGCGCCAGCGGCCTGGGCTTTGCGATTCCGGTCAACGAGGTCAAGACCGTCGTGGAGACGTTGATCCGCGACGGCAAGATCGCCCACCCGACGCTGGGGCTGACCGCGCGGACGGTGAGCAATGCGATCGCGTCGGGCGCCCAGGTGGCCAACGTGAAGCCCGGCAGCCCCGCAGACAAGGCCGGCATCCTCGAGAACGACGTGGTGGTCAAGGTCGGTGACCGCACGGTCGCCGACGCCGACGAATTCGTGGTGGCGGTGCGCCAGCTCAAGATCGGCCAGGATGCGCCCATCGAGGTGGTGCGCGACGGCCGGCGCGTCACGCTCACGGTCAACCCTGGCCCCGACAACACCGTCTAGATGTTCGCCAATATCGGCTGGGGCGAAATGCTGATCCTGGTGATGGCCGGGTTGGTGATCCTCGGGCCGGAACGGTTGCCCGGCGCCATTCGCTGGACGTCGAGCGCGCTGCGCCAAGCCCGCGACTACATCAGCGGGGCCACCAGCCAGTTGCGCGAAGACCTGGGGCCGGAATTCGAAGACCTGCGTCAGCCGCTGTCGGAGCTGCAAAAGCTGCGCGGGATGACGCCGCGGGCGGCGCTCACCAAGCACCTACTCGACGGCGACGACTCGATATTGACCGGCAAGTTCGATGAAAAGCCGGTCAGCCAGCCGTTGCCGACACCCGCTCCCGCGCCTGCACCGCCGGCCGTCACGCCGTTTGACAGCGACGCGACGTAAAGACCCGCGAAATTGCATTCCGGCAGCACAAGTTCGAGTAGAGGCCTGCCAGGACGCAATCTCGCGGCGAGGCGAAAGGCTTAGCGTCCTGCGGGGTCGAGGCCCAGCGACATACCGGCCAGGCCACGTTTGCGCGACGACAACGCGTCGGCGATGCTGCGCAGCTCCTTGCCCGCCGCGGAATCGGGCGCGGACAGCACCAGCGGCACGCCCGAATCGCCCGCGGAGACCAACGCCGGGTCCAGCGGCACCTGACCCAGCAACGGCACGTCGGCGCCGACCGCGCGTGACAGCCGCTCGGCGACCTGGCGGCCGCCGCCCTCGCCGAAGATCTGCATGGTCGACCCATCGGGCATCCGCAGGCCGGACATGTTCTCCACCACACCGACGATGCGTTGGCGGGTCTGCAGCGCGATCGCCCCGGCCCGCTCCGCGACCTCGGCCGCGGCCAGCTGGGGCGTCGTCACCACCAATATCTCGGCGCCCGGAATCAGCTGGGCCACCGAGATCGCGACGTCGCCGGTGCCCGGCGGCAGGTCGAGCAGCAGCACGTCGAGATCGCCCCAGTACACGTCGGCCAGGAACTGCTGCAGCGCGCGGTGCAGCATTGGCCCGCGCCACACCACCGGGGTGTTGCCCTGGGTGAACATCGCGATCGAGATGACCCGGACGTCGTGCGCGACCGGCGGGAGGATCATCGACTCCACCTGCGTGGGCCGGTCGGTGGTGCCCATCATGCGCGGCACCGAATGGCCGTAGATGTCGGCATCGAGCACACCGACGGACAGGCCGCGCGCCGCCATCGCCGCCGCGATATTCACTGTGACGCTGGACTTTCCGACGCCGCCCTTTCCGGAGGCGACGGCGTACACCCAGGTCAGGGAGCCGGGCTGGGCGAAGGGGATGACCGGTTCGCGGGAGTCGCCGCGCAGTTGCTTGCGCAGCTCGGTGCGCTGCTCATCGCTCATCACGTCGAGGCTGACGGTGACGACGCCGGTCCCGGGGACGTCGATGACGGCCCGCTGCACCCGATCGGAGATCTCGGTCTTCCTGGGGCAGGCCGCGGTGGTGAGGTACACCTCGACGTGCACGGCGCCGTCCGGTTCGACGCTGACGTTCTTGACCATGCCGAGCTCGGTGATCGGCCGGCGAAGTTCGGGGTCGATCACCTTGGCCAGCGCAGCGCGGACCGCGGTTTCGAGGTCATCGGGAGTTGGGGACATCACCCGCGAGTGTAGGCCGACGAGACGGCCCCACCCAATGCGGTCGTCAGGCCGGCGGGCCGGGTGCGGGGCCCGGCGCAGGACCGAGCGGCGCGGCAGGTGCGGGGGCGGGCGCCCCGGGACCCGGCGGCGGTCCCGGCAGCGGCGCGGGTGCGCCAGGCGCAGGAGCAAGAGGCCCAGGCGCAGGGCCGGGCGCAGGCGGGGCGCCGAACGGTGGGGGTGCCGACGGCGTGTTCTCCGTCAGGCAGAACACCACGCACTTGGGCTGCTGGGGTTGCAGCCACGGTGGGGTCCACGGCGGCGGGGCAGGGGCCTGCGGCGTCGCCGGCGCCTGCGGTGCGGGTCCCGGCAGCGGTCCGAGCACCTGCCCGGGCGCGAAGCCGGGCACGTTGGTGGTCGGGATCTGGCTGGCGTCGGCGCGTCCCATCAGCGGAACAAGGGCCAGCGGGTCGTTGGCCGGTAGACCAAGCGCATTCACCGGCAAACCCGGGCCGAGGCCCTCCGGGTCGTCCAGATGCGAGTCGAGCTGTGCATCGCCGAGCGCGGGCACCGATCCGGTGATGGGCGGCAGGTTCACCGGCACCACACCGGTCGCATAGGCCGCCGCCCAGCCCAGCACGTTGTGGGCGTAAGCCACCGAGTTGTTGTACCGCAGGATCGCCGCCATTACCTGCGACTGGTCGCGCAGGTTGAGCCCGCCGCTGCACAGGTAGCGCGCCGCGGCCAGGGTGGCGTCGAACAGGTTCTGCACGTTGGCCTTGCCGTCGCCGTCGCCGTCGGAGGCGAACCGGGCCCAGGTGCCGGGCAGGAACTGCATCGGGCCCATCGCGCGGGCGTAGGTGACGCGGTCGGCGGTGCGGCTCTGCACGATGACCTCGTTGCCGGGCAGCGAGCCGTCCAGCGTCGGCCCGTAGATCGGGCGCACCGCGGTGCCGCCCCGGTCGGTGGCGCCGCCGTTGGCGTGCATGGATTCGATGCGACCGATGCCGGCCAGCAGGTTCCAGCTGACCCCGCAGCCCGGGTAGGCCGCCGCCATCATCGCCTCGGCGTTGCGGTACGCCTTCAGCGCCATCGCCGGAATACCCAGTGCGCCAGGGGAATTCACCACCACGGCAGGCGGGGGAGCCGACACTGTGGTAGCCGCGATGTGAAACGGCGTCGGGTTCTTTTTGACCGCCACGACGGTGGGGCCGCTGCGGTCGCGCGGGGTGGGCGCAACGGCGGCCAGCGGCGTGACGCCGGTGTCACTCGTCTGCTCGTGTGGTGATGGTGCCGATGCGCCGACTGCGCCGGCGAGGATTAGCGGTGCGATGACTGCTACGCCAAAGGCGGGCGTCCCTACAACTCGCCCTGCGCGGCGCCGCACTGCCTCGAGGGCGGCTCCTCCCCCTGTGTGCACTCAACCGTCCTTGGGTCCGTGGTGACCGGCCAAAACCGAATGTGAACCAAGTCACCATACCTACTATCGATTCCGCCGTTGCAGCAATGGTTCAACCCAGCCGTTTCGACCGCCGCTCCGCTGCGTCGGCCTTGCCCGCCGAATCCTTGCCGACGGCATCCTTGTGCGGCTGCAGTTCTTCCAAGATCTCGCGCAGCTCCTCCAACTCCCGGCGCAGGTAATCACGGGTGGCGACCTCACCGATGGCCAACCGCAGCGCCGCCAGCTCGCGGGCCAGGTATTCGGTGTCGGCCTTGGTTTGCGCGGCGCGGCGACGATCCTCGTCCAGCGCGACCCGGTCGCGATTTTCCTGACGATTCTGTGCCAGCAAAATCAGCGGGGCCGCGTAGGCGGCCTGCGTGGAGAACGCCAGATTGAGCAGGATGAACGGATACGGGTCCCACCGCAGATTGACCGCGAACAGATTGATCGCGATCCAGATGATGACGATGATCGTCTGCACCGCGAGATAGCGCCCGGTCCCCAAAAAACGCGCGATCGATTCGCTGAAGCGGCCCACCGCCTCCGGATCGACGTTGACGTTGAACCGGCGCGAGGTCCGCGGGGTGTCCAGGCGCCCACGGGTCGACAACTCGCTCATGTCGCCCCCTCAGCGCCCGAGAGTTCGGGCACGTCGAGCCTTTCCCGCCAATCCTCGGGCAGCAGATGGTCGAGCAGGTCGTCGACCGACACCGCCCCCAGCAGGTGGCTCTGCTCGTCGACGACCGGTCCGCACACCAGGTTGTAGGCGGCGAAATAGCGAGTGACCGCACCGAGCGAGTCTTCCGGTTTCAGCGTCGGCAGGTCGGTGTCGACGATGCCGCTGACCAGCGCCGCGGGTGGCTCACGCAGCAGCCGCTGCAGGTGCACACAACCCAGGTAGTGCCCGGTCGGGGTGGCCGTGGGCGGGCGCACCACGAACACCAGTGATGCCAGCGCCGGCGTCAGGTCGGGGTCACGGACCCGCGCCAGCGCCTCGGCGACGGTGGTGTCCGGCGCCAGCACGACGGGCTCGGAGGTCATCAGGCCGCCGGCCGTGTCGGGGGAGTGCGACAGCAGCCGTCGCACGTCCTCGGAGTCCTCGGGATCCATCCGGCGCAGAAACTGTTCGGCGTCGGCCGGGGCCATCGTGCCCAGCAGGTCGGCGGCGTCGTCGGGATCCATCGCCTCGAGCACGTCGGCGGCGCGTTCGGTCTTCAGCTGCCGCAGCAGGGCGGCCTGCTCGTCTTCGGGCAGCTCCTGCAGCACGTCGGCGAGCCGTTCGTCGTCGAGCGCGTTGACCACCTCGTAGCGCCGCTTGGGCGGCAGCTCGCGGATCGCGTCGGCCACCTCGATCGGGCGTTGACCGGCGAACTGCTCGAGCAGCTGGGCCACTCCCTGGTCCGGCATCGCCAGGCCCGACGGGGTGAGGCCCTGGACGTGCTGCCAGTCCACGACGTGCACGTTGCCGCGACGGCCGAGGCGACGCTGCGGACGCACGGCCACCTTGGTGACCATCCAATCGCGGGTGCGGGTCGGCTCGATGGCCAGATCGACCACCACGACGTCGATTCCGGCCAGCTCCGGCAGGTCGGGGTCATCGACGCGCACGCGCGTTTCGATCACCTGCCCCAGCACCAGCACCTCACCGGGCCGCTGGGCGAAGCGGCGCAGCGACACACTGCCGGTGGCCAGTGTGACCGCACCGGGTTCGATCGCCGTCACGCGCAGGATGGGCACGAAAATTCTTCGGCGGGTGAGCAATTCGACGACCAGCCCCAGCACCCGCGGCTGTTGGCGGACGATGCTGATGCTGATCACCACATCGCGGACACGGCCGATCGACTCGCCGTCGGGGCCCAAGACCACCATCCCGGCGAGGCGGGCCGCGTAGACCCTGTTGACCGCCACCATGACTCAAAGAGTAGAGACTGTGACTGTGCAGAACGCGTATCGACCCCGTCGAACCTGTCTTTCGGTTCCGGGCAGCAGCGCCAAGATGATCGAGAAGGCCAAAGGCCTGCCTGCCGACGAGGTGTTCTTGGACCTCGAGGACGCCGTCGCACCGGACGCCAAGGCCCAGGCGCGCACCCAAGTGGCGGTCGCGTTGGCCGAGGACGGCTGGGCCGGCCAGCTGCGCGGTGTGCGGGTCAACGACTGGACCACCCCGTGGACCTATGCCGACGTCATCGAAGTGGTGTCCACCGCCGGCGCGTCGCTCGACATTGTGGTGCTGCCCAAGGTGACTGACGTCTCCCACATCCACGCGCTCGACCTATTGCTGAGCCAACTCGAGACCACCCACGAGCTGCCGGTCGGCCGGATCGGCATCGAGGCGCAGATCGAGAACGCGGAGGGCCTGACGAACGTCGACGCGATCGCGGGCGGCCCGCGGGTGCAGGCGCTGGTGCTGGGCCCCGCCGATCTGATGGCGAGCCTGAACATGCGCACGCTGGTGGTGGGGGAGCAACCGGAGGGCTACGACGTCGGTGACGCCTACCACCACGCGATGATGCGCATACTCATCGCGGCGCGCACGCACGGCATCGCCGCGATCGACGGTCCGTACCTCAAGGTGCGCGACGTCGACGCGTTCCGCCGGGTGGCGGGCCGATCGGCGGCGCTGGGCTACGACGGCAAGTGGGTGCTGCATCCGGACCAGATTGCCGCGGGCAACGAGATCTACAGCCCGCGCCAAGAGGATTACGACCACGCCGAACTGATTCTCGAGGCCTACGAGTGGCATACGTCGCGCGCCGGCGGGGCTCGCGGCGCGGTGATGCTCGGCGACGAGATGATCGACGAGGCCAGCCGCAAGATGGCGTTGGTGATTGCGGGCAAGGGGCGCGCCGCGGGGATGACCCGCAAGAGCGAGCCATTCCAGCCGCCGGCGAAGTGATTTCGGCGCGCTGAGTCGCGCTGACGGGCTGTTGC
>NZ_PIZU01000075.1 GCF_002838065.1 Mycobacterium hubeiense | reverse complement strand
ACAGCCCGCTCAGCGCGACTGCGCGCGCCGAAATCGCCTAATGGCGGAGCGGGTTGGCCGCCAAGAACGCGTCGGCCACCGCCGCCGGGTCTGCACCGTCGGCCACTTGCCGCCGCATGTCCGCCAGCGCCGCGGTGTCCAGCACGCCGGCCACCTCGTTGACCGCCAGCACCTGCGCCTCCGTCAGCTCGTTGCGGCGATACAGCGGCACGATGTTCTCCGCGCGGATCAATGCGGTGCGATCGGCCAGCACCATCACGTCGGCGGGCGTGTCAGGCGCAGCCGTCGTCGTCCACGCCGCATTGACCTGACCGGACCGCAGCGCTGCGAACAGCGTTGCGGCGTCACGGAATTGGCGTGGCTTCGGCAACTCGCACAGCCCCAGGGCCGACGGCGTAGAAGCCCCCGCGATCGCGCCCGGCCGAACCTTGTCGCAGTTGTGCGCCAGCGCCGTCACGTCGTCATCGCCCCACGCGCGAGCAGTGGCCTGGATGACGGCCACCGCCGGTTTGTCCTCCGCGGACATCGTGTAATCGCCGGCCGCGAGGCCTTCGGGCAGCGCCGACACCAGCTCCCGGTACACCTGTGCGGCGGCGCGGGCGACGGATTCGGGCGCAAACCGCTGCAGCAGTTGGCCGGTGAAGCCGGGCACGACGCTGGCGGCTCGCGAGTCCAGGCCGGCCAACGGGTCGGGCATCGACTCGACGTGCGCGGGTGTGCCGTAATACCGCAACGCAGCCGCATACAGATGCGCCACCAACTCCCCGCCCGGACGCGTGCCGACGACCATCGACGACGGACCGGGTTGACTACCGCAGCCGGCTGTGCCAATTGCGAGCAGCGCGACCAGCGCCACCGCCAACCGGCGAATGCGCATCGCCTATACGTCAGCCGCCGCCGCGACCGCCTGGGCCACTGCGGGCCCGACCCGCGGATCGAGCGCACTGGGCACAATGCGGTCGACGGCGAGGTCGTCGGCAATAACGGAGTAAATCGCCTCGGCGGCAGCGACTTTCATCTTCTCGGTGATGCGTCGCGCACCGGCATCCAGTGCCCCGCGGAACACACCGGGGAAGGCCAGCACGTTGTTGATCTGGTTCGGGAAGTCGCTGCGGCCGGTGGCCACAATCGCCGCGTACTTCTTCGCGACGTCTGGGTGGATCTCCGGGTCGGGGTTCGACATCGCCATCACGATGCCGTTGGGGGCCATCGTCGCGATGAGTTCCTCGGGCACCAGACCCGCAGAGACGCCCATGAACACGTCGGCGCCCGACAGCGCCTCGGCCATGCCGCCGGTCAGGCCGTTGGGGTTGGTCTGCTCGGCCAGCTCGGCCTTGAACGCGTTGAGGTCAGGGCGGTTTTTGTGGACGATGCCCTGCGAGTCGATCAGGGTGATGTCCTTGATGCCCTTGGCCAGCAGGATCTTGGCGCAGGCGATGCCCGCCGCCCCGGCGCCGGAGATGACGATGCGCAGCGAGGTCATGTCCCGGTCGAGCACCTTCGTCGCGCCCATCAGCGCGGCCAGCACCACGATCGCGGTGCCGTGCTGATCGTCGTGCATGACGGGGCAGTCCAGCGCCTCGATGACGCGCCGCTCGATCTCGAAGCAGCGCGGCGCGGAGATGTCTTCGAGGTTGACCGCGCCGAACGTCGGCCGCAGCCGTACCAGCGTCTCGACGATCTCGTCGGGGTCTTTGGTGTCGAGCACGATCGGGATCGAGTCCAGCCCGCCGAACGTCTTGAACAGCGCCGCCTTACCCTCCATCACGGGCAGCGACGCCGCGGCGCCGATGTCACCGAGGCCGAGTACCGCGCTGCCGTCGCTGACCACGGCGACCAGCCGGTTGGCCCAGGTGTACTTCGCGGCCAGCGTGTGGTCGGTCGCGATGGCGCGACTTACCTGCGCTACCCCCGGGGTATAGGCGATCGACAGGGCGCGCTGGGTGTCCAGCGGCTCCTTGAGTTCGACCGAGAGTTTTCCGCCTTCGTGAGCAGCGAAGATCTCTGCGTCCTCGATGACGACTTGCGGGGTGCGCACCATTTCCGACACGGCGCAAGGGTACTTCACCGCCCAAACTCACAACGTCGGGTTCCCCTGTCGTGAGGCTTACGAAGCGCTACCGGCGCGTAGCATTTCCGGCGGGGTGACCTGCAGGATAGGAGGTGGCGATGCCGTCGTTTCGCCCGCTGCCGCCGTCACTGCGACCCACTGCCCGGCCCAAGCGTCCAACGCCGGAGCCCAAGAGCATTCACGTTCCCGTCGCCCGCGCGATGGTCGATTGCGGCGTGTACTGCGACGGGATGCGACTGCCGGGCAAATACACCCACGCCGCGGCGTTGTCCAAGGTGCGCGAACTGGAGCAGGCCGGCAAGGAAGCGTTCGTGTGGATCGGGCTGCACGAACCCGACGAGCATCAGATGCAGGCCGTCGCCGATGTCTTCGGTTTGCACGAGTTGGCCGTCGAGGACGCGGTGCATGCCCATCAGCGGCCCAAACTGGAGCGCTACGACCAAACACTGTTCCTGGTGCTCAAGACCGTGAACTACATCGAGCACGAGTCCGTCGCCAACGCCCGCGAAATCGTCGAGACCGGCGAGATCATGATCTTCGTCGGGCCGGATTTCGTGGTGACGGTGCGCCACGGTGAACACAGCGGGCTGGCCGGGGTGCGCAAGCGCTTGGACGCCACGCCGCAGATCCTCAAGCTGGGTCCCTACGCGATCATGCATGCGATCGCCGACCACGTCGTCGACAGCTACCTCGACATCACCGACCTGATCGAGACCGATATCGACACGATGGAAGAAGACGTCTTCTCGCCGTTGACCCAGACCAACATGGAAGCCATCTACCTGTTGAAGCGCGAAGTCGTCGAGCTGCGCCGTGCGGTAAACCCGCTCACACTGGCCCTGCAACGCCTCGGCACAGACCACAACGACCTGGTTTCCATCGAGGTTCGGCGGTACCTGCGCGACGTGCTGGACCACAACATCCAGGCCTCCGACCGCATCATCAGCTACGACGAGTTGCTCACCTCGCTGGTGCAGGCCGCGGTCGGCAAGGTGGCGATGCAGCAGAACATCGACATGCGCAAGATCTCGGCGTACGTGGCGATCGCGGCGGTGCCGACGGCGGTGGCCGGCATCTACGGGATGAACTTCGAGTACATGCCGGAACTCAAAGAGGTGTGGGGCTACCCCGCGGTGTTGACGTTCATGCTCGTGGTCTGCCTGCTGTTGTTCCGCGCCTTCCGCCGCAACCACTGGCTGTAGCCCGCGACGTCAGCTCGGTTTGGCCGCCGGCCGCGACGGGTCGAGCACGTCGACGCCGTCTTGCTGCCAGGCTTCGCGCATTGCGTCGGCGCCCTTGAGCCGCACCCACGCCGCCTCGGTGGGGGTGATCGGCGTCGCCGACAGCACCGTCACTCCAGTGAGTGGTTCGGATAGGGGTACCGGACCAATATCGCTGGTGCCCAGCAGAAATGCCGTGAACGGTGCCAAATTCCACAGCGGCGTTTCCAGATCGATGAGCGCGTCGGGTTCGAGCATCAGACCCTCGACCGCGGGTGCCGCCGCCACCACCGCGATGGACCGGGCCAGCCCCGCGGGCGTCGGTCCGCGCAGGGCTACGACGATCTCGGCGCGCGGCCCGCGGATCACATCGGTCACCAGCTCGGTCGGGTCGAACATCGGATGACGCGAACAGCCCAGCGAGACATAGTGAGTCACGCCGTGGTGGTCGGGTCCGAAGCGCAGGACGTCGATGCGTTCGGTGCCCAGGAATGTCACACTGGCGGCGACGGGCTCGGCGTCGACGCCTGCCGCGGCGAAATACCCGCGAACGTGGGCGCGGACTTCGGCCAGGACGTCGATCACTCGGACGACGGGGCGGGCGAGTCCTGCGCCGGCTCTTCGGCTTCCGCCTTCTCTTCGGGTTCGGCTGGCTGCTCTTCGGTCGGCTTCTCTTGCGACGCATCGGGAATGGTCAGGTTCATGCCGGTGTCGGCATCAAAGATCGCCAGCTTGGTAGTGTCGAAGGCCAGCTCGAGCGTCTCACCCGTCTTGGCTTTCGACGCGGTGGAAACCCTTGCCACGAACTCGTTCTCGCCGACACCGGATTCGGCGGCCAGTTCGGCCAGTTGCGCGGACCGCGCGCCGGCCCCCTCCAGCTTGAAGTGGACATACTTGTCCGCACCCAGCGACTCGACCATGTCGACCTTCACCTCGAAGATCAACGCACGGATGCGGGCATAGCCGTCGAGCAGTGCGGCGTCCTCGAGATGCTCCGGCCGGATACCGACGATGATGTTCTTCGGCTTCTTGCGCTCCAGCGTGTCGAGCATCTCCTGGGTCAGGGTGACCTCGCCGAACGGCAGCTTCACGCCGACGTCGGTCTGGGTGGCGGGGAAGAAATTCATCGCGGGCGACCCGATGAAGCCGGCGACGAAAAGGTTTGCGGGGCTGTTATACAGCTCGTCGGGCGTGCCGATCTGCTGCACCTCCCCGGCGAGCAGCACCACCACGCGATCGCCCAGCGTCATCGCCTCGGTCTGGTCGTGGGTGACGTAGACGGTGGTGGTGCCCAGTCGCCGCTGCAGCCGCGCGATCTCCGAGCGCATCTGCACACGAAGCTTGGCGTCCAGGTTCGACAGCGGCTCGTCCATCAGGAAAGCCTTGGGGTTGCGCACGATTGCGCGTCCCATGGCCACGCGCTGGCGCTGCCCACCGGACAGCTGGGCGGGCTTGCGGTCCAATAGCTCAGTGAGATCGAGGATTTTCGCGGTCTCCTCGACCTTGCGGGCGATGTCGGCCTTCTTGACCTTGGCCAGGGTGAGCGGGAACGCGATGTTCTGCCGGACGGTCATGTGCGGATAGAGCGCGTACGACTGGAACACCATCGCGATATCGCGGTCCTTGGGCGCCTTCTCGTTGACCCGTTCACCGCCGATGCGCAGCTCACCGGAGGTGATCTCCTCGAGTCCGGCAATCATGTTGAGCGTGGTGGATTTTCCGCAGCCGGAAGGGCCGACGAGGATGATGAACTCGCCGTCGGCGATGGTCACGGAGAGATCCTTGACCGCCGTCGCGCCGTTCGGGTAACTCTTGGTCACCCGGTCCAACACAATTTCGGCCATCGAGCTATCCCTTCACTGCACCGGAAGTCAGTCCGGCGACGATGCGTCGCTGGAAGATCAGAACAAAGATGATGATCGGAATCGTGATGACCATCGCGCCTGCGGCGATGGACCCCGTCGGCTCCTCGAATTGCGAACTGCCCGTGAAGTTCGCGATCGCCACCGGCGCCGTGATCGCCCGCTCGGTGGCCGTCAGCGACAGCGCGAGCAGCAGGTCGTTCCAGGCGAAGATGAACACCAGGATCGCGGCGGTGACGATGCCGGGCGCGGCCAGCGGTGCGATCACCTTGCGGAACGCCTGCGCGGGCGTCGCACCGTCCATCTTCGCCGCCTTCTCCAAATCCCATGGGATCTCCCGGAAGAACGCAGACAGCGTATAGATGGCCAGCGGCAGCGCGAACGTGATGTACGGAATGATCAGACCGGGCCAGGTGTCGAACAGGCCGACCTGGCGCCACATGTTGAAAATCGGTGTCACCAGCGAAATGTGGGGGAACATCGCGATCAGCAGCGCGACACCGATGAGAACCCGCTTGCCCGGGAAGTTCAGCCGGGCCACCGCGTAGGCGGCCATGCCGCCGATCACCACCGCGATGAAGGTGGTGATCAGCCCGATGCCGATGGAGTTGATCAACGCCGAGGTGAAGACGTTGCCCTGGAAGATGGCCTTGTAGTTGTCGAAGGTGATCTCACTCGGAATCAGCTTGCCGTCCTTGACCGTTGCGGTCGACTTCAACGACAGCGACAGGATCCACAACACCGGAAACAGCGCGTAGATGATCACCAGGACGTTGACGACGGTCCAGCCCGTCGCGCGCCCCGCGCTCACCCGCTCAGGCATTTCGCGCCTCATCCGAACCGGGCGCTGCTGCGCCGAAGATCTTGATGTAGATGAACGCGATGATCGCCACCGACAAGAAGATCAGCACGCTGATCGCCGAACCCAAGCCCACGTTGAACGCCTTGAACAGGTTGTCGTAGCCCAGAATTGACACCGAACCGGTGTTGTTGGCGCCACCGGTCAGGATGTAGATGTTGTCGAAGATGCGGAACGCGTCGAGAGTGCGGAACAGCAACGCCACCAGGATCGCCGGTTTGATCAGCGGCAGAATGACTTTGAACAGTCGCCGCCACGCGCCAGCGCCGTCGACCTGCGCGGCGTTCAGCAGATCCTGAGGCACCAACGCCAACCCGGCCAGCAGCAGCAGCGCCATGAACGGCGTCGTCTTCCACACCTCGGCAAGGATCACGATCGCCAGCGACGGAAGCTGCTCGGTCAGCGGCGCACTCCCTTCCGGCAGCAGGTTGGCCAGATACCCGGTGCCCGGCGTCCACGCGTAGTACCAGCTGTAGGACGCGGCGACGGTGACGATGCCGTACGGGATCAGAATCGCCGTGCGCACCACGCCTTTTCCGAAGATGGTCCGGTGCATCACCAGCGCCAGCGCCATCCCGAGTACGAACTCGATCGCCACCGAGATGACGGTGATGGCCAGCGTCACGATGAACGCCGTCCACCAATAGCGGTCGGTCAGCACCGTGACGTAATTGGCCAGCCCGATGAACTCGGTGTCCTGCGGGGTGGCGAGGTTGTAGCGCTGCAGGCTCAACCACACCGCGTAGCCGATCGGATAGGCCGTCACCGCGAGCATCAGGAGCACCGCCGGACCGATGAGCAGATAGGCCAGCCGGCGTTCCGAACGGCGGTCGTCGCCGCCCGCGGCGGGCCGGGCCGGCACGTCCACGGCGGCGGTCACGGGATCAGCCCCTTGCCGTCGATCGCCTTCTGCACCTGTTCGGTCAGCTCGTCGGCGGTGCGCTCCGGATCGATATCGGTGATCGGCGCCAACGTCACCGAGATCCGCGTCGACACGGCCTGATACACCGGCGTGGTCGGCCGCACCGCAGCGTTGGTCAGCTGATCACGAATGATCTCGTACTGGGGGTACTTGGCCTGGAAGTCGGGATCGTCGTAGAGCGACGCCCGCACCGCAGGAAGGCCACCCTCGATCGAGGTGTACTTCTGGTTCTCGAGGTTGCGCAGGCAGCGGATCGCCTCGAAGGCCTCCGCCTTGTGCTGGGTGTTCTTGCCGACGGCCAGGTTCAGCCCGCCCAACGTCACCTTCGCGGGCTCGTCCGGCTGCACGCCCGGATAGTGTGCGAACCCGAACACTTTCTTGCTGGCGTCGTAAGCGGCCTCGAACTGCTCGTCGGTCGGCGAGAAGGTGCCGACGTCGTTGATGGCGCCGGCGAGGTCCGGCCGGTCGTTCAGCGGCAGGAACGACACACCGCCTTTGACCGCGTTCTCCAGCAGCGAGGGCAACACGTACGGCCAGTTCACCTCCAGCGCGGCTTTGCCCTGTTCGAGCGCCAGCCGCGCGGTGGTCTCGTCGGTCTGCGTGATCGACGGGTCCGCGCCGGGCGCGGTGGCAACCGACTTGATGATCTGTAGCGCCTTCACCGTCGCCGCCCGATGCTCAGGGGTGTCGGTGAGTGTCACCGTCTTACCGTCGTCGGAAAGCACTTGGCCGCCTGCGCTTTGCAGCAGGGTGTTGAACCACACCACCAGGCCCTCATATTGCTTGCCCTGCACGGCAATCCAGCTCGGCTCACCAGCGGCGTGCAGGCGCGTCGCCGTCGCCACCATCTCGTCCCACGTCGTCGGTGGGTCTGGCACCAGATCCGCGCGATACCAAAGCAATTGGGTGTTCGTCGTGATCGGCGCGGCGTACAACTTGTCCTGCCACTTGGCGGTCTCCAGCGGGCCGGGCAGCGTGTTGCTGGTGGCGTCGGCCTCGGCCAGGCCCGCCGGATCGTCGGACAACGGCAAAGCCCAACCGGCTTCGGCGAACTCGGCCGTCCAGACCACGTCCAGCGCCATCACGTCCAGCGACTTGTCGTTGCCGGTGAGCCTCCGGGCCAGCTGCAGCCGCTGCTCGTCGGCGCTCTTGGGCAAGCTCAGCTGTTGGATCCGGAACCGGCCGCCGAGTTGTTCATTGCATCGGTTCGCGACCGCCGTGAACGTCTGCGCCTCGTTGGCCGGGGTGTAGTAGTTGATGACGATCCCGCCGCCGCCGGAACCGCACGCCGACACCGTCGACGTCGTCATCAGCGCGGCCACTGCCGCAGCACACAGCCGCCGTGGGCCCACCACCAGCCTCCCGTCGGGTCCGATGTCGCCGCCGGAGCAGCTCAGGGTCGGGAACCTCCCGCGGGCAAACCGTAGAGCCATACGCGCGTGATGTGCAACACTTTCGGGCTCGCGTCGCACGCACGCGTCGCAATCGTGACCTGCGACGGCGCCGTCAGCCGACCCGCGGGCAGCTCAGATCGTCAAGCGTGCCAGAAGATCCCGGCCCTTCTCGGCGTTCTGCGGGTCGCAGAGCACGTCGTAGCGGCCCGCGACGAGCTGCATGGTGGAACTGAAATCTCTTGTGCCGCGCGCCATCGCATAGGGGATCGCCGAGGTGATCAGGCCGAAGAACACACCGGCGACCAGACCGGTGATCAGCGCGCTCCACGGGTTGGGGCTGAAAAAGCCCAGGATCAGACCGATGAACAGGCCCAGCCAGGCGCCGGTCAGCATCCCGCCACCGAGCACCTTGGGCCAGCTCAGCCGCCCCGTCACCCGCTCCACCTGCATCAGGTCGACACCGACGATGGTGACCTGCTGCACCGGAAACTGTTGATCGGCGAGGTAGTCCACCGCCCGTTGCGCTTCGGCATAGGTGGGGTACGAACCGATCGGCCATCCCTTCGGCGGCGTCGGCAGTGACGCGGGGCCCCTGCGCACCTGGCCCGCCGGAGTGGGCGGCGGCGTCGCGGCGGGATTCTGTCCCGGTTGGAATGGACTCGTCATCGCAGTTCAATCTCCTCTGCACGTCTTGTGCACGCTCGACATTCGCAGTTCCTCTCTCTAACCCAACGCCTCGTCTTCCGCATTGGTGCCCCGCGCCTAGCCAGCCACGAGTGAATAGCAACTGCGCTAGGTTGAACAGCATGACAAATCCGGAGGGGAACACGGGCGAAACGCCGCCATCCGAATCCAGTGCAGCCGCCTCGGAACCGACGTCGAGCGGGCAGGAAGCGTCGCAGATCGAGCAGTCGCAACAGTCTCCGGAGACGTTCCAGCCGTCCGAGCAGGCCCCGCCGCCGTCGTACGAAACACCGGGTTTCCCACCGCCACCCGCCTACCCGCCGCCGGGTTACCAACCGGGCGCCGGCTATCCGCCACCGAGCTACCCGCCGCCCGAGTACACGCCGCCGAGTTTTCCGCCGCCGGGCGGACCGCAGACCGGGTACCCACCGCCCTACCCTGATCCGTCGGGTTACGGCGCGCCGTCGTATCCGCCGCCGCAGTTCGGCACGCCGCCGACGGGCTACCCGACGCCGGGCTACGCCGGCGCCTACGGCGCCCCGACGGCCACCAACAGCATGGCGATCGCGTCGCTGGTGTCCTCGCTCATCGGTGTGCTCTGCGGCATCGGCTCGATCGTCGGCATCGCGCTGGGCATCGTGGCGCTCAACCAGATCAAGCAGACGCGCGAAAGCGGACACGGGCTGGCCATCGCCGGCATCGGGGTGGGCGCGGCGACGCTGCTGATCAACCTGATCTGGACCATCGCGGTCTTGAGCAGCTGAGACCATGACCAGCGGCCCCCAACAGCCGTACGAGCCGCATCGCGGCGAGTACCCGCCGCCGGTGGACTACCCCGCCAATGCGGGCCTGCCACCGCCGGTCTACCCGGGATATCCCGACGCCTTCGGTTATGCCGGCTATCCGTACGGCCCGTATCCGACGCGCCCGCCGGGCACCAATGGCAAGGCGATCGCCTCTTTGGTCACCTCGCTCGTGGGTCTGGTGTTCTGCGGCATACCGTCGATCGTCGGGCTGATCCTGGGCATCGTCGCGATGCGTGAAACCCGTCGCACCGGCCAGGACGGTTACGGAATTGCGTTGGCGGGCAGCATAATCGGCGGGCTGGTGACCGGGTTCTGGCTGCTGTACCTGTTGTTCGCGCTCATCATCGCCGCCAGCGGCTTCCAGTTCGCGCCCTAGCCAAGCGATTTCGGCGCGCGCGGTCGCGCTCAGCGGGCTGTATCGAAATGGTTTCGCGCC
>NZ_PIZU01000074.1 GCF_002838065.1 Mycobacterium hubeiense | reverse complement strand
CATTCCATGGCCTGCGCGTAGTCGAGCAAGGCCTTCCCTGCCAGGGGCAGCAGCCCCGCCTCGACCCTGCTGACGTGCGAGGCCGACACCCCGGCCTCGTCGGCCAGGCGCTTTTTCGACCACCCACGCGACAACCGGGTCAACTGCACCATCACGCTGTTCGCCGCGTCGTCGTACGGGTCCGGTGCCGTCACAGATCGCCTCCCCAACCGTCTCGGTGCTGTCTTTCGACACTAGCCCGCCGCCGCCGCGAATTCGCGCAGAAACACCGTTTGATCTGCGTTTTCCCAGTTCACGCCCACTAACGGACGTGGGGCGTGTGTGGCTGGTGTGACGATAGCGCAACTCCAGCCCGTGACGCCTGCAGACCGGCTGCTCCGTATGCGATCGGCGTGTCTTCCGGCCTCAAACTTTACCCCGGTCCGCACGATTCTATGCAAGGTTTTCGGCTGAAAGGCGGGGTCGTGACAGCTCCGATGGATCAACCCAACACACCCGACCGTCCGGTCTCCCGCAAGGAGGCCCGACGGCTGCTCAACCAGGTGGCGGTCGGGGTGGGGGCGATGCTGCTGGCCGCCGTCGATGACTGGAACGCCTTGTCGGCCCGGCACTCCGCACATCTGCGAACCGTGATGCAAGGGCTCGGGCGCGGCACATATGTTGCGGCCGCCGTCGCGGCGGGCACCGATGTGTGGCTGAGCACCCGCGGCATGCATCCACCCGGACACACGGTCGTCAAGCCCTACCGCTGGCCCGAGATCAACAGCCGCGGCAAGACGCACATGATGCTCCACCACAACGAGATGGAACCGACCACCCCGCGGCGGACCGCGTTCTTCACCCAGGATTCGGCGACCCTGGGCCTGATCGGCGATCCCACCCATTGCGAGCTGACCTGGGACTACGACATCGTCACCGACACCCATATCCGCCGGATCTGGGTCAGCGCGCCGGGCGTCGACTGGGACCGCTTCGAGGTTCCGATGGCCAAGGTGCAGGCCCAATACGCGACGTGGCGCAAGCGCGACATGAAGTGGCTGCCCGGGGCACTTCCTGCCGACACCGCCGCAGCCGCGCCGATGCCGGCCCGCCAACCGCAGGAAGACCTGCGGCCCGACATCCAGGGGCGGCCCCGGCGCCCCGAGGAAACCCGGGATGCCGAGTGAAGGCGGCACCGGTGACCATCCACGGACGGGCGTCGTGGACGGTCGTAGACGCTTCAGGCCTACCGGTCGGGGAGGTCGAGCAGTTCCTGCACTGGCTGCGTGCGATCGGCCGGTCGCAGAACACCGTCCGCTCGTATGCGCGCCACCTGAGCGTGTTCTACCGGTGGCTGGGCGCACGCGGAATCGACTGGGCCGCCGTAGTATTCGACGCACTGTGTGATTTCGTGGGGGCGCTGGCGGCCGGTTTGCCCCCGCTGCCGACCCGGTCCGGGAGCCGGGCGCCGGGAACGGTCAAAGCGGTGAGCGCGGCCGTGCGCGAGTTCTACGAGTTCCACCGCGTCGAAGGCCGCGGACCGCAGGATCTGGTGTTGACCCGCAACCCGTCGCGGCTCCCGCGCCGGGCACACAGCTTCCTGGCCCACATCGAGCAACGCCACCCCAGCGCGGTCTCCCGGTTGACCCGGCCGGGCAAGCAGCCGGCAGAGACCGTGCAGCTGATCGACTTCGAGGCCGACTTCGCGACGTTGCTGGCGGCGGCGTCGACCCACCGCGACCGGCTGCTGCTCTCCGCGCTCTATGACCTGGGCCCGCGGGTCGGGCAGGCGGTAGGCCTACGGCACGCCGACCTGGACCCGATGCGCAAGCGAGTGCAGGTGTGCCGCCGGGAGGACAACGCCAACGGGGCGCTGTCAAAGCAGCGAGCGCAATTCGCGGTGGCCGCGCCCCGCCGGTTCTTCGACCTGTACGCCGCTTACCTCCTCAGTGAGATCTCCGACCTGGCCAGCGATTACGTGTTCGTCAACCTGTCCCGGCCCCCGGGCGGCGGGCCGCTGTCGTACTCGAACGCCTACCAGCTCATCGAGCACATCGGCTCCGTAGCGGGCCTTGACGGGCTGCACCCACACATGCTGCGCCATACCCACGCAACTGCGCTGGCCAAGGCCGGATGGACGTCGGCTGAGATCGCTGCCCGGCTTGGCCAGTCGCACGCCGCCAGCGCCGACGTCTACATCCACCTCGCCAGCGACGATCTGGCAGACCGATTGCGCCGCACCGAGCAGCTGGTGTGGGCGCCACCGCAGCGCGAGGCAGGCCATGAGAAACATTGATTCCCACCCTGACTCCACGCGCAGAGGCCGCCGTTCGCCGCTACGGGTACCCGACGGGCCGTGGTGTCAGCCGACGTGGCAGGTGGTCGAACCGGCCGGAGACCGCCGCCGCCAGGCGGCGGACCCCTGCGCCGTCGACGCATGCAACAGCGAGCGGTACTGGCTGGGCGGCCCCCACTCCGCAGGCGCCGAGCGGCGCGGATTGTGCTACGCGCACTACTTCCAATGGTTCCGCGCCGGCCAGCCCGCCGACTTCACCGCATGGGCAACCTTCGAAGCCCAACCCGTCGGCGCCCCGCGCGGCCACCTCTCGGCCCAGATCGTCGACTTCCGGCGGCTACCGCAGATCGCGGCCGATGAGATCCGGTTCGTCGTCGCCACCAAGGTGCGCCGCGGCGACTGGACCCCCAACACCAGCCTCCGCCGCTTCTTGATGGTGCTCATCGACACCGCCGACGGCCGGATCACCGACTCCCTCACCGAGCGACCCGCCGGCGAGTGGCTTCTGCTGTGCCGGCAGCATTGGCCGCACGCGAGCTCGTTCGGGGCTTATCTGTAGGAGAGTGAGTTGGAAGTGGGTGTGACCAGCGGTGATGCTGTCGCGGTCATGTCCGTGACGGGGCCATAGTTCAACGGTAGAACGGGGCCTTTGCAAGGCTCAGATCGGGNCTGCTGTGCCGGCAGCATTGGCCGCACGCGAGCTCGTTCGGGGCTTATCTGTAGGAGAGTGAGTTGGAAGTGGGTGTGACCAGCGGTGATGCTGTCGCGGTCATGTCCGTGACGGGGCCATAGTTCAACGGTAGAACGGGGCCTTTGCAAGGCTCAGATCGGGGTTCGATTCCCCGTGGCTCCACAAACTCGCTTCAAGATGGAGCGTGCTTTGGTCGCCAGCTGTCGGCCGGACGTGCTAGAACGAACACATGTTCGATTCATTGGTCCCGTTAGCATCGCTTGTCACGCACCTCCGTCAGGCCGAAGCAGCGGGCGTGTCGTGTTTGACGTCTAGACGTCAAACGGCGTAGCTTGAAGGGAAGCCGATTGCGGCCAGAGTGAACACTTCGTCGAAGGAGCTTCGGATGGCTGAGCGAAGGCCCCCAGGTGTGGTGCGCGATGCAATCTTGGCGTTCTTCAAGGAGTCAAAGCAGCAGGACGCCTCCATTGCAGAGGTCCTTGAAGCCGTTCAACAGAAGCTAGGCTCCGAGGTCCCCGAGTCTTCGGTGCGGTCGTCTTTGCGGTTGCATACACCCGACACTTTCCAACGTGTTTCGCGCGGTCGCTACCGGCTTGTGAGGGGCAAGTGAGCGTAGAGAATGCAGTTGCCGATACCACTGGCAGTACACCGGGCTTCACCTACGGTGGGGCGACTCTGTACCAATCCGATTGCATCGAGTGGCTTGAAAGCTGTGCTGCCAATAGCATTCACGCTGTCGTCACGGATCCGCCGTACGGTCTGACCGAATACAACGAGGTGGAGCAGCGGAAGTTGCGGAACGGTCGCGGCGGGGTGTGGAGAATTCCGCCAACCCTAGATGGGTACCGGCGTTCGCCTCTGCCTCGGTTCACGACGTTGCGTCATAGCGAACGGGCAGAAATCAAGCGATTCTTCCATGATTGGGCATCAGCGCTGCAGCCGGTTCTGGTTCCGGGTGCGCACGTGTTTGTGGCATCGAATCCGCTTCTGTCGCATGTGGTTTCGTTTGCTCTGTACGAAGCAGGGTTGGAACGACGTGGCGAGGTTGTTCGGCTAGTCATGACGCTGCGTGGCGGGGACCGCCCCAAGAACGCCCACGAAGAGTTCCCCGATGTGACGGTGATGCCACGCTCGATGTGGGAACCGTGGCTGTTGTTCAGGAAGCCGGTCGAAGGCACGGTCGCGGAGAACCTGCGAAAGTGGGGCACCGGTGGTTTGCGGCGTCTTGATGCGGCTCGACCGTTCGGTGATGTGATCAGGTCAGCCCCAACACAATCGGCTGAAAAGCGCCTGGCACCGCATCCAAGCCTCAAGCCTCAGGCGTTCCTACGGAAGATTGTGCGCGCTGCGCTGCCCACAGGCGAGGGCGTGGTCCTGGATACGTTCGCCGGGTCTGGTTCCACCCTGGCCGCTGCGGAAGCGGTTGGTTATCGCAGTATCGGCGTGGAGCGCGACGAACGCTACGTCGCGTTGGCTGAATCAGCGATACCGGCGCTCGCAGCTCTGACCGTCACCGAAGACAGTGTGGCGGTCTGAGGCGGGGCCGTCTGATTCATCAGCGTCGCTGGCCGTGGATTTGCGCGGTATTGAGTGCGGTGCCAGGTAGCGTCATCGGATGTGGCGGATCTACCCAACTTCTTACGCTTGGCGCCGTCGTCGCGGCAGGGTCTGCGTACCGAAGCTCAGTTGCCGGTGCCGCTGCCGTACCACCTCAGGCCCGAGGACATCATGCGGCTGGTGGAGGACCTGCACCTTCTGCTGCACGAGCTAAACGTGCAGCTACACGAGCGTGGCTATGAGCGCCTTGAGGAACTGCTCGATCCGGCCGGATTCTCCGGGTTGCTGAGCCGCGCAATCGTCGACGGGATACACCGCCAATCCCGTGCTCTTGATCGCAACGAATACCACAACGGGTACCCCGATCTGGTACCCCACGGCGTCTACCCAGGCAACAGCGTGCAACACGGCACCAAGGGAGGACTAGAAGTCAAGGCTAGCCGATACCCGAGTGGATGGCAGACCCATGGCCCGCGCGCTGGATGGTTCTGCATCGTTCAGTTCGTGCTCGATGCGGATCAAACCATCGCGATTCAGCAGCGGGCCCCTACGCAGATCGTGGCGGTGATGATCGCCGAACTGGCGATGGAAGATTGGAGTTGGGCGCCGGCAGCGCCTGGAAGAATCCGCTCTGGAACGGCCAGCGTCAAGCCAAGCGGAGCGGCCAAGTTGCGCGCTGGAGCGGTCTGGGTCCATCCCGCGTACGAAGCCGAGCACCAAGAGCTGCTGCTCCGCGCCAGGCTTCGCGGCTTCAGCGAAAAAGCGAACGACGTTGTGCACGACATACTTTCGGCCAGCGGAGCCACCGCACTGTCGAAGATGGACATCGTGCACCTCGCCGCTAAAGCGGAATCGATTCCCGACCCGGAGCGCATTCGCAGCACGGTGGACCGGGCGGTCACCCACCTTCGACGCTCAGGGGCGATTAAGGTTGCGGGCCGGGGTACGTACCTTGCGGCGCACCACCATGACGACAACACCTGACAGGGCCGCTGCTACGGTCCGCGCGCAATAAGGGTGCTTCGAAGCGCTTCGTTCTCAGCCCGCAGCTCGGCGACCTCAGCTGTGAGGGCAGCGCAGCGGTCCATCGCGACGCGCAGCTTGGCGCGCAGTGAGTCCGCCGACGCCTTCTCGGGGGCGGGCCGGGGCGTGCGTCGTGAATGGTTGCGGTGGCGCACAATCTCTTCGCGAAGCTCAAGGTGCTGGTAAAGAAAGCTCGTGGAGACGCGCCCGGTCCGCGCAACGCTGACGAAAGATACTGGCTGGCCGGCGGTTTCGAGTTTGATGATGGCGCGGCGTGCCCTGGACTCAGCTTCGGCCGTGCGCGCGGCGGCCGCAGCGGCCAACCGTTCGACCCGGTTAGCGCGATCCGTCTTCTGGCTCACTCGTGTCCTCCGGTGGAGATTCATTCTCGAGTTCGGCGATGATCTTCTCCACCTTGTCGAGCATGGGTTGGTTCAATGCGACGACTTCCGGCTCGTTGGCGGCGCTTGCCTCGGTGATGACGGCGCGCAATTGATCGCGGTGCAAGATATGCGTGCCGAGGAAGGCCCGGCCGCCGGGGTCGTGGAAGGAGCAGTCCTGGCAGGGGTTCGGCCGGAAGTCGCACTTCTGCGCTGCAGGGAGCCGGCAGAAGCCGTTGGGCAGTGCCGCGGTGAACTTCGCGCGCAGCCGTTCGACTCCCGCGTCGACCCTGGTGTTGCCGGTGTCCTGTTTGGCCCAGAATTCGCGGGCCTTGCGAGCGAGGGTTTCATCGGTGATGCGGGCGTAGGCTGAGGTCATCGTGTCAGATGCATGGCCGAGGAAGTCGCGCACCTCCTGCTGGGTCCAGCCGTTGTTCAACAGGGTCATTCCGACGGTGTGGCGGAACCGATGTACATCCCCGCCGGAGATCGGCTCGCCGGTAACCGTTGATGAAGTGATGCCGTGCTCGTCGAACAGCGCGGACAGATGGTGGCGCAGGCCGCTGGTTGACCACGGCTTGGTGACGCCTGCCGCAGCATTGGACCGCTTGCCGGGAAACAGCAGCGATGCCGCGTCGCCGAATTCGGAACGTACTCGGCGCTGTTGTTCGAGGAGACGATCGGCAAGAGAGTCGGGGATTGGGAATCGCCGCCACGCTTGGGTTTTCGTCATCCAGTACTCGATCCAGTAGCCGCCGTCGTTGTGCCGTAGGCAGTCAATCGGCAGGGACACCAGCTCGGAGATGCGGCAGCCGGCCCACCGCGTGGTGGCGACCATCGTGCGGACAGTCGGGTCGACGAGCGGGTTCTCGACAATGAGGCGGTCGACGCGTTCGATCACGTCAGGAGGGAAGGGACGGGGGTTTCTGGCGATACTGCGAGGGTTCTCGCCGCGGCGAAGAAACACCGCTGACCCGAGCTCGGGCGCAAAACCGGTGTCGCGCATCGTTTCCAGCAGGTAGGCCATGGTGTTCACCGAACCAAGCGCGCTTCCGCCACGAGAGCTGCGGACCCACGCGAGGTACTCGAGAAATAGCGGCCGGTCGACGGACTGCGGTGCGGACACTCCGTTTGCGACAAGGTACTCGCTGAACACACGCGCGGCGCGAATCCACGTGCCGACGGTGTTCCACGCTGTGGCCGAGGTGACCAATTGCTGCTTCGCAAAGTCCTGCAAGACTTCGCGCAGCCAAGGCACCGCGATGCCGGACCAATCCAACGGCGCGCGCGTGTCCGGGCTTGCCGCGTCATCGGACTGCAGCGCGAACTCGAAACTGTCACGCCAGGCCCAGCGGTCGTCAGCCCACGGATCGGGGTCGGTGGCGCCTTCGAGCAGCCGGAAGAAGCTTCGTACATAGGGGGCGCAGACCTTGTCGAAGCTGCTGACGGGTGGCCAAAACTGCCTGATGAGGAGCAGCCATTGATCGGGCTCACGCTCGAGGAGCGAGTCGTCCACGCGGCCTTTGGCCGCGTGGATTAATGTCTTGAGGAACTTGCGCAGGCTGCGGTTCGGTGTCCAGTCGCCCCGGCTGATCTTTCGGCCGACGACGAACCGGATCTCATGCGCGACGCTGGCAGGCAGTTCCGTGAAATTGACGGGCCCGGGTGTGGGGCGGCCACGTGTTCTGCCGAGAGGACGCTGACCCTCGCGGGCCAGCCATTTCCGTATCGGAGCGCGTCCATCGCGCCACCACCGGAAGTAGTGTCCGTAGCACAGCCCGACACCATCACCTCCCTCGTCGGGGTTGCCGCCAAGCCAGTACACGTCGCGGCCGCAGTTCGGGCACGCGCACACGCCACGCGATCCTCGCCGGTTGTCACCGGCGGCGTCCCGGATGAGCCACTGCTCATTGCACCAGGGGCCCGGTTCGATCGGGAGCCGAGCGATCCGGTCGAGTTCGACGTTGTCCCATCTGTCGAACCTGTCGTGCTGGCCCGCCACCATCAGCGAGACGCATTCTCTGCGGGACGCCAGACCAGGTGTTCGGTGGCGCGCAGCCGGTCCCCGAGGTGATCGGCTGCCAAATGAATGTAGACGTCGGCACTGCTGGCGTGTGATTGGCCCAGCCGCGCGGCGATCTCCGGCGCTGTCCAGCCCGCGCGTGCAAGCGCAGTAGCGTGGGTATGCCGCAGAACGTGCGGATGCAAGTCGTCGATGCCGGCAGCAGAACCGAGGCGAGCCACCAACTGGTGGGCGTTGCTGTACGACAACGGCTTTCCAACGGGTTGGCGCGAGAGGTTGACGAACACGTAATCGGTGTCGAGCTCACGCAGTTCGCCTAACAGATAGTGCGCGTAGAGGTCGAAAAACCGCTGCGGCGCGTCCACCGAGAAATCACTGCGCTGCTTGGACAGGACGCCATTCGCGTTGTCGGTGCGACGCCGCACCCACACGAGGCGCCGCATCGGGTCGAGGTCCGCGTGGCGCAGCCCCAGCGCCTGACCGACGCGAAGGCCAACGTCGTAAAGGGCCGACAGTAACAACCGATCCCGAGCCGACGTGGCGAGGTCTTGAAGCTTGGCGAAATCCGTCTCGAAATCGATAACCGACACCGTCTCTGCCGAGGGTTTACCCCGGCGTGCCAGCCGCGGCTGCTTTTGTGGGCGCTTCTTCTCTACGTGTGCCAAGAAGCTACGCGACGACCGTGGCGCACGAGCCGGGTTACGTGTGAGTACCAACTCCTTCGGTCCGCGTCCCTCAATGCGATGGAACTCGTAGAATTCGCGCACCGCGGCGTTTACTGCCTTGACGGTCCCTGTGGAACGGGATCCTCCACCCCGCACGGGCAGCGGTGGAAGACCGGCCGACAGCGCGCCGACGAAGTCGCAGAGGTTGTCGAAAGTCACGCACTCCCAACCGATTCCGCGTGCGCGCAGCCACCTATAAAGCAGCGCCAAGTGCAGTGCGTAGGAGCGGACCGTATTGCTGGACCGATCGACTGCGCGCAACCAGTTGAGAAACTGCTCTACTTCGACGAGCGGTAGCCCTCGCTCATCAACGAGTGTCCACGACCGCGACCCGTGTACCGTCACGGGCCGCACACGCGCCGTGAGCGTCGCTCGACGCGCGCCTGCAGATAACTCGGTCATGACTGAAACGTAAAACCGACCACCGACACCTTGGCGGGAGCGGTGTCGGCGGGCTGACTTACCGCACGAGGCCGCCGGGCCAGTGTCTATGGTGATCCTTCGAGATCTTAAGGAGGTTGCCGCGCACCACTTTAAGGTCGGTGGTGGAAGGGACGTCGTCGTCGTGGCTGCCCGGATTGAGCACCTTGGGGAAGGTCTTCCATTGGCCCTTCTCCGCGTTGCCATCGATGACAAACGGGAACACCAGCGGAAACAGGTCGCCGAGCGTGGATGCTTTCGCCTCGACGTCATCGATTGTGGTCGGCGTCCCGGAATCGGTGAGGCCTGTGGCCACGATTTGCTTGGCGAGCCGCTCAGCGGCCGACCGCATTGTGTTACATGCGGCTCGTCGGCCCTTCGCCGTAGGCGCATACAGGCTCTCTTCGGCCTCGAGATCGGTGACCTCGACGCCGTCGAGCAGCAGACGGCTCTCGCATTCGGTGCCTTGTCCGAAGTCGCACAGCAGTTCACGGCGGATTTGGTGGGTGACGCCGTCGTGGCCGCGCAGCACCGCTTCGACGTAGACATCGGTATCTGTCGGCGGTAAGTGCGCGTTGCGCAGGCTGTCGTTGTACTCGGCCTTGGCGCCGCCGAGCAGATCCCGGCGGCTGCTGCGGCCGCTGAGTAGGAACTCGATCCCCTCCGCGAGACTGGTCTTACCCTGGCTGTTCCCGGCGTGCACCACAACCAGCGGCGCGTCGAGTTGCAGGACGCGCGCTTCATTACCGAACGCTCGGAAGCCGCGGATTTCCAACGACATCAACCGCGGACGGTTCACAGTGGTCACGACGACTGCCGCCATTTGGCGATAACGGCGTCGAGCGCTGTGTCGACGTCCTCTTCGCTCCCGGCCTGAGCGACGGCCTCAGCGAGCGCGCGGGCGTCGCGCTGTCCGGCGGCATCGCCGGATAGCTGCTTTAGCAGCGCATCGAGGTTAGGAAGCAGATCGCTCACCGGAGCGAGCGTACCGGTCACCATGTGAGATTCGACGCATGCTTTGTCACCCGTCAAAGAATTCCTATAGATAACCCGAACGTGACGGCCGCGCTCGCAGATTGTCAGGCCCGTCGCGGACGTCGAACTCATCGGTCGATCAGCTGCAGATAACGACTCCCTGTGCGCACCCTACATTCGGCGCTTCTTCCG
>NZ_PIZU01000073.1 GCF_002838065.1 Mycobacterium hubeiense | reverse complement strand
AACAACGTCTACCTCTACGAGCAGCCCACCGGAGAACGCGACCACGAACACGCACCCACCACCACCGATATCGACACCCATACCCGCGTGCGCGGCACCACCGCGCAGGCCGCCGCCGCGCTGCGAACCATCCTCGGACGCGACCGCGACTCGGCCACCATCGCCGAAACCGCCGCTGCCGCAGCCGAACACACCCAGCTGCCCGCCGAGGTTACCGACCACCTCGACCACCACCGGCGCGTCGTCACTGACCTACGGCGGGCCCACCGGCACGACCGCGGCCGCACCGCTGACAACCGCCACCGCGCAGCAAAGCAGACCGCCGACCGCGCCCTGGCCGACATCCTCGCTGTGGCTGGCCGCCACGGCGGCGACCCCCTGCCCGCCGGACCGCTGGCGGTGCCCTACGCCCACGCGGTCACCACGGCCCACTCCCGCAACCGGGAGGACCTCGACCAACTCATCACCGACACCCACACCGCCGCCAAGGCCCGCGACCGCGCCGTCGTGGTCGTCTCCCCCACACCCGAGCCGCCATACACAGAGCGGGGATGGATGGTCGTCCCCTACAACCCCAAACGGCTCACCACCACCCCGATGCCCCGCGACGCAGTCCTCATCATCGACAACGCCGCAGCCGCGCGCCCCACCGACCTGGCCCGCATCGCCCAGCACGCCGCCGCCCATCACGCCCGGCTGCTGCTCGTTGACGACGACCAACCCGGCCCCTCGCGTCGGCTCCTCGACGGACTCAACCTCCCCTGGGCTGCTCACCACCACGACATCGACCCCGCCGCCCGCGCCGCAGCACTCACCATCGCCGACCCCGAACTAGCCGCCGACATCGACCGCCACCGTGCCACCCACCAACGCGGCTGGCACCAACTCACCCGCATCCGCGACGTCACCGAGCGTCACCGCGACCGCGGACGAGACCTCGACAACGACTACGGCCTGGACATCTGATCCAAAAACCACCGCTTCCTAGAACCGTTCGTTGTCGGGACGGGCTCGCTACGCTCGTCCGTGTGGCCACCAGCTCGCCGGACTCGTCAGGCAGCGACGAAGCTGACGACGACCTCGACGCCGCCTATGCAGCGGCAGTGATAGACAACCCCGCCTACCCGTATGACTCCGAAGAAGAGCAGCAGGTCGCCCGAGCGGTACGGAACGCCCGCGCGATCCTCCCGCGCGGGGGTGTCAGAAGAAGAGATCACCATCGTTGACACGCCCTAGCCGACGACAGCCCTCACAGCGACTTCGACGTCGAGCCGGAGCGCCTCCCGCTGATCGCCCGCACCCCCGGAGCTGTGACCTACCTACTGGACACCAACGTGGTGTCCGCTTTGCGCAGAGCCTCAATTCCTGTCGTGCCGTCGCGGAAGGCAGCTCCCAGGACTGGGTGGCGTGGCACGGGGACCTGCCTTTGCCGCTTGTCGCGAAGATGTACGCCGAAGGTGGACCTGAGATGAGCAACAGATCAATCACACTGACCTACGAACAGCTCTGCGCGTGGGCAGGTCGTGACTTATCTAGTGACGAGATTGACCAGCTCCACTCGGCCATTCCCTTTTCGTCGATACCAGAAGCCATTTCAACGATCTCCGACAATCTGGATTGCGGAGGATCGGTATGACAACTCACACGCCTCGCCGAACCATCCGGATGTCCGATGAGGATGGAACGCCGGTCACGCCAAGGCGCGACAGCGGGGCTGTCACTCCCTGGGAAGACGAGTCGTGCGAGTCCGACGTTAGTCGTCGCGCAGAGCCTCAATTCCTGTCGTGCCGTCGCGGAAGGCAGCTCCCAGGACTGGGTGGCGTGGCGGGGGGACCTGCCTTTGCCGCCGCCGCCCCGCCTGTCCTCGCCTGACCGAGCGCAGCTCGGCAATGGGTTGGCCGTCATCTCCAATCACCAGAAGGCATTCTCCTTGCCCGACGCGGGCCAGCGCTCCGTCCAGGTCATCACGGACCTCCTGCACATTCAACGACGCCATAGGCAGGCGATGTTAACCGCGTGGGAAACCGCCGAACCAGCGCGGTGGGTGCAGCGGGCTATGGATGTGTCCCTGAAACGACTATTTTAGAAGCACTCGAAGCGTGGTGATCACCGATTGCGGCTGAGCAGCTCGCGCAGTCGCTTGGCTCCGCGGTCGGACACCGATTGCGACGACAAGGCATACGCAGCGGCCTGATCGGGAGTCAGTCGACCGCCGCTGATGTGATCGCTTAGAAACCGCCGCACTTGCGCCTTTTCATCTGCCCCTGTCCAGCCGTTACGACCGCCGTAGAAAATGACGGAATCAAGGTCTTTGCGGACATCATCGTCGACTTGGGGACGTAGTGACCTGCCCGGTCAGCAGGTTGATCGCGGCCGCGCCAGCAGCCCATTCGGCTAAGGGCGTGGAGCCCTCGACGACAGCAAGCGAATAGCCCCGAGCCAAGCCCATCGCGAAGTGCAACGACCGTTCGTCTGGCACGAACGCCAGAACCGGACCGCGATCGGGTCGGCTACGGCTCTGGGGTGTGGCGTGACCCCCCGCTCGGATGATCTCGTCGAGGTCGGCATAACCAACGGTCGCCGCGTTTTGCGCGTTGCTCACCAGCAGCGGCGCTAGCTCCTCCTCGCGACTGCGTTCCCAAATCCAGTCGGCGGCCAGGGCGACGGATTCCTCAAACGGCCGATCTTCGACGTCATCGGGGCCCCACGCTGCGGCCCGCAGGTGAGTGGAGGGATGCAAATCCTCGGCGGCCATCACGCGATTCCTGACTGAGAACTGAGTTTGGCCAGGTAGCGGTAGGCCGTCGCCCGGCTCACCCCGAACGCTTGGGCAAGTTCGTGTACGGGTTCGCCCGTCCCGGCGAGGCGGCGCAGCTGTTCTTGTCGTTCGGGGGTCAATTTGGCCGGCTTGGTAGCCGGCAGTTGGCGGGCTCGCCGGGAGTCGCGCGAGGCAGCGCGACGCTCACGGCCGAGTTCGAGGTCAAGCTCGGCCAGCGTCGCCATGATGGTGGCCACCGCACCGCCTGTTGGTGTGCCGGTGTCCACACCTTCACGTAAGGCGCGTAACAGAATTCGGCGCTCACTCAGATCCGCGATGGTGCGGGTTACTTCCGCGACGGATCGGCCCAGTCGATCGATGGCGGTGACCACCACAGTGTCGCCCTCGCGGGCGTAATGCAGCAGGGCCGCCAGGCCCGGCCGAACGGTGTTCACCGCACCCGACAGCTTGTCGGTAAAGATTTGGCCGGATTCGACGCCCTGGGCGGTAAGCGCGGCGAGCTGTGCATCGAGGTCCTGGCCCAAGGTGCTGACCCGCGCGTATCCGAGAATCGCTGTCACACCGCTACCGTCTCATTGTCCTCTGCCATCGAGGATCTGAGACACGCCGTGTGAGACCCGAAATGAGACACCGCGACCTGGCGCGATGTGACCACACCGCGCGCCATGTGGGGCCGTCTCACTTCTTTAGAAATGGGACACGCAACGGATGCGCGGCGTGGGACGTGAAGGGCTCAGGCTCGCTGATCAGTAGGGCGAGAATGGCAACGAATTCTTGTCATGGGTGTGCTTCGGCTGGGTTCGAAGGTAGGGCTGGTTGTTGTCGTGTGGGTCGCTGGGGCCACCAGCTGGCTTCGCGTAGGAGTGTGGCGATGGCGGGCACGGTGAGGGTGCGTACGACGAAGGTGTCGAGTAGCAGTCCGGCGCCGATGATGAGGCCGGCTTGGATCATGATGGCGACGGAGCCGACCATGAGGCCGAACATGCTGGCGGCGAAGATTAGACCTGCTGAGGTGATGACGGCGCCGGTGTTTGCGACGGTGCGCAGGACGCCGACACGGATGTTTCGGCCGGATTCTTCGCGCAGGCGTGAGACGAGCAGCATGGTGTAGTCGGCGCCGACGGCAACGAGAATGATGAACGCCAATAGCGGTACGGGCCAGGCGATTTCCTGGCCGAATCCCCATTGGAAGACCAGGACGCCGATGCCGAGGGAGGCCAGGTAAGTGAGCAGGACTGGGCCTAGCAGGTAGAGCGGTGCCAGGAGCAGGCGCAGCAGCAGGACCAGGATGAGTCCGACGATGAGGGTGGTGGCGATGGCCAACTGTGCGAAGTCTGCCCAGAGGAATCGTTGGATGTCGGAGTTGACGGCGGGGAAGCCGGCGACGGAGACGGTGGCTTCTGCCAGTGAGGTGTTGGGTCGTGCGGTGCTGGCGGTGTGGGTGATCTGGTTGGCGAGGTCCATGGCTTCGACGCTGTAGGGGTCGTAGCTGGTTTCGATCATGAAGCGCGCGGTCTTGCCGTCGGGTGAGAGGAACTGTTTGGCGACGTCGGTGAATTGCCTGTTCTCGAAGGCGTTGGTGGGCAGGTAGAACCCGCTCGATGAGTCGGAGTCCTTGGCTGCGCGTGCAGAGTTTTGCAGTTGGGTCGCGATTTGGCTCATGCCGGAGAGCATTTCGATGTTGCTGTCGGCGAGGGTGCGCACACCGGTCGCGAGCGCTTGGGCGCCGGAGGCGAGTTGGCCGATTCCGTCCTGGAGGCGGCGAAGGTTGGCGGCCAGGTCGTCGGGGTTGCCGAGGGCGCCGAACGCTTTGTCCAGGGTGGCGACCGCGTTTTGGACGTTGGTGAGGGTGCCGGTGACGGTGGCATTGGTGGCGGGGTTGTAGCGGTCGCCGAGGGCGGCGATCTGGTCGAAGAATCCGCCGTCACGCAGGGTGGTCAGGATTCGTACTTGGTCGCGGATCTGGGCGCATTGCGGTGTGGTCGCACACCATGGCGAGGTGTTGAGGGCGCCGACGAGCGGGTCGAGCATGGTGATCGCGTTCGCTGCTTGTTCGGCCAGCGGTCGCAGGCCGGGGCCAGCTTGGATGGCTTGATCGGCGGTAGGGGCGGTGGCCGAAAGTTGTTGCAGTAGTGGTCGGAACTGGTTGATCTGGGTGCCGGCGGATTGTGCTTGGCCGAGGATTACGGCGAGGGGGGTCAGGGCGGTGCGCACGGTGGTGTCGAGTTGGGCTAGCCCGCCGGCGAGTTGATCGGCGCCGTCGGTGAGTTTGGCGAGGTCGCCTTTGCGGGCGTTGCCCTCGGCGACTGCGCCGGCCATTTTGTCTCCGATCTGGCCGTTTTGCCAGGCCAGTTCCGCTTGGTCGAGGCGTTCCCCGGTAGGGCGGGTGACTCCGGAAACCTTGGTGACACCGCTGACTTGGGAGACGCGGGAGGCCATTTCGTCGAGGTCGGCGAGTCCTTTGCCGGTGCGCATGTCGGTGGGGTTTTCGACGACGAGGAATTGGGTGATGACGATGTCTTTGCGGAAGTGTCGGTCCAGCAGCTGGTAGCCCTGGTTGCTTGCGGTGCTGGCTGGTTGCCCTTTGCGGTCGTCGTAGCTGATTTTGATGGTTGCTGCGACCGCGGACAGTGCGAGCAGGATGACGAGGCTGACGATCAGCAGCGGCACGGGGCGACGAACCACGGCCACGGCCACCGAGTTCCAGTAGCGGCGGGTGCGATCGGATTTGGGTTCCCCGATGCCGCGTTTGGCGGCGATCGCCAGTACTGGCCGGAGCAGGGTGACGGTGGCCAGGAAACCGAACAGGACGGCGATGGCGCACGCCGGGCCGAGGGCGGCGAAGACGCTGAGTCGGGCAAAGACCATGGCCAGGAAGGCGAAGGCAACGGTCGCGGCGGAGGCGAGGATGACGCGTCCGATGCTGGCGGTGGCGTGGATGATGGCTTGGTCGGGGGGTACCTGCGCGCGGCGCTGTTCGTGGTAGCGGCTGATCAGGAAGACGGTGTAGTCGGTGCCAGCGCCGAGCAGGATCGCGGTCATGAATGCCACGGTGAACTGTGAGACGGGCATACCCATCTCCCCGAGCGCGGAGAGCACACCGCGTCCGACGGCCAGGCTCAGCCCGATCACCAGCAGCGGGAGCAACGCGGTGAACACCGACCGATAGACGATCAGCAGGATCAGGGCGATGATGCCGACGGTAGCGATCGAGATCAGCAGCAGATCGTGCTCGGCGGAGGCGATCATGTCGCTGAACGTCGCTGGCGGTCCGGTCACCTGCGCGGTGACCGTTGATCCGGCGAATACTTCTGCGGCGATGCTGCGCACCGCCTTCACCGACTCGGCGGCGGTGGGGTCTCCCAGTGTGCCGGTCACCCCTACCGGCAGGTACCAGGCGTTGCGGTCGGGGCTGAGGGCCTGCGCTTCGGTGACCGGATCGGCGAGCAGGTCTTGAACCAGCAGAACGTGGTCGTGCGCGGCCTGCAACCGGGCGACGAGTTCGTCGTAGCGCTGCCGTGCTGCCGGTGTCAGACCGTTGGGGTCTTCCATGGCCACAAAGAGCAGGGTTTTCGACCCTTCTTCGCCGAAGGCGGTGCTCATGCGTTCCACCGTCTGCAGGGAGGGCGCATCGCGGGGAATGAGGTCCACCGACTGCTGGCGTACCACGGTTTCCAATCGCGGAAACAGCAACGCCAACACCACGGCCGTGCCCAGCCAGGCCCCGATGACCAGTGCTTTGTGGCGGAGGGGGAACCGACCCAGGGCTGCCAGCCGGGCGCTGTACTCGCGGTTGTCCGCCGGGTCGCGAGAGTCGTTACCGCGGCGCTGAGTTTGCGAGGCGGGGCCGGGGGAATCGGTCATGCCGTCGGTCACCGAACCTCCATGAGTCAACGATACTGTCGGTATCGCTACGCTACAGCATGTAGCACAAAGGCGGCGCCGGTGCGTCGGACACCAGCTCGCCCGAAAAAGCGGCCTACCGCGGGTTGACGATGTTGGCGTTGTCGTCCTCGGGCACGTCGTGGCGCACCACGCGCACCCGACCGTGGGGCAGGCACGCCATGTAGCCGTGACGTTTGCCGTACAGCTCCCACGCGGTCTCCTCAGCGTCGGGATCGACGTCGATGCGGTGTCCACGTGAAAAGCTCAGGTGCAGTCCTCCCTCGTCGTCGGACCAGGCCTGGGTGCACACCGCGCCAGCCAAATTGAGCAAGGGGCGCTCGTACACCGAGATTCGCAAAGGGTCGATGAGGACGGCCTCGACCGGAAATCGGTCGACAGCGGGCAGGGTCAGTATCAGGGGGCGCGAGATGACGATTTCGTTGTAGTCATCGAGGTCCAGAACCAGGCCGTCACGCACAGAGACGCGTTGTACGACACAGTCTTCGATCCATTGGGTGTACATGGCCGTCTCCTTCGGCGCATCGGTGAGCCGCACCCCGAATAGTACTACCAATGGTATCGCTGCGATACTGAAAGTATCGTTACGGTGTAATGCTGCCCGCATTCGCCTGGTGGGCGACTCGTCGGGTGGCCCGATCGATGCGGTCTCGGGTTTCGGCCGCTGACACCCGGTCGCTGATGAAGGCCACGAGATTGGCCAGCCAGATATCGGCGACGATTCCGGCGAGGCGCAGATCGGCCGGGGTGGGTTCACCGCCGGCGAGGGTGCGGGCCAACAGGGTTTCGATCGCCGCGGCGGCGCGGTCGAGTTCAGCGGCGGCGCGGGTGTCAGCCATGACGAAGGCGCGTGTCATCGCGTCGGTCAACAGCGGGTCACGCTGCCAGCGATCGTGCAGGTGCTCGGTGAGCCGGTCCAGTCGCTGCTGCGGCGTGGAGGCGCCGGTGGCCCAGTCCCCGGATACATCGAGGCGCTGAAACTCTCGGATCAGCGCCGCCACCAGCAGATGGGTTTTGGCTGGAAAGTATCGGTAGAGCGTGCCCACAGCGATATCGACCCGCTCGGCAACTGTCCGCATGTGGACCGCGTCGGAGCCGCCGGTGGCAGCAACAGCGAGCGCGGCATCCATAATCGCTTCCCGGCGACGTGCGGAGGCGCGTGAACGCAGCCCGCCAGCTGTGTGGCCCTGGTCGCCAGCCGAAACCCCCTGAGCCTGTACCGTTTCGCTGCTAACCCGCGCGCTGGCGGCGGTCATGATGCTTGGTCGCCGCCGCGGCGCGAGAACTGTTCGAGAAGCTCACCAAATCCACTGATGTCGCCGTGAGCGGCGAAATGCGCGGTGTCGACCACGACGAACACCGCATTCGCGGTAAACCGAGTAACGCCTTCCTGGACCCCTGCCGCCGCGACATGAAGCGCCCGCCCCTCACGGCCGGTGATATGCGCGGTGATGCGGTGAGGCTGGTGCAGTGGCACCGGCTGCAGATACTCCACCGTCAGAGCGCGCGTCACCGCCGGTGTGCCGGCGATCCACAGCGTGAAGCCCAGCACGTCATCGCACGCCGCCGCCACCGCCCCACCATGGGCTAAGCCAGGGGCCCCGATGTGGCGCTCATCGAAGGTCACATCGGCATACACCACGTCGGCGCTGCGATAGACCACCAGCCCCAGCCCGTGCGGATTGTCCGGGCCGCACCCCATGCACGTCGGGGTGTGAGAAGGCAGCCGTTCCGACGGCGCCGCGCTTTCAGGCACTAAACCGCTCCCAGTACTATTGGTTTCGCTGCGATACTCTTAGTACCACAACGGCTAGACTGTCGTTCACGACATCGCCCGAAATTCAATGCCGAGGTGAACCTGTGAACGACAGCAGCCAATCAGCGCTACCCCCCGATGACGACATCGACCCGCGAAGAATCCGCTCACGCAACCGGCTACTGGATGCTGCCGCAACACTTCTCAGCACAGGAGGGGTCGAAGCCGTCACCATCGATGCGGTCACCAAAGCCTCCAAGGTGGCCCGCACCACGCTGTATCGGCATTTCCAGAGTTCATCGCATCTGCTTGCAGCCACATTCGAGCGACTCCTTCCGCAGGTGACCACACCGGCGCCGACCAGCGGATCCCTGCGCGATCAACTCATCGAATTACTCAGCCGCCAAGCCACCCTGTTCAACGACGCTCCGCTGCACGTCACCACCCTGGCATGGCTTTCGCTCGGACCTACCGGCGCCAAAGACGACACCGACGACCGCCACGCATCCAGAGCACTGCGAGCCCGTGTCGTCGACCAATACCGACAACCATTCGACGCGCTACTGCACAGCGATGAAGCCCGAACCGAAATCAACGACTTCGACCTCGAACTGGCACTGTGCCAACTCGTCGGCCCACTCGCCTTCGCCCGCATGACCGGAATTCGCACCATCACCCACCACGACTGCGCGGACATCGTCGACGACTTCCTCGCCGCCCACCGCCGCCGAACTGCCAACCCTTCAGGCGTAGAGGAAGTGGTCTGACAGCCCAAAAAGACGACCGAAAAATAGGCACCTTGCGCGGACCCACGGTGACCAGCGTGAACACCGTGTCGGTGTGTCCCAGAAATCTGTCCCACTACGGCTCTAACGTGGACAGGGTTAAAAACACACCTGGAAAGGCGCGCATCGATGGCACTGCTGGGATACGCCCGCGTCTCCACGCTGCACCAGTCACCAGAGATGCAGATCGCAGCCCTCAGAGAGGCTGGTGCAGAACGTATCTGGATAGACCAGATGTCGGGAACCCGCGACGACCGACCTGAGTTGGCCAGCCTCCTGGATTACGTCCGCCGCGGCGATGTCCTCATGGTGTGGCGGCTGGACCGCCTCGGCCGTTCCCTACCCCACCTGCTCGCCGTCGCCACGGACCTGCACGACCGCGGCGTCGAACTGCGTTCCCTCACCGAATCGGTGGACACCACCACTGCGGGCGGGCGGCTGATCTTTCACGTCTTCGGCGCTGTCGCAGAGTTCGAACGAGCCATCGCAGCCGAACGCACCGCGGCAGGGGTAGCCACCGCCCGTGCCGCCGGCCGCCACCCCGGCCGCCCCGGTCTGAGCACCGACACCATCGCCGCCGCCCACGCGCTCGACAAAGCAGGCACTCCCCGAGCTCAGATCGCCCGCACCCTGGGCATATCCCGATCCAGCGTCTACCGATGCCTGGAACTAGCACGATGACCACACCGCGTCCCCTGTCGACGGCCATCCGCAACGAAGTGCTCGCTGCGTGCCGAACCGCCCTGCACTACCGCGGCGACCTGAAATCGCTCATGCTCGGCGCCGGTGTCCCCGCCGCGGTCTACAACCGCTATGACCACCTGGAAAACACCAAGGTCAAGATTGCCCGCAGCATCCTTGACGAGCTGCAAGAACTAGGACCCAACGGGTGGGCAGTCCAACGCCGCATCGTCACCGAACTGTGCGGCATGCAACGACCCGCCAACGGTGTCGAAGACCTCACCGCTGGCCGCAATGCTCTCGATGCGCTGCGCCGAACCGCCGCCCACGAAGGCGTCATCGTCGACACCGAACAGGCCGCCAGAAATGACCGGGCCACACGAGCCGCCAAGCGCCAACAGCACATCACCGAGCAACAGCAGACCCTAGACCGTCTCCGGACTGAGTTCGCCACCCTGGCCCGCAGCAAGCCGAGCACAAACGCCGAACGCCAAGCACGCGGCTACCAGCTTGAAAAGC
>NZ_PIZU01000072.1 GCF_002838065.1 Mycobacterium hubeiense | reverse complement strand
CCGCCACCTCAAATTCCACGAAGACCGGGACAACCTCACGACCTTGGTAAATATCGGTTATACCGATGTCAGGCGGGTCGAGAATCCGGACGGCACCATCGAATACGTCAGGGACTTCGATGATTCCGATATCCCGACCGCATTCGGGTCCTTCCCAGAACTCGACTGGGCGCAGGTGCCAGGCGATGTCACCATTCAGCTCGTACAGGGCATCCAAAAGGCGATCGATGACGGTCTCATCAATACAGGTGGCCCGGTGCCGAATGCGCTCGCGGCGCTGCTGGGCCTCCTCGGTCTTGGTAATGCCTTGTCACTCACCGATTCCGGTCTCGACCTGACGAGCCTCACCGAGATCGCCGACGACCTCACCGGAGGGCTCAGCGAGCTGAACACCGAGAGTCCCGAAGTAAACACGTTCAGCCCGCCGAGCATCACGTCGACGACCACTGACGCTCCGCAGACAGTCGAGCTGACCACCACTGATCCCGTAACACCTACACCCGACGAGGAACCCTCGACCGACGACGACGGTCCGCTGCTCAATGTGCTGACCGGAAACGGTAGCGCGGGAACAACGTTGATCGGCAACGGTCGCACGGACCTCCGCGCGGGCATGACCGACACCCGCAACCAGATCAGGACCGCGGTCACCAACACCCGCAACCAGGTCCGCGAGGCGGTCACCGAAACGCGCAACACCGTGAAGAAGGCGGTGACCGACGTCCGCAATGGCGTCAAGGATGCGGTGGACGACGTCCGCGATCGTGCCGACGGGCAATCGAATGACTCGAATGACGGCGCTGGAGGCGACGACTCCGACTAACCCCGGCGAAACGCCCGATCCACCAATTCGGCCAGCACCGGCGCGAGTACTTGCGCGTATTCGATCGTGATGTGGTTGTCGTCGCGGTACACCAACGTGTTGCCGACGACGACTGGGCAGCGCTCCGCCGTGCAGAACAGCTCGCTCAGGTCGGCGTACTGCCCGCCACCGGCGGCCACCGCGGCGGCTTCCGCCGCAATTTCCCCGTCATTCAACGCTTCCGAACGCACCGGCGAGCACGCACGCGCATCGTCCATATGCGCCGACAGACACGTCGGCACCGTGGACCGCGGATCCGGAACCGGCCCGAGCACCAAAACGCCTGCGCCGGTGGCCCGCAACCTCTGCACCAACCTGGTCAGGCTCTGAAGCCACACACGGTCGTACGTGGTGAACCCGAAGTCGGCGCCGTAACGCCGGCCCATGTCCAGCACGACGAGCTGGGACGGTCTTCGCTCCAACAGTGACACGATGTCGGAGCGCCACTGCTTGCATTCGGTGAACTCGCGTCCCAGATACGGACTGTTGATCGGGAGATCCATCAGCGGACACGTCACCTTGGCCATCGTCTGCAGCCGCCAATGACGCTCGCGCGCAGGCTGTTCCAACGCCGGCTGCCACATCGCCGCGTGAGAGTCCCCGACGAGCGCCACCGTCGTCGGCGACGCCGGGTCCCCCGACACGCACTCGGGCTGCACGACGTCACGCCACGACAGCACGCATCCGTTGACGAAGACCTCGGGTTTGCGGATCGCACCCAGCACCGGGGTCAGGTTGGCCGGGACCGCCCGCACATCGGCCGAGGAGGCCACCGCCGCTCGGATCTGATCGTGAGGCGCCGGTGGCGACGGTGTGTCGGGCGACGGTGCCTGCGTCACCGCCGGGGCCGCCATATCCCCGCGCCCCACCGGAACAGGCCGCGCCATCAACAACGCGATACCGACACACACCGCCATAGCGGTCGCCACCGCACCGACCATCAGACTCCGGGATGCGGAGAGCCGCAGCGCATCCGAGAACCGCACCGGATTCTCGACGAGGTGCAGTGTCAGGATCGCCAAGCCGAACGACACCAGCACCATCGCCAGCCGACCCGTCAGCCCCAGCGTCCCGCCGAACACGAACGGCGCGAGCAGCAGCGTCGGCCAATGCCACAGATACCACGAGTACGACAACCGCCCGATGGAGCGCATCACCGGCTTCGACAAGAACCGGCCCGCGCCCAGATCCGGTGTTGCACAACCCGCCCCGATCACCAAAGCGGTACCCAGCACCGGCAACAACGCCGAGGTACCGGGATACGGCGTGGCCTCGCCGATCTGCGTGCAGGTCACCAAGATCAGCGTCAGCCCACCCCATCCGACGATGGCGGCCGAGGGTCCCGGCAGCTGACGCCACGCGCCGGCGGTCAACGCCACCAGCCCGCCGACCGCCAACTCCCATGCGCGCGTGGGCAACGAGAAGAATGCCCACGACGGCCACGAGTCCGTCCACGTCAACGAAATCAGGAACGACACCGCGGCCAGCACGCCGAGCACCACAACATACGGCGTCACCGATCGAGGCGCCGCCGAACCGAACCGCCGCGCAAGAAACCACGCGCTGCCCAGGATCAGCGCCGGCCACAGCACGTAGAACTGCTCCTCGACGCCCAGCGACCAGTAATGCTGTAACGGCGAAGGAGGCACATCGGCCACCAGATAGTCAGTGCCCTGGATCGCGAAGCGGTAGTTCCCGACGTACAGGGCGCTCGCGATGCCGTCGCCGATGACGTTGCGCGCCTGCAGCGGTGGCAGCAGCACGGCCGATGCGACGCACGTGGCGACGAGCACCAGTGCCGCCGCCGGCAACAATCGTCGGGCCCGTGCCCCATAGAACGCGGCCAGCCGCACCGTGCCGCTGCTCGACGCCTCCCGCCACAGCAGACCGGTGATCAGGAATCCCGAGATGACGAAGAAGATGTCGACGCCGATGAAGCCGCCGCCAAGACCCGGCAGACCGGCATGAAAGAGCACGACGGCCAGCACCGCGATGGCCCGCAGGCCCTCGATGTCGGGCCGAAAATGCTTCTGCGGCAGAGTAGCCTGCCCGCTCGCATCTTTCTCGCGTCGGGAAGCGGGACGTGGTGCCGTCGTAACTCTGTTCACTCGAGTAACGATCGTCCCACGAGACGCGGCGCGAACCCGGGATCAACGCGCGACGGCGGCAGTCAGTTGAAGGCGAGCCAGCTGGGAAGGGCGCGTTCGCGCGAATCGCACAGCACCTGACGGGTGTCACAGCTGCCCCTGGGAACGCCTGCGCCACTCCACATTCCGCCGGTGTCGCGTCGAAGCACGATCGCCGACGAACCGCCGCCATCCAAAAGAACAGCGTTGTCGGCGCCCAGTCCCCGGAACAGGTCCTGCATGTTGTCCGGTGTGTAACTGCCGCCCTGGAAGACGTAGAGCTGGTCGTTGGCCCGGTTGTAGCCGATTGCGGTCCGCGCCGCGCTCGGTCCGCCGTCGTTCAGCTGGCCCGTGTCGCCGGGCGCCAGCAGGCCGATGCCGGCGACCGCGACGAACCGGGCGCCGCGGTCGAGCAGCCGCTGGATCTCCGGTGATGCGGAGTCATAGTCGTTGGGGCCCTTGGGCATTACCACATAGGGCTGCCCGCCGACGGGCAGGATCATGGTGGCCAGCGCCGACCAGTGCTCGCCGCCGCCGGACAACCCCTGCTTACCGGCATACGCGATGGTGCCGGTGACCGCGGCGTTGGCGCGGCCCTGGCCGCGGGTGTTGTCGACGTAGGCGCCCAGCGGCGAGCTGCACTTGGTGTCGCGCCACGAGCCGCCTTTTTGGCCACGCACGTCAAAAAAGTTGGCGTTGACCGCAATTGTCGGTTGCCCCAACACCTGCCACGCTTCCAGCGGCGTGAAGACCTCGGATGCCTGCCAGAGTCCCTCGCTGGTGCGGGCACGCGGATCACGTTCGCAGCGCGCCTGATAGCCCTGGTGGGTGTCGACCAGCAAGCGGGGACGCAGCCGGGCCGACGCATTCTTGATGGTCATCAAGTGCCCGCCGCTGCTCATCTCGTACCAGCCGCCGCCGGCGTTCAGCATCGGCGCGGGATGGCCGTTTCCGAAGTTGTAGACGAGATAGGAGCCCTTGGTGTTAGCGATTGCGGCCGCCAACAATTCGCGCCCGTTTGCCGCTTCCGCGGTCGGTGCCCCGGTCGTGAAAGCCACGGCCGCGCACAGCGTCAGCGCCGCGGCCCGCGCGACGCAACGCCGGAAGTTTGCGGGGAACGACACACGACAACTCTAACCACACCAATAACAGTGTCAACTTTCGTCACATCCGTATCACAAACCGGCAACAGGGGTATTGCAGCCATAAGCTGAGTGCGTGAATTAAGAGGACAGTGGGTATTAGCGGTTCGACCGCTGTCGACAGTCCTAGTAAGGAGCAGAAATGATCGGAACGATTATCAGCGCAATCGTCGTCGGTGCCATCATCGGCGCATTGGCGCGGCTGGTCATGCCGGGCAAGCAGAACATCGGTGTCATCATGACGATCCTGCTCGGCATCGTCGGGTCATTTCTTGGCTCGTGGATCTGCTACAACCTGTTCGAATATTCGAATGAAGGCGGCGGCTGGGCAGTGATTCCCTTCATCGTCGGCGTGGTTGTTGCGGCCGTCCTGATTTGGGCCTACGTGGCGATCGTGGGGCGTCGCGGTACAACCGTCCGCTAGACGCCCGGCGGGGCAAGCCGATAGACCGCGTTGCCGTGGTCGTCGGTGATGTAGATGGCGCCGTCCGGTCCCGCCACCGCGGCGACCGGCCGGCCCCAGCGTGAGCCGTCGTCGGCCTGAAAGCCGCCGACAAGCGTCTGCTGGTTGCCCAGATTGCCGTTGCGCCAAGGGAAGAACGCCACCTCGGGTGGCTGCGGCGGTTCGCGATTCCATGACCCGTGCACGCCGATCAAGGCGCCGCGGCCGAAGGGTTCCGGCAACTGCGCGAAGCTCATGCCCAGTGGCGCCGCATGCGCGGGCATGCTCTGCTCGACCGGCGGCAGCCTCGCGCAGTGGAGCTTGCGGCCGTCGGGATTGGTCTGGACATCGCGGATGAACGGAAGGTTCGCTGGGCCGCCGTCGGAATTGCAGTAGGGCCAACCTAATTCGCGTCCTGGCGTGAGTTTGGCCACCTGCTCGGGCGGATGGTTGTTGACGTAGTCCTGGATGACCTTGCCGTACGACGGTCCAGGCCCTGGATAGGGCACGTTGTCGCGGCCGTTGACCGCCGTCCAGACTGCACCGTCGGGGGCGACGGCAAGACCCGTGCCGTTGCGGACGCCGGTGGCGAAGGGTCGCGCGGGCCCACCGCCGGGCGGAATGCGCATGATCGTCGCGCGGGGCGGGTTGGCGACGCGGTCCTCGGCCGTGATGTTGCCGGTGGAACCGATGGAGAAGTAGACGGCGCCGTCGTGGCCGACCGCCACGCTCTTGAGTTGGTGGGTGTAGGCGCCGTGCAGATCCAGGCTTTTCGCGTCGGGCAGATCGTCGACGACGGTCTTGCGCCCGGTCGCCTTGCCGTCTTTGTAGGTGTAGACGTTGATCTCGTCGCTCTCGGCGACATACAGCGTGGAGCCGGCGAAGCCCAGGCCGTGCGGCAGGGTCAGCGCCTCAAGCAGCAGCGACCTGTGCGGTGGGCCATCGGAACTCGGCATCAGACGCACGACTTCGCCGTTCGCGGGCACAGACACCAGCAGCGCGCCGTCCGGTGCCCATACCGCCAACCTGGCCCGGGGAATGCGAGCCCACACTGACATCGTCCAGCCGTTCGGCACGACCGCCTGGCGTGGCACGTCGAACGGCGGGCGCGCCAACTCCTCTGGCACCTCGACGGTGACAGCCGAAAAACCCTTGGGGGCCTTGACTTGTGGTGCGGGTGACGTCGTGGGCACCTGCTCCGGGACCGGGCTGGTCGAACACGCCGCCAGTACGGCGGCGCTGACGACGAGACCGGCGGCTCTACCTGCCGCCCAGGCCCGCATGCATCTCCCAGATCAGAATCTCCGACGGCTCATCAGCGGTGACGGTTTGGCCGCCGGAATCGGTGAACCGCGCCGCGTCACCTTCGTACAGCGACTCGTCCAGCGTCACCTCGCCACGTGCGACGAACACGTGCAGGTAGCGCGCCTCGGGCAGCGTCACGGCGTCACCGGGTTGCAGGCGCGCGACGTGCAGGGCGGCGTCCTTGTTGTGGATGGCGATGGCGGCGTCACCCGTGCCCGCGGCAATGGTGACCATTTCGCCGTCGCGCAGCTCGATCTCACGCTGCTGGTAGCTTGGAGCGATGCCGGACTCATCGGGCTGCACCCACATCTGCACGAAATGCACTGGCTCCGTGGCAGAGTCGTTCTTCTCCGAATGCAGCACACCGGCGCCCGCCGACATTCGCTGCGCCAGCCCGGGGTAGACGACACCGGAGTTGCCCATCGAATCTTGGTGGGCCAGTGCACCTTCGAGCACCCACGTGACGATCTCCATGTCGCGATGCGGATGGGTGTCAAACCCAGACGCGGGTGCGACGACATCGTCGTTGTTGACCAGCAGCAACCCGTGGTGGGTGTTGGCGGGGTCGTAGTAATCGCCGAACGAGAACGAGTGCCGTGAGGTCAGCCAGTCCGTCGTGGTGACGCCGCGATCGGCGGCGCGCCGGATGTCGACGATCGAGGGCATACGCCCCAGGATAGCTACCAGTCGGATTCGTCGAACTTGATCACGCCGCGGATGTTCTTACCGTCGAGCATGTCCGCGTAGCCCTGGTTGATGTCCTCGAGCTTGTAGGTGTTGGTCACCATTTCGTCGATCTTGAGCAGCCCGGACTTGTACAGCCCGACCAGCCGCGGGGTCTCGATGTGTGAACTGCCGCCGCCGAAGATGTTGCCCTTCAACGTCTTCTGCAGCATCGTGAACAGGAACAGATTGAGCTTGACGTCGACATCCATCATCGAGCCCATGCCCGTCACCACGCAGGTGCCGGTCTTGGCGGTCAGCGTCATCGCCTCTTCGATGTACTCGCCGCGCATCTCGCCCACCGCGATGATCGTCTTGTCGGCCATCAGGCCGTGGGTGACGTCGATGACCGGCGCGATGGCCTCGGCCATCGACGGGTAGACGTGGGTGGCGCCGAACTTGATCGCCTGATCACGCTTGAATTCCACCGGGTCGATGGCGATGACGTGCTTGGCGCCGGAGATGACCGCGCCTTGGAGCGCCGAGAGGCCGATGCCGCCGACGCCGATGATGATGACCGTTTCACCGGGTGCCACCTCGGCGACGTTGGTCGCCGAGCCGAAGCCCGTCGGCACTGCACAGCCCATGATGGCCGCGGTCTCGAACGGTACGTCCTTGTCGATCTTGACGACCGAGTCCTTGTGCACCGTCATGTATGGGGCGAAGGTGCCGAGCAGGTTCATCGGCGAGACGTCGTGGCTGCCCGCCTTGACGCGGGAGGTGCCGTCGGCGATGGCCTTGCCGCCCAGCAGCACCGCGCCGCGGTCGCACAGCGAGCGGAAGCCCTTCAGGCACGGCGGGCAGACGCCGCAGGCCGGGATGAACGCAAGGATGACGTGGTCACCCTCTTCCAGGCCGGTGACGTTACGGCCGACCTTGGTGATGACGCCGGCGCCCTCGTGACCGCCGAGCGCCGGCAGACCGATCGGGGTGGCTCCGGTGGTCAGGTGGTAGTCGGAATGGCACATGCCCGCGGCATGCACGCGGATCTGCACTTCGTCGTCGACGGGGTCACCGAGTTCGATCTCATCGACCCGGAACGGTGAGTTGAGCTCCCACAGCAGAGCACCCTTGGTCTTCATGAGCAGCGATAATAGAACAAGTTACAAAACAGGTGTCAACTTAGCTGTCTAGCTGCGGTTATGAGCCCTTCACCGAGTTGTCCGCCGGAGCGCGTCGCGGCGGGCCGCAGGTGTGCTCGGAACTTCTTTTCCGCGGGCATGTTTAGCCGCGGCGCAATTGTCGTATACGACGTCGCATAAGTCGCCAAAACAGGCCACCACCTGCGCGTAGCGTTATTGGGGGCGTCAGGGCCGCAATTAGAGGTGAGGAATATGCACAATTCAGGTAGCACGTTACGACGCATTTGCGGTGGCGCTGCGCTGGCGGTACTTGCCGGGGCCACCATCGCCGTGCCGACCGCAGGTGCCCAGCCTCAGTGCACGGCGGCGGGGCTGTCCAACGCCATCGGCACGGTCGGCTCGCAGACCGGCGGTTATCTGGCCGGCCATCCCGCCGCGAACGAGGCGATCACCAACGCCGGCGCGTCTGCCGACCCTGAGGGTGCGATTCGGAACTACTTCATCGCCCATCCGCAGGAGTGGGCGGACCTGCAACGCATCGCGCAGCCGTTGCGGACCTTGCGGCAAACCTGCGACGTCCAGGTGGCGCCGGCCGACATCGCGCGGTTGTTCGACGCGATGGCGCGCTAACTGCTGGTTGTCTCCAGCGTTGCCGGCAGGCCGAACTTCTCGAACAGCGACGCGTCGAGAAACGCGACCACATGCGAGATGCCGTCCGGTGCCACGTCGAGCACGTGTAACTGGAACGCCTCGTGGACGCCGGTGTCGGGATTGCGCAGGTACATCGCCGCCGCCGGCTGGCCGTTGGCCGTCGTCGGGATCAACCGCATGTCGCCGGGTTTCTCGGCGGGGCATTTGACCCGTGACAGCATGCCGATGGCCTCGGGACCCTGGTACCAGGTGTCATACGGCGGCATCTCCCACACCGCCTCCTCGGTGAACAGCTTCACCAGCTCGTCGATGTCGTACGCCTCGAACGCCTTGATGTAGCGGTCCAGCAGATCCTGCGACTCGGGAGACTCGGGCGCGACGAGGGCGTCGTCTTCACTCGGCCCGACGGCATCGAGTTGGGCGCGCGCCCGCTGCAGCAGGCTGTTCACCGCGGCGGTCGACGTGCCGAGCGCCTCGGCCACCTCGGCGGCCTTCCACTGCAGCACGTCCCGCAACACCAGCACCGCCCGCTGCCGCGGCGACAGGTGCTGCAGCGCAGCCACGAACGCCAACCGCACGGATTCACGTGAGCCGACGATCGTAGAAGGATCCGTGGGATCGTCGTGTGGGTCGGGCAGCGGCTCCAGCCACGGCACCTCGTGGCGTTCGACGATCTCATCCGTCGGATCCGACTTCGGCGTGCCCAGGCCCGACGGCAACGGCCGACGCTGCCGGCCTTCCAGTGAGGTGAGACAGGTGTTGGTGGCGATCCGGTACAGCCACGTGCGCACCGACGATTTGCCCTGAAAGCCTTTGTAGGACTTCCACGCCCGCAGATAGGTTTCCTGCACCAGATCCTCCGCGTCGTGCAGCGACCCGGTCATCCGGTAGCAGTGCGCCAGCAGCTCGCGGCGATACCGCTGGGCATCGGCGAGGAAGGCGTTCTCGGCGCTGTCGTCATCAAGTGTGTGAGCGAGGACGGTCACTTCGCCGAGCTTACGCAGCCACACCGACAAGCACTCGCTACTCTGCCCAAGGTGGCCACAACCCGCACGGAACGAAGCTTCGACGGCGTCGGCGGCGTCCGCATCGTCTACGACGTGTGGACCCCCGACACCCCGGCGCGCGGGCTGGTGGTACTCTCGCACGGCTTCGGTGAGCACGCCCGCCGCTACGACCACGTGGCGCAGCGGTTCGGCGAAGCCGGCCTGCTCACCTACGCGCTGGACCACCGCGGCCACGGCCGCTCCGGTGGCAAGCGGGTGTATCTGCGGGACCTCTCCGAATACACCGGCGACTTCCACACCCTCGTCGGCATCGCCGCCGACGAGCATCCGGACCTGCGGCGCATCGTGCTCGGCCACAGCATGGGCGGCGGCATCGTGTTCGCCTACGGGGTCGATCACCCGGACGACTACACCGCGATGGTGCTGTCCGGTCCGGCGGTGGCGGCGCAATCCGTCGTCTCGCCCGTGATGGTGGCGCTCGCCAAGCTGCTCGGCAAGATCGTTCCGGGGCTGCCCGTCGAGCAGCTCGACGCCAACGCGGTGTCGCGTGATCCGGACGTGGTGGCCGCCTACAACGCCGATCCGCTGGTGTGGCACGGCAAGGTGCCCGCCGGCGTGGCCCGGGCACTGCTGAAGGTCGGCGAGACGATGCCCCAGCGCGCGGGCGCGTTGAGCAAACCGCTGCTGGTGGTGCATGGCGAACACGACAAGCTGATCCCGGTCGAGGGCAGCTACCGGCTGGTGGAATGCGTCGCGTCAGAAGACGTCAACCTCAAGGTGTATCCCGAGCTGTACCACGAGGTGTTCAACGAGCCCGAGCGGGCGCTGGTGCTCGACGACGTCACCTCGTGGATCGAGACTCATCTGTGAAACTGCTCGCTGCCCTGGCGGTTTCGGTTCTCGTCCTGGTCGGTTGCTCATCGGGCCCGCAGTGGACCGAGCAGGACGTCAGTTTCGTCGCCGACGGGCTGACCATTCACGGCACCTACCGCCACGACGACACACCCGGCCCGGCCGCCCTGCTGATTTCTGAGAGCGGGCAGACCGACCGCAACGGCGACAACGCCGTCGCCGGGCCCGTCGGCAATATGCGGCAGCTGGCCGAACTGCTCTCCGAACGAGACGTGGCCAGCCTGCGCTACGACAAGGTCGGCACCGGCAAGACCGGACTGGGCCCCTACGCGCAAAGGCCGGCCGATGTCGGCAGCGCCGTCTACACCGCCGGGGCCGCCGCCGCGCTGCGCTTCCTGGCCGAGCAGCCCGGCACCGACAAGACGCGGCTGTCGGTGTACGCGCTGGGCGAGGGCACCATGCACGCCATGTCGCTCGCGGCGGCCGGCGATCCAAAAGTCCACTCGCTGGGGCTGTTTCAGCCGTTGCCGGGCCGGTATCTGGACATCATCACCAACCGCGTCCGCGCCGGCGGCAACCCCGAAACGCTCGCGACGTGGCTGGCCGCCGTCGAGCAGGTCCGCGCCAACGGCACCGCACCCGCCCAGCTGCCCGAGGGGCTGGGCGCCGTGCTCAATCCGGGCAACGTGAAGGCGGTGAGGGAAGCCGACACGATCGACCCGCTGGCGTTGGCGGCGAAGGTGCCCGCCGGGACGCCGGTGCTGTTGACGTGTTCGGACTCCGACGGGCAGGCCCGCTGCGACGCGGAACGCCCTTTGATCGACGCGCTGGCCCACACCGACTTGACCGTCGTCGAACTCAAGGGCGTCAACCACGTGCTGCGCGACGACCCCACCGACAACGTGGCCAACTACGCCAACGGCGAACCACTTTCTCCACAGGTGGTCGCGGCGCTGGACCGATTTGTCGGCGAGCCGTCGTAGCCTGACGCGCATGGTGTGTCCTGGAAGCTGGATCAGGCTTGCGGGTG
>NZ_PIZU01000071.1 GCF_002838065.1 Mycobacterium hubeiense | reverse complement strand
ACGTTCAGCGAGGAAGACATCCGTGCTCGCTACGGTTTACCGCGCTGAGACACCAACTGACGATCTTCCCCGGCCGACACAGGATGTGGTCCCTGGTGCTACACCCGCTGCGGGGCGCCGGGCTCTGTCACGGGGCTCCACCCAGCACGACGTTCATCAGCACTAGGACGTTCAGCACGCCGAGCAGGATCGATAGCCCGCCCGCCACGTCGTACAGGGTCAAGGCCTGGGACCTGTGATCAGCGCACCGTCGCAGGAAACCATGTCGGGGCTGCTCGCAGCGGCGGCTCCCATCGTTGATCCAGGCCCGGCACTTGCTCAACAGCTCCCCGCCGATCACGAATGGTGCCGCCAGCAGAAGCGTCCCTAGCGCAATCCCCCACGCGGTGAGCGTCGTTCCATCCCACCAATGCAGGACAAGCATCCACGCCAGTAGGTCGATACCGCTGCCACCAGCCCCCACGTGCGGAGCCCAATCGACAGTTCGCCCCGCGCTGCCCGCGCGGCCAGCGTCACTCGGAGCGCTCGGAGCCACGCGGGGTGTTGGCGGCGCCGCGCTCCAGCCGTAGCTCCCTCTGGTGGCATATGGGCATACCGTGCCGGGGCGATGCCGTCCTACGCGGCATCGCGAGTCGTACTGGCACATCCGTATATCCCCAACCCGGCCCGGCCCCCACCATTCAGGGGCAAGTATCAGCCCAAGCACTGACATAGCCCTATCAGCATCACATGTTTTCTTACATGTAAGTCTGCATGTAGACATGTTTGTATGTAAGTTAGTATGCTTCCTGTCATGACTGTTTCCGCAGATAAGCAGTGCGAAATTCTGGCCGTGGCGCTGCAAAAGGGCGGTGTCGGCAAGACCACCACCACCATCAACCTCGGCGCCAACCTCGCCGCGATGGGTCACCGCGTTCTCGTGATTGACATGGATCAGCAAGCGCACAGCACCAAGGGGCTGGGAATCGAGCTCGACGCCGAGGACGCGTCGATGTACGAGGTCCTGCACCCGGACAGGACGATGCGCGTCCCGCTAGCCAAGGTCATCGTGGCGAGCCAATTCGGTATCGACGTCGCCCCCGGCCATCTCGCGCTCAAAGAGCTCGAGCGAACAGGACTCGGGTCCGGGGGCCAATTGCGGTTAGCACGTCAACTCGACGACATCGAGGGCTACGACTTCGTGCTGCTGGACTGCCCGCCGGCACTGGGGGAGTTGACCACCGCAGCGCTGGCGGCCGCCGACTACGTTTTGGCCGTCCTCAAAGCCGGCCCCGACGAAGTCGACGGCCTGGTGGAACTGGGCAACTCAATCCTCGATGTTCAGGAGACCCTGAACCCTGACGTGGAAATCCGGTACGTACTGCTGGCCGATTTCGACGGCAATCCGAAAGCCAGCAAGGACGTGCGCAGGCAGCTACGCGCCGACTGGGGGGAATGGGCTGACGGCGGGGCCTACCTGGGCGAGATTCCACACACGGTCCGGGTGGTGGAGGCCAAAGGCAAACGTGTACCGGTCAACGTGCACGCCCCAACCTGCACCGCAGCAGTGGCCTACCGCGAAGTCGCGCAGCGCATCGCCGCAAGGCGGCAAGCCGCATGAACGCCGCAGCGAAACCCACCGGATTGCAGGTCGGCTCCACAAGGCCGCTGTCGCGTGCAGAGCGACGAGCACAAGCCGCACGGGTCACAGCCGACGAAACCCCCGACGCGCCCGAAACATCAACCGAGCACGAACTACCAAGCAGCGAAACTCCGCCAGCCCCCGTGGTCACCCCACCCGGCGAGACCCCGACCCAGCCGGCCGAAGCGCCGCGACTCAAAGCCCGTCAACGGAAGGTGAAAAGCCCGTTCGCCACACAGCTACACGCGGGAACTCTCGCCCGGCTCGAATGGATCAAGGCCCGCGGGTACGTCATCACCGACACTGTCGACGACGCCATCAACAGCTACCTCGACGACGCCGGAATCCCCAGGCCAGACCACAACGACCGCATGCCTTGAGAGCCGCACGTGCCCTCCTTCCTCGCCGCCAATTGTGGTGAACGTGGTGGTGGGGGCTGTCAAGGCCGTGCCGCCGCTGCGCGGTCGACCACGGTCGAGCCTTGACAGCCCCCACCACCACGCACCAACAGCGGCCACTACGAGGAAGGACATCCAAGCGAAGGAGCTCAGCAGATGTCAGCAGGGAGTCATACCGTGGAAATCATGAACGCGAACACGCCGCCGGCCGCCCCGCCGCCGCAGCCGGGTTCCGTTGAGCACTGGGCAGCATGGCTAGACAGATACGGCGACGATTACGCCACCGACGACGAACGCCGCGCCGCCTACCAGGACTTCACGACCAACCTCGCCGAGATGCAAGCCGTCTTTTCACAGCCGGAGGACATGCACGTGGCTGGCTATCTCGAAGCTCAGGAGCGGGTGGCCAGCGGCGACGCAGACGGTCCCGACGACGCCGAGGTATGGGTTCCGGTCGATCTCAACAGCTTCGCCCGCGCGGATTGGCTCGAAGGCTTCCGCTCCCACTTCGAGCCATAAAATCCCTGCTCATCCCCGAAAATGCCCGCTTGATCACCGGCGTCTGCATGCACGCTCGTTAACGTCTCCGGGCATGTGCATCGACACGTTCAATCGCTCGCGTGGACGCCGGTCATCCAGCGGAACCTGCCAACCGGCCAGGGTCGCGCCGAGAATCGGTGTGAAGGTACAACCGCCGCTCCACGACCGGCCCACCGCCGTCACACAAATCAGCCGCGCGAGGCCGCTCCCGGACGACCGGAGCATGTCGTGACCGCTCGCCACATCTACGTCGACGAAACCAAGCAACGCGACTATCTGCTCGTGGCCAGCGTCCACGTCACGACGGAGCTGGCCGCACTGCGTCAGCTGATACGAGGCCTGCTCCTTCCCGGACAACGCTACCTGCACATGAAGGACGAAAAAGACGGCCGCAAACGCACCATCGCCCAGGCCCTTGTCGACGCCGGCGTACAAGCCACCATCTACCGCGCTGGCGCCCACCACCGCAACGAACGCCAACGCCGCTCAGCGTGCCTACGCGCCCTCATCGAAGACCACGCCAACGCCCGCGACGCACACATCGTGCTCGACGAGGACGAAACCCTGGTGAAGTTCGACAACCAGAAACTCATCGAATACACCCGCGCCGCCGGCTGCCGCGACCCCCTGCACTACGAGCACAAACGCCCCCACGCTGCCGCGCTGCTGGCCATCCCCGACGCCATCGCCTGGTGCTGGGCCAAAGGCGGGCACTGGCGCAAGCTCATCAACCCCGCCGTCACGGTCACCCGCGACGTGTGACCAGGCCCCAAAAATCGCGAAGCCCGAGCGCCACGGCCGTCCGGCCGGGTCTCGGGCTCACTTCCTGAAGCTCAACGCAACAGGCACCACCTATGATAGCCCACCCTGCGCTGCCCTGATACCCACACTGCGCCGGGGGCACCGGGCGGGTTGCCCGAACTCCGCGATGACCTCGGCAACGCCCTCGTCGTAGGTCAGCACGTCGCCCTCGATTCGATCGAGGAGATCACGCGCGCCCGGCGAAACCTCGTGGCCGGCCAGCCCGCTCGCCGCCACAGCGACGGACACCGCCTCGCCCTGGGTGGGCGAACGCCTGGGCGTGTTCAACTCCAGTACTCCGGTATCCGCTCCAGCCTTTCGCGGTAGGCCGGGTCAGTCAGCTCCGCCAGATGCACATCCGCCGCGTCTCTGTCTCGCCATTGGCGGGCGCGGGCGGTCGCCTCCGCCACCCAATCGCTGAGCACCGGCCCGACCCCAGGTGTCGCCCGCTGCAATGTCGCCCGGTGCAATGTTGTGGCCGCCGCGGTGGCGCTTTCGGTGATCAGGTCGCGGCGCTGCTGCGCCAACTCGCGGACACCGTCCGCCTGGCGGGTCCACACCTTCATCCCCTGGAGCACGGCGATATCGCCGTGGCCCTCACGCTGCTGGAGCATCCGCTCTGCCCGCTCTCTGCTCTGCACAAGCTCTTCGGCCTCCTCGACGCCGACCGCCTCCAGCGCCGCACACCACCACGCCCGCAGCCCCTGGCCTGCCCTCCCCTCCCCCGCGCGGGCTGGTTCCCACGCGCACCAGGCCGCGGCGTCGTTGTCGGCCAGGTCACGCAGTGCCAACAGCACCTTTTCGCCTGCCTCCTGGCTCGGCCCCACCCGCTCGGCGGTAGCCGCAGTCGCGGCCGCCGTTCGCCGCACAGCGATTCCGTCAAAGCCGGGCAGCCCCGGACCCAGGCGAGGTATCTCCACTGGTATTGGAGCCGGGCGAGGTATCACCGGACCCACCCGGGGCCAACCCTGCCCCGGCGACACCGCCCGGATATGGCGCGCCGCATCGCCCCGCCACCAGTCCGGGTCGCCTGCGCGGGCTACCCGCAGCGCCGCAGCGGTCCGGTCCGCCCACATCACCCGCCAGGCCTCTTCGAGTTCGCCGTCACGGGCAGCTTCCAGCCGCGCCCACAACACCGCCCGCCCGGTTTTGTGCCAGGCCCACTCCTTCAGGCTGCTCATCGGCGCTGCCCCGGTTCGAGCACCGCGAGGGCCTGGTTTAACGCTCCGTCGACGGCATGCCCGACCCCGGCGGCCCAGCCGCAGTAGGCGACATCGGGCAACGACACCGGCTGGTCCCGCCAGCATCCCAACATTTCAACGATCAGCGCTGACCGGTAAAAGTGCCGGTAGAACCCGCGCTGGGCCTCGGACACATCAGACTCGTCGGCGTCCAGCACCCCATCCGGGTGCAGCACGCCGCGCTCCGCGACGTGCTTATGGTGGGCATCCCAGTCGACAGGCTGGCCCGCGCCCAGCCGCTCCACCACCTCACGCCGGTCGTAGGGGTCCACCAGCGGCGGGGTCATCGGCGGTCGATCCGCCTCCACAGCCTTGGCCTCGTCCAGCACCGTCTGCGCGACCGCCTCGGCCACCCGCCGCCACATCGCCTCACCCAGCACCAGCTGCGTCTTGGCCCAGATATCCGGTGCCACCGCCTCCAAGCGATGCCGGTAGCCACCACCAGCCGTTGGCGCCTCACCCGGCGATCGGCGGATATCGGCGTCACGCACCGCCTCAAACTCGCCCACCCACTCCCGTGGCTGTTGCACCCCCAGCTCCGAGCTCACCAGCGCGCGCGGCCGAACATCGGTCACCCGCGCCAGCTCCTCGGCGTGCGCCGCCAGCAGCTTCGCCGCAGCACGGACCCCGACGAACCGGTGCGCCCAGTCGATCGGCAGTGCGTGGTCATAGACCGCCAACGTCGCCGAGGCCGGGATCACCACACCGGGCGGCACATAGGCACCGTCGCCAACCGTCGAGGCGATCGCCACCACCTGACCGGTCGGCAACGCCAGCACCGCCACCGCCACCGGGCGGCACATAGGCACCGCCGCCAACCGTCGCGGCGATCGCCACCACCTGACCGGTCGGCCACGCCAGCACCGACACCGCCCCCTCCACCCCGCCGCCGTTCCGCAACTCCTTCCGCCCTTCGGTACCGCGCACCAGCCCATCGAGAATCCGCCGCGCCAACACCAGCTCCGCACTCGGCAGCGGCTCGCCCGCCGCCACAGCACCAGCCGCCGCACCAGACCCAGAACTCGACGCCACAACCGGCGGCCCACCAGCGCTCTGCTGCGGCGGCGCTGACGTGCCTGGCGGCTGAGCCGAGGTCGGCAACGTCGCCGCACTCGGTGCCGGAGCACCACCACCGCCACCGGGCGGCACATACGGCATCAGACCACCCCCACCACCGCCGCCAGGAGGAACCGGTGCCATACCGCCGCCGCCGGCCGGGGCCGGTGCACCCGGCGCGGCCGGTGCCGGGGTCGGCGCGCCCCCTCCCTGAGCAGGAACCACCGGAACCTGCCCACCACCGGGCGACGCCGCCGCCGAAGAAGGATGCGGGCCGGCGAACTTCTCCAACGATGGTGTCGGAGACACCGCGCCCGAAGCGCCCATACCCGACGCCAAACCCGACTGGAAACTACTCGCCGCACTCGACAAATTCGGATTACTCGACAGCGCCTCCGACATCGACGACGCCGGAGCCGTCGCCGCATCCTTCAACGAACTCCCGCTCAACGGATTCAAACCGGTCGGCATTTGCGGCGGCCGTACCGAGCCCACGCCGCCCATGCCCGAGCCCACCCCGCTGCCCGCATTGCCCATCTGGGGTATAGCTGTAGGCGACGTGACGGGACTGGCCAGGGGCGTCACGGGTCGCTCGACCTCGCCAGCTACTGGCGCTGGTGCGTCCGCAAACTCGTTGCCGGTGGCTGTGTGATCCACCTCGACCACTTCGTCAGCGACTCTCGCTTGGTCACCCTGGAGGTGTTCATCCCCGGCCCCCTTGGCGTCGCTTACCGTGTCCGCCGCCGACCCCAAGTCGCGGTCGGCTTTCTCTCGCGGCTCGTCCACGGCAGATTCGTTTTCGGTGGTTGTTGGCCCTGCCTGTGTTCTGTCCCGCGGGCTGTCCTCGCCCGGCATAGGGGTCGGTGGCGGGGGCGCGGCGATGTCTCCCAGTGCGACGGACTGTGCTGTTGCCGCTTCTGTTTTGTATGGGGCAACAGAGAACGGTGTCTTGGCCGTTTGTGCTGCCTCCCAAGCCTTTTGAGCGGCATCCCCGATGCGCGTTAGGTCTGTTTTCAGCCCGACCACCGTGCTCTTGTAGGACTCCCCGGTAACGGCTTTCGAACCGAGATGATCCGCCACGGCGTAGGCATGATTCATCATCTCGGTGAGCCGTTCGACCCGCGCATCGCCGGCCTGCCCCTGCAAGAGGTTTGGACTCTCGGACCGTTTGCGTTTGAGCGTGTCGCCGTAGTCGGACAACCGCTGCTCAGCGGCCCGGTGCTCATCGACCACACGCTGAAGGTCGTTCTCGGAGATGCTCGGCCAGAACTCACCGATCGCCATCGCGGCGGCCGCACCCGGCGGACGCTGAATATCACCAGCGCCGCCACCGCTGACACCTACCCCGCCCGCCCCTGCCTCGGCCACGGGGGTGGCACCGTCGGCGATGAGCGCCTGCGCCTCGACCTGGATGTTGTTGGCTGACTGTCCCGATGCTGCGGGCATTTCTATTGCCTCCGTTGGGTGTTCGGGCTGTGCGCACAATGCACGACAGACTCAGCCGAGACCACAAATCTTCCACACACGGTCACTCGCTGCGTTCTCCTCTGCTGCGCTGTGCGGTCGCGGTTCAGCCAGCCCACGCGTGCGGACGGGTGCGTACGCGGCCATCCGTGCGTAGTAGACCGACACCAGTTCTGCCACCGCTTCTCGAATCTGGGGACTCGCGCTGGGGAACTCATGCAGAGCCGTCTCTAACGCGCCCACACCGGGCAGCAGTTCGGCCGCGTTCTTGTCCTTTCTCGGCATCGCGCTGTTGATGGTGGCGTAGCGCGTGCACAGCCCGACGTCCTGGGCGTGGGTGTCGCCGCTGGCTGATGCACCTGCATCATTTGCGGGCTGAACAGCCTGCGCGGCGGCATCGGGCGATGAGGACTTGATGGCCATGGCTCCGATAGCGGTTCCCAGCCCGGCGGAGATCAGAGCTGTGGCAGCGACGATGGCGATGAGTCCGCCTCGCCCCAGACGGTTCGGGGCCGAGGGCGGTGGGCCGCCGAGATCGGCTGGCGGATGCTGCACGTCTTCCCCCTCGCTGAGGTCGCTGGCTTTTTGGGCCAGCGTATTGGCGCGCACTGACAAAAGCACGCGCCGAACACCCCCAACGCCCAAGTCAGACAACAAAGTTCAAATGAAGCGTTCACGTGATGACTGCTATTGATCGATTTGTTTTCGCGTCAGTCATACAAGGGTGAACAACCCGGACCTGGCCGTAGCCGCTCGGGATTGGCCATGATCTGTCCGCATCGGCGTGTCGCGCGTTTCCAAAACCCCTCGACTGACAGAGTGGGCAATATGGCTCGTCCAAGCAAAGGTGACCGCGCAGCGCACATGGTCAAAACCCATCCCGCGGTCACTCAACGCATCGTCGAAATGGCCTCAGAGGCCAGCGCCTCCTCGGTTATGCAATACGTCGCAGACGTACTCGCTTTGTATGTCGGGCTGCCCCAGCATGTCCGAGAACTAAACCAGCCGTCGATCAACTCCACCCGACAGATCGAGGCGCTTCGGGGTGATAAATACGGCCGGATCATGGTCCGCCCGCACCGCGAGGTATCTGAACGGCTCACGGCAGAAGCACCCGAGCACAAAGTTTCCCCGCACATCGCTGACGTCCTCGCGGTCCATGTCGGGCTACCCCAGTACGCCCGCACACTCAATCGCGTAGAGGAGGTTTTGCCGCTGGCGATGTGAGACCCCGCCAGGGCCTGGCCACCAAGTTCGTTTGTTCCGTGCTCGACGGCTGGGCCTTGGCAGATGTGACATCTCAATAGCTGGTGTGCGGATTCGCCCGCTGACATGACGAAGGCCCCCGTAGGGGCCTTGTCTGAGGTACTGACCTGAGCGCCAACTCAGGTCCGGGTCCGCACCCGTTGCCCCTGAAAGGGACGTGTCTTGCTGGACTCGTCTCACGGTAGCGCACGCCTGCCCGCAGTACCAGATACGCCGCGCAGCAAGTGCGCGAATCGTGATCTTCTCACCGCCCGACCGACTCATCGGGCGTGTTCTTCACCGACGCCGCTCGGCGGGGCGGTCCATGCCGCGCACAGCCCGCACGTCGAGCGCGCCCAGACGGCGCAGGGTCGGCGGGACTGGGTGCTGCGCGCGGGCGCGAGCGCGGTCGGACATCGCGCGCCCATGTGGACGAGTCGCGCGTCATGGTTGGACGGTCTGCGGCGGTGGGCGCAGTCACCGGCGCTGGCCCAGCTGTGCGCGGAGCAGCGGGTGTCGATGACCGCGGCCACGTTGTTGGCGATCGCGGCGGTGATGGCCGAGCACGCCGATCACGCCACCGGCCGCCACGTGGCGGTCACTCGCGCCACCATCGCCGACACAGTGGGCTGTGACGTGCGCACGGTGACCGCGGCGTGGCGGGTGCTGCGAGTGTCGCGCTGGGCCGTGGAGGCACAGCGCGGCCACGGCTCGCCAACCACCCCCAGCGTGGGCCGGCGCCCCTCGGTGTACCACCTGGTGTCGCGCCGGGACCCCCGGCCGGCCGACGATCAGCCTGTGCCCGATTTCCACCTACCGCCGTCAGGCGGTGATGGTCTTTTGTCTCCCGTAGGGAGCAACTCACCAAGCGTGCGCGCACGCGCACACGCCGCCAATAGTCCCCAACAAAAACCCAATCCAGCGCGGCACTGGCGCACCACGCCGCGACCACTTGCCGCCCAGCGGCTCGCCGCCGAACTGGTCGCGTGTACCCACGGTCTGGGCCGCGGCCACATCGGCGCTATCTGCGACGCGCTTACCGCCGCGGGCATCGTCCCGGCGCTGTGGTCGGCACGCGCAATCACCGATGCCTTGGACGCCGACATGCGAACCCGCGGTTGGAACTGGCCCGACGAGATCACCAGTCCCGGCGCATTTCTGTCCAGCCGTCTACGCCGGCTCACCTGGACCACACCACCAGCACCGCCGAAAGGTGGCGGCTACGCCGCCACCCGCATCGACCAGACGCCGGCCAGGGCGACGCTCACCGACGCAGCGCAGGCACGCATCGCCGCCGCCCGCGAACACATCCGCCAGGTGCTCACCGAACGCACACAACGCACCCGCCCTGCGCGCACTCCGTGCGCGCGTTCAGACGCACACGCGCGACGGTCTATCGTCGAGCCCATGGCGCCGCCCCTTCCCAACGAACCCGAGCAGGCTATTACTCGGTCAGCTGCGGTGCGGCGCTGGCGGCGCGAGGAGTGCACCGAGCACGCCGACGCCGAGGCCTTCTTCCGTCACCTCGATCGCCTCGTCGACGACGACGCGCCCAGCGGTTCCGAAACGGCGCGCTAACTGCTCCCGCACTTTTCAAGCCAACCTAACTAGTGTGCCTAAGTTTCGGGCGGTGACACCGGGCGCGCCCGCGTGTGTTTCTTCTTCACCACTCCGCAGCGCTACTTGATTCCTTCTCCTGTCTCTTCGCCCCGCCCGATACCTCGTTGTTGTCAACCCCACCTTCTCCTCTGCTCACCCACAGCCAGCCCATTTCCCTTCGATACCCCCACCGCCCCACACCCGTTCAGGCCCCACAGTGCTCACCTTGTCCCAGCGCCTCAACACCATGGCACATTTGCACAAGTTGTGCGATCATAGGCGGGAGCGCGCCTGGCGGCGAGCTCCCTGGCCCGTGGGTGGCCGGGTTGGGAGGTGTTGGGCGCGGGTGCTGACGATCGCGAAGCTGGGCCGCTGGTCGGTGTCGTATTACGTCGACACCGCCCGTGAGGCGACGGCTGCGGCGCGTGATGATCGTGCTCGAAACGGCGGCCTCGGCGAGTACTACAGCGAGTCGGAGACCCGGTTGCCGACATGGTTGGTGGTCGGTGAGGACGCGCAGCGCGCCGCCGAACTGGTCGGGTTGACGCGTGTCGAGGCGCTCGGCGGCGACGCCGATCTGGACGTGGTAACCCGGTGGCTCGACGACGGGGTGGCGCCCTGCGGTGAGGTTGGCCGGGCCTTCCGTGAGGGGTCGGTGCACGGGTTCGATTTGACGTTTTGCGCGCCGAAATCGATGTCGTTGTTGCGTGCGCTCGGTGACGATGTGACCGACAAGGCGGTCGCTGATGCGCACGCCTACGCCATCGGCGAGGCGATGAAGTATCTCGCCGCGCATGCCGGTTACACGCGCACGCACAATCCGCACACTGGCCGCAAGGATCTTGTGCGGCTGCCGGGGATCGTGGCCGCGGCGTTTCAGCACGAGACCTCACGCGCGGGTGATCCACACCTGCATACGCACGTGATCGTGCCCAACCGGCAAGCCCGCGCCGATGGCCGGCTGGTGTCGCTGGATGGCACGTCGCTGTTCCACGAAGCGCGCGCCGCCGGGATGATCTATCAAGCGTCGTTGCGGTCGCACTTGATCAACTCGATTGCCCTGGAATGGGGTCCGATCGATCCCGACACCGGCATGGCGGAAGTGGCGGGCGTTGACCGCGCCACCATCAAAGCGTTCTCGCAGCGTTCCAGCCAGCTCGAGGACTGGGCGCGCGGCAACCTTGTGCTGGCCGACGCGGAGCCGACCGCGGCGCAGCTTGGCGTGGCGCAGAAAGCGAGCCGCCCGCGTAAGCCCGAGAGTCTGTCGCGGGCGCAGTGGCGGGCCGGCTGGGCGGCCGATCCGCGCGGCTTCGGCAGCGATGCCGAGGCGCAGCGGCAGGCCCGCGAGATGCGTCGGGCCGCGGCCGGGGTGGATGTGCGGGAGGTGGCGCGCCAGGCGGTCGCGGGCATCCATACGGCGGCGACGTTCACCCGCGCCGATCTCATCGAGGCCATCGCAGCCCGGCTGCCAGTGGGCGCCGCCGCCACGGCTGGCGTGTCGCCGCGCGAGCTGGTGGAGACGCTGGCCGACGAGGTTTTGATTGCGGTGACCGCCGAGCGTGCGCCGCATCAGCGGGAGGGATCGGTGCGCTACACCGCCGCCGAGCTGCTCGCCGAGGAACGCGCCATCATCGATTTGACCCCGGCCCGATCGCAGCGCGCGGTGATCCCCATCCGCCGTGATGACACCGCCGCGCTGTCGCCGGATCAGCGTGCGGCCATCACCAACATCGCCACCTCGCCGTGGTTGATCCAGCCGCTGTCCGCGCCCGCCGGCGCGGGCAAGACGCACAGCCTCAAAGCGCTGCGGGCGGCGATGCGCCGCACCGGCGGCGATGTGCTGGTGCTCGCGCCTACCCACCGCGCCGTCGATCAGGCGATGAGTGAGGACGCCGGCGGCGCGGGCATGACGATCGCGGCGGCACTGGAGCGCCACCGCCGCGGCACCCTACAGCTGACTGCCGCACCCACCCTCGTGGTCGTTGACGAGGCGGGCATGGTCGGCACCCAGCAGCTGCGCGAGTTGTTGACCGCGACCACCGAGGCCGGGGTCAAAATTGTTCCGGTCGGTGATGCCCGCCAGCTCGAACCGGTCAAAGCACGCGCCGGCACTTTCGAACAACTCTGCACCGACCTGCCCTGGGCACAACACCTGTCCGAGGTGTGGCGGATGCGCGACCCCGACGAACGATCCGCCTCCCTGGCGGTACGGCACGGCGGCGCCGCCGCGGTGCGCCGCGCCGTGGGCTGGTATCGCCGCAGCGGCCGACTCAACGTCGGTGACGAAGTCACCATGGCCGATGACGCCCTGGCCGCTTGGCGCGCCGATCTCGACGCCGGCCGCGACGCCCTGCTGATCGCCGATCGCTGGGAAGTCGCCGACCCACTCAACGAACGCATCCACCGCGACCGCATCGACCCGGATGCCCCCACTGTCGCCGCCGCGCGCCAGCACCGCATCGCCGCCGGCGACCTCATCGTCACCCGCGACAGCGACCCCACCATCGCTATCCGCCCGGCCCGCGCCGGCCAACCCGATCCCGCCCCGGTCCGCAACGGCAACCGCTGGGAAGTCCTCGACGAGGTCGACCCCGACAACAACCGGCTCGCGGCCCGCCGCATCGGCGACGATGCCATCGCCGTGTTCAGCGGTGAGTACCTGCGCAAGCACGTGCACCTGGGCTACGTGCTCACCGTGCACGTAGCCCAAGGAGCCACCGCCGACACCACCCACGCACTACTTGGCGTGGCCTCACGGCTGGCCAACCGGCGCACCGCCTACGTCGCCATGACTGTTGCGCGTCGCTCTCGATGACGATGTCGGCG
>NZ_PIZU01000070.1 GCF_002838065.1 Mycobacterium hubeiense | reverse complement strand
TCAAGCCCCACATTTCGCAACAGCCCGCTCAGCGCAACTCCGCGCGCCGAAATCGCAACTCCGCTCGCCGAAATATGGACAAGCGCGCGACCCCGGGCGATACTTCTCCTACTTAAAGGTTGGTTGTCAGACCTTTGGTCATCGCTCTAGAGCGACGCTCGAATCGTGAATACCTGGTGATTCGCCGCAAAAAGGTCGGCTGTCACCCATCCAAGGAGTGTGAGATGACAACTAGCCGACGACATGTGCCCGCCGCCCCCGGCGGCGTCGAGGAACATTTCGAGAGCGCCGACTACCTGAAGAAGCGGCAGCTCAGATCCGGCACGGCCGGATGGTTGCTGCTGGCCGGCCTCGGCATCGGCTACGTCATTTCCGGCGACTACTCGGGCTGGAACTTCGGCCTCGCCGAGGGCGGGTTCGGCGGGTTGGCCATCGCCGCAGTGGTGATCGCCGGCATGTATCTGGCGCTCGTGCTGGGCATGGCTGAGCTGTCGTCGGCGCTGCCGGCGGCCGGTGGCGGGTACACCTTCGCCCGGCGTGCACTCGGGCCGTGGGGCGGATTCGCGACCGGCACCGCCATCCTGATCGAGTACTCGATCGCACCCGCCGCGATTGCGACGTTCATCGGCGCCTATGTGGAATCGCTTGGCCTGTTCGGCATTACGGACGGTTGGTGGATCTATTTGGTGGCGTTCGCCGTGTTCATCGGCATTCACCTGGCCGGCGTCGGTGAAGCGCTCAAGGTGATGTTCGTCATCACCGCGGTCGCTCTGGTGGGTTTGGTGGTGTTCGCCATCGCCGCCCTCGGCCATTTCGACCTGGCCAACCTGACCAACATCGCGCCCACGGATGCGGCCGGAGCCTCCAGCTTCCTGCCGCACGGCTACCTCGGCATCTGGGCCGCCATACCGTTCGCGATCTGGTTTTTCCTCGCGGTGGAGGGCGTGCCACTGGCGGCCGAGGAGACCGCCAACCCCGAGCGCAACGTCCCGCGCGGCATCATCGCGGCGATCAGCGTGCTGCTGATCACCTGCGCCACGGTGCTGGTGCTGGCCACCGGTTCCGGTGGCGCCGAACAGATGTCGGCGTCGGGCAACCCTCTGGTGGAGGCGCTCGGCGACGGCACCGCCGCCAAGGTGGTGAACTACATCGGGCTGGCGGGCCTGATCGCGAGCTTCTTCTCGATCATCTACGCCTACTCGCGGCAGTTGTTCGCGCTGTCCCGGGCGGGCTACCTGCCGACGGTGCTGTCGGTGACGAACTCACGCAAGGCGCCCATGCTGGCGCTGATTGTTCCCGGTGTCATCGGTTTCGTACTGTCGCTGACCGGGAAGGGCGCTCTGCTGCTGAACATGGCGGTGTTCGGGGCCGCGCTGAGCTACGTGCTGATGATGGTCAGCCACATCGTGCTGCGGCGGCGCGAGCCGAACATGCGTCGGCCCTACCGCACCCCCGGCGGCACACTGACCACCGGATTCGCCCTTGTCATCGCGGTTTTGGCGGTCATCGCGACGTTCCTGGTGGACGTCGTCGCCGCGTTCTTCTGCCTGCTGGTGTTCGCCGGCTTCATGGTCTACTTCGCGCTCTACAGCCGCCACAAGCTGGTGGCCAACTCGCCCGACGAGGAGTTCGCGATGCTCGCGGAGGCGGAGAGCGAACTGAAGTGATTTACCGGCAACAGGTTTCGGGAGTGACCTATACCTTCGACGGACTCGTCGAGGTCATGGCCAAGGCCACCCCGCTGCGCTCGGGTGACCAGCTTGCCGGATGTGCGGCCGAGCATGACGCCGAACGTGCCGCCGCCGCATGGGTTCTCGCCGACCTGCCGCTCGATACCTTCTTGAATGAAGCGGTCGTCCCCTACGAGACCGACGAAGTCACAAGGCTGATCGTCGACAGCCATGACCGCGAGGCCTTCTCCGCGATATCGCACCTGACCGTCGGAGGATTGCGTGATTGGTTGCTGGAGACCGCATCTGATGCCGATGCCGCCACCCACATCGCCGCCGTCTCGCCGGGCCTGACCCCCGAGATGGTCGCGGCCGTCAGCAAGATCATGCGGAATCAGGACCTGATCGCGGTCGCTGCGGCGACAGAAGTCAGCGCGGCCTTCCGCACCACGATCGGCAGCCGCGGCACCTTGGCCACCCGGCTGCAGCCCAACCATCCGACCGACGATCCACGCGGTATCGCCGCCGCGGTTCTCGATGGCCTGCTGCTGGGCTGCGGCGACGCGGTCATCGGCATCAATCCGGCCACCGACTCGCCGCACGCCACTTCGGACCTGCTGCATCTGCTCGACGCGATCCGGTCTCGCTACGACATTCCCGCGCAGTCCTGCGTGCTTTCGCACATCACCACGACGATCGGGCTGATCGAGGCCGGCGCACCCGTCGATCTGGTGTTCCAGTCGATCGCCGGGACCGAGGGCGCCAACAGGGCCTTTGGGGTGGACCTCGCAGTGCTGCGGGAGGGCCGTGATGCTGCGCGAAGCCTGCGCCGAGGCACTGTGGGCGACAACGTCATGTACCTGGAGACCGGGCAGGGGTCGGCGTTGAGTTCCCATACCCATCTGGGCACCGGCGGCAGGCCGGTGGACCAGCAAACGCTGGAGACCCGTGCCTACGCGGTGGCGCGCGACCTGCAGCCCTTGCTCGTCAATACGGTGGTCGGCTTCATCGGCCCGGAGTACCTCTACGACGGCAAGCAGATCATCCGCGCCGGTTTGGAAGACCACTTCTGCGGCAAGCTGCTCGGGCTGCCGATGGGCGTGGACGTCTGCTACACCAACCACGCCGAGGCCGACCAGAACGATATGGACACCCTGCTGATGTTGCTCGCAGCGGCCGGGGTGGCGTTCGTCATCACGGTGCCCGGCGCCGACGACGTGATGCTCGGCTACCAGAGCCTGTCGTTCCACGACGTGCTCGTTACCCGCCGGACCCTCGGGCTGCGGCCGGCTCCCGAATTCGAAGCGTGGCTGCGGCGCGTGGGCATGGTCGACCAGGCCGGCCGGCTGACCCCGTTCGACCTGGCGCACTCGCCGCTGCGCGCGTTGGCGTCGGCGGAGGTGCTATGACCACGAAAGATCCAGCGGTCCAAGAGTTTTGGGATGAGCTGAGGAAGACGACACAGGCCAGGATTGGTTTGGGGCGCGCCGGCAACGCGCTGCCGACCCGCCACGTGCTCGAATTGGCCGCCGCCCATGCCGCCGCGCGCGACGCGGTGCACGTGCCACTAGATGTCGAGAAACTGGTGGTCCAGGTCCGCGGCGTCGGAATCGGCGCGCCGAAGGTGGTCACCAGCCGCGCCACCTCACGCGAGGAATACCTGCGCCGGCCCGATCTGGGGCGGCTGCCGGGGGACGCGACGACTGTGCCCCACACGCCGGCCGATGTCGGCTTCGTGCTCGCCGACGGGCTGTCGCCCACCGCGCTGAACCATCACGGGGCCGCGCTGCTGACCGAACTGGTCGCGCAACTGCAGGACCGATACACCCTGGCGCCGCCGGTGATCGCGACGCAGGCCCGGGTCGCATTAGGTGACCACATCGGAGCGCAGGCGCGCGTCCGGACCCTGCTGGTGATCATCGGCGAACGCCCCGGTCTGAGCGTCGCCGACAGCCTGGGCATCTATCTGACCCACCTGCCCGTGCCCGGCCGGACCGACGCCGACCGCAACTGCATCTCCAACATCCACCCGCCCGACGGGCTGGGGTACGCCGAGGCCGCGAGGGTGGCGGCGGCCCTGGTTGATGGTGCGGTCGCGTTGGGCCGCTCCGGCGTCGACCTCAAAGACACCTCGCGATCCGCCGCACTCGGGCCGCTCAGCGTCCACGAACTCCACTGAGAGCCGAGTGTGCGGCTTGATACGCCTCACCCGGCGCGTCGCGTATGAAACTGCACATTCGCGCGTTTTGACCTGCGAGGACGGCGGCCGGTAAGCTGCTCCGTTGGCGTGCGGAAAGCACGGGAACTCGGGTCAATGTCGGTCGCCGAGGATCCACCCGCCGCAGCGCCTGACCGGCATCAACCCGAGAAGAGAAGGTAGACGCTGTGCCTACATACACGCCGAAGGCGGGTGACACCACGCGGACGTGGTACGTCATCGACGCCACCGACGTGGTGCTCGGCCGGCTCGCCGTCGCAGCGGCCAATCTGCTGCGCGGCAAGCACAAGCCGACATTCACGCCGAATGTCGACGGTGGCGACTTCGTCATCGTCATCAATGCCGACAAGGTCGCCATCAGCGGCAACAAGCTGAACAACAAGTACGCCTACCGCCACTCGGGTTATCCCGGCGGTCTGCGCAAGCGCACGATCGGCGAGCTGATGGACAAGCATCCCGACCGGGTCGTGGAGAAGGCGATCCTCGGCATGATCCCGAAGAACAAGCTCGGCCGGCAGATCCAGAAGAAGCTGAAGGTCTACGCCGGGCCGGAGCATCCCCACACGGCTCAGCAGCCGGTCCCGTACGAGATCAAGCAGGTGGCCCAGTGACCGAGACCGTAGAGAACGCGGAGACCACAGAAGCGGTGACCGAGACCGTAGAGAACGGTGAGACGCAGCCCGCCCCGCGTGAGCCCGTGATCATCGACCGCCCGATCCAGACCGTCGGCCGCCGCAAGGAGGCCGTGGTGCGAGTGCGACTGGTGCCCGGCACCGGCCAATTCAACCTCGACGGCCGCAGCCTCGAGGATTACTTCCCGAACAAGGTGCATCAGCAGCTCATCAAGGCCCCGCTGGTGACCGTGGACCGGCTGGACAGCTTCGACATCTACGCCCACCTCGATGGCGGCGGCCCGTCCGGGCAGGCCGGTGCGCTGCGGCTGGCCATCGCGCGGGCGCTGATCCTGGTCCAGCCCGAGGACCGGCCGGCGCTGAAGAAGGCCGGCTTCCTCACCCGTGATCCGCGGGCTATCGAGCGCAAGAAGTACGGCCTGAAGAAGGCGCGCAAGGCGCCTCAGTACAGCAAGCGCTGATCGTCAAGCCCCAAAACCGCCGAGCGTGCGTTGTGCGTCACGCTCGGCGGTTTTTCTTTGGACCTGCGCATTTACGCCCGATTCGCCGCCAATTCCACCGGTTTGGTTTGACTCCTGACGCAAAGGTGAAAACCCTGGGGTCGAAGCGGGGGCGTCCAAACGCGTCCAGGCAGACCGAATCTGCCCCCGGTGCGAGTCAGTCAGCTCGTGGGGGACCGGGCCGCTTTCTGACTGAAAGGAATAGTTAGGTGATGAAGAGCACTGCGAAGCGAGTGACAGTTGGCGCCGCCCTCGGCGGAGCGTTGTTCTTGTCCGCTGGAACGGGTGTCGCCACCGCTGATCCGCGGGATGGCCAGGTCGATATCGCCCTGGGCACCGCGGGTGTTCTCGAAGACGTTCCGATCGGCGCGGCCTCACAGCTCGCCGCTGCAGTCTGCGACGTCGAGGTCAACCAGGTCCAACCTGTCGCGGAGACCGTCGATGCCGACGGCGTCCAGAAGAACGTGTGCGCCAGCACCGTTGGCGCGGTGGACTTCCGGCAGAACGAAGCCGATGAACCCGAAGCCACCGCTGATCAGCAGGACGACGCGGCCGACGACACCGGTAACGCGGAGGAGACGGCCCCTGCGGAGGAGACCGAGACGACTCCGACCACTGAGGCTCCCACCGGCGAGACCGGATAGGTGACCCGACTCACCGCCCGTATCCCGCCCGGATGCGGGCGGTGAGCCGGCTCAGAGGTCGCGGCGGGATACCGATTCTGTGCCGGCACGGGTACGCCACGTGCGTGGTTGGCTCTTTATGGCCGTTTTATGAGAAGTTTGTCCGCATGGGTCGTCTGTTCGGCACCGACGGGGTGCGCGGTGTCGCCAATCGCGATCTGACCGCTGAGCTAGCGCTGGCGCTGGGTTCGGCGGCTGCGCGGCGCCTTGGCCATGCGGACAAGACCCGTCGCCGGGTCGCGGTGGTGGGCCGTGACCCTCGGGCCAGCGGGGAGATGCTCGAAGCCGCGGTGATCGCCGGGCTGACCAGCGAAGGCGTCGACGCCCTGCGTGTCGGGATCCTGCCCACGCCCGCGGTGGCGTATTTGACCAGCGCGTATGACGCCGACTTCGGCGTGATGATCTCCGCCTCGCACAACCCGATGCCCGATAACGGCATCAAGATCTTCGGCCCCGGCGGGCACAAACTCGACGACGACACCGAGGACCGCATCGAGGAGCTGGTTCACGCCGGTCCCGGTGTGCGCCCGCTGGGTGCGGGCATCGGCCGCGTCATCGACGCCGAAGACGCGCTGGACCGTTACCTGCGACATGTCGGCAAGGCCGTCACCGCCCGCCTGGACGGGCTGACCGTCGTCGTCGACTGCGCACACGGCGCGGCGTCGTCCGCGGCGCCGCGGGCCTACCGGGCGGCCGGCGCGAACGTCATCGCCATCAACGCGCAACCCAACGGGCTGAACATCAACGACGGCTGCGGGTCGACGCACATGGAGGCGCTGCAGTCGGCAGTGCTGGCCCATCGCGCCGATTTGGGCCTGGCGCACGACGGTGATGCCGACCGCTGCCTGGCCGTCGATGCGGGCGGCAACGTCGTCGACGGTGACGCGATCATGGTGGTGCTGGCGCTGGCCATGCAGGAAGCCGGCGAGCTGGCCTCCAACACCTTGGTGGCGACGGTGATGAGTAACCTCGGCCTGCACCTGGCGATGCGCGCCGCGGGCATCGAGGTTCGCACCACCAGCGTCGGTGACCGGTATGTGCTCGAGGAGCTACGGGCGGGCGAATATTCACTGGGCGGCGAGCAATCGGGGCACATCGTCATGCCGGCGTTGGGTACCACGGGCGACGGCGTCGTCACCGGCCTACGGCTGATGTCACGGATGGCGCAGACGCGCTCGTCGCTGGCGGCGCTGGCCGCGCCGATGCAGACGCTGCCGCAGGTGCTGATCAACGTCGAGGTGGCCGACAAGGCGACCGTGGCCGATGCGCCGTCGGTGCGTACCGCAGTGGCACAAGCCGAGGCCGAACTCGGTGATACCGGCCGAATCCTGTTGCGGCCGTCGGGCACTGAACAGGTGGTCCGCGTCATGGTGGAGGCCGCCGACGAGGACACCGCGCGGCAGTTGGCGATCCGGGTCGCGGAATCGGTGAGCGAACACCGCTGAATCGATGGAACCGGCCGGGGCGCTGCTGCGTCCAAGCCAAGTATGGGAGAACGAAACGCCGCAGGCGTTGACGTGGCGGCGCTGCTTGGCATCGCGCGCGAGTATGAGGCGGCCGCGGAAATCCTCGAATCGGCGGTGCGCACGCATTTGGGTGGGTTGGCGTTCGACGGCGCTTCCGCGGGGCGCGCGCACGTGGCGGGCGGCGATGCGGTGCGCAGCGCCGTCGATCGGGTTGCGGAGCATCTTCGCGCGTGGTCGCGAGCCGCTGCTGAGATAGCCACTGCGCTAAGGGTTTCCGCGCAGCGATACGTGGATGCCGACGCCGCTGCGGGCCGACGGGTGGGGTGACGACGTGGCGCAGCACTTGGACGTCGACGGTCGATTGGCCGACGGCCGACCCGCGGTGGACGCTATCGAGAACTACGTGTCGGCCTGTCAGGTGCTCGGGTATCCCGGACTCGACGCCACCCAAATCCGGGAAACCTACACCAGCGAGGACGGCCTGAACTTGCGGGCGTTGGATGCCGACTGCGCCGCGCTGCAGGCGGCTGCGGCGGTGGCCGAGAATGTGCTGCGGACGCAGGACGCTGCGCTGACGACGCTTGCCGGCGCCTGGACGGGGGCTGGCGCCGAAGCGGCTGGTGAGTTCCTGCGGCAGCATCAGGTGGCGTCGGCACATACGACGGACACCGTCCGCGCGGCCGCCGAGGCGTTGGCCGCATTGCGGGATGACTTGTGGCACAAGGTCGACGGCAAGGTGGCGACGACGGAGGTGGTCGACGACCGTACGGCGGGCGTGCGCGGCGAGTGGCTGGCAGCCGCGCAGACGGTGAACACCGGCGCGGGCGATGAGGCCGTTGCCAGTGAACTGGTCGACCAGCAGGTGAAGCCGTTTGTGGACAGCGACATTCAAGAATGGCTGGCGGCGATGCGCACCGCGACCGCGGCGATCACGGATGCCCTCGATGCGGCGGCCGCAGCGCTATCAGCCAAGCCCGCAACGGCATTCGAGGTGCCGGGCGAGTTCGGTTCTTGGTCGACGCCGCCAACTAGTCCTGCTGCTGCGGCGCCAGCGTGGAGCACGCCAATGCCCGCTGCTGCCGCGCCTGCGCCGCCCGCGCCGGCACCGGCGCCGGTCGACCCCGCGGCCGCGGCGCCAGCGACGGCCGCACCGCCCGCCATGCCGTCGTTGGGTGGTTTGGGCGGCGGGATGCCGGACATCGGATCGAGCCTGTCAGGCCTTGGCCAACAGCTCGCCGACATGATCGGTGGGTTTCTGGGATCGTCGGAGGGCGATCTCCTAGAGGATGCGCCTGAGTTCGACGACGACAAGCTCGACGAGCCGGCGGATCTCGTCGACGACGAGGCTGAGGATGAGCCTGAAGATGACGAGCCTGACGATGACGAGCCTGAAGACGAGCCCGAGGAGCCCGTCGAGGAGGTCGACGAACCTACCGATGACGAAGCGGTGAGCGAGCAACCGCCGACGCCGCCAATTGAGCCGCCACCCGCGGAGCCGGTGGCGGCACCCGCGCCGACGCCGGTTGAGGCACCACCGCCGCCACCGCCACCGCCCGCACCGCCCAGTCCCGCGGTTCCCGCCGAAACACCCTGCGAGATGGCGGCTGAGGAGTTACCTCAGGCCGGCGAATGAACCGCCCTACCCGCAGGTGCCGGAACTAACCGTTATGTGGTCGGCTTGCCCACTGAGCGACGTTCCACACACCGAAACGCTGGTGGCACTCGTGCTACCCGAATCCCAAACGTGGCCGCCCACATTGATGATGTTGGTGCCTGCGGCGTCGATCGCCGTTGATTCGCCTGCCAGCGAAACGACGTTGTTGCGGTGGGCGTCATTGTGCACCGCGGTATGCCCGTTGATGGCAACAAGGTTGTTGCCGCTGGAATTGCCGGTTGCATAGGCAGTCCCATCGATGGCAAAGAGGTTATTGCCGCTGGTGCTGCCCCCCGAGCCGACGCTGGCCGGCTTGAAGACGCTGATCGCGACGCCGATATCGCCCTGGTTTACTTCGGCCGTGGCCCCTGTGCCAACGTTGAAGCTGTCGGCTCCGCCGATGTCCACAGCGAAGCCGGCCGCGGAAGCTGTTGCGGCCCAGAGTATTCCGGCTGTGCCTAAGCCTGCGGCGAGAACCGATCCCGCCGCCATCGTACGAATGTTCATTTGAATCTCCTTACCGCCGTTCTCCTGATGCCAGCGCGAACTGCCCGGCATCTATGCGAATGCTGACGTGCGTTCGAAGCGGCGAGCCCAGTAGTGCACTACTGCCATTTAGTCCGGTAAATGCGTCGTACTACGTGCGCCACCCAAGTCCGCCAAACCAGGCCCCTTAGCGCCGGCGTCAATTACGCTGATTCGATGGCGGAGACGTCATACGCCCAGTGCGAGGGTCTCAGCCTGGCGTATAAGGTGTTCGGCGATGGGCCAATCGACCTGGTCTTCGCCGGGTCGTTCGCCAGCCACATCGAGCTGTACTGGACCATTCCAGAATTCGTGGCCTTCTTGGAGCGGCTCTCCACGTTCTGTCGTGTCCTTCTGTTCGACAAGGCCGGCGTGGGACTGTCGGACCCGATCCCGCATGTTTACACACTGGATCAGAGGGCGGCCGAGATCGAGGCTGTCATGGACGTCGCCGGCTTCGAAAGAGCGGTGCTTTTCGGTGCGAGCGAAGGCGGCGGGGCCGCCATTCTCTTCGCGGGAACACGACCGCAAAGAACGCGGGCGTTGGTTCTTACCGGCACCTTCGCGTACGCCGGCTTTGTCGGGTGGGACGACCTTGACCGCGATCCGGCAGACATCCGGACGCGCCTCGCGCCCGCCACCGACCGTACGCGGACAAAAACCCCCGCCAGCGCGACTGGAGCACGCTGACACCAGCCCCCGGGGTGTTACGGTCCGGGGCTGGTGCGGCTGGGCGTTAATCCAAGCAATTTCCGATCTCTCCGTCGGTTTCGAACGTCAGGCTCGCGTTGCCCGCGGTGTGCGCGTTACCCCCGCACAGTGACGCGACGAGGTTCGTGCTGGCCATGCCTGGCGCGTTGGCCTTGCTGTCCGGGCCAAGCGCGACAACGACGTTGGCGTTACCGTTGCCGGCCTTGGCGTCGCTCTTGGTGCCGATGGCCATCACGGTGTTGAAGTTGCCGTTGCCCACCGTCGCCTTGCTGTCTTCGCCGGCGGCGAGGGCGAGATTGCCGAATCCGCTTCCGCTCGCGTCGGCATGGCCGCCGTTGAACGCCACCGCGGCATTGCCGAAACTCGAATCCGCGTCCGCGTCACCGACGCTGACTCCTACTCCGCTGACGGATACTGCCGCACCGGGATCGGCCGACGCAGTCGAGGTCCCCAAGCCCAATGCCAACAGGGGAGCGCCAACACAGCCAGCGCACACAGTGGTGAGTTTGACCAGAATTATCATGATGAAATCCCTTTCCTGCCTTTTGTTTTCGTTGGAATGCCCCAACGAAGATCGAGCGTGAAGTCGCCCCTTTCGAGTTGTCGAGTTCCGCTGTGGGCATCGTCGGTCCGATTCAGCTGGTGGAGGCCAGTAGCGCGCTACTGCAATCCCCTGGGGTGTGGGCGCGGCATTACTGAGCTGCATCGCTTCGGGTTGGCGAATCGCTTGGTTTCGAGGGCACATCGAGTGGCCAACGCGATGATCGAGAGTGAGAAATAGTCGACAAATAATGCCGACGTCAATAACGTCGTTATGCGCTGGCGAACGCCGTATTCTTGGGCGATCGGGGTGATCGGATCCCGAGATCGGTGGTGCTCTGATGACAGCGGGCGTGGCGTGCGGATCCTGCGGCACCGGCCTGCGGCACAACGCCAAGTTCTGTGACGAATGCGGTGCCCCGACTACATCGGTTGACGCCGCGGAGTACAAGCAGGTGACGGTGTTATTCGCCGATGTGGTGCGGTCTATGGACATCGCCGCAGCGGTGCATATCGAGCGATTCCGCGAGATCATGACCGCGCTGGTGGAGCGTTCGGCGGCGGTGGTGCGCCGCTACGGCGGCGGACGGGTGGAATACACCGGCGACGGTGTGATGGCGGTCTTCGGCGCCCCGGTTGCGTTGGAGGACCATGCTTTTCGGGCCTGTTTGGCCGCACTGGCGATTCAGGAGGAGACGAAGCGGCTCGCCGTCGAAGTCCAAGACCGTGACGGTCTGGCGTTGCAATTGCGGGTCGGCCTGAACTCCGGGCAGGTGATCGCGGGGGAGATCGGTTCGGGTGCGTTGGGGTACGCCGCGATCGGCGCGCAGGTCGGGTTGGCGCAGCGGATGGAATCGGTGGCGCCGCCGGGTGGGGTGATGCTGTCGGAGTCGACCGCTCGGCTGGTCGAGCACACCGTGACGCTCGCCGAACCGGACTGGGTGCACGTCAAGGGCACCGACGAACCGGTGCGCGCGCGACGGCTGGTAAGCGTCGGCCCGCGGGATGGGCTAGTCGGACGCGCCGAGGCAGGCCTGGTCGGCCGGGGCTGGGAGATGGCCGCCCTTGAAGCCATGATGGACCGCGCGATCGGCGGCCGCGGGAGCGTGGTGAACGTGGTGGGTCCGCCGGGCATTGGCAAGAGCAGGGCGGCGCGAGAAGCCGCGGCAGCCGCGGCTGGCCGCGGGGTCGAGGTGTTTTGGGCCTTCTGCGAGTCGCACGCCAGCGACATCCCGTTCTATGCCGCGGCGCGGCTATTGCGGGCGGGCAGCGGCGTGGCTGACCTCAAGGCCGAAGCCGCTCGCGCTGGGTTGCGGGCGTTTGTGCCCGATGCCGACGCGGAGGATCTGCTGCTGCTGGATGACCTGTTGGGCATTGCCGATCCTGAGGTACCGCTGCCCGCCGTCGACCCGGATGCGCGGCGGCGCCGATTGACATCGCTGGTGAACGCCACAACGCTGGCGCGCACCGATCCAGCGCTGTTCATCATCGAGGATGTGCACTGGATCGACGCGGTGAGCGAGTCCATGCTGGCCGACTTTCTGTCCGTCATCCCGCACACGCCCATGCTGGTGCTGATCACCTACCGCCCCGAATACGAAGGAGCGCTGACGCGGGTCCACGGTGCCCAGACGATAGCGCTTGGGCCACTGGGTGATTCGGACGCGGTCGAGCTGCTGGCTGAGCTGCTGGGGTCGGATCCCTCGGTCCGCGAGCTGGCGGTGGTCATCGCCGACCGGGCTGCAGGGAATCCGTTTTTCGCCGAGGAGATGGTGCGCGAGTTGGCTCAGCGCGGGGTTTTGGCCGGCGAGCGGGGTGCCTACGTCTGTCGTGCAGACATTGCGGACGTAGCGGTGCCGGCGACGGTGCAGGCGGCCATCGAGGCGCGCATCGACCGGTTGAGCGTCGGGGCCAAGCGGACGTTGACGGCGGCGTCGGTGATCGGTGCCCGCTTCGACGCGGAGCTGCTGGGCGAGTTGGGTATCGATGCGGTGGTCGATGAGCTGCTCGGCATGGAACTGATCGATCAGGTGCGGTTCACCCCCAGCGCCGAATACGCATTCCATCACCCGCTGATCCGCGCGGTGGCCTACGAATCACAGTTGAAATCCGATCGCGCCCAGTGGCATCGGCGCCTAGCCGCGGCAATCGAATCACGTGACCCGGCGGCGGCCGAGGAGAACGCGGCGCTAATCGCCGAACACTTGGAGGCCGCCGGTGATCTGTACACCGCGTATCGCTGGCATATGCGCGCCGCAACGTGGGCGACCTACCGCGACATTGCCGCGGCGCGACAAAGTTGGGAGCGTGCCCAAGCGATAGCCGACGCATTACCTGCCGAGGACCCCAACCGAACACCGATGCGCATCGCCCCGCGCACGATGTTGTGCGCCATCGCCTGGCGACTCCACGCGAACGTCGCGGGCGATCGCATCGACGAGTTGCGGGAGTTGTGCACCGCAGCTGGGGACAAGGCGTCACTGGCGATCGGAATGGCCGGGCTGGTGATTGATCAAGCGTTCCAGGGCCGGATCCGCGAGGCATCTCAGCTGGCATCGGAAGCTTGGGGGCTCATCGAGTCGATCGGCGATGCGACATTGACGGTGGGCCTGTCCTTTCCGGTGATCTACGCCAAGGGTCACGGCGGCGAGTGGTCTGACACGCTGCGGTGGTCGCAGCGGGCCATCGACCTCGCCGAAGATGACCCCTCAAGAGGCAACCTCCTCGTGGGTTCACCATTGGCGCTCGCGTTTACGACGCGGGCCTTCGCCCGATATTGCCTGGGACGTCCCGGGTGGCGGGACGACCTGCGCCAAGGCCTGGCCATGGCCCGCAGCACCGACCCGTTTTCCTACGCGACGGTTGTCGCCTACGTTTACTTCCCCGGGATTCCTCTTGGCGTGCTGGCTGCCCATGATCCAGCCGTACGCGAGATCGAGGATGCGCTCCGGATTGA
>NZ_PIZU01000007.1 GCF_002838065.1 Mycobacterium hubeiense | reverse complement strand
CGGCGCGAAACCATTTCGATACAGCCCGCTGAGCGCAACTGCGCGCGCCGAAATCGCTGCGACGGATAGTTCAGGGTTTTCTGAATACAGGATTAGATGTACTGTCTGGGTATGCAGACGGTGGTTCGCAGCGATGCGCTATCGCGGTTCGGCTCGGCATTGTCGGACCCGACCCGCGCCGAGATCCTGATGCTGTTGCGCGACGGGCCGAGTTATCCGTCAGACCTCGCGGAGAAGATCGGGGTGTCGCGGCAGATCCTGTCCAACCACCTGGCCTGCTTGCGCGGCTGCGGCCTGGTCCTGGCCACCCCGGAAGGCCGGCGCAGCCGTTATGAGCTGGCCGACGTCCGTATCGCCCACGCGCTCGACGATCTGATCGGGCTGGTGCTGGCGGTCGACCCGGCCTGCTGCCCCACCGCCGAGACCGATGACTGCTGCTGATGCCTATCTCATCGACGCGACAAACGGTGCTGGCCCGCCGCATCCGCTGGCTGGTCACCGCGACCATCACGTACAACGTCATCGAAGCGGTGATCGCGCTGACCGAGGGCACTCGGGTGTCGTCGTCGGCGCTGATCGGATTCGGTCTGGACTCGGTGGTCGAGGTGTCGTCGGCCGCGGTGGTGGCCTGGCAGTTCTCCACCAAGGATCCCGAGACCCGCGAGAAGACGGCGCTACGCCTGATTGCGTTCTCGTTCTTTGCCCTTGCGGCATATGTTGCGGCCGACGCCACTCTGTCGCTGCTGGGCATCGGCGAACCCCGCCCGTCACCGATCGGCATCGGCCTGGCCGCGGCGAGCCTGATCGTCATGCCGGTGCTGTCCTGGGCGCAGCGTCGCGCGGGCCGCGAATACGGATCACGTTCGGCGGTCGCCGATTCCAAGCAGACGCTGCTGTGCGCATACCTGTCCGCGGCGCTGCTGGCGGGTCTGGTGCTCAATGCGCTGTTCGGCTGGACGTGGGCGGACGGGGCCGCGGCGCTGGTGATCGCCGGGATCGCGGTCCGTGAGGGACTCAACGCCTGGCGCGGCGACCCGTGCTGCTCGTGAAAGGAAATGACATGCCCGTTGTCGCATTGGTGTTGTTCGCCGTGTTCGGCGCGCTCGGATTCGGTTGGCGCAGTTGGGAACAGCGTCGCCGCACCGGTTCGACGGGTTTTCGGGGGGTCAGCGGCCGGCTGGGTTCGGCGGAATGGTTCGCCGGTGTGGGCTTCGTCGTCGCGTTGGTGGCCGCGGTCGCTGCGCCCGGGCTGCAACTCGCCGGCGTGGTGTCACCGCTGGACATCCTTGAGGCAACCTGGATTCAGGTCAGCGGCATCGTGCTGGCGATCGCCGGCATCGCGGGCACCGTCTACGCCCAGATCGACATGGGTGATTCCTGGCGGATCGGCGTGGACCCCGGCGAGACCACCACGCTGGTCCGCTCCGGAGTGTTCGGCTGGGTGCGCAACCCGATCTTCACCGCGATGGTGGTGTTCGGCGTCGGCATCGCGCTGGTGACGCCGAACGTGGTGGCAATCGCCGGTTTCCTGCTGCTGGTCGCCACCATCGAGTTGCAGGTGCGCCTCGTCGAAGAGCCGTATCTGCTGACGGTGCACGGTGATTCCTACCGCGAGTACCTCGCCACCGTCGGCCGCTTCGCGCCCGGTGTCGGCTTGAAGATCTAGTCCTCGGGGATCTCGCGGTCGATCTCGTCGAGCCACGTTCGCGCCGACATGTCCGACGGGGCCCGCCAGTCGCCGCGCGGCGACAGCGATCCCCCGGCCGACACCTTGGGGCCGTTGGGCAGAGCCGAGCGTTTGAACTGGCTGAACGAGTAGAACCGCTGCGCGAACACCTGCAGCCAGTGCCGAATCTCCTTCAGCGAATACGCCGGCCGCTTGTCGTCAGGGAAGCCGGCCGGCCAGTCGCCGCGGTCGGGGTCGCTCCACGCATGCCAGGCCAAGAACGCCACCTTGGACGGACGGAAACCCCAGCGCAACACATGGAACAGCGAGAAGTCCTGCAGCACATAGGGCCCGACCTTGGCCTCGCTGCTCTGGATCTCCTCGTCCTCGCCGGTCGGAATCAGCTCAGGGGTGATTTCGGTATCGAGCACCGACTGCAGCACCTCGTTGACCTCATCGCAGAACTGGCGCGACGAGATGACCCACCGAATCAAGTGCTGGATCAACGTTTTCGGCACCCCGCCGTTGACGTTGTAGTGCGACATCTGATCGCCGACGCCGTACGTCGACCAACCCAAAGCCAATTCGGACAGATCCCCGGTGCCGAGCACGATGCCGCCGCGCTGGTTGGCCAGCCGGAACAGGTAGTCGGTGCGCAACCCGGCCTGCACGTTTTCGAACGTGACGTCGTAGACCTCTTCACCGTTGGCGAACGGGTGGCCGATCTCGCTGAGCATCAACTTCGCCGTCGACCTGATGTCGAGCTCTTCGAACGTGACACCCAATGCGTTGGCCAACCGGATCGCATTGCCCTTGGTGCGCTCTCCGGTGGCGAAGCCGGGCAGCGTGAAGGCCAGAATGTCGCTGCGCGGCCGGCCTTCCCGGTCCATCGCGCGCGCGGCGACGATCAGCGCGTGGGTGGAATCCAGGCCCCCGGACAGTCCCAGCACCACCTTGGGATAGTTCAACGCCCGCAGCCGCTGCTCGAGGCCGGCCACCTGAATGTTGTACGCCTCGTAGCAATCCTGTTCCAGCCGTGAGGGATCCGCCGGCACGAACGGGAAACGTTCGACTTCGCGCAACAGACCGATGTCACCGGTGGGCGGATCGAGCCGGAACTCGATGCGCCGGAACGCATCAAGACCGGCGCTATGGTGTCTGGCGTTGTCGTCGAAGGTGCCCATCCGTAGCCGCTCCGAACGCAGCAGCTCGAGGTCCACATCGGCGACCGAGCGCCGCTCCCCCTTCGGGAACCGCTCCGACTGGGCGAGCAGCACACCGTTCTCCCAGATCATGGTCTGGCCGTCCCAGGCGAGGTCGGTGGTCGATTCGCCCTCCCCCGCCGCGGCGTACACGTAGGCCGCCAGACATCGCGACGACGCAGATCGCGCCAGCAGGCAACGATCTTCGGCCCGCCCGATGGTGATCGGGCTGCCGGACAGATTCGCCAACACCGTCGCGCCCGCCAACGCCGCTTCCGCGCTCGGCGGCACCGGCACGAACATGTCCTCGCAGATCTCGACGTGCAGCACGAAACCCGGCATATCCGTGGCGGTGAACAACAGGTCGGGACCGAACGGCACCTCGGCGCCGGCCACCCGGATCGTGCCGCGCACGTCGTCGCCGGGGGCCATCTGCCGGCGTTCGTAGAACTCGCGATAGGTCGGCAGATACGACTTCGGTGCGACTCCCAGCACCGCGCCACGGTGGATGACGACAGCGGTGTTGTAGATCCGGTGCCGGTGGCGCAGCGGCGCGCCGACCACCAGCACGGGCATCAACACCGCGGACGCCGCGACGATTTCGACCAGCGCGTCCTCGACCGCGTCCAGCAACGCATCCTGCATGAGGATGTCTTCGATCGAATAGCCCGACAGCGTCAACTCGGGGAACACCGCGAGCGCGACGCTGTCGTCGTGGCAGGCCCGCGCCATCCGCAGCACCGCCTCGGCGTTGGTCGCGGGGTCGCCGATGGTGGTGTGGTCGGTGCATGCGGCGACCCGCACGAAGCCGTGCGCGTATGCCGAGTAGAAGTCCATCGCACTCCATTGTCGCCCGCCGAGTGTCAAGATCGGGTGACGGGGTATCAACAGTTATATGGCCGAGACCGCTGTCCTCGTCATCGACATGCTCAATGCCTATCGCCACGAGGACGCCGACCTGTTGATACCCAACGTCGCCGAGATCATGGCGCCGCTGGCCGGGCTCATCGCTGATGCCCGGCGCCGCGACGGCATCGACCTGATCTACGTCAACGACAACTACGGCGATTTCACCGCGGAATTCAGCGATATCGTGCGCTCCGCACTCGACGGCGAGCGGCCGGATCTGGTCAAGCCGATCGTGCCGGACGACAGCTGCCGCACATTGATCAAGGTGCGGCACAGCGCGTTTTACGCCACCGCGTTGGACTATCTGCTGGGGCGCTTGGAAACTCGGCGCCTGGTGTTGACCGGGCAGGTCACCGAGCAGTGCGTCCTCTACACCGCACTGGACGCCTACGTCCGTCATCTCGACGTGGTGGTGCCGCGGGATGCGGTGGCGCACATCGACTCAGCGCTCGGCGACGCGGCGCTGAAGATGATGGAACGCAATATGCGGGCCGAGATCGTGCCGGCCGCCGACTGTTTGGGCTAGAGGTCGATGACGACCTTGATGTCGGAGCCGTCGTCGTCGAACGCTTTGAGGGCGTCGTCCAGTCTCACCCGTCGGGTGATCAGCGCCTCCAGCCATCCCACGTCGGCGCGTGCCAGGGCGTCGGCGGCCTGCCGGTAGTGGTTCAGATTGGCGTTGACGGATCCGATCACCACGTCGTTTTCCAGCACGATCTCCCGGTTCACCGCCCCGGCGTCGACCTGGATGTGACGCCCGGCCGGCGATACCCCGGTAAGACACGTGACCCCGTACGCGCTGGTCTGCTGCAGGACGGCGAAGACGACGGCCGCGGCGCCGGTGGCTTCGATGACGATGTCGGGTTGCAGCGCCATGGCGACGGCGTCGACGTCCTCGTGGTGGTAGGTGGCGCCCAAATCGCGCACCAGCTTGGGTTTGGGCCCGTCGGTGACGCGGTCCAGCACGTGGGTGTCCAGCCCGCGCTGGACACCGATCAGCGCGGCCAGCAACCCGATCGGCCCCGCGCCGGTGACCAGCACCGTGCGCGGTTCGAACCAGCTGCGTCCGCCGACGCGGTCGATCTGCTCCCACGCCTTGGCCACCACCGAGGTCGGTTCGATCAGCATGCCGACCCGCTGCAGCGCCGCGTCGACACGCACGACGTATTCTGTTGGCACACACCACTGTTGGCTGCCGTAGCCGTCCAACTCCTTGATACCGCGTTCGGTGTAGCGGCCGTTGCGGCACATGTCGAACTCGCCGCGGGCGCAGGCACCGCACGGCACCGGGTCCGGCCTGCGCACCACGCCCGTGACCAGGTCGTCGACGGCGAACCCACTGCCGTCAGGTGCCTGACGCACACGCCCCAGCGATTCATGGCCGAGAACCAACCGCTGCGCCCCCGGCGGCGGCCAGCCGTATTCGCCGCGGGCGATTTCGCGGTCGGTGCCGCAGACACCGAGCGCGATGCCCTCGACAAGCAGTTCACCAGGCGCTGGCGTGGGATCGGGCACGTCGGCCACTTCCAGCGATCCCGGCCGGCCCGGTGTCACGGTGAGCGCACGCATACCTCTAGATAACCCGCCGACGCGCAGTTCTACTCTCGAAAGGGTGGATGCACCCGAACTCGTCGCGCTGCTGGCGGGCCGCCGGATCGCCGTACTGACCGGCGCGGGCATGTCCACCGATTCGGGCATCCCGGACTACCGCGGACCGGATTCGCCGCCGAGCAATCCGATGACCATCCGCCAGTTCACGTCGGATCCGGTGTTTCGCCAGCGCTATTGGGCCCGCAATCACCTCGGTTGGCGGCATATGGACGCCACCTCGCCCAATGCCGGGCATCGAGCGCTGGCCGCGATGGAGCGCGCCGGCGTGGTGGGTGGGGTGATCACCCAGAACGTCGATCTGCTGCACAGCAAGGCCGGCAGTCGCACGGTCGTCAACCTGCACGGCACCTATGCCCAGGTGGTGTGTCTGGACTGCGGGCACACCATCTCCCGTGCCACGCTCGCCGACCTGCTGGAGGCCGCCAACCCCGGCTTCATCGAGCGCGCGGAGGCCGTCGGGGGCATTGCGGTGGCGCCCGACGCCGACGCGGTCGTCGGCAACACGGCGTCGTTTCGCGTCGTCGACTGTGCGGCATGCGGCGGGATGCTCAAACCCGACATCGTGTACTTCGGCGAGAGTGTGCCCAAAGACCTTGTGGAGCAAGCCTATTCGCTTGTCGATGCGGCCGACGCATTGCTGGTGGCGGGCTCGTCGCTGACCGTCTACTCCGGGTACCGGTTCGTCCGCCACGCCGCCGCGAAGGCCATACCCGTCGCGATCATCAACCGCGGGCCCACCCGCGGCGACGACCTGGCCACGGTGAAAATCGACAGCGGTTGCTCAGAAATGCTGACCCTGCTGGCCGACGAACTCTCCCCCGCGATTTCGGCGTGAAAACCTGCGCTGGGCGCCGGAAATCACGCCCAAATCGCACGCTAGACGGCGACGAGGTCGTCGGCGTGCACGGCGGGACGTCGCAGCTCGGCGGGTAGATCCGATGTCGAGCGGCCCAACATGCCGGCCAGCTCGGTCGCGTCATAGGCCACCACGCCGCGGGCCACCATGGTTTCGTCGGGGCCGCGTAATTCGACGACATCGCCGCCGTAGAAGCGGCCCGACAGGGCGATGATCCCCGCGGGCAGCAGTGACCGCCGTTGGCGCACCACCGCGCGCACCGCGCCCTCGTCGAGGGTCAGCGCACCCGCCGATTCGGCGGCGTAGCGCACCCAGAACTTGCGCGCCGACATGCGTTCGGGCCGCGGCGCGAACACGGTGCCCACCGATGCGTCCTTGAGCGCGGTGGCGACATCCGACGCCGCGGCCAATAACACCGGCACCCCCGCATCGGCGGCCAGCAGCGCCGACGACAGCTTCGAGGCCATCCCGCCGGTGCCCAGGTGGCTGCCGGTCCCGGCCACCACACCGTCCAGATCGTCGGGGCCGGCAACCTCAGGGATGAACCGCGCGTTCCCCTTTCGCGGGTCGGCGTCGTACAGCCCGTCGATATCGGACAGCAGCACCAGCGCATCGGCACCAACAAGGTGGGCCACCAGCGCCGAGAGCCGGTCGTTGTCGCCGAACCGGATCTCGTTGGTGGCCACGGTGTCGTTCTCGTTGACGATCGCGACCGCATGCAGCGCCCGCAACCGGTCAAGCGTGCGTTGGGCATTGGTGTGCGACACCCGTTCGGAGATGTCGTGCGCCGTCAGCAGCACCTGCCCGACCACACGGTCGTAGCGGGCAAACGCGGTGCTCCACGCGTTCACCAGCGCCACCTGCCCGACACTGGCCGCGGCCTGTTTGGTCGCCAGGTCCGTGGGCCGCTTGCTCAACCGCAGCGGCTCGATCCCGGCGGCGATCGACCCCGACGACACGATCACCACATCCGAGCCGGCTTTCATCCGCCCCTCGATGGCATCGGCCAACCTCGCCAGCCGGCTGGCGTCGAACATGCCGGACGGCGTGGTCAGCGCGGTGGTGCCGACCTTGACCACGACGCTGCGGGCGGTGCGGATGGCCTCGCGGTACTTGCTCATGAGTCACCGCCTGGCCGCCGACGCTCGCGACGGGCGGCCTTGCGCTCGGCGGCGGCGACGCGATCCGTCTGCTCCAGTCGCGTGTCGGTACCGCGACCGGACAACGGCACATCGACGCCCGCGGGCGTGGCGGGCTCCCAGTCGAACGTCATCTCCCCGATGGTGACGGCGCACCCGGGTCGTGCGCCCAGGCGCAGCAGCTCCTCTTCGACGCCGAGGCGGGCCAGCCGGTCACCGAGGTAGCCGACGGCCTCGTCGTTGTCGAAATCCGTTTGGCTGACCCAGCGTTCAGGCCGCGAGCCGCGCACCAGAAAACCGCCCTGGCCATCCGGTTCGACGGTGAAGCCGCTCTCGTCCACTGCTTTCGGGCGGATGACCGGGCGTCGGGGCACGATCGGCGGCTGCGAGTCCCGGTATGCCTTGACCATGTCCCACAGCGCAAACGTCAACGGCCGCAAGCCTTCATGCGTGACCGTCGACACCTCGAAAGTCGGCCAGCCGAACCGCCGGGCGATGTCGTCTTTCACGAAGTCGGCCAGTTCCCGCGCCTCGGGCACGTCGATCTTGTTGAGCACCACCGCGCGAGGCCGCTCGGCCAGATCTCCCAGAGTTGAATCGCCTTGCAGCGTCGGGGTATACGCCGCAAGCTCGGCTTCCAAGGCGTCGATATCGGAGATCGGGTCGCGGCCCGGTTCGAGTGTGGCGCAGTCCACCACATGCACCAGCACCGCACATCGTTCGATGTGGCGCAGGAAGTCCAGACCCAGGCCGCGACCCTCCGATGCACCGGGAATCAGGCCGGGAACGTCGGCGACGGTGAACGTGTGATCGCCCGCGGAGACCACGCCCAGGTTGGGCACCAGCGTCGTGAACGGATAGTCGGCGATCTTCGGTTTGGCCGCCGAGATGACCGATACCAGAGACGACTTACCCGCCGAGGGAAACCCGATGAGGCCGACGTCGGCGACGGTCTTGAGTTCGAGCACCAGGTCACGGGCCTCGCCCTTCTCGCCGAGCAGCGCGAACCCCGGCGCCTTGCGGGCGCGTGACGCCAGCGCGGCGTTGCCCAGCCCGCCGCGACCGCCGGCGGCGGCCACGAACCGGGTGCCTTCGCCGACCAGATCGGCCAGCAGCCGGCCCTGCTCGTCGAGCACGACCGTGCCGTCGGGTACCCGGACCTCCAGGTCTTCACCTGCGGCCCCGTCCCGGTTGCTGCCCATGCCCTGTTTGCCGGACGGCGCCACGACATGGGGGTGGAAATGGAAATCGAGGAGGGTGTGCACCTGCGGGTCGACGACCAACACGACGCTGCCGCCGCGTCCGCCGTTGCCGCCGTCGGGGCCGCCGAGCGGTTTGAATTTCTCCCGATGAACCGAGGCGCACCCGTTACCGCCGTTGCCCGCCCGCGCGTGGATCACGACGCGATCGACGAACCGGGGCATCGGAGTTCCTTTCCGTCGACTGTGAAGCTACTGCGAAATTTCAGCCGAGAATTCGCAGTAGCTTCACATTCGCGGCAGAAGTTAGGCCTCCGGAGCCGACGGTCGCACCACGCTGACCGTCTTGCGGCCGCGCGTCACGCCGAACTCGACGGCGCCGGGGGCCGTCGCGAACAGGGTGTCGTCACCGCCGCGTCCGACGTTCACGCCGGGGTGGAAGTGTGTGCCGCGCTGACGGACCAGGATCTCGCCGGCCTTGACGATCTGACCACCGAACCGCTTGACGCCGAGCCGCTGGGCGGCTGAGTCGCGACCGTTGCGCGAGCTGGAAGCGCCCTTTTTGTGTGCCATGTGTTCGCTCCCTACCTACTTGATGCCCGTGACCTTCAGGACCGTCAGCTGCTGACGGTGACCCTGGCGCTTGTGGTAGCCGGTCTTGTTCTTGAACTTATGGATACGGATCTTGGGGCCCTTGGTGTGCTCGAGCACCTCGCCGGTGACGGCGACCTTCTCCAGGGCCTTGGCGTCGCTGGTGACCTTCGCGCCGTCGACCACGAGCGCGACGGGCAGCGAGACCTTGGCGCCGGGCTCGGAGTCGAGCTTCTCGACCTTGACCACGTCACCGACCGCGACCTTGTACTGCTTGCCGCCGGTCTTGACGATTGCGTATGTCGCCATCGTGCTTCTTTCTCTGCTCTGCGGGCGCGCGCTACCCGTGGCTGCGCGTGCGGGTCTGGGGTGCGGGCTCAGGTGGCCCCGCTGCCTTCGGCGTCGGCCGAAAGACAACTGCTCAAGGTTACGTGACCAGCGGGTACAGGGTCAAACTGCGGGTCACGGCGTGGTGCACTCCTCAGCCCTCGTGGATGGGCGGTCCGGCGGGGCGGACGGCGGCCCGCCGGCGATGACGACCGCCGCGCGCCGTTACCACCTGGATGGGGACGTCGTCTTCCTCGTCCTCGTCAGATTCTTCGTCGTCGTCCTCATCGGTGTCGTCATCCTCGTCGGAGTCCTCCTCGGAGTCCTCATCAGAGTCGATGACCTCGATGTCGTCGTCGATGTCCTCGTCCTCGTCGTCGGCGTCGAGGTCGATCTCGTCTTCGTCGTCTTCGTCGTCATCATCGTCAGACTCGTCTTCGTCTTCATCGGACTCGTCGAAGTCCTCGTCCTCGAGGTCCTCCTCGGCGACCTCGCGCGCGACCTGTTCGGCGGTTTCCTCGTCGGACGCCGCGCCGAGGGTCTTGGTCTCGTCTTCGGTGACGTCCTCGGCGCGCTCCTCGCCCTCCTCGGTGGCTTCATGCTTGCCGTTGGCCGCGGCCATCGCCTTGAACATCGGGTGCTCGCCGGGGACGTGCGGCGGCACCTTGGCCACCTGCACATCATCGGCCTTGCTCTTCTTGCCCCGCTTGGAGCGCCGGCTGCCCGATTCGGACTTGCGCCCGGTGGACGACGAATCGACCGGATCACCGTGCAACAGGATCCCGCGACCGCCGCAGTGCGGGCAGGCGGTGGAGAAGGCTTCAATCAGCCCGGTGCCCAACTTCTTTCGCGTCAGCTGCACCAAACCAAGCGAGGTCACTTCGGACACCTGGTGGCGGGTGCGGTCACGGGCCAGCGCCTCGGTCAGCCGACGCAGCACCAGGTCGCGGTTGGATTCGAGCACCATGTCGATGAAGTCGATGACCACGATGCCGCCGATATCGCGCAACCGCAGCTGTCGGACGATCTCCTCGGCCGCCTCGAGGTTGTTGCGCGTGACGGTCTCTTCCAGGTTGCCGCCCGAACCGGTGAACTTGCCGGTGTTGACGTCGATCACCGTCATCGCCTCGGTGCGGTCGATGACCAGGGTGCCGCCCGACGGCAGCCACACCTTGCGGTCCATCGCCTTGGTCAGCTGTTCGTCGATGCGGTGCACCGCGAACACATCGGGGCCGTCGTTACCCGCGGGCTCGTACTTTGACAGCCGTGGAAGAAGATCCGGCGCAACCGAATTCACGTACTCGTTGATTGTGTTCCAGGCCTCGTCGCCGGCCACGATCAGGCTGGAGAAGTCCTCGTTGAACAGGTCGCGGATCACCTTGACCAGCACGTCGGGCTCTTCGTAGAGCGCGACGGCGGCACCGGCCTTCTTCTCGGTGATCTCGGCGGCCTTGGCCTCGATCTCCGTCCACCGCTTCTGCAGCCGCTCGACGTCGGAGCGGATGTCATCTTCTTTGACGCCCTCGGACGCAGTGCGAATGATCACGCCGGCCTCGGCCGGCACCACTTCGCGCAGGATCTCCTTGAGCCGCTGCCGTTCGGTGTCGGGCAGCTTGCGGCTGATACCGGTCGACGACGCGCCCGGCACGTAGACCAGGTAGCGGCCGGCCAGCGACACCTGCGTGGTCAGCCGGGCGCCCTTGTGCCCGACCGGATCCTTGCTGACCTGCACGACGACGTAGTCGCCCGGCTTGAGGGCCTGCTCGATCTTGCGGTTCTGCCCGCCCAGCCCGGCGGCCTCCCAGTTGACCTCGCCGGCGTAGAGCACGCCGTTACGGCCGCGCCCGATGTCGACGAAGGCCGCCTCCATCGAGGGCAGCACGTTCTGCACGATGCCGAGGTAGATGTTGCCGACCAGCGACGACTGGGCCGCGGAGGTGACGAAGTGCTCGACGACGACGCCGTCCTCGAGCACCGCGATCTGGGTGTATCGGGCGCCTTCGTGCGGCGGTTCAGTGCGGACCTTGTCACGCACCACCATCACCCGTTCGACGGCCTCGCGGCGGGCCAGGAATTCGGCTTCGCTCAGGATCGGCGGGCGACGACGTCCGGCGTCTCGACCGTCGCGGCGGCGCTGCCGCTTGGCTTCCAGTCGGGTGGATCCGGTAATGCCCTGGATCTCGGTGTCGTCGTTGAGGGCCTTGTCCCGGCGCGGCGCACGCTCGTGCACGACCGTGTTGGGCGGATCGTCGGGTGCACCGGAATCGCTGTCGTCGCCCGCACCGGACTTGCGCCGGCGACGGCGGCGGCGACGACGCGTGACGCCCTCGGTACCGGTGGCGTCCTCGTCGCCGGTGTCCTGGTCGGTGTCCTCGCCGGCGTCGGACTCATCGGAATCGGTGTCGGCCTCGCCGGCGGACTCGTCGCCATTCTGTTCGCCGCGGCCACGACCGCGACCGCGACGACCGCGGCGGCGGCGGCGTGCCACAGGCCGCTCGGCCTGGTCCTCGGACTCCGCGTCGTCGGTGTCCTCGTCGTCCTCGTCCTCGTCCTCATCCTCGTCGTCGGCGTCGGGCTCGTACTGGACGGGCTGCGGCGCCACGAACAGCGGCAGGTAGTCGGCGCGCTGCGGGGTTTCGGTGGCCGTTTCGAGCATCAGCCGCGACTCCGGCTCGTCGCCGTCGGTCTCCGACGCGCCGTCGGGCTCAGCGGCCAGTGCTTCGCGCACCTGATCGGCCTCGGCCTGATCGACGGTGGAGTGCGCGCTGCGCGGCCGGCCGTCGATCTCGGCCAGCGCGTCGAGCACCCGCTTGCTGGTGGTTCCGAGCGTGCGAGCCAGCGAATGGACCCTCAGACGGTCGGGCTGAGCCTCTTCACGCTGAGTCTCATCGGATAGGTCTTCGGTAGGGGCATCTTCGGCCACGTATTCTCCTCAAGCCCCCGGGCGCGTCGGGTGGACGCGGCCACGCGAGGGCTTCCGCTATGGACCCGGGCAACTCCCCCCGGGCTTGTTATGGTCTCGCTCCGAGAAGTCCGCTGGCGAACCGGCTCGGTGCCTGGCTGAATGATGGCTGGACGGTCGGCGCCGCACCGAGAATTGTCACGATGGTCGCGCTCGTCTAAGTCTTCATTCGGGCGTCCGCCCTTGGTATGAGGCCGGTCACCCGAATCCAGTATCCCACATCGCCGGGCGCTGCCCGACCAAGCGGCGCGAACGGGGCGACAGCAGCGAGTTCTGCACCAGGGCTGTGACCGTCGCGAGCACGACCCTCCCGCAGGGAATCGACCGGTCGAGCGGCTATGCGCCGGGAAACCAGAGCGCTATTTCGCGGGCCGCCGACTCGGGTGAATCCGAGCCGTGCACCAGGTTGTCCTGGGTGACGAGTGCCAGGTCACCGCGGATTGTGCCGGGCGCGGCCTTCTCCACCGGATCAGTCGCGCCGGCGATCTGGCGAAACGCGGCGACGGCCCGCGGCCCTTCCACGATGGCGGCGATCACCGGGCCAGAGGTGATGAATTCCAGCAGCGAGTCGAAGAACGGCTTGCCCTCGTGTTCGGCGTAGTGGCGCCGGGCGAGATCGTCGCTCACATTCTTCAGCTCGAGGGCCGCGATGCTCAGGCCCTTTGCCTCGATCCGGCTGAGGATCTCGCCGACCAGGCGCCGCTTCACGCCGTCCGGCTTGATCAACACAAGAGTCTGCTCCGTCGCGGTCACGGAGACACAGCCTAATCCGCTGGTGGCTGCTGGCCCGGCAGCAGTCCCCGCTTCTGCCTACGCAGCACCTCCGCGCGCAGGTACACGATCAGCAGCCATACCGCGAGGAAGATGCCGCCGATGAAGCCGATTCCGGCGTGTACGACGACGCCCGCGATGACGACCACCTGGATCCCGAGGTTCGCCCAGATGGCCCACGACCGGCCCTGGATTCCGGTCAACAGCACCAGCACCACCGCGAGGCCGATCAGATAGCTGCCGCTGAACACCGTCAGCCCGTTGGTGCGGGCCACCAGTGGCAGCGCCAACAGCACCACAATGGCCTCGAGAATCAGCGTGCCGGCCAGGACGCCGCGAAAGCTGCGCCACGGGTCCGGAGCCCCCTTCGTGGGCTGCGCGCTCGTCATTCCGGATCCCGCCCGAATAGTGTGCGCGCCGCGCCGGCGGTGACGACGGAACCGGTGATCACGATGCCGCTGCCGGAGAAACCTTCGCCTTCGAAGCCGGACTCCTCCACCAGCGCGGTGGCCGTCTCGATGCCGTCGGGCAGCGTCGCGGCGGTGACGACGCGCTCCGGGCCGAACCGCTCCTCGGCGCGGATCCGCAAGGAGTCGACGTCGAGCGCGCGGGGTGACCCGTTGTGGGTGACGACGATCTGGTCGAACGCCGGCTCGAGCGCGGCCAGGATGCCGTCGATGTCCTTGTCCCCCATCACCGAAACCACGCCGACCAAAAAGCGGAAGTCGAACTCCTGCTGCAGCGCATCTGCCAACGCCGCAGCGCCGGCGGGATTGTGGGCGGCGTCGATGAAAACCGTTGGGGCGCTGCGCATGCGCTCCAGCCGACCCGGGCTCGTCACCGCGGCGAAGCCGGCGCGCACCGCGTCGACATCCAGCTGCCGCTGCGCTCCCGCACCGAAGAACGCCTCGACGGCGGCCAGTGCGACGGCCGCGTTGTGCGCCTGATGCTCACCATGCAGCGGCAGGAACATGTCGGAGTACACGCCGCCGAGCCCCTGCAGCTCCAGCATCTGCCCGCCGACGGCCACCTGCCGGCTCAGCACCGCGAACTCCGAATCTTCCCGGGCCACAGCGGCATCCGCACGCACCGCCTGGGCCAGCAGCACCTCCATCGCCTCGGGCACCTGCCTCCCGATCACCGCGACGGTATCGGTAGGCACCAGATCATCTCTGGCCTTGACGATGATGCCCGCCTTTTCGGCGGCGATCTCCGCGATGGTGTCGCCCAGATAGTCGGCGTGGTCCACGCCGATCGGGGTAATGACGGCGACGGGGGCGTCGACGACGTTGGTGGCGTCCCAGCGCCCGCCCATGCCGACCTCGACGACGGCGACGTCGACGGGTGCGTCGGCGAACGCCGCGAACGCCATCGCGGTGACGACTTCGAACTTGCTCATCGCCGGGCCGCCGGCGGCCTGCGACTGCTGATCGACCAGGTGCACAAACGGTTCGATCTCCTGATACGTCGCGACGTACCGCGCCGGCGTAATGGGTTTGCCGTCAATCGAAATGCGCTCCACCGCCGACTGCAGATGCGGGCTGGTGGTGCGTCCCGTGCGTCGATGCAGCGCGGTCAGCAGCGCATCGACGATACGGGCCACCGACGTCTTGCCGTTGGTGCCGGCGATGTGGATCGACGGATAACCCCGCTGCGGCGAGCCCAGCATCTCCATCAGCGCGGTAATACGGGCCGTGCTCGGTTCGAGTTTGGTTTCCGGCCACCGCTGATCGAGCAGGTGCTCGACCTGAAGCAGTGCCGCAACCTCATCCGGCGTCGGCGCGGCATCGGTCATTTCAGGCTGGCCAGGCGTGCGGTGATGCGGTCGACTTCCTCGCGAGCCACCTGCTGTCGGGCCCGGATCTTGTCGACGACGTCTGCGGGCGCCTTGGCCAGGAAGGCCTCGTTGCCGAGTTTGTTTGTGGTGCCGGCCAGTTCTTTCTCGGCGGCGGCCAGGTCCTTCTCCAGGCGCCGCCGTTCGGCGGCGACGTCGACGGTGCCCGACGTGTCGACCTCGACCGTCACCGTGCCCCCGCTCAACCGGACCTCGACCGCCGCCGACGGGTTGAAGCCCTCAGCCGGCTCGGTGAGCCAGGCCAGCGAGGTAACCGCCGGGGTGTGGGCGTCGAGGTCGGCCTCGGTGATGCCGATGAGTCGCGCGGGGACCTTCTGGCGATCGGCCAGACCCTGATCGCTGCGGAATCGGCGCACCTCGGTGATCAGCTTCTGCATGTCTTCGACGCGTTGGGCGGCAGCGTTATCCGGAGTGATTCCCGACGGCTGCGGCCAGTCGGCGATGACCAGAGACTCGCCACCGGTCAGGGTCTTCCACAGCACCTCGGTGACGAACGGCATCACCGGGTGCAGCAGTTTGAGCAGGGTGTCCAGCACCGCGGCCAGCACGGCGGTGGTATGGGAAATACCCTGCCCCAGCTGGACTTTGGCCAACTCGACGTACCAGTCGCAGAACTCGTCCCACGCGAAGTGGTACAACGCCTCGCATGCGCGGTTGAACTCGTAGGAGTCGAACGCCGAATCGACCTCGGCGCGGACCTCTTCGAGCCTGCCGAGGATCCAGCGGTCGGCGTCGGTCAGCGCGCCGGCCTCGGGCAGCTCGGCCGGGGCCGCGCCGTTCATCAGCGCAAATCTGGTGGCGTTGAACAACTTGGTCGCGAAGTTGCGCGACGCGCGGGCGTGGTCCTCGCCGATGGACAGATCGCCGCCGGGGCTCGCGCCGCGGGCCAGGGTGAACCGCAGCGCGTCGGCGCCGAACTTTCCCACCCAGTCCAGCGGGTCGATGCCGTTGCCGCGCGACTTGCTCATCTTGCGACCGAACTCGTCGCGAATCAGCCCGTGCAGGAACACATTTGTGAACGGCACCTGCGGCCCCCGCTTGCCGTCGAGGGTGATGGCGGGGTCGTCGCCGACGAAGGTGCCGAACATCATCATCCGGGCCACCCAGAAGAACAGGATGTCGTAGCCGGTGACCAGGACGGTGGTCGGATAGAATTTCGCCAGGTCTTCGGTGTGATCGGGCCAGCCCAGCGTCGAGAACGGCCACAGCGCCGAGGAGAACCAGGTGTCGAGCACGTCGGGGTCCTGCTCCCAGCCCTCGGGTGGGGTCTCGTCGGGCCCGACGCAGATGGTGTCGCCGTCGGGGCCGTGCCAGATCGGGATGCGATGGCCCCACCACAGCTGACGGGAGATGCACCAGTCGTGCATGTTGTCGACCCACGCGAACCAGCGCGGCTCCAGACTGGCCGGGTGAATCACGGTGTCCCCGTTGCGAACCGCGTCTCCGGCGGCTTTCGCAAGCGATTCCACCTTGACCCACCATTGCAACGACAACCGCGGTTCGATCGCCTCGCCGCTGCGCTCCGAGTGCCCGACGCTGTGCAGGTACGGCCGCTTCTCCTCCACGATCCGGCCCTGCTGGGCCAGCGCCTCACGGACCTTCACGCGGGCGTCGAAGCGGTCCAGGCCGTCGAATTCGGTTCCGGTGTCGACGATCCGGGCCTTGGTATCCATGATGTTGGGCATCGGCAGCTGGTGGCGCAGCCCGATCTCGAAGTCGTTGGGGTCGTGGGCGGGGGTGACTTTGACCGCGCCCGTACCGAATTCGGGGTCGACGTGGTCGTCGGCGACGATGATCAGCTGTCGATCGACGAAGGGGTGCGGCAGCGTCGTGCCCACCAGGTGGCGATAGCGCTCGTCGTCGGGATGCACCGCGATCGCCGTGTCGCCGAGCATCGTCTCCACCCGCGTCGTCGCCACCACGATGTGGGGTTCGTCGTCGCGCATCGAGCCGTACCGGAACGACACCAGTTCGCCCTCGACGTCTTCGTATTTGACCTCGAGGTCGGAGATCGCGGTCTCCAACACCGGCGACCAGTTCACCAGGCGCTCGGCTTGGTAGATCAGCCCCGCGTCGTAGAGCCGCTTGAAGATCGTGCGCACAGCGCGGGACAGGCCCTCGTCCAGGGTGAACCGGTCACGGCTCCAGTCCACGCCGTCGCCGAGCCGGCGCATCTGTGCGGCGATCGTGCCGCCGGACTCGCGCTTCCAGTCCCACACCTTGTCGATGAACAGTTCCCGGCCGAAGTCTTCCTTGGTTTTGCCGTCGACGGCGAGCTGCTTCTCCACGACCGTCTGGGTGGAGATGCCCGCGTGATCCATGCCGGGTAGCCACAACACCTCGTAGCCCTGCATCCGCTTGCGCCGGGTCAGCGCATCCATCAGCGTGTGGTCGAGCGCATGACCCATGTGCAGGCTGCCGGTCACATTCGGCGGCGGCAGCACGATCGAATACGCCGGCTTGCTGCTCGATGCGTCGGCGGTGAAGTAGCCGGCCTTGACCCAGCCCTCGTAGATGTCGGACTCCACCGCCCCTGGCTCCCACGATTTGGGCAGGGCCTCGGCCCGTGGGCTGGCGGCAGGCTGAGAACTGGCGGTCACCGGGCCATTCTAGGAAGAACAGGCCACGTGGCAGCGAAAGCCCCCACACGCCAGGCGTATGGGGGCCGTCGCTGTGGGCTTGCCCGTTACTTCTTCCCGCCGAGCAGCCCGCCCAAGATCTCTCCGATGGCGTTGCTCTGCCCGCCGCCGCCGAGCACACTGCCCAGGATGCTGCCGAGCGGGTTGTTGCCGCCACCACCGCCACCGGCTGCGCCGCCGAGGATGCTGCCCAGCACATCGCCGAGGCCGCCACCCGACGGCGCGGCCTGCGCCTGCGCCTCACCACCGGCCGGTGCGGACTGGCGCTGGGCGAACTGCTTGCCGATGTAGGCCAACACGATCGGCGCCAGGATCGGCAGCAGCTTCTGGATCAGGCCGCCGGAGCCCGCGCCGGTGCCGGCCAGCGCCGAGGCGACCTGATTGCTGTCGTTGCCGCCGAAGATCTTGGCGACGAGCTCGTTGCCCTGGTTCGGATCGACCTGGTCGACGCTCACGCCGCCGTCGAGCAGGCCGCTGGTGCCTTGCTGGGCGACCGTCTGCTCGAGGTCGCTGGAGTCGATGTCTTCCGACTGCACGTTTTGCGCAAGGCCGCCGACCAAGGCGGGCACCAGTGTGCGGACGGCGTTGTTCACCTCGCCTTCATCCGCGCCGAGTTTGTTTGCGATGTCCTGTACGGGGATCTGTGCGAAGAGGTCGTCGAGCGCGGCCATGTCATTCCACCTTCGTTGCTGGTTGTTGGTAGCTCGCGAACGACATTAGTCGAACTGATCTTGGTGCACACGGGTTCCGCGCGCGCAGATCAGTTCAACCGGGTCGTCTCCAACTTCACGCCCGCGCCGGGGAATCGGGCCATCAGCGCATCGCCCATCGCGGCCGCGGGGGTCAGCACACCGTGCAGGTCCGACAACTTGTCGCGGTCCAGCGCGAGCGCGAGACCACATTCACCCAGCAACACCGACGTCGCCTTGTACCCGGGGTCGCCCTGCTGCGACATGACGGCCCGATATCGCGCCCCGGTCGTCGTGGTGGTGTACGTCTCGACGGTGTAATGCCCCTTCTCCTGCGTGCGTTCGCTGGGTCCCGTCCCCGGCTTCGGGGCGATGCGTTCGAGGACTTTGCGCGGGAGCCGGTTGAACAACCGGCTACCCACGGCCATGACGGCGGCGTTGCCGCCCGTCATCATCGCCGCCGCGACCGGCGCCGCGATCGACTTGCCCACGCTCATCTGCTCGGCGTACTCGAACCGGCGGCCATAGGCGTAATCCAGTAATGCGTTGCTGCGTCGCACAATCCGGGTGTTTGCCGCGGCCATCACAAACGCGCCTGTCCAGTAGCCATCCAGCTCGGGCGCGATTTCACGGCCCCGACGCCAGCGGATGTCGCGTTGCGCGCCAAGCTCAGGCTCCGCGGCCCGATCCGGGCTCAAGGTGTACGGGTCGGTCATCACCCGCCGCGCCTCGGGGTCGGAGGAGGCGGCATTCAGCACCTCCATCATCGAAGCGACGGTGCCGCCGGAGACCCCGCCGGCGAACGAGCGCACCACAAGGTTGGTGTCGCCGAGCTGGCCTTCCCCATCCTGCTCAGCGCGCCGATACAACGCGAAGACAGTGAGATCCGAAGGGACGGAGTCGAATCCACAGGAGTGCACGATCCGCGCGCCGGTGTCGATGGCTTGCTTGTGGTACTCGTCGATGCTGTCGCGGATGAAATTGACCTCGCCGGTCAGATCGGCGTAGTCGGTGCCGGCCGCCGCGCACGCGGCCACCAGCGGCAGGCCGTATTTGGTGTAGGGGCCCACGGTGGTCACCACCACCTGGGTGCGGGCCGCCATCGCGTTCAACGACGACGGGTCCGACGCATCGGCAGTGATCAACTGCCACGAGGCTGCGTTGTCCCCCAATTGCTCTCGAACGGCGAGCAGTTTCTCCTGGGATCGGCCGGCAAGTGCGATGCGCGCGTCGCCGCCGGCCGTGGCGAGGTAGTGCGCGGTCAGTTTCCCGACGAACCCGGTCGCTCCATACAGGACGATGTCGAACTCACGCTGCGTCATGAGCGCGACGCTACCCGAGCATTTCGGGCGGTTGGGCGTCCTCACCGAACAGGTGGCGGGCCAGGAACGCGCTGACGACCTGGTACCAGATCTTGGCGTGCGGAGGGTGGCGTACCCAGTGGTTCTCCGACGGGAAGTACAGGAACTGGTGCGGGCTGGTGCCGTCGTCGTCGGCGGGCAGCCCGGACTTGGTCAGCAACTCATACCAAAGCCGCAGCGCCTCGCCGATCGGCACCCGATAGTCCTTGTCGCCATGGATGACGAGCATCGGGGTGCCGATGTGCTCGACGAACCGGTGCGGCGAGTTCTGCTCGGCCATCTCGGGCGTCATCTCCCGCGCCCACCAGTAGGCGCCGTCGGTGGTGGCGCCGAACTGGTCCAGCGCCCACAAACTGGCGTGGGTGACGATCGCGTCGAACCGATCCGTATGCCCGGCAATCCAATTGGCCATGTATCCGCCGAACGAACCGCCCATGGCTGCCGTGCGTGTCTCATCCACCCCGGGATGTGCGCACGCGGCGTCGGTGGCGGCCAGCAGATCGGTATACGGTGCCGAACCCCAAGCGCCCCAGCCACGTTGAATGAAGTCCTGCCCGTAGCCGGTGGACAACGCCGGATCCGGCATCAACACCGAATAACCTTGCGCCACCATCAGCCAGGGGTTCCACCGCCAATGCCAGGCATTCCAACTGGCCAGTGGACCACCGTGGATCCACAGCAGCAGCGGCGCGGGCTCGTCTGTTTTGGGCAGCGCCAACCACGACCGGACCGGCGTCCCATCGTCGGCCGTCGCGATGATTTCGGTCAAAGTGCCGGGCAGACCCGGCAATTCGACGCACGGCAACACCGTCACCGCGCCGTCGGGATCGATCCGAACCGGATGTGGCGGCGCATCATAGGAACTGCGCAGCGCGAAGATCACCCCACCGGGCGCGGTGCGGACGTCGCAGTAGGTGTAGTCGTCGTCGGTGATCCGGGTGACCGAGCCCGTCACCGGGTCGACGGCGAAAATCGGGCCGCGCCCGTTCTCGTCGGCGGTGACGATGATGCTCGAGCCGTCCACCGCCCAGGTCACCGACGTGGGCCACCGGTCCCACTCTGTCCCGAGCTCAACGAACGGCTCTGCGAATCGCAGACAGCACAACGTGATTCGTGGTGCCTTGTCTGGCGTGGAGTGGGTTTCGCGGGTGAAGGCCACCGCCGAACCGTCGGGCGAGATCGCGGGCAGCTCCAGGTCCGCGTCGGGATCGTCGGCGATGGTGGTCCGTTCCCCGCTGTCGAGGTCGATGCGCACCAACGTGCCGCGAATGGACGCCCGCGGTCCGGGGTCGTGCCACGACGTCACGAGGAAGCGTCCGTCGGCGCTGACGTCGAAATCGGCCTCCCGCAATGCATCACCGGGTTGCGGCGTCAGGTCACGCGGGCCCTCGGCGTCGAGCAGATGCGGATGGTCGGGCCCGAGGTCGTGATCCCAGTACCGCACCGGATATCCGGTGTGCAGCACCGCGGAGATCTTGTTGTCCTTGCGCAGCGTTCGCAGTCGTTTGTCCTCGTCGATGCCCTTCGCCGATCGCAGCAGCGGGGCTGCGACCACGGTGGTCGCGGCGTCACGTGCGGTCTGCACCTTGGTCACCCCGCCGGGCAGCGTCAGCTCCTCGACCGCTTCACCGCCCGCCGCGGGCAACCGCCACAGCGCCGCGGGCGGCTTGTCGTCGTCCTCGGTCGGGCGGACCGCGATGAACAACACGTCACCGTCGGCGGTGAAGACGGGTGACGACTCGCCCTTCGCGCCGCGCGTGAGCCTGCGCACCGGCCGCTCACCCGACGGGTCGAGTTCCCACACCGCCGTGACGTATTCGGTGCGCTTGTCGTTGAGTTCGGCGATGGTGGTCACCACCCGCGAGCCGTCCGGCGACACCGCCAGGCCCGACACCCGCGGCAGGGCGACGAACGCGTCGAGGTCATGAAAGGGCGTCGACGGTGCAGAAGTCATGCCCCGTTGGTAGCACACCCACCCGACCGTTTACGTTCGACGGATGGCGCAGCAGATCCTGGTGGTCGGGGCGGGTATCGCAGGTCTGGCCACCGCGGTGGCCCTGCAGCGGCGCGGACACCGGGTCGCCATCGTCGAATCGCGCACCGACACGTCATCCGGCGCGGGCATCAGCATCTGGCCCAATGCCCTGGCCGCGCTGGACGACATCGGACTGGGAGACCGTGTGCGTGCGGCCGGCGGACCGGTGGCCGCGGGAGCGCTGCGCTGGCGCGACGGGAGGTGGCTGCGCCATCCCACCGCGGACCGGATCGTCAATGCGTTGGGCGAGCCGTTGGTGGTGGTGCAGCGGTCAGCGTTGATGGACATCCTTACCGACGCGTTGTCCGACGGCACGCTTCGTCGCGGTGTGGCGGCACAACACATCGTCGCCACCGATTCCGGTGTACAGGTGACGTTGTCGGATTCGACGACCTGCTCGGTCTCGGGGGTCATCGGCGCCGATGGCATCAACTCGGTGGTCGCGCGGCACCTCAACGGACCGCTGAACCACCGCTATGCCGGCTACACCGCGTGGCGCGGGGTCGCAGAGTGCGCGCTCGACCCCGATCTCGCCGGCGAAACGTTGGGCGCAGGGCTCGAATTCGGTCACGTCCCGATGGGGCCGAATCGCACATATTGGTTTGCCACCGAACGAGCGCCGCAGGGCAACGCCGCACCGGACGGCGAACTGGCTTATTTGCAAACCAGGTTCGGGGCGTGGGCGCAGCCCATCCCGGCGCTGCTTGCGGCCACCGACCCCGCGCAGGTGTTGCGTAATGATCTGTACGACCGCGATCAGGCGCGACGCTGGTCACGCGGCCCGGTGGTGCTCGTCGGCGACGCCGCGCACCCGATGCGCCCGCATCTGGGCCAGGGCGGCTGTCAGGGTCTGGAAGACGCTGCCATCCTGGCCCGCTTCGTCGATCACACCGCAGATGTGTCGGCGGCCTTCGCCGGGTTCGAGGCGTTCCGGCGCCGCCGGGTGCGCTCATTGGTGCGTGAGTCGGCGTGGATCGGCAGGGTCGTCAACCTGCGTCCCGCGTTGTTGAGCGCCCTGGCCAGTCGCGCGACGGTCCTGGTGCCCGAGGCGGTGCTCACCCACCATCTCGCCTCGGTGGCGGCCCGTTCGGCGTTCGTCGCGCCGACGCTCAGCGAGGCAGGCCAAGCGCGGCCAGCGGGCTGAGGAACGTCGAACACACCTGGCGCAGGTCCACGATGCCCAGCACACTGCCAACCCGAATAGCATCGCAGCCGATCGGGGCGTTCGTCGCCCAGACCGCCGGGCCGGCGCCCCGCGTACCGCAGGTGGGCCAGGCGTCCAGCCCCTGAGCCGCCAGGACGTTCTCAGCCACGCGAATCTGCTCCTCGCGCGACGCGGTTGCCGGCGACCCCACGCCGCCGTGTGCGGCCCAAGTGGTCGGTTTGAACTGCAGGCCGCCGTAATGCCCGTTGCCGGTATTGGTGGACCAGTTACCGCCGGACTCGCATTCGGCGATCGCGTCCCAGTTGACGGTGTCGGCGCGCGCGCTGCCCGTCGACAGGATCAGCGGCACCAGGGCGAGCATTGCGGTGATCGCGGCCAGCCACAGACCTTTGAGCAGTGATTTCCCGGTGTACTTCATTGCGGTCCTTCCTCGACCGGTTTCACCAAGGACCGCAATGAAGTACACGCGGTCAACAGGTTCTTCGTGTGACGCACATCACGCGTTACAGGGGAGGCTGAAGTTTTCTTCCGAGACGGGACTGACCAGCGAGAACGCTGGGAAAAATGAGAACGGTGCCGGGCATGCTCGCCCGGCACCGTCTCCGAAAATGACCTAACTTGCGCGCGTGAGATTGCACTGAGGGCTGTGGTTTCCCGGAAATCACGACCCTGTGCGCAATGTCAGCGCACAGCGCGAGGCTGGGTACTAGCCCCGCTGACCGCAGACCGGCCACGCGCCGATGCCCTGCGAACGCAGGACGTTCTCGGCAACCCGGATCTGCTCGGCCTTGGAGGCCTGGTGCGGCATGCCCGAGCCACCGTTGCTGCGCCAGGTGCCCAGCGCGAACTGCAGGCCGCCGTAGTAGCCGTTGCCGGTGTTGATCGACCAGTTGCCGCCCGACTCGCAGGCAGCGACGGCGTCCCAGTTGACGCCGCTGTCCGCATTGGCGGTGGTCGCCAGCGCGATCGGTGCCACGGCGAGCGCCCCGGCGACGGTGGCCAACCCAAACGTCTTGCGGATGTTCTTCAACTTCGTTCCTTTCGCCAAGCGCGTGCCACCCACACCCGCGCGTCACGCGGGCGTAGTTCCCATGGAGGTGAAGAGCTGGGCCGCGCCGTCTCGGTCAGGCGCGACAGGGGACGGCTGCTGAAGGCTCTGCGCCTATTGCCAGCCCCACTCACACGCAGCTTCGTGGTTTTGAAATTATTTGCTCCGTTTCGGAGCTCTCAGGGACCGTACAAAGCCCGTGGCGAGAAGTCATATCGGTGAACGGCCGATAGCGGTTAGATCACGGACAGATCACGACGCCATCATCGACATCATCTGTGCAGGTCACTCTGCATTCCGCGCGGACGGTCAAATCTGCTAACAGGGCGACATTTTGTGACCCAAATCACCAGGCTTTTGTGAGCTGGGCCACGCGGACCGGGGAATTAACCCGCGCCTGCCGCCCTTCGTCGGCGCTAAACCGCAGGTGAGAGCACCTGCGAGCCCGCGTTGACGCGCCCTCGTACCCCCGCGGCGATTCGCTGGTTCGGCTTACCCATCCGGGTTGCCCAAACTCCTTGATGCGACGGGGTATTCGGACGCAGCCTACGATCACCGACGGTGCCCGGCCGGGCCCTGACCCGACCGTGTCTGGCGTTAATCACATTGCTACACAACAAATTCGGCATAACGTCAGCATCGCGGAACCCCAGCACCACCCGTCGCCTGCGCCTCCCCCGGCGCGTACACCGGCACCACCCCTCGATATGGCCGCTTTTGCCGACTAGCCGGGAACCAAAACCAGGGCCGCCGTCGCCCGAATTTCCCCACTGCGGCCGGTCTCGCAACGCGAAATCCCCGCCGCCAGAAGCATTCTCGGTGCCACACCGTAGCCTCTGGGCGCAAAAAAGTACGACGGATCGAGAAATAGAGACAGCCAATAACGAACAGATATGCAGCCAATTACCGGGAGACGAACTGCCAATTTAGCGGAAAAGGATCAAATAGCGATCCAAATACAATTTGCTGACAATTTCGGGACGCGCTGTGGCAAGTTCAGGGCAGGTCTGCGGGGGTGTTGACGTTGGTCAGAGCCCGTTGCCCGGGTGACATCACGATCCGTTGCGTATCGACGCGGTCAACCAGCGCCCGCATGCTGCGCTCCCCCGCGGCCACCAACTCCGACGCCCGCTCGTGCAGTGCGGTGCGGTACACGCCGGCCAGATAGTGGTCGCGGCCATCCCACGGCAGCACCGCATCGACGCCGAGACGACTTGCGCGACGGGCAAGTTCGTCGATCAGCTCCGTGGTCAGAAACGGCATGTCGACGGCACAGACAAACGCCCACTCGCAACCTGCCTCGGCGGCGGCCCGTAGTCCGCGACCGGTCGCGAGCAGCGGCCCGACACCGCGCACCTCATCACGGAGCACCTCGGCGGGCAGTGGCGGCAAGGGTTGGCCGGGCGCGGCGATCACGAAGACGGGTGAGCACCGCGGGCCGACCGCGGCGACGACATGCTCGATGAGAGTCTTTCCGTCGTACGGCAGGGTGGCCTTGTCGCGGCCCATCCGCCGGGATGCCCCGCCCGCCAGCACTACCGCCGCCAGCGGAACGGTGGACGTCACGCCAGTGACGTTAGTCGACGGTCCAGGTGTCTTTGCCGCGCAACAGCGATTGCAGCGCCGCCGTGTCGTGCGCCTTGGCCTCGCGCGCGGAGGCGACCTGCGCACGGGCGGCGTCGTCGTAGGTCGGCTTGCTGACCTGACGGAAGATGCCCATCACCATGTGTTCGAGGTTCTGCTCAGAAAGCCGCGACAGCGCGAAGGCGTACGCCGGATCCTCGACGTGGGCGTTGTGCACGACGATCTCGTCGGCGGACACGTCGGCGGTCTTGGCGACCTCCAGGCCGTAGCCGGACTTGACCACGCAGTACTCTCCGTCTGCGCCGAAGATGATCGGTTCGCCGTGTGCGACGTTGATCAGCCGTTCCTCGGCGCCTTCCTTGCGCAGCGCATCAAAGGAGCCGTCATTGAAGATCGGGCAGTCCTGCAGGATTTCGACCAGCGCGGCGCCGCGGTGCGAAGCGGCCGCCCGCAGCACTTCGCTCAACCCCTTGCGGTCGGAGTCCAGCGCACGCCCGACGAATGTCGCGTCGGCGCCCAGCGCCAGCGACACCGGGTTGAACGGATAGTCCAGCGAGCCCATCGGCGTCGATTTGGTGATCTTGCCGACCTCGGAGGTCGGCGAGTACTGCCCCTTGGTGAGCCCGTAGATCCGGTTGTTGAACAACAGGATCGTGATGTTGATGTTGCGGCGCAGCGCATGGATCAGGTGGTTGCCGCCAATCGAGAGTGCGTCGCCGTCGCCGGTGACAACCCACACCGAGAGGTCCTCGCGGGCCAGCGCCAAGCCGGTGGCGATGGTCGGGGCCCGGCCGTGGATCGAGTGGAAGCCGTAGGTTTCCAGGTAGTACGGGAAGCGGCTCGAGCAGCCGATGCCGCTGACGAACGCGATGTTCTCGCGGCGCAATCCCAACTCGGGCAGGAAGTTACGAATCGTGTTGAGGATGACGTAGTCACCGCACCCGGGGCACCAGCGCACCTCCTGGTCGCTGGTGAAGTCTTTCGCCTTCTGCGGTTGGTCGGTTGTGGGCACCCCGCTGGTCTTGGACAGACCGCCGGGTGTCAGTCCGAGATCCGCACCGATCAGGTCAGTCATGCGTTCACTCCCACGCCAGTCGCGTCCGCGTCGGCGGTGTCTGGCCCCTCGATGGTGGCCGCCGCCAGCCGGGCGAATTTGGCCTTGTCGATTTCCTTGTCGCCCAACGTCCCGTCCAGTGCGGAATCGATGATGTCCTCAACCTCGTCGGCCAGAAACGCCATGCCTTCCACCTTGGTCACCGATTGCACGTCCACCAGGAACTTGCCGCGCAACAACAACGCCAGCTGGCCGAGGTTCATCTCCGGCAGCACCACCTTCGGGTAGCGCCGCAGCACCTCACCGAGGTTGGCCGGGAACGGGTTGAGGTAGCGCAGATGCGCCTGGGCCACCTTGATGCCCTTGCGGCGGGCGCGCCGGCACGCCTCACCGATCGGGCCGTATGAACTGCCCCACCCGAGCATCAGCAACTCCGCATCGCCAGTCGGGTCGTCGACCTCGAGGTCTGGCACCGTGATGCCGGCGATCTTCTCCTGGCGCAGCCGCACCATCAGGTCGTGGTTCTTGGGCTCGTAGGAGATGTTGCCCGAGCCGTTGGCCGCCTCCAGCCCGCCGATGCGGTGCTCCAGACCGGGAGTGCCGGGGATGGCGAACTGGCGGGCCAGCGTCTCGGGGTCACGCGCGTACGGCTGGAACGGCTCGCCCGCTTTGGCGAACGTGTGCTCGATCGGCTCGAACGTGCTGATGTCGGGAATGCGCCACGGTTCTGACCCGTTGGCGATCGCGCCGTCGGACAGGATCATCACCGGCGTGTGGTAGTTCACCGCGATTCGCGCCGCCTCGATGGCGATCTCGAAGCAGTCCGAAGGGGACCGCGGCGCCAGCACCGCGACCGGCGATTCGCCGTTGCGCCCGAACAGCGCCTGCAGCAGATCGGCCTGCTCGGTCTTGGTCGGCAGACCGGTTGACGGGCCGCCACGCTGCACGTCGATGACGATCAGCGGCAGCTCGGTCATCACGGCCAGGCCGATGGCCTCGGATTTCAGCGAGATGCCGGGGCCCGACGTGCTGGTGACGCCCAGCGCGCCGCCGTAGGACGCGCCGATCGCCGCGCCGATGCCGGCGATCTCGTCCTCCGCCTGGAAGGTGAGCACATTGAAGTTCTTGTGCTTGGAGAGCTCGTGCAGGATGTCCGACGCCGGCGTGATGGGGTAGGTGCCCAGCACCACCTGGATGTCGCCGAGGTGACCCGCCGTCACGATGCCGTACGCCAGCGCGGTGTTGCCCGAAATCTGGCGGTATTCACCGGTCTTCAGCTTGGCCGGGGCCACCTCATAGGTGGTGCCGAAGGCCTCGGTGGTCTCGCCGTAGTTCCAGCCCGCCTTGAGCGCGAGCACATTGGCCTCGGCGATTTCTGGCTTGCGGGCGAACTTCTCGCGGATAAACGCCTCGCTGTGCTCGAGCTCGCGACCGTACATCCACGACAGCAGGCCGAGCGCGAACATGTTCTTGGCGCGTTGCCCGTCCTTCTTGGAGGCGCCGATCTCCTCGACCGCACCCAGCGTCAGTGTGGTCATCGGAACGGCCTGCACGACGTAGTCGGACAGCTCGTCGTTCTCCAGAGGATTGCTCTCGTAGCCGACCTTGGCCAGATTGCGCTTGGTGAACTCGTCGGAGTTGGCGATGATCAGGCCGCCGCGGGGCAGGTCGCCGACATTGGCTTTGAGCGCGGCGGGGTTCATCGCGACCAGCACGTCGGGGCGGTCACCCGCGGTCAGGATGTCGTAGTCGGCGATTTGGATCTGGAACGACGAAACGCCCGGCAGGGTGCCCTGCGGGGCGCGGATCTCGGCGGGGTAATTCGGTTGTGTGGCAAGGTCATTGCCGAACAGTGCGGCCTCGGAGGTGAACCGGTCACCGGTGAGCTGCATACCGTCGCCGGAGTCGCCGGCGAAGCGGATGACGACCTTCTCCAGCTTCTGCCGAGGGCCCGAAGTGCCGGGACTGACCGCGTTGTCGATGGCCCCCACGACGCCTGCCTTCCGTGCTGATCGGGCGAAGTCTTCCGAGTCGCAGTCACGCGGACGCGCCGCCGGTTGACGTTCACCAAAGTTTTGCTGTCACTACCAGTACCGATTATTGCACTTCTCTTAGGCTGCGCTTCACCGGACTCGCGGGTGACTTGCGGGTGAGCACCGATCGAACTCGCTGCTCAGTGACGTGAACAACGCCGACGTGAGACAAAAATGTGGTTTTCGTCACGTTTAGGAGAATGTCATTCTCTAAGAATTGGTTACCGACCGGTAGCTGTCGGCTAGCACTCACGGCGGCAAGTTGTACGGCGTGATGACCTGGATGGGAACCGGCCGAGAGGGCTCGGCGGGAAGTGCGCCCCGGTGCTGCAGGATCAGCCGCATCGCCAGGCGGGCGTCGGCGCGCAAATCGTTGTGCAGCACCACGGAGATGCGGCCTTCACGGAGCAGTCGGCGGTTGTCGGCGTCGAGATCGTGGGCGATGAAAACCCGGCAAACCCGCCCCAACTTCTCGAACGCCGCCACCGTCGCGGCGTTGCCGCCCCCGACGGAGTAGACGGCCTCGACGGAGGGGTGGCGCTCGAGGGCTTCGAGCACCAGCCGTTCGTTGGTGGCGTCGATGCCGTCACTGTCGCTGACGTCGACGATGGTGCGACCGGAGCCACGCAGCGCCGTCCGGAACCCCACCTCGCGTTCACCCTCGCCGCGAAAGACGTTGCGACTGAGCGTGATGAGCACGTCCGACGGCGCCGGCCCCAGCCACTGCCCCATCAAGTAGGCCGCGGTGACCCCCGCGCCGTGGTTGTCGATGCCGACGTATCCGCACCGGGCGCTGGTCGGCACATCGGTCGCATAGGTCACCACCGGGACACCGCTGTCGACGAGCCGGTCGATCGCCTCGGCGACGTCGGGATCGTCCTGGGCCTTCAAGATGACGCCGTGGCTGCCCTTGATGCGGCCGAGGGTGTCGACCATCTGGGCCGTCGAGCCCGACTCCCACAGATGGAATCGGGCGCGCAGCATGGCCGGCGCGAATGCCGGCAGTTCGGCCTCCACCGCCGCGCGGAAGGCGTCGGAAAACCGCCGGGGCGTCTGCATCACCACGTCGATCAGGTAGCGCCGGCCGTTGAGGCGCAGCTGCGACCGCTGCCTGTCCAGATCGGCGATCGCCTGCATGACCTCGGCGCGGGTGTTCTCCCGCACCCCGGGACGCTGATGGAGCACCCGGTCGACGGTGGCCTCACTCAGCCCGGACTGCTGCGCGATCTCACGCACCTTGTAGCGATGCGGCATGTTGCCTCCGGCTCCGCCCATCCTGCTGAGGTGTTTTTGATGGGTTTTTGGCGTTGTATGCGGTCGATGTCACAGCAACACTAGCTGCATGGCGACACCGATGACCACTACGCACCGGGCGTTCCTCGACGACACGGATTGCCATCTGGACGAATTCCGTGACCAGGTGCTGCGGGAAACCGATCTTGCCGACTATCCGCACGCCAGCGATGTGCGAAGCAACGTGCTGGTGTACTCGGCGGGTGCGGCCGCGCAGTCCAGCCGCCGCGCAGTGCAGTCGGAGTTGGTCCGGGCGCTGGCCCACGGGCCCGGCGTCGTGGTGTTCGAGGGCGGGTTCACCGACGATGTCGTCGACGCGGCCAGGGCCGCATTCTTCGACATCATCGCCACCCAGCGCGCGGCCGGATCGGCCGCAGGGGACCACTTCGGCACGCCTGGCGCCAACGACCGGATCTGGAACGCGGCGCAGAAACTGGCGCTGCACGCGCCCGCTGTCTTCGCGGAGTACTACGCCAGCGACGTGCTGGCGCTGATCTGCCAGGCCTGGCTGGGACCGCGATACCAAGTCACCTCGCAGGTCAACGTGGTCAATCCCGGTGGCCGGCAACAAGTTCCCCACCGCGATTATCACTTGGGTTTCGTCCGACCGGATGAGCTGGCGGCCTATCCGGCGCACCTGCACCAGATGTCGGCGGTGCTCACGCTGCAGGGCGCTGTCGCGCACTGCGACATGCCGATCGAGAGCGGACCCACCATGTTGCTGCCCTACTCGCAGCGGTTCGTCGCCGGGTACATCGCATTCAACCGGCCGGAGTTCATCGATTTTTTCGCCGAGCACCACGTGCAGGTTCCGCTGCGCAAGGGCGACGCGATGTTCTTCAATCCGGCGCTGTATCACGGCGCGGGCTCCAACACGTCGTCCGGCATCCGGCGGATGGCCAACCTGCTGCAGATCTCGTCACCGTTCGGCCGGGCCATGGAGGCGGTCGACCGCGCAGCGATGGTGCGCGCCGTCTATCCGGTGCTGCGGACGATGAAAGCGGCCGGCCGGCCGGAACGCGACCTGGTCAACGTCATCGTCGCAGCCGCCGAGGGCTACCCCTTCCCCACCAACCTGGACCGCGACCAACCGGTCGACAGCCTGGCCCCACCCAGTCAGGTCGACACCGTACTGGCCGCGCTGGCCGACGACATGTCCCCCGAAGCACTCGCCATCGCATTACGCAACCAGGACGATCGGAGAACCCCATGACCACACTCGGCGTTATCGGGCTTGGACGCATCGGCGCCTTCCACGCCGACACCCTCAGCGGGCTGGACGGGGTCGACGGCCTGGTGGTCGCCGATGAGCGTGCCGAGGTGGCGGCAGCGGTGGCCGCCAAACACGCTGCGAAACAAGCTGATTCGATCGAGACGCTGCTCGACTCCGTCGACGGCGTCGTCGTGTCGGCGGCTACCCCGGCACATGCCGAACTGACGCTGGCGGCAGTGCGGCGTGGGCTGCCCACCTTCTGCGAGAAACCGATCGCCGCGACCGCCGCCGAGAGCGCCCGCGTCGCCGAAGTGGTCGCGCGGTCCGGCGTTCCCGTCCAGGTGGGATACCAACGACGGTTCGACGCCGCGTTCGCGGCGGCCAAACAAGCGGTCGACGACGGCTCGCTGGGTCCGCTGCACACCGTGCGCAGCACTACGATGGATCCGGCGCCGCCGCCGATGGAGTACATCGAGAGTTCGGGCGGCATCTTCCGGGACTGCGCCGTGCACGACTTCGACGTGCTGCGCTGGATCGCCGGTCAGGAGGCGGTCGAAGTGTATGCCACCGGCAGCGTGCAGGGTGACCCGCGCTTCGCCGAGTTCGGCGACGTGGACACAGCCGCGGTGCTCGTCACGTTCGAGTCGGGCACCCTGGGCGTGGTGTCGGTGGCCCGCTACAACGGCCGCGGCTACGATTGCCGCCTGGAGGTGCACGGCTTCCACGACACTGTGGTCGCCGGCTGGGACGGCGGCGCGCCAATGCGAAACATGGAGCCCGCCAACGACTTTCCGGCGGGTCCCTACCACCATTTCTTCATGGACCGCTTCACCCACGCCTTCCGTGCCGAGTTGGCCGCCTTCGTCGACGTGGTGAACGGCGAGGCGATGCCCGCGTGCACAGTGGCCGACGCGGTGGAAGTGGCCCGGATCGCCGAAGCAGCGGCCGAATCGTTGAAGCGGCACATGCCGGTCCGGATCGAGGAGGTAGGGGCATCATGAAGATTGCGGGAGCACCGATCTCGTGGGGTGTCTGCGAAGTGCCGGGCTGGGGTCATCAGTTGGCACCGCAGCGCGTCCTCACCGAGATGCGCGACATCGGTTTGACCGCAACGGAACTGGGACCTCAGGGCTTTCTTCCGACCGATCCCGGCGAGCTCAATGCCCTGCTGGACTCCTACGGTCTGCAGTGCGTCGGCACCTTCGCACCGGTGCTGCTACACGACGAGTCGAATGACCCCCTGCCCGACATCTCGGGGCCTCTCGATGCGGTGGTGGCTTGTCGCGCAAAGGTTCTCGTGCTGGCGGCGGCCAGCGGCGCCGACGGCTACGACGCCCGTCCGGCACTGAACGACGGTCAATGGGCCACTCTGTTGACCAATCTGGATCGGCTGGCCGCCGCGGCCGCCGAGCGCGGCGTGCTCGCGGTCCTGCATCCCCACGTCGGCACCATGGTGGAAACCCGCAGTGATGTCGACCGCGTGCTGGCCGGTTCCACCATCCCGCTCTGCCTCGACACCGGGCACCTGCTGATCGGCGGGACGGACCCGGTGGCCCTGGCCCGCGAGGTCCCCGACAGGATCGCCCATGCGCATCTGAAGGATGTCGACGCGGCATTGGCCGCCCGCGTCAGGACCGGTGAACTCAGCTACACCGACGCGGTGCGGCAGGGCATGTACACCCCACTCGGATCCGGCGACGTTGACATCTCGGGCATCGTGACGACGCTGCGCGGCAATGGCTTTGACGGCTGGTTCGTGCTCGAGCAGGACACCGTCCTCGACGGCGAGCCGGCCGATGAGGGGCCGGCACGTGATGTGCGGGCCAGCGTGGGGTTCATGCGCGATGTGTGTGCGGGAGTTGATGCGTGGGCCTGAAGTTCGGCGTACTGGGGGCATCCCGCATCGCCGAGCTGGCCATCGTCGGGCCTGCCCGGGAGCTGGGACATCGCCTGGTCGCGGTGGCGGCCCGTGACCCGCGACGGGCCCATGAGTTCGCCGAAAAGCACGGTGTGGAGCGTGTTTTGCCGACATATGCCGATGTGATCGACGAACCCGAGGTCGAGGTGGTGTACAACCCGCTGGCCAACGCATTGCACGCGCCGTGGAACCTAGCCGCGATCGCGGCGCGCAAACCGGTGCTGACCGAGAAGCCGTTCGCGCGCAACCGTGCCGAGGCGCAGCGGGTGGCCGGGGCCGCCGACGCCGCCGGCATCACCGTGATGGAGGGGTTTCACTACCTGTTTCACCCGGTTACCCGCAGGGCGTTCGACTTGGTGCGTGACGGCATCCTCGGCGAGATGACCCACGTCGAGGTGCGGATGGCCATGCCGCCACCACCGGATGCCGACCCGCGGTGGTCGCGGGAGCTGGCGGGCGGGGCGCTGATGGATCTGGGCTGCTACGGCCTACACGTCATGCGGCAGTTGGGCCACCCGACGATCGTGCGCGCTCACGCCGAACAGCGCACCGCGGGTATCGACGCGTGGTGCGACGTCGAACTGGCCTTCCCCAACGGAGGGACCGGCTTGTCCGCCAACTCGATGGTCGCCGACGATTATTCGTTCACGCTGCGGATCGTCGGGACCAAAGGAGATGTGTTGGTACACAACTTCATCAAGCCCCACCTCGACGACCGACTGACCATTCGCACTCCCGATGGCACCACGGTGGAGCGGCTCGGCACTCGGCCGTCGTACACCTATCAACTCGAGGCGTTCGCCTCCCATGTGCAGCACGGCGCGACGCTGCCGATCGATACCGCCGATGCGGTGCAGAACATGGCCTACGTCGACGCCGCGTACCGTGCCGCGGGGATGTCCCCGCGCTGAGGGCGCACCTCACGCCGCAGGCTCAGCGGGCGTCGCTGACCACGCGTGTGGCGGCGTTCGTGCCACCGCAACCGCAGCAACAACACCTGACGATGCGCGCGCCAACCCACGGTCAACGGGTCGCGCCAGGCCGGCGTACGAAACCGTTCGGGATCAACGTCCATACGTCCTATTGTGCAGACCCCATGCAAATCGGCACGTCGGCACGCCCGCCGAACGGGTGTCGACCAGATGAATTGATGTCGACTCTCAGCTCTTGTCGCCGCGCAGCTCGTGCGAGAGCGCCTCGAGCTCATCGCCGCCGGCCATCTCCTGGGTGAGGTGCTCCAGGGTGATGTCGTCGAAGCTGCAGTCGAGCTTCTGCTGACCACGGTTGAGCAACACGAAATGGTCGCCGACCATGTGCGCGTGGTGCGGGTTGTGCGTGATGAACACCACGCCGAAACCGGCTTCCTTCGCGGCGGTGATGTACTTCAGCACCACCCCGGACTGTTTGACGCCCAGCGCCGCGGTCGGCTCGTCGAGAATCAGCACCCGGGCGCCGAAGAACACCGCCCGCGCGATTGCCACACACTGGCGCTGACCGCCCGAGAGTGAGCCGATCGGCACGTCGACGTCGGGCAGGTCGATTCCCATCTTCGACAACTCGGTCAACGTGGTGGCCCGCATCGCGTTGGAATCCAGCGCCCACGGGAAGCGCTTCTGCCGGATCTCCTGGCCCAGAAAGAAGTTGCGCCACACCGGCATCAGCGGAACGACGGCTAGATTCTGGTACACCGTGGCGATGCCCTTGGCCAGCGCGTCTGCCGGTGAGCCGAATTTCACCGGCTCCCCGTCCACCACGAGTTCACCGGATGTCGGCTGGTGGTAGCCGGCGATGATCTTGATCAACGTCGACTTGCCCGCGCCGTTGTCACCGAGGATGCCGGTCACCTCGCCCGCATGCACTCGCAGCGAGATATCTTTCAGGGCAACGATGTTGCCGTAGGCCTTGCCGACGTTGCGCATCTCCACCAGCGGCACCTTGCCTCCGGACGGCGCGTCGTGGACGGGACGGTCGACGGTTGCGGTCACGGGGTCACCTCTTCGCGGCGTAGTTACGGAAGGCGTTGTTGGCGATCACCGCGAACAGCAGCATCACGCCCATGAAGAACTTGAACCAGTCAGGTTCCCAGCCGGCATACACGATGCCCTGCTGCACCATGCCGAAGATGAACGCACCGATGGCGGCGCCGATTGCGGTGCCGTATCCGCCGGTCAGCAGACACCCGCCGATCACCGCGGCGATGATGTAGATGAACTCCTGCCCGGCGCCCTGACCGGACTGCACGGTGTTGAAGGAGAACAGCAGATGCATGCCGACGAACCAGGCGCAGAACCCGACGAACATGAACAGCCCGATTTTCACCGCGGTGACGGGCACGCCGACGGCCCGCGCGCTCTCCTGGTCGCCGCCGACAGCGAAGATCCAGTTGCCGACCCTTGTCTTGAACAACACGTAGGTCGCGATCGCGGTGAACAGCAACCACCACAGCACCGTGATCCGCACCTGCACGCCGAACACGGTCAGCGTCGACGAGAACACCGCACGAGCCGAATCCCAGCCCTGCATGTCGTTTACGCTCGGCGTGGCCACCTGCCCCGAAATCAGTTTGGTCACAGCGATGTTGGCACCGGTCAGCATCAACAAGGTGCCCAGCGTGATCAAGAAGCTCGGGATCTTCGTCTTCATCACCAGGTAGCCGTTGAAGAAGCCGATCGCCAGCGCCAGGATGAGCGCCAGTCCCGCACCCGCCCATAGGTTCAGGTGCAGGTTGTAGGCGAGCATCGACGCGGCGAGCGAGCCCGTGGTGACGGCCACCCCCGACGACAGGTCGAATTCGCCGCCGATCATCAGCAGCGCCACCGCACACGCCATGATGCCGATCGTCGAACTGGCGTACAGCACGGTGGCCAGCGCGTCGGGGGTCCGGAACGGCGGGGCTACCACCATGAAGAAGATGAAGATCGCCACCGCACCGATGAACGCACCCATCTCAGGGCGAATCAGCAATCGCTGCAGCTTGTTTCGTTCCTTGACACGTTCGTCGTGGACGACCTTGCGCTGGGAGAGATCGACTTGTGTGGTCATCAGCGGGTTCCGTTCTCGGCGTATTCGGCCACGGCCTCGATGTTGGACTTGTCAATGAATGCGGGCCCGGTCAGCGTCGGCTGACCGCCACCGATGACGTTGCCGTTGTTCAGGTACAGCCACAGCGAGTCGACTGCCAGATAGCCCTGTAGGAAGGGCTGCTGATCGACGGCCCACTGCACGTCACCGTTCTCGATCGCGTCCACCAGCGCGGCGTTGGTGTCGAAGGTGGCGATCTTCGCCGAACTACCGGCATTCTTGGCCGACTGCACGGCGGTCAGGGCGAACGGCGCGCCGAGGGTCAGCACGAAGTCGATGCTCGGATCCTGTTGCAGCTTCGCGGTGATCGTCGACTCCACCGACGGCATGTCCTTGCCATTGACGTTGAGGTTCTCGGTCGCCGGGAACTTGTTCTTCACACCGGCGCAGCGGTTTTCCAGGCCGACGTGGCCCTGCTCCTGAATTACGCAGATCACCTTCTTGGCGCCGTCGGCCTTCAGCCGGTCGCCTGCGGCCTGGCCGGCGATGTACTCGTCCTGGCCGAAGTACTCCTTGACGCCCATCTCCTGCCACTCGTCGAGGCCGGAGTTGAAGGCCACCACAGGGATGCCGCGCGCATTGGCGTTCTCTACCGCGGCGCGCATCGCGTCGGGCTTGGCAAGAGTCACCGCGATGCCCTTGACGCCGCTGTCGATGGCGGTCTGCACCAGGTTGGCCTGGTTGGGCGCCTCGGGATCATTCGAGTAGCGGAGCTCGATGTTGTCTTTCTTCGCCGCGGTTTCTGCACCCTTGCGAATCAGATCCCAGAACGAGTCGCCCGGCACCTCGTGCGTGATCATCGCGATCGTCATGCGCGGCGTATCGGCGGTACCCCCGCCCATCCCGCTGTCAGATTCACGGGGTTTGCCCCCAGTGCTGGAACACGATGCGATTCCCACCACGAGCACGCTCGCCCCGACAACGGCCGCGAGCCGACTGAACCTCATTGCTTCTCCTTGTGATCATGCGGTGATCGAGCGCCGCTAGGTCGATGTAATACGGCTCACACTCGAAAGTCAATAGTTTGTCCTGACATTAGGACTGCACGTCATATGTCCGAACGGAACGAGGCAGGTCAGGCGGGTTCGCCTGTTGACCCGCGCACGATCAAGGTCGGCTCGAGCGCGACGTCCACCGGGCCGCCGTCAACCGCGGCATCATCGAGCCGCGCCACCAGCCGCTGTACCGCCGCGCGCGCGAGGCCCGCGGAATCCTGGCGCACCGTGGTCAGATCGATGTGCGCCATCCCTGCCAACGGGCTGTCGTCGAAGCCGAGCACCGACACCTGTTGCGGCACAGCAACACCCGCGCGGATGAAAACGTCCATCACCCCGACCGCACAGCGGTCGTTGAACGCGAAGACCGCGCTGGGCAACGTCGGCGAGTCGAGCATCGCGTACGCGGCGGCTGCGCCTTCGCGCTCAGTGAGCCCGCCGGACATGATCAGCTCGGGCAGCCCCGCGGCACGGACGGCGCGACGATAACCGCGGCGACGTTCGGCCGCGCCCGGCGCCCGGCCGCCGTCGAGATAGGTCACGCGGCGATGTCCCAGCCCGAGCAAGTGGTCCATGCCCAACGTTGCCCCGGCCACGTCGTCGCTGCGCATCACGTCGACCCCGCGCACGCGCCGGGCCACCACGACCGTCGGGACCCGTGCCGCCAGTTCGGCGAGTTCACGCGGCGGCGCGCTCGGCCCGATCAGCACCACGCCCTCGCAGCGGTCGTCGATAAGTATCCGCAGGGCGCGAGGCTCGTCGCGGTGCGGCGTGACCCCGCTGAGCACCACGTCGTAACCGAGATCTTCGGCGGCTACGTAGACGCCGTCGACGAGGTCGGCGTGAAACTCCTGGCCGGCTGTGAACGTCACGCCGATGAGCCTGGTCCGCAGCTGACGCAGCCGACGGGCCCGCGGGTCGGGCCGGTAGCCGATCGCCTCGGCGGCCCGGCGTACCCGTTCACGCGTCTGCTCGCTCGCACCGGGGGCGTCGCGCATCACGATCGACACCAGTGCCCGTGACACGCCGGCGCGTTCGGCCACGTCTTCGAGCGTCGGTCTGCGCTGCACGACACATAGCCTAGAACGTTCTAGTCACAGCATTGACGCGAAACGGTCACACGACCTACCGTTCTGCTAGAACGTTCTAGTCACGATCGGAGTCGTCTATGCCTGCCCCGTTATCCTTCGGTCTCATCGGCGCCGGGTGGATCGGCAGCTTCCACGCCGAGACCTTGGCCAATCGCCTGCCGGGCGCCCGCCTGGCCGCCGTCGCCGATCCCGTTCCTGGAGCGGCGGAGCGACTTCCGGCACCCCGGGCCTATCGCGATCCGATGGACCTGATCGCCGATCCGTCCGTCGACGCGGTGGCCATCTGCTCGCCCGCTGCCACCCACGCCGACCTGGTCGTCGCTGCGGCGCAGGCCGGCAAGCATGTGTTCTGCGAGAAGCCGATGGCGCTGACGCTCGACGACGCCGACCGCGCCATCGAGGCCGCCGGCGCCGCGGGCGTCGCGCTGCAGGTCGGCTTCAACCGGCGCTTCGCCCCCGATTTCGCCGAGATGCGCGCCCGCATCGTCGACGGCGCGATCGGCACGCCGCAGCTGCTGCGGTCACTGACGCGCGACCCTGGGATCACCGCCGAGGTGGCCGCCCGGCTCAAACCGTGGACGATCTTCAACGAGACGCTGATCCACGACTTCGACACCCTGTGCTGGCTTAATCCGGGCGCCCGGGTGACGCAGGCCTATGCGCAGGCCGACGCGCTGATACACCCGCAGTTCGCCGATACCGGATTCCTCGACACCGCGGTGGTGCAGATCCGTTTCGACAACGGCGCTTTCGCGATCGCGGAGGCCAGCTTTCAGGCCGTGTACGGCTATGACATCCGCGGCGAAGTGTTCGGCTCCGGCGGCGTACTGCAGGCGGGGCGTGCACCGGAGAACGCGGCGGCGCGCAACACCGAGTTGTTCGCCGACGCATACGTCGCACAGTTCGCCCACTTCGTCGAATGCGTGCGCACCGAAACCGCACCGTCGGTCACCGGCCACGACGCCCGCGTGGCGCTGGAGATCGCTCTGACCGCCCGCGAATCGGTGGAGACCGCGGCGCCTGTCACGTTGAACGCAGTGCTGCGATGAGCGATTTTCAGTTGGCGGTGTGCGCGGAGATGGTCTTCTGTGACCTGCCGATCCTCGAGCGGGTGCGACGCATCCACGACCTCGGCTTCGCGGTCGAGATCTGGAGCTGGCACGACAAGGACCTGGCCGCGCTGGCCGACACCGGTGCACGGTTCTCGTCGATGACGGGGTATCTGCACGGCGATCTCGTCGACCCGGCCAGCGCCGACGAGGTGGTGCGAACCGCCGAGCTCTCAGTCAAAGCCGCGGAAACCCTTGGTGTTTCGCGGCTCAATCTGCACACCGCCGAACTCGTCGGCGGGAAGGCGGCCCGTCCGCGCTACCGTGCGACGGGCCCGATGTGGTTGACGGCCCAACGCACACTGGAGCGCATCGCGGAGCTGGGCGCCGCCGCGGATGTGACGTTCTGCGTGGAGAACCTCAACACCATCGTTGACCACCCGGGCGTGCCGCTGGCGCGCGCCAAGGACACGCTGGCCCTTGTCGAAGCCGTCGACCACCCCAATGTCCGGATGATGCTCGACCTCTATCACGCCCAGATCGGCGAGGGGAACCTCATCGAGTTGATTCGGCGCTGCGGTGACGCGATCGGTGAAATTCAGGTAGCCGACGTGCCGGGCCGATGCGAGCCCGGTACCGGTGAGATCAACTACCCCGCGATCGCAAAGGCGCTGCGCAACATCGGCTTTACCGGAACAGTCGGCATGGAGGCCTGGGCGTCGGGCGACAGCGTCGACGCGCTGCAAGCCTTTCGCGCCGCGTTCAGTTCCTAGGCCGAGCAGACGCAAACCTTCCCTATTTGCGACGAAATTGAGCAGTTTTGCGTCTGCTCGCGGGGAAAAGTCAGCGGTCCACCAATGTGGTGTCGAAGTAGTACCGCGACGCGCGATAGCAGTGGTTGCCGAACTCGACCGCGCTACCAGAATCGTCGAACGCGGTCCGCGACATGGTGAGCAGCGGCGCGTTCGGCTTTTCGTCCAGCAGGCGTGCTTCGGCGCGGGTCGCACCGCGGGCGCCAATCCGCTGGCGCGCCAACCGGATATGGACTCCGCGCGCCCGCAACGTCTGGTACAGCCCGGTGCGTTCCAACTCGTCGGGCTCGGGGGCGATGCCGACGGGCAGGTGATTCGTCATCACCGCCAGCGGCTCACCGTTGGCGCAGCGCAGTCGCTGGATGGAGACCACTTCGGCGTCCTCGGCCAGGCTGAGCTCGTGGGCAACCTCTTCGCCGGCGGGGCCGACGCGGTAGTCCAGCAGTTTGGTGGTCGGCTCCTGGCCGGCGCGGGCCAGGTCATCGAAAAGGCTGGTCAATTCGACCCGGCGATGCACCGGATGTTGGACCACCTGGGTGCCCACCCCGCGTTTGCGCACCAGCAGACCCTTGTCGACAAGCTCCTGGATGGCACGGCGGGTGGTCGGACGCGACAGCGCCAGCCGCTTCGCCAGGGCCAGCTCGTTTTCGAAGCGATCGCCGGGCGCGAGTTCGCCGGTGCGGATGGCAGCCTCTATCGCCTGGGCGAGCTGATAGTAGAGAGGAACAGGACTGGACCTGTCGAGCTCCACCGCCAGGGGCACGTCGTCTCCGATCTCACGTCGGACCAGATGGTAGCTGCATCGTAGCATCGCATGATCGAAAGACAGAATGTCAGGACAAACTATTGACACCATCGCGTGGTTCGGGGCACAGTCGTAATCGAGCCGTCCCCTAGCCGTCGGAGAAGCTGATTTGAGTAGCGCGCAGCCCCTGGATGTCCTCGCGATCGGCCGCTGCGGCGTGGACATCTACCCTCTGCAGGTCGGCGTCGGCCTCGAGCAGGTGAAGACGTTCGGCAAGTTCCTGGGCGGCAGCGCCGCCAACGTGGCGGTGGCCGCGGCCCGGCTGGGCAACAACGCGGCATTGATTTCCGGTGTCGGCGACGACCCGTTCGGCGCGTTCGTCCGCGCCGAACTCGCCAGGCTGGGGGTCGACAACCGGTATGTGGCAACGCACGGCGAATACCCGACCCCGGTCACGTTCTGCGAGATCTTCCCGCCGGACAATTTTCCGCTGTACTTCTATCGCAAACCGTCGGCGCCCGACCTTCAGATCTCGCCGAACGAGATCGACACCGACGCCGTGCGATCCGCGCGCCTGTACTGGTCGACGGTCACCGGACTGTCCGAAGAGCCAAGCCGCAGCGCACATTTCGCTGCGTGGGAGGCCCGCGCCAAGAAGCCGTTCACCGTGCTCGACCTGGACTATCGGCCCATGTTCTGGGAATCCCCCGCGGCCGCCACCGAACAGGTCCGGCGTGCGCTCGCGCATGTCACGGTGGCTGTCGGCAACCGCGAGGAATGCGAGATCGCCGTCGGGGAAAGCAATCCGCGCAAGGCCGCCGATGCGCTGCTGGACCTCGGTGTCGAACTGGCCATCGTCAAGCAGGGACCGCGCGGCGTGCTGGGCAAGACGCGCCACTCCTCGGTCACGGTGCCGCCCAACGATGTTGACGTCGTCAACGGGCTGGGGGCCGGCGACGCGTTCGGCGGCAGCCTGTGCCATGGCTTGCTGCACGGCTGGCCGTTGGAAAAAACTTTGCGCTACGCCAACGCCGCGGGCGCGATCGTCGCGTCGCGGCTCGAGTGCTCGACGGCGATGCCCACCGCCGCCGAGGTCGCGGCGCTCGCCGAGCAGACCGCGGAGGAGGCCGTCAATGTCTAGTCCCCTCTGCAAGGACTACGCCGAGATCACCGACCTGCGCGCGGCGGATCCCGGGGCAATCGCACGCGCATGGCAGAACCGCGCCGTCCGGCCCGCGGTGCGCGGCAACGGCCGGCTGATGATCGTGGCCGCCGACCATCCCGCGCGCGGGGCGCTGGCGGTTGGTCCGCGGCCCACCGCGATGAACAGCCGCACCGATCTGCTCGACCGGCTGCGTGCGGCGCTGGCCGATCCCGGTGTGGACGGTGTGCTGGCCACCGCCGACATCCTCGACGATTTGCTGCTACTCAGCGCGCTGGAGGACAAGGTGGTGTTCTCGTCGATGAACCGCGGCGGCCTGGCCGGCTCAGCCTTCGAACTCGATGACCGGATGACGGCGGCGACCGCGGCCGCCACCGCCGCCGCACGGATGAACGGCGGAAAGATGTTGTGCCGCGTCGACCTCGATGACCCCGGCACGGTCGCGACGTTGGAGTCATGCGCCCGCGCGATCGACGAGCTGGCCTCCTACGGGCTCATCGCGATGCTCGAACCGTTCATGTCGACGCGGGTCGGGGGCAAGGTGCGCAACGACCTCAGCCCCGACGCGGTGATCAAGTCGGTGCACATCGCCCAGGGCCTCGGGTCAACGTCGGCGTACACCTGGATGAAGCTGCCCGTGGTGGATGAGATGGACCGGGTCATGGAGGCCACCACGCTGCCGACGCTGCTGCTCGGCGGCGATCCGGTCGACGCCGACGAGGCGTTCGCCAGCTGGGAGAAGGCCCTTGCGCTGCCGTCGGTCCGCGGCCTGATCGTGGGGCGCACGCTGCTGTATCCGGCTGACGACGACGTGAGTTCCGCCGTGGCTACTGCGGTCTCGATGGTGAGGTGAAAGATGCACAGTAAGCACTACATACCAGCCCGCAGCGCCACGCTCCCCTACACCGTCGACGTCACCCCCGAATCGGCCGGCTGGTCCGAATCGAGCCTGCAGGTGCTCGAACTGCAACCGCTGCAAGAGATCACGTTAGCGACGGGTGACAACGAGGTGATGATCCTGCCGCTGGCCGGCGGCGGAACGGTGGACTGCGACAACGAAGAATTCGAACTCACCCGGCGCGCATCGGTTTTCGACGGCCCAGCCGACATGGTCTACCTCGGCAAGGACAACACCTACGCCCTGCGCGGCGAGGGCCGATTCGCGATCTGCGGCGCGAGGGCCACCCACAAGTTGCCCAACCGGCGGGTGGCCGCCGCCGATGTACCCGTCGAACTGCGCGGCGCTGGGACCTGCAGCCGCCAGGTGCACAACTTCGGTACCGCGGACACGTTCGAGGCCGACTCGCTGATCGCCTGCGAGGTGATCACCCCGGGCGGCAACTGGTCGAGCTACCCCGCGCACAAGCACGACGAGGAGTCACCGGTCGAATCACAGCTCGAAGAGATCTACTACTTCGAAATCGCTGCCGGTCCAGATGATTCCCCCGGCTTCGGGTATCACCGGGTGTACGGCACGGCAGACCGGCCCATCGAGATTCTCGAGGAAGTCCGCTCCGGCGACGTCGTACTGGTACCGCACGGCTACCACGGCCCGTCGATCGCGGCGCCCGGACATGACATGTACTACCTCAATGTGATGGCCGGCCCCGGCCCGGACCGCGCCTGGCGGATCGTCTTCGACCCACACCAGGACTGGCTGCGCGGCACCTGGGCACACCAGGAGATCGACCCGCGGCTGCCACTGCATACCCGAGGAGCGTGACGTGGTCTCCAAAGCCTCCGATATCAAGTCACCGGACACCGAGCCGACGGTGCGCCTGACCGTCGCCCAGGCGACCGTTCGGTTCCTGGCGAACCAGTTCGCCGAATGCGACGGCGAGCGCACCAGGTTCTTCGCAGGCTGCTTCGGCATCTTCGGCCACGGGAACGTGGCGGGTCTCGGCGAAGCCCTGCTGGAGTCCGAAATCGGTGCCGCGCCGGCGTTCCGGTACGTCTTGGGCCGCAACGAGCAAGCCATGGTGCACACCGCCGTCGGCTACGCCCGGCAGAAGGACCGGCTGCAGACGTGGGCCGTCACCGCCAGCATCGGCCCCGGTTCGACGAACATGCTCACCGGCGCCGCACTCGCCACGATCAACCGGTTGCCGGTGCTGCTGCTGCCCTCCGACACCTTCGCGACACGGGTCAGTGCCCCGGTGTTGCAGCAACTGGAGATGCCGCACGACGGCGAGGTGACTGTCAACGACGCGTTCAAACCGCTGTCGCGGTTCTTCGACCGGGTATGGCGTCCTGAACAGCTCCCGTCGGCGCTGCTGGGTGCCATGCGGGTGCTGACCGATCCGGTCGAAACGGGGGCGGCGACGATCGCGATGCCGCAGGACGTGCAGGCCGAGGCGTTTGACTGGCCGGAATCGCTTTTCGCCGAACGCACCTGGCACGTCGCCCGGCCGCTCCCGGAACAGTCGGTGATATCCCGCGCCACCGAGATCATCCGGTCCGCGCGACGTCCGCTCATCGTGGCCGGCGGCGGCCTGATCTACTCGCATGCCACCGACGCGCTGGTCCGCTTCGTCGAACAAACCGGCATCCCCGTCGCTGAAACGCAGGCGGGCAAGGGCTCGCTGCCCTACGACCACCCACAGTCGGTGGGCGCGATCGGGTCGACCGGCACCACGGCCGCCAACGCGCTGGCCTCCGAGGCGGACGTCGTCATCGGAATCGGCACCCGCTACAGCGATTTCACCACCGCGTCACGCACCGCGTTCAACAACCCCGACGTCAAGTTCGTCAACATCAATGTCGCATCGTTCGATTCGGTCAAGCAAGGCGGGTTGTCGGTGGTGGCCGATGCCCGCGAAGCGCTCGATGCCCTCTCGAACGCGCTCGAAGGATATTCGACCAGCGACGAATACCGCACGCGCGCCACCGAACTCGCTCGCCGCTGGGACGACACCGTCTCGGCGGCGTACCGGGTGGACGACGACGGCAGCGCGTTGAACCAGAACCAGGTGATCGGACTGACCAACGCGCTGTCCGACCCGCACGACGTGGTGGTGTGCGCCGCCGGCTCGATGCCCGGCGATCTGCACAAGCTCTGGCGCACCCGCGACCGCAAGGGCTATCACGTCGAGTACGGCTACTCGTGCATGGGCTATGAGGTCGCCGGCGGTATCGGCGTCAAGATGGCCGCCCCCGACCGCGACGTGTTTGTGATGGTCGGCGACGGCTCATATCTGATGATGGCCACTGAACTGGTCACCGCCGTGCAGGAAGGCGTCAAAGTCATTGTGGTGCTGGTGCAGAACCACGGCTTCGCGTCGATCGGGTCATTGTCGGAGTCGCTTGGCTCCCAACGATTCGGCACGGCGTACCGCTACCGCGACGACGCCGGGCACCTGGCGGGACCGAAGCTGCCGGTCGATCTGGCTGCCAACGCCGCCAGCCTCGGCGCGGAGGTGATCCGGGTGACGACGGCGGCTGAATTCGCCGACGCGGTCAAGGTGGCCAAGGCCAACGAGCACACCACCGTGATCCACGTCGAAACCGATCCGCTGATCACCGCCCCCGACAGCGAATCCTGGTGGGACGTACCGGTGAGCCAGGTGTCGGCATTGGAATCCACCCGCTCGGCCTACCAGAAATACGCCGAGTGGAAGAAGGTGCAACGTCCACTCCTAGGGCCGGCCGAATGAGCGCCATCCGCGTCGGCTCCGCCCCCGATTCGTGGGGAGTGTGGTTTCCCGACGACCCGCAGCAGACGCCCTATACCCGGTTCCTGGACGAGGTCGCCGCAGCCGGCTACCACTGGATCGAGCTGGGGCCCTATGGGTATCTGCCGACCGACCCGCGGCAACTGTCCGATGAGCTCGCACAGCGCAATCTGAAGCTTTCTGCGGGCACGGTTTTCGAACACCTGCACCAGGACGACGCGTGGGACGCGGTGTGGAAGCAGATCGAGGATGTCGCGAAACTGACCGCGTCGGTCGGCGGCAAACACGTCGTCGTCATCCCGGAGATGTGGCGTGATCCCTCCACCGGCGAGGTACTCGAGGACCGCAATCTTACTGCGGCACAGTGGAAGAAGAAGACCGAGGGCATGAACGAACTCGGCAGGGCGATGTACGAGAAGTACGGTGTGCGGGCGCAATATCACCCACACGCCGACAGCCACGTCGACACCGAGGAGAACGTTTACCGCTTCCTCGACGGCACCGACGGCGTCTTCGTCAACCTGTGCCTGGACACCGGACACATCAGCTATTGCGGCGGCGACAACCTGGCGATCATCCAGCGTGCGCCCGAGCGGATCGGCTACTTGCACCTCAAGCAGGTCGATCCTGAGGTGCGCGCCAAGGTCGAAGCCGAGGACCTGCCCTTCGGCGAGGCCGTCAAACTCGGCGCGATGACTGAGCCGCCGCGGGGCATCCCGGACATGCCGCCCCTGCTGGCCGCCATCGAGCGGCTCGGCGTCGACGTGTTCGCGATCGTCGAACAGGACATGTACCCCTGCGACCCCGGCACGCCGCTGCCCATCGCGCAGCGCACCCGCCGCTATCTCGGCTCGTGCGGAGTCGCCTCCGTCAGATTCACCTAGCTCGAAAGGATCGGAAAGTCATGTCAGACTTGCGCGTTGCCGTGCTCGGTGTCGGTGTGATGGGCGCCGATCACGTCGCCCGCATCACCTCGCGGATCTCCGGCGCCCGGGTGAGCGTGGTCAGCGACTACATCACCGAGAAGGCCGAGCAGATCGCCGCGGAGATCCCCGGGTGCCGAGCCATCACCGACCCGCTGGATGCCATCGCCGACCCCGCTGTCGACGCGGTCGTGCTCGCCACTCCCGGGGCCACCCATGAAAAGCAGCTCCTGACCTGTCTGGAGCACGCGAAGCCGGTGATGTGCGAGAAGCCGCTGACCACCGATGTGGAGACCTCGCTGCATGTGGTCAAGCGTGAAGCGGAGGTGGGGCGCAAGCTGATTCAGGTCGGCTTCATGCGCCGGTTCGATCACGAGTACGCGCAACTGAAGGCGCTGCTGGACGGCGGTGAGCTAGGCCGTCCGCTGATGTTGCACTGTGTGCACCGCAATCCCGCGGTGCCACCCAACTTCGACAGCGCGATGGTGGTGCGGGACTCACTGGTGCACGAAGTGGACGTGACGCGCTTTCTCTTCGACGAGGAGATCACGTCGATCCAGGTCATCACGCCGGCGCGGAATCCGTCTGCGCCCGAAGGGCTTACCGATCCGCAGATCGCCATCATGCGCACGGAGTCCGGCCGTCACGTCGACGTCGAGTTGTTCGTGACCACCGGGGTGGGCTACGAGGTGCGCACCGAGGTCGTCGCCGAGAAGGGCAGCGCGATGATCGGCCTGGACGTCGGGCTGATCCGCAAGACCCCACCGGCGCAATGGGGTGGTCAAATCACACCGGGATTCCGGGAGCGGTTCGGCCGGGCCTACGACGCCGAGGTCCAGCGCTGGGTCGACGCGGCACGCCGCGGCGCCCAGACCGGGGTCTACGTCGACGGACCAGGCGCCTGGGACGGTTACGCCGCCGCGACGGTGTGCGAGGCGGGGGTGGAATCGTTGCGCAGCGGCCTACCCGTGAACGTTGCGATGGTCTCCCGCGAGTCGATAGGGGTATCCGAGGCATGAAGATCGCGCTCGACCCGACGCCGTTTCATCACGACTACGAGCTGCTCGAATTCCCCCGGCTGGTGGCGGAATTGGGCTACGAGTACCTGCAGTTGACACCACACCGCGACTTCATCCCGTTCTTCAACCATCCCCGCGCCGACGACGAGCTGGTGGCCACGTTCCGCAAGGCCTGCGCCGACGCGGGCGTGGGGATCGCCTCGGTGTTGCCGGTGCTGCGCTGGTCGGGTCCCGACGAGGACGCGCGGGAAGCCGCGGTGCGCAACTGGAAGCGGGTCATCCAGATCACCGTCGACCTCGGCGTCGACGTCATCAATACCGAATTCTCCGGCCGCCCCGAGCGGGCGGAAGAATCCGAGCGGGCGTTCTTCCGGTCGATGGAAGAGCTGGTGCCGATCTTCGAACGCGAAGGCCTCGATGTCCGCATCGACCCGCACCCCGACGATTTCGTCGAGGACGGCCTGGAGGCGCTACGGATCATCCGCGGCGTCAACTCCCCCAACATCGGCATGGTCTATGTCGCCTGCCACACCTATCACATGGGCGGCAACATGACCGAGATCATGCGTGCCGCGGGCGAGAAGCTGCGCCTGGTACATGTCGCCGACACCATGGACCACCGGCGCAGCCACGGACTGCGCTACATTACCAACCCGCCCGGCAGCCCGGCGCGTGTGCACCAGCACCTCAAGATCGGCGACGGCGACGTCGACTGGGACGAGTTCTTCGGCGGTCTGGCCGAGATCGGCTTCTATGACCGGCCCGACACCGTCATGGTGTCCTCGGTCTTCGCCGAGGACGAGAACGCCGACGAGGTGTCGCGCTATCAGCTCGCCACCATGCGCGACTACGTGTCCAAATACCGGCGGTGACAGCGGCGGGTCGCGGCTGACACAAAAGTCATAGGGTGGACACATGGGCACTCGCCGCCACCCCGACCAGGACGTCGACGCCAGGTTCGATGAGCACCAGGTGGTCGTCACCGAGCCGAAACGCGAGGCCGCCGGAGTCCGAGCGGTCGTGGTGTCGCTGCAGCGCGGCCTGGAGCAAATGGGCGCGCTGCGCACCGCGGCCGCGTTGGCCCGGCTCAACCAGCGGCGGGGTTTCGATTGCCCCGGCTGCGCCTGGCCCGAAGAGCGCGGCGGGCGCAAGTTGGCCGAATTCTGCGAGAACGGCGCCAAGGCGGTCGCCGAGGAAGCCACCAAGCGCGTCGTCACGCCCGAGTTCTTCGCCCGCCACTCGGTGGCGGAGTTGTCCGCCAAACCCGAGTACTGGCTTTCCCAGCAGGGCCGGCTGACCCATCCCATGGTGCTGCGGGCCGGGGATGACCATTACCGGCCGATCGAGTGGGACGACGCCTACCGGTTGATCGCCGACGAACTGCGCCGCCTCAACAGCCCCGATGAGGCGGTGTTCTACACGTCGGGACGCACCAGCAACGAGGCCGCCTTCCTGTACCAGCTGATGGTGCGCAGCTTCGGCACCAACAATCTGCCGGACTGCTCGAACATGTGCCACGAGTCGTCGGGTACCGCGCTGATCGAGGCGATCGGTATCGGGAAGGGCTCGGTCACGGTCGAAGACATCACTGAAGCCGACCTCATCGTCATCGCCGGGCAGAACCCCGGCACCAACCATCCGCGCATGCTGTCGGTGCTAGAGAAAGCGAAAGCCAACGGCGCCAAGATCATTGCGGTCAATCCGCTGCCCGAGGCGGGGCTGATCCGGTTCAAGGACCCCCAGAAGGTGCGCGGCGTGATCGGCGACGGCGTCCCTATCGCCGACGAGTTCGTGCAGATCCGCATCGGCGGCGATATGGCGTTGTTCGCCGGCCTGGGCCGGCTGCTGCTGGAGGCCGACGATGCCGCACCCGGCACGGTCGTGGACCGTGACTTCATTGCCACCCACTGCGCGAATTACGAGGGGTACGAAGCGAACACCCGCGCGGTCGAGATCGACACCGTGCTGGAGGCGACGGGCGTCGGCCGCGATCAGCTCGACCGGGTGGCCAAGATGCTGATCGATTCACAACGGACCATCGTGTGCTGGGCGATGGGGTTGACCCAGCAACGGCATGCCGTCGCCACCATCGGCGAGATCACCAACGTGCTGCTGCTGCGCGGCATGATCGGCAAACCAGGCGCCGGGTTGTGCCCGGTGCGTGGGCATTCCAATGTCCAGGGCGACCGCACCATGGGCATCTGGGAGAAAATGCCCGAGTCGTTCCTGACCGCGCTGGACAACCGGTTCGGCATCACCAGCCCGCGCAAACACGGTTACGACACCGTGCACGCGATCCGGGCGATGCGCGATGGCCGCGCCAAGGTGTTCATGGCGATGGGCGGTAACTTCGCGTCTGCCACACCCGACACCGCCGTCACCGAGGCGGCGCTGCGGAACTGCTCGCTGACCGTGCAGGTGTCCACCAAACTGAACCGCAGCCACCTGGTGCACGGCACCACCGCACTGATCCTGCCGTCGCTGGGGCGTACCGACCGCGACGTCCAGGCAAGCGGCAAACAGCAGGTGTCGGTGGAGGATTCGATGTCGATGGTGCATCTGTCCCGGGGCAGCCTGCATCCACCGAGTGACCACGTGCGCAGCGAAGTGGCGATCGTCTGTCAGTTGGCGCGCACCCTGCTGGGCCCGGACCACCCGGTGCCGTGGGAGCAGTTCAACGCCGACTACGACACCATCCGCGACGCGATCGCGGCGGTGGTGCCCGGCTGCGCCGACTACAACATCAAAGTGCGCGCGCCCGACGGCTTCCAGCTGCCCCACCCGCCGCGGGATGCCCGCGAATTTCCCACCAGCACAGGCAAAGCCAACTTCTCGGTCAATCCGCTGGAATGGGTGCCGGTACCGCCCGGCCGGCTCGTGCTGCAGACACTGCGCAGCCACGACCAGTACAACACCACCATTTACGGTCTCGACGACCGCTACCGCGGCGTGAAGGGCGGGCGGCGGGTGGTGTTCGTCAATCCGACGGATTTGGAGAATTTCGGGCTGCGTGAGGGCGACAGGGTCGATCTGATCTCGGAGTTCACCAACGGTGACGGTGAGCTCCAGGAGCGTCGCGCCAAAGACTTCATGGTCATCGCCTATTCCACCCCGGTTGGCAATGCCGCTGCCTACTACCCCGAGACCAACCCGCTGGTCGCGCTGGATCACACTGCCGCCAAATCGAATACGCCGGTGTCGAAGGCGATCGTGATACGCCTGGAGCCGCAATGGGCCGGGTGACTGCACGACGTCGGGCCCAGCACGTCACCGCCGACGCCGCGGTGGCCCGGCCGGAAACCCTGGTGGTCGAGGAGCCGCTGGAGATCCGGGTCAACGGGAAACCCACGACGGTCACGATGCGGACCCCAGGATCGGATATCGAGCTGGCTCAAGGCTTCCTGTTGACCGAGGGTGTCATCGCGCACCGTGACGACGTCCTCACCGTCCGGTACTGCAAGGGAGCCGGTGAGGACTCGCTCAACACCTACAACGTGCTCGATGTGACCCTGGCGCCGGGTGTCGCGACGCCGGACGTCGACGTCACGCGCAACTTCTACACCACCTCCTCGTGTGGGGTGTGCGGTAAAGCCTCGCTGGAGGCCGTGCAGTTGGCGAGCCGGTACTGCCCGGGCGATGACCCGTCAACCGTTGCGGCAGAGACACTGTCGGCGATGCCAGGCCGACTTCGCAACGCGCAGAAGGTGTTCGCGAGTACCGGCGGACTGCACGGTGCGGCGCTGTTCGGCGTCGACGGTACCGCCCTGGTCGTCCGCGAGGACGTCGGCCGGCACAACGCCGTCGACAAGGTCATCGGCTGGGCGTTGGAACAGGGGCGCATTCCGCTCACCGGCACCGTGTTGCTGGTCAGCGGCCGCGCGTCGTTCGAGCTCACGCAGAAGGCGGTGATGGCCGGAATTCCCGTGCTGGCCGCGGTGTCTGCGCCCTCGTCGCTGGCCGTCGACCTGGCCAGCCAGTCGGGCCTGACGTTGGTGGCGTTCCTGCGCGGCGAGTCGATGAACATCTACACCCGCCCGGACCGGATCACCCGCTAACAGCGCCTACCTGCAATCTCCAGCCGATCTCCACACAACCTCCAAGCTTGCGCAGCGGTGGTCGCCGAGCATCATTGGCATGCCAGAAATTCTCATTGCCTCGCTGTCGCCGACCGGGCACATCGGCCCCCTGCTGAGGGTCGCCCAGGGCCTTGTCGATCGCGGCGACCACGTCACGGTGCTGACGTCGGCGGCGCACGAAGCCAAGGTTCGCGCGGTCGGGGCGACGCCGGAAGCGATCTCAGCCGAGGCCGATTTCGACCTCACTCGCCTCGATATCGATCTGCCCGGTCGCGCCGACACGTCGGGCATCAAGCGGGTCAACTTTGACATCGTCCGGCTGTTCATCGCACCGATGCCGCACCAGACTGCCGTTCTGTCAAAGCTGTTCAACCGCAGACGATTTGATGCAGTCATCGCCGACGCCGGCTTTTTCGGAATCCTGCCCTTCCTGCTCGGCGAGCGGGCCCGTCCCCCGATACTCACCTACACCACCACGCCGCTGATGGTCAGCAGCCGCGACACTGCGCCCAGCGGGCTGGGCCTGGCACCGTCGTCGACCATGTTCGGCAGATTGCGCAACAGCACCCTGAATGTGCTGTCGCAGAAGGTGTTACTGCGCCAGTCGCATCAGGCCGCCAATCAGCAGCTGCGCCGGATGAACTGCCGTCCACTACCCATGTTCATACTGGATTCGGGACTGCTGGCGGACCGTTACATCGTGCCGACGGTGCCCGAATTCGACTATCCGCGCAGCGATCTGCCCGCGCACGTGCGCTACGTCGGCGTGGTGCATCCGGTGGCATCGCAGGGCTTTCGGCCCCCGCCGTGGTGGGGGCAACTCGACGGCGATCGCCCGGTCGTGCACGTCACTCAGGGCACCATCGACAATGCCGATCTCGGCCGACTGCTCGAGCCGACAATCACGGCGCTGGGCGGCGAGGACGTCGTCGTGGTGGCCACCACCGGCGGTCGCCATGTGTCGGATCTCAATATGGCACTGCCCATGAATACCTATGTGGCCGAATATATCCCGCATGATGTGCTGCTACCCAAGGTCGATGTGATGGTGACCAACGGGGGCTACGGCGCGGTGCAACAGGCGCTGTCGGCGGGTGTGCCGCTGGTGGTGGCCGGCAATACGGAGGACAAACCGGAAGTGGCCGCCCGCGTCGCATGGACCGGGGCGGGCATCAACCTCAAGACCGGCACCCCGACGCCCGCAGCGGTGCGCTCTGCGGTGCGCAAGGTGCTCAACGACGGACGCTACCGGCGCGGCGCGCAGGAGTTGGAGGCGGCGTTCGCCCGTCGCGACGGAGTGGCCGAGATCGCGGCCCTGGTCGACGAGGTCATCACCGAACGGGTGACCCGCTGATGGCCGCCAGTTGTGCCGATCCGTTCGGCCGTCCGCCCGTAGACCACCTTGCCTGCACAGCGCCTGATCAGTCGGATGAGCGTGCGAGTGTGGTCTTGAGCCCGGCGAACAGAATGTCCAGGCCAAGTTCGAGTTCCGCGGCACCGTCGTAGCTCGCGAGTTCCGATGCGAGGTCACGCAGGAGAGGAAATTCTGTGGCGGGCAGTCGGTGCAATCCGAGACGCAGGAGGTCGTTCGTTTCGTCGGGGCGCTCGACAACCTCCTGCAATTCGCTGAGCACATGGCCGTATATGACACCGAAGAGTGCCCGGTAGATGTGAAGCGCCTCCGCACTGGTGAAGCCCGCACGGGTGAGCAGCGTCAGGATCTGCTCGAGTGGGCGCAATGTGCCCAGCGGTTGCAGTCCCAGTGGCGTGGCCAATGGTCGGGTGACCAGGAGCGGAACGACATTGGGGTGGGCGAGCGCCAGTTCACGGAAATGCCTTGCGAATCTTCGTAACTGGCCCTCCCAGTCCGGGTCGGTGCTGTCGACGGACAGTTCGTTGACCACCATCTCGACGACGCCGTCGAGCAGGACCGCCTTGTTGGCCACATGTCGGTAGAGCACCATCGGGTCCCGCCCCAACGTCTCGCCCAGACGGCGCATGGTGAGCCCCTCGACCCCATCGCGGTCGATGAGCTCGAGCGCGGCAGCCAGAATCGCCGCCCGCGTGTAAGGGCGTTGCGCTGGGGCATCAGTTCCGCCCGCGTCGGCCTGACCGCCTCTGGGACTGCGCCCAGAGGCTCGCTTCATCGAGATCAACACCTTCCAAATTCCCCCAGCAATGGCGCTTGTCTACAATGTAGAACTACAGTGTTGACTACGTCGTAGACCAACGGTAGGCTCGCAACGGTAAGAAAGCAATAGCTGTGCCGGACTCCTCGGTGCGGACTGCGGCAGCTTCTCGGTCCAGGTCTGAACAAAAGATCTCACCTTCAGAGCTGTGCGCGCCCCAACCAGCTGCCAGGCAGCACTATTCGAGGAAGTCCCCGATTGGCAATCACCCAGGTCGCCGTTTACGCGCATCTGAACGACACCGACGTCGAGGCGTTGGGGCGCGAACTCGACGCGATCCGCTCCGACATCGCGGACAGCCTCGGCGCACGCGATGCCGCCTACATACATCGCACCATCGCATTGCAGCGCATGCTCGACCTCACCGCGCGGCTCGTCATCCCCCTGACCCGGTCGCGGACGGGCTGGTTAGTGGGCACGATCGCCCTTGCCGCCGCCAAGAGCATCGAGAACATGGAAATCGCCCACAATGTCGGTCACGGCCAATGGGATTGGATGAACGACCCGGAAATCCACTCCACCACCTGGGAGTGGGACATGGCGGGCCTGTCATCGCAGTGGCGGTACTCGCACAACTACATCCACCACATCTTCACCAATGTGGTGGGAATGGACGACGATGTCGGCTTCGGCGTGATGCGAGTGACCCGTGACGAGCCGTGGCGGCCCGTCCATCTGCTTCAACCACTGCGAAACTATCTGCTGGCAGCGATATTCGAGTGGGGAATCGCATTGCATGGGTTGCACGCGGCGCGGGCCCGGGCGACGACTGAGGAGCGGAAAGCCGCCGAGGGCCGCGCACTGAGGCGCAAGATCGCCCGGCAAGTCACCAAGGATTACGTACTGTTCCCCGCGCTGAGCGGACGACGGTGGCGACGCACCCTGACGGCCAACGCAACCGCCAACCTCATCAGGAACATCTGGGCCTACTTGGTGATCTTCTGCGGCCACTTCCCCGATGGCGCCGAGAAATTCACGCCAACCGCGATGGAGGACGAAACAAGGTCGGAGTGGTATCTGCGGCAGATGCTCGGCAGCGCGAACTTCGACGCCGGGCCCGCCCTGGCATTCGCCAGCGGACACCTCTGTTACCAGATCGAACATCACCTGTTTCCCGACCTACCGAGCAACCGGCTGCCCGAGATCGCCGAGCGGGTGCGGGCATTGTGCGACAAGTACGACCTGCCCTACACACGCGGGCCGCTGGCACGGCAGTACCTGTTGGCGCTGCGCACCATTCACAAGCTGGCCCTGCCCGACCGATTCCTGACCGCCACCTCCGACAACGCGCCCGAGACCGCCTCGGAGCGACGATTCCTCGCGTCCACCGCGATCCTCAGCGGCGCCTCGGTCATGGGGCGACAGGGCTTGCGCACCGCGTTAGAGCGTCTGCGACGACGGCCGCGACTAAGCGCGTAGCGTATGAGCCATCGGCGGTACTTCGCATATGACCGTTCTGAGGTCGTTTCATCGCCGGTTTGAAGAAGATTGACCGATTCGCGGTCAAGACGGGAGCGTCGCCATGACGCTGCAACACGACCGCCCCGAACCCGGTCGGCACCAAACCCCTCCCGAGTACACGCCGCGGCTGCGGTTGAAGCCCAAGGGCCAGCTCTCCGGCTATGTCGATGGCGCCTGGTGGCCCCGGACCGACGATCTGGTGACCGAGCTTCCGGACCTACTCGCCGTCCTTTCGGTACGTCTCGGCCGGATCGACCGCGTGCTGTACAGGTTCGGCGAATGGGCAAGCGCCCCACGCAAACTCGTCACTGGCGGACGAGCTGTCCGACTCGACGGCTACAAGCGTCAGCCGCGCAACACCATTGAGGTCCTCGGCGTCAACCGCGACAAGATCGTGCTGTTGATCGTTGCGGCGCACACCAAGCCCGACCAGGCCCACGACAGCATGATGGCCGCGGCGGGCCCCGGGAACGACGACAGCGTCGACGATCTACTCATGGTCAGCGCTGGCGAGCAGCACGCGCGTGCGCGCGCGGCCGCGGCGGAAGGTCATTGGGCGGCCGGAGTCAGCACGCCACGCTAGGCGGACTTGTCGCGGCGCTCACTGCGCGGCGGCTTGCGCGGCACGATCGTCGGCAGCACGTTGTCCTGCACGGTCTCCTTGGTGACGACCACCTTGGCGACGTCGTCGCGGCTGGGGATGTCGTACATCACCGGCAGCAGCACTTCTTCCATGATGGCGCGCAGCCCACGGGCGCCGGTACCGCGGTGGATGGCCTGATCGGCGATGGCCTCGAGCGCATCGTCGGTGAATTCCAGCTCCACGCCGTCCATTTCGAACAGCCGGGTGTACTGCTTGACCAACGCGTTCTTCGGTTTCGACAGGATCTGAACCAGTGAATCCTTGTCGAGGTTGGTCACCGATGCGACCACCGGCAGCCGGCCGATGAACTCGGGGATCAGCCCGAACTTGATCAAGTCTTCGGGCATGACCTCGGCGAAGTGATCCTGAGTATCGATCTCGGCCTTGGAATGCACCTCGGCGCCGAAGCCCAGACCGCGTTTGCCGATACGATCCGAGACGATCTTCTCCAGACCCGCGAACGCACCCGCCACGATGAACAACACGTTGGTCGTGTCGATCTGGATGAACTCCTGATGCGGATGTTTGCGTCCGCCCTGCGGCGGCACCGACGCCTGCGTGCCCTCGAGAATTTTCAGCAGCGCCTGCTGCACGCCCTCACCGGAGACGTCACGGGTGATCGACGGGTTCTCGCTCTTGCGGGCGATCTTGTCGACCTCGTCGATGTAGATGATTCCGGTCTCGGCGCGCTTGACGTCGTAATCGGCGGCCTGGATGAGCTTGAGCAGGATGTTCTCGACGTCCTCGCCCACATACCCGGCCTCCGTCAGCGCGGTGGCGTCGGCGATCGCGAACGGGACATTGAGCATCTTGGCCAGCGTCTGCGCGAGATAGGTCTTGCCGCAGCCCGTGGGGCCGAGCATCAGGATGTTGGACTTGGTCAGTTCGACGGGCTCGGAGCGCGAATCCCGCGACTTCTCACCTGCCTGGATGCGCTTGTAGTGGTTGTAGACGGCGACGGCCAGCGTCCTCTTGGCGGTGTCCTGACCGATCACATAGCTCTCGAGAAACTCCCGAATCTCGGCCGGCTTCGGCAGCTCGTCGAGTTTTACGTCGTCGGCGTCGGCCAGCTCTTCTTCGATGATCTCGTTGCAGAGGTCAATGCACTCGTCGCAGATATAGACGCCCGGCCCCGCAATGAGCTTCTTCACCTGCTTTTGACTCTTGCCGCAGAACGAGCACTTCAGCAGGTCACCGCCGTCTCCAATGCGCGCCATGGTGGTGGGGTCCTACTCTCTAAGTTCGCAGTCGGTGTCGATCCAGTTCGAGCGGTCGCCTCGAGTTGTTGGTCCCGACGCTACCCGCTTGTTCCGGCGCGGTGCGACCGATAAAGCCGAATCGCGTCGGTGGTATTTAGCTTTCGTTCGCTGAACATATCCCGTGACGGCCCTCGTCGCCCCTCCGAACGCGCCGCCGTGTCCCTGGCGTGTCGCCGCCGTGATCGGACCGAGAGGCGGTGCACGAGTGGCCGTAGAGTTGCGCCGTGGTGTTCGCCGTGCCCCACGATACCGTTCTCATCAGCGACGGCGGCCTGGCCACCGAGCTGGAGGCGCGTGGCCTCGATCTCTCCGACGCGCTGTGGTCCGCCCGGCTGCTACTCGACGGCCCAGAGCACATCGTCGCAGTTCATAAGGCATTCTTTGACGCCGGCGCCCGGTTCGCCACGACTGCGAGTTATCAGGCCTCGTTCCAGGGTTTCGCGGCGCGCGGAATCGATCGCGACGGCGCCGAGCGACTGCTGCGGCGCAGCGTCGAGCTGGCCCGAACGGCCGCCGCGGAGGCCGACGGCTGGGTGGCCGCCTCGATCGGGCCGTACGGCGCCGCGCTGGCCGACGGCTCGGAATACCGCGGCCGCTACGGGCGCTCCGTCGCGGAGTTGATGGCGTGGCATCGCCCGCGGATGGAGGTGCTCGCCGACGCCGGACCCGACGTGTTGGCCGTCGAAACCATCCCGGACGCGGACGAAGCCGAGGCGCTGGTCGCCTTGATTCGCGAACTCGCCGTGCCGGCCTGGCTGAGCTACACCATCGACGGGAGGACGACCCGCGCCGGACAACCACTGGACGAGGCGTTCGCCGTCGCTTCCGGCGTGCCGGACATCGTCGCCGTCGGCGTCAACTGCTGCGCGCCGGGCGACGTGCTGCCCGCGATCGAGATCGCCCGCAGCGTCACCGGCAAGCCCGTCGTCGTCTACCCCAACAGCGGGGAAGGCTGGGACGCAACCCGTCGCACGTGGGTAGGCCCGTCGCAATACTCGCCCGACCTTGCCCCGCAATGGGTTTCGGCGGGCGCGCGCATCATCGGCGGGTGCTGTCGGGTGCGGCCGTCGGATATCGCCGCGCTCGCCGCAGCGATTTAGCTCAGCCGAGCATCCCGGTCTCGGGGTCGCGGTCGGTCAAGCAGTAGCGCCGGCCGCAGGGGTCGGCGAGCACCGTCCACACCGGTTGGACGTCCAGGACGCGTGCGCCGAGCGCGACATGGCGTTGGGTCTCGGCCGCGCGATCAGTGGTCGCCCAGTCGAAATGGGCGCCGACGTCACCCGCTGAGTCACCCAGCCGTTGCAGGAGGAGCCGCAGTGGATGGCCCTCGGGACGGGCGAGCGACCGGAAGTCCGTCGAGACCGCCGATGCCCGTGTCTCCCACTCGGTCAACGCCGCCCAGAAGGTGCATTCGGCGTCGTAGGACGGCCCCGGGATGTCCAGGCACACCTGGTCGACGAGCGACGAGTGGCCGCTCGGCCAGGTGCTCGGCCGCGGCCGGGTGGCCGCCGGATGGGCCACGAAGCAGAACGTGAACCCGCCCGGGGACCGCAGGACCACATAGCCGCGATCGGCGAGCTCGGTGGCACCGAGTTCGATCGCGCGGTCCGCGGCCGTGCGGGGGTGCGCCACGTGCAGGTCGAGATGGATCCGGTCGGCGCCCTCGTCGAGGCGCTGCACCTTCAAGAACGCATCGCCGTCGGCCGGCACCAGCGTCGCGAACTCGCCATTGTCGCAGCGGCGTGGGCTTATCCCGTACCCCGTCGCCGACGACCAGATTCGCATGCCCTCGCCGTAGTGCTCAGGCGCGAAGTCGAGAAACGCGGTGACCCAGTCGGGAGTCAACCGGTTAGGCCGTCTGCGCGGACAGCTTCCGGTACTCCAGAACGGTGTCGATGATCCCGTAGTCCTTGGCCTCTTCGGCGGTCAGGATCTTGTCGCGGTCGGTGTCTTTGCGGATCACCGCGGGATCCTTGCCGGTGTGGTGGGCGAGGGTGGTCTCCATCAGCGTGCGCATCCGCTCCACCTCGGCGGCCTGGATCTCCAGATCGGAGAACTGGCCCTGGATGACGCCCGACAGCGCCGGCTGGTGGATCAACACGCGGGCGTTGGGCAGCGCCAACCGCTTACCCGGCGTACCCGCCGCCAGCAGCACCGCAGCCGCCGACGCGGCCTGGCCCAGGCACACCGTCTGGATGTCGGCGCGCACGTACTGCATGGTGTCGTAGATCGCCATCAGCGAGGTGAACGAACCACCCGGCGAGTTGATGTACATGGTGATGTCGCGGTCGGGATCCAGCGACTCCAGCACCAGCAGCTGGGCCATGATGTCGTTGGCCGACGCGTCGTCCACCTGTACGCCGAGGAAGATGATCCGTTCCTCGAACAGCTTGTTGTACGGGTTGGACTCCTTGACGCCAAAGCTCGAGTGCTCAATGAACGACGGCAGGATGTAGCGCGCCTGCGGCGCCAGGCGAGGGTCAGCTGACGAGTAGTTAGACATTGGACACTCCATTGACTGCGGCGCGGGTGATGATGTGGTCGACGAACCCGTACTCGAGGGCCTCCTGCGCGGTGAACCAGCGGTCGCGGTCGGAGTCGGCCTCGATGCGTTCGACCGGCTGTCCGGTGAACTCCGCGTTGAGCCGGAACATTTCCTTCTTGATGACGGCGAACTGCTCGGCCTGGATCGCGATGTCGGCGGCGCTACCCGTCACACCGCCGAGCGGCTGGTGCATCAGGATCCGCGCGTGCGGCAGCGCGTAGCGCTTGCCCTTGGTGCCGGCGGCCAGCAGGAACTGGCCCATCGAGGCGGCCATGCCCATCGCGTACGTCGCGATGTCGCACGGCGCCAGCACCATAGTGTCGTAGATCGCCATGCCCGCGCTGATGGAGCCGCCGGGCGAGTTGATGTAGAGCGAAATGTCCTTGGTGGGGTCCTCGGCGGCGAGCAGCAGAATCTGCGCGCACAGCCGGTTGGCGATGTCGTCGTCCACCTGGGAACCCAGGAAGATGATGCGCTCGGAGAGCAACCGCTCATACACCGAGTCGACGAGGTTGAACCCCTGCCCGTTCGACCGCATGTCCGTCACGACTGGATACCTGCTTTCTCTACGTCTGGTACTCACCGACACTAACCAACCTGCGACGCCGCGCACTCCCTGAAAGGCTCGCGTTCGCTCACAGCGTCACTGTGCGTCGTCGGGCGCCTCGTCCTTGGACTCTTCGCCAGCCTCTTCACCGGCTTCTTCCCCGCCGGACGGGCCGAAGAACTCCGTGGTGTCGATCACGTTGCCCTCGGTGTCGGTGACCGTGGCGCCATGCACCACCGCGGCGATGGTCAGGCCGCGTCGCACGTCGGCATACATCGCGGGTAGCTGGTTGTTCTGCTGCAACACCTGCAGCAGCTGCTGCGGCTCGAGGCCGTACTGCCGCGACATCAGCACCAGCCGCTCGGTGAGGTCGTTCTGGCCGACCTGGATGTTGAGCTTGTCGGCGATGGCGTCCATCAGCAGCTGGGTCTTGATGGCCTTCTCGGCGTTGCTGCGGCTGTCGGCGTCGAATTCCTCGCGGCTGCTGCCCTGTTCGGCCAGCGCCTCGGCGAAGCGCTCCTCGTCGTGGTCGAGGGCGTGGATGGCGTTGTGCAGGGTGTCGTCGACCTGGGCCTGCACGATCTTCTCCGGCAGCGGCACCTCGGTCTGCTCGAGAAGGGTTTCCAGCGCCTTGTCACGGATCTGCTCGGCCTGCTGCACGCGCTTCATCCGGCGCACCTGCTCGGTGAGGTTTTCCCGCAGCTCGTCCATGGTGTCGAATTCGCTTGCCAATTGCGCGAATTCATCATCGGGCTCGGGCAGTTCGCGTTCCTTGACCGACTTCACCGTGACGGTCACCTGGGCCTCCTTGCCGGCGTGCTCACCGGCGGCCAGCTTGGTGGTGAAGACGCGGGTCTCGCCCTCCTTCAGCCCGACGATCGCCTCGTCGAGGCCGTCGATCAGCTGACCGGAGCCGACCTCGTGGGACAACCCCTCGGTGTTGGCTTCGGGCACCTCTTCGCCGTCGACCGTGGCCGACAGGTCGATGGAGACAAAGTCGCCCTCCTGGGCTGCACGGTCGACGCCCGTGAGCGTGCCGAAGCGGGCGCGCAGGTTCTGCAGCTCGGCGTCGACCTCCTCGTCGCTCACCTCGATCGGGTCGACGGTGATCTTGAGCGCGCTCAGGTCGGGCAGGTCGATCTCGGGACGGATGTCGACCTCTGCGGTGAACTCGAGGTCCTCGCCGTAGGCCTTCTTGGTGATCTCGATCTCGGGCTGCCCCAGCGGCTTGACGTCCGAACTCGTCACCGCCTCGCTATAGCGACTGGGCACCGCCTCGCTGACCACCTGGTCGAGCATCGCTTCCTTGTCGATGCGCGCCTCCAATAGCTTCACCGGCACCTTGCCCGGCCGGAACCCGGGCAGCCGCACTTGCTTGGCCATCTCCTTGAGGGCCCGGTCGAAGTCGCCTTCCCACTCCTCGAAGGGCACCTCCACGTTGATGCGCACCCGCGTGGGGCTCAACTGCTCGACGGTGCTCTTCACTGCGGTACTCCTCTTATCTCGGTCTGGGTAGACGGGTCTGCTGTCGGTCGGGGTGACAGGATTTGAACCTGCGGCCTTCCGCTCCCAAAGCGGATGCGCTACCAAGCTGCGCTACACCCCGGTGTGCCGTCCGCTGCAAAAAACGCACGGCTGACCACGCGAGATACTACGGGCTGGACACGCGACGCATTCAATTGGATTTGATTTCGGACGCGCCGGTACAGTCTGCGTTGCGCAACATGCGGGCGTAGCTCAATGGTAGAGCGCTAGTCTTCCAAACTAGTGACGCGGGTTCGATTCCCGTCGCCCGCTCCACGACCGGAAATCTCGGCCCGACGGCGAGGCCGTAACGATCCGATACCGCCCCTCCATGCAGGGCGCCACGCCGACATAGGATCACCCGACCGGCTGATCTCACTTCTGCCCAATATCGTTGCGGCCGGTAAGGTTTCCAGGGCCTTCAGGGATGGTCAGCGACAGGAGGATGGGGTTGAGGGACACGCAGGTGCCCATCAACGGCTCATGCTCTGCCGGCTTCGACAAAGTCCGCGACGCCTTCGAGCAGAACTTCACCGATCGCGGCGATATCGGCGCCGCGGTGGCGGTGTGGGTGGACGGCGACCTCGTCGTCAACCTGTGGGGCGGCTCCGCTGATGCCGACGGCCGTCGGCCCTGGCGGCAGGACACGCTCGCCAGCATCTTCTCTGGCTCCAAAGGACTCACCAGCACCTGCGTGCATCTGCTGGCCGACCGCGGCGAGCTCGACCTCGACGCCCCCATCGCCGCGTACTGGCCCGAATTCGCCCAAGCCGGCAAACAGGACATCACGCTGGCCATGGTGATGGGCCACCGGTCCGGCGTGATCGGCCCGCGTCATCGCCTGCACTGGGCCGACGCCGCCGACTGGGACGGCGTGTGCCGCCACATCGCCGCGGCCGAGCCGTGGTGGGAACCCGGCACCGCGCAGGGCTACCACATGGTGACGTTCGGGTTCATCCTCGGCGAGGTGGTCCGTCGCGTCACCGGCCGCACCCTCGGCCAGTACCTGCGCACCGAGATCGCCGAACCGCTCGGCATCGACGTGCACATCGGCCTGCACCCGTCGCAGCACCACCGGTGCGCCGAGATGGTGAACAAGCCGCACATCCGCGATGTGCTGGCCGCCAGTGAGGCGCCCGAGCATCCGGCCTCGCTGGCGGAGCATCCGATGGCCGGGCTCGCGGTGGCAATGGGCTTTGTCCCCGACGACGAACTCGGCTCCAACGTCCTGGAGCTGTGGCGCGAGATCGAGTTTCCGGGGACCAACGCGCACGTGTCGGCGCTGGGCATGGCGACGTTCTACAACGCGCTGGCGCAGGAGAAGCTGCTCTCACGCGACCACATGGAGCGCGTGCGGGTGTCGCAGGGCGGGTTCGACACCGATGTCGTGCTGGGGCCGCGGGTGGCCGACCACGGCTGGGGTCTGGGCTACATGTTGAACCAGCGCGGCGTCGCGGGCCCCAACCCGAAGATCTTCGGGCACGGCGGCTCGGGCGGATCGTTCGCGTTCGTCGACCTCGAATACCGCATCGGCTACGCGTACGTGATGAACTACTTCGATGCCACCAAGTGCAACGCCGATCCCCGCTCGGTGGCGCTGTCCGACGAGGTGTACTCCGCTCTGGGCGTAATCCGCGACTGATTCAGTCCGCCGTTTTCGCTCGTCGCGCTGGGTACGCTGGACGCCATGAACACCGTGTTGGTGGTCCTCATCATTCTGGTCATCGCCGCGATCGCGCTGGCCGTATACAGCTCGCGGGCGTCGGGTAGGCGCACCGCCACCACGCTGGCCGACGCCAAGGCCGACGCGCGCCGTCTCATCGAACGCCTCGGCGGTCAGGTGCTCAACCTGACCGGCACCGACGAGGCCTCCAAGCAGGCGCTGGCCGACGCCAGCGAGCGCTACACCGCCGCGTCGTCGCAGATCGATCAGGCCACCACGCCGCGCCAGGCCGAGCTGGCCAAGGAGAGCGCGCTGGAAGGTCTGTACTACGTCCGCGCCGCGCGCGTCGCGATGGGCATGGATCCGGGACCCGAACTGGAATCGCTGGCCGGCCAACGGTCGGCGGGTGCGGTCACCGAGGACCGTCGAATCAACTTCGAGGGCAGGGAGATCGAGGCCTCCCCCGAGCCGTCGGAACGCACGCCGAACTACTACCCCGGCGGCCGAGTGGCGGGCCGACCCGTTCCGGCCGGATGGTATTCCGAGCCGTGGTGGAAGCCGGCGCTGGTGGCCGGCGCGTGGGGCATCGGATCGGTGCTGCTGTTCGATGCGCTGTTCTCCGGCATGCACGGAGTTGACTACGGCGCACAAGGTTTCGAGAGCGGCTACGGCGAGGGCTACCAGGACGGCTTGGCCGCTTCAGACGCGGGAGACGCGGGTGGCGGCGACTTTGGCGGTGGTGACGCCGGCGGCTTTGACGGCGGTGGCGACGGCGGCGGCTGGGATTTCGGCGGTGGGGACTTCGGCGGTGGGGACTTCGGCGGCTTCTGAACGCAGCATCGACGGCTACACCTGACAGCCCGGGCACCAGAACAGGTTTCGGCCCTCGAGTTCGGCGGTGCGGATCGTCGTGCCGCACACCCGGCACGCCTCCCCCGCCCTGCGGTAGACGTAGGTGCGCGGGCGGTCCGGCGCATACGAGGGCGCACCGTGGTCGTGCTCGGGCCGCACCACGATGATCTTGCCGCGGCGCAGCCCGACCTTCATCAGCGCCACCAAGTCGGTCCACATCGCGTCGAACTCCCCCGCGTCGATCGACGTGCCGAGCCGGTACGGGTCCACGCGATGGCGGTACAACAGCTCGCTGCGATACACATTGCCGACGCCGGCGATCACACTCTGATCCATGAGTAGCGCACCAATAGGCCTGCGGGACTTGGTGATTCGCTTGAAGGCCAGCGCCGGATCGGCGTCGCGGCGCAGCGGGTCCGGACCCAGCCGCATGACGATGTCGGCGATCTCGGGTTCGGTGATCACCTCGCACACCGTCGGCCCGCGCAGATCGGTGCCGTACTCGGCGCCGACCATCCGCATCCGAACCTGCCCGACCGGCAGCGGCATCGGCAGCGCCGTCTCGGTGAAGGTGCCGTACAGGCCGAGGTGCACGTGCACGACGCGGCCGCCCTCGTAGTGGTGGAACAGGTGCTTGCCCCACGCGCTGGCCCGCTTGAGAATTCGGCCGTTCACCGCGTCGGCGCCGTCGGCGAATCTGCCCTGGGGGCTGGACACCAGCACCGGAGCCCGGCCGAACCGGCGTTGATGCAGCCGGGCCAGCCGATGCAGCGTGTGCCCTTCGGGCATGGCTAGGCAGGCGCGCCGGGCACCGGCGGCGCGACGTGGGTGCGCTCGTACTCCGACAAGATGTCGATACGCCGTTGGTGGCGTTCGGCTTGCGACCACGGCGTGGACACAAACGCGTCGACGATGGCCAGCGCCTCCTCGGTGCTGTGCATGCGGCCGCCGATGCCGATCAACTGGGCGTTGTTGTGCTCGCGGGCCAGCTTGGCCGTGTCCACGCTCCAGGCCAGCGCGCAGCGGGCCCCGGGAACCTTGTTCGCCGCGATCTGCTCGCCGTTGCCCGAGCCGCCCAGCACCAGGCCGAGGCTGCCCGGATCGGCCACCGTCTTCTCCGCGGCCGCGATGCAGAATGCGGGGTAGTCGTCGTCGGCGTCGTAGCTGAACGCGCCACAGTCGATCGGCTCGTGGCCAGTTTTCTGCAGGTGTTCGATGATGGCCTGCTTGAGTTCGAAGCCGGCGTGGTCAGCTCCCAGGTAGACGCGCATGGCGGCCATTCTGGCAGAGCGCGAACCTCAGTCGAATGTCGGCGGCTCGGTGCGGGTGCGCTTGAGCTCCCAGAAATGGGGATAGCTCGCGAACGTCACCGACGCGTCCCACAGCTTGCCGGCTTCTTCGCCGCGCGGAATCTTCGACAGCACCGGTCCGAAGAACGCGACACCGTTGACATGAATCGTCGGCGTGCCGACGTCCTCGCCGACCGCATCCATGCCCTCGTGGTGGCTCTGGCGCAGCGCCTCGTCGTATTCGTCGGTGGTGGCCGCCTCCGCGAGCTCGGCCGGCAGGCCGACCTCCTCGAGTGACTGCTTGATGACCTCGTCGAAGTTCTTGTTGTCCTGGTTGTGAATCCGCATGCCCATCGCGGTGTAGAGCGGGCCGAGGATTTCGCGGCCCTTGGCCTGCTCGGCGGCGATGGCCACCCGCACCGGGCCCCAGGCCTGCTTGAGGCCTTCCTTGTATTCCTCGGGCAGATCGCGGCCTTCGTTGAGCACCGCCAGGCTCATCACGCGGAAGTTCACCTCGATGTCGCGCACCTTTTCGACCTCGAGGATCCACCGCGAGGTGATCCAGCACCACGGGCACAGCGGGTCGAACCAGAAATCCGCGGTGGATTTCGCGGGGGCCTTCTCGGGCATAGCGGTCCTCTCGATCGGTCGGCAGGCTTCAGGCTTCTGCTCAGCTCAACTACGGGTGCGCGGGCGTTGTTCCCCGGGCACATCCCCCAAGCACGCCGCACGCACTGGGCGGTCCAACGAAACGCATTGTGTGCAAACCTTGGCCAAATCGTGTTGCAGATGTGACTGTTGTAGACCAGTGTCACCGAAGTGAAAGCAATTTTGGCGGTCGGCATGGTCACCGCGATCGCGTTCGCCGCACCGGCCAGCGCCGACACGATCGACGCGGTCGACGACACCTTCCTCACCACACTGACCAACGCCGGCGTGTCCTACGCCGACCCGACCCGCACCGTCGAGCTGGGCCAGTCGGTCTGCCCGATGCTGGTCGAGCCGGGCAAGTCGTTCGCGAGCGTCGCCTCGCGGGTCGCCGACAACGGCATCCATCCGGACATGGCGGCGTTCTTCACCGGCATCGCCATCTCGATGTACTGCCCGTCGATGATGTCGTCGCTCGGCAACGGCACCTTTTTGAACTGGCTGCAGGCGCCACGGCCGTAAGGACCAGCCCGCTGCGCTACCACTAGGTTGGGTGCGTGGCACTTCCCAATCTCACTCGCGAGCAAGCGATCGAGCGCGCCGCGCTCGTCACCGTCGACTCCTACCGCATCGACCTCGACCTCACAAACGGCGACCGCACCTTCCGCTCGGTGACCACCGTGGAGTTCGACGCGCTGCCCGGCGCCGACACGTACATCGACATCGCCGCCGACACGATCCGCAGCGCCACGCTCAACGGCCACGCCATCGACGTATCGGGTTACGACGAATCCACCGGCATCCCGCTGACGGGATTGGCCGAGCGCAATGTCGTCGTCGTCGACGCCGACTGCCTCTACTCCAACACCGGCGAGGGCCTGCACCGTTTCGTCGACCCGGTCGACAACGAGGTGTACCTGTACTCCCAATTCGAAACCGCCGACGCCAAGCGGATGTTCGCGTGCTTCGACCAGCCCGACCTGAAGGCCACCTTCGACGTGACGGTCACCGCGCCGGCCCACTGGGAGGTCATCTCCAACGGCGCGACGGTGTCCGCGGACGGCGGGGTGCACACCTTCGCCACCACACCGCGGATGAGCACCTACCTGGTGGCGTTGATCGCCGGGCCGTACGCGGTGTGGCGCGACGTCTACCGCGATGAGCACGGCGAGATTCCGCTCGGCCTGTTCTGCCGAAAGTCGTTGGCGCAGTTCATGGATGCCGAACGGCTCTTCACCGAGACCAAACAGGGCTTCGGTTTCTTCCACGCCAACTTCGGCGCGCCGTACGCGTTCGGCAAGTACGACCAGCTCTTCGTGCCGGAGTTCAACGCCGGAGCAATGGAAAACGCCGGCGCCGTCACGTTTTTGGAGGACTACGTCTTCCGATCGAAGGTCACTCGCGCGTCCTACGAGCGGCGAGCCGAGACGGTGTTGCACGAGATGGCGCACATGTGGTTCGGCGATCTGGTCACCATGACGTGGTGGGATGACTTGTGGCTCAACGAATCCTTCGCGACGTTTGCCTCGGTGCTGTGTCAGGCCGAGGCCACCGAGTACACCGAGGCGTGGACGACGTTCGCCAACGCGGAGAAGTCGTGGGCGTACAAGCAGGATCAGCTGCCGTCGACGCATCCGGTGGCCGCCGACATCCCGGACCTCGCCGCCGTGGAGGTCAACTTCGACGGCATCACCTACGCCAAGGGCGCCAGCGTGCTGAAGCAGTTGGTGGCCTATGTGGGTCTCGAGGAGTTCCTGTCCGGGCTGCGCGACTACTTCCGCGACCACGCGTTCGCCAACGCGACGTTCGGCGATCTGCTGGGCGCGCTGGAGAAGGCGTCGGGTCGTGACCTCTCCGGGTGGGGCCAGCAGTGGCTCAAGACCACCGGCCTGAACACCTTGCGCGCCGACTTCGATGTCACCGACGGCAGGTTCACTCGGTTCACCGTGCAGCAGTCCGGCGCCGCGCCGGGGGCGGGTGAGACGCGGGTACACCGACTGGCGGTGGGCGTCTACGACGACGACGGGTCCGGCAAGTTGGTGCGCGTACACCGCGAGGAGCTCGACGTCGAGGGCCCAACCACGGATGTGCCTGCGCTCGTTGGGGTTTCGCGTGGCAAGCTGGTCCTGGTCAACGACGACGACCTGACCTACTGTGCACTGCGGCTGGATCCGGATTCGCTGCAGACGGCATTGACCCGCATCGCCGACATCGCCGAGCCGCTACCCCGCACGCTGGTGTGGTCGGCGGCGTGGGAGATGACGCGCGAAGCCGAGTTGAAGGCGCGCGATTTCGTCGCCCTGGTGTCCTCGGGTGTGCAGGCCGAAACCGAAGTGGGCGTGGCGCAGCGACTGCTGATGCAGGCCCAGACCGCGCTGGGCTCCTACGCCGAACCGGGCTGGGCCCGTGCCGAAGGTTGGCCCGCGTTCGCCGACCGCCTCCTGGAGCTGGCGCGCGGTGCCGAAGCCGGATCGGACCATCAGCTGGCCTACATCAATGCGCTGTGCAGTTCGGTGCTCTCGCCGCGGCACACGGTGGTGCTGGCGGACCTGCTCGATCGCGACCCGGCCGAGCTCGGGCTGGCGGGCCTGGACGTCGACACCGATCTGCGCTGGCGCATCGTCACGGCGTTGGCCGCGGCGGGCCAGATCGACGCCGAGGGTCCACAGACGCCGTTCATCGACGCCGAGGTGCAGCGTGATCCGACGGCGGCGGGCAAGCGCAATGCCGCGGCGGCGTCGGCGGCCCGTCCGCAGGCCGGTGTCAAGGAATCGGCGTGGCAGCAGGTCATCGAGGACGATACGCTGCCCAACATCACGGCGCGCTCCATCGTCGGCGGTTTCGTGCGGCCCGGGCAGGAGGAGTTGCTGCTGCCGTTCCGCGACCGCTACTTCGGCGCGATTTCCGGTGTGTGGGAACGGCGTTCGAGTGAGGTCGCGCAGACGGTCGTGATCGGCCTGTACCCGTCGTGGGACATCAGCCAGGACGGTCTCGATGCCGCCGACCGGTTCCTCGCCGACCCCGATCTGCCGCCGCCGCTGCGCCGGCTGGTGTTGGAGGGCCGCGCCGGCGTCGAGCGCGCGCTGCGGGCCCGGGCCTTCGACGCATAAGGGCCGACACGCCGGCCGACACGCCGTGGCTGAGCAGCATTTTGCGCACGCTCGCGCGCATACGCTTGCTCGATGGCGAGTCGCACACGCACGGCACGGTATGCCCGCAGACGGAAACGCCGGCTCGGGCGCGTCGTCAACGACCTCACCGACGACCAATGGGCCGCCCTCAAGGCCGCCTGGAACGGCTGCGCCTACTGCGGCGCGACGGATGGCCCATTGCAACGCGACTGCGTCATGGCGATTTCACGGGGCGGCCGGTACACCGTCGACAACGTCGTGCCCGCCTGTACCGCCTGCAATGCGAGCAAGTGCAACGACGAGGTCACCGGCTGGATGCGGCGAAAGCGCCTCGACGAGCGCAGGTTCCTGCAGCGCTACGTCGAGATCCGCGCGGCCCTTACGACTGCCGACTAGCGCGGTGAGACGCCGGCGCTCAGCACGCGCACGGCGCTGATCAGTCCGTCCATCAGGTTGCCCTCGCGGAACGACGCCGCGGCCGCCGAGACTCCCAACGGGGCGGCTTCTTCGATGCCGCGACCCTTGACGTCTGCGCCGTAGACCACCTCGATCGCGCGCTGGTTCGGCGACACCGCGAGCAGCACCGCGTTATCGGGCGTGGGCACCTTGGCCAGGATTTCGCGGGCCGTCGCGGCGGTGTCCTCGCCCAGATCGCCGATGTACACGGCGAAGCGGGCCTTGGCCCCACGCGAGCCGTACGTCAGCGCATCGTCGAGCATCACCAGATCCTTTGTGGGGAACGGATAGTCGACCGACGGCTGACCGGGCTCGGTGACGCCCGAGACTCGGCCGCTGGAGGTGACCACGAAGCCCAGCGGCAACTCACCCCGCTCGAGCGTCGCGACTTCGGCTGTTGGGCTACCACTTGCCACTGGCGCCGCCTCCTACGGTCAACGGGTGCGAACCATGTCCGCCATGTCCATGATCGGCGGGCTCCTCGGACGCCCACAGGATCGGCGCGTGCGTCCAGGGCTCCGACAACGTGTACGTCGCCGGGTGCGGTCCCTTACGGCGGTAGATCAGTGCGATCAGTACCACCAGCACCAACAGCGGAACCCCTCCGAGGAGGGAATGGGTAAGTGCAGTGCTCACGTCGCAAACCGTACAACAGACGGCTTACGCCGCGCCCTCACCCAGGTATCGCGCCCACGCCGGGTCGAGTTCCTTGACGCTGGACAGCAGTCGCCAGTGCTGGCCCTTGGGCGGCACCGGCACCGACCGCAACGTCCAGCCCAGTTCCGCGAGCAACCGGTCGGCCTTGCGGTGATTGCACGTCGAGCAGGCGGCCACACAGTTCTCCCACGAGTGGTCCCCGCCGCGGCTGCGCGGCACCACATGGTCGACGGTGTCGGCCTTGCTGCCGCAGTAGGCGCAGCGGAACCGGTCGCGGTGCATCAGCGCCGCGCGCGTCATCGGGATGCGCGCCCGGTATGGCACCCGCACGTAGGACCGCAGCCGGATCACCGACGGCACCACGATCGCGCGGGTGGCCGAATGGATGACCGGGCCGTTCGGGTCGTCGTGCACAGCGTCGGCTTTGCCGCACATAAGCATGATGACCGCCCGGCGCATGGGCAGGGCGGTCAACGGTTCGTATGTGGAATTGAGGAGGAGGACCCGACGACGGCCCCAGATCGAGCCGTCGTGCGTGGTACTTGGCGGATGCCCGTCGACGCTGTGCAGCGCGCGCGACCGGGCATGCGTCACTGCCGGCCCGGACGAGCTCTTCTTGCGATGCGCCATACGTCCTCCGACGCACAGTCCACCATGGATTGCCGTCGATCGCACGACAATTCTTGTCGTGTTCGCTGGTCAGTCCCGTGAACGCGAGGTGACTCGCTGGGCTGACACAATGGAGCCGTGACGCAAGCGCAGCGCTCGTTCTACGACGAAGTCGGTGGTCACGACACGTTCCACGCCATCGTGTCGAGGTTCTACCAGCTGGTCAGAGAGGACGAAATCCTGCTTCCGCTGTATCCGCCGGACGAGCTCGACGACGCCGAAGAGCGGCTGCGGATGTTCCTCGAGCAATACTGGGGCGGCCCGCGGACCTACTCGGATCAGCGCGGGCATCCCCGGCTGCGGATGCGTCACGCCCCGTTCCGGATCGGCTACCTCGAGCGCGACGCCTGGCTGCGCTGCATGCACACCGCCGTCGCGGAGATCGACTCCGAAACCCTCGACGACGACCACCGCAAGGCGCTGCTGGACTACCTGGAGATGGCCGCGCATTCGATGGTCAACTCGCCGTTCTGATGTTCTGGTGGTCCCGTGCGGTGTTCTACCAGGTCTATCCCCGCTCGTTCTGCGACAGCAACGGTGACGGGGTCGGCGACCTGGACGGCGTCACCGCCAAGCTGGACTACCTGCAACGGTTGGGCGTCGACGCCATCTGGCTCAACCCGGTGACGGTGTCCCCGATGGCCGACCACGGCTACGACGTCGCCGACCCCCGTGACGTCGATCCGCTGTTCGGCGGGCTCGGCGCGCTGGACCGCCTGATCGACGCGGCGCATCGGCGCGACATCAAGATCACGATGGATCTGGTGCCCAACCACACCAGCTCGGCGCATCCGTGGTTTCAGGCCGCGCTGGCCGCCGGCCCCGGCAGCGACCAGCGTGAGCGCTACATCTTCCGCGACGGCACCGGGCCCGACGGCATCCACCCACCGAACAACTGGGTGTCGGTGTTCGGCGGACCGGCGTGGACGCGCGTCATCGAACCCGACGGCAACCCCGGCCAGTGGTATCTGCATCTGTTCGACGCCGAGCAACCCGACCTCAACTGGGACAACCCCGAGGTCTTCGACGACCTGGAGAAGACGCTGCGGTTCTGGCTGGAACGCGGGGTCGACGGGTTTCGCATCGACGTCGCACACGGTATGGCCAAGCCGCCGGGACTGCCCGACATGACGATCACCGACACCGCGCTGCTGCGCAACGACGACGACGATCCGCGCTTCAATCACGACGGCGTACACGAGATCCACCGCTATATCCGCTCGGTGCTCAACGACTACCCCGACGCGGTGGCGATCGGCGAGGTGTGGGTGCACGACAACGAACAGTTCGCCCGGTATCTGCGGCCCGACGAGCTGCATCTCGGCTTCAACTTCCGGTTGGTCAAGGCGATGTTCGACGCCGAGCAGATCCGCGATGCGATCGAGAACTCGTTGACCGCGGCCGCGATCGAAGGCGCGACGCCAACATGGACGCTGTCCAACCACGACGTCGACCGCGAGGTCACCCGTTACGGCGGCGGCGATGTGGGCCTTTCGCGGGCCCGCGCGATGGCGTTGGTGATGCTGGCCTTGCCCGGCGCGGTGTTCATCTACAACGGCGAAGAGCTCGGCCTGCCCAACGTCGACCTGCCCGACGAGGTGTTGCAGGACCCGGTGTGGGAGCGTTCCGGACACACCGAACGCGGTCGCGACGGCTGCCGGGTGCCGATCCCCTGGCACGGCGACGAGCCGCCGTTCGGCTTCTCGACGAACCCTGCTACCTGGTTGCCGATGCCGCCGGAGTGGGCTGCGGTGACGGTCGAGAAGCAGCTTGGTGCACCGGATTCGACGCTGTCGTTCTTTCTGCGGGCACTCGAATTGCGCCGCAACCGAGGCGAATTCGAGGGGTTCACCATCGAATGGCTGCCTACGCCTCCTGACACGCTGATGTTCCGGCTCGACGGCGGACTGGTGTGCGTGCTCAACGCCGGCGCCCCGCCGATACCGCTGCCTGCGGGCGAGTTGTTGTTGGCCAGCGGGGAGTTGGTCGACGGCATGCTCTCGCCGAATGCGGCCGCCTGGCTCGTCTAGGACTCCCCGCTAACCTAGGAAATCAGAGCCGCAGCGCCGCGGCGGCGGTACACCGAGCCGAACCGCGCATCGATCCGCAGCCACGCGGCGTGTGCCCGCACCCGGACCATCTCCTCGGCGGACACATCGTCGCCGGATTGCGGTAGGAAACCCATTGCGGTCAAAGCGAATACACACCGCATCGGAATACCGATGCCGACGCCCTCCGAACTCACCTCGACCACATCCTGGTCCAGCAGTGAGGCCGGCGGGCCGTGGGCGCTCGAATGTTCCTTGGCCAGCGCCACGCCGCGCTGCGCCAGGTCAAGGACCGCGCGCGCCGGCACGTCGTCGAGATGGACGAAGCCGGTCTCCGGTGGCAACGCGCCCCGCCACGCCGAATCCATCGCAAACCCCGGATCGACGAAGCCGGTGCTGTCCATCGCGGCGAGTCCCCGCGCCAGCACGTCACCGCCCGCGCACAGGTCGGCGGGCTTGATCCGGCCCGCAACCACCCGGCTGGCCAGCACGTCGAAACCCGTTGCCACCCAGGCGACCACCGCTCCGTCCGAACGTTCCTTCAAGCGGATGACGGCGGAGTCGTCGAGGCGCAACGCCCGATCGACGAACGTCGCAAGGTCCTCGCGGTGACCGGCGTCGAGCCAGAGACCGCGCTCCGGTTGGTTCATCGCATCCAGCGCTGCAAATATTCGCGCTGCTCAGCCGAAAGACGTTGCAGCCGTTGTTCTTCGATATGCACCGCCGCCAACTGGGTCTCGGCGATCACCGACGGCTTGGAATCGGGCGCCGCACTCACCGAGCGCACCTCGTAGCCCACCGTGAAATCGACGGCACGCACCCGCTTCGACCACATGGTCACCTGCAGCGGCGAGTCCACCAACCGCAGCTGTCCCTTGTACAGGATCTTCACCTCATGGATCAGCAGGCCGATCGTGGTGATGTCGGCCCCGAAAGGCTCGCGCAGGAACGGAATCCGGGCCTCTTCGAGGATGGTCACCATGGTGGCGTGGTTGATGTGCTGGTACATGTCGATGTCTGACCAGCGCACATGCACCGGCGCTACAAAACCTGCGCTCACCCAGTTGATCCCGTCCCACTCGTTCGTGTCATACTCCGGATTTGACGCGCCGCCACCGATAGCGTCGCCAAGTCGTGCTCTTCATCTTCGTAGATCTCGGTCAAGGTGCGGCGGGCACGCGCCACCCGCGCACTGTTGGTCGCCTCCCATTCGGCGATCTTCTCGTCGCCGCTCTCCTCCGGCTCACCCACCGCGAGCACGTCGAAGCACAGTGCCCGCAACGAACTGTAGATGTCCTCGCGAATCGCCAAGCGCGCCAACGAATGCCACCGGTCATCACGCGGCAGCCGGGACACCGCGGTGAGCAGTCCATCGGTGTTGAGATGGTCCATCAGCGCAAAATAGGTGTCGGCAACCTCGTCCGGTTCGCGGTCGGCGATGTCGGCGATGTCGATCACGTCGAGCAGACTGTACTGGTACAGCCCGGTCGCCACCATATAGGCCAAATCCTCGGGCACACCGTGCGAGCTGAATTCACCGGCCTCCTTGGCGACGATCGCCTTGTCGTCACCACGCAGCCACTCCGACATCCGCGGCGTGAGTGCGCCGACCTTCTTGGCGAATCGGTTGATCTCCGCCCCGACGGCCAGTGGCTGCGGACGGTAGTTGAGCAGCCAGCGTCCGGCCCGGTCGACGAGCCTGCGCAGATCCAACGTCATCCGATCGGTCACCGCCACCGGAACCCCGTTGGCCCCGGCCGCGCGGATCTGCCGCCACACCTCACCGATGCGGAAGATCGCATTGGTCGCGGCGTAACTGCGCACCGCATCGACCGGTCCGACGCCGACGTCTTCGGTGATCCGGTAGGCGTAGGTGATGCCGCTGGTGTCGACGAGATCATTGACGAGCATGGTGGTGACGATCTCCCGGCGCAGTTGATGCGATCGGATGTCACCGGTGAAGCGGTCACGCAGTTCGCTCGGGAAGTAGTAGGGCAGCCGGGATGCGAAAACTTCTTGGTCCGGCAACTCGCTGGCGAGCACCTCATCCTTCAGCGCCAGCTTCACATGTGCCATCAGGGTGGCCAGTTCGGGCGAGGTCAGGCCGAGGCCGGCTTCGCTGCGTCGGCGGATCTCCTTCTCCGACGGCAACGCCTCCAGTTCGCGGTTGAGGCCCCGCTCTTTGACGAAGTCCTTGATCATCCGGGCGTGTACGGGCAGCAGACTGGGGGCGTTGGCGCGGCTGGTGCCCATCAGATCGTTCTGATCCTCGTTGTCCTCCAGTACCAGCCGGCCGACCTCGTCGGTCATCGACATCAGCAGGTCGGTGCGCTCCTCGGCGCGCACCTTGCCCGCGGTCACCAGCGAGTCGATCAGGATCTTGATGTTGACCTCATGATCGGAGCAGTCCACGCCCGCGGAGTTGTCCAATGCGTCGGTGTTGATCCGCCCACCCGCCAGGTCGAACTCGATACGGCCGAGCGATGTCACACCCAGGTTGCCGCCTTCACCGATCACCTTGGCGCGCACCTGGTTTCCGTTCACCCGCACCGGGTCGTTGGCCCGGTCGCCGACGTCGGCGTCAGACTCGCTCTCCGCTTTGATGTAGGTGCCGATCCCGCCGTTCCACAGCAGATCGACGGGCGCCTTGAGCACCGCCTTGATCAGCGCCGGCGGCGTCATCTCCTCGGCGCTGTCCTCGATCCCCAGAGCCGTGCGCACCTGCGGGCTGATCGGAATCGCTTTCTGCTGCCGGCTGTACACGCCGCCGCCCTCGCTGATCAGCGCTCGGTCGTAGTCCTCCCAACTCGACCGGGGCAGTTCGAACAGCCGCTTGCGTTCCTGCCACGACGACGCCGCGTCGGGGTTGGGGTCGAGGAAGATGTGACGGTGGTCGAACGCGGCGATCAACCGGATGTGTTGGGACAACAACATTCCGTTGCCGAAGACGTCGCCGCTCATATCCCCGATGCCGACGACGGTGAAGTCTTCGGACTGGGTGTCGATCCCCATCTCACGGAAATGCCGCTTGACGGACTCCCACGCACCCTTGGCGGTGATGCCCATTGCCTTGTGGTCGTACCCCACCGAACCGCCGGAGGCGAACGCGTCGCCCAACCAGAACCCGTACGATTTGGCGACCTCGTTGGCGATGTCGGAGAAGGTGGCGGTGCCCTTGTCAGCGGCCACCACCAGGTAGGCGTCATCGCCGTCGCGACGCACGACGTCCTGGGGAGCCACGACGGCGCCGGTGGACTTGTCGACGTTGTCGGTGACGTCGAGCAGCCCGGCGATGAACAGCCGATAACACGCGACGCCCTCGTTGCGCTGCGAATCACGGTCTACCGCAGCGTCACCGGTGAGTTCAGGCGGCTGCTTGACGACGAAGCCGCCCTTCGCACCGACCGGGACGATCACCGCGTTCTTGACCGCTTGGGCCTTGACCAGGCCGAGGATCTCGGTGCGGAAGTCCTCCCGGCGGTCCGACCAGCGCAGCCCGCCGCGCGCAACATAGCCGAACCGCAGGTGCACGCCCTCCACCCGCGGCGAGTACACGAAGATCTCGAATTTGGGTCGCGGCAACGGCAGTTCGTTGATCAAACCCGGGTTCAGTTTGAGCGACAACACATTCTGCTGACGCGCCGACTCCGGCCGCTGCACAAAGTAGTTGGTGCGCAGGGTGGCCTGGATCATCGAGGCGAACGCGCGCAGCACCCGGTCGGTGTCGAGGCTCACCAGCGCGTCGATGTCAGCGGCGACCGCGGCGGCCGCGGCCTGAGCGTTCTCACGTTTGGAGGTGTCCGCGGGATTGAACAAGGCTTCGAACAGTTCGACCAGCGAGCGCGCGGTGCGGGGGTTGTCGTTGACCACCGACTCGATGTGGGACTGGCTGTAGGGGAAACCCGCCTGCCGCAAGTACTTTGCGTATGCGCGCAGCACCATCACCTGCTGCCAGGTGAGGCCCGCGCGCAGCACCAGCTCGTTGAACCGGTCGATCTCCGCCCGGCCGTGCCATATCGCGGTGACGGCGTCGGCGAAGCGTTCTGCGGTGGCCTCCCGCTCCGCCCCCGGCGGCGTGTCGGGAATGGTGTGGTGCGGCGAGATATTGAACTGGTAGATCCACACCGGCAGCCCGTCGGCACGGGTCACCGTGAACGGGCGCTCTTCGAGCACCACCACACCCATCGATTGCAGCATCGGCAGCAGTTGGCTCAGCGAGGCGGACCGCCCACCCAGGTACCAGGTGAGCTGCGCGATCTTGTCCTCGCGCCCCTCCGAGAACACCAACTTGACCGAATTGTCTTGCAGCTGTTGGATGATCGCAATGTCGTGGATCGCCTCAACCGGTGTGACGGCCTGCTTGTAGTCCTCCGGGAAGGCGGCGGCGTAGTGCTCGGCCATCGCCTGGTCGATCGATCCGGTCTTGACCGCGCCGATGAGCCGGTCGCCCCACGTTCGGGCCGCCTCGGTGAGCAGGTTCTGAATCCGGGTCTTGTTGTCGGCCGATACGTCGATGTCCCGGGGACGCGTGCCATCCGGCATGCGTACCGTGAAATGCACTGCTGCCCAAGGCGATTCGCTGACCCGGGCGGTGTACTCGATGCTGACGCCGCCGAGTTCGCGCACCAGGATGTCCTGCATCTGCAGCCGAACGGCCGTGGTGTAGCGGTCGCGCGGGAGGTAGACCATGCATGAGACGAAGTGCGCGAGCTGGTCGACGCGCATGAACAACAGCGTGCGGCGCCGCGAACCCAGGTCGACCACCGCCATCGCCATGTCCAGCAGCTCCCCCGCGCTGAGCGCAAACAGTTCCGACCGCGGAATGGTCTGGATGATGTCGAGCAGCAGCTGGCCGGGGTGGCTGGGATCGCGCTGAGCCATCGCGAGCGCCTCGGTGACGCGACGCGAGATCAACGGTATTTCAAGCACATTCGTGTTCATCGCGGCGACGCTGAACAACCCTACGAAGCGGTGCTCAACGGCCCCCGCGCCGGTCTGTTCGCGGACCACGACGATGTAGGGGTAGGCGCCGTAGCGCAGGTAGCTCGGGATGGTCGCCTGCGCCAGCACCAGCAGGTCGTCGCTCTTGGTGAGTTGCGGAAGCACGTCGGTGCGCAGTCGGAGCACGCCGAGCCGGCTGGCCGGGTCGACGGACGCTTGCCCGTCGCGGACCGAGCACCGCTGGTAGCCCAGGAGGATGAAATTGCCGTCGCCCAGCCACCGCAGGAGCGCGGCGACGTCCTTGCGGTCCGCGCTCGGGAAGTGGCCCTCCGGATCGGTCGCGAGGTCGTTGGCCAGGCCGTGCAGCGTCGCGGCCAGCGCGCCGCTGTCGAGAGAGACCTGCCGGGCATCGGCGAGGACTCCGGGTAGCAGCCGTTCGGCCTCCGCGACCGATTTGCGGTCCACCGACCTCGACAATTGGACGTGAATCCATGCCTCGTCGATTCCGTCACCGAAGGCGGCGTCCGACGGCGGCTGAACGTCCAGCAGTTCGCCGGTCGGCCCGCGGCGTACCCGGAACACCGGGTTCATGATCGACTTGTAGGCCACACCGAACCGGTGCAGCAGCACCGTCACCGAATCCATCAGCATCGGCGCGCGGTCGGTCACGATTTGCAGGGCCGGACCGAATCCGCCGGGATCGTCCTCGTCATAGACCGCCACCCGCGTCTCGCCGATCGCGCGCAATCGTCCCAGTCGGCAGTGGGCGGTGACCAGGTCCGCGGACACCGCCTGGCCTGCCGTCCGGATATCCACCGGCGCGGTGACCGCGGAGTCGGCGGCGGGTGCGTCGGCGTGCGGTCCGCGGTAGGTCGCGATGTAGGCCCTGGCCAACTTCGCCAGGGTGTCTTGTGACAGCGGTGTAGATGTGTCAGAGCCGGTGCTCGGTTTGGTCCGCTCTCCCCCGATGGCTCCCGGATTGACCGTCATCGCACCGCTCCTGCCTCACACCCGCGTACCGACGCTGGTACGCATGCGAGACATTATCGCCCCCCGAGTCGCAGCGCTCCTGCCCCGCAGGATCAGTCGCGTGTGAGCCTGCGGTGGGTCACCCTGTGCGGACGGGCCGCCTCGATTCCGAGCCGCGCCACCTTGTTCTCCTCGTAGGCCGCGAAGTTGCCCTCGAACCAGAACCACTTGGCCTCGTTGTCCTCGTCGCCCTCCCACGCGAGGATGTGGGTGCAGGTCCGGTCGAGGAACCAGCGGTCGTGGGAGATCACCACGGCGCAGCCCGGGAAATTCTCCAGCGCATTCTCCAGCGACGAGAGCGTCTCCACGTCGAGGTCGTTGGTCGGCTCGTCGAGCAGGATCAGGTTCCCGCCCTCCTTGAGAGTAAGTGCGAGATTGAGCCGGTTGCGCTCGCCGCCGGACAGGACGCCCGCGGGCTTCTGCTGGTCGGGTCCCTTGAACCCGAACGCCGAGACATATGCCCGCGACGGGATCTCGTTCTGGCCGACCTCGATGTAGTCCAGCCCGTCGGAGACCACCTGCCAGACTGTCTTCTTCGGGTCGATGCCGGCACGCGACTGGTCGACATAGCTGAGCTTGACCGTGTCGCCGATCCTCACCGTGCCGCTGTCGGGCTGCTCCAGGCCGACGATGGTCTTGAACAGCGTGGTCTTGCCGACACCGTTGGGACCGATGACGCCGACAATCCCGTTGCGGGGCAACGTGAACGACAGGTCCTTGATCAACTGCCGGCCTTCGAAACCCTTGTCCAGGTGCTCGACCTCGACGACGACGCTGCCCAGCCGCGGCCCGGTCGGGATCTGGATCTCCTCGAAGTCGAGCTTGCGCGTCTTCTCGGCCTCCGCCGCCATCTCCTCGTAGCGCTGCAGGCGGGCCTTGCTCTTGGCTTGGCGCGCCTTGGCGCCGGAGCGCACCCACGCCAGCTCGTCCTTCAGCCGCTTCTGCAGCTTGGCGTCCTTGCGGCCCTGCACCGCGATCCGGTCGGCCTTCTTCTCCAGGTAGGTCGAGTAATTGCCCTCGTACGGATACGCGCGGCCGCGGTCGAGCTCGAGGATCCACTCCGCGACGTTGTCCAGGAAGTAGCGGTCGTGCGTGACCGCCAGGATCGCGCCCTTGTATTCGGCGAGATGCTGCTCGAGCCACTGCACGCTCTCGGCGTCGAGGTGGTTGGTCGGCTCGTCGAGCAGCAGCAGGTCCGGCTTGGACAGCAGCAGCTTGCACAGCGCCACCCGGCGGCGTTCACCGCCCGACAGATGCGTGACGGGCTCGTCGGGCGGTGGGCAGCGCAGCGCGTCCATCGCCTGCTCCAGCTGCGAGTCCAGATCCCACGCGTCGGCGTGGTCCAGCTCCTCCTGCAGCCGGCCCATCTCCTCCATCAACTCGTCGGAGTAGTCGGTGGCCATCAGCTCGGCCACCTCGTTGAAGCGGTCGAGCTTGACCTTGATGTCGCCCATGCCCTCTTCGACGTTGCCCCGAACGGTCTTTTCCTCGTTCAACGGCGGTTCCTGCTGCAGGATGCCGACGGTGGCGCCGGGCTGCAGGAACGCATCGCCGTTGTTGGGCTGGTCCAAGCCGGCCATGATCCGCAAGACGCTCGACTTGCCTGCCCCGTTGGGGCCGACGACGCCGATTTTCGCGCCTGGAAGGAAGTTCAGGCTCACGTCGTCAAGAATCACCTTGTCGCCGNGACTTGCCTGCCCCGTTGGGGCCGACGACGCCGATTTTCGCGCCTGGAAGGAAGTTCAGGCTCACGTCGTCAAGAATCACCTTGTCGCCGTGCGCCTTGCGGACCTTCCGCATCGAATAGATGTAATCGGCCATGCCGTGGTGTTGCCTTTCCCAAAATGTTGACGTCGGGTGTTGCCCGCGGCCCATCCTAGGCGTGGCCACGTCGGCGGAGCCGACCAGAGCTACCTCCGCCGGCTAGGCGCTCAAAGGCAGCGCCTTTCCGTCGGCGACCTCATCGGCCTCGCCGGCCTCGCCGCCCTCGGACGCGTCGTCCTGGGTGTCTGCCGCATCCCCGCTGCCGGCGCCGGTCGCTTTCGGCCGGTCGATGGTGGCTATGCAGCGCGAGAGATCCGGCCCCACCGCGGTGGCCCGCACTTCCAGCGACGACCGTCGCACGCCTCCGCGATCGTCGTACTCGCTGGTGTACACATATCCAACAACGATAACCGGGTCTCCCTTCCCGAGCGAGGCGCCGACGCCCTTCACCAGCTTGCTGCCCCAGCAGTTGACTCCGACGTACAGCGAATTCCCGGGCTCCCACTGACCCTCGGCGGTGCGCCGTCGCGAATTGCTGGCCACCCGGAACTTGTAGACCTCCTGATCGCCGACGCGGCGGCGGATCGGGTCGGTGATGATGGTGCCGACCACGGTGAACGGTGTCTCAAACATTGCCAATTCCTCTCATTTGTCTCCGGTTGCGACGCGCGTCGCACCGCCATTGACCGCCGCAGCTCCGACAGAGCCGCTCGTTGGTGGCGCCTCGCCCGCAGAGGTTGTGGATGAACTGCGCACTGTGGATAACCGCGTACGCCCGCCCGTCGAGCTCGTCGAGATCTGCACCAGGGTCGTGCCGCTCGCCGCACAATCACAGCCCTCGCGCAGAATTCGGCGGTCGCCGGCTTTTGCTGGAGCTATCTCGTCGCGTCCCGTCGCGCCAGCTCGGCCAGCATCGCGTTGTAGGCGGCCAGCTCGGCGTCGTCGTCGCGCTCGGCGGCCCGGTCGAGCCGCTTGGCGGTGCGCCGGTCGCTGCGCGTCCACTGGATCAGCAGCGCGATCATCACCACGACGAGCGGGACTTCCCCTGCGGCCCAAGCGATTCCACCGCCCAGGCGCTGGTCGCCGAGCAGGTCGGTGTGCCAGGGCAGCTGCAGTGAGCGATAGAACGGCTCCCCCAGCACGGTCTGCATGCCCATCAGCACCACACCGAAGAATGCATGCAGCGGCAGCGAGGCGAACACCATCGCGACCTTGCCCAACTGCGGGATGGGCCGCGGCGTGGGATCGATGCCGATGACCACCCAGTAGAAGAGGTAGCCGGACAGCAGGAAATGCACGTTCATCAGCACGTGCGCGGCGTGGTTGCTCACCGCCGCGTCGAAGATGCCGCCGAAGTAGAGCCCGTAGAACCCCGCCACGAACAACACCGTCGCCACGATCGGATGGGTCAGAAACCTCGACACCCGCGAGTGCAGCGCGGCCAGCAGCCACTCCCGCGGCCCGGGCGGGGCGCCGCGTCCCGCGGTCGGCAGTGCCCGCAGCGCCAGGGTCACCGGCGCGCCGAGCACCAGCAGGATCGGCACCAGCATCGACAGCAGCATGTGGGCGACCATGTGCATGGAGAACATCGCCGGCATGTAGCGGCCCAGCCCCGAGGAGGTCGCGAACAGCAGCGCCGCACACCCCAGCAGCCAGCCCAGCGTCCGTCCCACCGGCCACGCGTCTCCGCGGCGGCGCAGCCGCCGCACCCCGGCCAGGTACAGTACCGCCATCACGATCGCGGCGGTGCCGAAGATCAGATCGAACCGCCAGTCGAACAGCACCCTCGCGAGGGTCGGCGGGCCGGCGAAGTCGTAGCCGATCGCGACCTCGGCGGCGCTCGGCTGCTCGGGCAGCGGCGGCGGCGGGGTGCGGCCCAGGCCCACGGCGATACCGAATGTCGCGCCGAACAGTGCCGCCTCGGCCAGTGCCAGTTGGATGAGCGGACGTCGGCCCGTCGGATCGGCCTGCAGGGCGGCGACCCCGCGGCGCCGCTGCGCCCAGCCGAGCACACCCAGCAGGCATAGCGCCACGAACTTGGCCACCACCAGCCAGCCGTACTCAGTGCGGACCAGGTCGACGGGTTCGATGCGCACCAGTGCGTTCACCACACCGCTGAGCGCCATCGCGACGAAGCACCACAACGCCAGCGCGGAGAACCGGCGCGCCGCCAGATCCGCACCCTCACCGCGTCGCAGAGCATGCACCAGCAGCGCGAGCAGGCCGCCCGCCCACAGCGCGGCCGCGACGAGGTGGATCAGCAGGCTGTTGGTGGCCAGATCGTGCGCACCGCCCGACGACGAGTGCCCGGTCAGGCCCAGCGGAACCAATGTGATGAGCGCGCCGCCGAACAGCAGCGGCGTCCACGACCAGCGCAGCACCGGCAGGCTGGCCACCGTGACCGCGGCCGCCAGCAACGCGGTCCAGCGCCAGGCGCCCGCGACGTCGATGAGGTTGGTGGCCGTCCACACGCCGCCCGGATCGAGGCCGCTCAGCGGCTGACCGGCGACGTCGGAGACGGTCAGCGGAACCAACAGCGCCGCGCAGACCGTCCACACCCCAGAGGCCGCGGTGCCCAGTCGCAGCGCGCGATAGCCGGCGGCGTCGAGCACCCCGTTGGACTGCGGCGGGACCAGAAACGCAGCGAATAGAAACGACCCGACGGCCACTACCGCGGCGATCTCGCCCGCCGCGCGGACGAACGGCAATCCATATGTCGTCACCGGGCCGGGGTCGGGCAATCCGGTCGCGGTCAGCGCGTCGGCCAGCGACAGGGCGCCGATGCCGGCCGCGATCGCGCCGGCCAACACGCCGACGCCGACGAGCACGGGCCACGCTGGCGTCGTACGCATCTTGGCGGCGGCGGTGGTCATCCTCCCAGCGTATGGCGTGGCCGCTGCATCGCTGCGGCTAGGCGGATTGCTGACGCTGCCGGCGTCGCTCCATCTCACGGGCGTAGAACTGCTCGCGCGAGATCGCCTCGACCTTGTCCATATCGGCCAGGATCGCCCGCAGTTCGGCGAGGAATGCCGACCGCCGCTCGGCCAGATCGGGTGCGGGCTCCAGCAGATTCTGATCCGCGACGACCTGGCGTGCGGTGGCGAACAAAAGCGCCGAGACCGACTCGTTGCTGTGTACGCGGTCCTGCGCGACGTATTGGCGCCCGACGCCGAGGGCCCGCGTCGTCAGTTCTTTCTCCTCGACTTCGGCGGGTAGGTCACGTAGCACGTCGGCCACGATCTCGTAGGCCTCGAAGTACGGCCGCAGCATGGCACCGGCCACCAGTGGGCGCTTGGCCCGCAACAACATGTCGACCTCACCGGCTTCGACATGGGTTTCCCAGTCCTCGTGCCACGACATCTCCTCGGCGACGTGCTCGCGGAAGGCGGCCGAGTCGGCGAAATAGAAGTCGAACTTCAGCAGATCGCGCAGCCGCATCACCTGCGACCAGAACGCCTCGAGTCTATTGCCTTCGGCACGCCCCGCATAAGCGAGGCCCAGGTCGACGATCGATGTCTCCAGGAACGCGTGGATCAACGTGTTGCGGTAGAACGACGCCTCGTGCTCGTCTTCGGGGGCGATGTACCAGACAGGCTCGCGGCCGCTGTCGACGCGGGTTACGGGATGACCGTTCGACAGCGCGTCCACCGCCGCCCGCACACCGTCTTGGGTTCGTAATCGCAACGCGCTGTTGGTGATCGGAGTCTGCTTGCGCTCCAAATAGTCCAGCGAATCCTGTAGGGTGTGGTGCAGCTGGTCGAGTGTGAGCGCCCGACCGCGGGTGGCCAACAACAACGCCGACACCAACCCGGTCGCGTTGACCGGGGTGGCGCGCAGGATGCGCCAGGCCACCTCGAACGCCATCTTCTGCATGGCGAGGCGCTTGGCAGCCTGGTCTGTCGTCATCGGACCGTGCGGATCGCCGAGGTACTCGCGCATCGAAACCGCTTCGGGGAAGCGGACATAAATCTTGCCGTAGTTGCGCTCCCCCTGCGCCTTGATGAAGTTGTACAGCCAGCTCAAACCCTCGGGCGTCTTCTCACCACCACGGGCGTATGCGGCGTATTCGGCGGTCTCGTGCAACTGATCGAAGCTGATGGACACCGGCTGCAGCAGGATGTCTTCACTGCGCCCGTCGAGGTACGCGTCGGCGACGTAGGCGAGCAAACCGAGCTTGGGCGGCAACATCTTTCCGGTGCGGGAGCGCGTGCCCTCGATGGACCAGCTCAGGTTGAACCGCTTTTCGACGATATAACCGACGAACTGCCGCAACACATATTTGTAGAGCGGGTCGTCGAGCTTGCGCCGTAGAAAGATGACGCCGGAGTGGCGCATCAGCGGGCCCATGAGGCCGAACGACAGGTTGATGCCCGCGAAAGTATGGACCGGGGGTAATCGGTTCTCCTGCATCGCCACCGGCACGATCACGCCGTCGAGATAGGACCGGTGTGAGAACAGCAATACGGCCGGATGGGTCTCCAACGCCCGTCGCATCGCCTCGATTTCGGCGCGGTCGTAGTCGATGTTGGGGTCGAAGCCCCGGCTGAAGATCGCGCGGCCCACCGTCGGGATCAGATCGACCGAGAACCGACTCCATCCGGTGGATAGCTCGTCGAGCATCTCGCCGGCCTTCTCGATGGTGGCGCCGGGGATGTTCTCCAACCCTTCGCGGAATCTCGCCGACGCCAGCATCTCTGGTTTGATGAGTCGTGGCGACTTGTATTCCGGCCCCAGCAGCCGCAATTCCACCCGCTCGATCGCCAGGATCGCGCGGCGGATCACGAAACGCGCGAATTCCCTTGGGTTCTCGGCGACCGTGGTGTCGCTCCACTGCTGCCGCAATTCGGAGACTGTGGCGGGTTCACCGGCGACCACCCGGGCCCGCGACGGGTCCTTGCGCAGGATGCGACGTTGCAGGATCTCGGGAGGACGGTAGGTGTCGCGCCCGGATATCAGCGCCACCACCTTCGAACGCGTGGGCAGTCCACCCGGTATCCAGAACACCCGCACCGGCACGACGGTGCGATCCTCGTCGGCCTCCAGCAGTTCCACCAGTCGTGCCAGCACCCAACCCGGCGGGTCGTCGTCGACGGGCATCCGCAGCACCTCGACGTGGGTGTCGGGATGATCGCGGCGTTGCTGCGCCAGCCAGTCGTTCAGCAACTCCTCTTCGGCCGGTGACGACACCGACGCGAGCACGAGCGCATCGTCGGTGGCCGTGAACGGGGTGAAGTAGTCGGCGGGAACTTTCACGATCGACCTTTCGCGCCGGACTTCGGAGTGCCCTTCGCCGCGGTTTTGGTCGCCTTCACGGCTTTTTCGGCCTTCTTGGCTGCAGCCTTCTTGACGGCCGTCTTGGCGGCCTTCTTGGGTGCGGCCTTCTTGGGTGCGGCCTTCTTGACGGCCTTGGCCGGAGAACCCTTCTTGGCGGCCGTCTTCTTGGCCGGCGCTTGCCCGCCTGCCTTCTCAGCGGCCTTCTTGGCCGCCCTCGACCGGGTGTACAGCGGCACCTCGGGCACCGTGTCGTGCGGCCAGGCTTTGAGCGTGTCGAGGTAGAGCTGACGAACCTCCTCGATGCGATCGGTCAAGTTCTCCGTTGTCCAGTCGTCGACCGGAATCGGTGGATAGACAACGACATCCACGGTGCCGGGATTGAACGTCGTCGAATCACGGGCCGCGATGACTTCGGCGTTGCGGATCACGATCGGCACGATCGGTATCCCCGCCGACATCGCGATCCGGAACGGCCCCTTCTTGAACGGGCCGACCTCGGTGGTGTCGAGCCGGGTGCCCTCGGGCGCGATCAGGATCGACAAACCCTTGCGCGCAAGGTCTTCGACCTTCTTCAGGCCCTCGACGGCCTTCTTGGGGTCATCGCGGTCGATGAACGCCGCATCCATCACCTTGCCGATGGTGCCGACGATCGGATCTTTCTCCAGTTCCTTCTTGCCGACAGAGGTGAAGTTGTCGTTGACGAGCCTGCCCGCGATGATCGGGTCAACCTGGTTGCGGTGATTGAAGATGAACACCGCGGGCCGCTGTTTGGTCAGGTTCTCCTCGCCCAGCACGTTGAGGTGGACACCGGTGGCGGTCAGCAGCGCCCGACCGAACGCCGACGTGAAGAAGTTGACCCCGGTGCGCTTGTTGCGGGTCAAAAGGCCCAATCCGACGGCCCCTGCGGCGATCGGCATCATCGACGCCACACCCGCTACCGTGCGCAGCTGCGAAACGGGATTGCTCCCACTGCGACTGGTGAACCGCAGCACCGGCCACCCGCGTTTGGCCGCCACGGCGGCCAATTTGCCTGCGGGGTTGGTCGGCCGCGGATTGCCGACGAGGTACATCAACGCGACGTCTTCGTCACCGTCGGCGTAGAAGTAGCTCTTGGACAGGTCGATTCCGTTCTTCGCGGCGAATTCCTGCACCGCGCGGGCTTTGCCCGGGCCCCAGATGATCGGCCGCTTCACCTCGCCGGTGATCAGCCCGTCGTCGTCGGTCTCGAACTTGTTGCTCAGCACGTTTTCGATGCCCAGAAACCGTGCCACCGGCTCCACCTGCACGGTCAAAGCCGAAGAACTGAGTACGACGGTGTGGCCGCGGGCTTGGTGGGCGCGCACGAGTTCACGCATCTCGGGGTAGATGCGGCCCATGATCTTCTGCACGAACAGCCGTTCGGCCAATTCGTCGATATCGTCCAACGAACTACCGCGCAGCATACGGGCGCCCCTGCCGATGAGATCCTCGAACTCGGAGCGCCCGAGTTGGTGGTTGAGGCCGGCCTGCACCATGCCGATGAACTCGCCGACGCCCATCTGCCCGCGTCGCAAGCGATCTCGCGTCATGATCACACCGGTGAAGCCGGCCACCAGCGTGCCGTCCAGATCGAAGAACGCGCCGACTTCGGGCCCTTCCGGGCTGGCCTCGATCTCTGCGACCGACCCCGGCAGGCGCATTGTCTTCGACGCTTGACCGTTGCCTGAAGTCCCTGAAGTCCCTGAAGTCCCTGAAGTCATTGTGCTGCACTCCCGTTGGGTGAGGGCGTACTGGACTCAGCAGCCTCGACCGCGAACGTCGCCGGAACGGCCCGCGCCGGGCCGCCGAGCGCCAGCACTTCGTCGAATCCGGCAAGCAGGCACCGCGCGAACAGAGCGTCATCGTTGATGGCGGCGCGGTCGTAGCGCGCGGTGATGGTGCAGTAGCCGCCGCGGGAGATCAGCACCACCATCATCGCGACACCTGGCAGCGGGCCAAGCCCGTAGTGCCGCAAGATCTTTGCGCCGGCGATGTAGGTGTCGCCCGCATACACCGGCACATTGCTGGCTTGCACGTCGGAGTTGACGATCGAACCGGCCATCGATTCAAGCAGGTTGTCCGGTAACAGGCTGAGCACCGGGGCGATGGCGCCGACCATGTCCAGCGCGCGTTCTTCGCGCTTGCGCGTCATCTGTGCGCGGATGTTCTTGATGCGTCGCTGCGGATCGGCAATGCCCACGGGCGCAGCCAAGTTGACGCCCGTGAAACGATTTCCCCCGGCCGGGTCAGCCTCCGAGCGCAGATTGACCGGGACGGCCATCGGCAGCGCCTGGACGGGTATGCCCTTGGCTTCGTGATAGAGGCGCAGCGCACCGCACACCCCCGCCAGGTAGGCGTCGTTGATCGAGCCACCGACTGCCTTGGCCGCCTTGTGCAGATCGGACAGTGGGATGTCGATCGCCTCGGTCCGCGACGACAGGCTGCGGCGCCGGAGAAGCGGTGACGGTTCAGCGGCCGGGCTCATCACGCGAGCACCTGAGCGCGCATAGTCGACGACACCGCCCACCGCCGAGATCGGATCGCGGACCACCTGTCCGACCGCATGTGCGGCACCACCGAGCACCCCACGCACGCCCCCGAATATCGCGCCGGGAAGCCGGTTGATCCCTTCGCGCATAAGGTCATTGGGCGACAGATCCTGCGGAATGGGCAGCGGCGGGATCTCCTGCGGAGGCGGATCACGCTCGAGGTCATAGATGTTGGCGAACATTTCCACGCTGCCCACACCGTCGGTGACCGCGTGGCTCAAGTGCAACATGGTCGCGGCGCGGCCATCGGCGAGACCCTCGACCAGCGTCGCCGTCCACAGCGGACGGGAGATGTCCAGCGGCGATTGCAGCGCGACCTCGGCGAGGTCGATGACCTGGCGCAGCGTGCCCGGCGCGGGCACGCGCACCCGGCGCACGTGAAAGTCGAGGTTGAAGTCGGGATCGACCACCCAACGCGGCGCCGCGGTCGGCAACGTGGGCATCACCACCTTCTGGCGCAGCCGCAAGACCTTTCGCGAAGCGATATCGAACCGAGTGCGAAAGCGGTCCCAATCCGGGGTGGTATCGAGCAACTCGACGCCCATGATGCCGGAACGGGTGCGCGGGTTGGCTTCTCCGCGATGCAGGATCTGATCGAAGGGGCTGAGTTCCTCCGGAAGTCCGGCCGCGTCATGTTCCGGCACGTCGCTCATGGTCACCACGCTAGTCCGACGCCCGTCGGCGCGGAGTGCCTTTACCGCCCCGCTGTCGCGCCGGCCGATGCCGGGGCCTGCGAGATAGACTTTCCGGGCGTTGCCTCCGTAGCTCAGTTTGGATAGAGCATCGGACTTCTAATCCGACGGCCGCAGGTTCGAGTCCTGCCGGGGGCGCCATGGCTGGCTCACCCGAGTACTGGAACCACAACACCGCGTATCACCCCTGGCTGCTGCGCATCGCCGCGACGCACCGCGGTGACGTGCTGGACGTCGGCTGCGGGGACGGGCTGCTCGCGCAGCGACTGGCCGCCGTGTCTCGCTCCGTTACGGGCATAGATTCCGATGCCGCCGCAATTGAGCGGGCGCGAAACAGGTTGGCGGACCAGGCGAACGTCACCGTGTCGCACGAGAACTTCCACGCCTTCGACGCCGGTGCCCGAAGATACGACCTCATCACGTTTGTGGCCACCCTCCATCACATGGATCTGCGGGCAGCTCTGTCGAAGGCGCGCGACTTGTTGACACCGACCGGTGAGATTGCCGTGGTCGGCCTCGCCACCAATAAGTCGGTCTGGGACTGGGCCTGGGCCGTCGCTTGCGTACCGCCCGCCCGCATCGGCTCCTGGCTGCACGGTGAGACCCGAGATGTCGGTGGTGCCGTAGCCAATCCGCGTGAGGGGCTCGGCGAGATTCGCCGCACGGTCGCGGAAGTGCTTTCGGGAGCCTCCGTACGCAGGGCGCTCTATTACCGCTACCTGCTGCGGTGGACCAACAGCTGACTTACAGCTAAAACTTGTCGGTGGTTCGAACTAGTGTTCGACCTCCACCACCCCGAAAAACTACCTCGTCCAACCAGAAGACAACGACGAGCACTAGCGCACTACGCTGACGCGCGTGTCCGATCCGTTATTGGTCGACGTCACCGACCACGTCGCGCTGCTCACCGTCAACGATCCCGACCGCCGCAACGCCGTCACGGCCGAAATCTCGGCGGCATTGCGGGCGGCCGTCGATGCCGCCGAGGCCAATCCCGATGTGCACGCGGTGATCGTCACCGGCGCGGGCAAGGCGTTCTGCGCGGGCGCCGATCTGAGCGCACTGGGTGAAGCGACCGAGGGCGGCCTGCGCCGGATCTACGACGGCTTCCTCGCAATCGCCAATTGCACGTTGCCGACGATCGCGGCGGTCAATGGTGCCGCCGTCGGCGCCGGCTTGAACCTGGCGCTGGCAGCCGACGTGCGCATCGCCGGAGCGGCGGCGCTGTTCGATCCGCGGTTCCAGAAGCTCGGCATACATCCAGGGGGCGGCGCGACGTGGATGCTGCAGCGCGCCGTCGGCCCGCAGGTGGCACGGGCCTCCCTGCTCTTCGGCATGCGTTTCGACGCCGAGGCCGCAGTGCGACACGGCCTGGCGCTCACCATCGCCGAGGACCCCGTCGCCGCCGCACGCGAATTGGCCGCCGGTCCCGCCGCGGCCCCACGGGAAGTCGTCATCGCCACCAAGGCTTCGATGCGGGCCACCGCCAACCCTGGATTCGTCGACACCGAGCAGCACGCCATCGCGGTCGACACCGAGCTCGGCCCGCAAGCCGAATCGATCCTTTCGCCGGAATTCGCACGAAGGCTCGCCGCCGCCCGGAAGTGAGCTACAGGTCGAGCAACGCCAGTTCGGGCGACTCGATGAGATCGCGAAGCTCGCCCAGGAACGCCGCGACTTTCGCGCCGTCGGCGATTCGATGATCGAAGACGCATGTCAGCGGCATCGTCGGCCGAGGCACCACCGCACCGTCGACCACCACCGCCCTCGGCTTGAGCGCGCCGACACCGAGGATCGCCGCCTCCGGGTAGTTGATCACCGGCACTCCGTCGTCCAGGCCCAAGGCGCCGAAGTTGGACACGGTGAACGTCGAGCCGACCATGTCGACGGGTTTGAGGGTGCCGGCCCGCGCCTCGTCGATCAGCCGGCTCACTTCAGCGGCCATGGCCCGTGTCGTCTTGGCTTGGGCGTCCTTGACCACCGGCACCAACAATCCCCGCGGCGCCGCCACCCCGAAGCCCAGGTGCACGGCCGAATGCAGATGGATGTGCGGGCCATCCCCCGCGTCCACCCATGTGGAGTTCAACACCGGGTGGTGCGTCAGCGCCAGCGCCACCAACCGCAGCGTCAGCACGAACGGCGTGATCTGCGCGCCGCCCTCCCCGGGGGTTGAGCGCAGCCGGTCGCGCAGCCGCAGCAACGCGGTGCCGTCCACCTGAACGCTGGCGGTGGCATCAGGAATCTCGCGGCGCGACAAAGTCATTCGCTGCGCCATTTGCGCCTGCACACCACTGACCTCAAGCGTGTCCGAGGTCGGGAACGCCTGCCCGGCGGCGGCCAGCACATCCTCCCGGGTGATCACACCGCCGGGGCCAGAGCCGGCCAACGCGGTCAGGTCGACGTGCAGGTCGGCGGCCAGTTTTCGCACGGCGGGTTTGGCCCGCGGCCGCTCCGAGGGCGGCGCGGTGCGCCTGCTGGTGTCCATATCGTCGTCGGTGCCGTAGCCGACCAGCACCGGCTTGCGCGGCTTGGTCTCCTGCGAGGCGGGCGCGTGCGCCTCGGTGGCGATGCGCACCAGCACCGAGCCGACGTTGAGCGTGTCACCCTCGGCGCCGCCCAATTCGACCACCCGGCCCGCGAACGGACTGGGTATCTCGACCTCGGCCTTGTTGGTTTCCACGGTGCACAGCGTCTGGTTCAATTCGACGTCGTCACCCACCGCGACGTCCCAGCTGGTGATCGTGGCGTCCTCCAGACCCTCGCCGAGGTCGGGGACGAGGAAGTCCCGTACCGTCACGGCTGCTCCATCGCCCGCTCGACGCAGTCCAGCAGCCGGTCCGGCCCGGGCAGCCACAGCTTTTCGAGCCGCGCCGGCGGATACGGCGTGTCAAACCCGGTGGCGCGCAACACCGGCGCCTCCAAGTCGTAGAACAGCTCCTCCTGGATACGGGCGGCCAGTTCGGCGCCGAAGCCCAACGTCCGTGGCCCCTCATGCATCACCACCGCGCGACCGGTCTTGCGTACCGACTCGGCGACGGTGTCGAAGTCGAGCGGGTTCAACGACCGAAGGTCGACGACCTCGAGGCTCCAGCCCTGTGCATCCGCCAAATCTGCTGTGGCCAAGGCGGTCTGGACGAGCCCACCGTACGTCAGGACGGTGACGTCGTCGCCGCTGCGCCGCACCGCTGCCCGGCCTATCGGCAGCCCCGGAGTTGTGGTGTCGACGGGCTCGCGCGCCCAGTACCGTCGCTTGGGCTCCAGGTAGATCACCGGGTCTGGACTGGTAATTGATTGCCGCAGCAACCAATACGCATCCGACGGTGTCGACGGAACCACAACCTTCAACCCGGCGGTGTGCAGCCAATAGCTTTCGGTGGATTCCGAATGGTGTTCCACCGCACCGATTCCGCCGAACGACGGAATCCGGATGGTGACGGGCATGTCGAGATCGCCGTGGCTGCGCATCCGGTACTTCGCCAGATGGCTGGCAATCTGGTCGAACGCCGGGTAGCTGAAGCCGTCGAACTGGATCTCGGGCACCGGCACAAAACCGCGGATCGCCATTCCGATCGCGATGCCGACGATCGCCGACTCAGCCAGCGGCGTGTCGAAACATCTTTGGTCACCGAATGTTTCGGCCAGCCCGTCGGTCACCCGGAACACGCCACCCAGCTTCGCGACGTCCTCGCCGAAGACCAGCACCCGATCGTCGGCGGCCATCGCGTCGTGCAGCGCGCGATTGATCGCGGCCACCATCGTCAGTTCCGCGACGGTCGGCACCGCGGTGAACAGCGGACCCTCGGGCGTATCGCCCCCACGCATCGGGGGCCGGTCGATGATCTGGGTCATCTCTCACGCCTCCTTCGCCAGTTCGGCCAACAATTGCTCGCGTTGCTGCGCGAGGGTCGGGGTGATCTCGGCATACACGGTGTCGAACATGTCGGTGATGTCCATATCGGGTGCTCCGACAATGGAATCCCGAAGCTCCGTCCGCAGCCGCTTGGACTTCGCCGCCACCCTCCCCTCCAATCGGTCGGTCCACACCCCGATGGACTGCAAGTAGGTCCGATAGCGCGGAAGCGGATCGCGGGCCAACCAGTAATCGACCTCCTCTTGCGAGCGGTACCGCGTCGGATCGTCGGAGGTGGTATGGGGGCCCAGCCGATACGTGATCGCCTCGATCAACGTCGGGCCGCCGCCTTCGCGGGCCCGCGCGGCGGCCTCGGCCATCACCGCGTAGCACGCCAGCACGTCGTTGCCGTCGACCCGGATCCCCGGCATGCCGTATCCGACGGCGCGGTGCGCAATCGACGGCGCGGCCAATTGATGGCTCACCGGAACCGAGATGGCCCACTGGTTGTTCTGCACGAAGAACACGCACGGCGCCTTGAATACCGACGCCAAGTTCAGCGCCTCGTGCGCGTCGCCCTCGCTGGTGGCACCGTCACCGAGGAACGCCACCGTCACCGATTCTTCGCCCAGCCGCTGCGCGGCCATCGCCGCCCCGACCGCGTGCAGCCCGTGGGTACCGATCGGAATGGCGATCGGGGCCACGCACTTCTTGGTGAACCCCAGCCCGCCGTGCCACATGCCCCGCCAGATCGCGCCCATCTGTGCCGGCGTGATGCCCCGCAGCAGGAACGCCCCGATCTCGCGGTACTGCGGGAAGAGCCAGTCGGTTTTGCGCAGGCATGCGGCCGCGCCGATCTGGGCGGCTTCCTGGCCTCGGCACGACGCGAACAATGCCAGCTCGCCCTGGCGCTGCAGGTTGACGAACTCGACGTCGAGGTCGCGCGTGACGACCATCATCTCGTAGAGCCAGCTAAGAGTTTCGGGCGGCAAATCCCGGCTGTAGCGATCCTCGGCGGTTGGTGTCCCGTCCGGGGCCACCAACGTCACCGGCTCGATGTCGACGACCGTCTGGGTCGCAGATAGCTCAGCCATACCGCCTCCTTCTCGGTGACGGCATGTTCCGCCGTCAGACCGTGAGGTGCTCAGCGCGGAGGCGATAAGAGCAATCCCCTGGTGAGGGGTGCCAGCTAACTACCGGGGTGGGGCGCTAGCTGGACAATGCGCTCTGCTCGCCGCAGCACTGGGGCATCCACCATTATGCCCTCGAATTGGAAGACCCCTCGCTCATCGCGGGCGGCGGCCAGCACGTGTCGTGCCCAGTCGACCTGGTCGGCCGTCGGGGTGTAGCCCTCGCGAATGACAGCGACCTGCGACGGGTGGATGGCGACCTTCGCATCGAATCCGACCGCTACCGCGTCGTCGACCTCGGCGCGCAGCCCGTCAAGGTCCTTGATGTCCAGATAGACCGAATCCAGCGCCATGCGCCCGTACGCCTTGGCGGCCAGCAGCGTCTGGGACCGGACGTGCTTGGCGACGTCGCGATAACTGCCGTCGGCGTTGCGGTTGGCGGTGCCGCCGAGCACGGCGAAAAGATCCTCCGCCCCCCACATGACCGCGAACGCGTTGTCGGGCTGCACCAGCTCGGTGACGGCAAGCGCTCCCAGCGGCGTCTCGATCAACACCACCACGTCCAGTGGCGCCAGCGCTCGAACCTGGTCGACGGACTCGGTTTTGGCCAGCATCACGGTGGTGTAGGCGGTCTTGCTCAGCGCCTTCAGGTCGAGCTCGTGGTCGGCGGTGGCGGCGGGGTTGACCCGTACCACGGTTCTGGCCGGGTCCAGCGGTGTGTCGATCAGGGCAGTGCGGGCAACTTCCCGATCCTTGCCCGCGACCCCGTCTTCTAGGTCCAGAATGACGACATCCGCTGCGGCGGCGGCCTTTTCGAATCGTTCCGGACGATCGGCCGGGCAGAACAGCCACGCCGGCCCGGGCTGTTGCAACGCCATCAGGCCTCCGTCGCCGGGCGCATGCGCACCATCGTCTTGCGGACGGCGGTGGCCACCACGTCACCGTGCTGGTTGCGGCCGGTGTGGGCCAGCGTCACCACCCCTTCGCCGGGACGGCTCTTCGATTCGCGTTTCTCAGTCACCAACGTCTCGGCGTACAGCGTGTCGCCGTGGAAAAGCGGTTTGGGGAACGCGATTTCGCTGAATCCGAGATTCGCGACGATGGTGCCCTGGGTCAGCTGGGCCACCGACAGACCGACGAGCGTCGACAGCGTGAACATTGAATTGACCAGCCGCTGGTTGAACGGCGGCAGTGCGTCGGCGAACGCCGCGTCCAGATGCAGTGCCTGGGTGTTCATCGTCAGCGTGGTGAACAACACGTTGTCGGCCTCGGTGATGGTGCGCCCCGGCCGATGCAGATACGTCGTGCCCGGTTCGAATTCCTCGAACCACAGGCCGCGTTGTTCAATGACCTTTCCGTCACTCATAGACCGGCCTCCCGCGCGATCAACATCAGCTGCACCTCCGTTGTCCCCTCGCCGATTTCGAGGATCTTGCTGTCCCGGTAGTGGCGGGCGACAACGAACTCGTTCATGAAGCCGTAGCCGCCGAAAACCTGCGTGGCATCGCGGGCGTTGTCCATCGCCGCCTCGCTGGCGACCATCTTGGCGATCGCGGCGTGCTTCTTGAAAGGCTTGCCGGACAACATCAATGCGGCTGCGTCATAGTAGGCGGTGCGGGCGGTATGGGCGCGGGCCTCCATCCGGGCGATCTTGAAGGCGATGGCCTGGTTCTCGCCGATCTTCCGGCCGAATGCCTCGCGTTCCTTGGCGTACTTCACGCATTCGTCCACGCAGCCCTGGGCCGCACCGACCGACAGCGCGGCGATCGCGATCCGCCCTTCGTCGAGAATGCGCAGAAAGTTCGCGTAGCCGCGACCGCGTTCGCCGAGCAGGTTCTCCTGGGGTACGCGCACATCGTCGAAGCTCAGCGGATGGGTGTCCGACGCATTCCAGCCGACCTTGTTGTACGCGGGCTCGGCGGTGAATCCCGGTGTGGGCACCGGCACCAGGATCGTCGAGATCTCTTTTTTGCCATCGGTTTCCCCGGTGACCGCGGTGACGGTGACAAGTTTGGTGATGCCGGTTCCGGAGTTCGTGATGAACTGCTTGCTGCCGTTGATCACCCAATGTCCGTCGTCTAGACGGGCGGTGGTCTTGGTGGCGCCGGCGTCGGTGCCGCCGCCGGGCTCAGTCAGGCCGAATGCGGCCAGTGCGCGGCCACTTGTCAGCTGCGGCAACCATTCCTGCTTCTGGGCTTCATTGCCGAAGCGGTACACCGGCATCGCGCCGAGCGATACGCCGGCCTCCAACGTGATCGCCACGCTCTGGTCGACCTTGCCGAGTTCCTCCAGCGCCAGGCACAGCGCGAAGTAGTCTCCGCCCATGCCGCCGTACTCCTCGGGGAACGGAAGGCCGAACAGCCCCATATCGGCCATGCCCGCGACCACTTCGTACGGGAACGAGTGCTCGGCATCGTGTTTGGCCGCGACCGGTGCCACGACGCTCTGGGCGAAGTCGCGCACGGTCTTGGCAAGCTGCTCATAGTGATCGGGCAGCATCCCGGTGGCCAGAAAATCGGTCATGACTCGTCTGCTTTCTGCGTTGCACTGATACGGGCCAGCGGCTGGCCCACCTTGACCTGATCGCCCACGGCGACAAGCAGTTCGACGACACCGTCCACCGGCGCGGTGAGGGCGTGCTCCATCTTCATGGCTTCGACGGTGACCACCACCGAACCGCTGTCGACGGAGGCGCCGTCGGTGACACCGACCGCCACAACCGATCCCGGCATCGGGCTGACCAGTTCGGCATCGCCGCTGTGCGCGTCGTCGGGACGTACCGGTGCTTCGCGCACCTCCTCGATGACGGCCGTGCGACCCGCCCCGTGCAACCAGATGTGATGATCGGTGGTGGCGACGAGGTAGTCGGTGCGCAGCCCGTCGAGAGTGACGGCCAGTCGATCACCGTCGAGTGTTGCGGTGAGCGAACGTGATTCGCCGTCCTCGACCGCCGCCACGGCATCGTGCGGGGTGCCCGTGAGCCGGACATGGTCGGTGCGATCACCGGCGTGCAGCCGAAACACGACCGGAGCCCGCTCCCCCATCCGCCATCCCGAGGGCACCGCCCACAGGTCTTCGGCAACTGGGGGCCAGGCGCGCAGCCACTTGTACGCGGCGGCGGCGATGAGTTCGTCGTCGCCGGGATCGGCGGGAACGAAATCGGGGGTCCGGCGGTCCAGCAGGCCCGTGTCCAGCCGCCCTGTGGCGACGTCGGGTTCGGCCAGCAGGAACCGCAGGAACTCGATGTTGGTGGCGACGCCGAGCACGGCGGTGTCGGCCAGCGCGCGGTCCAGCGCGCGCAACGCGGATGGACGGTCGTCGGCCTGGGCGATGACTTTGGCGAGCATCGGGTCGTAATCGCTGCCGATGACGCTGCCCGCGGCCAAGCCCGAATCCACCCTGATACCAGGGCCTTGCGGCTCGACCAGATCGAGTACCGTCCCCCCGGTCGGCAGGAATCCGTGGGCGGGGTCCTCGGCGTAGACGCGGGCCTCGATGGCATGCCCGGACATCGTCACGTCATCCTGCACGATGGGCAGCTTCTCGCCCGCCGCGATGCGCACCTGAAGTTCGACCAGGTCGACACCGGTCACCATTTCGGTCACCGGGTGTTCCACCTGCAGACGGGTGTTCATTTCCATGAAGAAGAACTCATCGGGGCGGTCGGCGGAGACGATGAACTCCACGGTTCCCGCGCCGGTGTAGTCGACGCTGCGGGCGGTATCGCATGCCGCGGCCCCGATCCGGGCCCGGGTCGGGGCGTCCATTAGCGGCGACGGTGCTTCCTCGATCACCTTCTGGTGTCGGCGCTGCAGGCTGCATTCGCGTTCCCCGAAGTGCACGACGTTGCCGTAGCCGTCGGCAAGCACCTGAACCTCAATGTGCCGCGGGTGCAACACATACCGCTCCAAGAACAGTGTGTCGTCGCCGAATGCGGCGGCCGCCTCGCGACGCGCGGAAGCGAGGGCGGCCTCGAGTTCGCCGCGCTTCTCCACCACGCGCATGCCCTTGCCCCCGCCACCGGCCGACGGCTTGACCAACACGGGATAACCGACATCCTCGGCGCCAGCGATCAGGTCGGCGTCGGTGAGCCCCGGTCGGGACACACCCGGCACCACCGGCACACCGAACGCCGACACCGCGGCCTTGGCAGCGATCTTGTCGCCCATGGTCTGGATCGCCGTCACGGGCGGCCCGATGAAGACGATGCCCGCGGCCTGCAGAGCGGCGGCGAATTGCGGGTTCTCCGAGAGGAACCCGTAGCCGGGGTGGACGGCCTGGGCGCCGGTGCGCTGTGCTGCGGCGATGATCGCGTCGATGTTCAGATAACTCTGCCGCGCGGGTGCGGGCCCGATGTGCACCGCGACGTCGGCTTCGGCGACGTGGCGCGCGCCCGCATCGGCGTCGCTGAACACCGCCACCGAGCGAATTCCCATGGCGCGCAAGGTGCGGATGACCCGCACCGCGATCTCCCCGCGGTTGGCGACCAGCACGGTATCGAAAGTCATCTCATCACATCCGGAATACGCCGTAGGAGATCGGCTCGAGCGGGGCCTGCGCGACGACCGAAAGCGCCAACCCCAGAACGGTTCTGGTGTCCGCCGGGTCGATGACGCCGTCATCCCACAGCCGGGCCGTGGAGTAGTACGGGTTGCCCTGGTGTTCGTACTGCGCCCGGATCGGCGCCTTGAACTGTTCCTCTTCCTCTGCGGTCATCTCGCCGCGCACCGTGGCCAGGACCGATGCCGCCTGCTCCCCGCCCATCACCGAGATCCGGGCGTTGGGCCACATCCACAGGAATCGCGGCGAATACGCTCTGCCGCACATGGAGTAGTTACCCGCGCCGTATGAGCCACCGATGACGACCGTCAGCTTGGGCACTCGCGCGCAGGCCACCGCGGTCACCATCTTGGCGCCGTGCTTGGCGATGCCGCCCGCCTCGTAGTCGCGACCGACCATGAAGCCGGAGATGTTCTGCAGGAACAACAGCGGGATCAGCCGCTTGTCGCACAGCTCGATGAAATGTGCGCCCTTCAAGGCTGATTCAGAAAACAGCACGCCGTTGTTGGCGACGATGCCGACCGGGTGGCCGTGGATGCGGGCGAAGCCCGTCACGAGGGTGCTGCCGTATTCCGCCTTGAACTCCGAGAACTCACCGCCGTCGACGATGCGGGTGACGACCTCGTGCACGTCATAGGGCACCCGGGGGTCGACGGGCACCACGTCGTAGAGCTCGGTTTGGTCGGCCACCGGGTCGACCGTCGGCATCACTTCCCAGGGCGGGGTTTCGCGGGGCCCGAGCGTCGCGACGATGCGCCGGACGATACGCAGCGCGTCGCGGTCGTCGTGCGCCAGATGGTCGGTGACGCCGGAGGTCTTGGAGTGCAGGTCGCCACCGCCGAGGTCCTCGGCCGACACCACCTCGCCCGTCGCGGCCTTAACCAAGGGTGGGCCGCCGAGGAAGATCGTGCCCTGGTTGCGCACGATCACGGCTTCGTCGCTCATGGCCGGCACATACGCCCCACCGGCCGTACATGACCCGAGCACGGCGGCGATCTGAGGGATGCCCTGGGCGCTGAGGTTGGCTTGGTTGAAAAAGATCCGGCCGAAGTGGTCGCGGTCGGGGAACACCTCGTCTTGGCGGGGAAGGAACGCGCCGCCGGAATCCACCAGGTAGATGCAGGGCAGCCGGTTCTGCCCGGCGATCTCCTGGGCGCGCAGATGCTTCTTCACCGTAATCGGGTAGTACGTACCGCCTTTGACGGTTGCATCGTTGGCCACGATCATGCATTCGCGACCCGACACCCGCCCGATGCCGGCGATCATTCCCGCGCCGGGGCACTCGTCGTCGTACATGCCGTCGGCGGCCAGCGGCGCCAGTTCGAGAAACGCACTGCCGGGGTCCAGCAGGCCGTCCACCCGGTCCCGCGGCAACAATTTCCCTCGCCCCACATGACGTTCGCGCGACTGCGCCGGGCCGCCGAGGGCGGCGGCGGCGAGCTTGGCGCGCAACTGGGCGACCAACCCAAGATGCTCGTCGCGATGTGCCGCCCGCGGTGTCATGGCACTCCTGATCCGGCTCAATTTCAGTTAATGGGCGCTAACCCGTGGTATGTTAGTCACGATTAACCGAGATGTCTACTGGCCGGGAGCCGTGCATGTCCAGTCCGACGCCGACGCGCCGCAGCAGGGCGAAATCGGATCGGCGCAGCCAACTCATCGCCGCAGCGGAACGCCTGGTCGCCGAACGTGGCTATCTCGCCGTGCGGCTGGAGGACATCGGAGCGGCCGCAGGAGTCAGTGGACCAGCGATCTACCGGCACTTTCCGAACAAAGAAGCGCTGCTCGTCGAACTGTTGGTCGGCATCAGCACCCGGCTGCTGGCCGGTGCGACCGAGGTGGTGGCGCGGGCGCACGATCCCGCGTCTGCGCTGGATGGATTGATCGACTTTCACCTTGACTTCGCATTGGGCGAGCCGGACTTGATCCGCATCCAAGACCGCGACCTCGGGCACCTACCTCCGAACGCCAAGCGCCAAGTCCGAAAGGCGCAGCGTCAGTACGTGGAGATCTGGGTCGACGTACTGCGGCAATTGCAGCCCACGCTCGGTGAGGCCGATGCGCGACTGATGGCCCATGCCGCCTTCGGATTGCTGAATTCCACGCCACACAGCGTCAAGCCGGGTTCCGCCAATTCACGCGCGGTGCTGCGCGCGATGACCGTCGCAGCACTGAGGTCAACCGGTGACGGCAGCGCCCGCCGTTAATACCAGTAACGCCGGCCGCCGACGGGTCGTCCTGCCATACCCAACAGCCAGAACACGGCACCGATGACCAAGAGCACAACACCGATGTAGGTCAAAATCGAAATGCCGAACACCAGCCCGAGGACCAGCAAGATGGCTCCGATGACAATCATGGTTACTCCACTTTCTTCGTAATGGCGTAGGTGAACTTTCGTGAATTGGTCAGTGCCAGTGGGCTACTGGCTGGGCTCGGGAAGATTGCAATCCGTGACCTTCGGGTTGACTCCCGCGTAATTCAACGGCCCCACGAGCACTGTCAGCGCAATGCTGCCCGCTGTGGCGCAATTGGTTTCACTGGTGGAGAAGTAATCGCGCTGATAGGCCGCGACGACCCCGATCAGCAACCAGACGAACACAATGACGCCGATGATTCCGCCACCTCGCATGCCCCGCCTCCATCCGTGTTCGCGCCAAACCTAGCGCGCAGCACGGTTTACCCGCAGGACAATTCCAATAAACATGGTGAGTCGCGCAATGAGCTCAGCCGATCGGACTCGGCGCGAATGCCGCGGTCAGCCAACGCGTCATGGCGCTGACCAGCGTCGCACGGTTCTCGCGTTTGACGATTTCGTGTCCGTCGTCGTCGAAAATCAACAATTCGACGTTGTGGCCCAGCGAGCGCAGCGCCTCGAACATTTGTTGGGATTCACTGGGCGGGACGTTGGTGTCGTTGGCGCCGTGGACGAGCAACATCGGTGCGGTCAGCGCGTGCGCTCTCAGCAATGGCGACAACCGTTCCAACAGCTCCCGGTCGGCAATCGGGTGACCGTATTTTGGGTAGGCCGCGGCCGCGATCCACGGCTCGGTGGTGCGGTACCAGGTGTTCAAGTCGCTCATCCCGCAGATGCTGATGCCCGCCGCGAACAGGTCTGGGTGAAATGTCAACGCCGCCTGGGTGAGGTAACCGCCGTAGGACCATCCGCTGCAGGCGATGCGATCGGTCGGGACCTCCTCGCGCTCGATCAGGAACTCGACACACGCGGCGACGTCGTCGATGGCCGCGAACCGCAGTTCCTTGTCGTCGGCGTGCATGAACGCGCGTCCGAAACCGCCGGACCCCCGCACATTCGGGGCGAACACCGTGATGCCGGCCTCCAGCAGCGGCGGGAAGAACTCGTTGTAGCCCGGCCGGGATTGTCCTTCCGGCCCGCCGTGCAAAAAGATCATCGCCCCGATCGGCCGCACCGGAGCCGGCGGCCGATACAGCCACCCACTCATCTCCAGACCATCTCGCGCCGTGACGAATTCGAGTGTCGGGTCCGCGGTCAGCGGCCCTCGGCTGGGCTCGCGGTCGATGCGCTCCCATTCCCTGGTGCGCGGGTCCACCAGCTCGACGGTGGGCGGCAGGTTCGGACTCTCGACGGTCATCGCCACCATCGAACCGCCCGCGCTGATGCTCAACTCGGTGGCCACCAACCCGGGCAGCGGGATCGGCTCGGACAGTGTGTTGTCCGCATAGGAGAGAATCTGTAATTCGCTGCAGCCGTGAATGTTCCACAACAATGCCACGGTCGACAGGTCGTCGCTGACGACGAACTCGTCCAAGTCGTAGCCTGGCCGCTCGGCGACCACATGGTAGGACACGCCGTCCGCGGTGGTCGTCACCTCCAGCAAGCGGGCGTGTGCGGCGCCGTTGTCGCTGCGAATCAGCGCGCGCACGAATCCCTCTGTGCTGTTTAATCCGTAGACCTTGTGCGGCTGGTACAAGGTCATGGTTTCGCCGTCCAAACCGGACCGCAGCCTTCGCGGGCTGTGGTCGTCGAGGATCGTGCCCGCGTCGGTGGTCGAACCAGGATCGTAAGGCAGCAAAGCGATTTCGGTGAGTCCACGCAGCATGATCAGATCGCGATAGCCGCGCGGGCCCACCCGCACCAGTGAGGCGCCCGCCCAGGAGTCGACGAGCCGACCGCCCGAGCGACGGTCGAGCAGCACCGTGCTGCCGTCGGCCGGGTTGATCAGACACGAGCTGCCCACACCATCCTCGCCGGTCAGGATCGCCGCGACTTGCGTTCCGTCCCAACCGATCAGCTCGGCGGTGCCCTCACCCAACGGAGATGACCACCGGTCGATGCGATGTGCATCGCGGTCGTCGGGATCGGTTGTGACCACCCAGATCTGGCTTCGTGTACCGCCTTCGGGTGCGACTTCGCATGCCAGCCAGTGGCCGTCGGCGGAATGGATCACGCGGTTGACGGGTCCTTCGACCGGCAGCTCGACATCGCGCGACGAGCTCGCCCGCCAGCCGCGCAGGAAGCGCTGGACCGCGCGGGGGTAACCACCGTCGTCGACGAGATGGGCGAACGCCGTGGCATCCGGAGACAGGGAGGCGCCGTAGTTGGTGCGTACGAACGATGCCACGACTCAATTCTGGCCAGGCCCGATGCCCTCTGCGCAATCGGGGCGGCATACTGAGCACTTGCACAGGTACCCTGCAGCCATGAGGTGGGCATGACCGATTCACCGCGGCGCGACGGGCCCGAACCGACCCGACCGCAGGGGCCTGACTACCCGGGATACACGGACCCGGCGTACGCAGGCCAGGCCTACGGCCCCACTTACCAGGCACCATCGGCGCCGAAGCCGACCGAACAACTCCCCGCCTACGCGCCGTACGGCTACGACCCGTACGCGACGGGGCACTATCAGTACCCGCCCGGCGCGGGACCGCAGCAACCGCCCGAAGGGCCGAAATCGCCGCGCTGGCTGTGGCTGGTCGCGGGCGCGGCCGTGCTGGTCGTGGTCGGGTTGGTGATCGCGCTGGTCATCGCCAACAGCTCCCGCCAGGAAACGGTCGTTGCGCCGCCCATCCAGGAGCCGACGTTCACCACCCCCCGGACGACGCCTCCCACTCCGACATCTCCCACGACGACGCGCAGGCCCACACCGGTCGTGCCGCCGACGACCGGACCGGACACCACCGCTGGTGGCGCGACCGAAACGGTGGTCTACGAGGTCACCGGAGAGGGCCGGGCGATCAACATCACCTACGTGGACAGTGGCGGGGTGCTGCAGACCGAGTTCAACGTGATGCTGCCGTGGAGCAAGGAAGTCGAGCTGACGCAGCCGGCGCAGGATTCGGCCAGCGTCAGCATCATCAACGTGGGCCGCGAGGTCAGCTGCACGGTCACCGTCAACGGCGTCCAGATCCAGCAGCGCACCGGATCGGGCCTGACCATCTGCGTGGCCCGAGGCTAGCGAGGCTCAGCCGATAGACATTCGGCCCGGCGTCTTCACCGCCAGCATCGCCACCAGCCCGATCGACAGCACCACGCACAGTCCGCCGATGCCGGCCCGGTCCGTGTCGAACACGTCGATGAACGTGAAGAACAGCCACGGCGCGAGGAAGGACACCGCCCGGCCGGTGGTGGCGTACAACCCGAAGGCCACACCTTCCTTGCCGTCCATCGACATTCGCATCATCAGCGTGCGGCCCGACGCCAGGGTCGGACCGATGAACAGACAGAGCAGCAGCCCGCACACCCAGAACGCGACCGGCCCAGACAGGCTCAGCAGCGTCAGGCCGACCGTGATCATCAAGGTGAGCGCGCCGACGATCACCGGTTTGGACCCGAGCCGATCGTCGAACAGCCCGCCGACGACCGCGCCGGCCGCGGCGACCACGCAGGCGCTCACCCCGAACAGCAACACATCGGCATCGGAGACGCCGTACACGTTGACGCCGAGGACGGCGCCGAAGGTGAAGACGCCCGCGAGCCCGTCGCGGAACACCGCGCTCGCGAACAGGTAGTAGACGATGTTGTGGTCGCGTTTCCACTCGCCGGATATTTCCGACCACAGCTTGCGGTAGGCGCCGAAGAAGCCGACCTTCTCCCCTTGGAGCTCGGGCAGTCCGTCGGGCGCGCCGAATATCAGGGGCAGCGCGAAAAGCGCGAACCACGCTGCGGTCAGCAGCATCACGCCGCGGACGTTCTGGCCGCCCTCGACCGGCAGGCCCAGAAATCCTCTGGTGTCGCCGTCGCCGCCGATGAACCCGAGGTAGGCCACCAGCAGCAGCACGACGCTGCCGAGATAGCCCATGGCCAAACCGAATCCGGACACCCGGCCGGAGGTCAGCGGGGTGGACAGCTGTCGCAGCATCGCGTTGTAGGGCACGGTCGCCAGGTCGTTGCACGTCGCTGCGGCCGCCAGCAGCACCAGCCCCAACCACAGGTAGTGGTAGTCGTCGCGGACCAGGCTCATGGCCGAGGTCAGCACGACTGCCAGCGCGGTCAGGGCGGCCAGCACGCGGCGCCGACGGCCCGGTGCGTCGACCCAGATCCCGATCGCCGGGGCCAGCAGGGCCACCGTGAGGCCGGCAATGGCCAGCGCCCGCCCGAGCAGGCTCGACGGTGAGGTGTCCCCGGGCAGGTCGCCGCCCACCGCGCCGGTGAGATACACCGAGAAGACAAATGTTACGACGATCGCGTTCAGCCCCGTCGCGCCGCAGTCCCACAGCGCCCACGCGAGCACCTGAGACCGACCGGCGCTCGGCACGGGCGGCTGATCCACACGGGAGCGCTCGCTCATCGTCGCCCACGATATAGTCCCGCGCATGCCAGTACCCGCTCCTCATCCCGATGCCCGCGCCGTCGTCACCGGCGCCTCGCAAAACATCGGCGAAGCGTTGGCGACGGAACTCGCCGCGCGGGGACACCATTTGATCGTCACGGCGCGACGCGAGGATGTGCTCAATGCGTTGGCGGACCGGCTGACCGAACGCTATGGCGTGACCGTCGAGGTGCGCCCGGTGGACCTGTCCGACCCCACCGAGCGCACGAAGTTCGCCGACGAGCTGGCCGCACGGGACATCTCGATCCTGTGCGCCAACGCCGGCACCGCGACGTTCGGTCCAGTGTCGAAACTGGACCCGGCCGAGGAGAAGGCGCAGGTACAGCTGAATGTCCTTGGCGTGCATGACCTTGTGCTGGCCGTGCTGCCCGGCATGGTCGAGCGCGGCGCCGGCGGCATTCTGATTTCCGGCTCCGCGGCAGGCAATTCGCCGATCCCCAACAACGCCACCTATGCGGCGAGCAAGGCGTTCGTCAACACGTTCAGCGAATCGCTGCGCGGCGAACTGAAAAGCGCCGGTGTGCATGTCACGCTGCTGGCGCCCGGTCCGGTGCGTGAAGCGCTGCCCGACGAACACGAGCAGTCGCTCGTCGAGCGGTTGATCCCCGACTTCCTGTGGATTTCGACTCAGCACACCGCGAAGTTGTCGCTGGATGGGTTGGAGCGCAACAAGATGCGTGTCGTCCCAGGCGTGACCTCGAAGGCGATGTCGGTGGCCAGTGGATATTCGCCGCGGGCCATCGTTGCGCCGATCGTCGGCGCCGTCTACAAGAAGCTGGGCGGCGACTGAGCGCGCTTACGCTGCGACTAACGGCGGCGTCGACGGCCGGTGCCGAAGATACTGCGGGTGATCTCGCGGCCGATGACGGTGCCCGCCGATCGCATGGCGCTCTTGAACGCCGGGCTGCTTGCCATCTTCTCGAAGAAGCCGGGCTCTTCGGGCTGCGCCGGCGCGGGCATCGGCGGCACCTCACCCCCCGCGGGCACGGGCACCTCGACTTCGGCCTCGGCGCCGGCGAATTCGCCTGCGCCGGGCGGCGGTGCCAGTTTCGCGGCCAGCCGTTCGAAAGCCGAGTCGCCGTCGATGGTCTGGCCGTACTCGGCCTGCAGCGGGCTGGCCTTCGCTGCGGCGGTGATGGCGTCGGGCCCGATGGTGTCCATCAGCGAGCGTGGGGCCCGCATCCGCGTCCACGCGACCGGCGTCGGCGCACCCCTCTCCGAGAGCACGGTGACGATCGCTTCACCGATGCCCAGTGACGTCAGCGCCTTCTCCAGGTCGTAGACATCGGTCTTCGGGTAGGTGCGCACCGTCTTGGACAGGGCCTTCTGATCGTCCGGAGTGAATGCGCGCAGGGCGTGCTGGATCCGCGCGCCGAGCTGCGAGAGCACCTCGTTGGGCACATCGGTCGGCAACTGAGTGCAGAAGAACACGCCGACGCCCTTGGACCGGATCAGCTTGACGGTCTGCTCCACCTGCTCGAGGAACGCCTTCGACGCGTCGGTGAACAGCAGATGGGCCTCGTCGAAGAAAAACACCAGCTTCGGCTTGTCGACGTCGCCGACCTCCGGCAGCGTGGTGAACAAGTCGGCCAGCACCCACATCAAAAATGTCGAGAACATCACCGGCCGGGCGGCCTGCTGGCCGACTTCCAGCAGCGTGATGATGCCGCGGCCCTGGGCGTCGACGCGCATCAGGTCCTCGGGTTCGAGTTCGGGCTCGCCGAAGAAGGTGTCGCCGCCCTCGGCCTCTAGGTTCACCAGCGCACGCAGGATGACGCCGGCCGTCGTCGACGACACCGCGCCCAGCGCCTTCAACTCGGGCTTGCCCTCGTCGCTGGTGAGGTACTGGATAACCGACCGCAGATCCTTGAGGTCCACCAGCGGCAGCCCCTTCTGATCTGCCCAGTGGAAGATCAGGCCGAGAGTGGACTCCTGAGTCTGGTTGAGCCCCAATACCTTTGACAGCAGGATCGGCCCGAAACTGGTGACGGTGGCGCGCACCGGAACACCGATTCCAGTGGTGCCCAGCGACAGAAACTCGACGGGATATGCCGTCGGCGTCCACTGGTCGCCGGTGTCCTTGGCCCGCTCGGCGATCTTGTCGCCCTGCTCGCCGGGGCGGGACAGGCCGGACAGGTCGCCCTTGACGTCGGCCATCAGCACGGGCACCCCGGCGGCCGACAGCTGTTCGGCGATGACCTGCAGCGACTTTGTCTTGCCGGTGCCGGTGGCGCCGGCGACGAGCCCGTGCCGGTTGACGGTGGCCAGCGGGATGCGGATCTGGGCGGCCGGGTCGGCGGTGCCGTCGACGACGACGGTGCCCAACTCCAGCGCCTGGCCTTCGACGGCATAACCGGCCGCGATCTGCTGCGCCGGGGTGCCTGTCGATTCGGTGGTCATGCCGCGGTCCTCCCTTTGCGCGAACGACTGACGATCGGGTCCTGACATTACTTGCCAACCGGGCGGGTCTGGGAGCCAGTTGACGGGCGTGCGAATACTGTGGAGCGCTGTGCGTGACGAATTGGTGTGGATCGACTGTGAGATGACCGGCCTGGACCTGCGGTCCGACCGGCTCATCGAGATTGCGGTACTGGTCACCGATGCCGACCTCAACATCCTCGGTGAGGGTATCGACGTGGTCATTCACGCCGACGAGGATGCGCTGTCGAACATGATCGACGTGGTGGCGCAGATGCACACCCGCTCCGGCCTGATCGATGAGGTGCGCGCGTCGACCGTCGATGTGGCCGAGGCCGAGCAGCTGGTGCTCGACTACATCCGCACCCACGTCAAGCAGGCCAAGACCGCGCCGCTGGCGGGCAATTCGATTGCCACCGACCGCGGTTTCATCGCCCGCGACATGCCGGTTCTCGACGATTACCTGCACTACCGGATGATCGACGTCAGCTCGATCAAGGAGCTGTGCCGACGCTGGTACCCGCGGATCTACTTCGGACAGCCCGAGAAGGGGCTGGCGCATCGCGCGTTGGCCGACATCCACGAATCCATCCGGGAATTGAAGTACTACCGACGCACCGCGTTCGTGCCGCCGCCGGGCCCGTCGACCAGCGATATCGCCGCGATTGCGGCCGAGTTGGCGGCCTCCAACGGCGACTCGCAGACTATCGATTCGGCTGTCGAGCGCCCGAGCGGCTAGTATCGACGGCGCCGCTCATGCGGCGATGGTGGCTGTAGTTCAGTTGGTAGAGCACCAGGTTGTGATCCTGGCTGTCGCGGGTTCGAGTCCCGTCAGCCACCCCGAAGATGGCAATGCGGGCCTCAGATGAGGCCCGCATTGTCGTTTCGGCGATATCCGGCAGCCACTAAGTGGATGCGCCCACCGCGTCAGATGCTGGCGTTGCCGGCCTTCCACTGCTCCCAGGGGATGTTCCAGTCGCCAAGGCCATCCGTGCCGGGCAGCACTGGCCCGACCGTGTTGCGGATCTCGACGATGTCGCCGCGTTTGGTGTTGTCGAAGAACCACCGGCCGTTGCTGGTGCTGACGTTAATGCAGCCGTGGCTGACGTTGCTGTAGCCCTGGCTGCCCACCGACCACGGGGCGGCGTGCACGTAGATACCGCTGTAGGAGATCTGGGTGGCCCAATCGACTTCGGTGCGGTAGCCGTCGGGTGAGTTCACCGGCACGCCGTAGGTGGACGAGTCCATGATCAGGTGCGGGAACCGATCGCCGACGATGTAGATGCCGTTGTTCGTGGGCGTCTTGTTCTTGCCCATCGAAATCGGCATCGTCTTGATGACCGCGCCGTTGCGACGCACGGTCAGCGTCTTGGTGGCGTCGTCGGCGGTCGCGATGACCTCGTCGCCGATGGTGAACTTCGTGGTGACGTTGTCCTGGCCGAACAGCCCGTCGCCGAGTTCTACGCCGTAGGTGTTGACGTTGACCTCGACGGTCGTTCCCGGCTTCCAGTAACGCGCTGGGCGCCAACGGACTTCGCGGTTGTTGAGCCAGTAGAACGCGCCCTCGACGTGTGGGGTGGTCTTGACCGTGATGGCTCGCTCGGCCGCCACGCGGTTGGGGATGTTCTCGTCGAAGCGGATCGCGACCGGCTGGCCGACGCCGACGACCTCGCCGTCATTGGGCAGCACATACGGCATGGTCAGGTTTTCCGGCGAATGCGTTTGGAACGACATCTGCTGGCTGGTGGCACCGCCGAGGCCCAACGACCGTGCCGTCAGCGTGTACCGCTTGTTGTAGCCCAGCGGTTCGGTCGTCGACCAGGTCAACCCGTCCTTGCTGAGTTCGCCGGAGACCGGTTCGCCTTCTTCGTTGACCATCGTGACGGAGTCGAGCACGCCGTCCTCGGCGCTGACCGTGACGGGTGCCTCGACCGTGACGCCGACGGCGCCGTCCTTGACCGAGGAGATGATCTTCGGCACCAGCAGGTCGTGGTACGGGGTGCCCTTATCGGTGATCACCTGGACCGGCTCCTGGCCGGAATCGCCGCTGCAGCCGCTCAGGCCAAACACCACGGCCGGCACCAGCGCTAGAGCGGTCAACCAGGGTCGATGTCGGCGACGGGTCACCGATTGGACCTGCCACATGCTGTACTCCACCTCGCAAACAGGGTCTGGATCGACCGATTATTGGCAATAGTCTAAGGGCTACGATGGATAGCGCGCGCCACCGCAGCGTCGGCAGCGCGCGCGGCCGTCGGGCGATTTCACCCTGTGCCGCAAGGCCTGTTATTGTCGCACACGCGCGCCGTTAGCTCAGTTGGTAGAGCAGCTGACTCTTAATCAGCGGGTCCGGGGTTCGAAACCCTGACGGCGCACTCAATTTCACCGCTACCGCGCAGATCGCGCGCGGTCCGCGGGCTTGTTTCCCAGCCTCGTCTTGCCGTGCCGGCTATCATTCAGTGGTTGCGGTTGACGTTTTCGACAATATTTCCCGGATACTCGCCGGTAGCGTTGTAAAATGTGCTAACAACCACCGTAGGCGACCTGATGCCGACGTGATCTGCCATCGATCAATGGTTGCGGATCATTGACAATCTCGCGGAAATGCGTCGTTCAAGCTGGGTAGAAGGTGGCACCGGTGCTATGCTTGCATTAGCTGAATACGCCTGGACGTCCTCCTTGCGCCAGCTGCGGTACACGAATCGAGGAATTAGCTGATGCCGACGTCAGGCGCACCGGGCACGCCGGGTTGGTCGGATGGACAGTCTGACGGCGACGTAACTGCGCAACAGCCGTTGTTCGTGTACAGCTGCAACCGCCTCGGCCGTACCGCCAATCCGCCGGCGTTTTCGCTCACCGAATGGTTGCTGCCCCGCCGTCACCGCTGAGCAAACTCCGTCAGCGTCGTCTGAGCTTGCGAATCACCAGCAGCACGACCAGCGCGCCCACACCGGCCAGCGAGATCGTCACGGCCGGCTTCTTGACGAATCGGACCACCCCGGCCTTGGCGTCATCGGCGATCCGACGAGGATTGGCCCGCTCGGCAAGCGAGTCCACGGTCGACGCCAACTGCTCGCGAGCCTGATCGATGTCCCTCTTGATGCTGTCGGGATCCCGGTTCGCCACTGTGCCTCCCTATCCCCCGCGTAGCCGGCGTGATGCCGAGCCGCTGCCTTAGCGAACTACCCTAGTTCAGTCGGCACTCATCCCGGCGCACCGGTCGACGAGAAGGGTTCACCACGCATGCCACAGACCCCGCGACTCAAGGTAGGCGACAAGGCTCCCGCATTCAGCCTGCCCGATGCCGACGGCAACACGGTCAAGCTGTCGGACTACAAGGGCCGCAAGGTCATCGTGTACTTCTATCCCGCCGCGTCCACTCCGGGCTGCACCAAACAGGCGTGTGACTTCCGCGACAACCTGAGCGAACTCAACGAAGCCGGACTCGACGTCGTCGGGATCTCACCCGACAAGCCCGCCAAACTCGCGAAGTTCCGCGACGAGCAGGGCCTGACCTTCCCGTTGCTGTCCGACCCCGACAAGAAGGTGTTGACGGCCTGGGGCGCATTCGGTGAGAAGACGATGTACGGCAAGACCGTGCAGGGCGTCATCCGCTCGACGTTCGTCGTCGACGAGAACGGCAAGATCGCCGAGGCGCAGTACAACGTCCGCGCCACCGGTCACGTCGCCAAGCTGCGCCGGGATCTTTCGGTCTAACCCAGGTTCGCGAGGTTCTGTAGCAGGAGTGCCTCGGCCGTCGCCGCGCGTGCGAGCACACCCAGATGCAGGCTCTCGTTGACGCTATGGGCTTGTGTACCAGGGTCTTCCACGCCGGTCACCAAAATCTTGGCTGACGGGAACGCCGCCGCGAACTCGGCGATGAAGGGGATCGATCCGCCCATGCCCATATCGACGGGGTCGTTACCCCACGCCTGCCGGAAGGCGGAGCGCGCGGCGTCGTAGACGGGACCGCTGGCGTCGATCGCATACGGCTGGCCGATGTCACCCGGCGTGACGGTGACCCGCGCGCCCCACGGTGCATGCTGCTCGAGATGGCGCGTCAGCGCCGCCAGGTGGTCGCGGGCGTCACCGCCGGGCGCCACCCGCATGCTGATCTTCGCGCGGGCCCGCGGAATCAGCGTGTTCGACGACTTGTCGATGGGCGTGGTGTCGATGCCGATGACGGTGATCGCCGGTTTGGCCCAAAGCCGTTGCACCACAGAGCCAGAGCCGATTTCGGATACTCCGTCGAGCAGTCCGGATTCCTTGCGCACCCAGTCGGGCCCGCGGTCGACGTCGGCCGCACGCGTCTCGTGCAGGCCCGCGACGGCCACATTGCCGTCGTCGTCGTGCAGGCTGGCCAACAGACGCACGAGGACCGTCAGCGCGTCGGGTACCACGCCGCCCCACAGCCCGGAGTGCAGGCCGTGGTCAAGCGTCGCGACTTCCACGATGCAGTCGGCCAGGCCACGCAATGACACTGTCAACGCCGGGATTTCGGTGCTCCAGTTGTCGGAGTCGGCGATCACGATGACGTCGGCGGCCAGGGTGTCCCGGTGCGCGGCAAGCAGGCGGCCCAGCGACGGCGAACCCGATTCCTCCTCGCCCTCGACGAACACCGTCACGCCGACCGGCGGCTTGCCGTCGAAAGCCCGGAATGCCGCCAAATGCGTTGCGATACCGGCCTTGTCGTCGGCGCTACCGCGCCCGTAGAGGCGGCCATTGCGCTCGCTGGGCTCGAACGGAGGGGAAATCCAATGGCTCAGTTCGCCTTCGGGTTGCACGTCGTGGTGGGCGTAGAGCAGCACCGTCGGCGCCCCGGCTGGTGCCGGGTAGCGGGCGATGACGGCGGGGGCGCCTGTTTCGCTGACGATCTGCACATCCGGAAAGCCCGCGTCTCGCAAGAGCTTTGCCACCGCCTCGGCACTACGCGCCACGTCGGCCCGCCGGGCCGGGTCGGCCCAGACCGATGGGATGCGGATCAACTCTTCGAGATCGTGCCGCACCGACGGCAGCACTTCGCGTACCCGCTCGACCAGATCACTCATGTAGACGAGGCTAGCGGGTCACCTTCCGCCGCGAGCAGACAGAAACTACGGCTCCTCGATGATCGCGACGGCCGCGGCGGTGTCGGCCTCGTGCGTCAACGACACGTGGATGGTCACGTCCTTGAGATGCTTGGCGATGTCACCGGACAGCCGCACCTTCGGCCGGCCCCACATGTCGGTCACCACCTCGATGTCGCGGTGGATGTCCTCCGGCAACACGGGCCGTTTGGCGAACCGTGACCCCGACCACGCCTTGATCACCGCCTCCTTGGCGGCCCAGCGGGCGGCCAGGTGCCGTGCCGCCGACGAACTCTTGTCGGCGGCGTCGCGGCGTTCGCCGGGGGTGAACGTCTCGGCGAACATCGTGCCCGGGCGGTCGACCTGTTCGGCGAAGTCGGGAATCGACACCAGGTCGATTCCCACTCCGACTATCGCCACGGCTGCAGGCTAGCGCACGTACACATCGCCATCGCCCAGCCGGGCCGCGGGATCCAGCAGCATCGCCGCCTCCTGCCGCTTCTCCGGCACGTCGTGGTCGAAGCGACGGTCGGCCGGCCGCTCGTACATCGGCGGGCCGCCGGCGATCGCCGACGCCAGCCTGCGCTGGCCGGCCAGCACCCGCGCGTCGGCGCGCTGCTTGTAGGCCTCGCGCTGCTCGGGCGACAGCGCCGCCAAGAACGCCTGCGGATGCACCAGTGCGATCAGACCCGACACGTGCCCGAACCCGAGGCTGGTCACCAGACCGGCCTTGAGCGGGAATTTGTCGCCCATACGCAGGGTCTCGCGCGGCCAGACGAAATGGCCGGAGGTGGCCAACTCGTCGTCGACGCAGTCCAGGCTGCGGTTCGGCGGGATGACGCCGTCGCGCAGGATCTGGCACAGACCCATCATCTGGAACACCGCGGCGCCGCCCTTGGCGTGCCCGGTCAGCGTCTTCTGGCTGACGATGAACAGCGGGTTGCCGGGTGCGCGGCCCATCGAGTCGGCCAGCCGCTCGTGCAGCTCGGTCTCGTTGGGGTCGTTGGCCAGCGTCGAGGTGTCGTGCTTGGAGATCACCGCGATGTCGTCGGCACCCACGCCCAGCTTCGCCAGCGAGCGCGCCAGCACCGAATCCTTGCCGCCGCGACCGGCGCCCAGCGCGCCGAGCCCCGGAGCGGGGATCGAGGTGTGCACACCGTCGGCGAAGCTCTGCGCATAGCCCACCACCGCAAGCACAGGCAGACCCATCTTGAGTGCCAGGTCGCCGCGGGCCAGCAGGATGGTGCCGCCGCCCTGGGCCTCGACGAAGCCGAGTCGACGACGGTCGTTGGCGCGGGAGAACTTCGAATCGCTGATGCCCTTGGCCCGCATCATCTCGGTGTCGGCGGTGGCCGCCATGTCACCGAAGCCGATGATGGCCTCCAGCGTCAGGTCGTCGAAACCGCCGGCGACCACCAGGTCGGCCTTGCCGAGTTTGATCTTGTCGACGCCCTCCTCGACCGACACCGCCGCGGTGGCGCACGCGCCGACCGGGTGGATCATCGCGCCGTAGCCGCCGACATAGGACTGCATCACATGTGCTGCAACGACGTTCGGCAGCACCTCCTGCAGGATGTCGTTCGGCTTGGCTCGGCCGAGCAGGTTGCCGTGGTACATGGTCTGCATCGACGTCATGCCGCCCATACCGGTGCCCTGGGTGCTGGCCACCAGGCTCGGGTGCACCCAGCGCATCAGCTCGGTCGGCGTGAATCCGGCCGACAGGAAGGCGTCCACGGTCGCGACGATGTTCCACAACGCCACGCGGTCAATCGAATTCGCCATGTCGGGCGTGATGCCCCACACCGTCGGATCGAATCCGGTCGGGATCTGCGCCCCGACCGTGCGCGACAGCTTCGTCTTGCGCGGCACCCGAATCTCGGTGCCCGCCTTGCGGATCACCTGCCAGTCCGACGAATCGGGCACCGGGCGTGCGACGGTGTGCTCCGGATCGAATTCGACAAACGCCCGGGCGTCGGCCTCACTGGACACCACGAACGAGAAGTCCTTGTCCAGGAACACCGACACCAGCAGCGGGGAGGCGTGATCGGGATCGATGGCACCGTCGTCGACGAATTCTCGAATACCACAGCGCCGCACAACCTCGTCGTGGTAGCGCTCGACGATCTCCTCTTCGGGCACCAGTTCACCGGTTTCGGTGTCATACCAGCCGGGTTTGGGATCGTCCTCCCACTTCACCAGGCCGGTCGTCCACGCTAGCTCCAGCACGCCCGCCGCGGAGAGTTCGTTGTCGACCTCCATCTCGAACCGGGTGCGCGACGAGCCGTACGGGCCCAGTTCGGCGCCGCCGACGATGACCACCAGGTCCGCCGGATCGACGTCGAGGTCGGCCCATTCGGGCGCCGGCGCGGGCGTGTAGCCGCGCGGCGGTGACGGCAGTGCCAGAATGGCGCCCTCCGCGTCGTCATCGTCTTCGGAAGCGGCAGCAGACATTTCCTCGCGGGCCTTGGCGGCCAGCTCGGCCATGTCTAGCTTGACATCGCCGAGCCCGCCGGTCAGATCGGCCTTGAGGGGCTCACGTGCGGCGGCCACCTTGGACTCGATGTCGCACAGTTCGAGCAGCATCGCGGCCATCTCGTCGGTGGTGTAGGTGCGCACTCCGGCCTCTTCGACGGCGTCGACGATGACGTCGTTGCGACCCATCAGACCGGTGCCCTTGGTCCAGCCGATCAGCGCATGCGCCAGGCTGACACGTTGCGCCCACGACGATTCCGCGCTCCAGCGCGTCACCACGGCGTCCAGCGCCGACTTCGACTCGCCGTAGGCGCCGTCGCCGCCGAACATGCCGCGGTTGGGCGAACCGGGCAGCACCACATGCAGCCGGGAGGCGATATCGCGCTCGGCGCCGATCGACGACAGCCCGCCGATCAGCCGCTCGACGGCCCACAGCAGGACCTTCATCTCCATCTCGGCGCGTGCACCCGCCTCCGACATGTCGCCGCCCACCCGCGGTGCGGCGAACGGGAACAGCAGCGTCGGGGTTTGCGCGTCCTTGATGTGAATCGACTGCGGGCCAAGGCTTTCCGTCTGCTCGGTGCCGATCCACTGGACGAGCGCGTCGATGTCGGAGTACGACGCCATGTTGGCGGGCACCACCCACAGGGTCGCGTCGAAACGAGCGTTCTCCCGGTAGAGGGTCTTGTAGAACTCCAGCCGGTCGTCGTCCAGGCGCGACGTGGTCGCGATGACGGTTGCTCCGCCGTCGAGCAGCTTGGCCACCACCGCAGACGCGATCGACCCCTTTGAGGCGCCGGTCACCACCGCGACCTCGTCGCTGTAGCGCCCATTGCCCGGGTTCTCCGCACCCGCGGCAATGCGTCCATACAGCGACGCATGGATGGTGCGCCCGGACGCCAGTGCCTTGCCCTGCCACCAATTGGCTTGGGTGGCAACGACATGGCCGGCGCCCTCGAAGCGCTCGGACAGCCGCGGCCAGTCGGCGTCGATCTCGTCGTCGTCGGCCAGCCAGATCTTGACCAGGTCCTCACGGGCGCTGGCCCAACGGTCGTCGAACACCACGGCCTTGCGCGCATCGAATGCCGGAGCGACCAAACGCGGCCAGTCCGAACCGAGTTCGGCGGTGACCAGGTCGATGAGCTCCGCGTCGGTCGCGGTCTCCGGTGTGGTGACCGCATCGTCGAGACCGAGCTGGCCGAGCACCAGGCGGGCCGCCGAGGCCAGCACACCGTCACGGCCGGTGACCTTTTCGGCGAACTCACCGAGTGCGGCCGAATCCACCACACCGCCACCAGCGCCGCCGGCCGACGGCAGCGAGACCGCCACGCCGTGACGTGCGCCCACCGCGGCGACCGCCGCGTCGATGACCTTGTCGACGGTGGCGGCGTCGGCCAGCGCACCCTCGTGCAAGCCGCCGAGGTTGCCGCCACGCACGCTGCTGCCCTCGCGAGTGCCCAGCGCCATCTCGACGGTCACATGCTTGACCCAGCCCTCGCCGAGCTCCCACGTCTTGCGGACCCGCTCGGCGATGTAGGCCGGGCGCTTGCCGGACGGGCCGAGCACGGTACGCAGCTGATCGTTGATCGCATCGGAAAGCACTGGGCCGAACGGCTTGTAGGTCCGGGCCAGCTTGGTGACCTGACCCTTCAACGCGCCCAGATCCGCCTCGGCCGCGCCGTCGATGGCGCCGAGGTTCAGCTCGGAACCCAGGTCGACCAGCAACTGATTGCGGCGCGAGGACGCGCCGTCGGTGATCGACTCGATCGAATCGAGCGCCTCGATCTGATCCATCCGCATCTTCGCCGACAGCGCGATGAGCGCCATGGTGGCATCGCTGGCGTCGAAGGTGAGGTCGTCGGGGCGGGGCGCACCGGGCGCGGACGCGGGTGCCGCCGGGGCGGCAGGTGCGGCGTCGACGGTGGCCTCAGCGGCCTCGACGGGTGCCTCCTCGGCTTCCTCCGGTTCGGGTTCCGGATCGGTGTCGGTGGCGAACAGCACCGCCGCGTCGCGCTCAGAATTCAGCACTTCCACTGTGCTGTGCGAGTATTCGGGCAGCTTGAGCGTGTTGGATGCCAGGCCCGCCACAGTCGGCGCGGACTTCACGCCGATCTCGACGAACCGCTCCACGCCGAGTCCGCCCGCGGCCTCCTCGATGAACAGCAGGTCCTGCGTCTCGATCCAGCGCACCGGGCTGGCGAACTGCCAGGCCAGCAATTCGATGACGATCTTGCGGCACAGCTCGCGCGGCTTCTCGTTCCGCCAGGTGTCGTAGTCGGCGAGGATCTCGTCGAGTGGCTCGGCCGGCACCAGATCGCGGATCTCCTGAATGAATTCGCGATCCAGGCTGAACGGCTTGGGCACCAGGTTGGGGATGTAGCGGCCGATGATCAGCTCGGGATCCTTGTCGCGCGGCATGACGCGCTCCAGCGAGCGGCGGAAGTCGGCGACGCCGACCCGCAGCACCGACGAGTGGAACGGCACATCGATGCCGGGCACCAGGATGAACGACCGCTTCCCGCCGGTGATCTCGCGGCGTTTCTCGACCTCTTCCTCCAACGCCTCCAGGCCGGCGACGGTGCCCGCGATGGCGTACTGCGAGCCACGCAGGTTGAAGTTGACGATCTCGAGGAATTCCCCGGTGCGCTTGGAGATTTCGTCGATGAACCCCGGAACGTCCTTGTCCGCCAAGTCAATCTGTGACGGCCGGATCGCCGCCAGCCTGTAGTTGGACCGGCCGAGCTCGTCGCGCGGCACGATGTCGTGCATCTTGCTGCCGCGGTGGAACACCACCTCCAGCAGCGCCTCCAGCTCGTACACCCCGGACACGCAGGCCAGCGCGGTGTACTCGCCGACGGAGTGCCCGCACGCGATGGCTCCCTCGACGAAAGCGCCCTGCTCACGCATCTCGGCGACCTGCGCCGCCGCCACCGTCGCCATCGCGACCTGAGTGAACTGCGTCAGGTACAGCACGCCTTCGGGGTGTTGATAATGCACGCCCGCCGCGATCAGGCTGGTCGGGTTGTCGCGCACCACGTGCAGCACCGAGAAGCCCAGGGTTTCGCGGGTGAACTTGTCCGCGGAGTCCCACACCTTGCGGGCGGCTTTGGACCGGGCGCGCACCTCCATGCCCATGCCCTTGTGCTGGATGCCCTGGCCTGGGAACGCGTAGACGGTCTTGGGCGCGGCCAGCCGAGCGGTCGCCGACATGACGAGGTCGCTGCCGACCTTGGCGCTGATCTCTAAAACCTCTGCGCCGACGTCGATTCCGACGCGATCGACGCGGAATTCGATCTCGTCACCGGGCAGCACCATGCCCAGGAACCGCGCGGTCCAGCCGACCAGCCGAGCAGGCGGAACGGCCCGGCCGTCGGTGGCGGTGACGACGTGCTGCGCCGCCGCCGACAGCCACATCCCGTGCACAATGGGCGACTGCAGCCCCGCCAACAGGGCGGCGGCGCGGTCGGTGTGGATCGGGTTGTGGTCACCGGAGACCACCGCGAACGGCCGCATGTCGACGGGAGCGCCGACGGTGACGTCGCGACGACGACGACGCGGGGTCTCGGTGGCGTTGTCGGAGATCGCGCCGCCGGCCCGCACCGGGTCCGTCAGCTCCGCCTCGCCGGTCCGGCCGCGGATCGCGAAGCGCTCCTCCAGCCGAGCCAGCACGGTGCCGTCGGCAGCCGAGACAGTCACCGAAACGGGCACGACGCGGCCCACCTCGGTGTCGGTCGCGACCGAAGCCGTTGCCGCGACAGTCAATTCGGCAGGCTCGGTCGGTAGCTTGGCCAGCAGATGCGCGGCATGGTCGAGGTGCACCAGGCTCAGCAGGCCCTCCACGACCGGGAAGCCGGTGTCGGTGACCGCCGAGCCGATGGCGGCGAACACCGCGGGCCAGCAGCGACCGACCAGCGCGTCGGGGACCACCGACAGCGTCGGCGCCAGCGGCGCACCGAACGTCGCGGTGACGCCGGTGTGGTCGGCGACCTGCTCGGGATCCCACGGCACTGTCACGGTCGCGGTGCCGTCATGCACCGCCGGAAGAGCATCGGGACCATCGACCCCGGCGGCGATCGCCAGCACGGCGCGCATCGCGGCCGAGGCGTCCTCGACCGACACCACCGGCGCGCCGCCGCTGCGGATCACGTCGGTGAGGGTGAAGCGGATCTCGATCCAGGTGCCCGACAGCGGGACGGACAGCACGACGTGTGAATCGTCGGCGACCTCCAGCCGTGCACCCGTGGAAGCGTGTGTGGCCCTGGTGAATTCCCGAGTCGCTTCGCTCTTGCCCTCCGGACGGTTTTCGTTGACCTGCCAGTCGCCCGGCTCGGCGATGCGGTGCACCGGGTTGGTGGCGGTGCGCCCGGCCCACAACACGTCGGGGGCATCGAGCACCACGGCCAGCGGACCGGTCACATCGGTGCGGCCCTGGCGGCGCGAGAACACCGGCTGCGGCTCGCCGTTGGCGGCCAGCACCTGGTCGACCGCGGCCTGCTCGAAGCGGTCCAGCAGCTCGCCGACGGGCTCGTCGAGGCGGGTGATGCCGGCCACCGCCTGGGTGCCCGGGATGATGCACACCGCATCGGCGTCGTAGCGCGCGTCGTGGGCCTGCCACAGCGAGTCACTGCGCCACCAGCGGCGGACGTCCTTGTCGATGACCGGCACGAAGTTGACCGGCTTGCCCAGCGTCTTGCACAGCTCGATGAAGAACGGCACGTCGGCCGGGTGCAGCTGGACGGTTTCGGCGTCCGGGTAGCGGGCCAGCAGCGCGGCGATCGCCTCGTCCGGCCGCTCGAGCAGATCCGCGTCGGCGAAAAGGGTTTCGATGGGGCCGAAGTCCTTGGGATGCAGGCGCGCCTCGGCACGCTTGAGCATCTGCTCGAACCGGTCGCGCCACGTGTCGGCCAGCCACGGGCTACCCGGGGACGCGGTATCGGCTGTCGACGTGCCGTCCCCGATGGCCAGTTCGACGTAGCGCCGCAGCCACTGCAGGTAGGTCATCTCCTCGACGTCGCCGAAGTACGGCTTGGCCGTCTTGGCCATCGCGGCGATGATCTCGTCGCGCCGTGCGGCGACCGCCTCCGCGTCACCGGCGACTTCGTCGAGCAGCCGGCCGCAGCGGGAAGCGGAGTTGTCGATCTCGTGGATGTCGGCGCCGAGCTGGCTGCGGCTGGATGCCATGCCGCCCTGGGCTTTTCCGGCGCTGATCCAGTGGTCGGTGCCGCTGGTCTCCACCAGCATCCGCTTCACCTGCGGCGAGGTGGTGGACTCGAGCGTGGCCATCGCGGCGGTGCCGACGAGGATGCCGTCGATCGGCATCAGCGGGTAACCGTGCGCGGCCGCCCAGCGACCGGTCAGGTATTCGGCGGCCCGCTCCGGGGTGCCGATGCCGCCGCCAACGCAGATGGTGATGTTGGACCGCGACCGCAGCTCGGAGTAGGTGGCCAGCAGCAAGTCGTCGAGGTCTTCCCAGGAGTGGTGGCCACCGGCGCGGCCGCCCTCGATGTGCACGATCACCGGCTTGGTGGGCACCTCGGCGGCGATGCGGATGACCGAGCGGATCTGTTCGACGGTGCCGGGCTTGAACACGACGTGGCTGATGCCGACGTTGTTGAGCTCGTCGATGATCTCGACGGCCTCTTCGAGGTCGGGGATGCCGGCGCTGATGACCACGCCGTCGATCGGCGCGCCGGACTGACGGGCCTTCTGCACCAAGCGTTTTCCGCCGACCTGCAGCTTCCACAGGTACGGGTCGAGGAACAGTGTGTTGAACTGGATCGCGCGGCCCGGTTCGAGAAGCTTGGTCAGTTCCTCGATGCGGTTATTGAAGATCGGTTCGGTGACCTGGCCGCCGCCGGCGAGCTCAGCCCAGTGCCCGGCGTTTGCCGCGGCCGCGACGATCTTGGCGTCGACGGTGGTCGGCGTCATGCCCGCCAGCAGGATCGGTGAGCGACCGGTGAGGCGAGTGAACCTGGTGGACAGCTTGATCGAGCCGTCGGGCAGCCGCACCGTGGTCGGGGTGTAACTGGACCACGGCCGGGCCACCTCTGGCACCGCGCCGACGGTGAACAGGTTGCGCTGCCCGCCGCGGGTGGCGGCCGGGACGATGCCGACGCCGAGGCCGCGGATGACCGGCGCGGTGAGCCGCGTCAGGATGTCGCCGGGTCCCAGGTCGAGGATCCAGCGGGCGCCGGCCTCGTGCAGTTCGGTGATCTCGTCCACCCAGTCCACCTGGCGCACCAGGATGGCCTCGGTCATCTCGCGCGCCAGCTCGACGTCCAGGCCGACCGCCTCTGCCCAGTGGCCGACGATGTCGACGCCGTCGGACAGCCGCGGCGAATGGAAGCCGACCTCGACCTGCACCGGTTCGAAGACCGGGCTGAACACCGCGCCGCCGCGGATCTTGTTCTTGCGCTCGGCTTCTTCCTTCTCCGAGATCTGCTGGCAGTACAGCTCGAACCGGGACAGCTGCTCGGGGGTGCCGGTAATGACGACGGAGCGGCGGCCGTTGCGGATCGACAGCACGGGCGGCAGCACCGTGCGCACGTCTTGGGAGAATTCCTCCAGAAGCTCGTAGATGCGCTCTGGATCGGCGTTGCTGACCGACACCATCGGCGGGCGGTCGCCCAGCACGGTGATCCCGCGGCGGCGAGCCACCAGCGTGCCCGCGGCGCCGATCAATTGCGCGAGCGCCAGCAGCTCGACGTCCTTGGCTCCGGCGGCGGCCAGCGCCTCGACCCCGAGTACGCCCTGGGAGTGCCCTGCGACGGCCACGGGCGGCTTGGCGACCAGATCCATGCCCTGGCGGGCCAGCGCCCGGATGGCGGCGATCTGGGTCAACAGGACGCCGGGCACCGAAACGGCCGCCGACGTCAGCTGCTTGGCGGTGGGCACCGGCTCCTCGGCGGCCAGCGCGCGCACCCACTGCAGCGGCTCGAAGCCGATGGGCCGGACCACGACCAGTTCCCTGGCCACCGGCTCGAGCAGCAATTCGGCTTCTCCGGCCAGCGTGGCCAGCTCGGCTTCGATCCCGGCGGCGGACACCAATTCTTCGAGCGTCTCCAGCCAAGCGCTGCCCTGTCCGCCGAAGGCGACGGCATAGGGCTCGCCGGCGTTCAGACGATCAACCAGGGCATGGGTGGAGTGCGTCGGTTCTGATCCGTCGTCCCACCCGGTGGACACCCTGTCGTGCTCATAGATCGTCACGTTTCGCTATCTCCCTCGTCCTGCTCTGGCGCTACCGCGTATCACTCGTCGAAGTCTGCTGTCGGCTGTGGGTCGCCGGCGTCCGCGCTCCCCTGCGCAGGCCAGCGTTCGATTCGGCGTCGAATCGGGGGCTGGCTCGTCGTTCGGTGACAGTTGTCCTGCCGTTCCAGCCGTACTAAGAGTGGCATAAGAACAAGCCCCACTTTGACGGCCCAATCGGTTACTGGCGAGTTCTACGTACGGGTAACCCGCGGTTCTGTAACGCGGCCCCAAGGGGCGCCGTGAAATCAATCGGACAAACGTCCTGCATGCAGGTGGTTACGGTCGAGTAGGCACAACAGCGCAGATCAAGGCATGATTGTTATCAAATCGTTATCTACGAATTTTCGGTTGCGCCGCGCCTGGTCCGCGGGTCGGACAAGCACTTGCTCGGGTGACGCCAGGCCATTCTCGCGACGCGGTTCGGCCAAGAAGTTTGCTAGCAATCCTTACTAGTCGGTAAGTTTTCTAGTCCCATTGGCCGAATCGGGGCTTGAGGATGTGGTTGATGTCGACTCCGACCCCGCCCACACTACGGCTGTCGATCTCCACCTGATGCAGATGTGCGGCGGGATGGGCGACCTTGCCTGGCGAACCCCAGTTGTGCTGCCAGAAATACGCACCCAGCCCGTCCTGTAACGCCCACTCGATGGTCTTGGAGTTGGCATAGACCCCCACCCGCTGGTGGCCGAGCACCGCCTCCCAGCCCCGCAAATATGGCGCGACCTGTTGTTTGTACTGCTCATACGTCGGGTTGTCGTCAATGGACGCATAGATCGGCGCGCCGTAGGAACCGCCCGCGGCGACGTGCAGCTGCCAACCCCGCTTGGCGTGCTGCACGCCGGCGTTCTGGCCGCCCAGCCAATCGGCGGTGTCCTGTTTCCCGTACTGGTAACACGACACGATCTTCAGGCCGTTTCGGTACAGATCCCGCGCCTCGGCCAGCTGGATCGGCTTACCGAGCATCCACTCGCCGCCCGGTCTGCGGTCCGAGACATAGCGGATAGCTCCGAGTGCCCCGGAAGCGCGGATGGCGGACGCACTGATGACGCCTGCCGCATAGTCCAACAGGACACCCAGCGGCGCGGCGGAGGCCGGCGGGGAGGCGAGCGTCGAGCCCGCCGTCCCGAGCCCCACGGCCGCCGGGACGCTCGCCGCCAGCTTCAGCAGGTTCCGCCGGGATATGACCGCCCTCGGCGGTGACGGATCGGCGGACACGAGCCACAGGATACGACATTTACCTCAGTTTTCACTCCAACGCCGCTGGTCACATCTGTATCAAACCCGGCCTGGAATGCACGCGTACCAATTCCACACGTGTGCAACGTCTTTGGCCATTTCCCTGACAACGAACGCTGTCAAAGCGCACGATTCCGCTGGGTCGGGGGATGCAGCCAGCCGCAGAACGCCAGGTCTTGGCCTCTTCCTTCGAAGGGTTTCACCGCGACAGGAGGAGTAGAGCGTGCGTGTGATTCGGATGACTCGGATGGCTTTCCTGGCCGTGCTGGCGGTGATCTGCACCGTCGTGCTGGCCCTGGCGTCGACGATGACGACCATCGTCACGCTGGCCGCCACGACGGCGCTGATCATGGGCGGCACCGGGATGAAGACACCGAGTCAGGGATTCATGGACCTGGTCAACGACACCTATCTGGGCCTGGACACGGCCGTGGACCGGCTGCAGTGGGTACAGACCCCGGAGCACTTCTGGCCCGCCACCGGGCTGTCCGACATGACGTTCGACGCCTCGGTGGCCAAGGGCGTGCTGAGGCTGGACAACGACATCCGCGCCACGCCGGGCACCAAGGTCGTGGTGGGCTACTCCCAGAGCGGGCGCATCGCCGCGATCGAGAAGCGCAATCTGAACTACCTTCGCGAACAAGGGGCCGCCGGCGTGCCCTCCCCCGACGAGCTGTCGTTTCTCTTGCTCGCCAACCCCAACCGCCCCAACGGCGGGATCCTCAAGCGGCTCGAAGGTCTGTACATCCCGATCCTGGGCGCGACGTTCGACGGCGCCACACCGAACGACGATTACGTGACGGTCGACGTCGCGCGCCAGTACGACGCCATCGCCGACTTCCCCGAGTATCCGTTGAATCTGCTGGCCGACCTCAATGCGCTCGCCGGCTACTTCTACATCCACCCGTACTACGGTCCCGACGTCGTCGATCTCACCGACCCGACGCGCTACCAGATGCACACCGAGGGCAACACGACCTACTACCTGGTCTACACAGAGAACCTTCCGATCCTGCAGCCGCTGCGCGATCTCGGTGTGCCTGAACCGGTGGTCGACTTGGTCCAGCCGGTGCTGCGCGAGCTGATCGAGCTGGGCTATGACCGCACCCCGGCGAGGATGGGTACGCCCACGCGCGCGAAGTTGTTCCGCGACATCGATCTCGAGAAGCTGGCCGATGATCTGGCCGACGCCGTCGACGAGGGCGTGAACGACGCGCTGACCGGCCTCGGCCTACGCGGGCCCGCCACCGAACGGGACCCGAAAACACCTGAGGCTCCGGCGGATAACGCTCTGGCCGGCACATCGCAGGACGACTCGCAGGACGAGGTGACCAACGCGGATTCGTCGAAGGCGACCGCGGACGAGCGCGAGCGGCCGAGGATCCGACGGCCCGTCGTGACGGCGCGCCCGAACGGGACGTCGGACATCGGCGAGTCGGCACTGTCGTCACAGCCGGCGATGGCCACCGCAGAAGGCGCCGGGCCGGGGGGTGAAAAGCCTTTGGGCGCAGGCGTGCCAGTATCCGCAGCGCCGGACGCCGGGGCTGACGGAGCCGGCAGCGACGACACCGACGACGACACCGACGAGCCGTCGAAACCGGGCAGCGCGCCGAATTCGGAGTAGCATTCCGCGTAGATGTTGTTGTGCGCTAAGACCACTGCTGCCCGTCTCGTCACGAGCATGGTCGGTTGCACCGTTCTCCTTCTCGCCTGTTCCTGCTCGACGTCGCCGAGCTCCGAGCCTCCGCCGGCGATGACGCCGCACAGCTCCGTCGGCGACGGGGAAGGCCAGCTCAATCTCATCGCCTGGGCGGGCTACGCCGAGGACGGGTCCAACGACCCGTCCGCCGACTGGGTGACGCCGTTCGAGCAGCAAACCGGCTGTCAGACCAACGTCACGGTGGGCAACACCTCCGACGAGATGGTCGCGCTGATGCGGACCGGCCGCTACGACGGGGTGTCCGCGTCAGGCGACGCCACGCTGCGGCTGATCTACGCCGGCGACGTCGCACCGGTCAACACGGATTTGGTGCCCAATTACGAAACCATTTCGTCGTTCCTCAAGAACCAGCCGTGGAATTCCGTCGACGGACAGGCCTACGGGATTCCACACGGCTGGGGGGCCAACCTGTTGATGTACAACATCCAAGTCGTTCGCGACGCACCCAACTCATGGGCGGCGGTGTTCGACGACGCCGGCAAATACAAGGGTCGTGTGACAGCCTACGATTCGCCGATCTACATCGCCGATGCGGCGCTGTACCTGTCCAAGACAGAGCCTGAGCTCGGCATCACCGATCCGTACTCGCTGACACCCGAACAACTCGACGCCGCAACACAATTGCTGAGGGAACAGCGCGAGAATATCGGCGAGTACTGGGCGGACTACACGAAACAGGTCCAGGCGTTCGAGGCGGGGCGTTCGGTGATCGGCACCACCTGGCAGCTGACCGCCAACACGATCGGCGCCAACAACAAGGTGCAGGTCAATACCGTGCTGCCCAAGGAGGGCGCCACCGGCTGGTCGGACACCTGGATGATCTCGTCGAAGGCGGCGCACCCCAACTGCATGTACAAGTGGATGGACTGGATCACCTCACCGGAGGTGAACGCCCAAGTTGCCGAGTATTTCGGCGAGGCGCCGGCGCAGACGAAGGCCTGCGAATACACCACCGAACCGGACTTCTGCGACATCTACCACGCCACCGACGAGGAGTTCGCCTCGCAGATCCACTACTGGACCACGCCGCAGACACAGTGTGTGGACGGCAGCGGAGACGGCTGCACGTCCTATGACGAGTGGACGGCGCGGTGGCACCAGATCACGGGCGCGGCCAGTTAGCCCCGCTTCGGGTCCCACCGCCCACTGAGCAGTATTCCGGCGGTGTAATCCGAAACCGCGGACACCGACCTTCGTCGTAACGCGTCGTCAAGTCGGTCCGCGACGACCTTGTTGGCCAGCTCGCGGTGATCCTCGACGATCCGGCTCACCTCGCTCATCTGCTCGGCCTTCGGCACGTAGTTCGGCCCGAAGCGCGACGTGAGGGCCTCGCTCAACGCGTCGACGATCTCGGCGGCCAACTCGTCGATGGTCTGTTTCGTCGCGTCGTAGATGCGCAGAATCGCGCGCACATAGGCGAGTTGGTCGGTGGCCCGCCTGACGATCTCGCCCATGGCGCGATCGCCCAGTACCAGCTTGCCGTCGACGAGTTGGGCCAAACCGCTGTCGAGGAGTTTGCGCGCCTCGTCGCCGTTGGGATCGATGTCCAAAGACGACTGCGCCGCCGCGGCGCTCGGCCGGTCCCGCAGCGGTCCCAGCACGGCGCGATGAATACCGAGGATGTCGGCCAGGTCGAGACCCTCGCGCAAGGTCGCGAAGAACTCGGCGATGTGGGCCGAGTTGAAGCCTTTGGCCAGCAGCTGCGTGATCGTCTGGAGTTGAGCCAGGTGGTAGTCGTCGTAATAGGCGGACCGGCCTTCCCGCCGCGGCGGATCCAGCAGTCCGCGTTCGCGGTACGCACGGATATTGCGGGCGCTGACCCCGGAGACACGAGCAAGCTCGTCCAGTCGGTACTCAGCCAATTCCGCGCACCTCGAACCCGCAGCACGCGGCGCGGCGTCGGCGGGAACGGCAACATCGCATGCGACCACTCTAACCCTGGTACAGAAGTGGTGAGCGAAGTTTTCATCACCGGAATCAAACCGGGCGGCTCTGGTGTGACAGTGCCGTCAACAGCGCATATATAAGTCAGCTGCCTGAAATCCGATACGCCCGCATGCAGTTTCAGCCAACTCCGTGGATGCCGGTGAGTGAACTCACCGCCTGGCAATTGGCAACCAAACGCCGTCATGAGCGACGATGAATCGAGACTTCGAGACGGCCGACGAAAGGCTCTATGTGCGTCCGTGGATCGTGTGGGCCACCGGACTGCTCGCGTACATCGTCGCGGTGCTCGACCGCACCACGTTGGGCGTTTCGGGTTTGGATGCGGCCGATCGATTCGCCGCGAGCCCCGGTGTGCTGTCGACGTTCGTCGTCCTTCAGGTGATTGTGTATGCCGGCGCGCAGGTACCGGCCGGGCTGCTGCTGGACCGCTTCGGTTCTAAGGCGTTGATCGTGTGCGGGGCGGCTCTGATGGCATCCGGGCAATTGGTGCTCGCGTTCACCGAGTCACTCCCCACCGCGATCGGCGCGCGTGCGGTGGTCGGCCTCGGCGACGCGATGACGTTCATCTCGGTGCTGCGCCTGGTTCCGCATTGGTTCACCCCCCGGCAGGTGCCGCTGGTGACGCAGTTGACGGGCATCTGCGGCCAACTGGGGCAAGTACTTTCGGCGGTGCCGTTCCTGTCGGTGCTGACAGGATCGGGCTGGACCGTCGCCTATACGTCGGTGGCCGCGCTCGGGGTGGTGGCGATAGTGCTGACCCTGGCGCTCGTGCGCAACACGCCGGAAGGCTTGGTGGTGGCCACCGAGACGATGACGATCCGCGACACGCTCTCCAGCGTCAAAACCGTGTGGCTGCGGCCCGGCACCCGGCTGGGCTTCTTCACCCACATGGGCACCCAATTCTCCGTCACCGCATTCGCATTGATGTGGGGCGTGCCCTATCTCACTGTTGCGCAAGGTGTTTCGACACGCATCGCGGGAGGATTGCTGACAGTCTCGGTGGTTGTCGCCATCACCGCCGGTATCGGCATCGGCTTGTTCACCGGGCGCCACCCGCACCGACGCTCGCGACTTGTGTTGGCGATCATCGCAAGTAATGCCCTCGCCTGGACAGTCGTATTGGCCCTCCCAGGTCCGGCGCCGCTGTGGCTGCTGGTCGCCTTGGTCGTGGTCATCTCGGTCGGCGGGCCGGGCTCGATGGTCGGCTTCGACTTCGCGCGCACGTTCAACCCGAGTGCCACCCTGGGCACGGCTTCGGGTCTGGTCAATATGGGCGGCTTCCTCGCCGCGCTGCTGGTGATGCAGTCGATGGGCCTGATCCTGGGCGCGGCCGGCGATTACTCCTTCGACTCATTCCGGTTGGCCTGGACCGTGCAATACGCGATCTGGGCGCTGGCCGCCGTGGGCATCCTGATCACGCGCCGCAAGGCGCGACAGGTGGTCAAGCGCGAGCTCGGGGCACCGCCGGAGCGCGAGGTGGACCGAATGTTGTTGGAGGCCTTCGAAACCCGGCAGTCGGCGCGATAGGGTCACCGGTTGCGTGCGGAGACCCGCCGATTCGCCTTCTTGATCGCAGCGACGAGCTCGTCCTTGTTCATCGTGGAGCGCCCCGAGATGTCCAGCCGCCGGGCGACGTCCATCAGGTGCTTCTTGGACGAAGTGGCGTTGACCCCTTCGGCGCTCGCCCCTTTGGCGTTTGGCCCACCGCTGCGGGCCCGCTGATCGGAAGGACCCTTCTTGGACTTGGGCTCCCAGTGGTCGCCGACCTTCTCGTAACTGTGCTTGAGCGCGCTGTAGGCAACCCGATGGGCGCGTTGGCCTTCGCCATACTCCTTGACGGCCGCGTCATGCGCCTTGGCGAATGTGCGCTGCGCCTTGGCATCCGACTTACGCAGCGTGCTGGGTAGTTCACTCTTCTTGGCCTGGCCGCTCTTCGTGGTCTTCGGCATCGTGCTGCTCTCCTTCGGACTGCTACCGCTGAAGGTGCCGCCGAGGCGCATCACCGAGATGCGTCAGCACCGTCATCAGACCGGGCGGCCGCTTCTTGACCTCCACGGTTCCCGTACTCGCCCTCGCGAGCGATGGTGCTGCTACCTCGTCGTGCGCCCCGAACGGCTGTCGGATGACTTACCCGAACGGCATCCCACTAAACGTGCTAACAAGTCCGGGTCGCCGCCAGGCTGGCCCTGATCGCCTCGGTCATGTGCCGATGGCCGAGCACTTCGTAGCCGACCACCGTCACCACCGGGGCAAGCATCACCACCACCAGACAGGCCGCCATGGAGATGCCTGCGGCGGCCAGCCACAGCGCCGCTGCGAGAACCGCCGCGGTCAGCACCACCAGCAGCACGTGGAAGGGATCCCACGCGCGCACCAGCAGCGTGTAGATCAGGTAGACCGAGGCGATGTACATCCCGACGGGCAGGGCGACCCAGAACACGGTGGCCACCGACCCGAGTTTGGAGTGATGCTCGATGTAGTACGCCGCGGCGTGCAAACCGGCGCCCGTGCCCACGATCGAGCCGAACACCAGCAGGTGCAGGTACCCGTACCGGAAGGACCGATCGCGATGTACGTGCAGCAGCTCCGCCGCCGGCACCGCGAAATACATCCACCACATGCCGAATGTCAGGCCGGTCCCGGCGACCGCCACGAGCACCGCATCCATCGACCAGCCTTGTGCGCCGACGACCGCCGAGATCGAGGCGACCGTTCCGACCACACCCTCCCCGAGCGCGATGATGGCCAATAGGCCGTACCGCTCGACGATGTGGTGGGCATGCCACGGCGTACCGCCCTTGCGGGTTTCGGCCAGGAAAGGACCCATCAACTCGATGACCACCAAACCCGCCGATGCCACGAACGTCACCGCCACCGATGTGTGCGCGATGAGCAATGCGACCCAACCGATTTGCGCGACGGTGACAGCGCAGGCGTAGGTCAGACACGCCGACCGGTGCTCGGGATCCTGCTTGGCCGCACGTAACCATTGGCCCACCAGCGCAATTCGCATCACCACATAGCCGGCCACCACGACCGCGTTGTCGACGTGGTCACCGTGCTCGATCGAGGCGAACAGTGCCGGGAGACCCAGCGCCAGAATGATGACGCCGACCATCTGCAACATCGTCGCCAGCCGGTACATCCAGTCGTCGGTGTCGAAGGCGGAGGCGAACCAGCTGAAGTTGATCCACGCCCAACAGATGGCGAACGTGGCATAGGCGAAGCCGGCCAGTCCGGCACCGACGTGGTCTTCGGCGAGCATGTGCGCGAACTGCGATGCGGCGATGCCGAACGCGACGACGAATGTCAGGTCGAACAGCAACTCGAGTGGGGTGGCGGTGCGGTGCTCTTCATGGGGGTCGCGACCCACCATGCGACGGATTCGGTGCGCCTGCACTGGCCCGGATGGCTGCGGTTCGATCTCACTCACGAGATCCATTTCACCGCATACAGCCGGCATGCGTAGTGAACCTGCAGGGCGGGTGCGTCGTCTACAAATCAGGTAGCCCACTACGCATGTCGATCCCACGGTGTCGCCCATACGCTCGGTACCGTACGAAAAACGACAAACGACGCGAGAGAACGATGAACGCCCTACTGCTGATCTGCCTGTCCGTCGGCGCACCGCTCGCCGCACTGGGCCTGCATGACTTGCAGGTGCGGCTGGAGCGCTGGGACTACAACCGCCACGCCGAAGACTGACCGACCGAACCTCGCGGGCAGCGGCATCGCCTGCTGCAAAATAGCCGTATGAACAAGCCGTCCGGGGCCGTCGGCGTCGTCTTGGCCGCGGGCATGGGCACGCGTGTCGGCGTGGACGGCAACAAGGCCTACCTGCCGCTGGCGGGCCGAAGCATGGTGTCGTGGTCGCTGGACGCGATGCTGCACGTAGCCGAGGTGACGCGCACGGTGCTGGTGTTTCGGCGCGGCGAGCGGGAGCTGGCCGAACGCACCGTGCACGACGAACTTCCCGATGCGACGGTGGAGTTCGTCGAAGGCGGCGAGACCCGGCACGGCTCAGAGTTCAACGTGCTGACCTACTTGGCCACCGACATCGAGTCGGGTGCGGTCGATGCGGTGCTCATCCACGATGCGGCGCGGCCGTTGGCCGGGCCGGCAATGATCCGCACCGCGCTGTCGGTGGCTCGTGAACGCGGCGGCGCGGTACCCGCGGTGGTGGCGGCGGACGTGGTGCGGCTGACCGAATCCGGCGAAATCAATGCCCTGCCAGGCAGATTGGTGCGGGTGCAGACACCGCAGGCGTTCCGCGCACTCCCGCTGCTCGAGGCCTACCGAAAAGCGGACGACGCGGGCTTCGAAGGCACCGACACTGCGTCATGCGTCGAACGATTCACCGATCTCGAGGTACGGACGTTCCCCGGCGCCGAACACAACCTGAAAGTGACCTACGCGCAGGACATCGCGGTCGCCGGACATCTGCTCAGCGGCGGCACGCGATGATCGCCTCGACGTAATCCGTGTCACGCGGCAGTTCTGCGGCGAAGGCGTCCGCGTCGCCGTCCACCAGGGTCAGACCCGCGCCGGCGTCGAGGGATTCGGCCAGTTCGTCGAAATCCTCGCTACTGCAACGCGCGACCAGTTGGGCCAACCGATCGAGGGTGAAGCCCCGCGGGTATTGCATCGTACGCAAGGCCTCGCGATCCACGGTTGCCGTGATCGCGCCGTGCTCGTCGACGGTTTTCACGCTGTCGGTGACTGGCAGCGCCGGCAGCACCGCAGTGCCACCGGTCCGCAGACCCTCGATCACCCTGTCCCGCAGCCCCGCCGATGCCAACGGTCGCCGCACGTCGTGGATGAGCACATAGCGCGGCGGGATCGGCTGGCCGACAAGGTATTCCAGTCCTGCCGCCACGCATCGCATGCGGGTGTCACCGCCGGCCACCACATCCTCCGCGGACAAGCCATGGGCCGCCAGGCATTCGCGGGCGTCGTCGATCAACGCGTCGGCGCTCGAGACGACGATGTGTTGTGCGGCGCCGGCCAGTGATGCCACCACCCGGGCCAGCGCCGCCTCGCCGGCCAGCGGCGTAACGACGGCCGCGCGCGCCAGCGTGCCCGGCAACGGCACGATCGCCGCGATTTCGGTTGGCGACATGAGGGGACTCGCGCCGGTGCTACACCGGGTCGAATGCGGAGATGAGCCAGCTGCCGTCGATCTTCTTCAAGCCGACCTTGACGCTGCTGGCCGCGAAGGCCCCGTCCGGGTTCTCCTTGCTTGTCGTCGTCTGGTTGATGAACACGAGCACGTCCGCCGAATCCGGCTGCAGATCGATGACTGCGGCCCGGATGACCGACGCGGCCGTCTTGACGGATTTCTCTTTGGCCGCCGGGGTGACGATCTGTTCGGTGAATTGCGTGTAGTACGAAAGGAAGTCGCCTGTTAAATGCGATTTGGCCGCCGCGAAGTCCTGCTCGAGCTTTTCCGGCGAGTAGGACAACAGCGCGATGGTGCCGGATTTAGCGGCGTCGAGTGCGACTTGGCGCGCGTCGGAGTTCCGCTGTTGATCCGGGCGGTATTGGTTGGTGTACAGCCAGGCCGCCACGCCCGCCGAGGCGAAGAGCGCCAGCACCACCACGATCACGCCCACGTTGGCGCGCGCCGCACGCAGCGAGCGGCGCAGTACGCTGCCGCGCGACTCGGCCTGCGCTTCGGCTTCTATGGGCGGCGCTTCGGCGTCCACCATGTCGGTGTTGTTGTCATCGGTGGTCACGGTACGAACTCGACTTTCGACATCTTGATCTGGTCGCCATCGCGTTGCAGGTGAACACTTAGCCGCCAGGTACGCGGTTCCTGTTTGGCGCCGGCCGAATTGGTGACGCGGGAGTTGGCCGAAACCAGCACAACCGCCGAATTGTCCGTCATCGACTCAACACCGGTGGCCGTCACGTTGACGTCGGTGACCACCTTGGATTCCTGGGCCACCTTGATGAAGTCCTCGGCCTGCGCCGCGAACTCCTCTTTGAAATCGCCCGTCGAATTGTCGATGATGCGCTGCACATCTTCTTTGGCCCGGTTGAAGTCCAGCGACATCAGCGTGACCACGCTCTGGCGCCCCGCTGCGGCGAATTCCGCGATGCGTTGCTGCTCCTGCGCCACCTGCCGGTGATGCCAGATCATGTAGCCGCTGACGGCCAGAAGTGCGACGGTGCCGAGGGCCGCAAGGCTGACGCCGACCTTCTTCCAGTTCGGCCGGGGCAACCGAAGCCGACGCGCCTTGGCCGGCGTGGCTTCAGTGGCTTCAGTCGCTTCAGTGGCTTCAGTCGCTTCGGTGACGTCGGTGCCTTCGGCGCTCGCGTCCTCGTCGGTGTCGGTGACTTCGACAGCAGCGCCGTTGGGCTTATCGGCCTCGGCCTGCTGGCGCAGCCGGATCGCGCGGGCCCTGGCCCGGGCAGCGGCTGCCTTGGCCTCGGCCTCGGCGGCCTCCGCTTCGGCTTGCTCGGCCAGAGCCAGAGCATCAGCCGCATCCGCCCCCTGCTCAGGGTCCTGCGGCGGTTGATCGACACGGTCAGCGTCGACCACCGACCCGCGGCGCCTGAAAGACGGCACGGCGACCTCCTTGTCTGTTAAGCAGTCCGTTAAGCACTGTGCTCAATGAGAATGTCATTATCCATTTTTGAGTATGGCATCGACGATACAGTATCGCCAGACGGTGACAAAAGGCCGGTTTTCCTGCGGAAATGCTATTTACGTGCTGTGCTAGCGCTCAGCGCAGCTACTTTCCCAGTTGGTCCTTCATCACCTTGCCGGTGGCGTTCAACGGTAACTCGTCGAGAAACTCGACGAACCGCGGAACCTTGAAACCGGCCATCCGTTCGCGGCACCACGCGATCAGTTCGTCGGCCGTGAGGGCGTCGGCATCCTGCTTGCGCACGACGAACGCCTTGCCCACCTGGCCCAGTCGATCGTCCGGTACGCCGATCACCGCGGCCTGTGCCACGGCGGGATGCTCCAAGAGGAAGCCCTCGATCTCCGCCGGGTACGCATTGAAGCCGCCGACGATGAACATGTCCTTCTTACGCCCGACGATGCGCAACCGGCCGGCGTCGTCGAGGCTGCCGAGATCGCCGGTGTGCAGCCAGCCGTCGGAATCGATCGCCTCGGCGGTGGCGACCGGATCGTCGAAATAGCCCTGCATGACGCTGTAGCCGCGGACCAGCACCTCGCCGTCGTCGGCGATGCGCACCTCGACGCCGTCGCACGGGGTTCCGACGGTGGTCGCGATGTCTTCGAACGAGTCGCCGGGCCGCGACAGCGTGGCAGTGCCCGCTTCGGTGAGCCCGTATCCGGTCATGACGGTCTGGAACGGCAACTCGTCGTGCACCCTGCGGATGAGCTCCACCGGGATGTCCGCAGCACCCGTGACCCCGGCCCGCAGCGTCGACAGTTTCGATTTGTCGGGCACCGACAACAGCGAGTGATACAGCGTCGGAGGCCCCGGCAGCATCGTGATGCGTTCGCGCTCAATGAGTTCCACGACGGTGTCGAGGTCGAACACCGGGACCGGCAGGATGGTCGCCCCGCGGATCAGTGACGCGATGCAGCCGGCTTTGTAGCCGAAGGTGTGAAAGAACGGGTTGACGATCAGGTAGCGGTCACCTTGGCGCAGATCACACAGCTCGCACCACTCCTCGTACAGGCGCAGCGTCTGCGTGTGGTTCATCATCACGCCCTTGGACCGCCCAGTGGTGCCCGAGGTGAAGATGATGTCGGCGATGTCGGTGCCCTTGATCTCGCGGGCCTCGTACGGTTGCGCGTCGGACAGGAATTCCGAGCGCAGGTCGATCGCGGGGATGCCCGCGGGAACCTCGAAATCCTGCCCGAGAAAACCCTTTTGGACCATCACGGCCTTGGCCCCGCTGCGGCGGATGATGTCACCGGCCTCGTCGGTTTTAAACCTGGTGTTGACCGGCACCAGCACCCCGCCCGCGGTGAGCAGACCGAACGCGGCGATCACCCACTCCGCGGAGTTGGGCGCCCAGATCGCTACCCGGTCACCCTTTTCCACACCCAGCCCATGAAACGCGCCTGCCGCCACGCGAATTCGGTCGACGAGTTCGGTGAAGCTGAGGCGCAGCGGACCGTCGACAAGCGCTTCGGCATCGCCGAATCGGTCCGCTGCGCTCAAGACCATCTCGGGGATGGTCTGCCACTTCGGAACGTACGTCACACCGTGACGAGGCGACCCAGGTTGCCACCCATGATCTTCGCCTGATCCTCGACGGGCAGGTGCTCGAGAGCCGTCACATAGTGGGTGGGCTCTGCCAGCCCCTCCGGGTGCGGCCAGTCGGAGCCATAGAGCACCTGGTCCACGCCGATCAGGTTGATCAGGTCGTCGATGCCCTCCTCGTAGAACGGGCTGACGTAGATGCGGTTCTTGATCTCCTCGATCGGGTTGCCGAGGAAGGCTTCGGGCGCCTTCTTGTACACCTCGGCCATCGAGTCCAGCAGCGGGAACATCCACTTGGAGCCCGCCTCGACGATCCCGACCTTCAGCTTCGGGTGCCGGAACAGCGCGCCGTGGATGACCCACGAGGCCACCGCGTCCTGAATCGGCCGCCACTCGTTGAGGATCGACATGGCGTTGGTCTGGAACGGCAGCATCTCTTGGGCTTCGCCATCCCATTCGGACGTGTAGCGCGAGTACCCGCTGTCGGAGGAGTGCATCCCGACGAACACGTCGTACTCGACGACGCGCTCCCAGAACGGGTCGAACTCGGGCAGCGCGAACGACCGCGGGCCGCGGAAGCCGGGCACCGGCGCCGGGCGGATGAGGATCGCGCGGGCACCGCGCTTGACCGCCCACTCCAGTTCCTCGATGGCCTTCTCGACGATCGGCAGCGTGATCACCGGGGTGGTGAAGATGCGGTTCTTGTAGTTAAAGCCCCACACCTCGTGCAGCCACTCGTTGAGTGCATGGATGAGCACGTGGATGGCGACCGGATCGTCGCGCAGCCGCTCCTCGATCAGGCTGGCCAGCGTCGGGAACATCAGGCTGCGGTCGACGCCGAGCTCGTCCATCACCGCGATGCGTGGTTCGGGCTCGAAGAACGCCGGGATGGCGCGCATCGGCTCACCGAACAACTCGCGCTTGCTCTTGCCCTCGGGGTTGCCGAACTTGAAGTACTCCTCCCACGCGCCCGGCTTGGCGACCACCGAGAACGTGGGGTTCGGGATGTAGTTGCTGATCTGACCCTTGATCGCGATCTTGGTGCGGCCGTTGACCTCGACGTACTGGACGATGTCCTTGTACTCCTTGGGCAGGTACTTGGTCATCGCCTCCGGCGGCTCATAGAGATGGTTGTCGGCGTCGAACAGCGGAAACGGAATGTCGACCCGATGTGACAGTTGCCCCATGGAATGCTCCTTTTCGGTTCTTGAGAATCATATTCTCATACGTGGTGGGCCGCAATCTGCTGCCGCACGCGAAACTTCTGCACCTTGCCGCTCGCGGTGCGCGGAAAGTCCTGGCCGTCGGGGACTTGGTGAAGTTCCTCCGGCCACTTCTGGCGGGCGACGCCGGCCCGTTCGAAGTGCTCGCGCACCTCGTCGAGCGTCGGCATCGTCTGCCCCGGCTTCACCCGCAGCACGGCCGCGGCGTGCTCACCGAGCCGCGCGTCGGGCGCGGCCACCACGACGGCCTCGCTCACCGCGGGCATCGCGAGCAGCACCTCTTCGACCTCGAGCGCGCTGATGTTCTCGCCGCCGCGGATGATCATGTCGGACTTGCGGTCGGTGATCGTGAGATAGCCGTCCTCGTCGAGAATCCCGACGTCGCCGGTGTGGTACCAGCCGTCGTCGTCGAACATTCGGGCGGTCAGCTCGTCGTCCGTGTAGCCGAGGCACAAATCCGGTCCGCGCGAAAGGATTTCGCCGTCCTCACTCAACTTGATCTCGACGCCCGGGCGCGGGCAACCGTCGGTGTAGAGCCGCTTGTCCTCCGGCGCGTCGGGACGCGAGCCGGTGATCGACGGATGCTCGGTGCTGCCGTATGACCGGAACACGAAGATGCCCATGTCCGCGAGCCGTCGGGTGACCGCGGCCGGCACCGTCGAGCCGCCGAGTCCCACGGTTGTGAAGTGGCGCATGTGTTCTGGCGTGCAGTTCGGGTGATCCAGCAGGCTGGTCACGAAGTGCGGCGGGCCGCCCCCGATCGACAGCCCGTCGCGTTCGATGAGCTCGAGCACCCGTCCCGGATCCCACACGTCGCACAGATCGATCGGCACGCCTTCCAGAACCGGGATGAGGAAGGCGCCGAGCATGCCGATGAAATGTCCGACGGGCGTGGCGGTGAGCTGGCGACCGCGGTCGGGCGGATAGTTCTCCAGCAGCTGACGGGTTTCGAACCCCAACGTCTGATGACTGTGGATGACGCCCTTGGGATTGCTGGTGGTCCCCGAGGTGAAGGCGATCAACGCGGGGCTCGCCGGGTCGGCCGGAATGGTGCCCGCCATCGGCTCGTCGGCGAGCAGATCGTGGAAATCCTTGTCCACCAACGCCACAATCGGGACATCCGCACAGAGGTCCGGCTGGAAGCGCATACGGCCGAATTCCGTTGCGGTGACGAACACTTTCGGCCGCGCGGTGGCCAGAATGTGGGTCAGTTCTTTGCGACCGTAGAAGTGCACGATCGGCACGACGACCGCGCCGAGAAACGCCGACGCCCAGAACGTCGCCGCCGCCTCCATCCAGTTCGGCAGCTGAAACGCCACCACATCACCGGGCTGCACCCCGCGCGCCCGCAGTCCCGCAGCCAGCCGGCGGGCGGTCAGTTCGACATCGCGGAACGTCCCCGTGAACGGCCGCACCGCGGAGTGCACATAGAAGCCGGTGTCCGGGCTGTCGCGCAGGCCGTCGGCCAACAGCATTCCCAGGGTTTCGGGCGTCCACCAGCCCTCTTCCTCGTAACGTTTGGTCAGCTCAACCGGGATGTGGCGCACCTTGAAGATGCTATTCTCCACTGCTGAGAATGCCAATACCGAAACCGGAGAACGCTTCATGGTCGATCTTGAACTCGATGACGGGTTAGCGGTCATCACCATCGACCGGCCGCACGCGCGCAACGCCATCTCGCTGGAGACGATGGATCAACTGGACAAGGCGCTCGACGGCGCCGACGGCGCGCGAGCATTGGTAATCAAGGGCGCGGGCGACAAGGCCTTCGTCTCCGGCGGCGATCTCAAAGAGCTCAGCGCCATCAGGACCGAGCTGGACGCGGCGGCGATGGCCTGGCGGATGCGGTCCATCTGCGATCGCATCGCACGCTTCCCCGTCCCCACCATCGCGGCGCTCAACGGGCATGCCCTCGGCGGCGGCGCGGAGGTCGCCGTGGCCGCCGACATCCGGTTGGCCGCCGACGACATCAAGATCGGCTTCAATCAGGTGACGCTGGAGATCATGCCGGCGTGGGGCGGCGCGGAGCGGCTCGCCGCGTTGGTCGGCAAGAGCAAGGCGCTGCTGTTGGCCGGCACCGGGATGATCCTTGCGGCCGCCGAAGCGGAACGAATCGGCTTGGTCGACAAGGTGTTACCGCGCGCATCATTCGACGAACAGTGGCGGGACATCGCTCGCCGGCTGGCCACGCGACCGGGAGGCGAGATCAAACGCGTGATCGCCGGAGTGCCGACCACCGAGGCCGTCGCCGCCTTCGCCCGGTTGTGGGTGGCCGACGAACACTGGGCGGCCGCGGACAAGGTGATCAAGCGCGGCAAGTAAACGCGTCGTCAGGGCGCGACGGCCGCGCCGCTGAGCACCCGCGCGATGTTCGTCGTGCGTTTGGCGATGCGCCACCCGTCTGGCGTCCGAACGAGTTCGTCGTCGTAGTGGCCGAGCGCATCGATCCAACTGGACGAGTCGGCGGGGACCGCCTGCAGCACGGCGTGGACGTACGAGCGCGCTGTCGCATGGTCCCCATCCACGTCGACGGCCATGTTGGAGATGTGGTGGTAGGTCTGCCCCATGCCGCCGTGGATCTGCTTCATCAAAGTGGTGAACTCGTCCGGGTTCGTGTGGCGACCGAGGTCCCCGTAGTCGATGTCGACATCGTCGGCCCAGCACGTGCGAAACAGCGCCCAGTCCTTGAAGTCGATCCCCGTCGCGTACCGGATCAACACCTCGGTGATCTGCGCCTTGTCGGTATCCACCCGGAGAGGATAGCCGAGCTGCGTTCTCTCTAGACGAGAACTTCATTTCCGATTATTGTCAGCGACGTGTCGACACAGATTGCGCTCGCGCCGGATATCTCTACCTGGCCCGACGAGAATCCCCAGCTCATTGGCAGCCGCTGCGGTAGCTGCGGCGCCACCACGTTCCCTGTCCAACAGCGCTGCCCGAAGTGCAGCAGCGCCGAGATGTCCGAGGTGCTGCTCCCCCGCCGCGGCACATTGGTCGCCTGGACCACGCAGGGCTTTCCGCCCGGGCCGCCGTACAAGGGTCCGACCGGCAAGGATTTCGTGCCGTTCGGCGTCGGCCTCGTCCAACTCGATGACGTCATCCGCGTCGAGGGCCGACTCACCGAAAACGACCCTGCCAAGCTGAAATTCGGCATGGAGGTCGAGCTGACGATGATTCCGTTCACCACCGACGAGGACGGCAACGACGTCGTCACGTTCGCCTTCAAGCCGGTCTAGAGAGGACATCCGAAGATGACGAACGACGTGGCCATCGTCGGTGTGGGCCTGCACCCCTTCGGGCGCTTTGACAAAACCGCGATGGAGATGGGCGCCGAGGCCATCCAGGCCGCGCTCGTCGACGCGAAGCTGGAGTGGAAGGACATCCAGTTCGGCTTCGGCGGCAGCTATGAGGTGTCCAATCCCGATGCGGTGACGCGACTGGTCGGCCTCACCGGGATCACGTTCACTAACGTGTTCAACGCCTGCGCCACCGCGGCCAGCGCCATTCAGCAGACCGCGGACACCATCCGGCTCGGCAAGTACGACATCGGCATCGCGATCGGCTTGGACAAGCATCCGCGTGGTGCGTTCACCGACGATCCGGCGAAGTTGGCGCTGCCGCAGTGGTACGCCGAGAACGGGCAGTTCGTCACCACCAAGTTCTTCGGGATGAAAGCCAATCACTACATCCACAAGCACGGCATCAGCCAGGAGACGCTCGCCAAAGTCGCGGCGAAGAACTTCCGCAACGGGGCTTTGAACCCGAATGCGTTCCGGCGCAAGCCCATTCCCGAAGAGGAGATCCTCAACTCATCGATCCTCAACTACCCGCTCACCCAGTACATGTTCTGCGCGCCCGACGAGGGTGCGGCGGCGGTCATCATGTGCCGCGGCGACATCGCGCACCGCTTCACCGACAAACCGGTCTATGTGCGGGCCACCGAGATTCGCACGCGGCGCTACGGCGCCTACGAGGTGCACGCGACATCGGCTCCGCTGGAAGAGGATTCATCGCCGACGGTGTACGCCGCCAAGGCCGCGTATGAGGCGGCGGGCATCGGCCCCGAGGACGTCGACGTCGCACAGCTGCAGGACACCGACGCCGGCGCCGAGGTGATCCACATGGCCGAGACTGGCCTGTGCGTCGACGGCGAGCAGGAGAAGCTGTTGGCCGACGGTGCCACCGAGATCGGTGGCACCATGCCGGTCAACACCGACGGCGGGTTGATCGCCAACGGCGAGCCGATCGGAGCGTCCGGTCTGCGCCAGGTCCACGAGTTGGTCCGCCAACTGCGCGGCGAAGCCGGCGAACGTCAGGTGCCGGGCAACCCGAGGGTCGGCCTCGCGCAGGTCTACGGCGCACCCGGCACGGCCTCGGCGACCATTCTGAGTCTCTGACAGGGCGAACCATGGAATCTCGCAATCGGCCGCCGGCCCGCAAACCTGCTTCTAGGATTCCCCGAATGATGGTTGCGCGGACGTTGCTCGGGTTGGTGTCGGCAACCGTGTTGACGGTCTCGGGGCTCACCGGCGCAACCGCGCACGCCGAACCCGTGCCGCCGCCGCTGCATCAGGTCAAGTACACGGTGTGGGCCGAGCAGCCGTTCTTCGTGGAGATCTACTACCGCGACGTCGACCCGCCGAATTGGGCGGAGTACAGCCACAATCCGTATCGCTTCAGCCCCAACGTCGAGGCCGACGTCGGTCCGGACAAGCAATGGATCCTTGACGTGGCGCTGGCCAATCCCGATCAGTGGGCGATGGTCACCGCGACCAGCGCGCCCTCACAGGGCACGCCGAACATTCATTGCGCACTCGCGGTGGACGGCGTCGTCGTCGCCACCGATGCGGGCCCCAAGGGCGCGCTCTGCTCGATCCGCAATTGGTGATCGCGCGGATCGCCTTCGAGCCGCCGAAGCCATCGATCGCAGAACTCCAGCGTCTCGGCGTGACCGGCCGACATGCCGAGCGCCCGCTCCATCACGAGCACCCACGACACACTGGTGGCGAAAACCGACCACACCACCGGCGGCACGTCGGGCGTGTCGATGCCGTAGTTCTCCAGCGCGGTGGTGAGCGCCTTGCGCTGTTCTTCGCGGAACCGCTCGCCGAAGTAGGCGATCTCCTCGCGCAGCGCCTTGCGATGGTTGGCCAGGCCCATGAACTCCATCGCCAGCCGTGCACCCGCCGGATCGGTGACGAACCGCCACAGCGCCCACAGCGGCTGCGGCGACTCCAGCGCCTTCGCCAGGACGTCGAGCCCCTCCTCGGCGCGGCGCCGAAAAACCGCCATGAACAGGTCTTCCATCGTCCGGAAGTAGTAGTGCACGAGCTGGGGTTTCAAGCCGGCGCGGTCGGCGACGCGCCGCGAGGTCACCGCGGCGTAGCCCTCTTCCAGCATCAGCTGTTCGGCCGCGTCGATGAGCACGCCGCGGTTCTTCGCGTCGGGCGCTCCGATACGTCGCGCAGATGCCATGCCGCCTCCCGTGTCCACCTTGACCGCCACTCTACCGCCATGCTAAGCAGATGCTCAGCATATTTCGTTTCTCGCACCGCTAGCCCAGTGCACCGTCAATTCACCGCAGCCAATCCGGGTTCCGAGAGGAAGCGCTTCACATGAGCACCGATTACGACTCCGTCGACTACTTCACCGATCCCTCCCTGGTGCCCGACCCCCACCCGTACTACGACCACGTACGGGCCAAGGATCCGGTGGGCTGCCCGATCACCAACGGCGTGCTGGCGGTCACCGGCTGGGAAGCGGCCAACGCGGTGTACAAGGACAGCGAGAACTATTCGTCCTGCGTCGCGGTGATGGGCCCGTTCACACCGCTGCCCTTCACCGCCGAGGGCGACGACATCAGCGGGCTCATCGAAGAGCACCGCACCGAGATCCCCATGTACGAGCACATGGTCACGATGGACCCGCCGCAGCACACCGACGCGCGCTCCATCCTGTCGCGGCTGCTGACGCCCAAGCGCCTCAAGGAGAACGAGGACTTCATGTGGCGGCTGGCCGATCGCCACATCGACGAGTTCATCGCCGACGGCCGCTGCGAGTTTCTGGCCGCCTACGCCAAGCCGTTCTCGCTGCTGGTCGTCGCCGACCTGCTCGGCGTGCCGGAGGAGGACCACGAGGATTTCCGCGAGGCCTTCGGTGCCGAGCGGCCGGGCTCGCGCATCGGCGCGCTGGACCACGAAACCATCGCGACAAACCCGCTGGAGTGGGCCGACGAGAAGTTCGCCCGCTACATCGAGGAGCGGCGCGCGTCCCCGCGTGATGACGTGCTCACCTCCATCGCGACCGCGAAGTACCCCGACGGCTCCACCCCTGAGGTGATCGACGTCGTGCGCACCGCCACGTTCCTGTTCGCCGCCGGCCAGGAGACAACGGCCAAGCTGCTCGGCGCGGCGCTCCGGGTGCTCGGCGACCGGCCCGACATCCAGAAGCGGCTGCGCGAGGATCGCAGCCTCATCCCGACGTTCATCGAGGAATGCCTGCGGATGGACAGTCCGGTCAAGAGCGTGTTCCGGATGGCCCGCAAGACAACGGCACTCGGCGACAAGCCCGTGCCGGCGGGCACCACGGTGATGGTCAGCCCCGGCGCGGCCAACCGCGATCCCCAGCGGTTCGACAACCCGCACGAGTTCGATCTGGATCGAAAGAACGTGCGTGAGCACATCGCGTTCAGCCGCGGTATCCACTCCTGCCCGGGCGCGCCGCTGGCCCGCGTCGAAGGCCGGGTTTCGATCGAGCGCCTCCTGGACCGGCTGGCCGACATCTCGATCGACGAGGACAAGCACGGGCCGATCGACGACCGGCGCTACACCTACGAGCCGACGTTCATCCTGCGCGGGCTCACCGATCTGCACATCACGTTCACGCCGGTCGGCTGACTGTGCGCTTAGGTGGAGGATTCGTGCCGGCATTTGGCTCGGATCCTCCACCTAATGCGTTATCAGGTGTCGCCGCGTTCCCAGTGACTGCTGCCGTTGCTCGCCACACACGTGAGGAACAGGCCGTCGGGCGCCTGGGCCACATCGCCGTCGAGGCCCGGGCAGAGGCTGTTCTCGTCCTTGACTCCGTGCATTTCGGGCGATCTGAACCAGCGCGGTTCGTACCGTCGCGGCGAGCCGCAGAACACCAGGCGGCCCCACGACGTCACCCCGAACACGTAGTGGGTGGTGTTGCTGCAGTTGGCCCCCAGCACCACATTGGGCGTGATGCCCGGCGTGCAGGCCGGGTAGTGGCACTCCGTCGGCCCCGCGGACGCCGGGGGCGCGACCGTGACCAACGAGACGGACGTCATCAAGGCAGCGAGCACTGCGGCGAGAGATCGCACCGGCCTATTTTCACATATGCGGGAACGAAATTCTCCCTTTTGGAGAGCATTAATACCGGCAACGATAGGATCTTTGACTATGCGTGGAGTCCAGGTAGCCGCGGGCGTGCTGGCGTCAGTCGCCGTGGTCGGAAGTGTATGCACAGCAACGCCGGCGAACGCCTCGAATTACGGGATCGAGCTCAACGGCAAGTACCGGGTGATCTCGAACGGCGAATGGGCCAGGACCAATCAGGTCTTGATCGACCAGCAGACCGTGGTGCAGACCTGGGACATCACCTCGAGTTGCGAGAGTCCGATCGAATGCACCGGCGAGGTGAGAAGTGACCAGGGCTGGACCGCGCCGATCCGGATGAAGATGGTCTATTGGATCCTCAATCGCGAGGTGCCCAACTGGATCCCGTGTCCTGACGGGACATCCGCCCCCGGTATGCAGAAGTTCGTCGTCTGGGGGATCAACCCCACCACCAACGAGCGCGACCTGAAGATCCGAGATCTGTTGGCCGGCCGCGACATCACCGAAGGCCCGAGCGGTGCCTGCGGCGTCAATAAGCCCGTTGACATCGAGCTGCCGGTGCGGATGGAGAAGATCTCCTAACGCCGCACAATCAGATCGGCAGCAGGTCCTTCCACGACTTCGGTTCGCCACCGGCGGCAACATTCGTCACCTGCTGAAGCTGACCGTCCGGAGTCACGTACTTGCCCGTCGTCGGGTCATAGGGGGCGAAGGCGATCGTCGGGCCGTCGGATTCGTTACCGCCGAACGCACTTGGCGCTGCAGGCACCGCACCGTCGCCAGGAGGCGGTGCGGCCGGCGGCCCCGGAAGCGGTGTCCCGTTGAGCGAGTTGCCCGGTGGAGGCGGTGGCGCAACCGGAGTCTCCACTGGTGCCGGTGCCGCGGCGGGCGCAGGTGCACCCGGCGGTGTGCCCGACGGGACCTCCCCCGGCGGCAGTGGCGTACCCCCGACCGGCGCGTGAATGCGGTCGCCGAAGTCCACCCGATCGTCGAGGGGCACGCCCTGCGAGATCAGGTTCGGGTCAATCGGATACGGCCCGAGGTAGTGCTGGCGGATCGCCAACGGCTGATAACCCTTGGGGTCGTTGCAAAGTTCGACGGTGGGCGCGCGTTTCCCGGGATGGGCCATACACGGGTAGTTGCGCGCGCCGCGCACCCCGATCGGAGAATCCTGTGGCAGTTTGCAATACAGGCCGTCCGGAGTATCGATAACGGTCTCGTCCTCGGGGTTGCGCCATTGTGACGGCGGCAGGAAGCCGACCGTGCACGGCGGCGGATCGCCGATCGTCAGCGCGAAGTCACCGGACGGCAGGCCCGTCGGGTTGTTCTTCGGAAGTCCGAAGGACTGCTGGGCCGCGATGATCCCCGGGAAGATCACCAGCAGCTGTTCCAGCGACGGGTTATAGGTGAGCAAGGTCTGCCCCACGTAGGTGAGATTCGCGAGCAGGATCGGCAGCGTCGGCTTCACCTGCTCCAGCAGCTGCGAAACCTCCTGTGCGAAGCCGGGTCCGCGTTGCAGAAGCGCACGGATCTCCGGGTCGTTCTGCGCGACCTGCTCGGTCACGCCGGCCAGGCTGCGCGCCCACGTCCGGATCGCGTCGGTGGTCTCGGCCTGCGACTCCAGCAGCGGCCCGCTGTCATCGATCAGCGACCGCGTCTGGTCCGAGACCGCGTTGGCGTCACGGGTGATGGTGGCCGCGGAGTCGAGTAGTGAACCGAAATCGGGACCCGCCCCGTTGAACGCCTTGAACGACTCGTCGAGCAGGTCGCCGATCCTGCCCTCCGGGATGCTGTCGACCAGTGCACTGACCTGATCCAGCATCGGGCCCACCTGCTGCGGGATGGTGGTGTTGGACACCGGGATTCGCGACCCGTCTTCCAGGTACGGCCCCGAATCGGTGCGGGGGCGCAGATCCACGTACTGCTCACCGACCGCCGAAACGCTGCGCACCTCGGCCTGCAGGTCGGCGGGAATCTTCGGCGACGTGTCGATCGACAGCGTTGCCTCCGCACCGTTCTCGGTCAGCGCCACGCCGGTGACCTTGCCCACCTGGACACCGCGGTAGGTCACGTTGGAGAAGCGATACAGACCGCCGGCCTCCGGCAGTTCCAGCGTCACCTTCAAACGTCCGACGCCGAGCAGAGTCGGTACCTGCATGTAGGTGAACAGCATCACCGCGACGCCGATGATCGACGCAATGGTGAAGATGATCAACTGGTTTCGGACAAAGCGGGTCAGCATCAGCCACCGCCTCCCGGTGTCGGTGCGGGCGCTTCCGCAGGCGGAGCCGGCGGCGGTGGGGCCGGCGCTTCGGCCGCGTACGGGCCGGCGAAGACCGACGACGACGTGACCACCCCTGCCGGTGGTGCGCCGGGCATCACCGGCCGTGGTGTCACGGGCAGCAGCGGTTCGTTGACCGACGGCATCGGCGCACCGGGCGGTGCTTCCGGCGCCGGCACCGGCGCAGCCGGCGGCGGGGTGACGCCGACCGACAGCGGATCATAGGAGTAGTTCAGGTAATACGGGTCGCCTGGCGCCGGAATGAGCTTGGCGTTCTCGTCGCCCCACCGGGTGCCGAGCAGCATCGTCTTTTTCAGCCGCGGATAGGTCAGGTCGAAAATGGCGACCAGGTTGATGTAGTCACCGCGGGTGATGGTGTCGGCGAAGCCCGGGCCGTACGGGAAAGCCGTCGCCCATATCAACGCCGAGCTCAGGTCGGGGCCGATATCGGAGAGTGCCTTGAGGGCCGGTTCCAGATTCTTCAGATCGGTCACCAGATCGTCACCGGCATCGTCGACCAGCCCTCTCGCGGTGTCGCTGAAGTTTCCCAGCTTCTGCAGCGCAGCGGTGAAAGTCGGCCGCTCCCTGATCAATACGTCCAGCGCCGGAGGTATCTCCTTAAGCGCGCGGTCGATCACATCGCGTTGCCCGGCGAACGTGCCGGCGACGCGATTCAGCTGCTGGATGGTGGCAATGATGTTGTCGCGCTGCTGATCCAGCACGCCGACAAAGTTGTCGAGGCGGGTGAGCAGCTCGCGGATCTCGGGTTCGCGGCCGTTCAACGCGGCATTGAAATTGTGGATGATATCGCCGATCTGTCCCAGTCCGCCCCCGTTGACGACGGTCGACAACGACGACAGTGTGCGTTCGGTGGACGGATAGGTCGACGACGCGTTCAGCGGGATGGTGGCGCCGGGTTGCAGTCGGCCCTGTGGCTCCTCGCCCACCGGCGGATTGATCGCCAGATGCATGGACCCCAGAAGGCTGGTCTGCCCGACCGTGGCCACCGCGTTGGCGGGCACCACGACATCGGGCTTGACCGAGATCTCGACGTCGGCGTGCCAGTTGTCGACGGTCATCTTGCCGACACTGCCGACGATGACGTCGTCGATCATCACCGGCGAATTCGACTCCAGCGTAGCGACATTCGCGACCTCGACGTGGTAGGTGACGGCGTCCGGACCCCGTCCCACCGCACCGGGCAGGGGCAGCGAATTCAGCCCCTGGAAGGAGCAACCGGTCAGCGTCATGGCGACGCACGACCCGGCGATGGTCAACCGCTTCAACCCGCGAATCATGAGGGCGGCATCCCTTCCGCTGGCAACAGAGGCGCACCTGGTGGTGGCGGCGGTGCCGGCGTCTGTGGCAGCAGCATGCCTTCGACGCTCGGCGGTTGTGCCGGCAGGTTCGATTGGATGTTGGGTGGACTCGGAATCGGCGCACCGGGGAACAACGCAGGCGACGGAATCGCCGGGGCGTCGTTGTCGGGCATGTAGATTCCCCGCGGCCCGGGCGGGGCACCCCATCCTGGCGGCGGCGGGATGTCGCCCTGGCCGGTGTAGGCCGACACCGTCGGCGGCGGCTCGGGCGGGTCACCGGGTCCCGCGCCGCCCGGCGCCAACTTCGGATCGGTGTAGATGATCCGGTCCGGGTTGATCGCCGGCCGCAGATACGCGTTGATCGGCAACGGGATGTTGTTGAAGTTGGCCAGTCGCAACGCCGGGCCGAGATACTGCGCACACAGTTTCGCGGTCTCGGGTGCGGTGGTGTTCGCGGTGGCACCGATCATGCCGCAGATGACCTGCAGCGGGTTCGAGAAGTTGACGAGCGAGAACGCACCGGTCACCGAACCGCCGTTGGGGTAGTAGATGTTGTTGAAGTTGGCGATCGCGTTGGGCGTGATGTGCAGGACGTTCTCGAACGCCAACTTGTGGTCGACGACGATCTGGGTGAGGTTGCCCAACCGCTGGATCTGCTCGGAGGTCTGGTTGCGGCTGCCCGCGACGAAACGCTGCACCTCGCCGATGGCCACCGACAGATCCGACAGGGCCGCGTCCAGATCGGACCTATTGTCGTTGAGCACACTGCTCAGACTGGCCAGCCGGTTCTCGAATAGCACAATCTGCTGCTTGCTGTCTCGAAGCGCGTTGACGAAGATCTGCAGGTTCTTGATGATGTCGACGATGTTGCCGCTGCCTTCGGCGAAAATCCTTGCCGCACCGGACAATTGAGCCAGCGTCTGCCGCAGCTTCTCACCGTTGCCGCCCAGGGCGTTCGCGGCGCTGTCGATGAACCGGGCGACCGAGGTGTCGGAGACTCCTGTTTGGGGGCCCAATTCCGTTGCCAGGCGCATCAACTGGTCTTTGACGTCGTCCCACTCGACCGGCACCGCGGTCCGGTCACTAGGTATCACCGCGCCGTCATCCATGGTCGGTCCTTGGCCGTTTCGGTAGGCCGGGGTGAGTTGCACGTAGCGCGCGGCCACCAGGTTGGGTGCGACGATCACGGCCTTCGCGTCGGCGGGAATCGGAACGTCCCGGTCGACGTTGAAGACCATCTTGGTCTGCGTGCCCTCCGGCGTGATCGACTCGATCTCGCCGACCTGCACACCCGAGACACGCACCTCGTCGCCCGGATAGATGGCGGTCGCGGTCGGGAAGTACGCGGTGATCGTCTTGGGGCCGAAGAACATCTGGCGCACCAAGAACACCGCCCCGGCCAGCAGCGCGATGGCCAGCAGCGCGGCGGTGACGGCCGCCAGTCGCTTACGGGTTGCCATCATTGGGAAGGTCTCCTGGTTGCGGGATGGAATTGACCGGGAACGGAAGCTCGGCGCGCGGCCCGGCGGTGTCCGGCGGCTGGCCGGCATTGACGCCGCGCCGGAACCCGAACGCGTAGTCCAGGAACGGCTGCAGGATCTGCCCGAACACCAGGTTGGGTACCAGCGCGTTGTAGTAGGCGCCGTTGGACACGATCTCGCCTTGTGTCAGATAGTATTTCGCCGCTCCAGGCAGCATCTTGGCGAGGTTGTCGCGGTTCTTCTCGAGCATTGCCGTGACCGAGTTCAGTCGTTCCAGCGCGGGCGCCAGTTGGTGCTCATTGTCGGCGACCAGACCGGTCAGCTCCTTTGAGACCGCCGAGACACTGGCGAGCAGACTGACGATCGCCTGCCGGCGCTCGTTGAGCACCGCGATCAGATCGTTGGCATTGAGAATCAACGTGTTGACCTGCTGACTGCGTTCGGAAAGGATTCCGGTGACGTCGCCTGCGGTCCTCAGCAGCTCGGCCAAACTCTCGTTGCGGTTGTTGAGCGATTGCGACAGGCGCGACAAGCCGTCGAACGTCGGGCCCAACTGCGGCGCAATCTGATCCAGCGTCGCCGCCAGCGTGTCCAACGACTGATTGAGCATGTCGGTGTCGGTGCCGGCGGTATTGGTGGTCAGGTCGCTGACCGCGTCGGTCAACGAATACGGCGACGACGTGCGCGACGTCGGAATCGTATCCCGCGGGTCCAGCGTCCCACTGCCCGCCGACTCCAGTGCCAGCACCCGCTCACCGAGCAGGGTGCCGGTACGGATGTGGGCGGTGGTGTCGGAGCCGAGCGCGTACTTGCCGTCGACGGTGAATCCGACGAGGGCATCGCCGTTTTCGAGTTTGACCGATGACACCGAGCCGACCTTGATGCCCGACACCGTCACGTCATTGCCGACGGTCACCCCGCCGGCCTCGGTGAACAACGCCTGGTATCGAAGCGCGGTGGCCCACTGCAGGAGTCGCTCCGGCTGCAGGCCGACGGCGATGACGAGGATGATCAGGACGACGCCGATGAAGCCTGCCCTGACGAGTTGGGATCCGCGGTACTTGAGCATTTATTCTTCCCTGCACCTTCCCGCTTCTTGTTTGATCCAGGGGAAGACCACGGTCTCTCCTTCAAGCGAGCTCGCCCTAAACGTGACGGCGCAGATGTAGTAGGGGAAGAAGGCGCCGTAGGCACCCACTCGCGCGAGCTTGCGGTAGATGTCGGGTAACCGCTGCAGTGTGGCGTCCAGCCGTTCTTTGTCGGCGTCGAGCACCTCTGCGAGGTTCTTTGTCTGCGCGATCGTGCCGGCCAGCGGCGGCCGCGCGCGACCGAGCAGATCCGACAGCGAGGCGGTGCCGCTGTCGAGCGCCGTGATGGCCTCGGCGATCGGATCGCGATCGGCTGACAATCCGGTCACCAGTTGCTCGAATCTGTCGATGGCGCCGGAGAATTCGTTGCCGTCTTTGGCGAGAGTGTCGAGCACCGTACGCAGCTCCTCGATCAACTGCTCGATGACCTGGTTGTTGTCGGCGAGCGAGTTCGTGAACGACGACGTCTTGCTGAACAGCGACTCGAGGGTGCCCCCCTGGCCCTGCAGGATCTGGATCAGCGACGACGTGAGCGCGTTGACGTCTTGCGGATTCAGGCCCTGGATAACGGGCTTGAGCCCACCGAGCAGCAGGTCGAGATCCAGTGCCGGGGCGGTGCGATCGTCGGGAATCTGCGCGCCCGCCGGAAGGATCTTCGTCGACCCCGGAGTGTCGACGAGTTCCAGATAGCGATCCCCGACCAGGTTGAGATAACGAATCGCGGCCTTGGTGCCGGTGGTCAGCACGACGTTGCGGTCGGTGTCGAACTCGACCAGGACCTTCCTGTCCGGCTGCAACGACACGCCGCGCACCGTGCCGACCCGAATACCCGCGACCCGAACCGTGTCCCCGGTTTCCAGGTTCGATGCATCGGTGAACACGGCCGAATACTTGTTGGTGGCACCGGTTCTCGTCTCACTGAAGACGAAGAACAGGAAGGCGGTCAGCATGGCCATCACGAGCCCGAAGGCCGTGAACTTGATGAGGGTGCTGGTCGATCGCGTCATCCCGGCATTCCGATCTGTGGGGTGTTGCGCGGCGGACCGTCAAGCGGCCCGAACAACCAGTTCTTGAGGCCCTCCGAGTTCAGCAGGATGCCCTGGTTTCCATACTGGGCCGGGTTGGAGCCGACGTCACCGGCGACGAACGGCGGCACGAATTCGGCGGGCAGGTCGGGAAGACCCAGCGCCTCACAGTAATTGGCGCCACCGCTCTTGGCGGCCACCTTCGGCAGGTCGCGCGGATAGCGATACCGCTCGACACCGAGCGTCAGGCCCGCCGACACGATGATCGCCGAATACTGCGGCGGCGACTTGGCGAACGGGACGAGGCCGCCGACACCGCACCGCAGCGCGTCGCGGTAGCGGGCCAGCAGATCCGTGGTGGGCACCAGCAGGTGGGCCACTTCGGTCAATGCCTGGCGGTTGTCGCCGAGCACCTGGTTGCCGAGATCGGCGAGGCCGATCGAGCTGATGAGAAAGGCGTCGAGGTTCGCCTGCTCGTCGACGATGGAGTTGCTGATCTGCGTTGCACTGCGAATCGTGGTGAGCAACTCGGGCGCGGTATCGGCGTAAGTGGTCAGCACCGGGACCGCCGTCTCGATGTCGTGGCTGAGGTTCGGCAGGCTCGGTTCGATCTTGGCGAGAAGCGCATTGAAATCGGACAGCGTCTGACCCATCTTTTCGCCGCGGCCGTTGAACGCCTGCGCGATAGCGCCGAGAGTCTCGTTCAGCTTCGTGGGTTCGATCTTGTCGAGCACGTTGACAAGCTTCTGGAACACGGTGTTGATCTCGACGGTGACGTGCTCGCCCTGGATGACCTGCCCGGCGCGCAAAGCCTCCGGCTGGGGATCCTCCGGCGCGGACATCTGCACGAACTTCGCGCCGAACACCGTCGACGAGGCGATGTCGACCTGCACGTTGGACGGTATGAGACGCATCTGTTCCGGGTCCATCGCCAGATGCAGCGCCGCCGTGCCGTCCGCCCGGCGCTCGATCGACTCGACGGTGCCGACCTGCACGCCGCGCATCTTGACCTTGGCTTCGGGGTTCATCACCAGCCCGGCACGGTCCGAGATCACCGTCACGGGAACAGTTTTGGTGAAGCTTCCCCGAAACAGGGCAATTGCCAGCGCGATGATGGCGACGACGGCGAGCACGGTGGCCAGACCGGCCAGCGGACGCGCGTAGGACTGCGCGCCGAAGTGGCGCCCAGGGCGACCGCCGACCGGGGCCGCGGCGCTCGTGGTCTCGGACCGATGGGCCGGGCCGGGCCCAAGGTTTTTCGTCAACGTCCCTCCTAGCCCGACAGGTTGAAGTTGCCGTTGGAGCCGTACACGGACAGGGAGACCAGCAGGGTCACCGAGACGACGACGACCAGTGAGGTGCGTACCGCGTTACCGACCGCCGCGCCCACCCCGGAGGGTCCGCCGGTGGCGAAGTAGCCGAAGTAGGTGTGGATCAACAGGATCGTGATCGCCATCAACACCGCCTGCAGGAACGACCACAACAAGTCGATCGGGTTGAGGAAGGTGTCGAAGTAGTGGTCATACAGGCCGGCGGACTGGCCGAACAACACCACCGTGGTGAACTGCGACGCCACAAACGACAGGATGACCGCGATCGAATACAGCGGGGTGATCGCGATCATGCCCGCCACGATCCGGGTGGACACCAGGTATTCGACCGGCCGGATGCCCATCGATTCCAGCGCATCGATCTCCTCGTTGATGCGCATCGCCCCCAACTGCGCGGTCACCCCCGCCCCGAAGGTGGCGGCCAACCCGATACCGGCCACCACCGGCGCGGCGATACGCACATTGATGAACGCCGCCAAAAACCCGGTCAACGCCTCGATACCGATATTGCCCAGCGACGAATAGCCCTGCACCGCCAACGTGCCACCGGCGGCCAGCGTCAAAAACCCGACAATGGCCACGGTACCGCCGATCATCGCCAACGTGCCCGCGCCCATCGAGATCTCAGCGATCAACCGGATGATCTCCTTGCGGAAATGCACCGCCGCGTGCGGCGTGCCCGCCAGCGCCTTGAGATAAAACAGCGTGTGATCACCGATACGGCTGACCAGCTCCACCGGCCGGTGCAACTGGCGCGTCAACCGCGGATAGGTCGTCCGCAGGATCGTCATCGTTCCCATCACAAACCCCGCGCTATCCCGTGGTCATCCGGATGCCGATCGCGGTCACCACCACGTTGATGACGAACAACGCCATAAACGCATACACCACCGTCTCATTCACGGCATTACCCACCGCTTTCGCGCCGCCCCCGGTGATCGTCAGCCCCCGATAACACGCCACCAGCCCCGCGATCAACCCGAACAACGCCGCCTTCACACACGAGATGATCACCTCGGGCACCCCCGTCAACAACGTGATCCCCGCCGCGAACGCCCCCGGATTCACATCCTGAATGAACACCGAAAACGTGTAACCACCCAGGATTCCGATGATCACCACCAAACTGTTCAGCAGCAGCGCCACCAACCCCGACGCCAAAAACCGCGGCGTCACCAACCGCTGCACTGGGTTGATACCCAGCACCTCCATCGCGTCGATCTCCTCGCGAATGGTGCGCGACCCCAGATCCGCACACATCGCCGTAGCCCCCGCCCCGGCCACAATCAACACCGTCACAATCGGGCCGACCTGGGTGACCGCACCAAACGCCGCACCCGCCCCCGACAAATCAGCAGCACCCAACTCCCGCAACAAAATATTGAGCGTAAAACTCACCAACACCGTGAACGGAATCGCCACCAACAACGTCGGCGCCAACGACACCCGAGCAATAAACCAACACTGCTCCAAAAACTCACGCCACTGAAACGGCCGCCGAAACACAAACCGCACCGCATCCGCCGACATCGAAAACAGGCCTCCGATGGCCTGCATGGTGCCGGAGAAGTTGCGGCCCAAGCTGATTCCAGCTGTCCATCTATCTGCCATCAGGCCCTGGCCCTTCCAGAATCGTGACGGCGGAGACCGCTGTCGGGCCGCCGATGTTGTGCGCCAGGCCGATTCGGGCGCCGTCGACCTGGTTGGCCGCCTCGCCCCGCAGCTGTTCGAACAACTCGACGCACTGTGCCACACCGGTCGCGCCGGGTGGGTGCCCCTTGGCCTTGAGGCCTCCACTCGGATTCACCGGCAGCGCACCGCCGACGCTGGTGACCTCGGCTTCGACCAACTTGTGCGCACCGAAGCGTTCCGCGAACCCGAGGTCCTCATAGCTGATCAGCTCGATTCCGGTGAAGTAGTCGTGCACTTCGGCGACATCCACATCGGACGGGGTGAGCCCCGCCATTCCGAACGCACGCTTGGCCGCCCGAACGGTCGCGGGAAACGTCGTCATATCGGGTTTGTGCGGATACATCACCGAGTCCAGCCCGAGCCCGACGCCACGTATCCACACCGGCCGGTCGGTGAACCGGTCCACCACGTCCTCGGCGGCCAGCACCAGCGCGGCGGCCCCGTCGCTCTGCGGTGCGCAGTCGTAGACACCGAACGGGTTGACCACGATAGGCGCCTCGAGCGCCTGCTCCACGGTGATCTCGAACCGCAGTCGGGCCTTCGGATTGTTGACCGCGTGGCGGTGGTTCTTGGCCGCGATCATTGCCAGGTGCTCACGCGTCGCGGATGACTCGTACAGATAGCGCCGAACATGCAGAGCAAACCCGGCGGGGGCGACGAGACCGAGCGGATAGTCCCATGCCATGTCGCGGGTCATCGCTTCCCAACCCCACATCATGTGCTTGGTGGCGACCTCGCGAAGCTTGTCGGCGCCCATGACGAGTGCGACGTCAGCCGCGCCCGACGCGATGCCGTAGACCGCGTTGCGCACGGCATCGTTGCCGGTGGCGCAGGAGTTCTCGATGTGGGTGACCGGCAGGTCCTGCAGACCGAGCGTGTCGGCGAGGATGCCCGACGGGAACCCGTCGGTGGTTCCCATCGCCCCGAACCACGCGGCATCCAGATCGGCCTTGTTCAGTCCTTTGTCGACGCTCGCAGCGCACTCCGCAAAGGCCATCGGCAACAGGTCTTTGATCCCGAGCGCGAAGTGTTCGGCGAAGGGCGTCATGCCGGCGCCGACGATGGCGACCCGCCTCACGCCGCCCCCTCGAGAGCGGCGCCGTCGGCGTCCGGCTCGAAGGCATACCCGTAATCGGGAACACCCGAGCGCACCGCGATGCGGCGCAACACCAACTGCCCGCGATCGCCGATGTCCACCGAGCCGGGCTCGGCGCCGGTCACCTTGACCAGTGCGCGCACGCCCACACCGTCGAGCTCGACGATCACCAGCGAGTAGGGCGTGCGCAGACCGGGCACCGGAATCTGCACCGTCACTTCGGTGTACACCGTGCCGGTGCGTGGCAGCGGCACCAGCTCGTAGTCGGTGGCCAGGGCGCAGTCGCCTCCGACACGATAGCGCGGGGGGAAGTCCAGTTCGTCACTGTCCGCGTATTTGCCTGCCTCCCAACGGACTTTGGCTTCGAACGCACGCTCGTAGGCCGCCAGCGAGATCGCCAACTCAGCGCCGGGGGTTACCACGCCGTCGGGCATCGGGCGCGCCGCCCGTTCTCGTCGGTGCAATTGAGCCTCGCCACGTGCAACTGTGATTCCTGACAGACTTGCCTGCTCGACCGCAACCAAGGGGCCGATGGTATCGGACTCCGCAAGTGCTGCGAGGGCAAATAAGCTCGAACTCGCTCCGACCGTCGGCAGACGGGCAGGCTCGCCCACGCACAGCTGCGCTGCCTTGTCGTGATCGACCCCGGCCACCAGCACCGGGGTGTCCAACCACGCCTCGGCCAACGAGGCCATCAGGCCGCGCTCGTGCAGCAGCCGCGGGTCGCCGTAGTCGTGCACCACGCCGCCGACGCTGCGCGTGCGGACGGGCAGGCTGCGGGCCACCCGGGCGGCGGTACGGACCGCGAGCCCGCTTTCAGCGGTCAGGATCGCGGCGGCACCGGCCGGATCCAGGTCCACCCCGATGATCAGGGTGCGCGGACGCGCCGAGCTGACGGCGTCCAACGTCGCCGGCGCGCCGCCGAGCCGTTCGTCGACCTCGAGTTCGGGGTCCAGGCCCAGACCCGCCAACAACACCGCCGCATTGCTGCTCTCCAGCAGGGGGAGGTCGCGGCTGACCAGCACGACCCGTTCGACCGATCCGCCCGAGCTCAGCGCCGCGCGGCCGGCCTCCACCGCCAAGGTGATGGCGTCCTCGTCATCACCGGGCACCCGCCGGTCGGGGGTTCCCCAACACGGCAGGTAGGTGCCGATGGACGCGACGTGCGGCATTGATAAGGTCTCCGGTCCTAGGTGACGGCGCCAGCCGTTTTGAGCTCGATGATGCGGTCCCAGTCCAGACCGAGTTCGGTGAGAATCTCGTCGGTCTGCTCGGCGAAACCTGGAGCCGGGCCGGTCTGCGGTGCGGCGAGGTCGAACTGGACCGGGTTGGCCACCAACTCCAATTCGCCTGCCTGCACCAGATATTCGTTGGCCCGAATCTGTGCGTCGTCGCAGGCTTGCAGGGTGTCCTGCACCGGCGCCCACGGCCCGGCCAGCGTCGCGAACCGTTCACTCCACTCGGCCAGCGGCCGCTTGGCCATCGCGTCGGTGAGGATCTCGACGGCCGCCGGGGTGTTCTCGGCGATCGATTCGACGGTGGCGAAGCGGGGATCGTCGGCGAGGTCGTCGAGATCCATGTGTCTGCACACATCCGCCCAGAACTTGGTCGGCTGCATCATCACGAACGAGATATAGCGGTTGTCCGCCGTCTCGTACAGGCCGACAAGTGGGTTGATCGGCGATCCGTGCACGCCCGGCGGGAAGGCCTCCAGGCGCTGGCCGAGATGCTTGGTCAACGCGACGGTGTGACCCATCGACCACAGCCCGCTACCCAGCAGCGAGACGTCGACAATCGAAGGTTCGCCGGTGCGTTCGCGCTTCAACAGCGCCGCCGCGATGCCGCCGGCGAGGTTCGTGCCGGAGATGGTGTCGCCGTACGCCGGGCCCGGCGGGCCGATCATGCCCGGGGTGCCCGGCGGCGTGATGGTGGCGGCCGTGCCCGCACGACACCAGAAGGCGGTCATGTCGTAGCCGCCCTTGACCGACTCCTTACCCCGCGGCCCCAGCGCACTGCCGCGCGCGTAGATGATCTTGGGATTCACCGCGCGGATGTCGTCGACATCGATGCCGAACTTCTGGCGATGCCCCGGCAGAAAACTGGTCAGGAAAACGTCTGAGCGCCGGGCCAATTCGAGCAGCACTTCTTTGCCCTCGGGCACGGACATGTCGAGGCCGATGCTGCGCTTGCCGCGGTTGGCGTGCTCGATGTTGGGATTCGGGTCGCCCTCGACGCGCAGCGGGCCCGTCTGCCGCAGACCGCGCTGGGGGTCACCGGTCACCGCGTGTTCGACCTTGATGACCTCGGCGCCCCACTCCCCCAACACCGCACCGGCCGACGGCACGAAGCCGTACATGGCGACTTCGAGGACACGGATACCTTCGAGTGGTCTGGTCATGCCACCACCTCGGCGAACGTCTTGGTTTCCAAGAACTCCTCCAAACCCGGTACACCCATCTCGCGGCCGATGCCCGATTGTTTGTAGCCGCCGAACGGGCTGTCGGGGCTGAAGTAGTTACCGCCGTTGATTGAGAACGTCCCGGTGCGGATCCGCCGGGCCATGGCGACGGCGCGGTCGTTGCCGCCGAAGATCGCCCCGGACAATCCGTAGATCGAATTGTTGGCGATGCGGACGGCGTCGTCGTCGTCCTCGTAGGAGATGACGACCAGCACCGGGCCGAAGACCTCCTCCTGGGCGATCTCGCTATCGGGGTCGACGTTGGTCAGCAGCGTCGGCGTATAGAAGAAGCCGGGGTCCACCTTCTCGCCCCCGGTCACCAGCGTCGCACCCGCCGCGACGGCGCGCTGCACCATGCCGTCGACTTTGTCGCGTTGCTTCTCGCTGATGAGCGGGCCCATATAGGTTTTCGGATCGGCTGGGTTTCCCATGCGTACCAGGCCGAAGTTGTTCTTGACCTTCTCCACGATCTCGTCGTGGTGCTTGCGCGGGACCAGTAGCCGCGAGGTCAGCGCACAGCCTTGGCCGGCGTGCGTCACCATGCTGAACGCGCTGAACAACGCCGCGGTGTCGAAGTCGGCGTCGTCGAGCACGATGGCCGCGGACTTGCCGCCCAATTCGAGGAACACCTTCTTGAGCGTCTCGCTGGCGGCCGCCATGATCCGGCGTCCGGTCGGGGTGGAGCCGGTGAACGTCACCATGTCCACGTCCGCGCTCGTCGTCAGCGCCGCACCGACCTCGGGGTCGGCGCCGCTGAGCACGTTGACCACGCCCGGCGGGATGTCGGTGTGCTCGGCGATGAGCTCCCCCAGCGCGAGGGTGACCAGCGGAGTGTCGGGCGCGGCCTTGAGCACCACGGTGCAGCCGGCCGCCAGCGCAGGCGCCAGCTTGGCCAGCGCCAGCTGATTCGGGTAGTTGTACGCGATGATCGCTGCGACGACGCCGGCCGCTTCCTTTTCCACCCAGCGGTGGTGCTGCATGCCGCGGCTCTCGATATTGCCGAGGTCTTCGGTCAACGGATACGTCTTGAGCAGATCGGCGTAGTAGCGCACGATCTCGATCGGCTGGTCCAGCTGAGCGCCCGCGCACAGCGCGGGCGTGGCGCCGACCTCATCGATGGTCAGTTGCGCCAGTTCGTCGCGATGCTCCACGAGGGCGCGGTGGAACTGCTCGAGGCAGCAGATCCGCAAGTCGACGTTCGTCGACCAGTCGGTGGAGTCGAAGGCCCGTCGCGCGGCCGCGATCGCCGCTTCGGCGTCGCTCACCGTCGCGTCCGGGGCGTGGCCCAGGACGGCGCCGGTGGCGGGATTGAGGGATCCAAACACCTGCCGCGCGTCGACGAGCTTTCCGTCGATGAGCATGCGCCGATCGGCCTTGGATTCAGACGTGTCGGATTGCGTTCCCGTCTGTTCACCGCCCGATAACGTCGGCGTTCTGCGCATCCATGCTCCTTCGGTGTGACGGAAACTTCATTCTCATCCTCGGCGAATCTTACATTCGAAGGATGAGAACACAAGCAAAACTAGATTGGCTAGTCATAAGGCCTGACAGGGTTGGCAACGCCACCGACACGTCTCGTGCGATGCGCGTCTGATCTTGCGGTGCCGCGGGATCCGAGAGTACGGTTCTCATAATCGGAAGGATGATTCTTGATGCTTGACACGGCGCTCGGCGGGAAGGCGTGGACGTGAAGAATGCCGTCGTGACCGGAGGCGGCTCCGGGATCGGCCAGGCGATAGCGGCGCGGCTTCGCGCCGACGGGTACCACGTCGCGACGATCGATCTCAAACCGTCCGACGACGAGTACGCCCATGCCGCCGACGTCACCGACCGCGCCGCGGTCGACGCCGCGCTCAACGCCATCCGCGCACAGCTGGGGCCGATCACCGTGTTGGTCAACGCCGCGGGCATGGACTGCTTCAAACGTTTCACCGACGTCACCTTCGAGCAATGGCAGAAGGTCGTCGACGTCAACCTCAACGGCGTCTTCCACTGCATTCAGGCGGTGCTGCCCGACATGCTGGAGGCCGGCTGGGGACGCATCGTCAACATCTCCTCGTCCAGCACGCATTCCGGCGCGCCGTATATGTCGCCGTACGTGGCGGCCAAGTCGGCGGTGAACGGTTTGACCAAGACGCTGGCACTGGAGTACGGCCCGGCCGGAATCACCGTCAACGCGGTGCCGCCGGGGTTCATCGACACCCCGATGCTGCGGGCCGCCGCGGAGAAGGGCTACCTCGGCGACATCGAGAAGACGATCGAGGCGACGCCTGTCCGCCGCATGGGTAAGCCCGAGGACATCGCCGCAGCATGCGCATTCCTGGTCTCCGAGGAGGCCGGCTACATCACCGGTCAGATTTTGGGCGTCAACGGCGGCCGCAACACCTAATCAGTTATAGGAAAGGACATTCCAGTGGGACGCGTACAAGGCAAGGTCGCATTCGTCACCGGTGCGGCGCGCGGGCAGGGACGCAGCCACGCGGTGCGGCTGGCCGAGGAAGGCGCCGACATCATCGCGGTGGATCTGTGTCAGGACATCGAGACGATCGGCTACCCGATGGCCAAGCCGGAGGATCTCGAGGAGACGGCCAAACTCGTCGAGAAGACCGGCCGCAGCATCGTCACCGCGCAGGCCGACGTGCGCGAGGCGGCCCAGCTGCGCGAGGCGCTGGAGCGCGGGCTGGCCGAATTCGGCCATCTGGACATTGTGGTGGCCCAGGCCGGCGTCGCGGGTATGAAGGGGCAACCGCCGCTGCAGGCGTGGGTCGATGTGATCAACACCAACCTGGTCGGCACGCTCAACGCGATCAACGTCGCGCTGCCGCATCTGTCCGAGGGAGCGGCCATCGTCGCGACGGGATCGACTGCGGCGCTGATGGATACGCACCAGAAGGCCAACCCGGGCAATGACCCGGGCGGTATGGCGTATGTGCATTCCAAGCGCGCGCTGTCGGCCTACGTGCACGACCTGGCGACTGAGCTGGCGCCGCGTGGCATCCGCGCCAACGTGGTACACCCGACCAACTGCAACACCGACATGCTGCAGAGCGAGCCGATGTACCGCTCGTTCCGTCCCGACCTGGAGCACCCCACACAGGCCGACGCCGAGCCGGTGTTCTATGTGCAGCAGGCCATGAAGGTGCCGTGGATCGAGCCCGTCGACATCAGCAACGCGGTGCTGTGGCTGGCTTCGGATGAGGCGCGCTACGTCACCGGCATGCAGGTGCGGGTGGACGCCGGCGGCTACCTCAAGTGGTACGACTTCCATATCTGATCCGGAGGAACCCATGAAGGTTTTCGTCGATTCGGGACGCTGCCAGGGTCACACGCTGTGCTCGATGATCGCCCCGGATGCCTTCGAGCTCAGCGACATCGACGGCACGTCGTCGCCCGTGAACGAAGTGGTTCCGCCAGACCAGGAAGATGCCGTGCGCGAGGCCGTGCAGTCGTGCCCGGAGCAGGCCATCTCGATCGAAGAGTGACTTGAGCATCGAAAAGCGCAGGGAGACAACACGTTGAGCGTTGCCGACAGCGATCGTAAGAAGAATCGGTATCACTTCGACCGGCACACGCCTGAGTACCGGCTGCAGTTCGAGAAGATCACCGAGGAGATGCACGCCAGGTGTCCGGTGGCGTGGACCGACACCTATGGCGGGCACTGGGTCGCCGCCGGCAGCAAGGAAGTCTTCGAGCTCGCCCGCTGCCCGGCGGTGTCCAACCATCACGACATCACCGGGGAGACGCCGTATCAGGGCATCACCATCCCGAAAGCCAGTCGCGCCACCGTCGTTCGCGGGGGCATCCTGGAGATGGACGAACCAGAGCACAGCATCTACCGCGGTGCGCTGAACCCGTATCTGTCGCCCGCGGCGATCAAGCGGTGGGAGCCGTTCGTCGACGAGATCACCAGGGCGGCCCTCGACGAACACATTGAGACCGGGCAGATCGACTTCGTCGACCATCTGGCCAACGTGGTGCCCGCGGTGTTCACGCTCGCGATGATGGGTATCGAGCTCAAGAAGTGGAATCTCTACAGCGAGCCGACACATGCGTCTGTCTACACCCCTGAGCACTCCCCCAATCGGGAGAAAATCAACGAGCAGCACCGCGAAATGGGCATCGACCTCATCAACAACATGATGGCGATCCGGGAAAACCCGCGACCGGGTCTGGTCAATGCGTTGCTGCAGTTGCGAATTGACGGCGAGCCGGCGCCAGACATGGAGATCCTGGGCAATCTCGGCCTGATCATCGGCGGCGGATTCGACACCACCACGGCATTGACCGCGCACGCGCTGGAGTGGCTCGGCGAGCATCCAGACGAACGTGAGCGGCTCAGCCGGGAGCGCGACACGCTGCTACATCCGGCCACCGAGGAGTTTCTGCGGTTCTTCACGCCGGCGCCGGGCGACGGCCGGACGTTCTCCGAGGACGTCGAGGTCGAGGGTCAGCAATTCAAGCAATACGAACGGCTGTGGCTGTCGTGGGCGATGGCCAATCGCGATCCGTCGGTGTTCGAGAAGCCCAACGAGGTGATCCTCGATCGTAAAGGCAACCGGCACTTCAGCTTCGGCATCGGCGTGCACCGCTGCGTCGGCTCCAACGTCGCGCGCACGGTGTTCAAGTCGATGCTGACCGCAGTGCTGGACCGGATGCCCGACTACGTGTGCGACCCCGAGGGCACCGTGCACTACGAGACCATCGGCGTGATCCAGGGCATGCAGCACCTGCCCGCCACCTTCACGCCGGGCAAGCGGCTCGGGCCCGGGCTGGACGAGACGCTGGACAAGCTGCAGCGCATCTGCGACGAGCAGGAACTTGCGCGGCCCATCACCGAACGTAAAGAGATGGCTGTCATCGATTAGGGCCAAACCCGGCCGTCGGAGTGGTTTGATAGGCACCCGTCGGGGAGAAGGACGGAGGGACGACCGTGAAGTCCGTGTTGGCCGCGGTGATGAGCGCCGCACTGTCGCTGGCCGCGGCGATATTTGCCCCGCCGGCCCACGCCATGATGGCCCTGGGGAACTATGACCTGCTCACCAACCGGTACACCCAGGCCTCGTGGGTCTGGTTCATCTCGGCGTGCATTCCGGAGAAGTCTCTCGACTGCATCGACGTCAGCGGGATACCGCGGCTGAAGTTCTACTACGAATACGACGCCAAGGCGCATCTGGCCAACGGCCGCTACACGTTCACCGTCGACGTGCCCGACGGGCTGCGCTGCCCCGGCTACAACATGCCGACCCGCGACACGTACTCGTGGGATGAGGTCACGCTGGCCGGGACTATCGAGTCGGTCTATGACGTGGGCTGCTTCAACGGCCCGCCCGGCACGCAGTTCTGGACATTCGCGCTCCAGCGGCTCTAGCCAGCGATTTCGGCGTAGCTGGTCGCGCTCAGCGGGCTGTATCGAAATGGTTTCGCGCC
>NZ_PIZU01000069.1 GCF_002838065.1 Mycobacterium hubeiense | reverse complement strand
ACCGCCACCTCAAATTCCACGAAGACCGGGACAACCTCTCGCGCGCGTCGGTGCAGTTTTGGTCGGCTCCGGTGTAGTAGACCTTTGGTGACTGAGGCAGCTCGAAGAAGGTATTGAGGGACGTGACGACCGCTCGCACCGAATCCTCGGTGATGGGTATCTCGCCGACGTCATCGAGGGTTGTGAAGATCTGGGGCAGATCGCCGCGGCGTTGCTCGATCTCGTCCATGCTGATCTTCGGGCAGGCACTGGCACCGTCGGTAAAACCCATCTGGAATGCGGCCACCCGTTCGAATCCCGATCCGTGTTCGGCTGCTCCGAGTTCGATGTTCGCAAGTTCGACAGGGTCGCGGACCGCCAGAATGGTGGCCAGCACAACCGAAAGCCCGTCGGATGTATTCAGCGTGAAGTGCTCAGCCTCGCCTTCGGCCACATGACGCATGAAGGCACCGGCAAAGCAGTCGGCCTGCTGCTCCTGCACGATTGTCGGCGTCGAGTCGTTGACCAACAACGACTTCCGTTGAATGGCATGGCCATATTCGTGGGCGAGGATGGCAACGGGAGCCATCGCCGACAACCGGTCGATCAACGTTGGCAGCAGCGCGCCGCGGTCCCACGCAATCAATTCTTCTGTAGCGCAACCAAGATCCTGCGCGTTGTGACTATAGAAGGCGTTCATGAATCCCTCGACGGGCATACTGCACAGTTCCGCGCCGGGCGTGGTCGAGTCGAACGACGCATGGCCCGCGACCGGCACGAACTCCTCCCTGAATACGGTGGGATACTCAGTGCGCCAATATTCTTCGATGTCAGCGATTGCGTTGATCGCCAACACGTCGGCCTCGGCGTCGGTGCCGCCTTGAACCTCAATCTTCGCGACGGGAACTCCTTCACGTGGCCCGCTCGGACCGTCGGTCACGGCAAGCCCGGCCACCGTCGACGGCGCCTCCGACCTCACCGTCGTGTCGGCAGGCCGCGAGCATCCCAGCGCAAGGATCACAATCGCGGCAACCGACAGCGCGCGGCCAGCGGCGCGCCGGGCGGCAGCAATGAGAACGGTCATTGCACTCATGCCTTCGGGATCGGCGGGCCGATGAGGTCGAGCATGCATACGTGCCAGGTGCCGTCCTCGCGCAGCAGGGCCGCGCCACCTGGTGCGGAGGTGTTGCTTGTTCCCACCATGAATTTGGCCTTGGCCGCATCGTCATTGACGGTGATCTCTTCGACGGAGGTGACCGCAGTGCCTTGGAAGGCCGCCTCGAGAGCGTCGACGGTCGCGGCGAACACCTTGAGGCATTCGTTCGACGTCAGAAACGCCGCCGCAGACCGATCTCCGCTGCCGACGGCATTGACGTAATCCACAAGCGTTTCCTGGACGGCTGCCGTGTCGGTAGCCTGCGCAAACTTGCGCTTGGTGGCTGCGTCGTCATCGGGGAAGCCGCAGACCTTCCACTTGCCGTCCACCAGGACAACCTTGGCTGTCTTGCGTTGCTCGCCGATATTGGGAGCAAAACCACCGAGGGCGTGGCCGGTAAAGCTGACCTCGGCCGTATCCCCAGCGACCTTCACCTCGTCGAACCAGTCGACGATGAAACGTCCGTCCTGTTCGACGGCCGCCCGCGCCTCTTTAGCGAACTCGCTATCAGTGGTCCCCTCCGGGAACCGATCCACGACCTCCTCTTCACACACGGCCGACTTGTAGAGACCGAAGTCGCCCTCCTGGGCGCGATAGAAGTCGTCGATGGCGGTTCGGATCTCACGTTCGGGGCTCGGCAGGTCGTCGGCGCCTTTACCGTCACCGCCACAGGCGCTGACCGCGGGCACCAGCACCGCAGCGAGAACGGCGCATCGGTGGATCGCCCGCATGAGTCCTCCTCCGGTAATTGGAACGGCTCGCAATCGATCAACGTACGCAGCCGACCACCCCCTGTCGTGAGTAGTTGGTACTCGTTTTGCCGAGATTCGAGTAGCCGCTACTCGTGTGCCGCCCGCACAGCGGGAGCAAATATGTACAGCACTATGGGAGCGACTGGAACTTTGCGGACCGCGGTGTACATCTCACTGGCGGTCATGCTGCTCGCGTTCTTTGCGTGGGCGCCGCCAATGTGGACCTATACCTTGATGGCCGTCCTGCTCGTGCTTTTTGCGTTGTGGGAGCCGAATCGGGCCGGCAGGCTGCGCGATGGATGGATGCCCACCGGATCGATGAGCCGCAAGGAGGTTCTGGCAAGATTTCGGCAAAGTTACACCAGTACGGGCTGGGCCTGTGTGGCCGTCGGCGTCGGGAATCTTGTTTTCGGGATCGCCAAGTTCCTCGACGGCGAAACTGGCGTTGCGCGCAGCCTATTCATCGGGGTGTTCTTCGCCGCGCTGGGTGTTGTCGCGTTCGAGTGCCGCCGCATCCTGGACTCGCCGCCGTCGTCCCCGGCGACTTCCGCCGGAAGCGAATGAACCATGTCGGTCGAGATCAACCAGCTCGGACCCGAAGTCTGGGAACAGAGACTCATCACGTCAGCGCCGCCGGCAGTCGTGTTTGAGCATGTTGCCGACTTCGAGCGCCATCTGCAGTGGGAACGTGAATTGTTATCAGTTCGACCGCCGGGCCGGCGACTTGCCACCGTCGGAGCGCAGTACGTCAAAACGTATGGAACCCGACCGGCGAGTCGTCTTGGCCGCGTGTTCTCCCGCGGCTTTCGCGTCACATGCGTGCTGAAGGTGGTTGAGCCTCCGCAACGAATCGTATGGAAGCAATACCGGGCGCACGACGTCTCCGGGCCATCTACCTTTCAGGACGTGGAGTTTGTGGTTACCCCGAGCGGAGTCGGCAGCCTGGTCGTGGTCATCCGGCGACTGCGTGGCATGGAAGGATCCAGCGTCGATCTCGTGGCTCGGTTCTTCTCGTCGCAATGGGGCCAATCGCTGCAACACCTTCCGGCTCGGCCGGGTATGTTTTTGGCGCCTGACGAGTACATCCGACGCGCACTTGATGGCTACGCATCGCGCGGGCCCGGGCCGAGCAGTCTCGAGCGGCTAGGCGCGGTACTCGATGGCCGCCTTGATTCCAGATCGGGGCGCAACGCGGCGAAACGCCTTGGCGGGTAGGGGTATGACGAGTCATCGCAGGATGTGTAGTGCCGACCTTCTTCATCCGGCAGCTGGTCACGCTGATGGTGAACCAGTACGAAGTGCTCGCCGCCAATCCGGACGGGACCGAGGGGCAGACGCCGGCGTTCGCTGAGCAGTCGCCGATGGCGCTGAAGGCGAAGGTGACGTTCGTCGGCGACGAACACGCAAGCCACCGCTGTTCGCGTTCAAGGCCCGCAACGTAATCGACCTGAATGCGGGGTACGACGTGACCGACCCAAATGGCGCGCCGATCGTGTCGTTCAAGAAGGATTTCGGCAAGAGTCTTATACGGTCCAGCTGGCATCTCACCACGGGCGCCATCGATGCATACGGTACTGAGCACAGACTCACGGTCGCGGTGCTGCGCCGCGTATGGCAGCTCATCCCAAGCCTCGGAGATATTCCGATCCCCTTCGTATTCCACTTCGACTTTCATCGATGAGGAGAGCGGGCAGCCGGTGCTCATGGTCGAGCGAAGGAAGTCGATCCAGGACCACTACGCCCTCACCGTGCCCAGGCACCGGCTCGACTTTCGCGTCGCGGCAGCGATGGCTGTGGCATTGGACGCTCTGCAAGGCCGCTAGTCGTCGAAGGCCGCCCGGCCGAGGTTGTTTGCCCTGCACCTGCCGTGGTCCAGCCCTTACGATTTGGCCATGCGCTTGACCTGGCCGCTGACCGGTCGTTCGCAACAGATGCGGTTGATCGGCGCGGTGTTGGCAGATCCCGATCTCGCAGGGATCGTCATTTGCGGAGCGGCCGGCGTCGGCAAGAGCCGCGTCGCTCGCGAAGCACTCAAGGCCGCCGCCTCGCGTGGGCTTCAAACCAGGTGGGCGGTTGGCACCGCGCAGTCACAAAATCTGCCCGCGGGGGCGTTCGCGGAGTGGATTGGGCCAGACACCACCGACACCCTCCAGCTGGTCCGCAGCGTCATCGACTCGCTCACCTCGACAGCCCGAGCGCACGGGGTGGTGGTTGGAGTCGACGACGTGCACCTTCTGGATGACTTGTCGACGTTCGTGGTGCACCAGATCATCGCACGTCGCGCCGCAAAGGTGGTGATGACGGTTCGTGACGGTGAACCCATACCCGCAGCGATACAAGAGATCTGGAACAGCGAGAAGTTCGCCCAACTGACCTTGCAACCCCTCTCCCGCGAGGACACCACGGCGTTACTGGCGGCGACGCTCGGCGGACACGTACACCTCGACGCCGTGAGCCGCCTGTGGAGCCTCACCCGTGGCAACGTGCTGTACCTGTGCAACATCGTCGAGCAAGAGCTCGCCGACGGACGGCTGGCGAAGCTGCGCGGCGAATGGCAGTGGACCGGCGATCCCGTCGTCCCGCCCAGCCTGGTCGAGATGATCGAGGCACGGGTGGCAGTGCTCCCAAGCTCAGTGCGCGACGTGATCGACGCCGTCGCGGTCGGTGAGCCAATGGAACTCGCAGCACTCACCCGCATCACCGATCCAGCCGGGATCGAGGACGCCGACCGACGTGGCCTCATCACCCTCGACACCGTCGACGATCGGATCTACGTGCGCTTGGCCCATCCGCTCTACGGCGAAGTGCGCAGGAAACACGCAACTGAAGCGAGGCTGCGGCACCTGCGCGGACTGGCCGCCATCGAACTCGCCAAGTCCGGCGGTGCGGACGATATGCAAACGCTCGTGCGGCGCGCGGCGTTGAGCATCGAATCCGACCTCGAGCCCGATCAGGATCTGCTGGTCCGGGCGGCCCGAGGCGCCGTGTGGCTTGCCGATCTACGTTTGGCCGCCCGACTGGCAAAGGCTGCGATCGCCGCCGGCGCTGGGGCAGAGGCCAATCTCGTACAGGCACTTGCATTGTCGTGGCTCAGTCGTGGCGAAGAGGCGGACACCGTGTTCGCCGATGTCCCCACCACCGACCTCACCGATGCCGGCCGCGGACAGGTGGCCTTCCTGCGTGCCCACAACAAATTGTGGCTGCTGGCCGATCCCGCCGCGGCGAAAGAGTTTGTCGACGACGCCTCGCAGACCATGGCGTCTGGGGTGGCCCGCCGCTGTGTCGACGCGTTTCGCACCGAGTACTGGACTGCGATGGGCAAACCACAAGCGGCAAGGGAATCATCCAAAGACCTTGTTCTCGAACAGCTTCCCGAGTTCGTGGGCGGGATAACAGCCTGGGCGGTCGCCGTCGCGTCCGGCGACGCGGGTCGCACCGACAAAGCCGTGGCAGCCGCACGCGCCGGATACGAGTTGGTTGAGCGTTCATTCGATGCCGGATACATGCGCTTCGTCATCGCCGACGGTCACGTCGGCGCCCTTCTGCAGGCCGGCCGAGTGCATGAAGCCGCCGAGGTCGCGGATCGGCTGCATCACCTGTCTGCCGAACTGCCCGGCGCCGCCCAAGTGCTGCGGAACGGTGTGGCGGGTCGAGCCGCCCTCGGCGCCGGCCGTCTCGACGCCGCGTGCTCATTGCTCGAACCTGTCGGCAGGTTGATGTTCGCCTCCAACAATGCGAGTGGCTACGGGTATCGATACGAGATTGCCCATTCGACGGCGCTGGCGATGCGGGGCTCGACGGACGACGCCCTAAATGCTCTGGGCACCGCCGAGGAGCATCGTCATCCGAGTTGGCGCGTCGTGGACTACGAGTTGCAGCTGGCCCGGGCGTGGGTTGCCGCCGCGCAACGCGCCGTCGAACGGGCCGTCGCCACCGTCCTGAGCGCGGCCGAAACAGCCAGGGGAAATGGGCAATTCGCGGCCGAGGTGCTCTGTCTACAGACTGCCACCCAATTCGGTGACCGCTCGTGCGCCCCACGCCTGCGAGAACTCGCCGCGATCGTCGAAGGCCCGCGCGCGGGGATCGCGACGCGGTTTGCCGCGGCTCTGCATGACGGTGACGGCGCCGAACTTGCCGCGGTGTCCCAGGAGTTCGAGCGCATGGGTGACATCGTTGCCGCAGCCGATGCCGCGGCACATGCGGCGTCGGCATTCCACCACGCCGGCGTCCGCGCGTCGATGTATCTGTGTGCGACGCGTGCGGAATCCTTGGCGACGCAGTGCGGCGGCGCGACGACGTCTGCGCTGGACGCGATGCCGAAGCCGGAGCAGTTGACGACTCGGGAAAGCGAAATCGTCGCGTTGATCGCCGAGGGCCTGACCAACCGGGCCGTGGCCGCACGGCTGAGCGTTTCGGTTCGCACGGTCGAGGGCCATATCTACCGCGCGATGGCGAAGACCGGTGCAGCCAACCGCGACGAGCTGGTGAAGATGCAGGCTCCAGGTGCTACCGGCAGAAGCAACGAAAACGAGTAGCAACTACTCGTGCCTCGAGGTGACCGACTTGCCAAAGTTGCGCACATGAGCGGCAAGAGCAGCTTACGCAAGGAGGATCTCGACATGGCCGCACGCGCCTTCATGGCCGTACCAGTCGCAATGCTGGCACTTGGGGGTCTGGCACTTGCCGGAGCCGGCTCGGCGGACGCCCAAGTCGCGCCCGCGCCCGCGGACATACCGTGCTCTAACGACGTCACAGACCCGAATTTCTGTGGGTGGGGCAACCCGGGAGGCGGCGGAAGGAGCCCGTTCGGTAAAGGTCCCGGTCAGGTCGACCTTCTCCCAGGCGTTCCCGAGAACGGTTCGGTAGACCTGACCCCGGGCGCTGGAACAGACCTCACACCGCAAGGCGGTCCACTGATCGACCCCGGCCCAGCAGCGCCGCCTCCTCCGCCTCCCCCACCTCCTCCAGGCCCGAGCGGCACCATGTGCATCTTCGACATCTGCTTCCCGGTGTGACCGCCATGGATATGTTCATCGCCGTTGCAGGTGTCGTACTGGGCGTGTTGTGGATCGCAAGTGGGGCCTGGAAGGTCCGTCACCGCAAGACTGTCCGCGAGGATGCTCTCCTCTCCAAACCGTTTGGTTTGGTCGAGATGATATTGGGCGCAGCCCTTCTGGTGCTCGCGGTGCTGGCGTTCGTACGGGCCGACTACGGTACGTTCCGGGAGATTTTCAGGTGGGCCTTCACCGCATACCTCGCGCTGTGGGGTGTCGGCTGGTTCTTGCGCAGACGGAACTCACCGAGCGCGTCAGCGGCAGATACCAATTGATCCGCCGGTGTGACTAGTCGGAAAGCGAAACGGCCACACCAACCGCGCCGGCACCCACGTGCACGGCGAGCACCGCACCCATATCCGATACCGTCGGTGGGTCGACGTGCGGTAGCCGTTCGGTGAGAAGTTTCGCCACTTCGTCGGCGGCGTCACGGTTTTCGACGTGGTGCACGGCGAGCGTTGCATGCCCCTCGCCGACCACCTCGACAACCCGATCGATCATCGCCGCATGGGCTTTGGTGGCGGTGCGGATTCGCTGGTCGAGCACCAGCCGGCCGTCGACGTCGAGGCACAGCAGCGGTTTCAGCGACAGGGCGGTGCCCAGCCACGACGCGCCCCGGCCGACCCGTCCGCTGCGGCGCAGATTGCCCAGACGGTGGACGACGATGAATGCGTGCCCCCGCGGTACCGCCGAACGGGCTGCCGCCTCAACGGCGTTCACATCGGCGCCCTGCGCGGCGGCCTGCGCGGCGGCCAGCGTGACGAATCCGACGCCCATGGCCGCCGACCTGGAGTTGATAACCCGCACCGCCGGGCCGAACTCGCGTGCCGCCTGCACCGCGGAGCTGTAGGTGCTCGACAGCGCCGCTGAGAGGTGCACGGCGACCACGCCGTCACCGCCGCTGGCGCGCAGCGCATCTCGATAGGCGTCGGCCAGTTCGGTGGGGGTCGCGCCGGAGGTGGTGGCATGGCGGTCGTGGACGTCGACGGGCATATCGTCGACGCCATCGCGATAATCCACACCGTCGAGCAGAACGTGCAGCGGGATCTGACGAATCCCCCACCGCGCCAGGTCGTCGGGATGCAGCCGCGACGACGAGTCAGTGACGACGATGACAGCCATGACTAGCCGCGCGAATCTTCTGGGTACACACCGGCTTCGGCGAGACCCTTGATCATCAGGTCGGCGACCGCCTGATGGGCTTCGAAATTCCAGTGGATGCCGTCGGGATTCCCGCGCCCGTTCATCACATGGTCGGCGACCGCGGACTTGAGATCGACCAGCGGAATGTCATGCTGCTGCGCCCATTCGGTGATGGCCTTCACCGTGCCAAGGCGGCCGTGGTGGGCCTTCCCGTAGGTTTCGGCGATGTGCACCGACGGCAGCGACGCCACGATCGGGATGCCCGGTCGATTGAAATCAATTGCCCCGCGCGTCATCTCCAGATATTCCGCACTCAGATGCGGCGGCAGCGCAGACCTGGCGACCGGCGATAAGCGCGGCTGCACCCACCCGTAGCCGTCGCGCACCCAGCGCCGCAACCATGGCGGCCGCACATAGCGGATGAGTTCGCGCAACGCGGTCGGCAGCGGCGAGGGCAGCGAATCCATACCGCCGGTCGCGAAGATCACCGCGCCGGCCCGCGGCAGCGCTGCCCACGCCCGCGGGTCCTGGGTCGCCGNGTGTCTGGCAACGACATTGGGCCAGATGCGGGGATCGTCGGAGGGCAGGCCGCCGGTCGGGCCGTAGTAGGCCAGCGAGTCGGCGAAGACCAGCAGCACCTTCTTAGAGGACATCGTTGGCCACCTGTGCCGAGGCGTTCCACACGTCCAGGCGCCACCGGATGTCGTCGAGACCGGCGTCGTTATCGCTGTGCCCGGACAGCTGCACCCAGCTGGCATTTCCCATGCCGCCCAACGCCGGCCAGTTGTCGACCGGCAGCTTCAACAACGCCGCCGTGAGCGCCGCGATCAGCCCGCCGTGTGCGACCAGCACCACCGGCCGGTCGGGTTCGTCGAGGCCCCATTCGGTCTGCTCGGCAACGAGTTCTGCCATCAGCGGCATGCTGCGCGCCGCGACGTCGACCCGGCTCTCACCGCCGTGCGGCGCCCAGCGCGCGTCCTCACGCCACGCCAGCCGCGCCCCCGGTGCGGCCGCGTCCACCTCGAGGTGGGTCATGCCCTGCCAGTCGCCGAGATGCGTTTCACGCAAACGGGTATCGACCAGCACCGGCAACCCGGACCGCTCGCCCAGCACCACCGCGGTATCCAGCGCCCGGCGCAGATCCGACGACACGATGACCAACGGCTGCCGTTTCGCGAGTACCTCTGCGGCGGCCGCGGCCTGGTCGCGGCCCAGATCGCTGAGCTCGGTGTCGAGTTGGCCCTGCATGCGGCTGCCGGCGTTGTACTCGGTCTGGCCGTGCCGCAGCATGACGAGCTTGCGGATCCTCATGTCTGGCCGTCCAGTTCGACGGGGACGGTCGGGCAATCCCGCCACAGCCGGTCCAGCGCGTAGAAGTTGCGTTCGTCCTGATGCTGGATGTGCACGACGATGTCGACGAAATCCAGCAGCACCCAGCGGCCTTCCCGGGTGCCTTCGCGGCGGGCCGGTTTGTAACCCGCCAACCGCATCTTCTCCTCCACCTCGTCGACGATGGCGCTGACCTGGCGCTCATTGGACGCCGAGGCGATGACGAAGCAGTCGGTGATGACCAGTTGCTGCGACACGTCGATGACCACCACATCGTCGGCGAGCTTGGCCGAGGCGGCCCGTGCGGCCACGGTCGCCATCTGCAGGGCTTCGTCGGAGGCCGTCATCGCTGCTCCTGCGTCATCGCGGGTGCCCGGTACAGCCCGCGCTTGGCCACGTACTGCACGACGCCGTCGGGCACCAGATACCAGATCGGCCGGTTCTCCTCGGCGCGCTTGCGGCAGTCTGTCGACGAGATCGCCAGCGCCGGCACCTCGACCAGCGTCAGCGCGTCGTCGGGCAGTTCCTTGAGGGCATCCGAGATGTGGCTGCCGTCCAGGTCGTAGCCGGGCCTGCTGACGCCGACGAATTTGGCGATCGAGAACATTTCCTCCCAGTTCTGCCAGGACAGGATCGACGCCAGCGCGTCCGCACCGGTGATGAAGTACAGCTCGGCGTCGGGGTTGAGCGCCCGGAGATCGCGCAGGGTGTCCTTGGTGTAGGTGGGCCCGCCGCGGTCGATGTCGACGCGGCTGACGGAGAACCGCGGGTTGGATGCGGTGGCGATGACCGTCATCAAGTAGCGGTCCTCGGCGGGTGTGACGTGGCGGTGGTGCTTCTGCCACGGCTGCCCGGTGGGCACGAACACCACCTCGTCGAGCGCGAACAGGTCGGCGACCTCGCTGGCGGCGACCAGGTGGCCGTTATGGATGGGGTCGAATGTCCCACCCATCACGCCGAGCCTGCGCCGAGAAGTCACGAATAGCCAGCTTACGGGAGGGGCGGGTGCGCTCAGACGGGCAGCAGCTGGTCGATCACCGTGGCCAGCTGCTTGGCCGACCGGCATTCGTGCATGGTGATGACCTCTTGGTAGCGCGGCACCGCGGAGTCGCCGCTGCCCCACAGATGCCTGGGCTCCGGGTTGAGCCAGTGCGCGTGCCGGCTGGCGTTCACCATGTGGGCCAGCAGTTCGGTTTCGGGGTTGCGGTAGTTGTTGCGCCCGTCGCCGAGCACCAGCAGCGAGCTGCGCGGCGACAGCACATTCGGCCACTTCTCCAGGAATGACACGAATGCATTGCCGTAGTCGGAGTGCCCGTCGCGGGTGTACACGCCGGCCTCGCGGGTGATGCGCTGCACGGCGACGGCCAAATCGGCGTCGGGTCCGAATAGTTCGGTGACCTCGTCGGTGGTGTCGATGAAGGCGAACACCCGAACCCGGGAGAACTGCTGACGCAGCGCGTGCACCAACAGCAGGGTGAAATGGCTGAAGCCGGCCACCGAACCGGACACATCGCACAGCACCACCAGTTCGGGCCGGGCCGGATGCGGCTTCTTCAGCACCACGTCGATCGGCACGCCCCCGGTGGACATGGACTTGCGCAGCGTCTTGCGCAGATCGATCTCGCCGGCCCGCGACCGGCGTCGGCGCGCGGCCAGCCGGGTGGCCAGGGTGCGCGCCAGCGGCGCCACCACCCGTCGCATCTGGCACAGCTGCTCACCGGATGCCCGCAGGAACTCGACGTTCTCGGCGAGCTGCGGCACGCCGTACATCTGCACGTGGTCACGGCCCAGCTGCTCGGCGGTGCGGCGCTTGGTCTCACCTTCCACCATCTTGCGCAGCTGTGAGATCCGTTGCGCCGCAATCGCCTTGGCGATCTGCTCCTGGGTCGGTGTGGGCTCGTCGCCATACGGCGCCAGCAGCCCGGCCAGCAGCCGGCCCTCCAGGTCGTCGAGGTTCATCGCCTTGAGCGCCTGATACGACGAATACGACGGGCCGCGGCTGGAGTTGTAGCGGCCGTAGGCCTCCACGATCTGGGCGATCATCGCGGCCAGCCGCTCGTCCAGATTGGCCAGATCCTCGTTGTCGCTCAACAGGTCCAGCAGCGCGGCCCGCATCGCCTCGACGTCTTCGGGCGGCAGGCCGTGTTCGTCGCGCTCGGCGTCGTCGTCGAGGCCGTCGTCGGGCAGCACCGTGCGCGCCCCCAGCGCTGCCGGGAACCACAGGTCGAACATCGCGTCGTAGGTGTCGCGGTGGTCGGGGCGGCGCAGCACCGCGCACGCGATGCCCTCACGTAGCACCTCGCGGTCGCCCAGTCCGAGCACCGACATCACCCGGCCGGCGTCGACCGTTTCCGACGGACCGACCGAAATACCTTGTGCGCGCAGCGCTTCGACGAACTCCACCAGGTGGCCCGGCAGCCCGTGCGGGGCCAGCGGCTGGGGCGGTCGAACGCGGCGGGCGGCCATCAGTTGAGCCTCAGCTCCCCGCTGGCGCGCACTTGATCGGACTGGTGTTTGAGCACCACGCCCAGCGTGGCGGCGATCGTCGCGTCGTCGATGGTGTCCAGACCCAGCGCCAGGATGGTGCGCCCCCAGTCGATGGTCTCGGCCACCGACGGCAGCTTCTTGAGCTGCATACCGCGCAGCACGCCGATGATGCGGACCAGCTCGTCGGCCAGATGCGCGGGCAGTTCGGGGACCCGCGACAGCAGGATGCGTCGTTCCAGATCCGGATCGGGAAAGTCGATGTGCAGGAACAGGCAGCGCCGCTTGAGCGCTTCGGACAGCTCCCGGGTGGCGTTGGAGGTGAGTACGACGAACGGGGCGCGCTCGGCGACGATCGTGCCCAATTCCGGCACGGTGACGGCGAAGTCGGACAGCACCTCGAGCAGCAGACCCTCGATCTCGATGTCGGCCTTGTCGGTCTCGTCGACCAGCAGCACGGTGGGCTCGGTGCGCCGGATCGCCGTCAGCAGCGGCCGGGTCAGCAGGAACTCTTCGCTGAACACGTCGGTCTTGGTCTGGTCCCAGTCGCCGGATCCGGCCTGAATGCGCAGGATCTGCTTGGCGTGGTTCCACTCGTACAGCGCGCGGGCCTCGTCGACGCCCTCGTAGCACTGCAGCCGCACCAGCCCGGAACCGGTGGCCTGGGCCACCGCGCGGGCCAGCTCGGTCTTACCGACACCGGCAGGCCCCTCCACCAACAACGGTTTGCCCAGCCGGTCGGCGAGGAAAACCGCGGTGGCCGTTGCGGTGTCGGGCAGATATCCGGTTTCGGCGAGGCGCCGTGCGACATCGTCGATGTCGGCGAACAGCGGCGCCGGGCGTGCGGGGACGCTCAATGTATTAGCTCCTGTTAGGCCGGGCGGGTGTGGCCGTCTCCCCACACAATCCACTTGGTTGACGTCAATTCGGGCAGGCCCATCGGGCCGCGGGCGTGCAGCTTCTGGGTGGAGATGCCGATCTCGGCGCCGAACCCGAACTGCTCGCCGTCGGTGAACGCGGTGGACGCATTCACCATCACCGCTGCCGCATCCACCTGCTCGGTGAACCGTTGCGCGGCGGCAAGATTCGTCGTCACGATGGCCTCGGTGTGCCCGGTGCCGTACTCGTTGACGTGCGCGATCGCGGCGTCGACGCCGTCGACCACCGCCAGCGCGATGTCCATCGACAGGAACTCGGCGCGTAGCTCGTCGGGCGTCGGATCGGTATGCACCGTGACGCCCGCGTCCTGCAGCGCTTTCGTCAGCCGCGGCACCGCGACGTCGGCGATCGCCTTGTCGATCAACAGCGATTCGGCGGCGTTGCAGACGCTCGGCCGACGGGTCTTGGAATTCAACAGAATCCGCTCGGCGACGTCCAGATCGGCCGATTCGTGAACGTACACATGGCAATTGCCGACACCCGTCTCGATCGTCGGCACTTGCGCGTCGCGCACCACCGCGTCGATCAGGCCCGCCCCACCGCGCGGGATGACGACGTCGACCAGCCCGCGCGCCTGGATCAGGTGGGTGACGCTGGCGCGGTCGTGGCTGGGCAACAGTTGTACGGCGTCGGGCTCCAGCCCCTCGCCGAGCAACGCGGTGCGCAGGGCGCCCACCAACGCCTCGTTGGAGCGCGCGGCCGACGAACTCCCGCGCAGCAGAACAGCATTGCCGGATTTGAGCGTCAACCCGAACGCGTCGACGGTGACGTTGGGCCGGCCCTCGTAGACGATGCCGACCACGCCGAGCGGCACCCGCTGCTGGCGCAGTTGCAGGCCGTTGGGCAGCGTGCGACCGCGCAACACCTCACCGATCGGATCGGGCAGGCCGGCCACCTGGCGCAGCCCGTGCGCGATGCCGTCGATGCGTGCCGGGTTCAGCGCGAGCCGGTCCAGCATGGCGTCCGGAGTGCCGGCATCGCGTGCGGCGGCGATGTCGTCGGCGTTGGCGGCCAGGATCTCGTGGGTGCGGGCGAGCACGGCGTCGGAGGCCGCATGCAGCGCCCGGTTCTTGGTTTCGGTGCTCAGGGTGCCCAGCGTGCGGGCCGCCACGCGAGCTCGCCGCGCGGCGTCGTGCACCTGCTGACGCAGCTCGGGCGCCTGGGTTGCTTCCCGGGTCGCTTGCACAGTCATTAGCCCAGCGTATCGGAGGCGTTCCTGGCGTTTCGACGCGTGTCAGGTCTCGCTGCGAAAGCCTCCGCTGGTTTAGCGTTGAGTGCATGGCGGCGCGGGTCTGCGTGGTGGGGAGTGTCAACGTTGACCTCACGTTTGAGGTCGATGCGCTGCCGCGGCCCGGGCAGACCATTCTCGCGTCGTCGCTGTCCTCGGCCCCGGGCGGCAAAGGCGGTAATCAGGCGGTGGCGGCGGCCCGCGCCGGCGCGGAGGTGCAGCTGGTGGCGGCGTTGGGCGACGACTCCGCCGCCGAGCGACTTTGCGCGCTGAAGCATCCCGGGTTTGGTGCACACCTCGTTTTGTG
>NZ_PIZU01000068.1 GCF_002838065.1 Mycobacterium hubeiense | reverse complement strand
GCGCGCTCGGAACGGACACGAGGAGCGGAGGCCCCGCCCATTCATCACATCAACGCGAAAGAATCTAGCCTTCGATGAAGTCCTCGAGCTGCGCCCGAGCGACGTCGTCGGGCAGCTGCTGCGGCGGGCTCTTCATCAGGTACGCCGACGCGGCCACCACCGGGCCGCCGATGCCGCGGTCCTTGGCGATCTTGGCCGCGCGGACCGCGTCGATGATGACGCCGGCGCTGTTCGGTGAGTCCCACACCTCGAGCTTGTACTCCAGGTTCAGCGGCACGTCGCCGAAGGCGCGGCCCTCCAGTCGCACATAGGCCCACTTGCGGTCGTCGAGCCAGCCGACGTGATCGGACGGGCCGATGTGCACGTCCTTGGTCTTGAACTCGCGCTGCAGGTTGGAGGTGACGGCCTGGGTCTTGGAGATCTTCTTGGACTCCAGCCGCTCGCGCTCGAGCATGTTGAGGAAGTCCATGTTGCCGCCGACGTTGAGCTGCATGGTGCGGTCGAGTTGCACGCCGCGGTCCTCGAACAGCTTGGCCATCACGCGGTGGGTGATGGTCGCGCCCACCTGGCTCTTGATGTCGTCACCGACGATCGGCACGCCGGCGTCTTCGAACTTCTTCGCCCACACCGGGTCCGACGCGATGAACACGGGCAGCGCGTTGACGAACGCGACGCCGGCATCGATCGCACACTGCGCGTAGAACTTGTCGGCCTCTTCCGAGCCGACGGGCAGATAGGAGACGAGAACGTCGACGTTGGCTTCCTTGAGCACCTTGACCACGTCCACCGGCTCGACGTCGGACACCTCGATGGTGTCCGCGTAGTACTTGCCGATGCCGTCGAGGGTCGGGCCGCGCTGCACGATGACGTTGGCCGGCGGCACGTCGGCGATCTTGATGGTGTTGTTCTCCGAGGCGAAGATGGCCTCCGAGAGGTCGAAGCCCACCTTCTTGGCGTCGACGTCGAACGCCGCCACGAACTTCACGTCGCGAACGTGATACGGGCCGAACCGCACATGCATCAGGCCGGGCACGTTCGCGTTCTCGTCGGCGTCGTGGTAGTACTGCACGCCCTGCACCAGCGATGACGCGCAGTTGCCTACACCAACAATTGCGACCCGCACCTCTGAGTTGGATGTCGCCGGCGAAGCGGCTCCGATGTGCTCAGTCATTTGACGACGTTCTTCCTCTCCGTACTAACTCGGTACTGCTACGGCTGTTCGGCTCGGCCCTGGGCCGTCCGTTCGGCCGCGATCAATTCGTTGAGCCATTTCACTTCGCGCTCGCTGGACTCCAGCCCCAGCTGGTGCAGCTGGCGGGTGTACCGATCGAACGAACTACTTGCCCGCGCCACTGCTTCACGCAGGCCTTCCCGGCGTTCCTCCACCTGGCGGCGGCGCCCCTCCAAGATCCGCATCCTGGCCTCGGCCGGCGTGCGGTTGAAGAATGCGAGATGAACACCGAACCCGTCGTCGGAATAGTTCTGTGGACCGGTATCCGCGACGAGCTCGGCGAAGCGCTGTTTACCCGCTTCGGTCAGGCGATAGACCCGGCGGGCGCGGCGCATTTTCGGAACGCCGTCCGGCGCGGAGTCTTCGACAATGAGGCCGTCGGCTTGCATGCGGCGCAGCGCCGGATAGAGCGACCCGTATGAGAAGGCGCGGAAGGCGCCGAGCAGGCCGGTGAGGCGTTTGCGCAGCTCATAGCCATGCATCGGCGACTCGAGCAGAAGCCCGAGGATGGCAAGCTCCAGCATCGAGTCACCTCCCTACAAATCAGCAGCTTGGTTGCGGCCTGGTTGCGGCGTGGTTGCAGCTCAGCCGCTACGACGCTTCGACACCTCGCGCCATAGTATCGCGCCGATATATTCGGCGGCAACACGCGCCCGGCCATCAGCTCGGATAGTGGATCCGCTTCACGGCGCCGTCGCCGGCCAGTTCGATGTAGCCGCTGCCGAAGTCACTGGAGACGTACACCGACACATCCAGGGCGCCGGGCGTGGTCGGATCGGTGCTCGGCTCGAAGATCAGATAGCTGCTTTCGACGTCGGCCGGCTTGATGCCGAGCGTTTCCGGTGCCCCGCGCAGCACCCCGACGACGGTCTTCGCATCGAACTTGCTGAGGTCGACTGTGACCGCATCGGGACTCTTCGAACCGCTCGACGGGTCGTCCCAGCCGCCGCGGTAGGAGTAGTTCAGCTCCCGCCGGTCCTCGCCGGGGTCGGGACGGGTCAGCGACGCATAGTCCGGATACACCACGAGCCGGTAGCCCGTGGTGTCGCCGAACTTCTGCTTCATCTGCTCCATCAACCCGGTCAGGCCGCCGAGCGAATGCAACTGCCTCGGCGGGGTCAACACCACCGGCGCGACGCCGTCGGCCTGCGCACCCGGGTCGGCGGACCGCAGCGGCGAACTGCCGTTGCCGAACAGCCCCCAGCCGACCGCGATACCCAGCACCACCAGCACCGCGGCGACGGCGGCCTTGATGCCCCACCCACCAGCAACGAGCGGCTTTTTCAGATGCGGAAGCTGCACCGGGGCGTTGGCGGTCTGCAGGTCCGCGACGAGGGATTGCAGTTCGCCCAGCGTGGCCGCATGCGTCGCGGCGCGCACCCGCTCCCGGTGCTCCGTCCCCGACAGCTGCCCTTCGGCCAGCGCCGTGTCGAGGATCCGACACGTGTCGTTGCGGTCGGAGTCCTTCGCCCGCGTGCCTGCCGTCTGCCGGGTTGCCACGACGATGATCGTAGGGCCTCAACTGGGGTATTCGACGCGCTTGATGTTGCTTGCACCGTCGAGGTAGATCAGCCCGCTGCCGCCGGACTTCGTGTCGACCTTGATCAACAACTCCAGCGCGCCCGGCCCGGCCGGATCCTGGATGTGGTCGACGTCGAGGAAAGCGCCCGACACGTCGGCAGGATCGATGCCCAGCGTCGCCGGCGCGTTCCGCAGCATCTCGGTCGCCGCAGGCACGTCGAACGCGGCCAGGTCGGCGGGGACGTCCGTGGCGTCTCGGAGCTTGCGGGACGGATCTCCCCAGCCGCCCTGATAGCGGTAGAGCAGCTTCACCTGATCGTCGGTCGGATCCGCGCGGTAGAGATACGCCTCGTCAGGGGTCACCGCGAGCTCGATGCCCATGGTGTCGCCGAAGCGCTTGCGGATCTGTTCGATCAGTCCGGTCAGCCCGTCGACCGTGTGGAATTCCCGCGGCACGATCAGCACCTCCGGCGCCACCTCGTCCGGCTTCGGCTCCGCGGCCTTGGTCGGCGCCGGGCTCTCGACCGCCTGGACCGGGCTCTCGGCTGCCGGGTCGGGCGAGCTGACGTGACCGAAGAGCCCCCAGCTGATGAGGCCGAGCACGGCGAGAAGAGCCGCGGTGGCAGCCGTCGTCGCCACCATTCGACGCGAACGATTCGGAGTGGATCGCTCGATCGCGCCGTAGGACGGCTGCAGATCGGTGACCAACCCCTGCAGTTCGCCGAGGGTGGTGGCCTTGATCGCAATCGCGACCCGGTGCTGATGCTCCGCCATGGTGAGCTGGCCTTCGGCCAGCGCGTCGTCGAGGGCCTGGCAGGTGGCGGTGCGGTCGCTGTCTCTCGCCCGGGTCGCCACGTCGATGATCGTATGAGTTGAGGTGTCGTCGACGCAGGCCCGATGGGCAACCCGGTGCAGTCGCGCCTCGGCGGACGCATCGCCGACGTACTCTGGTCACCGTGCGACTGCAGCGACAGGTGGTGGACTACGCGCTTCGGCGCCGGTCCCTGCTGGCCGAGGTCTACTCGGGACGGACCGGTGTTTCAGAGGTCTGCGACGCCAATCCGTATCTGCTGCGGGCCGCGAAGTTCCACGGGAAGCCCAGTTCGGTGATGTGCCCGATCTGTCGTAAGGAACAACTCACGCTGGTGTCTTGGGTGTTCGGTGACCACCTGGGCGCCGTCTCTGGTTCGGCGCGCACCGCGGAGGAGTTGGTCTTGTTGGCGTCCCGATTCGACGAGTTCTCGGTACACGTGGTGGAGGTATGCCGCACCTGCAGTTGGAATCACTTGGTCAAGTCATACGTGCTCGGCGCGGTCCGGCCCCCGAAGGCGCCGCGCGGCACTCGGACGGCGCGCAAGTCCGCGCGTACGGCCAGTGAATAGCGAAGGGCGCCACGACCGGTCAGCCAGTGATGTCCGTGCGGGACAGCCGGCTGACGGTGTGCGCGCCGGTCGCCCCAGGCACCGTGTCAACGAGAGTCCAACCGGCCGGCGGGGCGCTCCGGAGGGCATGCGGCGAGCCAGGGCTGGTGTCCCGCCCGACGATCGGCTGACCGCGGTCATTCCGCCGGTCCGTGACACCCCGGCGCATCTGCGTGACCCGATCGACGTGGTCAAGGCCGCGTTGGATGGCACGCCACCCAACACGCCGCCTCCCAAGACACCGCCGCCCCGCCGCCCCAGAGGCGACGGCGGCCCGCCGAGCGGTCCACCGTCCGAACCGCGACCTGAGCTCAAGCACCACATCAATTGGAAGTGGGTGCGCCGCGCGCTGTATGTGACCGCGGCCGTGCTGTTTGTGCTGCCGCTGGTCACGTTCGGTATGGCCTACATGATCGTCGACGTGCCGCAGCCCGGTGACATCCGCACCAACCAGGTGTCGACGATCCTGGCCAGCGATGGCAGTGAGATCGCGAAAATCGTTCCGCCCGAGGGCAATCGCATCGACGTCAACATCGACCAGATACCGGTGCAGGTGCGCAACGCGGTGATGGCGGCCGAGGACCGCGACTTCTATTCCAATCCCGGTTTCTCGTTCACCGGCTTCGCCCGCGCGATCAAAAACAACATCTTCGGCGGCGACACCCAGGGCGGCTCCACCATCACCCAGCAGTACGTCAAGAACGCACTCGTCGGCTCCGAACGCGCCGGGCTGGGCGGTCTCATCCGTAAGGCCAAGGAGCTCGTCATCTCGACGAAGATGTCCGGGCAGTGGTCAAAAGACCAAGTGCTGCAGTCGTATCTGAACATCATCTACTTCGGCCGCGGTGCCTACGGCGTCGCAGCGGCGTCAAAGGCCTACTTCAACAAACCCGTCGAGCAACTCACCGTCGCCGAGGGTGCGCTGTTGGCCGCGCTGATCCAGCAGCCGTCGGGCCTGGACCCGGCCGTTAATCCCGACGCCGCGGCCGAGCGGTGGAACTGGGTGCTCGACGGCATGGTCGACATCGGCGCGTTGCCGGCCAATGAGCGTGCCGCGCAGGTGTTTCCGCCGACGGTGCCGCCGGACCTGGCGCGCAACCAGAACCAGACCACCGGCCCGAACGGCCTGATCGAACGGCAGGTCACCAAGGAACTGCTGGATCTGTTCAACATCAGCGAGCAGACGCTCAACACCGAGGGTCTGCAGATCACCACGACCATCGATCCCAAGGCGCAGAAGGCCGCCGAGGAGGCGGTCGCGGAGTACCTCGAGGGCCAAGACCCCGACATGCGCGCCGCGGTGGTCTCCATCGACCCGCGTACCGGTGGGGTGAAGGCCTATTACGGCGGTTCGGACGCCAACGGATTCGACTTCGCCCAGGCCGGCCTGCCCACGGGGTCGTCGTTCAAGGTGTTCGCTTTGGTCGCGGCGCTCGAGCAGGGCATCGGGCTGGGGTATCAGATCGACAGCTCGCCGCTGACCGTCAACGGCATCGAGATCAACAACGTCGAAGGCGGCGGCTGCGGGGTCTGTAGCATCGCAGAGGCGCTCAAGCAGTCGCTGAACACCAGCTTCTACCGGCTGATGCTCAAGCTGGAGAACGGGCCGCAGGACGTCGCCGACGCCGCGCACAAGCTCGGGGTGGCCGAAAGCTTCCCCGGTGTCGAGCACACGCTGTCAGAAGACGGCCAGGGCGGGCCGCCCAACAACGGAGTCGTGTTGGGGCAGTACCAGACCCGGGTGATCGATATGGCCTCGGCGTACGCGACCCTGGCCAATTCCGGGATGTATCACCCGCCGCACTTCGTGCAGAAGGTCGTCAACTCCGACGGGCAGGTGTTGTTCGACGCCAGCCAGCAGGACAACGGCGAGCAGCGCGTCGACAAGGCCGTCGCCGACAACGTCACCTCTGCCATGCAGCCGATCGCCGCCTACTCCAAGGGTCACGCCCTGGCCGGTGGTCGTCCCTCGGCGGCGAAGACGGGCACCCACCAGCTCGGCGACACCGACGCCAACCGCGACGCGTGGATGGTCGGCTATACGCCGTCGCTGTCGACCGCGGTCTGGGTCGGCACCACCGAAGGCCGCAAACCACTGGTGAACAAGTGGGGCGGCGCAGTTTACGGTTCCGGGCTGCCGTCCGACATCTGGAAAGCGACGATGGACGGCGCCCTCGAGGACACCGACTTCGAATCCTTCCCCAAGCCCACAGAGATCGGCGGGTACGCGGGCGTGCCGCAGGCGCCGTCGACGCAACGGCAGCAGGGGCCGCAGTCGCCGGATTCGCCGCTGACCACGACACCGCCGACGCCGTCGGAAACCGTTATTCAGCCGACAATTGAAGTGGCGCCGGGGATTACGATTCCGATAGGTCCGCCGACCACCGTGCCGCTCGGACCGCCACCGCCGCCGGGTGCTCCTGTGCCACCGCCGGGTCTGCCGGCGCCCCCGCCGGCTCCGCCCGGCATGCCTGGACCTCCGCCTGGACCGCCGCCGCCTCCGTGAGCGAGCGGCGTGAGAGCGAGGTGATCTCGCCGACGCCACTGGCGGAGGACGCATCGCCGGCTCCGCAGGCCGGTGTCGTATCGCCAGCTCCGCTGGCCGGTGTCGTATCGCCAGCTCCGCTGGCCGGTGATCTGCGCAGCGCCGACGACCGTGACCTGCCCAGCCGCACCGACACGATTGGTGCGGCGCTGTCAAACGTCATCGGCGGGCCGGTGGGCCGCCACGCCCTCATCGGCCGGCAGCGCTTCCTGACGCCGCTGCGGGTGATGTTCTTGATCGCCCTGGTGTTCTTGGCGCTCGGCTACTCCACCAAGGCGGCGTGCTTGCAGACCACCGGCACCGGCACCGCCGACCAGAGGGTGGCCAACTGGGACAACAACCGGGCGTACTACCAGCTGTGCTACTCCGACACCGTTCCGCTCTACACGGCAGAGTTGTTGAACCAGGGCAAGTTTCCGTACAAGTCGAGCTGGATAGAGAAGGACGCGGTGGGCGAGCCGCGCATCCAGTACGACGGCAACATCGCGGTGCGCTACATGGAGTATCCGGTGCTGACGGGCATCTACCAGTACGTGTCGATGGCATTGGCGAAGACGTACACCGCGCTGACCAAGCTGGTGTCGATACCGGTCATCGCCGAGGTGGTGATGTTCTTCAACATCTCCGCGTTCGGGTTGGCGTTGGCGTGGCTGGTCACGGTGTGGGCGACCGCGCAGCTGGCCGGGCGGCGGGTGTGGGATGCCGCATTGGTGGCGGCGTCGCCGTTGGTGATCTTCCAGATCTTCACCAATTTCGATGCGTTGGCGACGGCTTGTGCGGTCGGGGCCTTGTTGGCGTGGGCGCGGCGACGACCGGTGTTGGCCGGCGTGCTGATCGGCGCCGGCGTGGCTTTGAAGCTCTATCCGCTGCTGTTGCTGGGCCCGCTGCTGGTTTTGGGCGTGCGCACAGGGCGGCTGCGGGAGGTGGGGCGCACGGCACTGGCCGCCGTCGTGACGTGGCTGATTGTGAATCTGCCTGTGATGGTGCTGTTTCCGCGCGGATGGTCGGAGTTCTTCCGGCTCAACACCCGCCGCGGCGACGACATGGATTCGCTGTACAACGTCGTCAAGTCGTTCACCGGATGGCGGGGCTTCGACCCGGATCTCGGGTTCTGGCAGCCGCCGACTGTGCTCAACACGGTATCCGCGGTGTTCTTCGGATCCTGTTGCATCGCAATCGCTTACATCGCCCTGACGGCCAAGCAGCGGCCGCGGCTGGCCCAGTTGGCGTTCCTGGTGGTGGCCACGTTCCTGCTCACCAACAAGGTGTGGAGCCCGCAGTTCTCGCTGTGGCTGGTGCCGCTGGCGGTGCTCGCGCTACCGCATCGACGCATCCTGTTGGCCTGGATGACGATCGACGCGCTGGTGTGGATACCGCGGATGATGTATCTGTACGGCGAGCAGAACCGCGGGCTGCCCGAGCAGTGGTTCACGGCGACGGTGCTGGTACGTGACATCGCCGTCATTGCCATGTGCGCGTTGGTGATTCGTCAGATCTATCGGCCGAAGCTGGATCTGGTTCGGTGGCGCGGCAGGGTGGACGACCCGTCGGGCGGGGTGTTCGACCGGGCGCCCGACGATCCGCCGCACTGGCTGCCCGACTGGCTACGCCCGTCGGCGGCGCGGGTAAGGGTGGCGCCGGCGGGTGTCGCGCCCTCAGAACCCGAGTTGTCCCGCCAATAACCCCTTAGGGTCAGACGCATGAGTCGTCTGGACCGCTTCTTCGAGATCTCGGCGCGGGGGTCGACGCTCGGCACCGAGATACGCGGCGGCCTGGTCACTTTCATTGCGATGGCCTACATCATCGTGCTGAACCCGATCATCTTGTCGGGGGCCGAGGATGTCGACGGCAACCGGCTCGAGTTCGCGCAAGTCTCAGCGACGACGGCGCTGGCCGCCGGGGTGATGACGATCCTGTTCGGTGTGATAGCTCGGCTGCCGTTTGCGTTCGCCGCGGGCCTGGGCATCAATTCGTTCCTGGCGACGACGGTCGTCGGCTCGCTCAGCTGGCCCGAGGCGATGGGCCTCGTCGTCGTCAACGGGCTCATCATCGTGGCGCTGGCGGTGACCGGGCTGCGCAGACTGGTCTTCGATGCCGTGCCGATGCAGCTGAAGATCGCGATCACGTCGGGCATCGGGTTGTTCATCTTGTTCATCGGACTGGTCGACGCCGGCTTCATCGGGTCGACTGGAATCGCTTCGCCGCCCGTCGGTCTCGGGGCCGGCGGCGCCGGGTCGATCAACACCGTGCCGACGGTGGTGTTCGTCGTCACGCTGTTGGTGACCGGCGTCCTCGTGGCCCGAAAGGTGCGGGGCGCCATCCTCATCGGCCTGGTGGCGGGCACGCTGGTCGCGGTCGTCGTCGAAGCCATCTGGCACCTCGGGTCGGCGACCGAAAAGCCGGGCGGCTGGAGCCTTTCGGTGCCGACACTCTCGGGCTCGCCGTTCGCGTGGCCCGACCTGTCGCTCGTCGGCGCGGTCAGCCTCGACAGCTTCGGCCGCATCGGGATCCTGGCGGCCAGCATGTTGGTGTTCACGTTGGTGTTCGCGAACTTCTTCGACGCGATGGGCACGTTCACGGGGCTGTCTCGGGAAGCGGGCCTGGCCGACGCGAAGGGCACGTTCCCGCGGCTGCGCGCGGCGCTGGTCGTCGAGGGTGCCGGCGCGGCCGTGGGCGGGGCCACGTCGGCGTCGTCGAACACGGTCTTCATCGAGTCGGGTGCCGGCATCGAGGAGGGCGCGCGCACGGGTGTCGCGAACCTCGTCACGGGCGCGCTGTTTCTCGCGGCGATGTTCATCGCGCCGGTGGCGTCGATCGTGCCGACGGAGGTGGCCGCGGCGGCGTTGGTCGTCGTCGGCACGATGATGGCGACCCATCTTCGGCACATCAGCTTTGCGGACATCTCGGAGTTCTCGGTGGCGCTGCCCGTCGTGCTGACCGTGGTGGTGATGCCGTTCTCCTACTCGATCGCCAACGGCATCGGCGTGGGCTTCATCGCGTGGGTGGTGCTGCGCTCGGCGGTCGGTAAGGCGCGCGAGATCAGCCCGCTGCTGTGGATCGTCGCCGCCGGTTTCCTCGTCTACTTCGCGCGGGGCTGGATCGAGTCGCTCATCGGCATGGGATGACCTTGAAGCCATGAGTGGCGCAGTCCGGCCGCGCGGCGTATGCCGAGGATTCGTGCCACATAGTGGCTTAAAACCTAGGCATAACGGCCGCTTCGCTCAGGCGCCACGCGTGCGCCGCCGGCAGGCCACCGATTTCACAGGTCACACCCTTTTCCGGTAACCTGGCCCGGTTGCCGACGCAGGCGACCCTCCTGCCACGGACCGACCGTGGCCGTACACGACCACAGGAGGTGATGAGGTTTCCATGCGTCCATACGAAATCATGGTCATTCTTGACCCCACCCTTGACGAGCGCACCGTAGCTCCATCGTTGGAGGCGTTCCTGAACGTCATCCGCAAGGACGGCGGCAGTGTCGAGAAGGTCGACATCTGGGGCCGCCGGCGGCTGGCCTACGAGATCGCCAAGCACGCCGAGGGCATCTACGCCGTCATCGATGTGAAGGCCAACCCGGCCACGGTGTCCGAGCTGGACCGCCAGCTCAGCCTGAACGAGTCCGTGCTGCGGACCAAGGTGCTGCGGACCGACAAGCACTGAACGCCACCCCGTTGTCGTGCGCCTTGCGTAGGCTCGCGCGCAACTAGACGCCCCACTGCAGGAGGATCTCGTGGCTGGTGACACCACCATCACCGTCGTCGGAAACCTGACCGCCGACCCGGAACTGCGCTTCACCCCGTCGGGTGCGGCCGTCGCCAACTTCACCGTGGCGTCGACACCGCGCATCTATGACCGTCAAAGCGGGGAATGGAAGGACGGCGAGGCGCTGTTTTTGCGGTGCAACATCTGGCGTGAGGCCGCCGAGAACGTGGCCGAAAGCCTCGTGCGGGGATCCCGCGTGATCGTGCAGGGGCGGCTCAAGCAGCGTTCGTTCGAGACCCGTGAGGGCGAGAAGCGCACCGTCGTCGAGGTTGAGGTCGACGAGATCGGCCCGTCGCTGCGGTACGCGACCGCCAAGGTGAACAAGGCCAGCCGCAGCGGCGGGGGAGGCGGCGGCTTCGGCGGCGGCGGATCCCGTGCGGCGGGCGGCGCCTCGGAGCCGGAAGCCAAGGCTGACGATCCGTGGGGCAGCGCCCCGGCGTCCGGGTCCTTCAGCGGCGGCGACGATGAACCGCCCTTCTGACTCAAGAACAATCAGCGATTCCAGAAAGAGATAGACATATGGCCAAGGCCAACAAGCGACGTCCGGCGCCCGAGAAGCCGGTCAAGACACGCAAGTGCGTGTTCTGCTCCAAGAAGGGGCAGGTCATCGACTACAAGGACACCGCACTGCTGCGGACTTACATCAGCGAGCGCGGCAAGATCCGCGCCCGCCGAGTGACCGGCAACTGCGTGCAGCACCAGCGCGATATCGCGACGGCGGTCAAGAATGCCCGCGAGGTGGCGCTGCTGCCGTTCAGCTCGTCGACGCGATAGGCAGGACTGGACAATGAAATTGATTCTCACCGCCGAGGTGGACCATCTCGGAGCGCCCGGCGACACCGTCGAGGTCAAGGACGGCTACGGGCGCAACTACCTGCTACCGCGTGGGCTGGCGATCGTGGCGTCTCGTGGCGCGCAGAAGCAGGCCGACGACATTCGCCGGGCCCGCGAGCTCAAGACGGTGCGTGGCCTCGAGCACGCCAACGAACTGAAGGCTGCGATCGAAGCCCTTGGGCCCGTGGCACTTCCGGTGAAGGCCGCGGCCGATACCGGGAAGCTGTTCGGTTCGGTGACGGCGGCCGGCGTCGTCAATGCGATCAAGAAGGCCGGCGGGCCGAATTTGGACAAGCGGATGGTCCAGTTGCAGAAGGCGCACATCAAAACGGTGGGCACCCACCCGGTCACGGTGCGGTTGCACCCCGGGGTGGACGTGACGGTGTCGCTGGACGTCGTCGCCGAGCAATAACGCCAGCGTCAATACGCCCGGGTGAGGACTTGATCAGTCCTTACCCGGGCGTTGCTATAGGTGCTGGCGAACTTCGCCCGGCTAACGGTGCGTAGCGAAGCTAACGCGCCGTTAACCGGGCGTGCTACCACCGGAAACACAACACGCCCGAGATCGCAACCCGGGCCGACACGCCGAAGAATTTCCCATCCACAGATCCCCACCACCTTTATGGTGCGCTTATCTGCGTAAATACCAGGAAACATGTCGGTGATCCACAGGTTCTCCCCAACGACTCAACATGGCTGGGGAGAGATATCCACAGCCCATGCACAACTTCATGAACAGGCCGGGTTTGCGACCCCTCCAGCAACGTCTAGCGTTGGCCGTCGCAAGGCAGATATTGACGTTCGCGCGTTGGCGGACGTCGGTGGCCTGGCCTACAGTCACGGTAGTGGTATCGAACCTATGTTCGATCGGAGACCTTGAGGAGGTGGGATCCCGTGGCTGTGGTGGATGACCTTGGCCGTTCGGGCATGGACGTCCCGCCGCCGAGTGAGGACTTCGGGCGTCAGCCGCCGCAAGATCAGGCGGCCGAACAAGCGGTCCTCGGTGGCATGCTGCTTTCCAAGGACGCGATCGCCGACGTGCTCGAGCGATTGCGGCCAGGCGATTTCTACCGTCCGGCGCATCAGAACGTCTACGACGCGATCCTCGATCTGTACGGGCGCGGGGAGCCGGCCGACGCGGTGACGGTCGCGGCCGAGCTGGACCGGCGCGGGTTGCTGCGCCGCATCGGCGGGGCGCCGTATCTGCACACGCTGATCTCGACGGTGCCGACAGCCGCGAATGCGGGCTACTACGCAGGCATCGTGGCGGAGAAGGCGCTACTGCGCCGGTTGGTCGAGGCCGGCACCCGGGTGGTGCAGTACGGATATGCGGGCGCTGAGGGCGCGGACGTCTACGAGGTGGTGGACCGGGCGCAGGCCGAGATCTATGAGGTGACCGATCACCGGACGTCGGAAGACTTTGTGCCGCTGGAAGATCTGCTGCAGCCCACCATGGATGAGATCGACGCGATCGCGTCACAGGGTGGGCTGGCGCGCGGGGTGCCGACGGGGTTCGTCGAACTCGACGAGGTGACCAACGGCCTGCATCCGGGGCAGATGATCATCATCGCGGCGCGGCCGGGCGTGGGGAAGTCAACTCTGGGGCTGGACTTTCTGCGGTCGTGTTCGATCAAGAACCGGCTGGCTAGTGTCATCTTCTCGCTGGAGATGAGCAAGTCCGAGATCGTGATGCGGCTGCTGTCGGCCGAGGCGAAGATCAAACTGGCCGATATGCGTTCGGGCCGGATGAGCGACGACGACTGGACCCGGCTGGCGCGGCGGATGAGCGAAATCAGCGAAGCGCCGTTGTACATCGACGATTCGCCGAACCTGACGATGATGGAGATTCGTGCCAAGGCGCGCCGGCTGAAGCAGAAGGCCGACCTGCGGCTGGTGGTAGTGGACTATCTGCAGCTGATGACGTCGGGCAAGAAGTTCGAATCGCGCCAGCAGGAAGTGTCGGAGTTCTCGCGCAGCATGAAGCTGATGGCCAAGGAACTCGATGTGCCGGTGGTGGCGATCAGCCAGCTGAATCGCGGGCCGGAGCAGCGCACGGACAAGAAGCCGATGATCTCCGACTTGCGTGAAAGCGGGAGCCTCGAACAGGACTCAGACGTCGTCATACTTCTGCACCGGCCAGACGCGTTCGAACGTGACGACCCACGAGGCGGCGAGGCGGACTTGATCTTGGGTAAGCACCGTAACGGCCCAACGAAGACGATAACCGTTGCGCACCAACTGCATTTGTCGCGGTTCACGAATATGGCGAAGGTGTAGTCATCCAATGTCGAGATGCAGCGAAGATTGACAAGCGTGCATTGATTGTTAAACAACATCGTCAGTCGATCTGACAATCCGCATGCCGTAAGGGCAGGTCAAGCCTCTGTTGGCGCCGCCGTCTCAAAGATCTTGTCAAAGTAGCTGCCGGAAATGAGAGTCGAGCGCCGGCGGTTGCCGCTGCAGATTGACCCACTCGAGGGCGAATCAATCGACTCCTGGCTAGAGGCGAGCGCGCTCGCCTCGGGTCTGACCGTAGGGACACTTGCTGCAACCGCGGGTTTGCCGGCCACCGCAATGCCATCGTGGAGGACGTGGCTGTCACCTCCCCAAGCACAGTCGCTCGCTGCGGCAACAGGGCTGCCGATGAGTTCCCTGGAGGCCATGACGCTCAGTCGTTACGACGGCCTCGCGCTACGTCTTGATCCGGAATCGCACCGCCTTGATCCCGACTTTCCCTTCGGACCGTTGTCGTGGTCGCGGTTCTGTCCCGCGTGCATACGCGAAACAGCTGGCCGGTGGCGGTTGTCTTGGCGACTCGGTTGGTCCTTTGCGTGCCTGCATCACAACTGCCTACTCATCGATGCATGCCCTGAGTGTGACAATCATCAGCGATCTACCCAGCTCTATCGCAGCGTGCCGTCTCCAACAGCCTGCAGGTGCGGCCACCCGTTGAACGCAGTCCTCGCCTTGCAGTTGCTCGGTGACGACCATTCCGTCTTGTGGGCGCAGCGCAGGGTGTATGACGTTATTGACCACGGTAGGAGCGGTTTTGGCGTATTCGAGGCGCACCCGAAGTCCCAGACCGAAGTTCTAGCTGCGGTAGGGAGTCTCGCGAACCGGGCGCTCAACTTCGCTTCAGAGCACGGCCTCTCCATAAAGGGGGTCCTAGAGGAGGCGACAGGACAGGAGTCTTTCGACTTCATTCCGACCCGAGCGCGAGAGACGTTGAATAACAAAGCGCCGCAACGCGCTTTGGATGCAGCGGTCGGGATAACGATCGCGATGCGAATACTGGCACAGCCGAGCATCAGTGATGCCGGGGACCGCGCCCGCTCGATAATCGAGGGGCAGAACGCAACGACCGGTCCGGCTGAGATTCGGTCATGCAGGCGGGACGGTGAGATATCTGCTGCGATCGTACTGAAGGCGCGCAGCGCCGGTTTCGGACCTGAACAGCAACTTCAGTACCGCACCGCAACGATCATGCCGCGGGTACCCGACCCAGACCCGAGTCGTGATCACACAATGGCGGCCAAGTTGCCGGCCGCTTTGTGGCCAGAGTGGGCCCGTCAGATTCTGTCAGATCTTCGACCGACCGTGGTAATGCGCGAAACGCTTTCCTGTGCTGCGCTCCTTACTGGCAGCACGCTGAAACCTGTTGATGCAGTGCGTCTCCTGGGAGAAGTGAACACCTCGGACACTCTGAACCAGAGGTTTTGGACATTATGTGGCTCGACCTACTGGGACTCGATCAGCGCGGCACTGATTCGCCTGAGCGACTACCTCGAGGAGCATGGCGGCCTGATCGATTACACACGCCGTCGCCGACTTGACTACTCAGACCTGATCAGCGAGAACTCCTGGCAACAACAGGTGGCAGGCGACGCCAACTCATTGTTGACCGAAAGCTCTGTCGTGCCCGCGCGGTGCTACATGATCGAGAGGATGAGCGGGTCCTCGACCCTTGCTCTGCTATCTCACCCGGAACTCGACCAGCGGAGCTTGAAGACGCTCGTGACCTCCTTCGGAGCGAGCCTCACCCCGCCCATGGCCGCCGAACTAGATGAATTGACACACGGCTTCCTGATGCAGCAAGGAATCAACGAGCCGGTGCACTGGCACCCGCCTCTCGAACTGCTTGACGGACTCGAATTCCGGTAGGTGGCACGCAAATCCGTGAGTGCGCAGCAATAGCCGCGCACTAGCGAAAATGCCGCTAGCAGTTCTCGAAATCGGCCCAGCAATTACCTCCAAGGTGCCTATCGTGGCGCACCTAACCCTAAACCACAGGTGGAGGCAAGTCCGATGAGTCGCAATAGATCACTGACAAGTGTCCACGTCATCACGAACAGCGTTTTACAGGTCGAATGGAGAATGCGCTTCCGCGACGGCGTGGAAACGGTGTGGCTGTGGCAAGTCCAAGGTGCACCACCGTTGGACCAGCTGGCTCCGCGGAACCTGTCAACCTGAATGAGGCACCGTTGCGCG
>NZ_PIZU01000067.1 GCF_002838065.1 Mycobacterium hubeiense | reverse complement strand
GCCTGAAAACCCCGATCCACAGGTCTTGACAATATCTCGGCTCTGGGTGCCATCGGTATCGTTGCCGCATTGATCAGCGTCGCCTCGATACCAGCCAGGAACGCGAAGGGGTCCAGCTTCGAATAGCGTCAGGGTTCTGGATGACTTGGCGGATTTGCTTCTGCCCCGGGCTGATTGGTCCATTGAGGACTATCAACGGACAGTAGCCGGTGCGTGGTGCCTCTTCGGGATAGCCGGCACGGATCCAGTCAATCAACGACGCCAGCCCAGTAGGCTACGAATGAGCAGGCAAGCCAAGGTCAGCGAGCAATTGCCGCACCCGGCGTTCGATCTCGTCGCGGATGGGGCGCACATCGTCGACGCCTTTTCCGGCAGGATCGTCAAGAACCCACTCCTCGTAGCGTCGGCCGGGGAAGATCGGGCATGCGTCGCCGCAACCCATGGTGACCACGACATCGGCCGCCCGCACGATCTCGTCGGTCCAGGGCTTCGGATACTCCCGTGAAATGTCGATGCCACGTTCAGCCATGGCGTCGACCGCCGCGGGATTCACTTCCTCGCCAGGTTCCGAGCCGCCGGACCACGCCAGAGCGGCATCGCCTGCCAGGTGAGAGAAGAAGCCCATGGCCATCTGCGAGCGTCCGGCGTTGTGCGTGCAGAGGAAGAGCACGATCGGCTTGCCGTCGTTCCTGCCGCTCTCGACCCTGCCCAGCGCGTGTAAGCGTTGCCGCGCAAAGCGTTCCGCTAACAATGGCAGATACTTGTCGACGGACGCACGCTCGGCGAACTGGTCGTACGACGACTGCAGGAAGCGCTCGATAGTCTCGACGCTGAATGTGTCTGCGAATTCGGTCTGTAGACGGGTGGCCGCGGTTTTGAGCGCCACACGCTGGTCGATCGTCAACTCGTCCGTCATCCTTGATCCTTTCGCTAGGCGCTTCGCACCGTTGGCGCGAACCTCTCTACCCGGTCGGTAAGGTCGTCAAGGGCCTGGTCGAATGCGCCTGGCAGTGCTGTTCGCACAGGATCGGCAATTGACCAATGCAGCCGGCGGACGTCTGCGGGCAGCTCTTCGTGTGCGTTATCGCAGACCGCGATAACCAGATCGGTGGGCATCAGAACGTCGCTGAGGTGTTGCGGCCGACGCGGACGCATCGGAATGCCCCGTCTCCGGGCCGCCGCGACCGCTTCCGGATGGACCCTGGACGCGGGATGGGTGCCGGCCGAGGTTGCCGGCACTCGGCATCGGCGATGCCAGACGGCGGTAGCGAGCTGGCTGCGAGCTGAATTCTGCGTGCATACGAAGACCACACGTTCGACGGTCTCCACACGACGCGGCACCAGCGCCTCCAACGGCCCGTGGACGAGCTTGAGATACGTCCGACGGCGATCTCCTTCGGACCGAACGCGTTGCACGAGGCCGACGTCCTCAAGAACTTTGACATGGTGCGCAAGGAGATTCGAGGGCATCGACAGGGATGCTTGGAGTTCAGACGGCGAGGCGTCGGCGGACATCAAGAGGTCAACCAACGCCAACCGGCCGGGGTCCGCGAGTGCCGCATGAACCGATGCGCGCCGAAGCGTATCCGGCGAATTCTCAATATCCATTGAGTCAATCATGACTGAGTATTCATCCGCAGCGCAAGTCTGCCGTTGAAGACCCGCTCTCAGTCGCAGATCGAGGGGGCCAGCCGATAGCCGGCACCGCGGATAGTACGAATCAGCTTCCCATGCTCGACATCCGAGCCAAGCTTGGCCCGCAACCGCTTGACGTGGACCGCCACGGTATTGGTGTTTGTTCGATGGCCCCAAACCGCTGCGCTGATCTGTTCGCTGCTGGCGACTCTGCCGCGTTGCCTGATCAGGTAGACGAGAACATCGAGCTCGCGGCGTGTGAGCACGACATCGTTACCACGCAGGCGCACTTCGTAGTTGAGCGTATTGACGATTAGCGGACCTGCCGTCAGCTCGTATGGTTCACTTTGCGCCTCACCGGCACCTGCAAAGGCGATGACGGCGGACGGGTCGTACGGACGGGCAATCACCGCCGACCCGCCCAAACTGAGCGCCCTTCGGGCGGTCGTGTGATCCTCGGGGTCGGCACCGACCAACACTGGCACATCGGTGTGATCACGCACTGCCGCAACGACTTCCGCCGTGTTGAGGGCGCCATCGATCTGGTCGGCGATGACGAGAACAGTCGGAGCTGTTGCGCCCACTTCAAGTAACGCGGTAGCTCCGTCACGGCACCATGTCGTATGTAGTCCATGGTTCTCGACTGCCGCCAAGAGCGGTTGGGCCACCTCGGCATTCGAGTCGCACAGCACCACTGATGTGGTGCCGACGTCACGGCGCCACGCGGCCGCGAAGCCCGATCCGGATTGCGATGCGATCGTCACAGACGCGGTCACCCTTCGAGGGCGGGCGTTAGCCGAACCGGCCGCTGATGTATGCCTCCGTGCGCGGATCCGACGGGTTCGAGAACATCCGCTCGGTGGTGTCGAACTCGACCAGCTTGCCGATGCGCTTGCCGTGTTCATCGGCCTCAGCGGTGAAGAACGCCGTTCGATGCGAAACGCGGGCGGCCTGCTGCATGTTGTGGGTGACGATGATGATGGTGTACGAGCGGGCGAGTTCCTCCATCAGATCCTCGATCTTCGCTGTCGCGATGGGATCGAGGGCGGAGCACGGCTCGTCCATGAGGATCACCTCGGGACTGGTCGCAATGGTCCGGGCAATGCACAACCGCTGCTGCTGACCGCCGGATAGACCGGTGGCGTCTTGCTTGAGTTTGTCCTTGACCTCGTCCCACAGCGCCGCGCCCTTGAGTGCGCGCTCCACCACCTCGTCCATGCTGTCCGGCTTCATGCCGGTGACCCGGGGCCCGTAGGCGATGTTGTCGTAGATCGACTTCGGGAACGGGTTGGGCTTCTGGAACACCATCCCGACGTGCCGGCGTAGTCGGATCACGTCGACGCTGGGATCGTAGATGTCGGTGCCGTGATAACGCACGCTGCCGTGCACCTTGGCGCCGGGCACGAGATCGTTCATGCGGTTCAGGCAACGGATCACCGTCGACTTTCCGCATCCGGACGGACCGATCAACGCGGTGATTTCGTGCTTTACGAACCCGAGGTTGACGTTGCTGACCGCCAGAAAGTCCCCGTAGCTGACGCCGAGATTCTCGGTCGTCATGATGCCTGTGAACGCCGATTGCGCAGTCGCCCTGGGCATCTTATGTTTTTCGATTTCGGCGAGCAGCTGCTTTTCCTGCTCGTCGAGCTCGGGTGTCGGCGGCTGTGCGGGAGAAGTCATCTTTGCCTTAATGTCGGTCATTGTCCGTCTCTTTCGAGTATTACCAACGTCGCCGGAATTTGTTGCGTAGCCAGATGGCAATACCGTTCATTGCGAGCAAGATCAAGATCAAGAGAAGGATCGTTGCCCACGCCAGCTGGAGATTTGCTTCTTCGGGAAGTTTGACGAGGTTGAAGATTTGCACGGGTAGAACGGTGTACCTATCCAAGAAACCGTCGGGATTGACCGTGACGAACACGGTGGCGCCGACGAGGATCAGCGGTGCCGCCTCACCGATGGCTCGGGACAGGGCCAGGATGGTTCCTGTCGCGATGCCCGACACCGAGGACGGCAGCACCTGCCGCCACGTTGTCTGCCACTGGGTTGCGCCCAGGGCCAGCGACGCGTGACGGATGTCCTGGGGAACCGCCCGCAGCGCCTCGCGCGTGGTGATGATGATGACCGGCAGGATCAGCAGGGCCAGCGCCACCGAACCCGCAAGCGCCACGGGTCCGATGCCGAGCGGCCCTCGAACTACAAACGCCAGGGTCAAGATGCCGTAGATGATCGAGGGCACTGCCACCAGGTTCTGGATGTTCAGCTCGATGAGCCGGTTCCACCATTTGTTGTTGTCGGCGTACTCCTCCAGGTAGATCGCGCCGGCGATGCCGATCGGTATTGCCAGCAGGATCGTGCCGAGCATCACCCACAGGGTGCCGAAGATGGCGGATTGCACGCCCGACGTCCCCGGCCGAAGGCGTGACGGCTGCTCGGATATCAGTGCCCAGTCGAAGCGCGCCAGACCCTCCTGCACGATCACCAGCAAGACGGCCAGCAAGAAGAGGCCGGCGAGCAACAGGCACGCCCACAGCGCAGCCGCGAATGCTGCCGATCGAATGTCAATTCGCTTGGTGCTCTTGAGGTTCGGGGCCTTGCTGATTGGTTGTTCGAGCGCGGCTATAGACATCAGTAGGCCTGCCTGTATTTACGGACCAAGGAGATACTGAACATGTTCATCACCAAGGTGATGATGAACAACAATGCACCCACCGCGAACAGCGAGTAGTAGACCGGGCTGCCCTGTGGGGCATCGCCACTGGAGACCTGGGCGATGAAGCCGGTCATTGTCTGCGCGCCGACCAACGGGTTGAAGGTGAACACCGGCTGGCTACCCGCCGCGATCGCCACGATCATGGTTTCGCCGACGGCGCGTGAGATGCCCAGCACGATCGCGGCGACGATGCCCGACAACGCGGCCGGAAAGACCACCCGGACAGTGGTCTGCATGCGATTTGCCCCGAGTGCATAGGAACCCTCCCGCATCGCACGCGGAACGGCGGACATGGCGTCTTCAGATAGGGAGGCAACCGTGGGGATGATCATGAATCCCATCACGATGCCCGGCGACAGGTTGTTGAAGACCTGTGCGCCCACGACATTCTGGAGGATCGGGGTGAGAATCGTGAGCGCGAGGACGCCGTATACCACGGTGGGCACCCCCGCCAGAATCTCCAGCATCGGCTTCACGATGCCTCGGACCCGGCTGTTTGCGTACTCCGACAAGTACATTGCCGCGCCAAGCCCCAACGGCACCGCTACCAACAGGGCGATCACCGTCGTCGACAGGGTGCCCATCACCAGTGGTAGCACGCCCCACTCTTTGTCCGTCCACGACGATTTCGAGCCGAAGCCGGCCGTCCAGTTCGTCCCGGTCAAGAACTCGATGATGCTGACGTGGCTGAAGAAGGTGAACAATGGCGTCAGCAGCGACACCACGATCCCGGCGGTGATCGCAATCGAGAGGAGCGCCGAACCGGCGAGCAGGACCTTGATCACCTGCTCGCCGGGCCGACGGCTCCGCGCCGTGAGGTCGATCTTTTCGCTGACCTCACGATCGTTGGCGACCGCGCCGGTCGATCCCGGCGTAACGGGGCCAATGGTCATCTAGCTGACCTTCGAGTGCAGCGCGGCGAGCTCATCCTTCGCCGTCTGCAGCTGCTCGTCGGTCAGGGGGATGAACTTCGCCGCCTCGACGATCTCCTTGTTGTTTTCCAGGTAGAAGTCGGCGAACTTCACCACCTGCGGCTTCTTCAGCGCCGCGTCCGAGATGTAGATGAACAGCGGCCGGGACAGCGGCTTGTAGGTGCCGTCTTGTGCGGTCTCGACCGAAGGCGCCACGCAGCCGTCACCACCATCGATCTGCACGCCCTTCACCTTGTCGGCGTTCTCCTCCAGGTAGGAGTAGCCGAAGTAGCCCAGCGCGCCCTTGGTCGCGGACACACCCTGGATGGTGACGTTGTCATCCTCGGTGGGGTTGTAGTCGGTGCGGCTGGCGCCCTCCTCACCGTTGATCGCCTCGGTGAAGTAATCGAACGTCCCCGAGTCCGAACCGGCTCCGAACAACTTCAACGGCTCGTTCGGGAAGGCGGGGTCGACCTGGTTCCAATTGTTGACCGTCGAGTTGGGTTCCCACATCTTCTTGAGCTGCTCGACGGTCAGGCAGGTCGCCCAGTCATTCTGCGGGTTCACCACGACGCTCAAGGCGTCGTTAGCGACGGTCAGCTGGCTGAACTGGATGTTGTTCTGCTTGCACTTCTCGATCTCGCTCTCCTTGATGGGGCGCGAGGCGTCGGAGATGTCGGTCTCGCCGGCGCAGAACTTCTCGAAGCCGCCGCCGGTACCGGAAGTTCCGACCGTCACGTTGACGTCGGGGTTCTCTTCCATAAACAGTTCGGCGGCGGCCGATGACAGCGGTTCGACGGTGCTCGAACCATCGACGATGACGGCGCCCGACACCGCATCGCCCTCACCGGCGCCGGCGCTTTCGTTGTCGCCGCCGCCACCGCATGCGGCCAGCGTCAGCCCGGCTACCAGCAATGCGGCCGCAATGCCTGTCCGCTCTTGAAGGCGGTTGGTCACGTAGGTCCTCCTTTGTCTCCGACATCGGTCGGCCAAACTGAATGTCTCGCCTGGATTTTGCGGACGAATGCAGCCAACACGGTCATCCTGAACAGAGGATGAACGCAGAGTGAATCCAGAACCGAGGAAATGCGGCGTTGGCCGTGCCTTAGCCGACGCCGGACGCGTGCCCCGGCAACTCGCCGGTTGCTTGGAAGATCACCCGCCTGGCCACTTCAACGGCGTGATCGGCGAAGCGCTCGTAGTAACGGCTCAGCAGTGTCACGTCGACGGCGGCGGTCACCCCATGCTTCCAGTCGTGATCCATCAGCACTGTGAAAAGATGGCGGTGTAGATCGTCAATCTTGTCGTCTTGCTGCTGCAGGCTTGCGGCCTGGTCGGGATCGTGGGACAGCAGCGCTTCCTGCGCAGCATTGCCCAATTCGACTGCGACCCTTCCCATTTCGGCGAAATAACCGCGAACTTCGTCAGGCACAGCGGGCGCCGGGTGCCGACGGCGGGCGATCTTGGCGACGTGCAGCGCCAGCGCGCCCATCCGATCCACATCTGCGGTGTTCTGCATCGACGTGACAACCGCCCGGAGTTCACCAGCGACCGGTGCCTGCAGCGCCAGCAGTAAAAACGCCGACTCCTCGGCGCGTGCGGTGCGGAACACGATCTGGTCATGATCGGTGATCACCTGCTCAGCCAGCGTCAGGTCGGCCCGCAGCAGAGCTTGTGTGGCATGCTCCATTGCCACGCTGGCCAGCCCGCACGTCTCTGCAATATCGCTGATGAGCGCGGATAGCCGCTCGTGGTAGACGATCCGCATGCACTCCAGAGTAGTGCGGTAGCGAGGCGACCCCAGTCAGCCGACGGTGGGGATCTGTTCCTCGTCTGGGAGCTTGCCCGTGGCCTGGAAGATGACTCGGCGCGCGATCTCCACGGCATGGTCGGCGAACCGCTCGTAGAACCGGCTCAGCAGCGTCACATCGACGGCGGCGGTTACCCCGTGCTTCCACTCCTTGTCCATCAAAACCGTGAACAGGTGCCGGTGTAGGTCGTCCATAGCGTCGTCTTCTTCACTGATCCGCGCTGCCTTCTCGGGATCGCGTGTCAGCAACGCCTCCTGAGCAGCGTTGCCCAATTCGACTGCAACGCGGCCCATTTCGGCGAAATAGCCGTTCACCTCTTCGGGCAGAGCATGCTGTGGGTGCCGCCGACGGGCGATCTTGGCGACGTGCAGCGCCAGGGCGCCCATCCGGTCAACGTCGGCAACGATCTGGATTGCCGTGACGACCGCGCGAAGATCCCCGGCCACCGGCGCCTGCAGGGCCAGCAGGACGAACGCGGCCTCCTCAGCGCGCGTGCTGCGCGTACTGATCTGCTCGTGGTCGGTGATGACCTGCTCCGCCAACACCAGATCGGCCTGGAGTAGGGCCTGTGTCGCGCGTTCCATTGCGACGCCTGCCAGCCCGCACATCTCGGCGAGTTGTTCCTGCAGGGCATCGAGTTGTTCGTGGTACGCGGTTCGCATGCGTCAAGACTACGGGCTGACCACAACAGCGTCACGATGTGACCGGTGAACGACAGGTGAATGCCACCTGCCCAAACGCTGTTATTCGCAGGTGTTGTCGGCGGCGTTGGTGACGGTGAGGTCCTCGGGCAGCTTCGTCGGAGTGCTGCCGGATCCGTCCACCACGTTCACCTGCAGTTCGGAGCCGCTCGGCGACGGCGTACCCACCGAATAGAAGTCACTGCCCAACACCACCTGTACCACGTCCCCCATACCGGAGACCCGCTCGATGGTGGGGGCCGAACTGGGATCGGCGAATGCGGATGCCACCGTCGCCGCGGCCTGCTCATTGCCGGGGCCGAACAGCACCGTCGTCGAGCTCAACTGCGCGGGGTAGTCGTCGGGCGTGGTGACGTTGAACCCGAGCTGCTGCAGCTGATCTGCGGCGGTGGCCCCCAGACCCGTTTGGCCGGTCGAATTCGACACGTGCACCGTGACTTCGGTCGGATCGGTGGTGACCGCGTTCACCACCTCGGTGGTCTCGGTGGGCTCTGGCGCCGGGCTGGTGGTCTCCGTCGTCGATTCCGCTGCCGCACTTGTCGATTCCGGTGTGCCGGGAACGGGGGTGTTGTCGGCGTTCTTCTCGCCGGGCAGCGGTTCGTCGTTGATGATCGCATCGAACATCGCGCGCATATCGCCGACGCGGGGTGGCTCGTTGCCCTCGGCGTCGGTTTCGCCGGTCGGCACCGTGAGGAACGTGATCCGGCCGGCTGCGATGCCCTGAATGGACTGGCCCAGCTGGACGAGCTCTTTGGTCTCGATGTTGTCGACATAGCTGTCGTTGATGAACATGTTGACCACGTTGTTGAGCTTGGGCAGCGAGAAGAAGACTTCCTTGGAGATCAGCGAGCGCATCAGCGAGGACAGGAACAGCTGCTGGCGCTTGATACGGCCGTAGTCGCCGTTGATCTCAGTGGTGACTTGGCGGGCGCGCACGTAGTTCAGCGCGGTGTGCCCGTCGACAATGTGACGCCCAGCGGTGGGCAGCACGGTGCCCAGTTCGTAATCCTCCAGCGGTGTGGTGCTGCACACCTCGACGCCGCCGAGCGCGTCGACCATCTTGGCGAAGCCGGCGAAGTCGATGGCCATGAACCGGTTGATGGACAGGCCTGACAGCTTCTGAATGACCTTCACCAGGCACTTCGGCCCGCCGTACGCGTAGGCCGAGTTCAGCTTGGTCTCGGTGTACACCTCGTCGGGGCCATACGTGCCGGTCTCCTCGTCGTAGATCGGCCCGTATTCACCGGTCTGCGGGTTCCACGGCTCGCACTCCATCGGGTTGATTGCCAGGTCGCGGGGAAACGACACGGCGACCACGCGTTCGCGATTGGCCGGGATGTTGACCAGCATGACGGTGTCGGAGCGCGCGCCCGCGGCGTCGTCGGTGTCGCCGGCACCCATCTCGCTGTTCTCGCCGATGCGGCTGTCCACCCCGACGATCAGGAAGTTCTCGTCACCGAACTGCGCGTTGGGGTCGATGATGTCGCGGGATCCCTGGTCCAGCGCCGAGACCCTGTTGAGCATGTTGTTCTTCACCGATTGCCACTGCCACGCGCCGCCGGTCAGGACCAGCGCCAGCACGGCGCCTAGCGCCGCCACGGCCCGCCCGACCAGCATCGCCTTGCGATGACGGTGGGGCGGTTCGTCATCGGCGACGGGCGGGGCGACCCTGTCGATGTGTGCCGGCGGTACGCGGTTTCGCACCCTGGCCAGGTCTGGCAATTCGGTGCGCCACCGCGGGACGGCCGGTATGACCTCGGTGTCGGGGGCGTCGTAGTCGTAGTCGATGGATTCGGCGGGCGCATATGGCGGTTCGACGGGCTCGTGCGGGACGGCGTCGATGATCTCCGTCGGCGGCGCCGGGGGCTCGGGTTCCGGTTCGGCGTGCCGACGGCGAGGCGGGCCGGGTGTCGGCCCGTCGCCGCTCAGCTTGGCGATGAGGTCGGCGACGGTGACGCCGTCCGTGTGGTTTCCGCTCGGCTTGGCATCCACCGACGGGACGTCAGGCTCATCGGGACGACGCTCCCACGGCGCGGCACCTGGCGATGGCCGCGGGGTTCGGGTAAGCCATGGGTTGTGGTCGCCGCCAGCGTGGGACGGTCCAGAAGGGCTGGGGCGGCCAGGAGTGGCGTTATCGCCGTCACTCATGTCCTTACCGGCCTCCGACTCGATCAAACGTCGCGCGCGTCGGTGCGCATAAATGTCTGTTCTTGCCCCTAGTCTTTAGCAGTCCTCGGGGTGGCTCCGCTACTGGAGCCCGCATTGACGAAACACACATGTTACTGACAGTTCCTGAGAGGCGATATGTCGGAGCTGTCTCGGTATCGAGAAGAATCAGCCTCCGGAGTGCATGACGTCCGCGCCCGCGGGCACGGTGCAGTCGTCGGGATCGCTCAACCAGCCCTCGGGCAGCGCCACCGACGCGGGTGAACCCTGACGTCCGCGCGGCCCGGTGGCCGCGTCCGGGAACGGCACGTCGGGGTCCAGCTGGGCCAGCAGCGCGTCCAACTCTGCCAGCGTCTTGACCAATGCCAGCGCGCGTCGTAGCTCGGCGCCGGCGGGGAAGCCGTGCAGATACCATGCGATGTGCTTGCGGATGTCCCGCATGCCCTTGTCCTCGCCGAAGTGGGCGGCCAGCAGCTCCCCGTGTCGACGGACGATGTCGGCCACCTCGCCAAGCGTCGGCGGGGTCGGTGCCTCCCGCCCGGTGAAGGCCGCCGACAGCTCGGCGAACAACCACGGTCGGCCCAGGCAGCCGCGCCCGATCACGACGCCGTCGCACCCGGTGTGCGCCATCATGGCCAGCGCGTCGTCCGCGTCGAAAATGTCGCCGTTGCCCAGCACCGGAACGCCCGTGACGTGCTGTTTGAGCAGCGCGATCTGGTCCCAGTCCGCCTGGCCGGAATACCGCTGCGCGGCGGTGCGGGCGTGCAGCGCGACGGCCGCGGCCCCCTCTTCGGCGGCGATGCGTCCGGCGTCAAGGTGGGTGTGATGGGCGTCGTCGATGCCGATGCGGAACTTGACCGTGACCGGGATCCCGGTGCCCTCGGTGGCCCGCACCGCCGCCGCCACGATCCGGCCGAACAGCCGGCGCTTGAACGGCAACGCTGCGCCGCCGCCGCGTCGGGTGACCTTGGGCACCGGGCAGCCGAAATTCATGTCAATGTGGTCGGCCAAACCCTCGTCGGCGATCATCTTCGCCGCCGCGTAGGTGGTGTCCGGGTCGACGGTGTAGAGCTGCAGCGAGCGCGGCGACTCGTCGGGCGCGAACGTCGTCATATGCATGGTGACCGGGTGCCGCTCGACGAGCGCGCGGGCCGTCACCATCTCGCAGACATACAGGCCGCTGACCGTGCCGACCTTCGAGCGCTCCAGATGGCGGCACAGGGTGCGGAATGCGACATTTGTCACACCCGCCATCGGGGCGAGCACCACCGGGCTGGCGAGTGTGATCGGCCCGATTCGCAGTGCAGCGTCGGGCCGGGTGTCCGCTAGGACGCTGATGACGCGAGGACCTTCTTTTTGGCTGCGGCCTTTTCGGCCATGCGCGCCTCGCGCTCGAGTCGGCGCTGCTTGGATTCCTCGAATTTGTCGCAGGCGGCCTCGAGCTCCTCGACGAGCAGACCGAGGTCGTCACGCATCCGGGCGGCCTCACCGGTGAAGTCCTCGCGCTCGAAGATGCGCCACTTCTTCAGCACCGGCATCACCACGTCGTCGAGGTGGATGCGCGGGTCGTAGACCCCGCCGACCGCGATGACGACGGCCTTGCGGCGGAAGTCCGGAACCGTGTAGCCGGGCATCTTGAAGTTGCGCAGCACGCGGTGCAGCGACTTCATCGCTTGGTTCGGCGCAATCGACAGACCGGCGTCGCTGACGTCGCGGTAGAAGATCATGTGCAGGTTCTCGTCGGCCGAAACCCGTTGCAGCAGTTGGTCTGCGACCGGCTCGTTACAGGCCTTGCCGGTGTTGCGGTGCGACACCCGGGTGGCCAGCTCCTGGAACGTCACATAGATGACGGAGTCGAACAGGCTCTCGGCGAACATGTCGCCCTGCATGTTCTGGCCGGGGGAGAAGCCGCGGGTGACCTGCTCGACGCGCAGCTCCTCGAGCTCCACCGGATCGATGGCGCGGGTGACGACGAGGTAGTCGCGCAGCGCGATGCCGTGCCGGTTCTCCTCGGCGGTCCAGCGGTTCACCCACTGGCCCCACGCGCCGTCCATGCCGAAGTTCATCGCGATCTCGCGGTGATAGGAGGGCAGGTTGTCCTCGGTCAGCAGGTTCTGCAACATCGCGGTCTGGGCGACCTCGGAGAGCTTCGACTGCTCGGGATCCCAGTCCTGACCGCCGAGGGCGTAGTAGTTCTTGCCGTCCGACCACGGGATGTAGTCGTGCGGGTTCCAGTCCTTGCACATGGAAAGGTGCCGGTTGAGATTCTTCTCAACCACGGGCTCGAGCTCGTGCAATAGATGCAGGTCGGTCAGGTCTTTCGACACGGCGCCTCCCAGTTATCTGTACCTGTTGGTTGCACTCAATATATCTGTGTACTCCGGTGACATCAAGTTGCCTCGGGGTGCGTCACGCGTGCGCTGCGAGGTCCGTCAGGTCTCGGTACGATCCCGGCGGGCGTTGTTTTTGGCCCCAATGACAGCCCCAATGACATTGAATGACTTACCCAGACTCGGAGGTCGGGAATACGTGAAAAAGCTGATCGTTTTTGCCGGCGGTGCGGTCGTCGCCGCGTCAGCTTCGATGGCGCTCTTCGGCGCGGGTGTGGCCGCGGCCGCCCCGGATGTGGTTGGCCAGACGTATGCGGATGCGTCGGCCGCAATCGAGGACGAGGGCGGCTCGCCCAAGGTGGCGGTGAGCGTCGGTGGCACGCTGGAGCAGGACGACTGCATCGTGACCAACGCCTGGGATGCGCCGTTCGTCCGCGACGACGACGGCTCTTTCGCCCACGCCGAAGATGAAGTCATGCTGGCGCTGAACTGCGCAGGTGGTTTTGCGACGGCCACCAAGCCGGGCGCATCGCTGGCCAGCACGGCCGGCCGCGAAGCCAAGGCGGCCGCGGAAGAGGCCGCGGCGGAGGAGGAACAAGAGCTCGCGGAGGCCGCCACACCCGACGAATGAGCCTCCGCCTGCCCGAGCGGTAAAATTGACGCAGCTCCCGGAGCCCGCGCATGAGCGCGGGACGGTGGGGCGCTGAGAGTCGCTGAGAGTCGGGACGCCCTACTTCTCCGGGATCACCAACCGGACGGGGAAGGTGTGGGCCATGAACAAGGTCACTGCTTTCGGCGCCTCGGCCGCGGGGATTGCGTTCGCAATGGTCGGGGCTGCGAGTCCTGCTATGGCGGCGCCCAGCGGCGTCCCAGATGTGGTGGGCGATACCTACGCGGATGCCTCGTCGGCGATCACCGAGGCCGATATGACGCCGGTGGTCGGCGTGGTGATCGGTGACAAGCTGCCCAGGGACGAATGCATCGTCACCAACGCGCAGCCCGTATCGGCGCTTCGGCCGATCGCGCTCGAGGAGGCGTTTCCGCAGTACTTCCCGGTTGAGGACGAAGTGGTGCTGACCCTCAACTGCAACGGCGACTACGCGACTGCCACCAATCCGGGTGCGTCGGTGGCCAGCCCGGCGGGCCGGGAAGCTCGAGAGGCCGCAGAACAAGCGGCGTCTGCGGAAGAACAAGAACTCGCCGAAGCTGCCACGCCCGGCGAATAGCGTCATTCACGCGTCGTTAAGGCGTTTGCCCGCTAACATTCGCCTTGTTCCGGAGTCTGGACGGCACCGGACAGGAGGGCGGGCAGCGTGAAGAAGCTCATCGTTTACAGCGGCGGCGCGTTGGCCGCGGTTTCGTTGGCGCTCTTGGGATCCGGGATTGCCGCTGCCGCGCCGGATGTCGTCGGCATGACGTACTCCGATGCGGTGTCGGCGATCGAAGAAGAAGGCGGCACCGCGAAGATCGTGGTGACCGTTGGCGACCGCCAGGACGCGATGGGCGACTGCCTGGTCACGGGTGCGACCGACGCCCCGTTCGTGCGTGACGACGGGGGGTCATTCGCCCACGCCGACGGCGAGGTGCTGCTGACCCTGAACTGCAACCGCGGGGCGGCGACGCACAAGACACCGGGCCTGTCGATGGGCAGCCAGGCCGGCCGCGAGTTCCAGGCCCGCGCCGAGGAATTGGCCGAGCAGCAGGCGGCCGAGCAGCAGGCAGCGGCCGAAGAGGAAGAAGAGCTCGCCGAGGCCGCGACGCCCGGCGCGTGATCAGTAGCTCGACACCCGGCTGAGCAGCATGTCGACGCAGTAGTCGATGAACTGCTCGCGGGTGGCCGACAGCCGGCCGTTCAAATAGGCGGTGAACAGCGCCGTCAGCGCGCCGATCAACCCGGTGGCCACCATGGCCTGCAGCGCCGGATCGGTGATGCGGGTGAGTTTGTGCTGCAGCAGTTCGATGAAGCTGGGCATCCATTCGGCGCCCGAGCGGGTGAGCACCGGCTCGCGTTCGGGCGCCAGGAGCAGCACGCGGCCGCGGTCCGGATCGTCGACCATCAATGCGACGAACTTCTCCACGGCATCGCGCGGGGTGTCGGCCGTCATGAGCGTCGACATGGCCCGGCCGCAGACGTCGTCGTAGACGGCGCGGACGAACTCGTCGCGGTCGGCGAAGCTCTCGTAGAAGTAGCGTTCGGTCAGCCCGGCTTCGCGGCACACCGCCCGCACGGTCAGTGCCGGGCCGTCGGCTTTGCCCAGCAGTTTCACGCCGGCGCCGACCAGCTCGTCATGGCGTAAGGCCTGGCGGTCCGCTAGCGGAACACCCGACCAGCGGCCCCGTCGTTGACCCGAAGGCACATCTCTCCCTAAGCTCATGGTGACAACGCCCGTAGTCAGAATTTGTGTTCTGACGCGATGGAAAGTTCACCAGTGACTCAAGATACGTCTGAGGCGTGCCCTGTGACCAGCGGATCCGCTTCAGTGGCCGCCGGCGGGCAGGAGCGGAGCGACTCGGGGATAAGCACGGGTTGCCCCGTCGCACCGGGCGGGTATGAGGCGCCGCCGCAGCCTCTTGGCCCTGACTCGTTGACGTGGAAGTACTTCGGCGACTGGCGCGGCCTGCTGCAGGGGCCGTGGGCCGGGTCGATGCAGAACATGCATCCGCAGCTCGGTGCGGCGGTCGAGCAGCATTCGACGTTCTTCCGCGAGCGCTGGCCGCGGCTGCTGCGCTCGCTGTACCCGATCGGCGGGGTGGTGTTCGACGGTTCTCGCGCGCCGACGACGGGTGCCGAGGTGCGCGACTACCACATCGACATCAAAGGTGTTGACGCCCAAGGCCGTCGGTATCACGCGCTGAACCCTGATGTCTTCTACTGGGCGCATTCGACGTTCTTCGTCGGCACGCTGATCGTCGCGGAGCGGTTCTGCGGCGGGATCACCGAGGCCGAGAAGCGCCAGCTCTTCGACGAGCACATCGAGTGGTATCGCATGTACGGGATGAGCATGCGGCCGGTGCCCAAGACGTGGGAAGAGTTTCAGGAGTACTGGGATCACATGTGCCGCAACGTGTTGGAGAACAACTACGCGGCGCGGGCGGTGCTGGATTTGTCCGAGCTGCCGAAGCCTCCGTTCGCGGAGAAGATGCCGGACTGGATGTGGCGGCTGCAGCGAAAGCTGGTGGCGCCCTTCTTTGTCTGGGTCACCGTCGGCCTGTACGACCCGCCGGTGCGCGAGCTGATGGGCTACAGCTGGTCGGCGCGTGACGAGGGGCTGCATCGCCGGTTCGGTTCGCTGGTGCACATGGTGTTCTCGGTGCTGCCCAAGCGGCGACGGATGCACCCGCGGGCCCGCGCGGGGTGGGATCGCGCGACGGGCCGGATTCCGGCAGATGCACCGTTGGTGCACACGCCGGCGCGCAATCTGCCGCCGCTGGACAGGCGCGGTCTGCCCATGCACTACTGCCCGGAGGTCTGACTCAGCGCGGCACCGCGTACGGCGTCCAGGTTGCGCCGTCGAAATACCTTATGCGGCAGTGATTTTGGGGATCGGCGAACCAGCCGGGCTGCACGGGCGGATAGCGTCCGAAGATGCCGCGCGGATCGCCGGCGAGGCTGAGGCGGTGCTCGTAGTCGGCGCGGGCGCGCAGGCCGGCGTCACGCAGTTCTTTGGCGCGCCGGTGGCGCCGGATAGCGATCAGCAGCACGACGGCCATTGCCAGGGTGGCCGTGGTGTACCACCCGTTGAGCAGCAGCCAGCACAGGGCAAGCACCCCGGCGCCGGCGGCCCAGGGGTGCCGGCGCCAGAATGGCCGTCGAACGCGCTGGTAGAGCATCAGTTCTGATCTTACGGTCGGCGGTTTGTGACTGTGCAAGCATGCGTTTCATTTCTCCGGCTATTGGGAACACGAGCAGATCGACCGCGGTAATTCGGCGTAGCTTCCCTTGTCTTTCGGGGACGCCTCGTA
>NZ_PIZU01000066.1 GCF_002838065.1 Mycobacterium hubeiense | reverse complement strand
GGGTCTGCCTTGCCGACACCGCGCCCCTGACTACCAATGGCTGATTAACCGGAAGACGACACCAAGCGCAAGTTCCGGGAGGCGCTGGAGCGGAAGAAGGCGCAGGCCGGCGGTGGCGCTTCGCACGCGGACGGTGGCACCAAACAGCCATCTCCACACGGGCCGGCGGAGCACCGCCGCGAATTCCGGCGCAAGAGCGGATAAGCGCTTTTCCCGAGCGTGAATCCTCCGCGAGATTCAGCTCAGATTTTCGCACTGAGTTCACGCTCGCGCGGATGGCCGTTCGCTCGCCACCCGGCGCGCGGCCACCAGCGCCACCAGCATCACCGCGACGCACCATAGGCCCAGGTCTTTGAGGCCCCAGCTGACCGACGCCAGAGTCGCGGCGCCCGCGATGCACAGCAGCGCGCCGACGGCGGCACTGCGTGGGCCCGGCGAGGCGACGAATCCGCCGTCCCACAGCGGCAGCGGGTCGTTCTCCAGCGGCCGCAGCGCGATGAACGCCAGCGCCACCGCGGCCGCCATGATCGCCAGCTGCAGCACCGACAGCACGACGAACCCCGGCGTGGTGGGGTCGAAACGGGGATAGCCCAGGTAGTCGAACACCAGATGCATGCCCAGCAACGGCGGGATGTGCCACAGGTACAGGGTCATCGCGCCGGAGTTGCCGATGGCCGTCAGCCACCACACCCGCGGCCGCTGCGCCCACCGCGCGATCGCTGAGGCGGCGGCAATTGCAAACGCGCACATCATGATTGCGTGTCCGGCCAATAGCAGCGACGGCGGCGTCATGTTCTTCAGCTGCTGGGTCTCGATGCCGACGAGGCTCAGCTCGTACGGGCCCCACCACAGCAGCGCCAGGTTGACGCCCAGCATGGCCGCACCGACGCCGAGGGCCGCGCGACCGCCCAGCAGACCGCGGCGGTATGCCACTGCGAGCATGCCGGGAATCAGCCAGACGACGAAGTTCAGGTAGCCCAGCGCCGAAAACCCTTCGACGTTGAGCCTTATCGCGTCCACACCCGCGATGAACGCGTACGCTGCGGCGACGGCGGCGACCAGTCGGCCCGTGGTGGTGATGCTGGCCAGCAGCGGAACCGCCGCCAGCACCAGGACATAGGCGCCGAGGAACCACAGCAGCTGAATGCTGATGCCGGCGATCGGTTCGTAGACATGTTCGGGCAACACCAGCCGCAGCGCCGTCAGCGCCACCGCCCAGAACGCCAGGTAGTAGAACACCGGCCGGTACAGCCTGGTGCAGCGCCGCAGCAGCCAATTGCCCCAGCTCTCATCGGGTTTCCACGATTCGACGCACGCCGCGACTCCGGCGAAGAAGAACAACGGCATGATCTGGAACACCCACGTCAGCGCCTGCAGCACCGGCGATTCCGCCAGCAGGTTGCTCCAGATGAACACCCCGTCGCGCAGCGTGCTGGTCGCCATGACGGTGTGGCCCACCACCACGCCGGCCAACGACACGATGCGGATGACGTCGATGGCGCGGTCGCGCTCGACCGGCGTGTTGACCGCGACCTCAGCGGGCGTGGGAAACAGTGCAATCGGCATGCGGCAACGCTATTGGCGTGCTGGCGCGGCGTCCTGAGTAGAAGCACTCAAACTGTGGCGGACTCCCGCGCTTCTTCCACCAGGATCGCGACCAGGCAGATCAGCGCCAGCACCGCGACGACGACCGCGAACGTCACCCCCGCCGTGCGCAATCCCCAGTGCCGCGCCGCCAAGCCTTCCCCGACCACCGGCAGGGAAATGGCCACGTAGGCGATGACGAAGTAGGTGGAACCGACCTCGGCGCGACGGTCCGGCGGCGACTTCTCGGCGACGGCGGCCAGCCCGCGGCTGAAACTGATGCCCTGCCCGACGCCGGCTACCACGGCGGCGGCGAGCAGACCCGCCAGTGATGAAAGCGCAAGCGCGACAGCGAGAATCACCATGCCCGCGACCAGGATTGCGCAGCCAATCGCCACGGCGCGCGGAGGTGGCATGTTCCGCGCTGCGATCTGCGCCACCGCCGACGCGGCGAAGATGGAGCCTGCGATCGCCCCGGCCACCGCGTGGTTGCCGATGCCGACGACGTCAGCGAGGAACGACGGCGCCACCGCCGCGAACAACCCCGTCACCGCAAAGCCCGCGAACGCGGCGAGCGCGGCGATGGCGAAAACGCTGCGTACCTCGGCGGGCACCGAAAGCCTTTGCACCCCGATGCTGCTGGCACGCGGCGACGTCTCCGGCGCGATGAGCACCGCGGCGCCCGCCAGCACCGCCATCACGATGTGCACGACGAAGCTCAGGTGCAGCGGCGCGGGTGCGTACTGCACCAGCAGACCGGCAAGCATCGGCCCGGTGCCCAGGCCTCCGATATTGGCGACGGTCGCGACCGCAGCGGCGCGGCTACGCCAGTTCGGCGGCGCCGCTTCGATGACCGCCGCCGTCGCCGTCCCCGTGAAAATGCCGGCCGACAACCCCGACAGCACCCGGCCGACGAGCAGTTGTGGCACCGAGTCGGCGGCCAGGAACACCGCCGCGCTGGCCATCGCGCACGCCACGCCGGCCAACAACACCGGCCGTCGGCCGATCGCGTCCGACCAGCGACCGAACACCAACAGCGCGAACAACACTCCGCCGGCGTAGGTCGCGTAGATGACCGTCGTGGTCAGCACCGCGAAGTGCATGCGCTCGGCGTACAGCGCATACATCGGCGTCGGCATCGTCGTGCCGACCATGATCGCGGCGAATGCGTAGGCCAGCAGACCGAAAGCCACAGCCCGACGCACGGTCCGAGGCTAGATCAGTGCGCGACGGCCTTCTCCGCGCCCACGCCGGTGAGCGAGCGCACCTCCATCTCGGCGGCGATCTCCGCGTTGCCACGATCGTTAGGCGACGTCAGCGTGCCGACGATGCCCAACACGAACGCCAGCGGAATCGACACGATGCCCGGATTGGCCAACGGGAACCAGGCGAAGTCGACGTTCGGCAGCATTGCGCTCTTCGCCCCGGATACCGCGGGGGAGAAGACGATCAGCACGATCGTCGAGATCAGCCCGCCGTACATGCTCCACAGCGCGCCGCGGGTGTTGAACCGCGGCCAGTACAGCGAATACAGGATCGTCGGGAGGTTGGCCGCCGCGGCCACCGCGAACGCCAGCGCGACCAGGAACGCGATGTTCTGCTCGGCGGCGAGGATGCCCAGGCCAATCGCGAAGACGCCGAGCACCACGACGGTGATGCGGGACACCCGCACTTGTTCGTCCTCGGTGACCCGGTGGCTGTGGATCACGCTGGCGTAGATGTCGTGCGCGAATGATGTTGCCGCCGTGATGGTTAGGCCCGCGACCACGGCGAGGATCGTGGCGAACGCCACCGCCGAGATGATGCCGAGCAGGATGACGCCGCCGAGTTCGAACGCCAGCAGCGGCGCAGCGGAGTTCTGCGCGCCGGGCGCCGCGAGGATGGTGTCGGGCCCGACGAGTGCCGCCGCGCCGTAGCCCAGCGCCAGGGTGAACAGGTAGAAGGCGCCGATCAGCACGATCGCCCACACGACCGAGCGGCGGGCCTCTTTCGCCGACGGCACCGTGTAGAACCGCATCAACACGTGCGGCAGGCCGGCGGTGCCGAGCACCAGCGCGATCGCCAGTGAGATGAAGTTGATCTGCGACGTCAGTGAGGCGCCGTACTGGGCGCCGGGGGCCAGCACGTCACGGCTGGCGACAGCCTCGTTGGCCGACCCGGACACCGCCGTCTGCGCCGCGCCGAGGATCTCCGAGAAGTTCACACCGAACTTGAGCAGCACCATCACCGTCATGAGGCCGGCGCCGCCAATGAGCAGGACGGCCTTGATGATCTGCACCCAGGTGGTGCCCTTCATGCCGCCGATCAGTACATAGAGGATCATCAGCAGACCCACGACGGCGATGACCACGGCTTGGCCAAGATCGCCGGTGACGTTGAGCAGCAGGGCGACCAAGCCGCCGGCGCCGGCCATCTGCGCGAGCAGGTAGAACAGGCACACCGCCAGCGTGGTGGTGGCCGCCGCCATCCGCACCGGCCGTTGCTTCAGCCGGAAGCTGAGCACGTCGGCCATCGTGAATTTGCCTGTGTTCCTGAGCAATTCGGCGACCAGCAGCAGGGCAACCAGCCACGCGACGAGGAAGCCGATCGAATACAGGAAGCCGTCATAGCCGTACACCGCAATGGCGCCGGCGATGCCGAGAAAACTGGCCGCCGACAGGTAGTCACCGGAGATGGCGATGCCGTTCTGCGGGCCGGTGAATGCGCGGCCCGCGGTGAAGAACTCGGCCGCGGTGGCGTTGCGTTTGCTGGCGCGGATGACGATGTAGAGCGTGACGGCGACGAACAGCGCGAAGATGCCGATATTGGCGACGGGGTTGCCGACGGCACCGTCGGCGGCGAGGACGGTCACTGGGCGCCTTCCAGCTCGTGGCGGATCTTCTCTGCGCGCGGGTCGAGCTCGCGGTTGGCAAATCGGACGTAGAGGCCGGTGATGACGAAGGTGGAGACGAACTGGCCGAGACCGATCAGCAGGCCGACGTTGATGTTGCCCCACACCTTGATCGCCATGAAATCGGTGGCGAACACGCTGAGCAGCACGTAGGCGAAGTACCAGATGAGAAACAACGCGCTCATCGGGAAGACGAAGCGGCGCAACCTGCTTCGCAGCTCCTGGAACTCCGGGCTGACCTGTACTGCCAGATACTCAGGGTGAGTTTCGGTGTCGGACATGCTGGACTCCTGAACGCTCGACTGCGTGGACCGGCTCTGGGCTGACGCTAATAGAGATCGGCTCCCCATACCCCCGAGATCCGGACAAATTAAACTGAGCTGATGGCGAAACTGCAGCTAGTGCAAGATCCCGAAGCTGACGCGCTGTTGGAATCCAATCCGTTCGCATTGTTGGTGGGGATGCTTCTGGATCAGCAGTACCCCATGGAGGCGGCGTTCGCCGGGCCGAAGAAGATCGCCGACCGGATCGGTGGTGTGGACGCGCGCGAGATCGCCGACTACGACCCCGACGAGTTCGCCGCGCTGTGTTCAAAAACGCCTGCGATACACCGGTTCCCGGGATCGATGGCCAAGAGGATCCAGGCGCTGGCACAGATCATCGTGGACCGCTACGACGGTGACGCCGCCGCACTGTGGACGGCCGGCGAGCCGGACGGGGCCGAGGTGTTGCGACGGCTGAAGGCGCTGCCGGGCTTCGGCGAGCAGAAGGCCAAGATCTTCCTCGCGTTGCTGGGCAAGCAGTACGGCGTGACGCCGGACGGCTGGCGCGAGGCGGCCGGCGCCTACGGACAGGAGGGGGCGTTCCTTTCGGTGGCCGACGTCGTCGACCCCGGCTCGTTGGAGAAGGTGCGCTCGTACAAGAAGCAGATGAAGGCCGCGGCGAAGAAGGGCTGAGTTTCCGTAACGCTATGGCGATTTGAGGCGCCGGCGCGATTTTCCGCCGTAGCGTTACGGCAAGCGGCAGCGGTCCGGTTGCGCGTCGAGCCGGGCCAATGTCGACATGATGCCCGCGACGACGCGTCCGGTCGAGGTGCCGGTGTCCAGGCCCTCTTTCAGTGTGCGCAGCCGGATCCCGCGCTCGGAGAAGTCGGCGATGGTGCGCGTCACCTCGGTGGCCGAGCGGCCGAGTTTGTCCAGCGCGACAACGATGACCGTGTCACCGGAGCGGGCGTAGCTCAGCATGGCGAAGAGTCCCGCGCGGACCCGGTCGGCGGAGTCGGACAGTTTGTCGGTGAACACCCGTCGCGGGTCAACACCCGCGGCGGTCAAAGCCGCGAGCTGACCGTCGAGGCTCTGCTCGACGGTGCCGGCTGTGGCATAGCCCAGCGTGCAGCTCACGTACTCACGGTCGCATGGCACGCGTGATCAGGGGAATAGGGGGAGCGCCAGCGATACTGGCTAACTGCCGAACTGTTACCGGACGTCGACATTGGAGTATCGCAATACGCATGGCAACTTTCTGCCTGTCCAGCACACTGCGAACCATGCGCGACGAACTCGAGGTTCTTGAAAAGGGGCAATGCACCGACCGGCATCCCGCGCCGCTGCTCTTTGTTCATGGTGCTTTTCACGCCGCATGGTGCTGGGAGAACTTCCTCGACTATTTCGCCGAGCAGGGCTACCGCGCGTTGGCGGTCAGCCTGCGCGGCCATGGTCGAAGTCCGGTAAAGCGATTGCGGTTCTGTTCGCTCGCCGACTATGTCGAAGACGTCGAATCGGTCGCGAGCAGCTTGCCCGTGTCGCCTGTTCTGATCGGCCACTCGATGGGCGGCTTCATCGTGCAGAAGTACCTCGAGCGTCATGAGGCGCCCGCTGCTGTGTTGATGGCGTCGACGCCCCAGGCGGGAGCCCGCGCGTTCACGGGACGCCTGATCCGGCGCTACCCGTGGCTGACGTTGCGCAGTGTCGTCACGGGCAACGCACTGCACGGCTTCAACACCCCGGCCGTTGCGCGCCAGATGTTCTTCTCCGCGGGCACGCCGGAGTCCGACGTCGTGCGCTACGCCGCGCTGCTCGGCAATGAAAGTCAGCGGGTCGGGTTCGATGCGATGCGGAAGCCGCCGGACCCGGCGCGGGTGAGGACGCCGCTACTCGTCTTGGGCGCCGACGAGGACCCGTGCATCCTTGCCGACGAGGTGGCGGCGACGGCCCGCGCGTACGGCACGCAGGCGCAGGTGTTCCCGGCGATCGGACACGACATGATGCTCGAACCGAAATGGGCGGATGTGGCCGAGCGGATCGACTCGTGGCTGAGCGCTCGAAATCTATGACCCGAACGACGCCCCGTCGAAGCGCTCGCGAGTGGCGATCTCGGCGACCGGCTTGCGGTTGAGCTTCCTCAGCTGACGCACCGGCTTGCCCAACGGCAACACCGCGGCGATCGCATAGTTTTCGGGGATGCCCAACAGCTCCTTGGCGCGAGGCTCCTCGGCCACCACCGCGGTGGTGAGCACACCGCCGTAGCCCTCGTTGCGCGCGGCCAGCAGGATGTTCCACACGAACGGGTACACCGACGCGCCCGCGATGACGCCGATGCGGGCGAGGTCCTGATCGAACGCCGCGACGGCGCCGAGGTCCACGCAGACCACCAGCACCACCGCCGCGTCGCGCAACGGCGACCGCGATGGCACCTCCGTCGCCGCCACCTGCTCGGCAGTAACTCGCATGGGCTCCAACGGATTCCACGGCCGTTCGCCGTTGCGCAGCTGCGCGATGTAGCGCCGGGTGCCCGGAATCGCCAGCTCGATCAACGCCTCGCGCGTCTGCGTGTCCCGGACGACGATCACCCGTGTGCCTTGCCGGTTGCCGCCGCTGGGCGCAAACCGGGCGTTGTCGAGGATGCGTTCGACCACGTCGTCGGGCAGTGGGTCGTCGGTGTACTCGCGGACCGCGGCCGTCGTGCGCATGACGTCATACAGCTCCATGGCCCACATCTTGCGACGTATGCCATGGTGAACATATGAAGACACACCTGAACTGCCCGTGCGGCGAGTCGATCGTCGGCAAGGACGAGGACGATCTCGTCGAGAAGGCCCAAGCCCACCTGTCCGAAGCACATCCCGGCCGGGAGTACGACCGCGACGCCATCCTGTTCATGGCCTACTGACGGCCCGCGAAATGGCGCGGGTTACGGCACCACCGTCGAGCCGATGGTCGGCATGAACTGACACTGCTTCTCGGTAGTGGTCACCTGGCCGAAGATCGTCGACATGATGCTGCCTGAGCCGGTGTCGACGATCGCGGTCAACGTCGTCGGACCCTCGGGGTTGATATCCGGTCGCGGCTTGAGCGTCGCGCTGCCCGACTTGCCGGTGGTCAAGTTGACCCATGTGACATTCAGCGGCAGCTTCTGCTCGGCCGCCGGCCCCGGTGTGCCGACCGCGGTGAACACATACGCGGTCTGGCCAGGACCCGGTCCCGGAGTCGGGATCTTGGCGGGCCCGGCCACCGAAATCGCTGTCGCCAGAACATTTCCGCCGTCCTTCAAGCAACCGTTGCTGATCGACGGGTACATGAAGTCCTGCGTTGGCGGGCTGTCCGGGCCGAAGCCAGGAGCCGGCGGTGGTGCCGGCGCGGCCGCCGGTACCACCTCAGGTGCAGGTGCAGGTGCAGGCGCCGGTGCCGCCTCGGGTGCAGGTGCAGGAGGGGCCTCAGGCGCAGGAGCCGGAGCGGCCGCCGGCACCGCTTCGGGCGCAGGGCCGACGGCATGCGCCGGGTCCACCCCCGCGGGCAGGTGCGCATCGGCGCCCGCGCCGGCGGCCGGCACATGCGCAACCGGTGCCGGCGGTGCGGCGGGAGGATCGGCGACGAACTGGTTGACTGCCGTCGCGACGTTGCGCGAATCTGCGGGCGCCGCCGAATTACCGGTGAACGCCGCCGCGGCGGCCATCAGCAGCGACGCCGCACTCGTCGGGTCGGCCGCGGCCTGCTGAATCGCCGGGCTCAGGCTTTGCACCGCCGGCAGACCCGGCGCCTGCAACCCGTCGATCGGCAGCGGCGCCGGTTCGGCGTTGGCGATCCCGTTGCCCATCAACAACGCCGCCGACGACGCGGCGGCGACCGCGGTGGTGAGCGTCCTGCGCATCACGGCAGGCCGGCGATCGGCAGCAGCACCGGAGCCAGACCGGCCGCACTGGACGCCGCAGGCGCTGCGGGCGCGGTAGCCACGGTCGGTGCGCTCACCGGCGCAGCCGGTTTCGGCGCCAGGCTGGCCAGCGGAGTGCCTGCGGGCATCAACGCTGCCAGGTCGCCGGGGAAGGACAACTGCTGCGGCAACGGCACCGGCAGGAACGGCACGTCCGGGATGGTGACGTCGGCCTCGGGCACCATCGATCCGGGTGCGGTTGCGGCAGGGGCGGTGGTTGCCGGCAGCGTCGCCGGCGTCAATGAACTCGGCGCGGTCGCGGCCGGCGCCTGCGGCAAAGTCAGTTGCGCGCTGGCCGTCGGCTGCGGCGTCGGCGGGGTCGCCGGAGCCCCGGTCAGGGCCGAAGCGACACTCTGCAGCAGCTGCGGGGCGTTGGCCAACTGCTCGACGGGCAGGCGCGGCGCGCCCGGGTTGGTCGGTGTCGTGGCCGGATCGGCCGCGGCCGACGCGCTGAGCACCAGCGCAACCGGTATCGCGCCCGCGGCGGCAAGCAAGCTGGTGGCCAAGACTTTTCTGGTGCGCTTCATGGTTCTCCCAATCGGTTGACGGCACGCCTGCGCACGAAGCTACGGAGTTACTGGTGTTACTCAAGTGACACGTGTGGCGTTTATGCAACCGTTACGGACGCGAAGGGATACGGTGACCGGCCGCTACTCTCGATGAAATAAGCGCGACAACAGCTACCCCCACACCGCGGACACCATCTCGACTGGTGACCGTGGCGCCGCTGTTGCTGGCGCTCAGCATCGCGGCGCGCCTGGCGTGGACCTACCTGGTGCCCAACGGCGCCAACTTCGTCGACCTGCACGTCTACGTCGGCGGCGCCGGCGCACTCGATGACCCGGGCGCGCTTTACGACTACGTCTACGCCGAGCAGACGCCCGACTTCCCGCTGCCGTTCACCTATCCACCGTTTGCGGCTGTCGTCTTCTACCCGTTGCACCTCTTGCCGTTCGGCGTAGTGGCGTTCGCATGGCAGCTCGGCATCATCGCTGCGCTGTACGGCGTGGTGCGTCTGAGCCAAAGGCTGCTCGGACAAACCGACCGTGGAATCGCCATGCTGTGGACCGCCGTCGGCATCTGGATCGAACCGCTGCGCAGCACATTCGACTACGGGCAGATCAACGTGCTGCTCGTACTCGCCGTGCTGTACGCCGTCTACAGCACGCGGTGGTGGCTCTCTGGGCTATTGGTCGGACTTGCCGCCGGGGTGAAGCTGACACCCGCGGTCTCGGGGCTGTACTTCCTCGGTAAGCGACGCTGGGCCACCGTCGTGTTCTCGGCCGCAGTGTTCTTCGGCACGATCGCGGTGTCCGCCGTGGTGATCGGCGACCAAACCCGTTACTACTTCACCGAATTGCTGGGCGACGCCGACCGTGTGGGCCCCATCGGCACGTCGTTCAATCAGTCGTGGCGAGGCGGCATTTCGCGCATCCTCGGCCATGACGCCGGATACGGCCCGCTGGTGGTGGCCGCGATCGTCGTCACCGCGGTGCTGGCTCTGATGGCGTGGCGCGCAGTCGACGACGACGACCTGCTGGGCGGCATCGTCGTCGTGCAGCTCTTCGGGCTGCTGCTGTCGCCGATTTCCTGGACGCACCACTGGGTTTGGCTGATCCCGCTGATGATTTGGCTGTTGCACGGGCCGCTGCGGGAACTGCTCGGCGCGCGCATCCTCGGCTGGGGCTGGCTTGGCCTCACGCTCGTCGGCGTGCCGTGGCTGCTCAGCTTCGCGCAGCCGACCATCTGGGAGATCAGCCGGCCGTGGTATCTCGCGTGGGCCGGGCTGATCTACATCGTCGCGACGCTGGCGACGTTGGCGTGGATCGCGTCTACTCGCCGACGATCTCGTTTATCTCCCGAGCCATCGCCAGATCGTTCTCCGTGATACCGCCGACGGAGTGCGTGACTAATGCGAAAGTCACTGTCCGCCAACGGATATCGATGTCAGGATGATGGTCCTTCTCTTCCGCGCGCTCGGCCACTCGGCGCACCGCGTCGATGCCGTCCATGAACGACGGGAACTTGATCGAGCGGCGGATGACGCCCTCGGCGCGCTCCCAACCGGTGAGCTCGGGCAGTGCGGCATCCACTTCTTCGTCCGTTAACACAGCCATGGTTCCGACGGTATACCGTCGCAGCCAGTGTCAAAGCAGATCGTCGTCGCGGGCGCCCTCATCGAGGGCGCGTCGCTGCTGGTCGCCCAGCGCGCCCGCCCACCCGAGCTGGCCGGCCTGTGGGAGCTACCCGGCGGCAAGGTCTCACCGGGGGAGAGCGACAAAGCTGCGCTGGCGCGCGAACTGCACGAGGAACTCGGCGTCGACGTCACGGTGGGCAACCAGATCGGCGTAGACGTCAAGCTCACCGAGACGACGACCTTGCGCGCCTACCTCGTCACTCAGACCGGCGGCACGCTGCATCCCAACGACCACCGCGCGCTGCGCTGGGTGACGCACGACGAACTCGACGCCTTGGCCTGGGTGCCCGCCGACAAGGCCTGGCTGGGCGAGCTAGCGCGTCTGCTCGCCTAACTTGTCCGGTTCGGCTTCCTCCTGCGAGGCCGCTGCCGCCTGATCGGACACCCGCGTCTTCCACAGGCTCGCCACCATCGTGATCAACAGGGTCACGACAATCACCGCGAGGCTCCACAGCGTCGGGATCTCCGGCACGTTGACGTGCTCGCCGTTGTTGATGAACGGCAGCTCGTTCTCGTGCAGCGCGTGCAGGATCAGCTTCACGCCGATGAACAGCAGGATGAACGCCAACCCCTGCGACAGGTACACCAGCCGCTTGAGCAGATCGCCCAGCAGGAAGTACAGCTGGCGCAGACCCATCAACGCGAACACGTTCGCGGTGAACACCAGATACGGCTCCTGGGTGAGCCCGTAAATGGCGGGGATCGAGTCCAGCGCAAAGATCAGATCCGTCGTCGCCAACGCCACGATCACCAAGAACATAGGCGTCATGAGGCGCTTGCCGTTGTCCTTCACCCACAGCTTGAGCCCATCCCACTTGTCGGTGAGTTGCAGGTGGCGGCGGGCGAACCGGACCACCGCGTTCTCGGCGTCGTCCTCATGCGAGGTGTCGCGGGCCAGGTTGAACGCCGTGTACACCAAAAACGCCCCGAAGATGTAGAACACCCACGAGAACTGGTTGATCGCCACCGCGCCCAGCGCGATGAAAATGCCGCGGAAGATCAGCGCGAGGATGATGCCCACCAGCAGCGCCTGCTGCTGATACTGCCGGGGCACGTTGAAGCTCGCCATGATGATGATGAAGATGAACAGGTTGTCGACGGACAAGCTGTACTCGGTCAACCACCCGGCGAAGAACTCCAGCCCGAACTGCCCGCCGTGGAAGTACCAGACCCAGAGCCCGAACAGCACCGCCAGACTCACATAGATCGAGAGATAGATCGAGCATTCGCGCACGCTCGGCTCGTGTGGCCGACGGCCGATCACCACCACGTCGAAGATAAGGACAGCGATCGTCACCGTCAGGGTGATGATCCACTCGAGTTGGGTTACCTGCATGCAGAATCCTCCGGTCGCCAAAACGCCAGAGGTCTCTTCCACCAACACCGCGGCCCGCGGCGCCGGTCGTCCGATGACGGCCGACGTGATGACGACACCGCGGCGAAGGAATACTCCCCTCTAACACCAGTCTCTCAGGTTGCGGCCTGCCTCGCGACGTGGGGTGGCGAACGGCATGCGCGTATCGCGGCGACGCCCGGCATAAGGTACTGACGTGGGTTTGCCCGACGACGTGTACGCGCGGTTGCTGACGCTGCGCACGGCGCTGCGCCAGTTCGAGCGGTGGAGCGCGGTACAGGCGCAATCCGCGGGGCTGACCCCGATGCAACACCAGTTGATGCTCGCCATTCGCGGACACTCCGACCGCCGCGGGCCGACCATCGGCGAGGCCGCCGACTACCTTCTACTGCGCCATCACAGCGCGGGCGAGTTGGTGGCGCGCACGGAGGCGGCGGGCTTCGTCCAACGTGTCCGCGACACCGACGACAACCGGGTGGTGCGGCTCGGGCTGACGGCCGAGGGCGCACGGCGGCTGGAGTCGCTCACCGCAATGCATTTGGAAGAAGTCAAACGCCTCGACGCGCAGCTGCACGGCTCCTAGACGGCGTGGTGGGTGTGCGATCGAGGCATCCGTTCCTGCAACTGCTGCGCCCGCAGCGCCCATTCGTGGCCGGCCGGCCCGCACTGGCCGGCCCACCGCACCAATCCGAGCCAAATGGCGGTTGTGGCGGCCGCGGCGAGCACGCCGATGAGGGCGATCGTGAGAATTTCGTAGACCGTCATGTCGGGTGACCTCCAACACGATTCGCTGCCAAAACTATCGTAACGCGATACTCGACGGCGGGACCCCGGCTCAGCGGCGTCGGGCGTGCTTGAAGACCTTCGCCAGCTGTTTACCGCGTAGTCCGTCGCGTTCAGCCTTGCGGACCTTGGAGATCACCACCGGGCATCGCTTGCACCGCGGATCGCTGCGGCAGCACTTCTTCTTCGGCTTCAGCCCGGCGAGCTTGGTGTGCTTCAACGTCCTCGTTTTCAGGATTGGGGCCTCAGGCTGCCAGAATCACCAGGTGGATTTCCGGAACGTCGCCATCGTCGCCCACGTCGACCACGGCAAAACGACCCTAGTCGACGCGATGCTGCGGCAGTCGGGTGCGTTGACCCATCGCGGTGACGACGTCGTCGACCGCTTGATGGACTCCGGCGATCTCGAACGGGAAAAGGGCATCACGATCCTGGCCAAGAACACGGCCGTGCACCGTCATCACCCGGACGGCAGCGTGACCGTGATCAACGTGATCGACACCCCGGGCCACGCCGACTTCGGTGGTGAGGTGGAGCGCGGACTGTCGATGGTCGACGGGGTGCTGCTGCTGGTCGACGCCTCCGAGGGCCCGCTGCCGCAGACCCGGTTCGTGCTGCGCAAGGCGCTGGCCGCGCATCTGCCGGTGATCCTCGTCGTCAACAAAACCGACCGGCCCGACGCGCGCATCGCCGAGGTCGTCGAGGCCAGCCACGACCTGCTTTTGGATGTCGCCTCGGATCTGGACGACGAGGCGCAAGCCGCGGCCGAGCACGCGCTGGGGCTGCCGACGCTGTTCGCGTCCGGGCGCGCCGGGGTGGCGTCGACGACGCAGCCGGCCAACGGGCAGATTCCCGACGGCGACAATCTGGATCCGCTGTTCGATGTACTGCTGGAACACATTCCGGCGCCGTCGGGCGATCCGGAGGCGCCGCTGCAGGCGCTGGTGACCAACCTCGACGCGTCGCCGTTCCTGGGCCGGTTGGCGCTGATCCGCATCTACAACGGCCGGCTGCGCAAGGGCCAGCAGGTGGCGTGGATGCGCCAAGTCGACGGCTCACCGGTGATCGATCCGGCGAAGATCACCGAACTGCTGGCCACCGTTGGGGTGGACCGCAATCCGACGGACGAAGCGGTCGCCGGAGACATCGTGGCGGTGGCCGGGCTGCCGGACATCATGATTGGCGACACGTTGGCTGACCCGGATCACGCGCATGCACTGCCGCGGATCACCGTCGACGAGCCGGCGATCTCGGTGACCATCGGCACCAACACATCGCCGTTGGCGGGCAAGGTATCCGGGCACAAGCTGACCGCGCGGATGGTGCGGTCGCGGCTGGATCAGGAACTCGTGGGCAACGTCTCGATCCGGGTGGTCGACATCGGCCGGCCCGACGCCTGGGAGGTGCAGGGCCGCGGCGAGCTGGCGCTGGCGGTGCTGGTGGAGCAGATGCGCCGGGAAGGCTTCGAGCTGACGGTCGGCAAGCCGCAGGTGGTGACCAAGACGATTGACGGCAAGCTGCATGAGCCGTTCGAGGCATTGACCATCGACTGCCCGGAGGAATTCGTCGGCGCCATCACGCAATTGATGGCCGCGCGCAAAGGCCGCATGGAGGAGATGGCGAACCACGCGGCGGGCTGGGTGCGGATGGACTTCATCGTGCCGAGCCGCGGATTGATCGGGTTCCGCACGGATTTCCTCACCGAGACACGGGGCACCGGTATCGCGAACGCGGTGTTCGACGGCTATCGACCCTGGGCGGGGGAGATCCGGGCCCGGCACACCGGCTCGCTGGTGTCCGACCGGTCCGGCGTGGTGACGGCGTACGCGATGATCCAATTGGCCGACCGCGGAACGTTTTTCGTCGAGCCGGGCGACGAGACCTACGAGGGCATGGTGGTGGGTATCAATCCGCGCGCCGAGGATCTCGACATCAACGTCACCCGTGAGAAGAAGTTGACGAACATCCGCTCCTCGACGGCCGACGTGATGGAAACGCTGGCCAAGCCGCTGGAGCTGACGCTCGAACAGGCGATGGAGTTCTGCGCCGAGGACGAGTGTGTGGAGGTGACGCCGGAGGTGGTGCGGGTGCGCAAAGTCGAACTCGTTGCGGCCCAACGCCTACGGGCGAAGGCGCGGGCCAAAGCACGCGGCTAGCACGGCTACAGGTTTGGCGCCAGCCGGACGGCGGCCTGGCGCGCGGCGGCGCGTCGCCCCTCGTCCCATACGGCGAAAACGGTGTCGTCGACCCCCACAGCGAGAACGCTGGCGAGGTGGACCGCATCGGCGCCACGCAGTGCGTGTGCCGTCGCCCAGTGCCCGGCGTGCTGCGCGACGGTCTCGGTCAGCTGCACCGCCCGAGTGGCTGCCCAATAGTCGTCCCACATCGTCTGCGCCTGGCGGTGCTCTTTGGCGCTCGAGCGGTGGGCGCGGTCGGCAGCCGCCAGCGCCGCGCCCACCTCGGGGTACGCCAGCCGAGAAGAGACCGCGGCGTCACAGCCATCCCATAGCGCCGCGGCGATGTCGCTGCCGTCTTCCTCAACCAGAAGTTTGACGAATGCGCTGCTGTCGAAGTAGACGATCGACACGGGTCAGCGGCGTTGCTCACTCACAAGGTCGGAGAACAATCGAGCGATGACGATTTGTACGACGATCAGTCGGTGGCCGCGCCCTTCGAGTCGGCGTCCGTCGCGGCCGAGTGGTCGGCGGCGTCTTCCTGGGCCTTCTTGCGCGGCTTGAACAAGCCGCTCAGACCGGTCGACGGTGTGCGGTGCTTGCCGCTCGATGCCTTCGGATCGGTCTTCAGCGAATTGACGATCCGGCTGACCGGGCCGCCGCGACGCTCGGATCTCGTCGCTCCGGCCGCGGCCTCGTTGGTTTCGGCCTCACCGGCGCCGCTCGCCAGTCGCGCGCTCGCATTTGACTGCGCCGACGACGTGAGATCGCCCTGGTCGAGGTCAGGGTCGACGCCGAGGACATCGGCAACGGCAGTGCGCACGGTCCTGGTGCCGTTCCACAGGACATCGTTGCGGAACGCGGTCACCGCGCTCTCGCCTTGCGAGGTCGGGTCGTTGTCGGGGTCTCCGCCCCACGGCTCGGGCAGCACGTCGTCGGCAGCGAAGATCGTCGGGTCGGCCGCCCACAGCGGAGCGTCGATGTACTGGCGGATCGCGACATAGAGGGCTTCGTTGTCCTGGTTGGCCAGCGCATCGGCGATGGCCAGCAGGCCCAGGGGCGCCATGGCGGCGCCGCTGGCTGCGCGGAATCCGGATTCCGCGAGCCCGCCGGCGAGCCGGGCGGCGAGATAGATCCCCGTGACCTCGTTACCGTCCGGCTGAGTTTCTGGACCGATGCCGAGCGTGTCGCGCACGGCCTCCCGCACGTCGTCCCGTGCCGCGAGCATCACGTCCGCGCGGAACTTGGAGATTTCACTGCCGTACATATCCGTCGGGTCCTCTGAGGGGTCTCCACCGATCGGCGGCGGCAGCACGTCGTCGGCGGCGAAGCCGAGCGGATCGATGACGTACTGAGGCCCACTGATGAAGGCGCCCAGCGCCGCATTCAGTGCTAGGTCATCGCCGCCCGCGATGGCGGTGGCGATGGCCCTCTCTGCCAACCTGGGTTGAGGCACCCGCCCCCT
>NZ_PIZU01000065.1 GCF_002838065.1 Mycobacterium hubeiense | reverse complement strand
CGATACAGCCCGCTCACCGCGACTGCGCGCGCCGAAATCGCATCTTCTAGCGGCGAGGAGGCGTCAAACGGACCGCCGCGTTGATGCGGTTCCACGCGTTGATCGTCACCGCCATCGCGATCACCTGGCCCAGCTCGCGTTCGGAGAACACCTCCGCGGCGCGGGCATAGATCTCGTCGGGGACGGGGCCGTCGCGCAGCTCGGTGATCGCCTCGGTGAGCGCCAGCGCCGCCCGCTCCCGCGCGGTGAACAGGTCCCCGGCTTCGCGCCACGCGGCGAGCAACGCCAGCCGCTGCTCGGTTTCGCCGTTCTTGCGCGCATCGGCGGTGTGCATATCGAGGCAGAACGCACAGTGGTTGATCTGCGACGCCCGGATCTTGATCAGCTCTGCAATTGTCGGGTCGATGTCCTTGCTCGCGGCGTTGGACAGCACCATCATCGCGTCGTACAGCTCCGGCGAGACCTTGTAGATCTTCAGTCGGTCGGCGGTATTGGTTTCCAGTGTTTGCGTCATGCCCACCACGCTAGGCCGAATAGGCACAAATAAATGGTTCAATCCAGTCATGACTTTGTGGGCCAATTCCGGCGCGAGAGACCTTCATCTCGAGCTGCGCGAGGCCATCACCCCCGGCACCCGCGGTGCCCGCGACCTGCTGCTCACCGCCCTGCGCGACGCCGTGCGCTCCGGCCGGCTGGCGGCGGGCACCATGCTGCCGCCCTCGCGTACCCTCGCAGCCGACCTCGGCCTGGCCCGCAATACCGTCGCGGAGGCCTACGCCGAGCTCGTCGCCGAGGGCTGGCTCGCGTCGCGCCAGGGTGCGGGCACCTGGGTGGTCGAGGCCGACCGCAACAAGGCACCGCCACGACCGCGTCGCACCCCGGCACAGCCCCGGCACAACCTGATGCCCGGCTCGCCGGACGTGTCGCAGTTCCCGCGCCGCGAATGGCTGGCCTCGACCCGTCGCGCTATCACCACAGCGCCCACCGACGCCCTGCGAATGGGCGACCCCCGCGGACGGCCCGAGCTTCGCGACGCCCTGGCCGAGTACCTGGCGCGGGCACGCGGCGTACGCGCCGACGCGGAGTCGATCTTCATCTGCGCCGGCGCCCGCCACGCCATCGAGCTGTTGGCACGGATATGCACGGGCCCGATCGCCGTTGAGGCCTATGGGCTCTTCATCTTTCGCGATGCGCTCGCCGCGATGGACGTGCCGACGGTGCCGATCGGGCTCGACGAACACGGCGCCAGAGTCGACGAGCTCGACGACACCGACGCCGCCGCGGTGCTGCTCACCCCGGCGCACCACAACCCGCACGGCATGCCGCTGCACCCGTCGCGTCGCACCGCCGTCGTCGACTGGGCGCAGCGCACCGGGGGCTACGTCGTCGACGACGACTACGACGGGGAGTTCCGCTACGACCGCCAGCCGATCGGGGCGCTGCAGGCACTGTCCCCGGAGCGGGTGGTCTACCTGGGCTCGGCCAGCAAGAGCATGTCGCAGGTGATGCGGCTGGGCTGGATGGTGCTGCCCGACAACCTGATCGACGCGGTGATCGACGCCGCCGGCGGCCAGCAGTTCTACGTGAACGCCCTCACGCAACAGACGATGGCCGACTTCATCGCCAGCGGCAGCTACGACAAACACATCCGTCGCATGCGCCTGCGGTACCGACGCCGCCGCGACACCCTCGTCGAAGCACTCACCGGGTTCGACGTCGGCATCCGCGGCCTGGCCGCCGGGGTGAACCTGCTGCTCACTTTGCCCGACGGCGCCGAACCAGAGGTGATGCGACGGGCCGGCGAAGCAGGAATTGCGCTGTCGGGGCTGTCCATCCTGCGTCACCCCCTGGCCGGCCCAGAGGTGCCCGATCCCGACGGCATCGTCATCGGATTCGCCGCACCGGCCGAGCACGCCTTCGCCGCAGCGGTGGACGCGCTGTGCGGTGTGCTGAGGGCCGCGGGGCTGTGACGGCTTATAAGCTGCCCGGGTGGCCGAGCCTCCCGTCCTGGCGCCGAACCTGAGTCTGACGACGCAGGTTTGGCGATTTGTCGTGACGGGCGGTTTCTCGGCGATCGTGGACTTCGGCCTCTACGTCGCGCTGCTGGCCGCGGGGTTGCACGTCAACGTCGCCAAGACGATCAGCTTCATCGCCGGCACCACCACCGCCTACCTGATCAACCGGCGTTGGACGTTCCAGGCGCCGCCGAGCAAGGCCCGCTTCCTCGCGGTATGCGTGCTCTACGCGCTGACCTACGCGGTGCAGGTCGGCATCAACTACCTCTTCTACATGGCGCTCGACGAGAAGCCGTGGCGGGTGCCCGTCGCGTTCGTCATCGCCCAGGGCACCGCGACCGTCATCAATTTCGTGGTGCAGCGCGCGGTCATTTTCCGGCTGCGCTGAGTTCTAAACCGAGCCGGCAGCGTCGAAGAACCGCACTTCGAGTTCCATCGCCTGGCGATACAGGACGGCCAGGCGGTCGTGATCACCGCCGTACCGGTCGAGCAGCTCTTCTAGACGTTGTGCCAGCGCCTCGAACTCCGCGCTCGAGTACGTGGTCACCCACTCGCGATACGGACTCTCGGGTTTTGTCTGGCCTGCCAGCTGCTGACCGAGGTAGGCGTATAGCCGCATACACGGCGTCATCGCCGCAGCGATGTGGCCGACGGGTTCCAGCGCAGCGACCGCCAACAAGAAGTTGGTGTACGCCGAGGTGGCGGGGTCGGGCGCCTGGTGAAGGTCGACGTTCCAGCGGGCTGCGTAGCCACGGTGAAGCCGCAGCTCGTCGATGGCGCCGTCGAGTAGCTCCCGAAATGCGACAAGCCCGTCTTGGTCCGGGCTCTTCGCCAGAGCCAGCGCGTATGCGCGGCAGAACGCGTCGAGAAACGCCGCGTCCTGTCCCACGTAATACGCGAACTTGTCTCGGGCCAACTCTCCCGACGCGATGCCCTGCACGAAGCTGTGCTCCAGCGCGGCCTCGGCGAGGACTCGGTTCCGGCGCCATAACGACTCGGACAGCGAGGGCACAAACCAAGCCTAAAGGTCGGCGGCGAACCGCACGGTACCCTCTTTGACGATGTCGACCACCGAAGTTCCGACGACCCCGCGACGGCTGACCGGCTGGGGTCGCACTGCGCCGACGGTTGCGCAGGTGCTGTCGACGCGCGAGCTCGACGTGATCGCCAAGGCCGTCGCGCAGGCGGGCAGCCGCGGCGTGATCGCGCGCGGCCTGGGTCGCTCCTACGGTGACAACGCGCAGAACGGCGGCGGGCTCGTCGTCGACATGACACCGCTGAACCACATCCATTCGATCGACGCCGAGACCCGTCTCGTCGACGTGGACGGCGGCGTGAACCTCGATCAGCTGATGAAGGCCGCATTGCCGTTCGGGCTGTGGGTTCCGGTGTTGCCCGGCACGCGGCAGGTCACCATCGGCGGTGCCATCGCCTGCGACATCCACGGCAAGAACCACCACAGCGCGGGCAGTTTCGGCAACCACGTGCGATCGATGGAGCTGCTGACCGCCGACGGGCAGATCCGCCACCTCACGCCCGACGGCGACGACGCCGAGTTGTTCTGGGCGACGGTCGGCGGCAACGGGCTGACCGGAATCATCGTGCGCGCCACCATCGAGATGACGCCTACGGAGACGGCGTATTTCATCGCCGACGGCGACGTCACCGCCGGCCTCGACGAAACCATCGCCTTCCACAGCGACGGCAGCGAAGCCAACTACACGTACTCCAGCGCGTGGTTCGACGCGATCAGCGCGCCGCCGAAACTCGGTCGCGCGGTGATCTCCCGCGGCTCGCTGGCCACCCTGGACCAACTGCCCGAGAAGTTGCAGAAGGACCCGCTGAAATTCGATGCGCCGCAGTTCTTCACGGCACCGGATGTGTTTCCCAACGGGTTGGGCAACAAGCTTATCTTCGGGGCGATGACCGAACTCTGGTATCGCACCGGCAAGACCTACCGCGGCAAGGTGCAGAACCTGACGCAGTTCTACCACCCGCTCGACATGGTCGGCGAGTGGAACCGCGCTTACGGCCGAGCGGGTTTCGCCCAGTACCAGTTCGTCGTCCCCACTCAGGCGGTCGACGAGTTCAAGCGCATCATGTACGACATCCAGCGCTCGGGGCACTATTCGTTCCTCAACGTCTTCAAGCTGTTCGGCCCGGGAAGTAAAGCGCCGCTGAGCTTTCCGATCCCCGGGTGGAACGTGTGCGTCGACTTCCAGATCAAGCCCGGGCTCGGCGAGTTTCTGGCCGAGCTGGACCGTCGGGTGCTGCAGTTCGGCGGCCGGCTCTACACCGCCAAGGATTCCCGCACCACCGCCGAAACCTTCCACGCAATGTATCCGCGCATCGACGAATGGATCGCCGTGCGCCGCAAGGTCGATCCCACCGGGGTGTTCGCCTCGGACATGGCCCGACGTTTGGAGCTGCTCTAGATGGTGTTCGACGCGGTAGGAAATCCCCAGTCCATCCTGTTGCTCGGCGGGACGTCGGAGATCGGCTTGGCGATCTGCGAACGCTACCTGCGCGACGCGCCGGCCCGAATCGTGTTGGCCTGCCTTCCCGACGACCCTGGCCGTGACGACGCCGTCGCGCAGATGAAAGCGGCCGGCGCCAAGTCCGTCGAGCTGATCGACTTCGATGCGGTTGACACCGAAAGCCACCCGAAGGTGATCGACGCCGCCTTCGCGGGCGGCGATATCGACGTCGCCATCGTTGCCTTCGGCCTGCTCGGTGACGCCGAAGAGCTGTGGCAGAACCAGCGCAAGGCGGTGCAGATCGCCGAGATCAACTACACCGCAGCAGTTTCGGTGGGCGTGCTGCTCGGCGAGAAGATGCGCGCCCAGGGCTTCGGGCAGATCATCGCGATGAGCTCTGCCGCCGGCGAGCGAGTCCGGCGGTCCAACTTCGTCTACGGGTCCACCAAGGCCGGCCTCGACGGCTTCTATCTTGGCCTCGGAGAAGCCCTGCGCGAGTACGGGGTTCGGGTCCTGGTCATCCGGCCCGGGCAGGTACGCACACGAATGAGCGCGCACGTCAAGGAAGCACCACTGACCGTCGACAAGGAGTACGTCGCGGAGCTGGCGGTGACCTCAGCAGCCAAAGGCAAGGAACTGGTATGGGCGCCGGGAGCGTTCAGGTACGTGATGATGGTGTTGCGACACATTCCGCGGCCCATCTTCCGCAAGCTCCCCATCTAAAGATGCGTGGCGCACTGGCCATTCTCGGCCAGATGGTGGTGGCCGCCGCGCTGGCCGCCGCCGTCGCGGTAATCTCTCTGGTCGCCATTTCGCGCGTCGAGTGGCCCGCGTACAACACCTCCAACCAACTGCACGCACTGACCACCGTCGGCCAATTCGGCTGTCTGGCAGGGCTGTTCGCCGCCGGCCTGCTGTGGCGACGCGGACGCCAGACGCTCGCCAAGGTCGCCGGGCTGGTGTTCGTCCCCGCGTTCTCGGTGGTGACGCTGGCGATGCCGCTAGGTGCGACGAAGCTCTACCTGTTCGGCATCTCCGTCGATCAGCAGTTCCGCACCGAGTATCTGACCCGGATGGCCGACACCGCCGGCCCGCACGACATGACCTATTACGGGCTGCCGCCGTTCTACCCGCCGGGCTGGTTCTGGATCGGCGGGCGGCTCGCCGATTTGACCGGGACGCCCGCCTGGGAGATGTTCAAACCGTGGGCGATCATCTCCATCGCGATGGCGGTCGCGGTTGCATTGGTGTTGTGGGCGGCCATGATTCGCTTCGAGTACGCCCTCGTCGTCACCACTGCCACCACCGCCGCGATGTTGGCCTACTCTCCCGCCGAGCCGTACGCCGCGATCATCAATGTGCTGCTGCCGCCGGTGTTCGTGCTCGCCTGGTCCGGCCTGCGGGGCAACACCCGTAACGGCGGCTGGGCCGCCGTCGTCGGCACCGGCATCTTTCTCGGCTTTGCCGCGCTGTTCTACACCCTGCTGCTGGTCTATTCCGCGTTCACGCTGACGATCATGGCGGTGCTGCTGGCCGTCGCACGCCGGCGTATCGAGCCCCTCGTAAGACTGGCGGTCATCGCCGTCATCTCGGGCCTCCTCGCGCTCATCGGGTGGGGACCGTACCTGTGGGCCGCACTGCACGGCGAGCCCGCCGACACCGGTACCGCACAGCACTACCTGCCCGCCGACGGCGCGCAGCTGGCGTTCCCGATGCTGAGCTTCACGCTGCTCGGCGCGCTGTGCATGCTCGGCACGCTGTGGCTGGTGGTGCGCGCCCGCACCTCGACGCGGGCCGGCGCGCTGGCGATCGCGGTGCTGGCGGTCTACGCGTGGTCGCTGTTGTCGATGCTGACCACGCTGGCCGGCACCACGCTGTTGTCGTTCCGGCTGCAGCCGACGTTGACCGTGCTGCTCACCGCCGCCGGTGCCTTCGGGTTCATCGAGACGACGCTGGCGCTGGCCCACAACTTCTCCAGCAGGCGCATCGTCGCGGCCGGCACCGCGATCGGCGCCATCGGTGCGCTGACGTTCAGCCAGGACATTCCCGACGTGTTGCGCCCCGACATCGTCGTCGCCTACACCGACACCGACGGCAGCGGCCAGCGCGCGGACCGTCGTCCCCCGGGCGCAGAGCGGTACTACCGCGAAATCGACGAAAAAATCCTCGAGGTGACCGACCGCCCGCGCAGCGAGACCGTCGTGCTCACCGCCGACTACAGCTTCCTGTCGTACTACCCCTATTACGGGTTCCAGGGCCTGACGTCGCACTACGCGAACCCGTTGGCGCAGTTCGACAAACGCGCCGAGGCCATCGAAAGCTGGGCCACCCTGACCACGGCCAAGGAGTTCATCGAGGCCCTGGACAACCTGCCGTGGAAGCCGCCGGACGTGTTCCTGATGCGCCGCGGCGCGAACGACACCTACACCCTGCGGCTGGCCGAGGACGTCTACCCCAACCAGCCCAACGTGCGCCGCTACCACGTCACGCTGGACTCCGCCCTGTTCGACGACCCCCGCTTCGACGTCTCGACCATCGGCCCGTTCGTGCTCGCGATCCGGACCGATACCGCGTGACGAGACTGTAGTTAGCGGGGAAAAGTGCGAGTAGACGACACGGTAACGACAGTCTCGACGACCAAGCCCGTGTACCGCTGATGGCGACCGAAGCCGGAACAACACAGCCGGGGCAACTACCATCAAGCCCCGTGACCGCCGGGGGCAGCAACCATCACGCCGCGCGGCTGATCGCGATCGTGGCCGGGTTGCTCGGTGCGGCGATGGCGATAGCAACCCCGCTGCTGCCGGTGAAGCAAACCACCGCGCAGCTCACCTGGCCGCAGAACGGGGTCCTGCAGAGCGTCAACGCGCCGCTGATCGGGTACGTCGCGACCGACCTGAGCATCACGGTGCCGTGCGACGCTGCCGCCGGGCTGACCGACGGCAGAACCGTGCTGCTGTCCACCGTCCCCAAACAGGCGCCCAAGGCCGTCGACCGGGGCCTGCTCATCGAACGCGTCAACAACGACCTGCTCGTCATCGTGCGCAACACCCCCGTGGTGAGCGCGCCGCTGGCTCAAGTGCTCAGCCCGGCGTGCGAGCGGCTGACGTTCACCGCCCGCGCCGACAAGGTCACCGGTGAATTCGTCGGCCTCACCCAGGGCCCCGACGACGCCGACCCCGGCGAACCGTTGCGCGGTGAGCGCGGCGGCTACGACTTCCGCCCGCAGATCGTCGGCGTGTTCACCGACCTGTCCGGCCCGGCACCGCCCGGCCTGGAGTTCTCGGCGACGGTCGACACCCGCTACAGCACCACGCCGACATTGCTCAAGCTGCTGGTGATGATCGTCGGCGTCGCGATGACGGTCATCGCGCTGGGCGCCCTGCACGTCCTCGACACCGCCGACGGCCGACGGGTCAAACGCTTCCTGCCGCCGCGGTGGTGGACGGTGCGACCCTTGGACGGCGTGGTCACCGCCGTGCTGGTGTGGTGGCATTTCGTCGGCGCCAACACCGCCGACGACGGCTACATCCTCACCATGGCGCGGGTGTCCGAGAACGCCGGCTACATGGCCAACTACTACCGCTGGTTCGGCACGCCGGAATCGCCGTTCGGCTGGTACTACGACCTGCTGGCGCTGTGGGCACACGTCAGCACCAACAGCGCCTGGATGCGACTGCCGACCTTGGTGATGGCCCTGGCCTGCTGGTGGGTGATCAGCCGCGAGGTGATCCCCCGGCTGGGCCACGCGGTGAAGAACACGCCGGCGGCGGCGTGGACGGCGGCGGGAATGTTCCTGGCCGTCTGGCTGCCGCTGAACAACGGGCTACGGCCGGAACCGATCATCGCGCTGGGCATCCTGCTCACCTGGTGCTCCGTCGAGCGCGGGGTGGCCACCAACCGGATGCTGCCGGTGGCCATCGCGATCATCATCGGGGCGCTCACCATCTTCTCCGGGCCCACCGGCATCGCCGCGGTCGGCGCGCTACTGGTGGCCGTCGGGCCACTGAAAACCATTGTGGCGCGGCATACTTCGCGGTTCGGCCACCTGGCGCTGCTGGCCCCGATCGCCGCTGCCTGCACCGTCACCATCATTCTGATATTCCGCGACCAGACATTGGCCGCCGAGGTCCAGGCGAACGCCTTCAAATCCGCGATCGGCCCCAGCCTGAGCTGGTTCGACGAGCACATCCGCTACGAGCGGTTGTTCACCACCAGCCCCGACGGTTCGGTGGCACGGCGGTTCGCGGTGTTGACGCTGTTGCTCGCGTTGGCGGTCTCGGTGGCAATGTCGTTGCGCAAGGGCCGGATTCCCGGCACCGCGGCCGGCCCGAGCCGTCGCATCATCGGCATCACGATCATCTCGTTCCTGGCCATGATGTTCACCCCCACCAAGTGGACCCACCATTTCGGGGTGTTCGCCGGGCTGGCCGGCTCCCTGGGCGCGCTGGCCGCTGTCGCCGTGACGGCCGCCGCGATGCGGTCCAGACGCAACCGCACGATCTTCGCCGCCACCGTGCTGTTCGTGATGGCGCTGTCGTTCGCCACCGTCAACGGCTGGTGGTACGTCTCCAACTTCGGCGTGCCCTGGTCGAATGCCTTCCCGGAGTGGCGGTTCGGCTTCACCACTATGCTGCTCGGCCTGTCGGTGCTCGCCCTGCTGCTGGCCGCCTGGTTCCACTTCTCCGGGCGCGACCGGCCGCCGCCCGACGGCGAACAGCCCCGGTGGCAGCGAATCATCCAGTCGCCGTTGGCGATTGCCGCATGGCTGCTGGTGGTCTTCGAGGTTGCGTCGTTGACGCTGGGGATGATCGACCAGTATCCGGCGTGGTCGGTTGGACGGTCCAACCTGGAAGCCTTGACAGGCAAGACCTGCGGCATGGCCAACGACGTGATGGTCGAAGAGGATCCCAACGCCGGCATGCTGGCGCCCATCGGCGCGCCGGTCGGCGAGGCGTTGGGCGCCGTCACCGCACAGGGCTTCGGCCCCAACGGCATTCCCACCGACGTCTCGGCCGACCCGGTGATGGAGCAGCCCGGCGCGGACAACTTCGCCGACACCGACGACGGGCAAGTCGACGGGAGCGAGGCCGGCACGGAGGGCGGCACCACCGTCGTCGCCGGCGTGAACGGTTCGCGCGCCCGGCTGCCGTATGACCTCGACCCCACCCGCACCCCGGTGATGGGCAGCTGGCGCAGCGGCACCCAGCAGCCGGCGGCATTGCGCTCGGCGTGGTACCGGCTGCCGCCCCGCGATGAGGCCGGGCCGCTGCTCGTGGTGTCCGCGGCCGGCCGGTTCGATCCGGGCGAGCTGGTGGTGCAGTGGGCCGGCGATGACGGCGAGCCAGACGGCGCCGTGGGCTTCGCCGACATCGGCGCGGCACCCGCCTGGCGCAATCTGCGCGCGCCGATGGCCGCCATCCCGCGTGACGCCACCCAGGTGCGGCTCGTGGCCACCGACGACGACCTGGCGCCGGGACATTGGATCGCGGTCACCCCGCCGCGGATCCCGCAACTGCGCACGCTCCAAGATGTGGTCGGCTCGCAGGATCCGGTGATGCTGGACTGGCTCGTCGGCCTGGCGTTCCCGTGCCAGCGTCCGTTCGACCACCGCAACGGCGTCACCGAGGTGCCGAAGTGGCGCATCCTGCCCGACCGGTTCGGCGCCGAGGCCAACTCGCCGGTGATGGACTACCTGGGCGGCGGCCCGCTCGGCATCACCGAACTGCTGCTGCGGGCCACCAGCGTCCCGACCTATCTCAAGGACGACTGGTTCCGAGACTGGGGCGCACTGCAGCAGTTGACGCCGTACTACCCCAACGCCAAACCGGCAGAGCTCGAACTCGGGACGGCCACCCGCAGCGGGCTGTGGAGCCCGGCGCCGCTGCGTCTCAGTTGAGGTTTGTCACGCTTCGGCGGCAATCCGCGTGACACAAACCCACGCTCGGCGAGCACACATATGTACGTCGCATACCATCGTCCCTCGTGCCCGGCGATGAACAGCGGACGGACCAGTTCGCGCGACTCGTTGCCATCGTCGCGGGCATCGCAGGACTGCTGCTGTGCGCGCTGGTCCCCCTGCTTCCGGTGAAACAGACGACGGCCACCATCCTGTGGCCGCAGGCGCCGGGACCCGACGGCCTGGTCACCGACGTCACCGCGCCGCTGGTGTCCGGGGCGCCGCAGGCGCTGGACGTGTCGATCCCGTGCCAGACAGTTGCGACGCTGCCCGACGCGGGCGGACTCGTCTTTTCCACCGTCCCGCCCGCCGGTATCGACGCCAGCCGCAACGGGCTGTTCGTCCGCGCGAACGCCGACACCGTCGTCGTGGCATTCCGGGATTCGGTCGCCGCGGTGGCGCCGCGCCAAGCCGTCGCGGACGGGGCGTGCAGCGCGCTGCACATCTGGGCCAACGTCGGCGGTGTCGGCGCGGACTTCGTCGGCATTCCCGGCGCGACCGGAACGGTGGACCTCGACAAGAAGCCACAGGTTGCGGGGATCTTCACCGATCTCGAAGTAGCGCCGCAGGCGGGCCTGTCCGCCCGCGTCGACATCGACACCCGTTTCATCAGCTCACCGACGACCCTGAAACTCGCGGTGATGGTGCTCGGCGTACTGTGCGTGCTGGCGTCGATCGTGGCGCTGGCCGTGCTCGACCGGCGGATGGGCCGCCGGCTTCCGGGTTGGTGGCGACGGTTCTGGCGGGCGGGCATGCCGACGTGGATCGCCGACGTCGGCGTCGTCGGCACGCTGCTGCTGTGGCACCTGATCGGCGCCACGTCGTCCGACGACGGCTACAACCTCACCATCGCGCGCATCTCCGACGAGGCCGGCTACACCGCGAACTACTTCCGCTACTTCGGCGCCACCGAAGCGCCGTTCGACTGGTACCAAACCGTGCTGGCGCAGCTGGCGTCCGTCAGCACCGCCGGGGTGTGGATGCGACTGCCCGCCACGCTGGCCGCCATCGGCACCTGGCTGATCCTGAGCCGCTGCGTCATACCGCGGCTGGGCCGGCGACTCGCGACCAATCGGGTCGCGGTGTGGACAGCCGCCGCGGTCTTCCTGGCGGCGTGGCTGCCGTTCAACAACGGGCTGCGGCCCGAACCACTGATCGCATTCGGCGCGGTGGCCGCATGGATGCTGGTGGAGAACGCCATCGCCACCCGGCGGCTGTGGCCCGCCGCCGCGGCCATCGTCGTCGCGGTGTTCAGCGTGACGCTGGCCCCGCAGGGCCTGATCGCGCTGGCCCCGCTGCTGGTCGGCGCACGGGCCGTCGCCAGCGTGATCCGCAGCAGGCGGGCCTCCGACGGGCTGCTGGCGCCGCTGGCGGCGCTGGCCGCGTCGGGCGCGCTGATCTTCGTCGTCGTCTTCCGGGACCAGACGCTGGCCACCGTCGCCGAGTCGGCCCGCATCAAATACAAAGTCGGCCCGACCATCGCCTGGTACCAGGATTTCCTGCGCTACTACTTCCTCACCGTGGAGGACAGCGTCGACTCGTCGCTGACCCGACGGTTCGCGGTGCTGGTGCTGCTGCTGTGCCTGTTCGGGTTGATCGCGGTGATGCTGCGCCGCGGCGGCGTGCCCGGCGCGGCCAGCGGCCCGGTGTGGCGGCTGCTCGGCACCACCGCGATCGGCCTGCTGCTGCTGACCTTCACCCCGACGAAGTGGGCGGTGCAGTTCGGGGCGTTTGCCGGACTGGCCGGTGCTTTGGGCGCGGTGACCGCATTTGCGTTTGCCCGCGTCGGCCTGCACAGCCGCCGCAACCTCGCGCTGTATGTCACTGCGCTGCTGTTCGTGCTGGCGTGGGCGACCTCGGGCATCAACGGGTGGTTCTACACCGGCAACTACGGGGTGCCGTGGTTCGACAAGCAACCGGTGATTGCCGGCATCCCCGTCTACGGCATCTTCCTGGTGCTGGCGATGCTGACCGGGCTGCTCGCGGGTTGGCTGCACTTCCGGATGGACTACGCCGGGCACACCGAGGTGGCCGACACCCGTCGCAACCGGGTGCTGGCGTCCACACCGCTGCTGGTGGTGGCGACCATCATGGTGATCCTCGAAGTCGGCTCGATGGCCAAGGGCGCGGTGCAGCGCTATCCGGTCTACACCAACGCCAAGGCCAATCTGGCGGCGCTGACGTCCGGATTGTCCGAAACCAGCTGCGCGATGGCCGACGACGTGCTCGTCGAACCCGACACAAATGCCGGTCTGCTGCAACCCGTTCCGGGCCAGCGGTTCGGGCTGTACGGTCCGCTCGGCGGGGAGGATCCGGTCGGCTTCAACCCCAACGGCGTCAGCGACACGCTGGAACCACCGGAGCCGGTGACCGCCAACCCGGGCACGGTCAACTCCGACGGCTCGCCGAACGAACCGAACATCGGCATCGGCTATGCGGCCGGCACCGGCGGGGGCTACGGTCCCGAGGGCATCAACGGCTCCCGGGTGTTCCTGCCGTTCGGCCTCGACCCCAAACGCGTCCCGGTGATGGGCAGCTACGACGAGAACACCGTCGCGGCCAAGGCCACCTCCGTCTGGTACCAGTTGCCGCCCCGCTCCCCGGACCGGCCGCTGGTGACGGTGGCCGCCGCGGGCGCGATCTGGTTCTACGAAGAGGACGGGTCGTTCAACTACGGGCAGTCGCTCAAGCTGCAGTGGGGTGAGCGCCGGCCGGACGGTTCGTATCGGCCGTTGAGCCAGGTGCAGCCCATTGACGTCGGACCGGGACCCCAAAAAGCTTGGCGCAACCTGCGATTCCCGTTGGCGTGGGCGCCGCCGGAGGCCAACGTGGCGCGCATCGTCGCCGACGACCCCAACCTGAGCACCGACCAGTGGTTCGCGTTCACGCCGCCGCGGGTGCCGGTGCTTCAGACCGCGCAGGCGTTCCTCGGTTCGCAGACCCCGGTGCTGATGGACATCGCGACGGCGGCGAATTTCCCGTGCCAGCGACCGTTCCGCGAGCAGCTGGGCGTCGCCGAGTTGCCCGAGTACCGAATTCTGCCCAACTTCAAGCAGGTGGTGGTGTCGTCGAACCAGTGGCAGTCCGCGCAAGACGGCGGCCCGTTCCTGTTCATCCAGGCCCTGTTGCGCACCTCGACCGTGCCGACCTATCTGCGCGACGACTGGTACCGCGACTGGGGTTCGATCGAGCGCTACCACCGCGTGGTGCCCGCGTCGGAGGCGCCTGAGGCCGTGATCGAGACGGGCTCGACGCGCGTGTTCGGGTGGAGCCGCAGTGGACCGATCAGGGCGCTGCCATGAGGGACGATGTCAGGATCGCCCGCTGGGTGGCGACGATCGCCGGGCTCATCGGATTCGTGCTCTCGGTGGCGACGCCGCTGCTGCCGGTGGTGCAGACCACCGCGACGCTGAACTGGCCGCAGGGCGGGCAGCTCAATAACGTTACGGCCCCGCTGATCTCGCAGGTGCCCGTGAGTATGACGGTGACGGTGCCGTGCGAGGTGATCCGCGCGATGCCGCCGTCGGGCGGCATGGTGCTGGGCACCGCACCCAAGGACGGCAAGCAGGCCGCGCTGCAATCGTTGTTCGTCAACGTCACCAGCCAGAGGGTGGACATCACCGACCGCAACGTCGTGGTGGCCAGTGTGCCCCGGGCGCGGGTGATGTCCCCACAATGTGAGCGCATCGAGATCACGTCGTCGGAGGCGGGTACGTTCGCCACGTTCGTCGGGCTTCGCCAGCCCGACGGGTCCGAACAGCGCACCGGCTTCACCGACCCGAACCTGCGCCCGGCGATCGTCGGCATATTCACGGAGCTGACCGGGCCGGCGCCGCCGGGGCTGTCGGTGTCGGCGACGATCGATACCCGGTTCTCCACCAAGCCAACGGTTTTGAAGCTGACCGCGATGGTGCTGGCCATCGTGTCGACGGTGATCGCGCTGATCGCGTTGTGGCGGTTGGACCAGCTCGACGGCCGCCGGATGCAGCGGCTCATCCCGACCCGTTGGCGCACGTTCACGCTGACCGATGCCACCGTGGTGGGCGGGTTCCTGCTGTGGCATGTGATCGGCGCGAACTCCTCAGACGACGGCTACGTGCTCGGCATGGCCCGTGTCGCCGGACACGCGGGCTACATGTCGAACTACTTCCGCTGGTTCGGCAGCCCCGAGGACCCGTTCGGCTGGTATTACAACCTGCTGGCGTTGATGACCAGCGTCAGCGACGCCAGCATCTGGATGCGTTTACCGGATCTCGTTGCGGGACTGGTGTGTTGGCTGCTGCTGTCGCGTGAGGTGCTGCCGCGGCTCGGCCCCGCCGTGGTGTCCAGCAAGCCCGCGATGTGGGCTGCGGGTCTGGTGCTGCTGGCGGCGTGGATGCCGTTCAACAACGGTCTGCGGCCCGAGGGCATCATCGCCACCGGCGCGCTGATCACCTACGTGCTGATCGAGCGGGCGATCATCTCGGGCCGGATGACACCGGCTGCACTGGCGATTGTGACGGCCGCGTTCACGCTCGGCATCCAGCCGACGGGGCTGATCGCGGTCGCCGCATTGGTCGCCGGCGGCCGGCCTATTCTGCGAATCCTGGTGCGCAGGCACCGAATCGTCGGCACATGGCCGCTGGTGGCGCCGTTGCTCGCCGCAGGCACCGTGGTGCTGACGGTGGTGTTCTTCGACCAGACGTTGGCAACGGTGTTGGAGGCCACCAGGATTCGCACTGCGATCGGGCCCAACCAGGAGTGGTACACCGAGAACCTGCGGTACTACTACCTGATCCTGCCGACCGTCGACGGGTCGCTGTCGCGGCGGTTCGGCTTCCTGATCACCGCGCTATCGCTGTTCGCCGCGATGTTCATCATGTTGCGCCGCAAGCGGGTTCCCGGTGTGGCGCGCGGGCCGGCGTGGCGGCTGATGGGCATCATCTTCGCCACCATCTTCTTCTTGATGTTCACCCCGACCAAGTGGGTGCATCACTTCGGGTTGTTCGCCGCGGTGGGCGCGGCGATGGCGGCGCTGGCCACGGTACTGGTGTCGCCGGCGGTGCTGCGATGGTCACGCAACCGGATGGCGTTCCTGGCGGCGGTATTCTTCCTACTGGCGCTGACGTTCGCCACCACCAACGGTTGGTGGTACGTGTCCAGTTACGGTGTGCCGTTCAACAACGACATGCCCACCATCGGCGGAATCACGGTCAGCACCATCTTTTTCGCGATGTTCGCCGCGACCACCGTCTACGCTTTCTGGCTGCACTTCACGTCCCGAACACATGGCGAGGGCCGCATCGCGCGGGCCCTGACCGCCGCCCCCATCCCGGTCGCGGCGGGGTTCATGGTGCTGGTGTTCATCGCGTCGATGCTCATCGGCGTGGTGCGCCAGTACCCGACATATTCCAATGCGTGGGCGAACCTGCGGGCGTTCACCGGCGGCTGCGGGCTGGCCGACGACGTGCTCGTCGAACCCGACCCCAACGACGGCTTCTTGACCGCACTGCCCGGCAATTACGGGCCGCTGGGCCCGCTGGGCGGTGACCGGCCGATGGGGTTCACGCCCAGCGGCGTGCCGGAAAAGATTGTCGCCGAGGCGATTCGGATGAACCTGCCGATGCCCGGCACCGACTACGACTGGGACCAGCCCACCGAGCTCGACGAGCCGGGCGTCAACGGTTCCACGGTGCCGCTGCCCTACGGGCTCGATCCTGCGCGAGTTCCGTTGGCGGGCAGCTACATCGAGGGCCCGCAGCAGCAGAGCCGGCTGACGTCGGCGTGGTACGAACTGCCCGCGCCCGACGACGCGCACCCGCTGGTGGTGGTCACAGCGGCGGGCACCATCACCGGTTACAGCGTGTTCAACGGGCGCACCGAAGGCCAGACTGTCGAGCTCGAGTATGCGCGGCGCGGTCCCGACGGCGCGCTGCAGCCGGGCGGCCGGTTGGTGCCGTACGACCTGGGGCCGATCCCGTCGTGGCGCAATCTGCGGTTCCCACGCTCGGAGATCCCTGCGGACGCGGCCGCGGTGCGGCTGGTCGTCGAGGACCTGTCGCTGACTCCAGGCGACTGGGTGGCCGTCACTCCGCCGAGGGTGCCCGAACTGCGGTCGGTACAGGAGTACGTGGGCTCCGAGCAGCCGGTGCTGATGGACTGGGCGGTGGGGCTGGCCTTCCCGTGCCAGCAGCCGATGCTGCACGCCAACGGCGTCACCGAGATTCCGAAGTTCCGGATCACACCGGACTACAACGCCAAGCGCAAGGACACCGACACATGGCAGGACGGCCTCAACGGCGGCCTGCTCGGCATCACCGACCTGCTGCTGCGCGCGCACGTGATGGCGACGTACCTGTCGGAGGACTGGGGCCGCGACTGGGGTTCACTGCGTCGCTTCGAAACGATCGTGGACGCGCAGCCCGCCGAGCTGCAATTCGGCACCGCGACACACAGCGGGCTGTGGAAGCCGGGCCAGATCCGCATCGGCCCGTAGCGCTTTGCGATTTGGGCGTAGTTGGTCGCGCTGAGCGCGACCAACTGACCGGAAAATACCCAGGGTGAGTGG
>NZ_PIZU01000064.1 GCF_002838065.1 Mycobacterium hubeiense | reverse complement strand
CATCCAGAGAGACGGTCAACATTCGTTGGGCGGCGGGGCGGCCGACACCTTCGACTGCACCACGGCGTGGACGCCCTCACTGACATTCGGCACCCACCAATGCCTTCTGGTCCACGCCGAATGCCTCAACGATCCAGTTCAGACTCCGTGGCGGGCAGACCTCGACCGCCACGTGGCCCAGAAGAACCTCACCATCGCCGCCGGCGCCGAGCAGCAGATGTCGCTGACGATCACCAACCCGTTCAGCACCGAAGCGCTCGCCACGGTGGCCGTGCGCACATGGCGGGTCCAGGGCCTCACCCCCGACATCGCCGCGAAACTCGGCACCACACAGTGGGACTTGCTCGCCAACGCGGGCGCCCCGCCCGTGCAGAAACTGTTGGCCGACCACGGCGCCGAGGTCCAGCAGACTGATCCAGTCGGGATCGTGTTCGACGGACTGGGCGACGAGGGCCCTTTCGAGCCGTTCGACGAACGCACCCAACAACAACTGCGCGAACGCGGCGGCGAGGGAATGGGTGGACCTGTGCTGGCCGAGGCCGTACTCGCTCCCGCCTCCCAGCGCGACGTGGTGTTCTTCTCCAATCCCCCACACGACGGCCATGACTGGGCCTACGTGCATCACCTCGTCCAGCGGCTCGACGACGTCGAGCTCGGCGGCTACGCCGTCGTCGCGCACCCCGCCGGCTGATAGCCGCAGGCAGGTCAACGGCGCCCGCCGCTCCACCTGCCACTATTCGGACTAGTTGCACTAGTGCGAATAGTGGATTGCGGGTAGGCTCAACCCGTGAAAACCATCTCCAGCACCGAAGCCAAAGCCCGCCTCAACGCACTACTGGCCGAGGTGGAAAAGACCGGCGAGCCAGTCACGATCACCAACCACGGCCGCCCAGTGGCGATCATTTCACCCGCCCACACCAAACCCCGCACCTTCGGCCAGTTCCCCACCCTGACCGTCCCCGACGGTTTCGACGACCCCCTACCGGCCGAAGAACTATCGGCATGGGAATCGGCCTCGTGACCGCATACCTCCTCGACACCAACGCCCTACTGCGGCTCGTCTCAACACCAAACAGCATCCACCCCGCCACCCTCGACACCCTGGCCGACCAAACCAACGAACTGATCGTGTCAGCCGCCTCCGCATGGGAAGTGGCGATCAAGACGCGGATCGGCCGACTCGACGGCGCACCGCTCCTGGCAGCCTGGGACGAAACCCTGGCCGCCATGAACGCCACCAACCTGGCCATCGACTCCGCCGACGCGATCGTCGCCGGCCAACTCAACTGGCCCCACAAAGACCCATTCGACCGGATGCTCGTAGCCCAAGCAGTCCGCCGCGGCCTCACCATCGCAACCAGCGACGACCAGATCGCCACCGGCGCCTTCACCACCGTCATCACGCTGTAAACCGCGGGGAGACAACACATGACAACCAAACCCCTGAACTGGTCACAGCGGGTCACCATGCGCATGATCGCCGACGGCCGCTCACCCGCCGGCGGCGACAGCTACCTCGACACGACCGGCCTGGGCATCCCCGGTGCCACGATTCACTCACTTCGCCAGCGCGGACTCATCGAGCCCTACTCACTCACACACCCAGGCTGGGTCCTCACCAAAGCCGGCGCTGATGCGATCAACAGCGGCGCGTGCGACGAGCCCCGCGACTCCTGAAGGTTCAGCATGGTCGACATCAACGGCGGCGGATTCACCCTCTACACAACAATTCCCATCTCCCAAGCCCCCTACCCCCACGGTCTCGGCAAGATCGGACACGAGGAGCTCGAAACCGACATGAAACAGCTGCTGGGCATCCATCACGGGAACCAGACAGCCAACGAGCAAGCGTTCTGGACACCCCGATACCAGCGGCTGCTCAACCACCACCTGAAACCCTTCTTCGACCCGGCGGGCGATATCGTCGAGATCGCGCGCCAGGCCACCGCGCACGCCCACAGCAATCCCGTGCTGAATCAACGGCTGCCCTCGACACCCGACGCACAAATCCGATACCGGGCTCAGATGCCAACACTCGGCCCAGAAGTCCCCCAGGAAGTTGTCCGCTGGCGCGACCATCCCCCCGAGATCACCCGCTACGCCGACGGCGTCACCCGCTACGGCAATGGCCGCCACCGCCTTAGCTATCTGCGCTCCAGAATTCAACCGATCGACCCCAACTTCCAGGTCCTCGTCAAACTCGATCACATTGAGCACCAATGGTCTTGACCGCAACAACACAATGCCCGCACAGGCAGGAGATTCGAACGATGATTGCTTACAAACTGATCTGCGACGACTGCCCGTACGCGATGGACACCGCCGTCAGCGACAACAGCTCAGACACCGCAACCGCGGCCCGCGAATACGCCCATGCTCAAGGCTGGATCACCCGAGACGACCGCGACATATGCCCACGATGCGCCCTGGACGGGGCAGACCTGGCGGCGCAGTTCAACGCGTGGATGGATACCGATCCGGACGAACGCGAAGGCGGATACAGCTCCACGAATCTCACCTGGCACGAACGCCTCAACGCGGTCGGCAGATGGGCGACAGCCACGGGCCGTGACAGCGACGCGGAGTGGGCCGTCAACCACTACCTAGACTCGGCCAGCCCCGCCCAGGTCGACTGACTCATCATCGGCAACTGCTATGCGTAGCCGAAAAGCGTGGGCGGGCCACTCGGTTTGTCAAGACGTAGCAACGTCACTCCGCGCATGACGTCGAGGTAGAGAATTTCGCGATACTTCCGTGTCACGGCCGCCGGCACTGCTGCGGATTCTCGACAGTCCGAACGGTTGAACAATCGCAGCATGGTCTGCTGTGGGTCGCTGTCGTCGACGATCACAATCTGGTCGGTCAGCATCGCGACGGCACCGTAAAACACGTTGGGAACGGTGAACTCGCAGCCGACGTCTCCAGTCCCGGAGTACTGGCGTGCCTGCCTGTCGTTGAGGACTAGGAATCCTCCATCGGATGGACTGCTGGCCCATCGATTTCCATCGCCCAGGTCGACCCCGCGACCAGAGGGAATGTCAACGAACACGTCGCTGACTCGAACTGTGCTCAACCAGGCGATACGCACGGAATAACCGTCGCTGCCCGCCGGGATGGCCCACCAGTGCCGCACATCGCGACGCTCGCCCGTGGTGAATGCGGGCACAACGCGGTGGGTAAGAAGCTCGCCGGTCTCCGGGCTGACTGAGAATTCGCGTAGCTCAATGCGGTCGGACGTCGAACAGTCACCGATGGTGACCAGTCGATGGCGATTGTCAATGCTATAGCTGGCAATGTCGTCGAACAGACTTGTCATCGGCTGTGGGTCATAATCGGCGCCGCACTGCACCGGGTTGGGAATGCTCCACTTCTGCACGCCGGTGCGAGCATCGAACAACGTCCATCGCCGCTCATCACGCGCGATCAGGAATGGCGATTGAACAGCATTCACGCTGCGCGGCCTCAAAGCCGCGGCCACTAACGGATCTGTCGACGACCACAGTGTGCTGCCGGTGACCGCATCGAGCGCCGTCACCAGCGTGACACCGTCTTCGTAGGCGCGGGTGACCACCACGCCGCCGTCGTCGAACACCTCAAAGCCGGCCAACCGCGCTGAACCCGGGCCGATGCGGCTGTAGCGCCATCGTTCCCGACCCGCTGCGTCGTAAGCGATGACCGCCCGCGGAGTTTCACGCATGGCGACGAACCCATCTCCGGCGGGCCGCGGCGTCGAGCTCGGGTAGAAGGGACCGGTAGGTGTCCACGGCATCTCAAACGTCTGCTGTCCCAGCCGACCCGGCCACGCCGCCACCCGGCCACCAACGTCCTGAGCCGTTTGAGCGATCACGTAGCGCGCGTCGTCGCCGTTTCGCAGCGCAGGCGAGGTGATCACCGCGGTCAGCGCGACCGCCACCACCGCCCCCGCAATCGCAGCAACCACGCCTATGCGTCCGGGGCGGACCGGGCACGGAATCAGCACCAGTGCGGTCACCACCAGACGGGCAACGGCGAGGACCACGCCGCTGGTCACCGTCCACATCTGCTCGGTCGCGGGAATCGAACTACCGACGGCTCGGCGGAGCCTGGCGAACCCGCTGAACGCGTACCAGCCGAGTAGACCCCCGGCGGCCCGGCCAAGAGCCACCGATACTCCGATGCGTCGGCGTTTACCGCGCTCGCCGGAACCGGTCCACAATGCCCACCCCGCCACAAGAGCCGCGACGAGACTGATAGCGAAAATCGACCACGACAACCGATTCGAGACACCGACGATCTCACCGCACGACGCGCAGATCGGCCGGCTGGCCACAGCAGCGGTGAAAAGACTGACCGCCGCGGCACACAGCAGACCGGCAAGAGCAGCACCGACTCCCACGTACTGCAGAACTCGTCTCAACACGCCCATCACCCCCCCGACAGCAACCTACTGGCGTGAGCTAGCCAGATCCCCGATATGTTAGGTAAGAGCTGGCCGGGATTATCGTCAGTAAAAGAGGAGACCGGTTATGACCAGGTGCAAAGCAGAATTTTGCCCGATGTGGGGCGGCGATGACTGCCTGTGCGAGGTATTCGGCCTCGATCCCGACAACCCGCCTCGCAACGGCACCTTTACCGTCACCCTCCCCCAAGACGAGACATGACCGGCGCACTCATCAGAGAGTGAAGGCCACAGCCGCGTCAACTATCAGCGGCGACAGGGCCCTCCGGGACGAGAACTCCGCTGACTTCGTCGGCGACGTAACCGTTCGGCGGGGCCAGTGGCAGCGGCACCACGGTTCCACCGGTCTCGGCCGCGTAGCGGTTAGCTTGCTCAACCTCGGCGTCGGTGAAGACACTGAGCGCCTCCGGCTGCCCCGGGACCCGCACCAGCATGGTGAACTCGGAGATCTCGGTGTCGTCGGTCCGCTTCCGCGGCTTCTGCACACCAAGGTTGGAAGGTTCGGTCACAACTCCATTGTCGTCGCCACCACCGACACCGCGCCAATCACTCAACGGCCCGCTTCCGAGTCTCGCCGCCTATGTGTTGCCGGCTTCTTCGATCCGAGCTGACACCGGGACCACAAGACCAGCCATCACCGACTTCGGCATGTCGACGCCACAGGCGATCACGTCGATGACGATGTTGTTTCGCCATGCCAGCCCACGCACGCACGTGTTGCCGCCGCCCTCCGAATGGAATGTGGCCGTGAGGATTCCATCGTCGTTGGTGACGTCGCCGACGGCGTAGTTGACTTTCTTGGACTCCGCCGCTGTGAGTTTGTCGATGACACGGTTGGCGCACTGCTGCGTCCACACTTCTTGTTGCTTGGCCACGAACCCGGCCGCGGCGGCCGCGTCGGGAAACGCGACCACCACCTGTCCGATTCGCTTGTCCTCACCGGAATCTGTCGTCCCCCGGTACCGAACACTGGTCCAGCCGCTGCCCTTATACGCCGAGTCCTCACGCGCACCCAGCAGACCGATGCACGCGTTGTCGGCGTTGCGGCCGTCGGTGCCTTGCATCTCGGCCTTGTCACCGCTGATCGTCATGGCGTGCGCACCCACCGCCTCGGCGACCTCCTCGGGCGCGCTCAACAGACCGGTGAGCTTGTCGTCGGCCAGCGGTACCCCATTCACCTCCGGGCTCGGCGCACCCGCGCCGCGAACGGCGAAGGCCGTGCCCGCCAACGCAATCGCCACCACCACAGATAGTCCCGCGATGATCGTCAGGACGCTCGGTTTCGACATCATCACCGCCCTACTGTCCCGGGACCCGGCCGGCGAGCTGCTGCGCCCACTCCACCCCCCGCGAACCCACCGACGCCGAGCACACCCGAACATCGATCGCGACATTGCGACGCGAGGTGAGCACGTGCTGACACGACCACGGCTCAGGGCCTGGGCGGGTCAATGTCACCGCCAGCACACCGTCGACGAAACTCGGTGCCGCCACCTGATACTGCTCATCTCCCTCTTCGGTGTGCACCGTCACCGTCTTGTCGGTGCACTTGCTCCACCGCCCACTCTCGCCCGACACGACTTCCGCTGCGGCAGCTGAACTGTCGAAGGTCGTCGCTTGCTGCATGCCCTTCAGTAGCGGCACACGCGTGAAGTCGGGCCCTTGCGCGGGATCCCAGTCCATGAAGAACTGCGACCGTGTGGTGTCGTAGTCCGCCCACCGGTACCCCTGCTTCTGCGTCGGTGCCGCAACCCCACCGCATTCCGGATGGTCGCTGGTCAGCGAGCTCAGAAAGAAGTAGTCCCCGGGCGGCCAGATCGGCGTCTTGAAGAACGCCTCCATATCGTCTCGCGTGCCCAAGATGTCGCCGAGCTGGCGGCTGCCGACCAGGTTGGCCTCCTTCGGAGGCGGTGCTGCTCCGCGCGGCGGCGGCGCGTAGTTCGGCGGCAGCGTCAGCGGAGCTGCCGCCGGAATCGCCGGGCTCGACCCCGCGAAGTGGCTCACCAGCATCACCACCGAGACCAGCGACACGATCAACGACAACCCGGTGACGCCCAGCGCCACCCAGGTCTTCACCGGCCGCGCGCGCCGCACCGGCCCGGCCGGCGGCCACGACGGCGGCAATGGTGGTGGTGGGCTGGCTGGGGGCGGTGGCCCGAGGTGCCCCCGCGATGGCAGCGGGCGCCGGGTCGACTTGTCGATCGGCATCGTGCGGTCCCCAGCCCCGGGGACATCACCGAACGGTGGCTGCTGCGGCCCGGTCATCGAATCCTTCTTTCCCCGAACTTATTTCGCCGATGGGATTCGTTCGGCGATCTTGGCGGCCAGCGCCGGCGCTTGAAGGCCTTCGTCGTAGTAGCCGCACGTTTGGATGTCGATGCCGATGTTGCGCCGCACCGCCAGGGAATGGTGGCAATTCAATGTCCCGCGCCCCTCCTCCGGAAAGGTGTGCAACGAGATCGACAGCACGTCAGGCATGTCCTTTTCAGCCGGGCCTGGAAACCAGCCCGTGGTAGCCCCGCCCGGAGCGGTCAGCCTGATCTCCCAGCCACCTTTGGCGCACTTCTCCCACATCTCCGACTGCGCCGCAAAGAACTCTTGGGCCTTCTGCTCGTCACGAAACGTCGTGAGAACCTGAATCGCACGCGACCCGCGTCCCCGGTCGACAGCGCTCTGAAACTCCACGCCCGTGACACCGGCACCCTCATAGCCGTCGACACGCAATCCGGGTGTCGGCGCGGTCCCGCAGTCGTTGACCGGTTTCCCGCCCCGCAACGACCGGTCCGCCGTGCCTTCGACCAGTTCGGTTCCTCGACCGTCGATCTCCAGGACCGCCCCCAACGCCGCGTTGAGGTCCTCGACGGGCAGCAGCAGTTGCGCCAACACCTCACGGTTCAACCCAGGAGCCAGGCCGGCCGACGTCGTCGTGTCCGCCGGCACCCCCGCAGGTTGCGTCGACGAGCTCGCGCCGCCGGCGGCCTCGGAGGCCTGGCCGCTGCTGTCGCCTCGCATGGCGATGGCGACCGCGGCGACCGTCACGCCCGCCGCCACCACCGCGGCACCGGCAACCAGCCACAGCTTCTTTCCCGGCCCGGACCCGCCGGGGGGCGTCATCGACGAGTTCCACCCCGGGCCCGGCTGTCTCGCGCCCGGCCCGGGCGGCGGGGTGCCGTAGCCGGCCGGCCACTGCTGCGCCGATGAACGCTCCTCGCCAGACGCACCCATTCCCCGCGCCCCGCTCCCGTACCGCCTCGGCAAACTCCCAGCAGAGCCAACTACCTCAGCCGCCTCGGCAAACTCCCCGCAGATGCTATCCGTCCACCGCCAAACATCAAGGCAGATCAAGACCGCGGCCGACGTGCCACCCAACCTGCCCAATCCCACCGCAGTCTGCGGGTTGAATAGGTTTGCGTTCCCGACCGCCGGTGGAGCAGAGGAGTCAGCCCGTGCCCGAGAGCCGCCACCGCTACCTCTACGAGCGCCTGGGCGACCACGACTTCCAGCAGCTCGTCAGCGCACTGCTCGCCAACCAGTTCTCCGACTACATCGCGATGCCGCTTCGACAGGCCGACGGCGGCCGCGATGGGCTCCGCAAGCTGGACAAAGAAGTCTTGGTCTACCAGGTCAAATGGTCAGCAACCGGAAAGGAGAAAGATCCAGTCACGTGGCTGAACCAGGTGGTGCGATCGGAGGAAAAGAGCCTTCGACGTCTGGCCGCGCAGGGCGTACGGAACTACGCGCTCGTCACCAACGTGAGCAGCACCGCCAAGCCGGAATCCGGCACCTTCGATCGACTGAACAAGAAGTTCGAAGAGCATGCGAAAACCTTCGGCTTCGACCAGATGACCCCCATCTGGCGCGAAGCGCTCGACCCCTGGGTCGACAACGCCCCCACGGAAACGAAGTGGGCCTACGCCGACATGCTCGCCGGATGGGACCTCATCCGGTTCCTGGTCGCCGAACACGTCGGAACAACCAAAAACCAGGCAGACCGCAAACTGATCCGACAGATCGCCGGCGCCCAATGGGACGACGACGAGCGAGTCAAATTCAGCCAGGCCGACGTCGACCAGGAAAGAGTGGTGGACCTCTTCGTCGACGTCACCGCTGACCAGGTGCACTCTCCGCCCACCATCCGGCACCGATCACGCACGTCCAGCGCCCTCGGCGGCGCGGCCGCGCATCTGCTGAACACACCGACACCGTTCACCTTGGTGCGCGGCGCTCCCGGGCAGGGCAAGTCGACGCTCAGCCAATACGTCTGCCAGGTGCACCGCAGCGCGTTCAGCCCCCAATCAGAACGGCCCACCACGCTCCCGGCGTTGAAGAATCCTCGGTTCCCGATCAGGTTGGACTTGAGCGACTACGCGCTGTGGCTCGCCGGCAAAGACGTCTGGGACCACTCCGACGACCGCAAACCGACCAGGGCGCGGCCACGCAAAGGCGAGCACGCGACGATCGAGTGCTTCCTCGCTGACCTGATGACCCACGAGAGCGGCGGCATCACCGCCACGGCGGGCACGGTGCAAGACATCTTCGATCGCGTTCCCAGTCTCGTCGTACTCGACGGACTCGACGAGGTCGGCAGCGCCACCACCCGACGCCGGGTGGTCAACGAAATCAACGCCTTCGCCAGCCGCGGAAGGACCTACACCGAACCACTCAAGGTGGTCGTCACCACACGCCCCAGCGCGGGCGAGCTCGCAGAGCCGGCGACCGACAAGTTCGAGATCATCACGCTAAACCAGCTCACGGGCGAGCAGCGGGCCGACTATCTACGCAAGTGGTGCGCCGTGCGGGGCATCAGGAGTAGCGATGGCCGCACACTGCGCAAGAGCTTCCACGAAAAAAGCCGCGAACCCTACATCCACGAGCTCGCCGGCAACCCGATGCAGCTGACCATCCTGCTGGATCTTCTCCACCAGCAGGGCGCGGCCACACCCACCCAGCGCACCGACCTCTACGACAAGTACGTCGACCTTCTCCTCGCCCGCGAGGCCAACAAGCACCCCAAGGCCGTTCGCGACCACAAGGAGGAGCTTCTCGAGATCATCCCGTTCCTCGGCTGGTACCTCCACGCCCACACCGAGGAGTCACAGATCAACGGCCGCATGAGCATCGACGACTTGAAGGCGGCGATGCGCCACTTCCAGCGCACCTACGGCAACCGCGAGTCGATCGTCAACGAGCTCTTCGAAGGAGCCAGCGACCGCCTGTGGGCCTTGACCAGCAAGATCGACGGCACCTACGAATTCGAGGTGCTGTCGCTGCGGGAGTACTTCGCCGCGCGTTTCCTCTACCGCAACGCCGGTGAGGACCATCCCGATTTCGACACCACCACCGTGCTGCAAGAACTGCTACGGCGCCCCTACTGGCTCAACACCGCCCGGTTTTACGGAGGCAACGCGAAAGGCAGCGACCTCTACGTCCTGGTCGCCGGCATCGAACAGGAGCTGGCGCACACGTCGAGCTCCGCGTCCTACCTCGCGACGTGGGCGCTGCTCACCGACGGCGTCTTCGTGCGCCGCCCGCGCGAGGCCCGCAAAGTGCTCACGGCACTCTGCTCGGACGTCGGGACCGAGATCCTGCTCTCCGCGCTCGACAGCCGCGACATCATCGCGCTTCCCGAACTACCCAACCTGCCCGACTCGGACGGCCCCGACCCGACCTGGTCGCGCCTGACCACGCTGATCGCCAAGAATCCCAGCGACAGCGCCAACCCACACCATGTGCGTGTGCTGCGGGAACTGCTCAACCAGCGCAGCAAGTTCACGCAATGGTGGTACGAACAGCTCACCGCAGCGATCGGCACACCCCAGCAGAACGCGTGGCTGGCGATCGGTGCATGCTGTGAAGCCGGCGCCGGGATCACCGCGACATTCGACGACATGGACCTGTCTGACGGCGCCGCTGAACTTTTCCTCAGCACCGGACTCAGCCCGCACCCCGGAAGTCCGTTCGAGGCAGCGCTTCTCACCGCGGTGCTCAACGGCGAATGCCCCCGCGTCACCTCGATCAGCTCGATGCCGGCGCAAGTCGCTGCGGCCATGGCACCCGGGGAGTTCCTGACCGACTCCCGAACCGGCTTCATCTCGGGCGACGACAAAGCCAAACGCCGCAGATACGAAGCGATCAAACAACTCCGCAAGGCCCGCTCACCGTGGGAGCCGATCGCCAACACACGTGCGTTCAAGCCCGGCTACAAGGCCAGCACATTCCCCTGGGCCGACACCGCCGCAGCCGCCCACGAGCACGCCGGACGCTGCTGGATCGCCTCGGAGATCGCGATCATCGGCGCCGCCTCACCGTTCGGGATCGGGTACAAGAAGTGCGCTGACGCAACAGCATTCGGCACCACCGGCCACCCCACCGAGCTTCTTGCTCTGACCCGCTCCCACTCAAGCCACGTCGACTGGTGGCGCGCGCAGCTGCAGGGTATCGACGACGACCTCGGCCGAGCAGAATGGGCACTGGCGCTGTGGTGCGTCGCGGACAGCCCGGTCGTTTCCGAACTGCTGCCCGAACTCACCGACGTTCTCCGGCAGCTCCCGGTCGCGCGGCGGCGAACGGTCCTCCGCGCGGCAGAACAGATCGCGCGGTTCGGCTGGTTAGCGAGTCGCCCAGTCACCGGTGACACCGCAGACGCCGAGCTGGACGCGCTCAATCGACTCCGGGGACCGGCCGCGGCGAAACCATCAGAAGACAGCTGCGGTGCGCCCGATCAGACGACACTGCCGTCGCTTCTCAGCGTTGCCCGCGCCAACCGGTGGCTCAAGGTCGACACGGCGGCCACCTACCGATAAACGGTACTGATAAGCCCCCTTATCAGTTCAGCATTTCCCCACTCACCGGCCGTGCGAGCTGAATTGTGTTAGAACACTTTTGACACCATCGGGCCGCACGTGGCGGCACGTCGAGCGAACAGGGAAAAACACCATGAGCGACCAGATCGACTTCGAACACGCCGTACTGCTCCTCGAGGAACACCTCGGAGGACCGGTACCCGAACCCATCATCGCCGACCTCCAAGCGCTGGTAGCCCACACACTGCGCATCGGCAGCGACCAGGCCATCAACGCGGCCAAACGCCTCGTCGCCGTGGCCTACGACACCGGCGCCACCAAGGCCGATCTGCTCACCCAGCTCGACCGGCTCACCTCCGACAAACACCACCCACCGGCGGCGTCCTGCCCGGATCGCCGCCGCCCCGGGCATATACCTCGGGACATGAGCACAACCACCAGTATCGATCGGCCGCGGCGCCGCCACCGGCGAGCACTGCCGCTGGCGGCCACCGTCGCCGCCATCACCGCACTGGCCCTCTACCTCGCGATCGCGCTGGCCGCCATCGCCGGCACCTTCATCCTCGGTGGACTCGACGCGATCGCAGCCCCCACCCACGTCTCCGACCTCCGCACGCACCCCACCATGACCAGCTGGATCCGCGGCGCGCTGCTTCCCGCCGCGCTGCTCGGCCTGGCCGCGGGTGCTGGGGCGGGAGTCCGCGCACACCGCGCCGGCAGGAAGTGAATGTCGGTGACCGCTGCGACAATGCCGTCAGACGCACAAGGGGAGACGACGAACGTGACCGACACCAAGGATCCCGGCTGGACCGCATTCACCGTGCCGCGCGCACTGCTCGTCGGCAAATCGCTGCTCTTCGCCCCCATGTGGCTCGTCGCCGCGCCAACCGCGATCACCGAATTCGGCTGGCTGGCCGTCCCGGCCGCGTTCCTGTTCGTCGCCTTGTCCATCGGCTTCATATGTGACGCCCGGAATGTGTGGACCGAGCCCGAGCACGAAGCCATCCCTCAGCCACTAGAGGCAGCAGCCGATGACCGGCCCGGAAGCACCCCGTAGAAACGGATCAACGAATGCCCACGCCGGAAGACTGGTGGCCGAACTTTCCGCCCACACCAAAAGATCACCGACCCAAGAAACCTGATATCTGGTGCCGGCGGTTCGACAACCACATCAACGACACCATCCGCGCTCTCGACCAACGCTCCACCGAAGCGGTCAAAGGACGCGAATTCCAGGCAGCACTACTGCGCGCACACAGCCAATACCTCAGTTCCCAGCCGGACGGGGCGCGCCACTTCCTTGAAGAGGTCTATGCGATCGCCTCGCGGGCGTTCACGTTCTACACCGCCCGCAACAACGCCGAACTTGACCCGTTGATCTCCAAGCTGCGCTTCGATCTCGCCGGCCTCGCTGAAGTACTCAGCTCCTAGCTGCGTTCGGGCGTGCGGAGCCTCCGGCGGGAGTCGAACCCGCACCGATGCGAGGTAGAAGCTCGCCGCTCTGTCCGTTGAGCTACGGAGGCCGTAGAAACATGGCGGAAGGCAAAGGAATTGAACCTTCAGGACTCATTGCCTGGCACGGGTTTCGAAGCCGCTTCGCCGCCGTGGCGCTGCCTTCCCTGGTGGTGGCTGTTGAGCCGGATGCGGGCCTCGAACCCACGCATCCTGTTTACGAGACAGGTGCTCTATCCTGTTGAGCTAATCCGGCATGATGTGGTGCGCCGGACGGGATTTGAACCCGTGACCGTCACCTTATAAGAGTGCTGCACTTACCAGCCGTGCTCCCGGCGCATGGCAACTGCTTGGTGTCCCCGGCGGGAGTCGAACCCGCACCGACGCCGGGTTTAGGCCGGCCGCCCCACGGGGACCGACCGACCGAGTACCCCTGGGAAGAATCGAACTCCCCTCCTCAGCTTCGTAGACTGTCGCTCTGTCCGTTGAGCTACAGGGGCTTTCAAAAACGAAGTGTGTGGCGCCCCTGGCAGGATTCGAACCTACATCCTCCGGTTCCGGAAACCGGTGCGCTGTCCGATTGCGCTACAGAGGCATTGGGGTGACGGACGGGATTTGAACCCGCACCCTCCGGGATCACAACCCGGGGCTCTACACGTTTGAGCTACCGCCACAGCGGAAGTGGAGGGACTCGAACCCCCAACCGCGGATTGCCGCGGCGACGGCTTAGCAAGCCGCTGCATTACCGTTCTGCCACACTTCCAGGGTGGAGTGCCGGGGTCTCGAACCCACGCACCTCCTGCTTGCAAGGCAGGCGCTCTACCAACATGAGCTAGCACCCCTTTTTAGCGACCCTGACGGGGCTTGAACCCGCGACCTCCACCGTGACAGGGTGGCGAGCTTCCCACTGCTCTACAGGGCCAATGTGCTGGTTGTCCGGGGAGGGATTGAACCTCCGGCCTCCGCTGTATCAGAGCGGCGCTCTCACCGACTGAGCTACCGGACACTGGCGCACCCCGTGCGGGACTCGAACCCGCTCCCCCGCTATGAAAGAGCGGGAGACTAACCCATATCCGAACGGGGCCTGACTGGTTGGTGCCGCCGGCGAGGATCGAACTCGCAGCCTCCCGGGCTTCACTCGGGTGCTCTGCCAGGTGTTGAGCTACAGCGGCGTGGTAGTCCGTAGGAGATTTGAACTCCTGCCGTCTGGCTGAGAACCAGGTGTGCTGCCGCCTACACCAACGGACCGTTGCTGCCTCGTCAGGACTCGAACCTGAACGGCCGGAACCAAAATCCGGTGGGCTACCAATTACCCAACGAGGCACCGATATTTGGATGCGCTGCCCCGCCAGGATTCGAACCTAGACCGACTGATCCAGAATCAGCTGTGCTGCCGGATTACACCACGGGGCAATTGGTCTGCGCGGAGGGATTTGAACCCCCTGAGCCGAAAGGCAACTGGTTTACAGCCAGCCGTGACACCGCCGTCGTCACCGCGCGCAGATGGCTCCCCGACCTGGACTCGAACCAGGAATGAGCACACGCTCGACGGCTTAACAGGCCGTTGCCATGCCAGTTAGGCGACCGGGGAACGAGGGCCGGGGCGGGGCGGACGAGGTGAAGAACGTCGTCCGCCCCGCCGAACGGGATTACGCCATCGCGGGAACTCGGTAGCGGGCCCGCTCGCGTGGCTCGTACGGCTCCCATAGCAGCCGCATCCCGGCCTCGCCCGGCGTGCGGTCGTCCTTGCGCCCGTTGCACGGTGCGCACGCTGCGACCAGATTGAGCCAGGTGTTCTGCCCGCCGCGGGACTCTGGCACGACGTGGTCGAGAGTGTCGCCGTAGCCGCCGCAGTAGGCACAGGTGTAGCGGTCACGGGCCAGCACCCCGTCGCGGGTGACCCGGTTGCTGGGCCGGTACGGGACGTGGACGTACTCGCGCAGTGCGACCGATACCGGCAGCTCGATGATCGTCGAGGGGCTGTGTATGTGCACGGCCGGGCTGTGACGCTCGATCACGTAGACCGAGCCCCGCAGCAGCAGCCGGATAGCCTCCTGCCAGCTCACGTGGGTCAGCACGCGGTAGTCGGCGTTGTACACCGCCACGGTCTGCTGACGGTTAGCCCGATGACGGAAATCTCTCATGCCGCGTGCCTCCTCCCTGAATAGTTGTCGCGAACGATGATGATGGTTGCGCGGGGTGGATTTGAACCACCGACTTCCGGGTTATGAGCCCGGCGGACTGCCGAACTGTCCTACCGCGCATCGTGTTTCCTACGTACCCCCGGAGAGATTTGAACTCCCGGCCTCCTCGTTGTAAGCGAGGCGCTCTCCCACCTGAGCTACAGGGGCCTGTGTTGCGTTACCGGTCGGGATGACACGATTCGAACGTGCGAAATCTCCTGCTCCCAAAGCAGGTGCCTTACCAAACTTGGCTACATCCCGTTGGCACGGATGGAGGGACTCGAACCCCCAACTCACGCGGTTTTGGAGACCACGGCTCTACCAGTTGAGCTACATCCGTCTGGAGCGGCCGGCGGGAGTCGAACCCGCGTGGACGGCTTTGCAGACCGCTGCCTAACCACTCGGCCACAGCCGCTCGAAGAGCCGTTGACGGGACTCGAACCCGCTCTGTCAGTTTGGAAGACTGATGTGCAAACCTGTTACACCTCAACGGCAGTGAAACGTTGGGGCGCCGTGAGGGTTTCGATCCCCCGTCCCCAGATGAAGAGTCTGGTGCTATCCCAACTCAGCTAACGGCGCATGCGTGGTGGGTCGCCCGGGACTCGAACCCGGAACTCATGGGTAAAAGCCAAGAGTGATACGCGATTTCACCAACGACCCGATGTTGTGCGCCTAGTAGGATTCGAACCCACACTGACCGGTTCCTAAGACCGGTGCCTCTACCATTTGGGCTACAGGCGCGTGACACCACCAAGAGTGCGCTCGACAGGACTCGAACCTGTACGCCCAGATCGGGCACCCGGGTTTGAGCCGGGCGCGTCTTCCGGAAATTCCGCCACGAGCGCGGATGCCACCACTGTGAAGTTCTCAAAGTCCTGACACAGCACGCGGATTCGAGTGCTTGTCTGCGGTGCACACCTGGACGGTGTGCGTTGCTGGTTACTCATCGTGCATCGCGCAACGACGGTTGTCGAGGAATTATTTCGCCGAAAACTGTTGGCGGACAGGCCGTTTGGGTGCACCAAACTATAGGAATGTCAGACGACGTTCCTAGCAGCGCAAACACCAAAAGTGAGAGATATATGAGATTGTTCTTCGGGCCCAAGCTTCCGATCGGGGCGCACGCCCACAGAGAGGGCGGAAGACTGCTCATGACGGAATGACCGGAAGCGACTGGGCTGGCTGACGCCGCCGACGCGCTCAGCTTGGGCCGTCCACAACGGGGTATTCCCGCTGGTGAGGTCCGCGCACGACGATGCCGCCGATGATGCTTTTCGCATCCCGGCGAACGCGTAGTAGTCGCGGCGGATCATGGTCACAAATCAACGGTAGCAGCCGCCACCGACATCCCAGCCAACATTTTTCCGCAGCTCACAGCGCCAATCCCCCCCGTGCGAAACCCCCGCCGTGCGAAACCGCGAAAAGCATTCTCTAACCGGCGACCGGATCGCCGACTCCTCGGGCATATACCTCGACTTAGTAAGCACTCACCGATTCAAGAAAGGGCATCCACGATGGATCTGCCACTGATCATCGCCCTCACCCTCCTTTTGATACTCAGCATTCTCAGCCTCTCGATGACGTCCTTCTTCGAGGACAGGCTGGCCCAGGCCGGCCACCCGATGAGGCTGACAGAACTACGGCGCAACGCGCTGATCTGCGCGGCCGCCGCAATTATCTTGTCCGGCACCCTAGCCCAGATCATCAGTCCCATCGTTCCGATCATCGCAGTCGTCGCACTCTGGGCAGTCACGAACACACAAACAGCGCACCGCGAGTTCCGACAAGTCAAACGCATCCTCGAGCGGCGAGCTCAACCACCGAAGGCGGCGTGAGTCAGCGCCGCTACTGACCGAATTCCTTTGGGCGCAAGCCTCGCCATTTATGGCGGGGTGAGCCCATCCCGTCCATCGCCGGGCGTAGCCCGGCGCTCAAAGAGGCCGAGCTTGTCCGTCGTGGTTGTCAGTGGTCACCTCTACGGTTGTGCTGTGGGTAAGTCCTACCGCATGACGCCGACACCGGCCGAAGTTCCGGTGCGCAAGCCGCGTGCGCGCAAACGCGCGAAGGGCGCGCCCACGCATGTGCGGTCGTGGCCACTGCGCCCGACGGGCGCGCAGTGCCGTGAGATCGGTATCCGGTTTTTCACTGGGGTGCGGGTGTATAACGCGGTGCTGGCCGAGTTCATCGACCGTAGCCGTGCGGTGAAGGCCGATCTGGCGTGGCGGGCGGCACGCGAGTTGCCGCACCGCAGCCCCGCCGAGCGTCAGATACGGCGGGCTGCCTTCCGCACCGTCGAGCAGGCACACGGTTTCACGCTTGATGCGGCTCAGTCGTTCGCATCGTCGCTGCGTAAGTCGTGGGTGCGCGAGTATCTGCCGGCGCAGGAGACCCAGAACCTGGGGGCGCGCGCGTTCGATGCGGTCCGCCAGTGGCACGTCGGCACGAAGGGCAAGCCCCGATTCAAATCCGTCAAACGCGGGTTGCATTCGTTGGCCGCCAAAGACGGCAACGGTGCGCTGCGGCCGAAGACCGATCAGACAGGCCGACTGGTCGGGGTGCAGTGGGGTGCGGGGTTGGTGGTTCCGATCGCGCCGGCGGCCGTATCGGGGCGGCGCGGCCGGGAGCTGCAGACCGAGCTCGCCGAGATCGAAGCGTTGATCGCCGCAAGGAAAGTGTTGTCGACCCGGATCGTACGCACGGTGATCAATGGCCGCGACACCTACCGCATGCAACTCGTCATGGACGGGCGGCCGACCCA
>NZ_PIZU01000063.1 GCF_002838065.1 Mycobacterium hubeiense | reverse complement strand
GATCGTCACCCAAATTCCACGCGACTCGGGACATGCTCGAAAGCCATCCTCGAAGAACTGATGTGCGCCGCTCCTGCCGCCGTGACGATATGGATTGGCCACGAGTTCCTCGGTTTTGGGAACCAACATTGTGCTGAGCAGTTGGGGGTGAATGGAACGCAGCGATCGGCGCAGCCAGATATAGAAGAAGTCGGATAGATCTGAATAACCGATGTTGTCGTAGTACGGCGGATCGGTTGATACGAGATAACCGCTGTATCCGCGCTCCGCTGCTGAGGCCTGGCCGACGACTCCAGGAACACCACCGGACGACTTATCTAGCACACGGCTAATCCATAGAAGATCTTCCTCGAAATCTCCGCCTGAGCCGCCCCAGGGGTTCGACTCGGCATAATCCCAACTCATGGGAAGTGCTTGGCGCGCGAATACGCTTCGCACCGCCTCCATCTTCGTGCTGGAGTCCCACGAGCATATGGTGCTCGCCTTATTGGTCATACGGCTGATCGCGAAGCCGAGATATGTCGCAACGGCATCGGCGTATGCCGCAGCACCTGTGCCGCCGGCTTCGAGACGAACGCCTTCGGGCGTGCCGGCGGCGAGGGCGTCGGACAGCACTCGTTCACGGACCTCCGCGACGAGGTCGCTGAATGTGGTGAGCGCGGTGAGTTGCCGCGCCGTAAATAGGTCAGCGAACGTCGTCATGCCGTAATTCGGTGTCTTGAAGTCTCGTGGATTGTCCGCGAGGTCACCACTTGGCACACTGTCAGGGCGCTTGACCGAAGCGGCCGATTCATGCTCGACTGTGGGATCCAGGTAGATGCGCGCGCGATTGCCTTCGGCGACAGTTGCCATGAGCTGAGCATCCAAACGTCCGGCCCGTCCCTCGGTGCGGATGTACTTCAATTCCACGGCCGATCCACATCCGATGCACGTAGCGCCGGTGCGGCCCACAGTGCCGTCGTTGGCTGCGGTAGGAGCGCGCTTGGGGTCATGTCCGATCGTAAAGCGAACGGTGCTGTCGACTACGGACGGCACCACGTAGGCTTCCTTCCCCTTCTTCTTGCCGAGCGACCAGGAGCGCACGAGCGGCATCGCGATGCCGCAGGCGGGGTTGGGGCAGGTGACTGTGCGCGCCCAGATCCAGGCGATTACGGTCGCCTGCGAGCCGTCTGACAAGGTGGCCTTGGGGTAGAGGTGTCCGATGCGTTTTTCGGCTTCGTGTCGCATCCATTGGCCGTAGCGGCGGACGTCCTCGGCCATTCCGGTCGCAGCCGGCCACGGATGGGAGAGTTGGTCCTTGGCGACGTCGGGGGACACCGGCGCCCTCCCGGCGAACTTCGGCGGAATCTCAATCAACGCCTTGTTGATTAGTACCGCAACAGGATTCAGGTCGGATGCGTGCGCCTCCAACCCGAGGCGCTGTGCCTCCAGCGGGATGGTTCCACCGCCGGCGAAGGGGTCGAGGATCGGCGGTGGATTGCCGCCGGTGGATTTGAGGATCTCGGAGTGGGCTTCAGCGAACAGCTTCTCGTCGCGAATATTCTCCCAGACGACGAGCCGCTCGATAAGTTTGTGTAGCCGTTCGCGCTCCTTGCGTTGCAACTCCTCAGTCGGGAACTCCTCGAGATTCGACGACGGGTCGTCGACGAGCTGCGCGAACAGCACCGCACGGGCAGCAGCGAGGGGGCGTCGGGCCCACCACAGGTGCAGCGTGGAGGGATGACCGTGCCGAATCGACTTCTCACGGGCCGACTCTCGGTTGATCACCTCGAGAGGAAGTGCCACCTCGATCAACTTGCGCTTCTGAACCACATCGACCCTTCTGCCCAGCTCTCGGGCATGACCACGCGGCGCCGCGGCGCCACTGCCTGCTGAAACCCATCGACAGTGCGCGACGACACCTGGCTCATCCCGCAGGCTCGACCTATCGCATATGCGAGTATTCGGCCGTGGCGACGGTGGAGACGGCGTTCAGGCGGGCGCGAGAGCATTCCGTGCAGCACATGGCGGCTTGTGAGCGAGCATTTCTGCCGTGGGGTGAAACGGCTGTCACCGAGATCGTGATCTCCCGCGCCGCTACGGCCGTCAGCGTGGTTCCGTTCACTCAGCCCGCAGAAGCCACCAGCGGCGCCGACTGGATCTGGTGGTGGGTGGACGCCGACTCCGCCTACGGGATGCTCGTGCAGGCAAAGCGTCTGACGGTGCACGAAAGCAATTGGCGATTCGATTTCGGATACCGCACCACCGCGGGCGGTCAGGAGTCGATCCTGAGGGCGACAGCGGCGAGTCTGAACCTGGTGCCGGTGTACGCGCTCTACCTCGGTACAGGCGGCTACCGAAACTGGGAGCCGTGCCCCGACGATCACCGAGTGATGCGCTGCACATCGTGCGTGAAACGCTCTATTTCCCTGATGCCGGCTCTGCTGGCCGACCCGGCGATCGTCAACGATTCGGTGACCACGTACGAACGCTCGGTTGCGCTTGAAGAGCTGTGGAAGCCGAGTTCGACACGAACGCTGCTCATCCCCACGCTGGTGGAGGATATGGACCCTGAGCTCATCAACTTTCTGCTGACCCCTCAGTCGGGAGTCCGGCAAGTGGCAAAGTCGATGATCGACCAACTTCTCAGGGCGCGTGCGGGGCAGTTCACTGCGGTTTCGCCGTCCGCTCCGAGCATCGTGCGCAGTGGCGGTCATGACCGCCTTGGACCCGTCTTCCCAGACTTGCCCTCTGATAGTGGCCACTGGGGAGTTCCCTACTTCCAGCACGCGCTCGAACCTCTGCGCCACGCTCCGCCCGACTACGTGCTCGAAATCCAGTCGGGGGAGTTCGACGCCGACGAAGTGGCGTCGAACATGCCCGACGATGTGACAGGAGTCATTGTTGTGCGGCTGCCTCAAAATGGCTGAGTCCCCTTCGCCCACATTTTCGCCCAATCACCGCGGATGCCGGTCGAGGCGAAATCACCCAGATCCGTTGATGCGAACGGGTTGTCGAGGTAGCGCACTTCATCATGGTCCGGGCCTCGCGGATCAACCCTGACCAAGGCAAGCCGGTAGCGTGGGGCCGCGTTCTTGCCGACCATCACCTCGTTGTGCGTGACAAAGAAGTCCGCGGCACCCTCCAGTCGGGCCTTGACTTCGATGCGGTAGGTGCCGCCACTCACGTCCGAGGACAGGATGTCGAATCCCTTGTTGTTGAAGGCCTGTTCGATCGGTCTACGGCCAAGCGCTCGTTCCGTCACCATCACCAGATCGACACCGCGCCGCTCGACCTCCTTGGTCTCCTTGGCATGGATCGGCGCTGACGCCGGAAGTTCGCCATCAACCATAGCTACGGGTAAGACAAGCGCGGCAGTGACGATTCTGGGTGGCTTGATCGACATGAGCGACTGCTTGTCGAGCAGTTCAAGCCGGTTTCGTAGGCGAGCGTCGAGTTCCACCGCCTTGCGGTTGAGGCTCTCGGCCGACTCCTTCGGCTTTTCGCCGGTCTGCTCCTTCTCCGCGGCCACCGCAGCATCGAGGAGCATCCGATCCCGTTCGCCTTCAAGGCGTTTCACGACTAGATCGCGGCACTTGGCGAGTTCGGCGGCACGCCGTGGTTGTACTTCGGCCAGATACTCGGGAAGTTGGGTCGTGATGATCCAGCTGTTCGCGCGGTCTTCGGCGTCGGCCAACCAGGGGAGCTGGCGAGCCGTAGCGACGGCTGGTGTGTCGGGTGCGGCGACGCAATCGAGATAGGGGGCCGGCCCTGCGGGCGTCACGGTGCCGAGGCTGTCGACATAGGCGTAGCCAAATCGTCGGGACACCGCAGCGCCAGTGGCGTCGGCGACCTCTTCGACAACGCCGACGAGCAGGTGAGGCTCCTCCAGCGTCGCTGATACCAGCACGGTGCCGCTGTTTAGTGTGCCGCCAAAGTGTCGTATCGCTTCGTCCATCACTGCGTCGTGCAGCGGGTGTCCCAGTGCGAGCAGGTCGGCGCGTGCCAGCTCTTCGGAGTGCACATGTTCAAGGTCGAAGGCGACGCGGTCATACTTGGTGGCGATCGGCTGGTACTTGCTGGCCCTGAGTTGTGCCGGCACGTTGGCGATTTCGTAGCGACCGCGTTCACGTTTGGCGATACGGCCACCGAGTCGAGTGAATGCCGCCTTGAACGCGAGTTCGATGTAGTGCGGCTGGAGTCGGCGGGCGCGGGCCTCGTCCATGGCGGCGCGAAGCTTGGCGAGGTCAGCGTCGGCGAGGTGGTCTGAGGCGAGTGCTCGTTCGTCGAGCAGTTCCTTGAGCCCGTCGGATACTTTGTGGTCGATGACTTCGTGCATCTTGGCGCGAACTTCGGGAAGTTCGCCATACCGGATCGCGTCCAGAAGCAGTTCTCGCAGGGGAGTCTCCGAGAATGCTTCCCCGAGGACGTCGAAGACTTTGCCGCCATAGGCTTTTCGCTGTTCTTCGATCTTGGCAAGCAGCCGGACAAAGACGTCACCTTCGCGGGTGTTGCTGGCGACGATGTTCCAGAGGCGGCAGACTTCCTCCTGGCCGATGCGGTGGATACGGCCGAAGCGCTGCTCGATCCGGTTGGGGTTCCACGGCAGGTCGTAGTTGACCATGAGGTGGGCAGCTTGCAGGTTGAGGCCTTCGCCGGCGGCATCGGTGGCCAGCAGGATCTGGCAGTCCCTGTTCTTGGTGAATTCCTCGGTGATCGTTCGGCGCTCTCTGCGGCGCACTCCGCCGTGGATCGCCTGCACGGCGTTGGGCTTGCCGATTAGCGTCCGGATGCGACCGGCCAGGTAGTCGAGGGTGTCGCGGTGCTCAGTGAAGATGATCAGCTTGCGCGGCCAGCCGTTCGCGTCGACGGTCAGCGCCTCGTCCTGCAGGATGCGGCTCAACTCGGTCCACCTGCGGTCGGTGCCCGAATCGCGAACCAGCTTGGCGACCGTCGTCAGCTCGGCTAGTTCGAGCAGTTCGGCATCAAGTTCCTCGACTGTCTGCGCAGCGGTGGCGGCGTCGAGCAGCTCCTCTTCGAGCTCCTCGATCTGCTCGGAGCTGTAGTCGTCAGCGTCGAGTCCTTCGACGTCGACGGTCGGCTCCCTGTCGGTGTAGGTGCCGTTGAGAATTTCGAGCTTCTTGCGCTCGAGCCGTTCGGTACGGCGCACGAGGCTCTTGTAGATGGCCTCGGGGCTCGATGCCAGGCGGCGCTGCAACACGGTCAGTGCGAAGCCGACCGTGTTCTTGCGTTTGCCGCCCACCCGGTCGGCACGATTCATGCCCTCGCGGACGTAGGCGGTGACCTGCTCGTAAAGCGAGTACTCCAGTTCGGTGAGTTCGTAGGGCACGGTCTCGGCGCGGCGCTCGGGAAAGAGCTTCTTCCCGTCAAAGGTCAGCAGGTCTTCTTTGACCATGCGGCGCATGATGCCGTCAGTGTTGGCGGTCTTGGTGTTCTTACCTTCGAAGCGATCGCGGTCCAGCAGGGTAAGGAAGAGCTGGAAGTCTTCTTCCTTGCCAGAGTGTGGAGTGGCAGTCATCAGCAACAGGTGCCGGGTGATGCGGCCGAGCATCTCACCGAGCAGGAAGCGCTTTGTCTTTTCCAGCTTGCCCCCGAAATAGTGGGCACCCATTCGGTGGGCTTCGTCGACGATGATCAGGTCCCACTCGGTCTCCTTGAGCTGGGCCTGAAGCTCCTCGTTGCGCGACAGCTGGTCCATCCGCGCGATCAGCAGCGGGTTGCTTTCGAAGACGTTGAGGTTGACGTTGGCGTCGATGAGCTGGTTGGTCAGCAGGTCGAAGCACAGCCCGAACTTGAAGAACAGTTCGTCCTGCCACTGCTCCACCAGACCGCCGGGCGCGACGATCAGGCATTGGCGCACGTCGTCGCGAAGTAGCAGCTCTTTGATGTAAAGGCCGGCCATGATGGTCTTGCCGGCGCCGGGGTCGTCGGCGAGCAGGAACCGTAGCGGCGTGCGGGGGAGAAGCTCGCCGTAGACCGCGCGGATTTGATGGGGGAGCGGTCGGACGTCGCTGGTGGCCACGGCCAACATCGGGTCGAACAATCCGGCCAGGGTGATCCGTTGGGCCTCGGCGACCATTTTGAAGTCGGTGGCGTTGGCGTCGAACGCCCGGCTTCCGGTCTGGGCGACGGTGAGGTTGTCCTGGTCCTTGCGGAACACCACCTGCTGGCCGAGCGCACCGTCGTTGGTCTTATAGGTCAGCTCCAAAGCGTCGGTGCCGTGCCATTGAGCAAAGATCACTGTGATCACCTGCGCTGGGATCAACCCGTCGATGCGCAGGCCAGGCTTCAACTCTTCCAGCAGCACTGTTTGTCCTCCCCGGTAGATAGCTGACCCACGCTAGTCGACCTCCCCGACAATATCCGGGGTAGTCCGCGAATCGTCGCTAGGTCCGCTAATCTCCCGCAGGAAGCGAGTCGAGCAACGGGGACCATGAGCAGCGACGCACCGCCGTCAACATCGGCGATTGGTGATGAAGTACGAGGGTGGGTAGACGCCGCCAAGGCGGTGGCAGTCGCACGCCACGAGATTGCTAGCGCGGCGGCCACGCAGTCCGCTGGGCTGCGAGCGCGCACGGCGAAGGCGCTGCGCAACAATCGCTACCTCTGGCACGTCATCCCGCTTCGCGCCGACGATCTGCCGCTTGTCCACACCATGGCCAGGGCATCCTGCCTCCCGTCAATTTCTCCAGACGTCCAGCGAGAACTTGACCGGCTCACCACCGAAGTCGCGGCGGCCACGGAGGACCTGAGGAAAGTCACGGGGTTCGGTCGCCTCCTGCTGTTCGGCGGAACCCGCGACAAAGCCAATCAAGCGGCGCAGTTCCTCGCCGACTACCGACGGTGGTTCCTGACTAGCGGTGTTGGACAGGCGATCGACCAGGCCAAGCCGGTCGATGATCCTCGGATCCGCGCCCTCACTGTCCGCGACGTCCTGACCGACTGGGTGGGCTTCAAACAGCAGCTGCCCGACAACGGCCAAACTGCCGAGCTGGTCGACTCGACGACGTTTGCGATCCTGCCGAACGCCACCGCCGTCATCCACCGTGCGGCTAGTGAAGAGTCCAAGCTGCGCAAAGCAGCGGTCGACGCGGGAAACGCCGTCCGCGCCAGAGAGACCGATCGCATGCTGGCCGACATGTCAGTGGAACGGCTTCGCGAAGCCACCCGCGACAAGATCCGCATCGGCGCTCTAGCCGACAACGGCATCACCACTGTCCTCGCGGTCTTGGCTAACGAAGGCATTCTCGAGCACTTCGACGGCATCGGGGAAACCTCCGCAACCCGCATTCGCGCAGCCGCCCGGACACTGCGGCAGAACACCTACGACGAGATGCCGATGCGCATCGACATCAAGAATCGCACCCCGGAGCACACCGACTTCCTTCGGCACCTGCGCGGGTGGGACGCGGCGCGTAGGGCCACCGCTTCGTCGGCGGACATGGCAATCGTCGAAGAGTTGGCGCCCGTCGCGGATGTCATCGACAACGCGGTCACCCACGCCATAGTCGTCCCCACCGCCTTGTCGACCGTCGCGGACTTCCGGGACGCCGTTCAGATAGTCGCCCGAGCTGCCCGAGCGATCGCCGACGCGCAAGACGCCGCGACAATCGGCGATCCCTGGGAGGACTTTCTCACCGGCCAGCCGACTACTTCGCACTACTGGCTGAACTGGGATTCATCACCGAGGACGACGAGAAGACCCATGGTGACCTACCTACCGAAATCATCGAAGCAGTACGTGATTTCGAGTTGAAGGGCGACTACCTCACTGCATCGCTTCGCGGCTACCAGAGCTTTGCGGCACGTTTCGCGCTGGTCCAGCGCAAGGTCATCATCGGAGACGAGATGGGCCTGGGCAAGACCGTCGAGGCCATTGCGACGCTGGCGCACCTGCGAGCAAAGGGCGACAACAATTTCCTGGTCGTGTGCCCCGCGGCCGTGGTGACCAACTGGGTTCGCGAGGTCAGCGCGAAGTCGAAACTGCCCGCACACCGTCTGCACGGCCCCGACCGGCAATGGGCGGCGAAGAACTGGCAACGCGACGGCGGCGTGGGCGTCACGACCTTCGATACGCTGCGATGGCTCAACGATGAGGTGTCGATCCCGGCGCTTAGTTGCGTGGTCGTCGACGAGGCGCATTACATCAAGAATCCCGACGCGCTTCGCACGCAACGAACCGCGCAGCTCATCGACTCGTGTGAACGGGCGATTCTGCTCACCGGCACGCCACTGGAGAATCGACTTGACGAGTTCCGCAACCTCGTCGGTTACCTCCGCCCGGACCTCGTGTTGGATGCGAACGAATTCGCGCCGAAGAAGTTTCGCCGCCAGGTAGCGCCGGCATACCTGCGTCGCAACCAAGAAGATGTCCTCACCGAGCTTCCCGAACTGGTTGAGGTCGATGAGTGGATGCCAATGTCGGGCGACGACGCCGCGGCGTACCGCTCCGCCGTGGAGCAGCGCAACTTCATGGCGATGCGCCAGGCCACGATGAAGCAGGGAATCAAATCGACCAAGATGCAACGCCTGGTCGAGATCGTTCAAGAGGCAGAGGCCAACGGCCGCCGCGTCGTCGTCTTTTCGCACTTCCTCGATATTTTGAGCGACGTTGCACGGCACATGCCGGGCCGGGTCTTTGGACCACTGACCGGCTCGGTCGCCGCCAGCCAACGCCAGGTAATGGTCGACGACTTCTCCGCCGCCAACAAGGGCGCCGTGCTGGTCGCCCAAATCGTCGCTGGCGGAGTGGGTCTCAACATCCAGGCGGCCTCGGTAGTTGTGATCTGCGAACCGCAGCTCAAACCAACCACCGAGTGGCAAGCCATCGCCCGAGCGCACCGCATGGGCCAGCTTGAATCCGTTCAAGTCCACCGACTTCTCTCCGACGAAGGAGTCGACCAGCGGCTCCGCGAGATTCTCGCCACCAAGAAGGAACTCTTCGAAAGCTTTGCCCGCGAAAGCGAAACCGCAGCAATCGCCCCGGAAGCCTACGATGTCACCGAGGCCGAGCTCGCACGCGACATCATCGCTGCCGAACGCGAGCGGCTTTTCGGTCAATCGGTGAAACCGGCGTCCTCCACAGCACCAATTGAGCCACCGAAGACGTCGCCCGCGAATGAGAAGCCCACCGTATCTCGACCGGCAACGACCACGACAGAATCCATCAGACCGACTGCACCAGCGACTCGTCACCACGCTGTGAGACCTGTACCGCCAGTGCAGAACTCGACTCATTCGGAAAGCCTCCAGGACCGACCGTGTCCCGTGGTTCCAGAACGCCATCAATCACCGGCTCCAACTAACGATGCGCGGCCGCAGACCTCCAGCTCTGCACCTCCCGCGCTGCAGGCGTATCCCGTTTTCTCTGAGCCCTTATCACCGATCTCGCAGACACCAGCAGACCGCATCATCGACAACATCGTCCGCATCGTGGGTGCGGAAGGCCCTCTGACTGGGTGGCGGCTGCACCAGGTCTACCAAAAGTGCGCGACGGGCCGAGAGTCTCACGATGAGTTCTCGCGTCTGCTCAATCGGGCTATTTCAGCTGCCGAACGGCAGCAGCGGATCGTCTCGGAAAACCCAATGAATCAGTCCGGCAACAAACCACGGACTTTCAGACTGCGGAACCAGTCATCAACCGTCGCACGCGAACTCGGCCCCCGGACCATCGATATTGTGCCTCCGAGGGAGGTGCAGCAGTACTGCCGCACCGTGTCCGCCGGCCAATCGCTATCGGCTGGCGAACTTGTGGAACGGGTGGGCAGACTGCTCCGCAACAAGCAAGTCATGAACGAGCTTCAGAAAGCGGTGCTTGCGGCCCAGCGCATAGATCAGAAGTCCGCTGGCACACGCTCAGGAGACGCCGTGTGCCCGTCGTGCTTTACGATCCATGCCGGCGAGTGCGCTTGACTACCTTGAAATCTCAGCGCGCCAGCACCGTCGCCCAATGCTCGGCTTGTTCGGCGGCGTCGAGCAGAATCCGTGCTAGCGCTCGTGTTTGTTCCGCGGACAGCGGACCATTACCAGCGATGTCAAGGTAGATCTCGACGAAGTCATGAGAGCTGAGTTCTCCGTTGGGGTGTTGAATAGCGGACAGGTGTACGCCGACGTCGTAACCCTCGACGCTTTCCTCGTCGGTATAGACGATCCTGTATACCTCGTCGCCATCCGGCTGCCAGTCGGTGCATCCTGCTGCGCCGTGGGGCAGCGCAGGTCCAACTTGATCGACTGTCGTCATCATTATCCCCTCGTGTTCTCTTGATTGCCCTTGCGCTCGAGCTTCTTGACATCCGCTGCCGCCAGCTGACGCAGCCTCCATTCGTAGATCGGATCCGCGGCACGGTAGGGTGCGTCGCCATCCAGGACGAGTTCAACAAGGTCGAGCATGGCCTTGCCGCGTCTTGCTCTGTCTTTCGCGAGCAGCCGCCTGCGCCACGCCGAGTCGCTGAGCACGGTGGCCAGCCGAATGATCTCGGGATACATGGCCGCGTTGCGGCTCGCACTGCCCGCGCCTCGTTGAGCTTCATCGGGTTGAAGTTCGACGAGTCGGAATCCGACCGCTTCCAGCGGTCGCCAGTAGTTCCACTGCTCCACGATGTCGTAGGCGTCGGTGACAGATTGCAGAATCGCGGGCCGGCCATATTGGTGGATGAGACGTTGATGCCGCCGGTGAGCAAGCAGGATATCGGCACGTGAGGCGCCAACGATTTTGACGATCGGGCGGGTTGGGTCGGCACGAAAGGCCGTGCCGTTGAGCCACATGCTGTGGTGGACGCACACCACGCTGTCGTGGGTGGACCACACCTGCGGGAAGGAAATACGTTGCCCGTGCCTGGACGCGCACAGCGGACATCCGGGCCCGACCGATTCCACTTCGCGCTGCAACAACTCAGGATAGGCGTCGGTATCGCCCGCAATTCGCAGTTCGGGCAGCGCGAAGACGAGGGCACGATCGCTCATCGACACGCAAGTGGCCAGAGCGGCTCGCATCGTTGGCCCCCGGCGGCTCAGAAGTGCTTCCAGGCGAGCACGGCTGATGCCGTTCGCCTTCGCCAGTCGGGCGAGGTATTCGGCAAGGACTTCGTTCGGCAGTGGTCTCACCAGACGGGGAAGTGTTGGATTGCCGATGCTGGACGTGAGCGTTGTCATGATCGTGACCTACCCGGCCTTGGGGGTGATCGGGTGGCTGGTTGCGGCCTCCGCTGCGTGGTCGATGATGGCTGTGTCGAGTGCCTCACGCGTGATTGCATCGTCTCCACTGAGGATGGCTGTGATCGCCGCGACTCGGATGAGATGACTCAGACTGCTGATCGACCCACCCGTTCGTTGGTGTAGGTATTTCGAGTTGCGCGTCAGCGTGCCGTCTCGGTGCTTGTACAGGCGCAATGCTGACTCCATTGATGCGACAAGCGATTTCCATTCGTCGTTGAATGGAAAGTTGCCCGTCTTGATCAGAACGGACCGTCCTGAGATCTGCCGGCCGCGGACTCCGGTGAACAGCCCGGAGCGCTCCACATTGATGCCCGCGTAGACAAATGTGGCGGGCATGTGCTCGCTGAAGTACTTCAGATGATCGGACATGTCCTCGCCGGCGGCACTGGCAAGGTTGAGGTTGTGGATCTCGTCGACAATGACGAGTTCGGTCCGGGCCTCGGTGAGCACGTGGCACACGGCATCGGCGATGTCTGTGGTGTTGTGACGTTGCCGCGTAGGAAGTCCGAGGAAGTTGGCGAACTCTGAAGCGAGCTTGCGGGGCGAGCCTTTCGGCGGTGTCGTGATGTAGACGACAGGTATCCGGTCCTGGCCGGGATACCGGCGGCGTACGTTCTGCTCGTGGATCTTTCCGAGCAACTTGATGGTGGTGGTCTTCCCGCTCGCCCACGGCCCTGACACGATCATGGATCGGCGGGCGCCGCATTCACGTTGATTGAGCAGAGTCAGCAGCCGGCCCTGGCGGGTGATGTGGCGGACCGTTGAAGTCTCGATGATGACCAACTCCGAGTGGTAGGCCATGCGTCGGTCATCGAAGGCGAGCTTCTCCGCACCGGTGAGCGTGCTGTAGTAATCGTGATCGGGTAGGTCAAAGATTGCGGGTCTGGCGTCGACGAATCTGCGCCAACCATCAAGCGTTACTGACGGCAGCTGACGGGGGTCGAGGTCGGGCTCGGCCGCCTGCTCATCGACGGTCATCTTCGAATCACCATGTGTCGGACTCCTTCTCGGCGTCGAATACGGGTAATGGGATCACGTCGGCGATATCGTCGTCTTCCTCCGGGGACAGCGGAGCCTTAGGCTGGTTCGCTGCTGGCGGCACTGTGGGTGGTAGTTCCGCCGCCGCCCGCGTCCGGGCGATGGCCCGGCGGTCCTTTGCGGTGCGGCGACGCCGAGTCGGCGGCTCGGGTGCCACGGACGCACGTCCCAAGAGGTCCTCGACTGCGGCCGTGATCGCCTCTTGCGAGGTTCGTCGCTCTCCTCGACTTGTCTCGAGTTGACGTGCATGCTCCCACAGTGACGACCCAAACGGCTGCGGTGCGGTGTGGAGCTGCGTCCAGCAGGCCATCAGGTAGCCCTCGCCGTGGTGGTTGCGAACCCAGATGCGACTGACGTCGTAGGGGTCGTAGTGGACCTGCCACTGCGTGCCCTTGCCGGGTACCCCGGAGATCTCGCCCCGCGCAGCGTCCAAGTCGTCGCTGTCGTAGGTCCGGTAGTCGATGGTGATGCCTGCGGCTGTCACCGTCCGGTACAGGCTGGGTAGGAGCGCGATGTATTGGTCGGAGGTCAACGGCGCGGGGATGTATCCGCTGACGGCGAGCATGGACGCGTACTTCTCGTTCGGGGTCAGCTTTCGTTGCGGGTTCAAGGGGTCCCGCAGTCCATCGTGGGGTCTGTTCTGCCAGGCGACGACGATCCATTCGTCCAGCAGATCCTGAAGCTCTTGCAGTGAGAAAACTGCATTCTGCTCGGCGTTCTTGCCTCGGTTCTCGACCGATGACCCGAGGTAGCCCGTGACGTATTGTGCGAAGAGGGTTTTGACCGATCCCAGGGTGCGTTCGACGATCGGCTTATCGGTGGGCTCGTCCTTGTGCGCAGGCTGCATGCTGATCCCGAGCGATCGGCATGCAGAGCGGAAAGTGCTCGACAGATACACGGCGCCGTTGTCGTACACGATGTTCTCGGGAACGATGACGGGGCGGGCAGCAGCGTGCTCAAGTCTGTCATCGACAGACCGCATTGCGTGGTAGGGCAGGACCGAGTTCGACATTCGGACGGCATCGATCCACCCTGGCCGCATCGGTTCCGGCGTCATCGATTTCGCGACAAGAAGGGATGCGTCTACTGCCTTCGTTGTAGGTCGGAGAACCGCCGCGACGATCGTGCGCGTCGCAGCGTCAATGAGGCCCGTCAGCTCCACCCGGCCCTTCACCGAATCGTCGAGCCGGATGCCGACATCGAATGGCGTGGTGTCGATCTGCATCCACTCACCGGGACGGCTCGCGACGACCTTGCCGAACACGCCCTCCGGCTGATGGCTCTTCGTCTGCCGGGTTCGAGCGGATCCAGTGGCGTGACGCGCCCGGGGGAGCTGCTTCATCAGCCGATGAAACGTGGTGTGAGAAGGTAGTTTCACCCCGTCGCCGAATTTGTCGACGACTCGCCGGTCCACATGCCATTTCAAGGCGATCTCTGTGCGCGTCGACTGCAGTTCGTTTTCGTTGAGCACCTCCAACAGCACGCCCACGTAGCGCCCGTCGACCCGACGGGTGGGCGAGCGCCTACGGTGAAGACGGCCGTCAACCAGTCCAGCTATGCCGGATCGTTCGTAACGGCGACGGAGTTCTTGAAGGTACTTCACGCCCAATGGGGTTCCAGCGGCTTCAAGTTCGGAGCATTTGTTGCGTTCTCGCTGTCCGAGTGATGTCGATCGAATGTCGTATCCGTTCCGTGGAGTGGTCTGCGGCGGTGAGCCGACTGGTATCCCGTCGACCACTTCGGAGATGTGGTGCTCGAGCCAGAGGACGCGCTCCTGGACCCGCCTCGGCAGCGCGGAGAAGTAGTCGGGTGGGATTGGGCGGCGACGAACGCTGGGGGATAGGACGTCGAATGAACTGTCCGCGAACAAGTCCGCAATCTTGACTGCTGCGAGCTGACCGTCCTCGCGACGTAGCTTCGCTATCATTCCGTCGATCGCCACCAGCTCGCAGAACTTGCCGTCGTAGCGACAAAAGTCGCCGATGGCGATTCTGGCGGGCTCAGCAGTCATCGTTTGGCCAACCGGATCAGCGTATGTTCACCGATCGGTGCCGAGTCGACATCGACGTCGATCTCGTGTGTCCAGAGCTGGTGATAGAGAGTGGGTAATACCAATAGCGGTTCGCCCGCCGCGAGGGCGGCTGCGCCGATTGTCTTCGGGTTGTGGGCCAGTAGCGAGGTCAGGTTGGTGACGACGTCCTGCCGTCGATTTCGTGGGTTCCGGTAACCGGCGAGCCAACGCAAGTTCGCGGCTCGGATCGGAGGCTGATCTCCAACACGGCGGTAGGTCCACCCAGACCCAGTACGCCCGCACAGCGCACTGGTCGATTCGAATGCCTCGCGTGCGTCACCGTCCACGAGTCGGTCTGGTCGAACATCCACGACGACGCCGTCGCCGGATCTGGTTCGGAGGAACACATCAGGTGTGTGCTGCCGCTGTTTCCCTGCGTCCGAAGTGAAGCGAAAAGCGAAGGGCTGTACGGATATTCCAATGATGTCTGGATCGAAGTCGGCCGCGATCAGAAAGTCCCGTTCAACCCACGATTCGCCGCAGACCCCACGACAGAAGATCTTTCGCTCGCTTGGCGCGTTCACCGATGAACCCAAGAAACATCGCTCGCATGAGCCCGTGCGCGCCGTCCGGGTACGCGGCCTTGAGCTTGTCCCAATCCACCTCCGAGAAGTCAGGTCGCGAGGCGGGGCCACCTGGAGCGGCCGGCGATGGCATTTTGATGCCGAAGGCCTCCGGACCGGGATCGGTCTCGGGAACCGTAAGACGACGTTGCTTTTCGCGCTCTTGCCGGCGCCGATCCGCCGCCATACGGTCACCACGCTTGGCCATCTGCCCGTCCTTCACCTATTCCGCCGCACAACAAGTCCTCACAATAGGTCTCGGCTCCGACAAGGCCACCGGGCTAATACGACCCAAACCGTCACAGTGACTAAACGCGAGGGTCGCGGTGATGTCATCATTGACAACGTGGGTAGACGCGTCAGCTTGATCCTGAGCGAAGCCGACGAAGCGGTGATATCCCCATACCTCAGTCAGGATTCGCCCGCGGCGGAAGCTCTGCGACGATGGACCAGGCGGCAAGGGTTGGTCCCAGCCGAAATTCCAACGGAAGCCCACGTGCTTCGTGCGCTGCTCAGAGCCGGGGCAGACGCACTGCATGAACAAGCCCTTGATGTTGGCTATGCCCAACTGGCCTCGGACTTTGATGATCTCTCTGCCGACGCGGATAGGCGTGCCGCCCGGGATCGCCATGCGCAAAGGATCCACGACAGCAATGAGGGCGGAGCGTAACCGCCACACGAGGGGCCCGATCGAGAAGCCCAACCCCACTAATACGTCACAGTGACGAATCTGTCGGGCCCGCCGCCGTAGCGACCGAGTGCGGTGCGGGGCGGACCTCGGGCGAAAGCTGATCACGCCACCGGCGCGGAAGCGTCACGAGATGAGACATCCAGTAGGCGAAGGAGTGGAAAGGATCATGCGCTGGTTCTCGAACGAGTGAAAAAGTCAGAGGTCAACTGCAAAACGACATCAGGTCGGCCAATCGTCAAGGGGTGCGAGAACTTTCATCTAATGCAACTCGCAGCAGTTCCACGCCGATAAGCTACATTATGTCAAGTTGAGTGTCCGTTTATTCAATGAATCAAATCCATCCCGATATCCCCCGAACAGCGCTTGGCGCCGCCACCCGGAGCTTCCAGGTGAAAGTCGTTGGCCCACTGCGTTTGTGGGTCCCGCTCGACAAAGGTGCGCCGTGGCGCTTTACGGTCTGGTGCGGAGGCCGTCCATAAGGACGTTCAACAGGCGACTCGCCCGCGCGGCCTGCTCGGGCGGCTTGGCCACGGTGAAGACCCCGATGAGGCCGGCGGCGATGTCCTCGGCGCTGACGTCGGCGCGCAGCTCACCTGTCGTGCGACCGGCGTTGAGGATGTCGTCGATGGCCGCGAGCAGCTCGGTCCGGGTCCGGCCGTGGGCGATCTCGCCGGATTCGACCATCGAGACCAGGGTGTCGAGCATGCCGTTCTTGGTCGCGATCCAGTCGCCGAACAGGTCCATCCAGCGTCGCAATGCCGCCGGCGGGGGAAGCTGTGCGAGCAGGTCGCGCGCGCCTGTCGTGAGTCGCTCGACCTGATCGCGGTAAACCGCGTCGACCAGGGATTCGCGGTTCGGAAAGTGCCGGTAGAGGGTGGCGATGCCGACCCCGGCTTCGCGCGCGATTGCGCGCATCGACGGCTCGGCGTCGGCGGACGCGAACACACGCGTCGCCGCCTCGAGGAGTTGGCCACGGTTGCGGGTCGCGTCCGCGCGCGGCCGACGATCCCCTAAGTCATCCAAAACGGATCACGCTCCGGTTGTGTTACGATGGCTTACGGAAACGGAGCATAGTCCATTTTCGCTCCAAGTATCCCCTGCCAAAGGAGAGACGGGGTTGAGCATGCAGGAACAGCACCTCGATACGTCCCCGACCGCCGGCCGAGCAGTCCGGCTCGAATCGTTCGGCGGCCCCGAGGTCTTGACCGTCAGCCAAGTGCCGGCGCCGCAGGCCGGCGCGGGACGTATCCGCGTGCGAGTCAGGAGCGCCGGACTGAACCCGATGGACTGGTTCATGACCTCCGACGAGGAAACCGCCGCCCGGTTCGGGCTGAGCCTGCCGTGCGGATTTGGCACCGACTACGCCGGGGTCGTCGACCAGGTCGGTGACGGTGTGACCGGCTTCGCGGTGGGCGACCGGGTGTTCGGCGGCGCCCTGTCCCGCGCGGTCGCCGACTACGTCGTCGTCGACGTCGCGGGAACCGTCGCGGCGGGCGGCGAAGCGCACCACACCCCCGACGGCGTCGACGACCGCACCGCCGCCACTCTCACCATCGCAGGGTCCACGGCCGCCGCCGCGCTCGCCGTCGTCAACCCCGGCCCGGGCGACACCCTGCTCATCGGCGGCGCGGGAGGCGGGGTCGGTGTGTTCGCTGTCCAGCTCGCGCGCATCGCGGGCGCCCGGGTGATCGGGACGGGATCGGCGTCGTCGGCCGACGCGCTCCGTGCCCTCGGGGTCGAGCCGGTTGCCTACGGCGACGGCCTGGTCGAGCGGGTCCGCGCTCTGGCTCCCGCCGGCGTCACAGCCGCGATCGACCTGCACGGGGTAGAGACGGTGCAGGCGGCACGGGAACTCGGCGTGCCCGACGAGCGGATCACCACCATCGCCGCGCAGGTCGATGGCATCACTCCGGCCAACGGCGCCAACGCAGCTCCCGGCGCAATCGAGGAGATCGCCCGACTTGTCGCGTCGGGCCGGCTTCGGGTGCCCATCGCGTCGAGTTTCCCGATGGAGCAGATCCGCGCAGCGGTCGAGCTTCAAGCCGGCCGGCACGTACACGGCAAAGTCGTCATCGACATCTAGGCATCGCCGATCCGCGCGACCTGACCGCGCCAGTCCCCAACCCCCCACCAAGAGATCCCAATTGTCGGAGAAGATGATGAGCACAGAACGACAAATCGAAGAGATCCTCGCCCGCTACGTGCGCGCCAGCGACAACCGCGACGGCGCCGCACAGGCCGCACTGTTCGCCCCGGGAGCCGTAATCCAGATGTGGAGCAGGACGGTGGACGGGAGATATGTCGAAGCCGCGCCGGAGTTCCACACCGAGGACATCGAGCATGCTGTCGCGACAATGATCAAGCCCCATCCGCCGGGCGGGTTCAGTCACCACGTGACCACGGATCACATTGTGACGGTCGACGATGAGAAGGCGCATATCAGTGCCCAATTCATCGTCTACGAAGTACGAACCGCCCCCGAACCGCCGGTCCGGCCGGTCGAGTCCGGATATTTCGAAATAGACCTTGAACTGCGCGACAACGCTTGGAAGATCGTCCGCAGCGACGTCAAGATGGACTTACCGCTGTCCTGAACAATTCTCTCGGCCTCGCCCTTTACTGCGCATCGCACTGCACCCCAACTGCTTTCATTCAATGTGACATCCGCGGTTGCTTGCAGCAAAAACGACAGCAATAGCCGACGACCCGTGGAGTCATCCGTGCCAGCGGTCGGAGAATTGACTCTGGGCCGGAGCCGTCCAGCAATCAGTGGCCCACCCAACCCTGCCCGCTAATTCGAGCCAGGGCGTCCCGCGCGCTGCTTTTCGACAGCTCGGGGTTAGTGCGTAAGCGCTGAATTCGCCCTCGGCGGTGCTCTTGATGGCTCTCCAGCCATGCGTCACCCCACCCCCGCACGTAACGCAGCCCTCAGAGTGCGCGGAGGCCCTGCAGGGTCCTAGAAATCAGTTCACGTCGTTCGTCGATCGTCATCGAGTCAGCGTGTGGGGCGTGCACCCGCAGAAATCCCTGCTTCACCAGGTCGCCGACCAGGAACCGCGTCGCACCGAGCGGCAAGGACAGCCGAGCGGCGATCTCGGCGACCGAGTGGCTGTGCACGCAAAACCTCAGGATCTGCCCCCGCACATCATTTCTCGGCCAGCGAGCCGGCTTCGCGGT
>NZ_PIZU01000062.1 GCF_002838065.1 Mycobacterium hubeiense | reverse complement strand
ACTCTGGGTCTTGACCGGCCCCGCTCCTTCAGGAATGACACTGCGGTGAGGGCGCAGTCCACTCGACGTAGGGTCGATCCGTGACCGACATCTCCGCCGACGACGAGCTGGCCTCGCTGTCCGAGTTCACCTTTCTCAAGGAGAACGCCCGCCAAGCCGGTGTCGACGCGGTGCCGCCCGTAGAGCGCGTCGCATCGGGGCCGATCAGCGCCCTTCGCTGGGGCGACGCCGATCCGCGGATCGTGTTCCTACACGGCGGCGGGCAGAACGCACACACCTTCGACACCGTGATAGTCGGGCTCGGTGAGCCGGCGCTGTCCGTCGACCTGCCCGGCCACGGCCGCTCCGCGTGGCGGGGGGACGGTGACTACGGCCCCCCGCAGAACGCCGAGACGCTGGCGCCGGTGCTGCGCGAACTCGCCCCGAACGCTGAGCTCGTCGTCGGCATGTCGCTGGGTGGGCTGACGGCGCTGCGGCTGGCGGTGTCCGCCCCCGATCTGGTGCGCAAGCTGGTCCTCGTCGACGTCACACCGTCGGCGCCGGAACGGCACACCGAGATGACCGAGGCGCAGAAGGGCACGGTCGCCCTGGTGCAGGGCGAGCGCAGCTTCCCCAGCTTCCAGGCGATGCTCGACGTCACCATCGCTGCAGCGCCGCACCGTGATCGAGAGTCGTTGCGGCGTGGGGTCTTTCACAATGCTCGACGGCTTGAGGACGGCACCTGGACGTGGCGCTACGACTCGATCCGCACGGGCGACGGCTTCGAGGGCCTGTGGGATGACGTGCCGCAACTTCAGGTGCCGACGACATTGGTGCGCGGCGCCAACTCGCATTTCGTCAACGATGAGGACGCCGCCGAATTCGCCCGCACCGCGCCCGGTTTCCAGCGGGTGCACATCGTGGAGAACTCCGGGCATTCGGTGCAGAGCGATCAGCCGCGCGCGCTGATCGAAATCCTGCGCGGGGTGCTAGCGACGTCGCCCTGAGTTCACCTTCTCGTTGCCGAGCGCTAGCCAAGCTGCCGTAACTTTCCGCGCCGTGGCTCTCATCCCGTTGAATCTCCTTGTCGCCCACGACGGTAAGTCCAAGCGACAGCATGTGACGTGCCGCTACCGCTGCGGCGACGCCTGCTCCAAACCCGCCCCGAACACCAGCGACAACGAGTACTTCGGCGACATCGTCAAGCAGGTATCGCGACGGTCGATGCTGCAGGCCGCCGGCGTCACCGTCCTGGCCGTGGGCGCGGGTTCGGCGCTGGCCGCGTGCTCGAAGAGCGAAGCGCCCGCGGCGGTACCGGCCGACATCGAACCACGGCCGGGTATGAAGTTCGCCACCGTCGCACCCAACACGCAGGACGCCGTCGTCGTCCCCGATGGCTACCAGCAGGCGGTGGTGATCGGCTGGGGCGACCCGGTCCTGCCCGGCGCACCCGCGTTCGACGTCGCCAAGCAGACCGGCGCCGCACAGCGCCAGCAGTTCGGCTTCAACAACGACTTCGCCGCACTGATGCCGATTGACGGGCAGCCGAACCGCTTTCTGCTGGTGACCAACTTCGAGTACGCCTCACCGCAGTTCATGTTCCCCGGCTACAACGAGGATGCCCCCACCCGGGAGCAGTTCGAGGTCGAGATCGCCGCGCTCGGCATGGGCGTCGTCGAGGTGGAGCGTACCCCGCAGGGGCTCAAGCCGGTGATGGGCCGCTACAACCGGCGCATCACCGCCGACACCCCGTTCACGCTCACCGGTCCCGCCGCAGGCACCGACCTCGTCAAGACGCCCGCCGACCCCACCGGCCGCACCGTCGCGGGCACCCTCGCCAACTGCGCGGGCGGCGTAACTCCTTGGGGCACCGTGCTTTCCGGCGAGGAGAACTTCAACGAGTACTTCGGCGCCGCCGAGGGCTCTCCTGCGCCCAATCCCGTTGACGCCGACCGTCAAGACCGCTACGGGCTGGCGCTGGAACCGTCCGTGCTCAAGTGGGAGACCTTCGACCCACGCTTCGATATCGCCAAGACCCCGAACGAGCCGAACCGATTCGGCTACGTCGTCGAACTCAACCCGTGGGACCCGGGTTCGACGCCGGTCAAGCACTCCGGACTGGGACGGTTCAAGCACGAGGGCGCCCACGTCTACGTCACCGACGACGGCACCGTCGTCGTCTACACCGGCGATGACGAGCGCTTCGACTACATGTACAAGTTCGTCTCCAGCAAGAAGATGCTGCCGGGCCGCGACCCAGCTGCCATGGCGCACAACATGACCCTGCTCGACGAGGGCACGCTGTATGTCGCCAAGCTGTCCAGCGACATTCCCGCCAACCAGCTCGACGGCTCCGGCAAGCCGCCGGCCAAAGGCTCCTTCAGCGGCACCGGCACGTGGATTCCGCTGCTGCGGTCGGGGCCCGACGGGCAGGCCGAATCGTTGGTCGACGGCGTAACCGCCCAGGAGGCGGCGGTGTTCACCCGGTTGGCCGCCGACAAGGCCGGCGCCACCAAGATGGACCGGCCCGAGGATTTCGAGGCCCACCCGAACACCGGCAAGGTGTATATCGCGCTGACCAACAACGACGAACGCGGCGCGCCCGGTGAAGCCCCCGCCGATGCCGCCAACCCCCGCAACGAGAACAAGAGCGGCCAGGTCATGGAGATCACCGACGACCACGCCGGCACCACTTTCACCTGGGAGCTGCTGTTGGTCTGCGGCGACCCCGCGGCCGCCGACACCTACTTCGCCGGGTTCGACAAATCCAAGGTCAGCCCGATCTCCTGCCCGGACAATCTGGCGTTCGACAGCCACGGCAACCTGTGGATCTCCACCGACGGCAACGCGCTGAAAGCCAACGACGGCTTGTTCGCGGTCGCGCTGGAGGGACCGAACCGCGGCGAGACCAAACAGTTCCTCACCGTGCCCGTCGGCGCGGAGACGTGCGGGCCCGTCGTCACCGACGACCTCGTCACCGTCTGCGTGCAGCATCCAGGCGAAGCCGACGACCACAGCATCGACAAACCGGTGTCACACTGGCCCGACGGCGGAAACGCGCCCGCTCGCCCGTCCGTCGTCGCGGTGTGGAAGACGGACGGAGGGATCGGCGTCTAGCCTGGCGACGGTGAGCTTCCCCATTCGCATCGGCGTGCAACTGCAGCCGCAACACTCCCCGAAGTACAGCCATATCCGCGACGCGGTGCGCCGCTGTGAGGACATCGGTGTCGACGTCGCGTTCAACTGGGACCACTTCTTCCCGCTCTACGGCGATCCCGACGGCGCGCATTACGAATGCTGGACGATGCTGGGCGCGTGGGCCGAGCAGACCAACCGCATCGAGATCGGCGCGCTGGTGACATGCAACTCCTACCGCAACCCGGAACTGCTCGCCGATATGGCGCGCACCGTCGACCACATCTCGGAAGGCCGGCTCATCCTGGGCATCGGATCCGGGTGGAAACAGAAGGATTACGACGAGTACGGCTACGAGTTCGGCACCGCGGGGAGTCGGCTCGACGACCTCGCCGCCGCGCTGCCCCGCATCAAATCCCGTCTGGCAAAGCTCAATCCGGCGCCGACGCGCGACATCCCGGTCCTGATCGGTGGGCAGGGCGAGCGAAAGACCCTACGGCTGGTGGCCGAATTCGCCGACGCCTGGCACGGTTTCGTCGACCGCGACAGCTATCCGCGCAAGGCGCAGGTACTGGCCGAGCACTGCGCGGCAGTCGGCCGAGACCCCGCCACCATCGAACGGTCGGCGGGGGTGTCCGCGAAGGGACTCGATGCGCTGCTGGAGGAGGCCGACGCGCTGGCGGAGCTGGGCGTCACCATGTTGACGGTGGGCTCCAACGGGCCGGACTATGACCTGACGGAGGCCGAGGCGCTGTGCCGGTGGCGGGACCGCCGCGCTGAGCACTCCTGAGCCGTCCGCGCCGCGGGAGCAAAGCGCGCGTGAGAGACTTGCGCATTGCGAACGCCAGGGGGCTGGATGCCGAAACGGTACGGGGTCAAAGAGAAAGATCAGGTTGTCACGCACATCATCAATCTGGTGATGACGGGCAAGCTGCGCACCGGCGACCGCATCGACCGTAATGAGATCGCCAAGGATCTCGGGCTGAGCAGGGTGCCCATCCAGGAGGCCGTCGTCCAGCTCGAACACGACGGCATCCTGTCGACGCGCTACCACCGCGGGGCGTTCGTCGCGCGCTTCGACGAGGCGACCGTCGCCGAACACCACGAGCTGTACGGAATTCTCAACGGCATCGCCTCGGCGCGGGCGGCGGCCAACCCCACACCCCGCATCCTGGCCCACCTGGACGCCACCCTGCGGGTGATGCGAGCGGCCAAGGACACCAAGTCCTTTCAGGACGCCTGCTGGATGTTCCGCGACGCCATCAACGAGGAGTACGCCGGGCCACGGCTGCTCGCCACCATCCGCGCCGGCAAGAGTTTCGCGCCCTCGGAGTTCTGGACGTCCTACCCCAAGGCCAAAGCCGACTTCTTGGCCGGCTACGAGGACGAGGCCAAGGCGATCCACGCCCGCGATCCCGAGGGCGCCCGCCAAGCCTGCATCGCGCGCGCCGACCGGATGGCCAAGATCATGGTCGCGGAGCTGACCCGCCGGGGCGTGCTGGGCGACTTGCGTTCTCATTGAACTGAACGGCCCGGGTGCGGCGCCTCGGCGGCTACGTTGCAGAAATGATCGTGCGAATCGCCGTCCTGGCGTCAGCGGTTCTGATGGTGTGCGGGCTCGGCTGGGCGCCACCGGCCGCCGCCGACGTCGACCAGTGCGCGCCGCCCGGTGTGGAAAGCGCCAGCGCCCTGCCGACGAACCTGGCTGCCGCCGCGACCGGTCCCGGCGCCGACAAGTACACGACGGCGTCGGTGCGGCCGCTCGACACGATTGACGTCGACGCGTTGGGACTCATCCAGCCCGGGGTTCTGACGGTCGGCACGCTCTCGGATGCGCCGCCGAGCATCTGTATCAATTCGGCGGGCCAGTTCACCGGGTTCGACAACGAACTGCTGCGGGCCATCGCTTCGACGCTCGGGTTGCAGGTGAACTTCGTCGGCACCGAATTCTCCGGGCTGCTCGCGCAGGTGGCGGCGCGGCGATTCGATGTCGGCTCGTCGTCGATCACCACCACCGAGGCCCGCCGGCGCACCGTCGGCTTCACCAACGGCTACGACTTCGGCTACTTCTCTTTGGTGGTGCCTTCAGGGTCTCCTCTTACCGGCTTCGGGGATCTGGCGGCGGGCCAGCGCATCGGCGTGGTGCAGGGCACCGTGCAGGAGGCCTACGTCGTCGACACGCTGGGCCTGCAGCCGGTGAAGTTCCCCGACTACAACACCGTCTACGCCAGTTTGAAGACCCGCCAGATCGACGCGTGGGTGGCGCCGTCGCAACAGGCGGAAGGCACCGTGCAGGCCGGCGACCCGGCGCAGATCATCGAAAACACCTTCAGCTTGGACAATTTCATCGCCTACGCGGTGGCGCCGGACAACCAGCCGCTGATCGACGCGCTGAACTCCGGGTTGGACGCGGTGATCGCCGACGGCACCTGGGCGCGACTGTATTCCGATTGGGTGCCCCGCGCGCTGCCGCCGGGCTGGAAGCCGGGGTCGAAGGCGGCGCCCGCCCCGCAGCTGCCCGACTTCAACGCCATCGCAGCCGCCCGCTCACAACCGTCGGCCGGTGCCGCGGAGCCGAAATCCACGCTGTCCCAACTAGCTTCGGCGTTCCTGGACTGGGATCTGTACAAGCAGGCCATTCCCGACCTGTTCAAGACCGGGCTACCCAACACGCTGATCCTCACCATCAGCGCGGCTGTGATCGGGCTGGTGCTCGGCATGGTGCTGGCCGTCGCGAACATCTCCCGGGCCCGCTGGCTGCGCTGGCCGGCGCGGGTCTACACCGACATCTTCCGCGGCCTGCCGGAGGTGGTGATCATCCTGCTGATCGGCTTGGGCATCGGGCCCGTGGTCGGCGGGCTGACCGGGAACAACCCGTACCCGCTGGGCATCGCCGCGCTGGGGCTGATGGCGGCGGCCTACGTCGGGGAGATCTTCCGCTCCGGCATCCAAAGTGTGGAGCCGGGGCAGCTGGAGGCCTCGCGCGCGTTGGGATTCAGCTATCCCGCGTCAATGCGGCTGGTGGTGATCCCGCAGGGGGTGCGACGGGTCCTGCCCGCGCTGATGAACCAGTTCATCGCGCTGTTGAAGGCGTCGTCGCTGGTGTACTTCCTGGGACTGGTGGCCAATCAGCGCGAGTTGTTCCAGGTGGGCCGCGACCTCAACGCGCAGACCGGTAGCCTCTCACCCTTGGTCGCGGCGGGCCTGTTCTATCTGGCGCTGACGGTTCCGCTGACGCATCTGGTGAATTACATCGACGCCCGGCTGCGGCGGGGCAGGCCACCGTCGCAGGAGGATCCGTTGGAGCTGTCGACGTCGCAGGAGATGATCTGATGACCAGCGCAGTCTCGTTGGCCGCCAAGGATATTCACTTGGCATTCGGACCCAACGCGGTGCTGCGTGGCGTGGATTTGGACGTGCCGGCGGGAACAACGTCGGCGGTGATCGGGCCGTCGGGCTCGGGCAAGTCGACGCTGCTGCGCACGCTCAACCGGCTCTACGAACCGGACCGCGGCGACATCCTGCTCGACGGGCGATCGGTGTTGGAAGACAACCCGGATCAGCTGCGCCAGCGCATCGGTATGGTGTTCCAGCATTTCAACCTGTTCCCGCATCGCAGCGTGCTGGACAACGTGACGCTGGCGCCGCGCAAGCTCAAACGGCTGGGTGCCGACGAGGCCCGCGAGCTGGGTTTGGCGCAGCTGGAACGAGTTGGTCTGCGGCACAAGGCCGATGTGCGGCCGGGCACGCTGTCGGGTGGACAGCAGCAACGCGTCGCGATCGCCCGCGCGTTAGCGATGGCGCCGCAGGTGATGTTCTTTGACGAGGCGACCTCGGCGCTGGACCCGGAATTGGTCAAGGGCATCCTGGCGCTGATCGCCGACCTCGGCGCCGAAGGCATGACGATGGTGGTGGTCACTCACGAGATGGGCTTCGCCCGGTCCACCTCGGATGCGGTGGTGTTCATGGACCACGGGCAGGTGGTCGAATCGGGCCCGCCGGAGCAGATCTTCGAGGCGGCCGAGACCGAGCGATTGCAGCGATTTCTCTCACAGGTGCTTTGAGACGCCGTTTGGTCCCGCAACAGGCCAAACACGTTAGACTGGCGAATTATGGCAGAGAGCGAAGCCGCCGCGCCCGAGACGACGGCGTTGGCCGAAGGGTTGCACCGCGCCCTGGGCAAGCTCTTTGGCGTGCTGCGCCGGGGCGACGACACCGGCGGCATGGCTCAGGACCTCACCCTGGCCCAGCTGTCGATCCTGATCACGCTGCTGGATCAGGGGCCGATCCGGATGACGGACCTGGCCGCTCATGAGCGGGTCCGGACACCGACGACGACGGTGGCGATCCGCCGCCTGGAGAAGCTCGGCCTGGTGAAGCGCTCACGCGATCCGTCGGATCTGCGGGCGGTACTCGTCGACATCACACCGAAGGGCCTTGCGGCGCATCGCGAATCGCTGGCGAACCGGCACCGGGTACTGGCGTCGATGATCAGCAAACTCAGCCAGGAAGACCAGGACGCGTTGACCCGCGCACTCGAGCCGTTGGAACGCCTGGCCGGTCTGCGTCAGTAACCGTCCCGGGTCAGCCCAGCCAGTCCAGCACCGCCGCGGCGGTCCATGACTGCTGCATGCTGCCCAGCGGCTCACCGGTGAACGGCTCGTAATACTCGGCGAAGGTGCCGTCGCTGGCCTGACGCAGACCCTCGCGTTTGAGCATCAGCGCGCGTTCGGCCCATCCGCGGCGGGCGAAGCACCAGGAGAACAGCCACGTCATCACCGGCCAGACCGGGCCGCGCCAGTACTCGCGTGGCCGGAAGTCACGCGACACCGGCGAGGTCGACGGGATCAGCGCATACTTCAGATCCGGGTGCGCGCAGAACCGCGGGCCTTCCAGCAGCTTGACCAGGGTGCGTTCCTTCTCATGCGGCAGGCCACCGCACAGCAGCGGCGCGAATTGGGCTACGGTTTCGGTGGCCACCCACGCCCCCGCTCGCACATCGAAATCTCTTGCGGCGCCGGTTCTTTCATCGCCGGTCTCGATGACGCCGGTGCGGAATCGCTCGGCCCAGCCGTACAGATCCTTGACGTCGGCGTGCGGGCGTTTGTAATCCTCGCCGATCTCGGCGAGCACCGTGCACGCGACGGAGAAAATGGCCGAGACGAACACGTCCTCGACGGCGAAGCTCATCATCTGGGGCAGCAGCGCGTCGTCGTAGCGGGCCGCTTTCATCTCCTCCACCAGCCACAGGTACCGGTCGTATTCGACGTCGGTGGGCCGTTGGCTGGCGTCGGTGACAATGGTGACGTCTTCGCGTTGGTACTCGGGCACCTTGCCGGGAATCACGTTGGCGTACGCGCTGTCCCAGCGCGGCGAGTTGTCCATGCCCGATTCCCAGCCGTGGTAGAGGGTGATACGGCCGCGTCCGTTCTGGTCCCGCTGTTCGGCGAGCCAGCGATGCCAGCGCACCAGGTCGGCCCACCGGCGATCCAGGAACGCCTCGGCGACGGCGCGGGTGGAGCGACCGCGGGTGCGGGCGTGGTCGAGGATGCGCTGCACCGCGATCGCATGCACCGGCGGCTGGGTGATGCCCGAGGTGTGCCGGGTGCGCGGCGCGTGCGCGGCCAGCGCCGAGCAGGCCCAGCGGGCCGGTCCGGGGAAGTACCCGTCGACGCCGCTGGTGAAGACAATGTGCGGAATCATGCCGTTGGTCCACTGCGCGCTGAGCAACGTGTCGAGTTCGACGACGGCGCGCTCCACACTCAGCGGGGCGAGGCCGATCGCGACGAACGCCGCATCCCAACTCCACATGTGCGGGTACAGCAGCGGTGCTGCGGTGGTCATCGTGCCCAGGTCGTTGCCGCGCAGCAGGTACGCGGCGCGGGCCGCGAGCTGGGTCGGGGTGAAGCTGGGATCTGCGGGCATCCGTTCCATCATGCGACGACGACCGCTGATGTGCAGGTCGGTAGGGTAACGACATGCCGACCGCGCTGATCACCGGGGCCAGCGGAGGCATCGGGTCGGCGATCGCGGCCGCGTTGGCACCGACGCACACCCTGTTGCTTGCGGGACGTCCGTCGCCGCGTCTGGATGAGGTCGCCGAACGGTTGGGCGCGCCGACCTGGCCGCTGGACCTGACCGATCTCGACTCGATCGAATCGAGTGCCGAAGTTCTCGCAGAGCTCGATGTGCTGGTGCACAACGCCGGGGTGATCTTCCCGGGGCGGGTGTCGGAGTCCGCGGTCGAACAGTGGCGGGCCAGCTTCGAGGTCAACGTGGTGGGCGCGGTGGCGCTGACGCTGGCGTTGCTGCCGGCGCTGCGCGCCGCCCGCGGGCACGTTGTTTTCATCAATTCCGGTGCAGGACGCAATGTTTCGGCGGGCATGGCGTCATACTCGGCGAGCAAGTTCGCGCTGCGGGCGTTCGCCGACTCACTGCGGGCCGACGAGCCTTCCCTGCGCGTCACGTCGGTGTTTCCCGGTCGCACCGACACCGATATGCAGCGTGAACTCGTCGCCTACGAGGGCGGCGAGTACGACCCGTCGCGGTTTCTGCGACCGGAGACCGTCGCGCAGGTGGTCGCCAGCGTCGTCGCGACGCCGCCCGACGGCGTGGTGCACGAGGTCGTCGTCCGCCCGTATTGGTGATTTCGGCGCGCGCAGTCGCGCTGAGCGCGACCAACTACGCCGAAATCGCTTTGCGGATAATGGCGATGACGCGTTGCGGGTATTCGATCAAGTCGAGCCAGGTGAATCGCAGCACCTGCCAGCCAAGCAGTGCGATGTTGTTCTGGCGGACACGGTCGGCGTGGAAATTGTCGCTATCGCTGTGGAATGCCAGGCCGTCGACCTCGATCGCCACCGTGACGTCCGGAAAGCCAACGTCGACTTTGTAGCCGCCGACGGGGTAGTTCGCCTGCCATCCGGTGATACCGGCCTCTCGCAGCAGTTTGAGCAACAGACGCTCGGCCTGTGAGCGCGCCCCGTCGGACGCTGCCTGCAGCAGGAGTCGCGCGGCCGGCGACCCGTATCGCCCCTTGTTTCGCAGGTGCGCCTGCCACAGTTCGCGTAGTTCGACGTGTCGTTGCAATGCGGAATCCATCAGCTTGGCCCCACCACGTCGCCGCACCGCGGCTTCAATGACGGTCAGCGGCAAGGACGTTGCTCGCAGCCGCCGATCTTCCACCACATCGTCTGGCGCCAAGTCCCGCCGCCTCACCCGCGAGCCAGGGTGACTGCGGCCGCTGCTGTTGCGCGGCACCGTCACCTCGACGATGTCGGGCGCGAACTGCGTCAGGTTATGCCAGAATGCAGCAGCCAAACCGCTCGCGGCGGCGTGGGCGCCATAGCTCCACACGCTCGCCCGGATGCGGGCAGCGTCGGTGAACGGTCGATCGGCGGCGAAGTAGACGCCGCGCGAACACGGACGCCACTGGCCCGATAGCACCCGCCGGTTCACGGCATGCTTACTCAATCCAGCCGCCTGGGCTTGGGCGAGGGTCAGCACGCCGTCTTGTTCTCGGAGATACTCGTCGAGCACGGGCGACATGTAGGAGTAGACGCGCCGCGACCGCGCTCGGTTCCATCTCTTGCGATTTCGGCGCGCGCAGTCGCGGTGAGCGCGACCAACTACGCCGAAATCGCTGGTTAGACGACGAGATTGACCAGGCGGCCGGCCACCACGATCACCTTTTTCGGCGTGGCGCCGTTGAGAAACGCCTGCACTTTCTCGTCGGCCAACGCGGCGGCCTCCAGTGCGTCGGCGTCCGCGTCGGCGGGCACGGTGATGTGACCGCGCACCTTGCCGTTGACCTGCACCGGGTATTCGACGGTGTCCTCGACCAGATACTGCGGGTCGGCCACCGGGAACGGGCCGTGCGCCAGCGACGTCTCATGCCCCAGCCGCCGCCACAGTTCCTCGGCCAGATGCGGCGCCAGCGGCGCCACCATCAACACCAGCGGCTCCAACGCCGCCCGCGACCGCACACCCTCCTTGGTCAGATGGTTGGTGTACTCGATCAGCTTGGCCGCCGCGGTGTTGTTGCGCAGCGCGGCGTAATCCTCGGACACGCCGGCGATGGTGCGGTGCAACAACCGCAGGGTGTCAATGTCGAGCGCCTCGTGCTCGGCGGCACGCTCGACGCCGGTCTGCTCATCGATCACCAGCCGCCACACCCGCTGCAAAAACCGGTGTGCGCCAACGACATCCTTGGTTGCCCACGGCCGCGACGCCTCCAAAGGCCCCATCGACATCTCGTAGACCCGCAGCGTGTCGGCGCCGTAGTTGTCGCAGATCTCGTCGGGTGATACGGAGTTCTTCAAGCTCTTGCCGATCTTGCCGAACTCCTGCTTGACCTCGATCTCCCCGTCGGGTCCCGGCCAGTAGAAGCGGCCATCGCGCTCGATCACCTCCGCGGCGGGCACATACGCCCCGCGCGAGTCGGTGTACGCGAACGCCTGGATGTAACCCTGGTTCACCAAGCGGCGGTACGGCTCTCGCGAGCTGACGTGACCGAGGTCGTAGAGCACCTTGTGCCAGAACCGCGAATACAGCAGATGCAGCACGGCATGCTCGACACCGCCGACGTACAGGTCCACGCCGCCCGGGTCGTCGGGGCCGTGCTCGTCGGGCCGCGGGCCCATCCAGTAGGCCTCGTTCTCCTTGGCGCACAACTGTTCTGAGTTGTGCGGGTCGGTGTAGCGCAGCTCGTACCACGAGCTGCCCGCCCACTGTGGCATGACGTTGGTGTCCCGGGTGTAGGACTTCAGCCCGTCGCCCAGGTCGAGTTCGACGTGCACCCAGTCGGTGGCCTTGGCCAGCGGCGGTGACGGTTCGGTGTCCGCGTCGTCCGGGTCGAAGAGCACCGGCGAATAGTCGGGCACGTCGGGAAGCTCAACGGGCAGCGCCGATTCGGGCAGCGGGTGGGCCCGCCCGTCCTCGTCATAGACGATCGGGAACGGCTCACCCCAGTACCGCTGCCGCGCGAACAACCAGTCCCGCAGCTTGTACTGCACCCGTGGCTGTGCACGGCCCTCGGCGGCCAGCCGCTGGGTGATGGCCTCCTTCGCCGAGGCCACGCTCAGCCCGTTGAGGTAGTCGGAGTTGACCATCTCGCCGTCGCCGGTATAGGCCCCCTGTGAAATATCGCCGCCGGCAACCACTTCGATGATCGGCAGACCGAACTGCTGCGCGAAGTCCCAGTCGCGTTGGTCTCCGCCCGGCACCGCCATGATCGCCCCGGTGCCGTAGCCGAGCAGCACGTAGTCCGCGATGAAGATCGGAATCCGTTGACCGTTGGCGGGATTGGTGGCATACGCGCCGAGGAAGACACCGGTCTTGTCCTTGTGCTCCTGACGCTCGAGGTCGGACTTGGCGGCGATGGACGCGCGGTACGCGGCCACCGCCTCGGCCGGTGTCGCGGCGCCGAACGTCCAGCGTTCGTCGGTGTCGGCGGGCCATTGCGCCGCGGTCAGCCTGTCGACCAGCTCGTGTTCGGGCGCCAACACCATGTACGTTGCCCCGAACAGTGTGTCCGGGCGGGTGGTGAACACCTCGACATCGCCGGCGTCCGTGTTGAACAACACCGCGGCGCCAACGGATTTGCCGATCCAGTTGCGCTGCATGGTCTTGACCTTCTCCGGCCAGTCCAGCAGGTCCAGATCCTCCAGCAGCCGGTCCGAATACGCGGTGATGCGCATCATCCACTGCCGCAACCGTTTCCGGAACACCGGGAAGTTGCCTCGCTCACTGCGCCCGTCCGAGGTCACTTCCTCGTTGGCCAGCACGGTGCCCAGCCCTGGACACCAGTTCACCATCGAATCGGCCCGATACACCAGCCGGTACGAGTCGATGACGTCCGCGCGCTCGCCCGCCGACAACGACGACCATGCGCGGCCGTCGTCCAGAGTTCGTGTGCCCGCTTCGAATTCGGCCACCAGCTCGGCGATCGGCCTGGCCCTGTCCAGCGACGTGTCGTACCAGGCGTTGTAGATCTGCAGGAAGATCCACTGCGTCCACTTGTAGAAGTCGACGTCGGTCGTCGAGAAGCTGCGCCGTGCGTCGTGCCCGAAGCCCAGCCGGCCCAGCTGACGGCGGAAGTTGACGATGTTGGCCTCGGTGCGTTCCCGCGGGTGCGTCCCGGTTTGGATCGCGTACTGTTCGGCGGGCAGCCCGAACGCGTCGAAGCCCAACGCGTGCAACACATTGCGGCCCGTCATCCGGAAATAGCGGGCGTACACGTCGGTGGCGATGTAGCCGAGCGGATGACCGACGTGCAACCCCTCACCGGACGGATACGGGAACATGTCCTGGACGAACATCTTGTCGGCGGGCACCGGCGTGCCGTCCGTCGGCGCCAGCGAACCCACCGGGTTCGGCACGTTGAACGTTCCCGATTCGGCCCACCGCTGCTGCCACGCCCGCTCGATCTCGCCCGCCAGTTCCGCGGTGTAGCGGTGCTGCGGGGCGTCGGCCTCGGCGGCGCGGGGCCGCGTGGTCGGGGATTCGGTCACGTCAACAGGGTATAAGGGCGCAGCGTATGGCCCGTGTCACAGTTCCCGCACGGCCCCGCAGGCCACGGCTTGGTATCGGTTGCGTTGCGGAGATGTCAGAGCTTGGTCCCAGCTCGATTCCAGCCCTGGTGGCTAACACTTCGACGTGGATACAGTCGGCGCCTGACCTCGGGCGTAACGGGCCCGGCCAAATGTGGAACAAGGACACGGGAAGGACGGTCGATGATCGAGATTGCCCGTCGTTGGCGGGTTCTGGCGTCAGGTGTGGCCGCCGGGATGGCCGGCGTTCTCGGCCTCGCGGGTCACACCGCATCGGCCGAACCCGTCTATCCGCAACCACCGGCACCGGCCCCGGCGACGGTGACGCAGACCGTGACGGCGGCGCCCGCAGCCGCACCGGCGGCGCCGCAGTCCATCGCCCAGCCGCGACTGCCTGCCGCACGGGTGGCGACACCAGCCGTCCCGACCATCGTCCCGGCCACCTCGGTGACGCTCAAAGACTTCCTCGCGGACAAGGGTGTCAAGCTCGAACCGCAGGTCAGCCGCGATTTCAAGGCGTTGACCATCGTGCTGCCGATGCCGCCGGGCTGGTCGCATGTGCCCGACCCCAACGTCCCCGATGCGTTCGCGGTCATCGCCGACCGGCGCAGCGCCGATCTGTACACCCCCAACGCCCAGGTGTTGGTCTACAAGCTGATCGGCGATTTCGACCCCAAGGAAGCCATCAGTCACGGGTTCATCGACAGCCAGGAACTGCCGGCGTGGCGCGCCATCGACGCCTCGATGGCCGACTTCTACGGCTTCCCGTCGTCGTTCATCGAGGGCACCTACCGCGCCAGCAACGAGATGCTCAACACGTCGCGCCGGCACGTGATCGCCACCGCGGGGCAGGACCGCTACCTGGTCTCGCTGTCGGTGAACTACGCCGCCGGCAATCAAGGCGCCTCCGCCGCCGCCGACGCCACCGACGCCATCGTCAAAGGGTTCAAGGTGACGGTGCCCGCGCCGCCGACGCCCGCCCCCGCACCACCGCCGCCGGGGCCGCCCGCGCCACCTGGCCTCCAGCAAATGTTGGGCCTTCCGGGCTAGCCGTCGGCGTCCGCCCCGGCCCACACCGCACGAGCGGACCTCGTATTGTGTGTGCCCATGCTGATCGCCGCACTGGTGTCGTTGTGCGCGGCCGTGGCGACCGCTGCGCTCGGCTTGTGGTTGTTGACCCGACCCGACTCTGGTGATCCGGTCCGGCAGGTGTTGCGCTCGGTGGCGCCCACGCAGTTGGCGGCCGCCATGATGCTCGCCGCCGGCGGTGTGGTGGCGCTGTCGGCGCGGCCCGAGACGGGCGTGCTGGTGGTGATCGTATGCGTCGTCGGCGCCGTGGCCACCGTCGCGGCGGGCTGCTGGCAGAGCGCCAAAGCCGTCGCGCGCCAGGAAGCCGCCACCAATTGCGGCGGCGCGTGCGCGAGTTGCACGCTGTCGTGTAACTAGTTGCGGCTGACGTCGATCGGGTGGGTGGCCAGTAGCGACAGCGGCAGCGGCTGCCGACGCAACACCCGGCCCCACAGGTCCACCCGCGGTTCGACGAGCACGTCAGAGGGCAACGCCGACAACACAATCCAGTCGTCGCGCTCGATCTCGCCCTCGAGCTGGCCGATGGTCCAGCCGGAGTACCCGGCGAAGATGCGCACGCCCTCGACCATCGGCGCCACCGAATCCGGGTCGGCGTCCAAATCGACCATCACGATGCGGCCCTGCACGTGGCGCAAGCCCGGCACGCCGTTCGCGTCGGTGCCCACCCGCAGCGTCGCCAAGCACAATGCGGCGTCGCGTTTGACGGGCCCGCCGATGAACATCGTCTTGGGCTTGGTGGCCAACTTCGCCCACTGCGGCAACACGTTGTACACCGCGGTTTCGCTGGGCCGGTTCAGCACGACGCCGAGCGTTCCGCCGTCGTTGTGCTCAACGATGTAGATGACGCTGCGCCGGAACGTCGGCTCCAACAAATCGGTGTTGGCAAGCAGCAGCGTCCCGGCTCTGACTCGGTGTGCCGCCGGAGCGATAAAGTCCTCAGGGTCTTCTGAGTGCGCCACGTCACCATCATGGCACCAGCAAGCGGCTGTCGTGGCGAACAACCTCGGCCCGCCGGGATATTTGTACTGTGGGTCGGGCTGCTACCTCCGCACCGATACAGGACGTGATCCCAAGTGGTTGACGCTCGCGCGCCCATCGCCGTATGGCGGTCCGTGCGTGCGCTGCCGGACTTTTGGCGGCTGCTGGAGCTGCGCGCGGTCAGCCAGTTCGGCGACGGCCTGTTCCAGGCGGGCCTGGCGGGCGCGATCCTGTTCAACCCGGAGCGGGCCGCGGGCCCGTGGGCGATCGCCGCGTCGTTCGCGGTGCTGTTCCTGCCGTATTCGGTGATCGGGCCCTTCGCCGGCGCGCTGCTGGACCGTTGGGACCGGCGGCTGGTGCTCGTCGGCGCGAACTCCGGGCGGGTGGTGTTGGTGTTCGCGGTGGCGGGGATGCTGGCGGCGGGCGCGGGCGACGTGCCGGTGCTGCTGGCGGCGTTGATCGTCAACGGATTCACCCGGTTCGTTTCCTCCGGCCTGTCCGCAGCGCTTCCGGATGTGGTGCCGGCCGAGCAGGTGGTGTCGATGAACTCGGTGGCGACGGCCACCGGCGCGGCGGCGGCGTTCCTCGGCGCCAACACCATGCTGCCGGCGCGCTGGCTGTTCGGCGCCGACGACAGCGGTGCTGCGGCAATCATTCTCGTGGTTTCGGTGCCGGTGTTGGTGGCGCTGCTGTTGTCGGTCCGGTTCCCGCCGCACATCCTCGGCCCGCACGAGAGCAAGCGGGCGATCAACGGATCGGTCGCCTACGCGGTGGCCACCGGGTGGGCGCACGGCGTGCGCACGGTGGCGGCAGTCCCCGCGGTCGCGGCCACTCTGTCGGGACTGGCCGCGCACCGCATGGTTTTGGGTATCAACACGCTGCTGGTGTTGGTGATGGTGCGCCACAGCGACACCCAGGCCGTCGCGGGTCTGGGCACCGCGGTGTTGTTCGTCGCGGCCACCGGCACCGGGTCGTTTCTCGCGACGGTGGCCACGCCCGCGCTGGTGCGGCGCTGGGGCCGCTACGGCGCCGCGAACGGCGCGTTGGCGCTGGCGGTGTTGATCCAGCTCGGCGGGGCGGGGCTGCAGCTGCCGGTCATGGTGCTTTGCGGGTTTCTACTCGGCGCGGCCGGGCAGGTGGTGAAGCTGTGCGCGGACTCGGCCATGCAGCTCGACGTCGACGATGCGTTACGTGGCCACGTGTTCACGGTGCAGGATTCGCTGTTCTGGGTGTCGTTTGTGGCCGCAATTGCGGTGGCAGCGTTCATCATTCCGCCCGACGGGTACGTGCCCGGGCTGGTAGTCGCGGGCGCGTTGGTCTACGTCGCCGGTCTGGTGGTGCACGCCAGCGTCGGGCGCCGTGCCGGCACGCCCTAAGGTGTCGGCATGGCTGGTGCAGGCCCCATCGTCGACGCTCTACGCGCCGAAAGCGATGAGCTCGACGCGCTGGTGTGCGAGCTGCCCGCCGAGCGCTGGGCCACCCCGACGCCGTCGCCGGGCTGGACGATCGCGCACCAGATCGGGCACTTGTTGTGGACCGATCGGGTGGCGCTGGTCGCCGTCACCGACGAGCCGGGTTTCGCGGGGCTGCTCGAGGAGGCGGCCGAGAATCCGGCCGGCTTTGTCGACGAGGGTGCCGAGGAGTTGGCCGCGCTGCCGCCGGACCGGCTGCTGGCCGATTGGCGGCAGACCCGAGCGCTGCTGCACGCGTCGCTGTTGGAGGTCGACGACGGGCGCAAGTTGCCGTGGTTCGGGCCGCCGATGAGCGCGCCGTCGATGGCGACCGCCCGCCTGATGGAGACCTGGGCGCACGGGCTGGATGTCGCTGACGCCCTTGGCGTTTCGCGTGCCCCGACGTCACGGCTGCGATCGGTGGCCCACATCGGGGTGCGCACCCGAGATTTCGCGTTCGCCATCAACGGGTTGCCCGAACCGGCTGAGCCGTTCCGGGTGGAGCTTCGCGCGCCGGACGGCACGACGTGGGCGTGGGGTCCGGAGGACGCCGCGCAACGGGTGACGGGGTCGGCGGAGGACTTCTGCATGCTGGTGACGCAGCGGCGGCCGCGGTCGTCGTTGGATGTGCACGCCCTCGGTGACGACGCCGAACGCTGGCTCGGCATCGCGCAAGCATTCGCCGGGCCCCCCGGTGGCGGTCGCGACTGAGCGACTCACTCGTCGACGTCTGCGGTTTGCGTCTTGTCGTCCCTATCGCGACTTTCGAAACCGGCCGCCCGCCGCACCGATTCGCCGAACTTCTTGACGCTGGATCGCACCTGCCCCCGAACATCCTCGACCGCCGCCCGGATACGTTCGCCGGAACGCGCGGTGGCGACGCGGATTCGACCGGGCTCGGCCTTGTTGCCGTCCGTCAGATCGGTTCCACCGGCCGCGGTGCGGTCGTCTTTCGCCGGATCGACCGCAGTCGAGACGTCCCAGGATTCGCCTAGGTCGTCGGAATTGGCGTCCACCGTTGTTGCCGCCGGAGGCTTGGCGGTAAGGCGCACGGTTTCGCCGCTGCCCGGGATCTCGTCCACGGCAGCGGCGCTCAGCGGCACCGTCCCCGCAAGGACGTCCGCGATCGTTTGCCGTGTGTTGAGTGCCGCGCCCACGGGTCCGGGCGCGAAGATGGTCAGGTTGGGGAAGTTGAGTACGACCCTGAAACGGCTGAGCAGGCCTCCCGGGACGATTGTGAGCCCATTGCCCGGCGTGAGGTCGAGGTCGAATCCATAGCCGCCGTTGAGTATTCCGTCTGCGATGTATGCGGGCACCGCGAGGACGGCGTTCGCAATCTCCACCGGATCCAAGGTGCCGGCGGCGTTGACGATCTCCGTACCGGCGACAACCACCGCCCCGCCCGTACTCACCACCGGACCGATCACCGATAACGCGGCAAGGAGCGCAAAGTTGGGAAGCTGGCCGAGGAGATTCGGAGCGTTCTGCAAACTGCCGACGGGATCAGCCAGTAATTGCCCCAGAATTGGCGCGGGATTCGCCAGAAAAGAGCATGTCCCGAGTCTCGTGGAACTTGGGTGACGG
>NZ_PIZU01000061.1 GCF_002838065.1 Mycobacterium hubeiense | reverse complement strand
GGTGCGTCGGGAGCGCGCGGTGCGGCGGGTGCCGGGGGGAGAGCTTCGGGTGCCGGCGGTGGCGGCGGAGGCGGCGCCTCGGGCATGGGGGCCGGCGCGGCCATGGCGTCGAACGGGGCCGGCGGCGGTGGGGGCGGGGCGGGCGCGGGCGGCGGAGGCGGCAGTTGGCCGTTGAGCTCCGGCGCGTCGAGCGGCTGCGGCTCGTTCACCACGTTGCGCGGGGTGGCACCCGACAGCGGGCCGCCGCAGGACGGCCAGGCGCCCTTGCCCTGGGTGGCCAGCACGCGCTCGGCGACCGCGATCTGCTCTTCCTTGGTGGCCAGGTGCGCGGCCGGGGCGAACTCGCCGCCGCCGTGCGCGGTCCAGGTGCTCGGCGAGAACTGCAGCCCGCCGTGGTAGCCGTTGCCGGTGTTGATGGCCCAGTTGCCGCCGGATTCGCAGCGGGCTACCTGATCCCATTCGCCGTCGGTGGCGGCGGAGGCATGGCCTGCGAGAGTGAGGCTTCCGGTACCGAGGACAGCGCCTGTGAAGGCGATCTTTGCAACGCTTTTGGCTGAGGTCGTGGGCTTGCGGTGCCGTCCACTCATGGGTGCAGTAGGTCCTCTCTTCGGCGCCCGCGAGGTCAGCTGTCGGGTTCGGGTCGGAGAGGTCACCCGGCCGTCGCGTCGCTGAAGACGCGGCGGCTTCACCCCAAGGAGCCGCAAACGGCTCCAGGTCCTGCAGGTGGCGGACCGGTGGGTCCCCCGCCTCCATCCAAGTTGTTCGTGGTGTCCCCCGCCCGACGGATGGAGCTCGGCGCAATCGAGCGAGGCGAGCCAGCAGATTAGGGTCGACTGGCCTGGGTCAGAACCGTAACGGGTCGTTCTATTCCCGTCATCTTTTGCGGGCTTCGGCGATTCGCGTCGCGGCAAATCCTAAAAGGGCTCTAAAGCCGCTGTTCGGTCGGGCGTTTCCCCAGGAAAAAACCGAGCTCCACCGGTCCGTAGCCAGCTTGTGACCATTTCGTTATGTGACGCAAATCACGATCAACCGCCGGCGAAGGGCGGCAGCACATCGATCGTCTGCTCCGGTTGCAGCTCCGCCTGCAGATCCCGCACTGCCACGCCCTCGCACAGATACGAGCAGCGGCGCAGCACTCGTGCAAGCTCGGTATTGCGTTGCGCCAGCGTCTCGATCAACGCAGCGACCGTCGTCCCCGGCTTGACGCCGACGATCTCGTCATCGATGCCCGCCGCTGCCTGCGCCGCGGCGAAGTACCGCACCGTCACCTTCATCGACACCGCTACCCGCCGATCGCGCTCATCGGTCGGACCGGCTGCACGAAGTCCGGATCGTTGATGCCGTGGCCCGCGGCCTTGGCCCACATCGCAGTACGCCAGGCCTGCTCGAGGGCGGCGTCGTCGGCGCCGCTGCGCAACAGCCGACGTAGGTCGGTCTCCTCCGTCGCGAACAAGCAGTTGCGGATCTGGCCGTCGGCGGTGAGCCGGGTGCGATCGCAGGCCGCGCAGAAGTTGTGGGACACCGAAGCGATGATGCCGACCGTGCCGCGCCCGTCGACCTGCCACAGCTCCGCCGGCGCCGACCCGCGGGGCGCCGGGTCCGGTGTGAGCGTGAAGTGCTGCTGCAGTGTGGCCAGCACATCGTCGGCGCTGATGGCCCGGCCGCGTTGCCACTGGTGGCCGGCGTCGAGCGGCATCTGCTCGATGATGCGCAGTTGATAGCCGTGCTCGAGGCAGAACTGCAACAGCTCGACGGCATCGTTGAGGCCCGTCTCGGGGTCGAGCACCGCGTTGACCTTGACCGGGCTCAGCCCGGCGTCCTTGGCGGCCCGCAGGCCCGCCAGCACGTCGGCCAGCCGGTCGCGACGGGTGATGTGCGCGAAGTGCGCGGCGTCGACGGTGTCCAGCGAGACGTTGATGCGGTCCAGGCCGGCACGCTTGAGCTTGGCCGCCCGCTTGTCGAGCCCAATTCCGTTGGTGGTCAACGTGATCTCGGGGCGGGGTCTCAGCGTGGCGGTGGCCGCGACGACGTCCTCGAGGTGCTTGGCCACCAAGGGCTCGCCGCCGGTGAACCGCACGCTGGTGATGCCGAGCCGCGTCACCGCGATGCGCAGCAGCCGGGTGAGCTCCTCGGGACGCAGCAGCTGCTCCTGCGGCAGCCAGTCGAGCCCTTCGGCGGGCATGCAGTAGGTGCAGCGCAGGTTGCAGCGGTCGGTCAGCGAGACACGAAGGTCGGTGGCGGCCCGGCCGAACGTGTCGACCAGCGGGCCGTCTGTAGGCATCCCGGGCGTGAGCGGTTTCAGCGAGGGCAGGCCCAGTTCGGTGATCGTCATGTGGCGGCTCGCACGGGCGTCTTGAGCGAGTCCACCGGCACGATCTCCTTGCCCAGCGGCACCAGCGAGATCGGGATCATTTTCAGGTCGGCCAACGCCAGCGGAATGCCGATGATCGTGATGGCCATCGCCACCGCGCTGACGAGGTGGCCGATGGCCAGCCAGATGCCGAACAGCAGGACCCAGATGACGTTGCCGATCAGCGCGCCGGGCCGTGCGCCGGGCTTCTCCACGATGGTTCGGCCGAAGGGCCACAACGCATATGAGGCGATGCGAAACGCCGCGAACCCGAACGGGATCGTGATGATCAACAGGAAACAGATGGCCGACGCCAGCAGGTAGCCGAGCGCCAGCCACAGGCCGCCGAAGATCAACCAGATGATATTCAGTACCAGGCGCATTTCTCCTCCAGCGGTTGTTTAAGCCTACCGACTTAACAGGGGTGCTGCGCGGGGCGGCCTCCGAGTAGGATCACTCCATCGCGTCCCGGCGCAGGCGGGACGCTTTCCTTATGTAAGTCAGAGACGAGCGGGTGAGGACCAGTGCCGACCGGCAGGGTGAAGTGGTACGACGCCGAGAAGGGCTTCGGCTTTCTGTCGCAGGAAGAGGGCGAGGACGTCTACGTCCGGTCCTCGGCATTGCCTGCTGGAGTCGAGAGCCTCAAAGCCGGCCAGCGCGTCGAGTTTGGTGTGGCCGCTGGCCGTCGCGGCCCGCAGGCGTTGAGCCTGAAGATCATCGAGCCGCCGCCGAGCCTCTCGAAGACCCGTCGGGAGGCCGCCGCGGCGCAGCACAAGCACACGCCCGACGAGCTGCACGGGATGGTCGAGGACATGATCACGCTGCTGGAGAGCGCCGTGCAGCCGGAGCTGCGTAAGGGCCGCTACCCCGACCGCAAGACCGCACGGCGGGTGTCCGAGGTAGTTCGGGCGGTCGCGCACGAGCTGGATTCCTAGGTTTCGCCGAAACTGAGCTTGTGTTCGACTTTTTGCCGAGATCTCGCACATAAGTTCAGTTTCGGCGCCTAGACGGGCGCGCCGGCGGCCCGCAATGCCGCGCGCGTGCGCTCGACGATAGTGTCCCGCCGATAACGCAGCATGTCGGCGTTGACCCGGATAATCCGCCAGCCCAATGCCTCGAGTTGCGCCTGTCGCTCGATGTCCTTGTTGCGCACGTCGGGATTGGTCCAGTGCTGAATCCCGTCGTACTCCACGCCGACTTTCCAGTGGGGCCAACCCATATCGATGCGGGCGACGAAATCGGCGTATCTGTCGTACACCTCGATCTGCGTCTTCTTCGGCCGTAGACCTGCGTCCGTAAGGACGAGTCGCGTGCGCGTCTCCTGAGGTGACTCCGCTCCCGCGTCGGCCAGTCCGATCACTTCGCGCAACTGAACGATGCCGCGAGCACCTTTATGACGGTCGATCAGCACTTGGATGTGCTCTGGTTTCAGGCCAGTGGCCTGCATCAGCGCGTCAAGTCGAATGACGGCAAGGGTTCGACCGTATCGGCGGCCCAGGTCAAATGCCGTCCGGGCCGCCGTCGTCACAGGAATACCGCGGAGCACCGTGATCTCGTCGGCTGACAGCGTGTCGTTGTGCAGCGCAATGCCGGTGGTCCTGTGCTGGCTGCGCTGGTTCAGCTCGGCGGGCAGGCGCCGGTCAATCCACAGCGAGCCGTGCAGGGCGGCTGCGGATACGCCGGCCACTATGGCCTGTCGTCGCGACCACAGCCATGCGGCCTTTGCCCTCTGCACCGGAGTCAGTAGCTGGCCTCGCGGCGCGTACACGTTGCGATAGACCGCGTCGTATCGCGTCGCCAGCTGGTATCGATTGACGAGGCCCGCCGCCAGCGCCTCGGTCCCTACGAATGGCCAGTCCACCCAAATATGACGCGCGCACGCGCCAGCCGGTTCCGCAGCGGCCGAAACTGAGCTTGTGTTCGAGAATCCGTCCAAATCTCGCACATAAGTTCAGTTTCGGCGGGGAAGACTGAAGCCATGTCCTATGTGGCCAGTCAAGGCGAGTTCACCCGCGACACCAACTACATCACCACCCGCATCACCGCCGACGGCCGCGATGGCTATCCCGTCGAGCCCGGTCGATACCGGCTGATCGTGGCGCGGGCCTGCCCGTGGGCCAACCGCACCATCATCGTTCGCCGGCTGCTGGGCCTCGAAGACGCCCTGTCCATCGGCTTCTGCGGGCCGACGCACGACGAGCGCAGTTGGACGTTCGACCTTGACCCCGGCGGCGTCGACCCGGTGCTGAAGATCCCGCGCCTGCAGGACGCCTACTTCAAGCGTGTCCCCGGCTACGAGAAGGGCATCACCGTTCCGGCGATTGTCGACGTGCCGACGGGCGAGGTGGTCACCAACGACTTCGCCCAGATCACCTTGGACTTCTCCACGGAATGGACGAAATACCACCGCGACGGCGCACCGCAGCTCTACCCCAAGGAACTTCGCGACGAGATCGACGAAGTGGCGCAGCGCATCTACACCGAGGTCAACAATGGCGTCTACCGCTGCGGTTTCGCCGGCTCCCAAGAGGCCTACGACAGCGCCTATGATCGGTTGTTCACCGCCTTGGACTGGGTGTCCGAACGGCTAAGCGGCCAAAGGTATCTCGTCGGCGACACCATCACCGAGGCCGACGTGCGGCTGTTCACCACGCTCGCGCGCTTCGACCCCGTCTACCACGGGCACTTCAAGTGCAATAGGAACAAGCTCGCCGAGATGCCGGTGCTGTGGGCCTACGCCCGAGACCTGTTCCAAACCCCCGGTTTTGGCGACACCATCGATTTCGTCCAGATCAAGCAGCACTACTACATCGTGCACAAGGACATCAATCCGACGCAGATCGTGCCGAAGGGGCCGGACCTGTCCAATTGGCTGACGCCGCACGGCCGGGAAGCTTTGGGCGGCAGACCGTTCGGTGGCGGTACGCCACCGGGGCCGCCCCGCGAGGGTGAGCGCGTGCCGCAAGGTCACGGAGCTTAGGGCCACACCGTACGCACCGACCATTCCGCGTGCGGCAGCGGGAACTCGTTACCGGCTTCGTCGCGCACCAGCGTCGGTAGCTGAACAGCGATTCCGGTGAGCCTGCCGCGGTGCGGATCGACCGTGGGGATCGTCACCGCGAGCCTGCTGTTCGGCCGGAACTCCTCGACCACATCCTCACCCTCGTAGGCGCGCAACAGAATCCAGGGCGCGCGAGCGATCGCCGGCGGCACCGACAGCTGCACGACGTGTTCGCGGTCGACGGCGAGTTCGCCGACGGTTTGCGGGATTTCGCAGTCGTTCAGGTCCAGTACTTGGCAATACCGATACGGCCCGACCCGGACGAGATGGCCATCCGTGTACGCGCTGATCGTCGGAAGCTCGGGCTGGCTGTGCAGGCGCCACACCAGCACCCCCGTACCGATGGAGGCCAGCACAGCAACGACCGCCAGCACCGCGATGACGCGTTTCACTAGCTGGCCACCGTCTCCGGGCGACCGCCCTCTTGTTCGGCCAACACCGGCCGATTGCCGCCGAAGCCGGGAATCAGGGAATCACCGCGATAGCTCACCACAGTCTGGGCCAGGCCGAGAATCAGCACGGCGGTGATGGTAGTGAAGCCGATCCACAGGTCGGTATAGATCAGCACGCCCGTCGCCCCGCCGGCCACCCACGCCAACTGCAAAAGCGACTCGGATCGGCCGAACGCCGACGCCCGCGACCGTTCCGGCAGATCGTCCTGCAGGGACGCGTCCAGCGCCGCCTTGGCGATCGCGCTGGACCCGGATGTCACCAGCGTCGCAATCGCAGCGACCAACAGCTCACCGGTCAGCGCTGTGGCCAGCGAGACGGCGGTGACCGCAATCGTCGCGCGCACAACAAGTTTCGCGGGATGGCCGAGCTTCAGCCGCGCGGCGGTGAAATTGCCTGCAAAGTTTCCGACTGCCGCGGCCGCGCCGATCAGCCCGAGGATGCGCAGCTGTTCCCAGCCGCTGGCGTCGTGCGCCTTGGCCACGAACGCCGGATACAGGAACAAAAAGCCCACCATCACCTTGATCGTGCAATTGCCCCACAGCGCGGTGATGATGTTGCGCCCCAGCGGTTGTCGCGCCGCTTTCGGCTGCCCCGGATGGCGCCGCAGGCCGCCGTGGTAGGTCAGCGTCGTCGGCACCTCACCCTCGGTGACCTCCACCCACTTCGGGATCCGCATCGACAGCACCGCGCCGGCCACCGTCGCGGCGACGATGACATACAGCGCGCCTGGTAGCTGGGCCATGTTGAACAGGTACTCCGCACCGGCGGCGACCGCCCCACCGACCAGCGTCCCGCCCAGCAGACCGAACGTCGTCAGGCGCGAGTTCACCCGCACCAGGTCGATCGTCGGCGGCAGCACACGGGGCGTCACCGCGCTGCGCAGCACGCTGAATGACTTGGACAGCACCATCATTCCCAGTGCGCAGGGATAGAGCACCCAGGACGGGAAGCTGCCGGTGGCGCCGTCGTAGTTGGCGATCAACACCACCACCAGCACGGTGCGCAGCATGAACGACGTCGCGAGCGCGACCCGCCGGCCGTGCTGCAACCGGTCCAAAGCGGGCCCGATCAACGGGGCGATCACCGCGAACGGTGCGATGGTGATCAACAGGTACAGCGCGACGCGGCTCTTGGACTCTCCGTTGGCCGCCGCGAAGAACAAGGTGTTGGCCAACGCGACCGCCATCGCGGCGTCCACCGCGAAGTTGGCCACCACCGGCCAGGTCAGTGCCGTCAGCCCGGATTTGTCGGCCCCGTCGGCGGTGGCGGCCCGGTGCACCAGGCCGTACATCTTCGACCCCATCTCGCGGCTGCGTTGCGCGGCCGCCCGGGTGACGGTGATCTTCTCGCCCGCGGCCGAGCCGATGTCCGGCGGCGGGTCCGCACGGTGGTTCCGCTCCTCGTCCAGTGGCGGCAGCCAGCGATTGGCGCTGGGCATCGTCTGGCGGCGCGGCCGGCGGTAGCTGACCCCGTCGCTGGGGTAGTTGGCCATGCCGGGGTGCTCGTCGCCGGCGTCGCGCGGCGGACGCGGCGGGTAATAGCGAGGATCACGCCGGTCCGCCTGGCCACGTTGGTCACGCCGCGATCCGGTCACGTCCACAATTCTTCCCTACGCCGCTGACAGCAGTGGGAAGCCGACCGGTGTGGCTATCGGGGGCGGGGCTCAGGCACTATTGGTGGCGATGGACAGCGTGACGGAATCCACCGAACGGGACACCGAGCAGCGGCCAGCCGACCTGGCGGCGCTGCTGATGGGCGCCGTGGAGCAGGCGCGCACCGCGCTCGTGGAGTTCAGCGGGGAGGAGACGGTCGGCGAGTATCTCGGCGCGAGCTTCGAAGATCCGACCTCCGCCACCCATCGCTTCCTGGCCGTGCTGCCCGGCTACCGCGGCTGGCAGTGGGCCGTCGTCGTGGCCGGCTATCCCGGCACCGACCACGCCACCATCAGCGAGGTGGTCCTGGTACCCGGGCCGACGGCGCTGCTGGCGCCGAAGTGGGTGCCCTGGCAGGACCGGATACGGCCAGGTGACCTCAGCCCCGGCGATCTGCTCGCGCCGCTGCCCGACGACCCGCGGCTGGTGCCGGGCTACCTCGCCAGCGGTGATCCGCAGGTCGACGAGGTCGCGACGGAGGTCGGATTCGGTCGCCGACGGGTGCTCAGCGCGTTCGGCCGGTCGGCTGCCGCGCAGCGCTGGCATGACGGCGAGTACGGGCCGGGCTCGGCGATGGCGCGCTCCACGAAGCGGGTGTGCCGGGACTGCGGGTTCTACCTGCCGTTGACGGGATCGCTGGGCTCGATGTTCGGGGTTTGCGCCAACGAGTTGTCCGCCGACGGCCACGTCGTCGACGCCGAGTACGGCTGCGGGGCGCATTCGGACACCCCGGCGCCGGCCGGGACCGGTTCGCCGCTCTACGACCCCTACGACGACGGTGTTCTGGACCTGACCGAGCCCACCAGCTAGTTTTCCGCGGCCGCCTTGATGCGGGCCAGCGACTGGTTCATGCCCTCGACGAGTTCAGCTTCGAAGCTGGGCACGCCACCGAAGAGTGCGTTGACCGTCATGTTGGACACCGCCTTGACGCCGTTTTCGGCATGGCGGCTCTCGGTGACGCGGGTGCCTGCGTCGGTCGGTTCGAGCTCGTAGCTCCAGATCGTGCCGTTCTGATTGACCTCGAACGCCAGCTTCTTCTCGGGGATGACCTCGGTGATGGTGCACGTCGTCGGCCAGAACAGAAACTTGCGGCGATTCAGGTTGATGGTCTTGGTGCCGGGTTGCAGCGGGCCGAGTGCCTTCATCCGCCGGCACTGCGGGCTCCATTGCGGCATGTTGTCGAGATCGGAAATCAATCCCCAGACCTTTGATACCGGTGCATTGATGTCGACCTGGGCTTGTAACAGCGGTGCAGCCATGGTGAATTCCTTTCAGCTCAGCCCGCTTTGTGCGCCGCGGGATCCGCGGCGCACGGCGTGACGTTGCCACACAAATATGGAGGTGCCAAGGAGTCCGACGCCGAGGCCGGCGATGGCGAACGGTCGGCACTCGTGCAACGCGTCCACCGTGAACGTCAGCACGGTGGCGATCAGCCAGGCCACCGCCAGGACGGCGATGACGGGCCACGGCTCCAGCAAGCCCGCCGGCAAAGGCGGTGGCTGGGGCGGCTCATCGGGATGTTCGGCGGCCATGGTGAGATCAACGTAGCCCATGGGGTGTTGCCCTGGAATCGGCATTTGTTGACGGGCTCGTAGGTAATGATTGCCATGTGAAAGATCTCGATGCCCGGCTGGCCAGCGATTTGTCACTTGCGGTCGTCCGACTGGCGCGCCAATTGCGCTTTCGGCGTGCGGAATCCCCGATTTCGCTATCACAGCTGTCGGCGCTGACGACGCTGGCCAAGGAGGGTGCGATGACCCCGGGCGCGTTAGCTATTCGGGAGCGGGTGCGGCCGCCGTCGATGACGCGGGTGATCGCCTCACTGGTCGAACTGGGATTCGCCGTGCGCACCGCCGATCCCGCCGACGGCCGGCAGGTGTTGATATCGGTCTCACCCGCGGGGGCCCGCCTCGTCGAGGAGGAGAAGCGCGCCAGCCAGGAATGGCTGGCAAAGCGACTGGCCAAGCTGACTTCCGAGGAGCGCAAGACGCTGATGACGGCGGCCGATTTGATGTTGGCGATTGTCGAAGAGAGCGCGTGAGCAGTCTCGTTATCGATGTCGATGATCCGAAAGACCCACGGCTGGATGACTTTCGGGATCTCAACAGCGTCGACCGCAGGCCCGATCTGCCCAGCGGCAAGGGCTTGGTGATCGCCGAGGGTGTGCTGGTGGTGCAGCGCATGCTGGCGTCGCGCTTTACGCCTCGGGCGCTGATGGGCACCGCCCGACGCCTGACGGAGCTGGCCGACGATCTTCACCGCACCGATGCGCCGTACTACCGGGTGAACGCCGAGGTGATGGCCGACGTCGTCGGCTTCCACCTCAATCGCGGGGTCTTGGCGTCGGCGGCGCGGCCGCCGGAATTCAGTGTCGCGCAGGCGCTCGACGGCGCGCGCACCGTCGCGGTGCTCGAGGGCGTCAACGACCACGAGAACCTCGGCTCGATCTTCCGCAATGCCGCAGGCCTGGCCGTCGACGCGATCATCTTCGGCGCCGGCTGCGCCGACCCGCTGTACCGCCGCGCGGTGCGGGTGTCGATGGGCCACGCGCTGCTGGTGCCGTATGCGCGGGCTTCGAGCTGGCCGCATGATCTGGAGATATTGCGTGACAACGGCTTTCGGTTGCTGGCCATGACGCCGGACCCGGCGGCCACTGCCTTGCCGGAGGCGATGACGGCGTTGGGGCCGGAGAAGGTCGCGTTTCTTGTCGGCGCAGAGGGGCCGGGTCTGACCGAGCGGGCGATGCGGGCCGCCGATCTGCGGGTGCGCATCCCGATGTCGCGTGGCACCGACTCGCTCAACGTCGCGACCGCTGCGGCGCTGGCGTTCTACGAACGGGCTAGGCTGGCGCCGGCGGGCAGGGAGCGAAGCGACCCCGGGAGAAACACACCGTGACCGACGAGTCCACACCGTGGGGGACGGGGCTGACCGTCGCAGGGTTCGTCGCGGCGGTGACGGCCGCGGCCGTCGTCGTGCTCAGCCTGGGCTTGATCCGGGTCCACCCGCTGCTGGCGATCGGGCTGAATCTGGTCGCCGTCGGCGGGCTGGCGCCGACGGTGTGGGGGTGGCGTAAGTTGCCGGTCTGGCGATGGTTTGTGCTGGGCGCCGGCGTCGGGGTGGCCGGTGGATGGCTGGCGCTGCTGGCGATCACCCTAGGCAATTAGCTTGTGCGCCAACCGCTCTCGCCAGCCGGGTAGGTCCCCGTCGAGGACTCGCAGCACGACCTGATCGGCACCGGCCGCCCAGAACTCGGCGATGCGGTCAGCGATCCGGTCGAGCTCGCCCCACGCCGTGATGGCATCCAACAGACGGTCACTGACGTTGTCGATGTCGGGCTCGCTGAATCCCTGGCGAAGCAGATTGCGCCGATAGCCGCCGACCTTGGCGAGGAAATCCAACGGTTTCGCGGCCGCGGCTCGCGCGGCTTTGCGGTCGGTCGTCGGAATGACCATCAAGAGAACCGCCAGGCTGCGCTCGTCGCCAAGAACGGCCCGCGCGTCGGACACATACGACGGCGTCACCAAGTACGGGTACGCACCACTCGCCCGATCGCGGGCCAGCTCAAGCATCTTCGGCCCCAACGCGGCCAGCACGCGCGATCCGGCCGGCACGCCCGCGGCGTCCAGCTCGTCGAGGTAGTTGCTCATGGTGGCCAGTGGCCGGGCATCGTGCGCGCCGCCGAGGCCGACGATGAAGCGGCCAGGCTGCTCACGCTCCAGCGCTTGGTACGTGGCGATGACGTCTGCGGCCGGCACGGTGGAAACCGGGATGATGCCGGTGGCAACGGGAATCGACGTCGTAGCACGCACGGCCGCTTCGAGCATCGGCAGATTGCCGGACCGCCACAGGGTGGAGAAGCCCAGGCGTTCGGCGTGGCGTGCCTCGTCGGCCACCACGGTCGCGTCGTCGGTGTACGGGTAGCCGCTGGCCAGGCCGACTGGCCCGAGAGTCGTCATGTCGCCGACAACACGCTCGCCGTCCGGGTTGTTCCGCTACGCGTTGTCCAGGATGCGTTCCACGAGTCTTGCGCCAAGCTCTGCGAACTCGAGGAACACCGCCAGCGTCTTTTGGGTCTGGGATCAAGCTTCGGTCACAGAGGTCGAGCCTGTGCTCGAATCTCCGCGTGGTCGGGCCGCAGACCACCCACGCTGACCACCTCGACGTGCACGCCCAAGAGGTCCTCGATGCCCTGTGCGAGTTCGACTTGGTCGAACAACGACGCGTCTGGCGCGAATTGGACCAGCAGATCCAGGTCGCTGCCGGGACGATCGTCGCCACGAACGACTGAGCCGAAGACCTTGATATCGCGGGCCTTGTGTTGTGACGCAAGTCTTTTGATCGCGCGTTTGCGTTCGGCAAGCAGGGCAGAGGGACGAGGCTCGGCTGCCGCTTCGAGACGTTTGAGCATTTTGGCCGACGGCCGCCGAGTGCCCCTCTCATAAGCGGCGATGTTCGATTGGGCAACACCTGAGAGGTCGGCGAGCTCCTGTTAACTCAATCCGGCGCGCCGGCAGATCTCGATGACAGTTTTCTGTTCGTTCATCTGAGCCCCCTGATGGCCATACCAATGATATGGCCGCGGTAATGGGGATTCGGAAGCCTTCGATGGTCGTATGACGGCATAACCGCACGTCACGCCACGGGCGCACGTACTCCTACCCTTATTTGCCCGTCGTCGCTTCGTCGGCAGTGAACATCGCATCAATGAGTTCGGGGACGGTCGTTCCGAGAACCTCGCTGAGCGCGATGAGCGTCGATAAGCGAGGGTTCGCTGGCTTGCGATCGTTGCGTCTGCCGAGCCCGTATTCAAGCAGCTGGTAGTGGTTGCGACTGATCCCGGCTGCTTGGGCGACATCCTCCTGCGTCAGGCCGCGAGCGAGACGAAGTTCGGCGAGTCGGCGGCCGAGAGCTGTCGCCAGTTCCCGTTCGATCTCCGACTCCGACACCCACGCAACATGCCGAGGTCGAAACTCCAGGTCGACCATCTATAGATGGCTCTAAGATGCGACCCTGTCAGTGTTGCCATGTATAGATGGCAACCATGTATAGATGGCGCGACGTATGGATGACGGGAGGTCGGCATGGCTGAGCCGATCGCGAACCCCATCCTCAACTCGCCCTATGAGATGCCGACGCGCCATTTCGAGATCGGACCCCACGGTCCGACGGGCAAAGAGGTCCCTGGCCGCCGCGAGAGCGAGTCGTACGTCCCGATTCCGTTCGCACGAAAAGGCAAGCGGACAGGTGAGGGCATTCAGGAGAGCTTCGACTTCGACGTCACGGGTGAGCGGCGTACACGCAACAGGTTGATTAACGACTTGCGTCGTGAGGTCGATCGGTGGCGTCAGCGCAACTACGAGGGGGCAACGCCGATCAGTCGAAAGCTCATGGAGCACTGGGCTGATCCCACGCGGGAGAACCGTGTGCTCTTCTGCCAGCGCGAAGCTGCCGAGTCGGCCATCTTTTTGGCGGAGGTCGCCGGGCGTCACGGATACAGCGACTGGCGGGTTCGTATAGCCGAGGCCAACGACGACCACAACGGCGGCCTGCCGCGGATCGCGCTGAAAATGGCGACGGGGTCCGGCAAGACCGTGGTAATGGCGATGCTGATCGCCTGGCAGACTCTCAACAAGGTCTACGCCCCACGAGACGCACGGTTCACCAACCGCTTCCTGGTGATCACGCCCGGCATCACGATCCGTGACCGCCTCCGCGTTTTGCGGCCGAGCGATCCTGACAACTATTACCGGCAGCGCGATCTCATTCCGCCCGATCTCACAAGCGCGCTGCATCAGGCGCTGATCGCGATCACCAACTACCACGCTTTCCTACCGCGGATAGCGAAAGAAATGAAGGGAGTCAGCAACAACACCCGAAAGCTATTGCTAGCCGGAAAGTCTGATGACCCGTTCAAAGAAGCGCCGGACGCCGTCGTAGTGCGTGTCCTTCGGGATCTCGGACTGAGCAGTGCGAGCAGCAAGCATGAAATTGTTGTGCTCAACGACGAAGCGCATCACTGCTACCGCGACCGACCGATCACGCACGGCAAGCTCTCCCGCGAAGAGGACGAGGCCAACGAAGAGGCTCGCGTTTGGTTCCGCGGGATCCAAGCCATTGCACAACGAGTTGGCGTGAAGCAGATCTACGACTTGTCGGCGACACCGTTCTACCTGTCGGGATCCGGCTACAACGAGGGCTTGATCTTCCCGTGGACGGTTAGCGACTTCTCCCTTATGGACGCGATCGAGTCGGGAATTGTGAAGGTTCCGCGCATCCCCGTCGACGACGACGCGGCAGGTGACCTCGTTAGCTACTTGACGCTATGGCAGCACGTGGGTGAGCAGTTGCCGAAGCGAAAGTCCAAGGATTTTGACTACGGCGAATGGATCATGCCTGATGTCCTTGCCGGTGCATTGAACAGCCTCTACCAAAGCTACGAGCGGTCATATCTGCACTGGGAAGCCAACAAGGATGCGATAGGTGAAACGCCACCGGTGTTCATCGTCGTGTGCCCGAACACCCTTGTCTCCAAGTTGATTTACGACTGGATCGCCGGCCGCGACGTTGTGGTGGGCGGCACAACCGTGCACCAGCCAGGGAACTTGGCGCTCTTCAGCAATGTTGATAACGGAACGCCGCTGTCGCGGCCTCGCACAATCCTGATCGACTCCGCCCAACTCGAAAGTGGGGAAGCCCTCAAAGGCGAGTTCAAAGAAGCGGCGTCGGCCGAAATCGACGCTTTCAAGGCACAATACCGACTAGATCATCCCGGCGCCGACGTCGACAAGCTTACGGATCAGGACATTCTGCGCGAGGTCATGAATACCGTCGGTAAGCCTGGCTTGCTCGGTGCTGACGTCCGATGCGTGGTCAGCGTCGCGATGCTGACCGAAGGATGGGATGCCAACACCGTCACGCATATTCTCGGTGTCCGCGCGTTCAGTAGCCAACTCTTGTGCGAACAGGTGGTTGGGCGCGGCCTACGTCGTAGGTCTTACGTCGCAAATTCTGACGGACTTTTCGAGCCGGAGTACGCCAACATCTACGGAATTCCATTCGCGTTCATTCCATCTGACCGGGTGATCAAAGAGCCACCGCCACCACGGCCTGCTTTGGAAGTTGGTGCTGTGGCGGGCCGCGAGCACCTGCGGATCAGGTTCCCCAAGCTCGACGGCTACCGCATCGAACTGCCGGATGAACCACTGCACCTCGATCCGGAGGCGCTGAAGCCCTTCACCATTGGCGCGAACGAGGTGCCAACCTGGACGGAATCTGCGCCGATTGTGGGTGAATCGGAGCGCGTCGTTGTAGTCAGCGATGTACGTCCACAGCAGGTGGCGTTCCACATCGCGCGGGTGCTACTACTTCGCCACTTCCAGCGAAACGCGGATCGCCGGCCTTGGCTGTTCCCACAGTTGGCGCGCATTTGCACCCAGTGGGTCGAGGAATGCGTACAAGTTCGTGACGGTCGCACCATCGGTTCTCTACTTACCAACGCTCAGTTACAAAACCGCGCAGCGGAGGACTTGTTGGCGGCGATCGTTGGGCTAGAAGGAAATCAGCGTGGCCGGCTGCGTGCAATGCTGCGGCCCTTCGACTCGGAGGGAAGCACGGCGGAGGTTCGCTTCCTAACCCGAAAGGCCCACATCGAGACCGTGAAATCGGAAGTGAGCCATGTCGTTTTCGATGGCGTGGACGGCAACACCTGGGAGCAGATCCTCGCGTTGGAGTGTGAGCTCAACCCCCGGGTAGAGGCCTACGTTAAGAACGACCATCTGGGCTTCACGATCCCTTACGTCCACTTGGGGCGCAGCCACTCATATGAACCAGACTTCCTATTGCGGTTGAAACGCGCCGAGGGCGAAGACTTCGATCGCACATTGATCGTTGAGGTCTCTGGAGGACAGAAGAGTCCTGGGCCTACACAGGAAAAGGCGCGAACCGCGCGAGACAAGTGGGTGCCCGCCGTCAATAATCACCGTGGCTTCGGTCGCTGGGGATACATCGAGATCAAAGATCCGAACACCGTTCGTGATGTGCTCAACGACGCGATCGACAACTTGTACAACGATGCCGCGATTGTTGGCGATGAGGACGTCCTCGACTTTAGGAGTCGGCGTGGCGCGTAAGAAGACCACCGGTCCGACCCCGGTCGAAGCGATCAAGCATCGGGATGCTCGGGCGAATATCCCAACCGCCGATGCTGAAGTCTTCGTGGACCCAGCGACGGTGGAGTCGAAGCAGGTTCATTACGCGCGTGACCCGAGCTTGGACCCACAGCTCGTTTGGCGTGGCAAGGACAAGCAGGATTCGTCGGATCTGATCGCGGATGCGCCGCCGATCTATATCCAGGAAAAGATCGACCCGCAGGTGCTGGTCGAGAATCTGCGTCGGACTGCGGAGCGGCCTGATGAGGAGCCCGAGCTTACGTTGTACGACGACTTCGACGGGCTGGATGAGCTTTCGCAGGTCGAGTTTTACCAACACTCCGCCAACTGGTCCAACCGAATGATTCTCGGCGACTCACTGAATGTGATGGCGTCGCTTGCCGAGCGGGAGTCTTTGCGCGGCAACGTGCAAATGATCTACATCGATCCGCCGTACGGCATCAAATTCGGATCGAACTGGCAGGTCTCCGCCCGGAAGCGAGACGTCAAGGACGGCAAGCTAGAGGATGCCGCACGAGAAGCCGAGCAGATCAAAGCTTTTCGCGATACCTGGGAGTTGGGCATCCACTCATATCTGGCGTACCTACGGGATCGACTCGTCGTTGCTCGCGACCTGCTGACCGAGACCGGATCGTGTTTCGTTCAAATCGGAGATGAGAACGTTCATCTTGTTCGAAGTCTGATGGACGAAGTATTTGGCAGTGAGAACTTCATAAATCAGATCGCGTTCAAGACGACTAGCGGGGCGACAAGCGAGTTTCTAGGCGGCACGATTGACTACATTCTATGGTTCGCCAAGGACCGTGAGGCGGCGAAGTTTCGTCCGCAGTACCGTTCTAGAAAGGTTGGGCCAGGCGGCGATTCGACTTACTCTTTTATCGAGCGGCCTGATGGTTCCCGGTGTCGACTGTCTCGAGCCGAATTGGATACGTATCGTCCATCGGACGGCCGGTTGTACCGACTTCAGATTCTGACCTCCCAGGGCGCCGGACGCGAGAAGGGAGAAGGGGCCGCGTCGTGGTTCCCCGTGACGATCGGTGGTACCACCTATCGACCGTCAATGCAGGCTCGATGGAAGACCAACGAGCAGGGCATGGAACGGCTTATTCACGCCGGTCGGGTCGAGGTAAGCGGTAACAGCTTGAACTACGTACGATTCCACGACGACTTCCCCGCGATTCCGATCAACAATCTGTGGGACGACACTCAATCGGGCAGCGGCATGGACAAGCTGTACGTCGTGCAAACAAACACCAAAGTAGTGGAGCGCTGCATGCTCATGTGCACGGATCCGGGCGATCTCGTTCTGGATCCGACATGTGGTTCGGGCACAACGGCTTTCGTTGCCGAGCAGTGGGGGCGTCGCTGGATCACGATCGATACCTCCCGGGTCGCGCTAGCCCTTGCGCGGCAGCGCCTCATGGGTGCCAAATTTCCGTACTATATCCTCGCTGATTCGAAGGCAGGTCGGACGAAAGAGGCTGAGCTGACAGGTAAGCCGGTGTCGCCTGAACCTGTTTCAAACGATGTTCGGCACGGTTTCGTCTACGAGCGCGTCCAACACATCACACTGAAATCCATCGCTAACAACCCTGATATCAAGGAGGAGATGACGCGCGAGGAGATCGACGCTGCGATCAAGCGGCACGCGGACTTCGAGTACCTGTACGACAGGCCCTACGAAGACAAGCAAAAGGTGCGCGTCGCCGGACGTTTCACAGTGGAAAGTCTGTCGCCGCACCGGTCATTGGTGTTCGCTGGCACAGTCGACGAGGAGAGTCTTGAGTCGATCAGTGAAGCGTCGGCCGCGGTTGATCCGGATTCGCCGACATTCGAGCAGTCGATCCTCGACAATCTTGCCAAAGCGGGTATTCAGAATGGCCGGCGTCGTGAGCGGATTGAGTTCGCTTCGGTAGAAGCCTATGCGGGCAGGTACATCCAGGCCGTCGGCGTGCGCCGTGACGATCCGGACAGCACTCGAATCGGTGTGGCCATCGGCCCTCAGTACGGCACGGTGAGCGCCGGATTCATCAAAGAGGCTGCACGGGAGGGGATTAAGGCAGGCGACATCGACCTGCTGTGCGTTCTTGCTTTCGCTTTCGATCCGCAGGCGACTGGCGTCACCGAGGATGACGGTGTGACGGTGGAAGCTTCGGATGAAGGTTTCGCCAACGTGGCGGGCCAGCGTCGAGTTGGGCGAATCCAAGTTCTGATGGTCCGGATGAATGCGGATCTGTTGATCGGTGAAAACCTGAAGAAGACCGACTCGGCGAACCTGTTCACGGTCTTCGGCGAACCGGATATTCAGCTCGACAAGACGGGCGACGGCAAGCTGGCCGTCAACCTCAGAGGTGTCGACGTCTATGACCCGACCACCGGCGAGGTCCGTAGCAATGATACGGGTCAGATCGCGTTGTGGATGATCGACACCAATTACGACGAAACGTCCTTCTTTGTCCGGCACTGCTACTTCACCGGTGGTAACGATCCTTACAAGAAGCTCAAGACCGCGCTTCGCGCGGACATTCAGCCTGATGCATGGTCGGCGCTGTACCGGACGTTCTCATTGCCGTTTGACCCGCCAACAACCGGAAAGATCGCCGTCAAAGTAATCAACGACTACGGCGACGAAGTGATGAAGGTTCTTGAGGTCTGATCACTGCCATCGGTACGGGCCGTAAAGCCTCAATCCAAAGCAAAAGTCCGCCAAGCTTTCTGGCCAGCTCGGATACGTTTGACGCGATTCCCGCTGACGTAGAGTCTCGCTATCCGGCGGCAATTCACCCGAAGGGTGGCCATGGCCATGAATCATGCGTTACCGTCGGCCAGCCCGGCACCGCGGGCTCGGCTGTTGGTGGAGTGTCGAGATGACTGGTGTAGATGGCTTGGCGCTGCGCGGCGTCATGCGGCATCTCGTCGAGGCACTGTCGCTTGAATTCGTTATATTCGTCGCCCATGCCCCAGCTCCCGGGCGCGGAGTCGGGTGCGTCCTGCGGTCCCCACAAAGCATTTGGGCTGGCACCGGTGATGCGCCATGGCCCAAACACGTCGCCTAGGGGTGCGGGATTGGGTCCCTGTTGGGCAGCTGTAACAGCATCAGGAGCATCACTATTCCGGGATGGGCCGTGGTCGGTGAACTCGACACGCCACAATTGGATCCCGAAGTGATCCAGGTCAGAAAGGCCTTCGGTTACACCTTCCATCGGATTGAAGACCGACACATATGTACCGGGGTTCGCGCCATCACGAAAGACGTTGTAGAGGCCGTCGCACACGTAGGCGCGGTACCCGCCGTCCTCGATCGGTGCGAGGTCGAGGATGTGGAAGAACTCGTTGCGGAACCTGTCAACCTGAATGAGGCA
>NZ_PIZU01000060.1 GCF_002838065.1 Mycobacterium hubeiense | reverse complement strand
TCGAACAAGTAGTTAGCCATAACTGAGACGGACCACTAGTTTCTCTGCGCCAGCTGGGCCCACACCGAAGGTAGGGGAACGCAAAACTGCATGTTTTGCTGCGGAATTGGGCAGTTTTGCGTCTGCTCGGCCGTGGAAGTCAGTGGGCGAAGTGGCGGGCGCCGGTGAGGTAGAGCGTGATGCCGGCCTTGGCGGCGGCTTCGGTGACCTGCTCGTCGCGCACCGAACCGCCTGGGTGCACAATCGCTTTCACGCCCGCCTCGGTGAGGATCTCCAGCCCGTCGGGGAACGGGAAGAACGCGTCGGAGGCCGCGACGGCGCCTTGTACGCGATCGCCTGCGCGCTGCACGGCGAGCCGAGCGGCGTCGACCCGGTTCACCTGCCCCATGCCGACGCCGACGGTGGCGCCGTCCTTGGCCACCACGATCGCGTTGGATTTAACGGCGCGGCACGCCCGCCACGCGAACACCAGATCGGCCAGCGTGGCGGGGTCGGCGGCGGTGCCGGTGGCCAACGTCCAGTTGTTGGGGTCGTCGCCGGCGGCGTCGAGCGCGTCGCGCTGCTGCAGCAGCAGACCGCCGCTGATCTGGCGTAGTTCGGTGCCACTGGGCAGCGGCTCGGAGGCGACCAGGATGCGGATATTCTTTTTGCGCGCAAGCACTTCCACCGCGCCGGGCTCATAGGCCGGGGCGATGATCACCTCGGTGAAGATGTCGGCGACGGCCTCGGCCATCTCGACGCTGACCTCGGTATTGGTGGCGATGACGCCGCCGTATGCGCTCACTGGATCGCATTCGTGCGCCTTGCGGTGCGCGTCGGCCACCGATACCGACGAGACCGCGATGCCACACGGGTTGGCGTGCTTGATGATCGCCACACACGTCTGCTCGTGGTCGAACGCCGCCCGCCACGCGGCGTCGGAATCGGTGTAGTTGTTGTAGGACATCTCTTTTCCGTGCAGCTGCTCAGCCTGGGCCAGGCCGGGCCACGCGGACTCGTCGCTGTACAGCGCCGCCTGCTGATGCGGGTTCTCGCCGTAGCGGAGCACCGCGCTGCGACGCCAGGTGCCGGCGAACCAGGGCGGCAGCGAGGGCGGCGCCCCATCCTCTTCGGGCGCCAGCGTCGAGATCATCCAGGTTGCGACGGCCACGTCGTACTCGGCGGTGTGCCGAAATGCCAATGCCGCCAACTTCTTCCGCTGCTCGAGGGTGAACCCGCCGGAGCGCACCGCGGCAAGCACACCGTCGTAACCCAGCGGGTCGACGACCACCGCGACGCTCGGGTGGTTCTTGGCGGCGGCGCGCACCATGGACGGGCCGCCGATGTCGATCTGCTCGACGCATTCGTCGATGCTCGCGCCGGAGTCGACCGTCTCGGTGAACGGATACAGGTTCACTACCACCAGCTCGAACGGCGCGATACCCAGTTCGGCAAGCGCCGCAACGTGTTCGAGCTTGCGTTGGTCGGCCAGCAGCCCCGCGTGCACGTGCGGATGCAACGTCTTGACTCGGCCGTCGAGCACCTCGGGAAAACCGGTGACCTCTTCGACGCGGATGACCGGAATGCCTTTCTCGGCAATGGTTTTGGCGGTCGAGCCGGTGGAGACGATATCGACACCCGCCTGCTGCAGGCCGCGGGCGAGATCCACCAGACCGGTCTTGTCGTACACACTGATCAAGGCCCGACGAATCGGCCTCTTGTCGGTCATCCTATGGTCGCCTTTCGTCCGGTCCAGGTGACGCCGCGGGTCGCCACCGCGGCCAGCACGTCCACCAGCAGTCGTCGTTCGACCACCTTGATGCGCTCGTGCAAACTCTGTTCATCGTCATCATCGAGCACCTCGACGGTGCGCTGCGCCAGAATCGGCCCGGTGTCCATCCCGGCGTCCACCAGATGCACGGTGCAGCCGGTGACCTTGACGCCGTAGTCCAGGCTTTCGGCCACCGCGTGGGCGCCGGGGAACGCCGGCAGCAACGCCGGATGCGTGTTGACGACGCGGCCGATGAATCGCTCAAGGAATTGCGGCCCAAGGATTTTCATGAAGCCCGCGCTGACGATGAGATCCGGCCGGTGCTCCGCGGTGGCCTTGGTGATGGCGGCGTCCCACGCGGCCCGGTCAGGATATTCGGAAAGCCGCACCGAGTACGTCGGCAAGCCGGCGGCGGCCGCGATCTCCAGCGCCCGGCAGTCCCGGTCGGCGCCGACGGCCACCACCCGCGCGGGATAGTCGTCGACGGCGGCCTCCAGTAGCGAGGCGAGCAGCGAACCAGTACCTGAAGCCAGTACTACCAGCCGCGCCGGTGCACTCGGGGGAACGCGGAGCGGTTGCTGCACGCGCAGCAGCCTAGTCGGCCGCGCCGCGGCTCTGATCGCCGGACGCGCCGTGGTCCATTCCCGGGTCGCTGCGCTCCTGCCCGCCGTGGTCGTCAACGTCGTCGTCGACGATGAAGTGTTCCTCGGGATCCTCGGCGGGCGCCGGCTCGTCGTCGAGCGGCATCGGCGGGGCGACGGGTTCGGGTTCGGGCTCGGGCTCGTCGAGTTCGAGCTCCGGCTCCGCGGGCTCTTCCGGCTCCGCGGGCTCCTCCGGCTGCTCGAACGCGGGTTCTTCGGGTTCTGGCTCGACGACACGCGCGGTTTTGGGCCGGCGCGCGATACCGCCCGCCATCGCCACCGTCAACCCGCCGATCCCGGCGAACCACAGGAACACCGCCGGCCCGAAGGTGGCCTGGTCGACGCCCACGTCGCCGAAGTTGCCCAGCCGTCCGCTTCCCGCATGCGCCAGCAGCGCCATCGTGACCGCCGCCAGCAGCGCCGCGACGCCCAGCTTGGCCATGGCCTGACCCAGCGGCAGCGGCCGTCGCGCACACTGCTGCCCGACCGCGACGCCCGACACCGCGGCGATGATCAGCAGCGCCACCCACACCGGGCCCAGCGGCGGCGTCGGCACCGCGGCCAGGATCGGCAGCGCCGGGATGTCGCCCCCGAAAACCGTGAACGAGCTGAATGTGGCCAACCCCACGTGCGCGCTGGAGCCGACCGCCACCGCCGAGGTTCCGATGATCACGTTGGGCGCGTAGAGCACCGACAACACCGTCAGGCTGAACTGGCCGAACACCGAGTCGGTGATGGAGTACAACTCGTGCATCGTCGACCAGTGCACCACCAGCGAGCCGGCCGTCGCCAAACCCGAGAGCCCCACCAGCGCCAGCATCCCGGCGAATGCGGCCCGGATCGCCTCGGGCAGCCAGCGCGGCAGCGGTGAAGCGGCCAACACCCGACGGCCCACTTTCGAGGCCACCCCGATGCCGGCGCCGATGGCGTGCACCAACAGCACACTGCCGAACGCGCGCAACGCGTTGGGCGTCTGAAGTTCGGTGATCACCGACGCGGCGTCGTGAATGATGGCCAGCGAAATGGCGGCGATCAGCAACGGGCCGCCCACTGCGGAGGCAACCACCCAGCGGATGACGAACCACGACCCCTGCGGAGCCGTCGCGGCCGCCGTCGTGCGCGCCGTGCCCCACACCATCGCGAGCATGGGCAGCAGCGGCATGACGCCCAGTTCGCGCCCGCCGATCGACACCGGCACCTGGTGCACACCCAGCCACATGCTGGCGATCGCGCCGGATGCGCCGGTCATATCGCTGTTGGCGATGAGCAGCTGCAGCAGCACCACCGCTGCGATGATGACGAGCGCGACGATCGACGGCCCGAATGCGACCCGCAGCAGCTCACGTGCCTGACGTGTGCCGACTGGCCGATTCTCCACTAGCTGGGCCGCTCCTCGCGCAAGCTCACGCGTGCGCAGGTCACGCACGCGCGGCTCAGCTTACGACGGCGCCGGGCCAGATTGCGGTTGCGACGACGACTGCTGCTGCGGTTGCGCCGTCGGCGCCGAGCCGGAGGACTGCTGCGGCTGGCCGTAGGTCGGGAAGCCCGTCGGAGGCGTCGGCGGACCGCTCTGCTGCGCACCCGAGAAGCCGCCCGTCTGGCCGTACTGGCCGTACTGCGACGGGTAGCCGGGGCGCTGCTGGTGCAGCTGATGCTGCTGCGGGCCGCCATGCTGCTGCCCGTAGTACTGGCCCGGGCCGCCGTACTGGCCGTACTGCTGCTGCTCGTACTTGGGCCGCGGCGTCGGCGGCGTGATCACGCCCGCGTCGAACAGCAGCACCGCGACCGCCGCCAGCGCTTGCAGCGCGGTGAACGCGATCAGTAGGTAAAGCCCGATGTCGACGGTCGCGCCGCTGGGCTTGTTGATGAGTTCGGAAAGCACCAGCAAGAACGCGACGACGGCGAAGACGGCCACCACCGCGATGAAGTTGTTCTGCTTGGGCAGCAGGCTGATGCCGGCGAAGAGCGCGGCCACGATCGACGCGAGCACCGCCAGCCCGATGCCCAGTGAGGTGCCGCTGAACTCGCCCAACCCGAGGAAGTCGGAGTTGGTGATGGTGAACATCGGCAAGAAGTTGGCCAGATACACCGCCAGCCCCAGTACCGCGACCGCGGCGGTCAGGTAGACCGGCAGCTTGCTCGGGCCCGCCGGGGCGGCTGCAGCAGGTTCGCCGATCTTGCCGAACTGCTGGGTCGGCGCGCTGAATTGCGTCGTCGGCTGCTGGCCCGACTGTTGAGCGGGTGGATATCCGGGGCTCCCGGGCGGGCCTGGGGGGTACGTCATGAGCTCTCCTGTGCTTTGGGGCGTCGGATCTGGCGTTCACGCGCCTGAGCGATTCGAGCTTCCACGCTAGCGCACCCGGCGTCGGGGGGTGTCAGACGCTTGGGGTTTGCGCCTGAATCCCGTTTGGGTTGCTCGATTTCCCGCGTCGACGGCAAACGTCTGCGAACCCCCGGCGCTTGCCCTTGTGACTAGAACACGTTCTAATTCACGCATGGATTACGGGCTCGTACTTTTCACCAGCGACCGCGGGATCACGCCGGCGGCGGCGGCCAAGCTCGCCGACGACCACGGATTCCACACGTTCTACGTGCCCGAGCACACCCATATCCCGGTCAAGCGCCAAGCCGCCCACCCCACCACCGGCGACGAGTCGCTGCCCGACGACCGCTACATGCGCACCCTCGATCCGTGGGTGTCGCTGGGCACGGCGTGCGCGGTGACGTCGCGGGTTCGGTTGTCGACGGCCGTCGCGCTGCCGGTCGAGCACGACCCGATCACGCTGGCGAAGTCGATCGCCACGCTGGACCACCTCTCCGGCGGGCGGGTCTCGTTGGGCGTGGGCTTCGGCTGGAACACCGACGAGCTCGCCGATCACGGCGTGCCGCTTGGGCGTCGCCGCACCATGCTGCGCGAGTACCTCGAGGCGATGCGGGCGCTGTGGACCTCCGAAGAGGCGTCGTACGAGGGCGAATTCGTGAACTTCGGGCCGTCGTGGGCGTGGCCGAAGCCGGTGCAGTCACACATCCCGGTGTTGGTCGGCGCGGCCGGCAACGAGAAGAACTTCAAATGGATCGCGAAGTCCGCCGACGGGTGGATCACCACGCCGCGCGACTTCGTCATCGACGAGCCGGTCAAGCTGCTGCAGGACACCTGGGCCGCGGCGGGGCGCTCCGGCGCACCGCAGATCGTCGCACTGGACTTCAAGCCGGACGCCGACAAGCTGGCGCACTGGCGCGAACTCGGCGTCACCGAGGTGCTGTTCGGGCTGCCGGACAAGCCGGAGGCCGAGGTCGCCGCGTATGTGGAGCGGTTGTCGGGCAAGCTATCCGATATGGCGCTGTCTCGTTGAGATTGCGTTGACGGCTGCGGTCGCGGCGTAATCGCGACCCACAGCGCAATCTCAACGCGCCAGCGTGGCGGTGTTGGCCTTCTCGCCGGACGTCACCACGATGCGCGCGCCCAGCGGATCGCCGTCGCTCATCAACGCGACGAGCTCCTCGTCGGTGGTGGTCGCCAGGAAGCGGCTGTCGTCGGCGTCGAGCCGGCCCACAATGATGCCGGTACGGGTGGGCCAGTCATAGCGCACGCTGTAGGTCTCGATGGTGGCCGCGCCGTCCGCCTTCTCCGTGACGGCAACCGTTGGCAGAGCAGCGATTTCGTCGTTCAGTTGTGGGCTGCGGTCGGCCGTCCAGTCGGCGGGCTCCGTCGAATACACGCCGACGGAATACTTGCTGGCGATCCCGCCGTTGGCCCCGACGAGCCCGTATTGCCCTGGGCGGTCGCGCATCTCGGCGACGGTCTCGGCGATACCGTGCATCGAGTAGTTGTTGCCCGGCCCGCCGAAGAACGGCAGCCCTCCCGTCAAGGTCAGCCCCCGCGGGTCGTCAGTGGCCAGACCCGTCCCGTCGCAGATGTTGAAAACCGGGAACGGAAAACAGCTGTACAGGTCGAACGTCGCGACATCGTCGAGCCCAATATTAGCCACCCGCAACGCTTCTCGCACCGCCAGCACCGACGCCGGGCTGGCGCCCAGATCGACACGGTCGAGCAGTGACTGCTCCTTCATATCGGCGTGCCCGCGTAGGTACACCCATTTCTCCTCGGGTACACGGAGACGACGGGCCGCAGCCACCGACATCAGCAGGACTGCCGCGCCCTGGTTGACCTGATCGCGGGCCACCATCAGCCGCGGATACGGGTCGCAGATCATCCGGTTGCTCTCGGTGACGGTGGCCAGCTCCTCGACAGAGCGTTCCAGCGGCGATGCCGAAAACGGGTTCTTGGCAGCCACTTTGGAGAACGGCGCGAACAGTTCGGCCATCTGCTGGCGGTAGTCGCCGACGGACAGGCCCAGCCTGGCGCGGCGGGCGTTGTCCAGCAGCCCGTACTGCACGGGCGCGCCGATCAGCCCGTGGTGGATCGTGTACTTGGTGAACAGACCGTCGTAGCCGTAGCCGCGGTCCTCCAGTTGGCCGTCGACGGTTTCGCTGTGGTCGGGCTTGTCGTCGAGATCGGCGAAATGCCGCAGTGTGGAGGTGTTCTCGGAGCCGAACAGCAGCACCGCCTCGGCTTCCCCGTTGGCGATCGCCCCGGCGAACTCGGTGACCAGATGCTGCGGGCCTTGTCCCCCAATGACTTCCAGGATGGCCCGCTTGGGGTTCGCGCCCACCCGGTTCGCCACCGAGCGCGGGTAGTTGTTCGACGCGCCCAGCGGCGCCGGCGCCGCCCCCGAGATCTCGAACTGGCGGGTGCCGGCGACGACGTCGATCGCCTGCACAACCGTGGCCGGCTTGACGCCGGTGTCGTCCAGCGCGGCCTGCGCCGCGGCCGTCGCCAATTCGACCGACGACATGCCGCGGTAGGCGGGGTCGTCGATGTTCTCGGTGAACTGCCCGACGCCGACGATCACCGGCGTTCGCGGATCAACCGCCATTACAGACCTCCTGACACATGTTAATTCGTCAGGCTAATCGATGGCGGCCGACGCCGCGGGGGCGGCTCCCCGCTACAGGCTTTGCAGGATTTCGCGGGCCAGCTTGGCCGTCTCCGACGGGGTCTTGCCGACCTTCACGCCCGCGGCCTCGAGGGCCTCCTTCTTGGCCTGCGCAGTGCCCGACGAGCCGGACACGATGGCGCCGGCGTGGCCCATCGTCTTGCCTTCCGGCGCAGTGAATCCCGCGACGTAGCCGACGACCGGCTTGGACACGTTGGCCTTGATGTAGTCGGCCGCGCGCTCCTCGGCGTCACCGCCGATCTCACCGATCATCACGATGACCTTGGTGTCGGGGTCCTTCTCGAACGCCTCGATCGCATCGATGTGCGTGGTGCCGATGACCGGGTCACCGCCGATGCCGATGGCCGTCGAGAACCCGAAATCGCGCAGCTCGTACATCATCTGGTAGGTCAGCGTGCCGGACTTGGACACCAGGCCGATCGGACCGGTGCCGGTGATGTTGGCCGGGGTGATGCCCACCAGGCACTCGCCGGGGGTGATGATGCCCGGGCAGTTCGGCCCGATGATGCGGGTCTTGTTGCCCTTCGAGACGTTATAGGCCCACGCATATGCGGTGTCCTGCACCGGAATTCCCTCGGTGATGACCACCAGCAGCGGGATCTCGGCGTCGATCGCCTCGATGATCGCGTCCTTGGAGAACTTCGGCGGCACGAAGGCGATCGACACGTCGGCGCCGGTCTCCTTCATGGCCTCGGCGACGGTGCCGAACACCGGCAGCTTCACCAGCACGCCGCTCTTGTCCTCATGCGAGACGGTGGTGCCGGCCTTGCGCGCGTTGACGCCGCCGACGATCTGGGTGCCCGCCTTGAGCATGCGGGCGGTGTGCACACTCGCCTCGGAACCGGTGATGCCCTGGACGATGACCTTGCTGTCCTTGTTTACAAAGATCGACATATCCCCAAGTCCTTTCAGGCGCTCGCGGCCAACTGGGCGGCCTTGTCGGCGGCCTCGTCCATCGTCGGAACCATCGTCACCAGCGGGTGGTTGGCCTCGGCCAGGATGCGGCGGCCCTCCTCGACGTTGTTGCCGTCGAGACGCACCACCAGCGGCTTGTTGGCCTCGTCGCCGAGGATCTGCAGCGCCTTGACGATGCCGTTGGCGACGGCGTCACACGCGGTGATGCCGCCGAACACGTTGACGAACACGCTCTTGACCTGCTCGTCGTGCAGGATCACGTCCAGGCCCGCGGCCATCACCTCGGCCGACGCGCCGCCGCCGATGTCGAGGAAGTTCGCCGGCTTCACGCCGCCGTGCTTCTCGCCGGCGTAGGCGACCACGTCCAGCGTCGACATCACCAGGCCCGCGCCGTTGCCGATGATCCCGACGGACCCGTCGAGCTTGACGTAATTGAGGTCGTGCTCCTTGGCCTTGAGCTCCAGCGGATCGGTCGCGTCGCGGTCCTCGAACTCGGCGTGGCCGGGCTGGCGGAAGTCGGCGTTGGCGTCCAGCGTGACCTTGCCGTCCAGCGCGAGGATCTGGTCGTCGGGGGTGCGCACCAGCGGATTGACCTCGACCAGCGTGGCGTCCTCCTTGGTGAAGACCTCCCACAGCTTGGCGATGGTCACCGCGGCGGCGTCGAGCACCTCGGCGGGCAGGTGGCCCTGCTCGGCGATCGAGCGGGCGAACGCCAGGTCAACACCCTTGACGGCGTCGACGGGCACCTTGGCCAGCCGCTCGGGCTTGGTGGCGGCCACCTCTTCGATCTCCATGCCGCCCTCGACCGAGCACATCGCCAGGTAGGTGCGGTTGGCGCGGTCGAGCAGGAAGGAGATGTAGTACTCCTCGGCGATGTCGCTGGCCTCGGAGACCAGCAGCTTTTTGACGATGTGGCCCTTGATGTCGAGGCCGAGGATGTTCTGCGCGTGGGTGAAGGCGTCCTCGGGCGTCGCGGCGTACTTCACGCCGCCGGCCTTGCCCCGTCCACCGGTCTTTACTTGGGCCTTGACCATCACGGGCTTGCCGATTTCTTCGGCGATCGCCTTAGCGTCCTCCGCGGTGGTGGTCACGCGGCCGGGCGTGGTGGGCACGTTGTGCTTGGCGAAGAGCTCTTTCGCCTGGTATTCGAAGAGATCCATGGACTCACTGTCTGTCTGCGTCGACTCGGAACTGTTTGGCCTGACGGGCTCGGGGGAACTTTATCCACACCGGCGCGACGCTTCGGCACCGCCTACCACTCATGTGGCAGATCTCACCGGCGCGTGGACGTGATACAGCTCACAATCCGCGACGGAATACCCGCACGGGTTGCCACGAACATTGGAATTTGGTTAACGTGCCTCTGGTCTAGATCACGGTTCGGTCACGACTAGAAGGACATCCCAGGTTGCCGTCGCATCGTTCGTCCCGAGCTCCACTCGGAGTTTCGACGAACGCCCGGCACGCCAAGCTGGAGCCTGAAGCGACCGAAATCACCGACATCATCCCGTTCAACGAGTTCGGCGACCTCGATGACCTGGACTTTCGCGAAAACACCGCGTTTGACCGCGAGTCGAAAGTAATCCAGGCCCCCGAACTGGACGACCTGCACGACACCGACGACCTGGTCCCGCTGCGACTGGCGGTCCCGTCGCAGTTCCGGCCAGACGCCCGCGAAGAACGACTTTCTGCGTACGCGTACCGCGACAGCAAAACCGACGTCAGCGACGGCGTGGCCGCTACGGACGTCATCGACATCAGCCGCCGCGGCGCCCACCGCAAGCCCGACCAGAGCGCCGTCAAGGGCCGTCTGATGATCGCGGCCATGGCGGCCGGGGCGACTGCGGCCGGCGCGCATTCGATGATGACGTCGGCCGAGGAAGCCCCCGCCGAGACGGTTCTGGCCGCCGGCCCGTCGGCGATGGACGGTGTGGTCACCGGCTCGGTGGACGGCATGCAGATCGTGACGGTCGCACCGGCCGCCAGTTCGGCCGTACACGCCGAGGAGATCACCAAGGCGGCCGCGTATGCGCAGGAGCGCGCCGAGCGTGAGGCGCGGCTTCAGCGGCCGTTGTTCGTGATGCCGACGAAGGGCGTGTGGACGTCGGGCTTCGGCTACCGCTGGGGCGTGCTGCACGGCGGCATCGACATCGCCGGGCCGATCGGCACGCCGATCCTGGCGGCTTCCGACGGCGTGGTCATCGACGTGGGCCCGACGGCCGGCTACGGCGCGTGGGTGAAGCTGCGCCACAGCGACGGCACCGTCACCCTCTACGGGCACATCAACACGTGGAACGTCGACATCGGCGATCGCGTGATGGCCGGCGACCAGATCGCCACCATGGGCAACCGCGGCAACTCGACCGGCCCGCACCTGCACTTCGAGGTTCTGGTCAATGGCACCAACCGCGTCGATCCCACCGGCTGGCTGGCGAAGCGGGGCCTCAGCGTCGGCGGCTAGTCTTGGCCGAGTGAGCTCTTCAGATCCGACCGGACCGTCGACCGACGAAACGCGGATCATCCGGCGAAAGCCCGAGGATGCTGCGACATCCGCCCCTCAGGCCGCTGCTGAAGAGTCGAAGACCAGCATCATCCGCCGTCACCCCACGGGCGGGATTCCCGAAATCGCCGAGCCGAGCACCACGTACATCTCCTCGACTGACGACGATTCGCAGACCACTTACGTTCCGCGCGCCCGGTCGGTGACCATCCCCGGCGACGGACGCGCCGCCAGCCCGGCCGCGGCGATCGCAGCGGCTGTGGTGAGCATCCTGTCCGGCTGGGCCACGGCCGTCATCGCCACGGATTTGATCACGGGCTGGTGGCGGACCGACCCGCTGTTCTGCGTGGCGGTCGGGTTCCTCACCGCGGTGTCGGCGGGCGCGACGATCGGCGGGCTGGTGCTGCTGTTGCTGAGGCGTCGGATGGGACGCCTGCTGATCGTGGTGGGGTCGATCATCGCGTTGATGATCTTCGCGAGTTTGTTCGTGGCGGGGGCAAAACTGCCGCCGGTTGTCTACGGGATCCCGGCGCTGCCGCTTTTAAGCATCGTGCTGACCTTGCTGCCGGCGACCCGGCGCTGGGCCCGGCCTTAGGCCTGCCGGTCCCCGCCTCCGTGGATGCATGTGCCTGGCTGCCCGCATAAGCGGCATATGGTCCTGCGCAGCCGTGCCGCGTCTACAGCTTCTGCAGCGGCGCGTGGTTGTGCATCAGCTTGACCCGGCCCGCGCTGCCGAAGTCGATGAGCGACATCGCCGATTCGCCGACGCCCGACACTTCTTCGACGCGGCCCAGCCCGTACTTGTCGTGGCTGACGCGATCACCGGGTTCCAGCACCATCAGCGGGCGCTTGCCCGCCGACGCCCGCGCCGGTGACGGTCGCGGCGTGCCGAACCGTCCCGCCCCGCTCACCGGCGCGCTGAACGACGGTGTCGGGTCGGTGCGCCGCCAGTCGATGAGATGCTGCGGAATCTCTTTCAGGAAGCGCGATTCCGGGTTCAGCATCGGCTGACCCCACGACGAGCGCACCTTCGCCCGGCTGACGTAGAGCCGTTGACGGGCCCGGGTGATGCCGACGTAGGCCAGCCGCCGCTCCTCGGACAGTTCCGTCGGATCGCCCAGCGCCCGCATGTGCGGGAACATGCCGTCCTCCCAGCCGGTGACGAAAACCACTGGAAACTCGAGACCTTTGGCGGTGTGCAATGTCATCATCGTCACCACGCCGGCGCCGTGTTCGGGCAGGTCGTCAGCGTCGGCCACCAGCGACACCCGCTCCAGGAACTGGGCCAGCACGCTGGTATCGGGCACGTCTTCGTCGGTCTCCTCAAACGCCTCGGCGTTGGCCAGGTCGGTGCTGAATTCATGTGCGACGCTGACCAATTCGTTGAGGTTGTCCAACCGCGCCAAATCCTGCGGGTCGCTGGAGTTCTCCAGCTCGGCGCGGTAGCCGGTGCAATCCAGCACCGCCTCGACGAGTTCGCCCAACTCGTCGTCGAGGCGGCCGCGCAGCGAGTCCATCATCTCGACGAAGCTCGCAATCGCCTTCTCCGAGCGGGTGTTCAGCATCGGCACCTTGCCCTCGGCGGCGGCCTGCAGAGCGTCGTTGAAGCTCAGCCCGGTGTTCTCGGCGTACACCGCGACGCACGCCTCCGCGCGGTCGCCGATGCCGCGGCGCGGGGTGTTGAGGATACGGCGCATGCTCACCGAGTCGCCGGGATTGTCCAACACCCGCAGGTACGCGACGATGTCGCGAATCTCCTTGCGCTCGTAAAAGCGCACTCCCCCAACAACTTTGTATGGGATACCCGCCCTAATGAAGACTTCTTCGAGGGCACGCGACGAGTTGTTGGTGCGGTAGAAGACGGCGACGTCGTTATAGGTGATCTCGCCTTTATCGGCCAGCGCGTCGATCTCCTCGGCGATAAACCGCGCCTCGTCGTGCTCGTTGTCGGCGACGTACCCGACGATCAGCTCGCCCTCTCCGGCGTCAGTCCACAGCCGCTTCTCCCGGCGCCCGCTGTTGCGGGAGATGACGGAGTTGGCCGCATTCAGGATGTTCTGCGTCGAGCGGTAATTCTGTTCCAGCAGAATGGTTGTGGCGTTGGGGAAGTCGCGTTCGAAGTCCTCGATGTTGCGGATCGTCGCGCCGCGGAACGCGTAGATGGACTGATCCGCGTCGCCGACCACGCACAGCTCCGCCGGCGGCACACCGTCGACGGTTTCGGTGCCGACGAGCTCGCGCACCAACACGTACTGGGCGTGGTTGGTGTCCTGGTATTCGTCGACCAGGATGTGCCGGAAACGCCGGCGGTAGTACTGCGCGATCTGCGGAAAGGCTTGCAGCACAGCGACTGTCTCGCCGATCAGATCGTCGAAGTCCAGCGCGTTGGCGGCGCGCAGGCGGCGCTGGTACTCGGCGTAGACCTCGGCGACGATGCGGGCCAGCTCCTCGGACGCCTCGACGGCCTCGGCCGCCGCCTGCTCCGGGCCGATCAACTCATTCTTCAGGTTGGAGATCGCATTGGCCAGCAACCGCGGCGAGTACCGCTTGGTGTCCAGGCCCATGTCCTTGCCGATCATCAACAGCAGGCGTCGCGAGTCGTCGGCGTCGTAGATCGAGAAGTTCGAGTTCAGGCCTTTGATCAGGGAGGCCTGATTGCGCAGGATGCGCACGCAGGTGGAGTGGAACGTCGACACCCACATAGAAAGCCCAGCCCGCGCCCCGATTAACGCCGCCACCCGCTCGCGCATCTCGGCGGCGGCCTTGTTGGTGAACGTGATGGCGAGCACCTGACCCACCCCGACGTCGCGGGCGGCCAGCAGATAGGCGATCCGCCGCGTGAGCACCGCCGTCTTGCCCGACCCCGCGCCGGCCACGATCAGCAGCGGCGATCCCTCGTGCAGCACCGCCTGGCGCTGCTGCGGGTTGAGGCCTTCGAGGAGCTGATCTGCTTCGGTCGCGGTCGTCATGTCGACTCCAAACGTACCGCCGCCCGGGGACACTTTTGCGCTGGCACGGCCCTTGATGGCACACTCATATGGTGCTCAATCAGCAGGGACGATTTTTTTACGGGTACCGGCCAGCGGTGCCCGTGGTCTAGCTGCTTCGCAGAGCCCCGCGGTCCGCTTCCGGATCCGGGGCTCGTCTCTTGTGTGAGGCCCGAAACCGGATGAAACCGCGACCCCCACACAACGAGGAGCAATCAATGTCTATCGAAACCGAACAGATGCCCGACATCGATGAGTTGCGCCAGGAAATCGACCAGCTCGACGCCGAGATCCTGGCCAAGGTGCAGCGTCGTACCGAAGTGTCCAAGCTGATCGGCAAGGCCCGCATGGCCTCCGGCGGCACCCGGCTGGTCCACAGCCGCGAGATGAAGGTCATCGAGCGTTACAGCCAGCTCGGCCCCGAGGGCAAGGATCTGGCGATGCTGCTGCTGCGGATGGGCCGCGGCCGCCTCGGCCACTGATAGCGATTTCGGTGCGCGCAGTCGCGCTCACCGCGACTCAGCGCGCCGAAATCACCGAGGGCGCAGCGCCTCGGCCAGCCACGGCGTCAACCACTCGACCGCCTCCGGCGTGGGGTGCACGCCGTCGATGCGCATTCTGATGCCGTCGACCTTGGCGGTGTACTCGCCGTCCGGGTTGAGCTTCGAGTTCAGGTCGAGCAGCGTCACGTTGGGGCGCTTGCCGACGACGCCTCGCAGCATGGCATTCCAGCGGTCGACGCGCGCGGGCTGATCCTCGGGATACAGGGTGCCGTCGGGGCGCTCCCCCCGCCGGTTGTACGGGGCCGTCGTCACCACCACCCGCGCGCCCGTCGAGCCGAGAATGTCCAGTGCCCTTTGCAACTCGCCGCGTAGGTAGGCGTCGAATGCCGGCTCACCGATGTGCGTCCAGCGCCCCTCGTGGACCCGGTCGACGGTCTCCCAGCGGCCGACGATCAGCAGCACGGTGTGGGGCCGGTCGTGTTTGACGCGCTGAGCCCACCGGGCCGGCCAGCTGTCGCATTCCGGTTTCTGGTTGATGGTCTCGCCGCTGGACCGGTACGGGCCGCCGCGCGCGATGCCGCACCCGATCGTGGTGTAGTCGCTGAAGTGCAGGCCGGGGGTCGACGGCAGATACCGCATCATCGTCCACGCCACCGAGTCGCCGAACACCGCGACCGTCTGCGTGCCGGGCGGTAGCTCGACCGGCGTTCCCACGGGCACCGGCACCTCCGGCATCACCAGCGCCGCGGACAGCACGTTCGGCGTCGGCTCAGCCGGCTGGGTGTTGACCGGGACGACGACGAGCGTCAGCGCGGCCGCCGTCGCCGCCGTCGCGCCGGCCAGCGGCAACAACGGCACATGCTGGGGCCGCCAGCGGCGGACGGGTTTTTCCACCAGCCACCACGATGCCGTGGCCGCCGCGACCGTCGCCGCGCACCGCACCGCGAACAACGACATCCCCGACCAGCCCGTGCGTTCGCCGTTGAGCACCAAAAAGATCGGCCAGTGCCACAGGTAGACGCCGTAGGAGATCGCGCCCAGCCACACCAGCGGCCGCCAGGCCAGCACGCGCGCGACGGGTCCGCGCTGGGACAGCGCCACCGGGGCGACGACGAGCACGGCGCCGACCGCGACGATGATGAGCAGGCCGTGGCGGAACTCCTGCGTGCTGCCCGTCGCGAAATGCGCGGCCGCCCCCAGCACCGCAAGCCCGACGATCGGCAGCACGTTCGCGATCCAGCGCCCCCACCGCGAACGAATGTCCTTGCCCCACAGCACCGCCGACCAATCCCGCACCAGCAGCGCCGACGCCGCCGCGCCCACCAGCAGCGCCTGCATACGGGTATCGGTGCCGAAGTAGACCCGGTTGAACGTCACGTCGTCGACGAACACGATCGTCGCTGCGGCCGACGCGGCCGCGCCCACCGTGGCGAGCACGGCCACCGCCCATCGCGCCCGCACCGCGAACACCGCGGCGACGGCGAGCAGCAGCAGCGGCCAGAGGATGTAGTACTGCTCCTCCACCCCCAGCGACCAGGTGTGCTGCAGCGGCGACGGGGTGCCGCCGCGGGTGAAGTAGTCGGTGTCCTGCGCGACGAACGCCCAGTTGGCCACCCAGAAGAAGGCGGCGACGGCGTCGTCGCGCAGCGCGGCGACCGCGTCGGACGGGAACAGCATCCGCGCCCCGACCACCGCCAGCACCATCACCAGCAGCGCCGGCAGCAGGCGGCGGGCCCGCCGAATCCAGAAGGCGGTCAAGCCGATTCGTCCTGTCCGGCCGAGTTCGTCGAGCAGCAGCGACGTGATCAGGAATCCGCTGAGCACGAAGAATATGTCGACGCCGATGAATCCGCCGGACAGGCCGGGCACACCGCCGTGGCCGGCCAGCACGAGCGCGACCGCGATGGCGCGGATGCCGTCCAGCGCGGGGATGGTTCTGGGCGGGCGGGTCTTGGGCGTCGGCGTAACGCGACGCGCGGGGATGCGGACCGGCGCCGCAGTCACGTGTTCTCCCTCCCTGCCTAGACGGGAGAGATTTTGCCCGCACGTGCAGACGCGAAAACGCCCGACACGCCGTGGCGCGGGCGGGTTTACTTCGTCAACGCGATGTACTTGATGTCCAGGTACTCCTCGATGCCTTCGAATCCGCCCTCGCGGCCGAACCCGGACTGTTTGACGCCGCCGAACGGCGCCGCCGGATCCGAGATGACGCCGCGGTTGATGCCGACCATCCCGGACTGGATGCCCTCGGCGACGCGCAGCGCCCGGTCCAGCGACCGCGTGTAGACGTAGGCGGCCAGCCCGTACTCGGTGTCGTTGGCGGCCTCGATGCCCTGTTCCTCGGTGTCGAAACCGGCGATGGGCGCGACGGGCCCGAACACCTCCTCCTTGAGGATGCGGGCGTCGGGCGGGACGTCGGCCAGCACCGTGGCCGGGTAGAAGTTGCCGGGTCCGCCGGGGGCGACGCCGCCGACTGCGACGGTCGCGCCCTTCGACACCGCGTCCGACACCAGATCCTCGACGGTTTTGACCTGCTTGGCGTTGATCAGCGGGCCCAGGGTCGAGGACTCGTCGAGGCCCTTTCCGAGCGTGAACTCGCTCATCCGTTTGACCAGCTTCTCGGTGAACTCCTCGCGCACCGCGTTGGCGACGTGGAAGCGGTTGGCCGCCGTGCAGGCCTCACCGCCGTTGCGCATCTTGGCCAGCACCGCGCCGTCGACAGCGGCGTCGATGTCGGCGTCGTCGAAGACGATGAACGGCGCGTTGCCGCCCAACTCCATCGAGGTGCGCAGCAGCTTGTCGGCGGATTGTTTGACCAGCGCGCGGCCCACCCCGGTGGAGCCGGTGAACGTAAGCTTGCGCAGCCGGCCGTCGTCGATCAGCGCGCTGGTGACCTCACCCGGGTTGCTGGTCGGCAACACCGACAGCACACCCTTGGGCAGGCCGGCGTCGTCGATCAGCTTGGCCAGCAGCAGCATGGTCAACGGGGTTTCCTGGGCCGGTTTGACGATCATCGTGCAGCCCGCGGCCAGCGCCGGGCCGATCTTGCGGGTGCCCATGGCCAGCGGGAAGTTCCACGGGGTGATGGCGTAGCAGGGGCCGACGGGCTGTTTGGTGACGAGGATGCGCCCGGTGCCTGCCGGGCTCGGTGTGAAGCGGCCGGCGATGCGCACCGCCTCCTCGGCGAACCAGCGGAAGAACTCGGCGCCGTAGCGCACCTCGCCCATGCTTTCGGGCAGTACCTTGCCCATTTCCAGGGTCATCAGCGTGGCGATGTCATCAGCGCGGGCGGTGATGGTCTCGAAGACCGAGCGCAGGATCTCGCCGCGTTCGCGCGGCGGGGTGGCGGCCCAGTCGTCTTGTACGGCGCACGCGGCGTCCAGCGCGGCGACGGCGTCATCGGCCGTGGCGTCGGCGACGGCGGTGAGGACTTCGTCGTCGCTGGGATCCAGCACATTGAAGGTCGACTTGCCCTCGCGTTCTTCACCGCCGATCCAGATTCCGGTGGGTACTGACGACAGCAGCTTGGCGGTATCCATACCTCCTCTCTTACACCTTTGGTCAAGTGCCCGCATTAATGTCAGGGCACATGACGGTCGACATCTCCGCCACGCCCGCATGGCAAGCCCTGATCCATCATCACGAGCAGATCGGTACCAAGCACCTGCGCGAGTTCTTCGCCGAGGACCCCGCGCGTGGCACCTCGATGACTTTGACGGTCGGTGACCTCTACATCGACTACAGCAAGCACCGGATCACGCGGGAGACCTTGGAGCTACTGATCGACCTGGCCCGCGAGGCCGGTTTGGAGCAGCGCCGCGACGCGATGTTCGCCGGCGAGCACATCAACACCTCGGAGGACCGCGCGGTGCTGCACACCGCGTTGCGGCTGCCGCGCGATGCGTCGCTGATTGTCGACGGGCAGGACGTGGTCGCCGACGTGCACGCAGTGCTGGACCGGATGGGTGAGTTCACCGACCGACTACGCAGCGGCGAGTGGACGGGTGCGACGGGTGAGCGCATCACCACCGTCGTCAACATCGGCATCGGCGGATCGGACCTGGGCCCGGTGATGGTGTACGACGCGCTGCGCCACTACGCCGATGCGGGCATCTCGGCGCGGTTCGTGTCGAACGTCGACCCGGCGGATCTGGTGGCGACGCTGGACGGGTTGGACCCGGCCACAACGCTTTTCATCGTCGCGTCCAAGACGTTCTCGACGCTGGAGACGCTGACCAATGCGACGGCGGCGCGGCGCTGGCTGGTGGACACCCTGGGCGATGCGGCGGTGGCCCACCATTTCGTCGCGGTGTCGACGAACAAGAAACTGGTCGACGATTTCGGCATCAACACCGACAACATGTTCGGGTTCTGGGACTGGGTCGGCGGCCGGTATTCGGTGGACAGCGCGATCGGGCTGTCGGTGATGGCGGTGATCGGTCGCGAGCGCTTCGCGGAGTTCCTGTCCGGATTCCACATTGTCGACGAGCATTTCCGCACCGCGCCTTTACTGGAGAATGCGCCGGCGCTGCTGGGTCTGATCGGCTTGTGGTATTCGAATTTCTTTGGCGCGCAATCGCGGGCGGTGCTGCCCTACTCCAACGACCTGTCGCGGTTCGCCGCCTATTTGCAGCAGCTGACCATGGAGTCCAACGGCAAATCGGTGCACGCCGACGGCACACCCGTCACCACCGACACCGGTGAAATCTTTTGGGGCGAACCAGGAACCAACGGCCAGCACGCGTTTTACCAACTGCTGCACCAGGGTACGCGGTTGGTGCCCGCCGATTTCATCGGATTTTCCCAGCCCACTGACGATCTGCCGACCGCAGACGGCACCGGCAGCATGCACGATTTGTTGATGAGCAATTTCTTCGCCCAGACCCAGGTGCTGGCGTTCGGGAAGACGGCGTCCGAAATCGCGGCCGAAGGCACGCCTGCTGCGGTGGTGCCGCACAAGGTGATGCCGGGCAACCGGCCGACGACGTCGATACTGGCGACTCGGTTGACGCCGTCGGTGGTGGGCCAGTTGATCGCTTTGTACGAGCATCAGGTGTTCACCGAGGGCGTGGTGTGGGGCATCGACTCGTTCGACCAGTGGGGCGTCGAGTTGGGCAAGACGCAGGCCAAGGCATTGCTGCCGGTGATCACCGGATCAGCTTCGCCGGCAAAGCAATCGGATTCGTCGACCGACGCGCTGGTGCGCCGGTATCGCGTGGAGCGCGGCCGCGCGGGTTAGCGCGATTTCGGCGTAGTTGGTCGCGCTGACGGGCTGTTGC
>NZ_PIZU01000006.1 GCF_002838065.1 Mycobacterium hubeiense | reverse complement strand
GTGCGCACAAAACCCGGGACGGTTCAGGATTGCCGAACGGTCCGGTGATGATATGGCGTTGGCCTTCGCCCGGGTGATTCTGTGTCTTGCACTTGTGCACCGCGACATGGATGCGGAACGTGAGCGCGGACAGAAGCTACTCGTGGAGATCACCGACGTGCTCGTACGCCGGAAGCACAACCTGAGCGAGCTACGGCTCATGAACGTGTATCTGGCACGTGAGAAGGCTCGGCGTGGAGACCGCGATGAGGCCATACCACTCATGCGTGCTGCCGTCGACGAACTGGTTCGTGAGGGACAACTGCTGTCGTGGGGAATTCCTGCGACGGCTGTTCTGGTGGAGACCCTGCTGAACCATGGGGATGCGCGCGACGTGGCGGAAGCCGAGGCCGCGATCGACCGGTTGGCGGCGGCGCCAGCTGATGACGGGCTGGTTATCCGGGAGGTCTGGCTCCTGAGGCTGCGCGCACTGCTGGCGCGGGCTCGCGGCGATGCCACGGCTTACGCGCACCTCAGGGATCGCTACCGCGCCATGGCGAAATCGCTTGGCTTCGAAGGACACATCGCCTGGGCCGAGGCGATGTTCGAGGGCGGGGAATAGCCGGCCATGGCGACACATCGAGCGTGATCGACCTCATCGGCGTAGTTGCCGCGTTGCGGGACTGTGCGTTTCGACGCCGGGCAGGCCCTGAAGGCTGGCGCGAACCATTAGGAATCGTGGCCGTCGTAGCCTGACGCGCCGCGTCAGGAGTTGCCAGTCGACGACGATGCGGCCGACGAGGATCGGCCCGTCGCCGCCCGTCGCGGTTCGGGTGGTTGGGCGGTCGCCTTCGCCGCGGTGGGACCGATCGGCGTGCCGCTGGCCCACCTCGAGTGAACCCCGCACCACAGGCCGAGGCTGCGCCGGCCGTCCGGCAGGCTTCGCCAGCTTGGGCGTTGAAGCGCCCCGACCGGTGAATTTCGCGGTACCCATGGCCGTTTCCCTTCTTGTCACCCGTTGCCGGCATTCGCGGTGTCGGCATCGTCCTTGTCGCTCTTGTCGCCACCCAGCGCCCGCTTGACACCCTCGGAAGCCTTGGTGACGGCTTTTGTGATGTCACCAGCTGCCTTGTTGACGGCGTCACGCACTGGCGTTTTGCGAGCCGGGTTGGCGGTGGTAACGGTTGAGTCTTGACCAGCCGCGGATCGCACCTCAGTGCGTCCGTTTCCGATGGCCGATTTCACCGCACCGATGGTCTCGTTGACGAGGTCTCGTGAATCCGCCAGTTTCTGACGAACTTTGCGCTGGCCTGATTGCAGTGCGTCGTGGGTGGCTGCGGGCAGAGCCTTTGTGAGGTTGCCACGCCCATCATGGCGCATGTTGTCGAGGATGGCCCCCGGCCGCGACTGGATCTGGTCGATCCCCTCGTCCTTGGCAATGTCCTGCTCTTCTGGAACGCTCAGCGGCGCCGGCAACGTGGATTCTTCTTCAGCAGCTTCGGTAGGTGCGGCAGAGAGCGGCAGCTGCGTGGGCAGGCCAAGAATGTTGGCAATCGTTTCGTAGATCGTCCCGAAGAACCAACCCACGGGAAGAAGCACGGCGAACCCGAAGATAATGGTGCCGAACAGGATTACCGGCCCGACGATCGGCGCCAATATCTGGTAGAGCTGGTTCTGATCCCAATTGATTGCAGCGGTCGTCGTCGGAAGAGCGGCGGCGGTCGCCGGTTGACCGCTGATCGCGGTATTCTCGGCGGCTTGCGTAGTGTGTGTCGGCCCGACGATCAGCGCCTGGCCCGCCGGTACGGCGGTTTGGGCTTGATCGATAGTGAATTTATCCAGAACAGTCCCCGGAGATGTCGGCCTAGGCAGTGCTAGAACTGCGAGCCGTACCGCGACGACTTCACTTCTCGGCTCGGAAACATCCGGTGGTGTCGTCACCAGGCTCACCACGAGGATGCCGGCGCTGCCGACGGCAACCCCGGCAGCGAGATGACGGCGAAAAGGCCTACGTGTGCTCGTGTTACCCATCATTCGTTCCTTTCATACGGCTTGGCGAAAAGTGGCCCGGTTAAAGCCTGTGCATTTCTCGTTCCATGGCAGCTGACTCGAGGAAGGCATCGCGCCGCGGCGGATAGTGACGCGGCACGCGACGTGACTTCTCCGATGAGCTCAGGAACATCGCGTGTAATACGGCAAGCACTCCGCGGTGGGACTTCGTCCGCGGCAACGGCACGGCCGCCGCCGTGCTGAGGGCCACAGCCTGCTCGGTGATGAGAACCGGTGGCTGACGCACCGTTTCGCTGGCATGTTCGGGATCGTCGGCGACAACCAGCGGATCTGCGGGTGTCGCAATTACTTCGGACACTTCGCGCCTCCTTTTGGGCGTTGTGACGGATCAACCGTCGCTCGCCTCCGGTGGCGCGAACCCAGTAGCGCCCTACTGCACTCTCGCCGGTCTCGCCGCGTCGCTACTTAGTCGCGAAAGGAGTTCACAGTGTTTGCGCTGTGTGGCGGCGCAGCAGGGCGCCCAGTTCCTCGCGGTTGGTGGTCCCGGTCTTCAACATGGCGCGGTAGATGTGGCTTTCCACGGTGCGTACAGACAACGTCAACCGCTCGGCGATTGCGCGGTTCGACAATCCCTCACCGATCAGCATCCCGATCTCCGCCTCGCGATCGGTCAGGGGGAGGGGTTCGGCGGCTTGACGAAGCGCAGGCGTACTCGCGCCGCCGCACTGCTCGGCCAGGGCGGACGCGCGGGTCGAGCAGCTCAACGCCGAGCCCCGCAGATCCTTGCCGCGGTATGCGTTGGCGGCCTGCGCAGCCGCGTCGAGCGCCGCCACGAGGTCTCCTATGCGTTCGAATTCCTCTGATACTAAAGCTAGTTCGGCACCATCGCCGTCGCGCAGTGCGTCGGCTAACCGCGCGGCCAGGCCTACGCGTGGCCCTTGCACCGTCGATTCGAGCTCCCGCAGCCTGGATGCGCCCGAATGGTCCCCGAACTGGGTGGCCGTTTGCAGACACATCACTTCGGCCGCGAATTGTCCCTTGCTGGCAGCCCTTTCGGCCGCCTCCCGCAAGACGGTTATTGCCTCACTGACGGCGCCCTGACCTGCGGACACCCACGCCCGGACCAGGCTCTGCTCATAGTCCAGTGACCGGAACGAACGCGGCAGCTCATCCAGCGCGGCAAGCGAGGCGGCCGCGTCCCCAATCGACCCGCGCATGGCGAGTGCAGCTGCGTGGGGGACGTGATAGCGATACCCCCAACCGATCTCATGCGAATCGGACAACCCCTGAGCGGCCAGCTCCAATAGCTGGTGCGCGGTGTTCAGCTCGCCGGCACCGAGGGCGGCGCGCCCCGCCACCGCCGCCCCCAGCAATTGAGCCGCCCCCGGCAGGTCGGCCGCCTCCTGCCGAACCCGTTTGGCCACCTCTACCGCGTCGTGGATCCGGCCGGCCAGCAGCAACGCCGTGAGGTGGGCGTCGGCGATGTTGAACCGCATCTGCGGAGCGTCGAAAGATCGTGTCGTGACGGCGTATCCCGCCTCTGCTGTGGCGACGGCCTCATCGACCCGGCCGGCGTCGGCGGATATCGCCGTGAGCGCCCAGGCAATCTCGGCACCGACCACGGGTGGCAGATCTTCTAGCGGCAGCTTTCTCGACGCACGTATCGCCGCCTGCGGCTGGTCCGTCGCAAACGAGTACACCGTCAGAAAGGCGTCGATGAAGCTGCGAGCCTGCGGCGGCGTGGAGCTGGCTGCGTCGTCGATGATCTTCTTAGCGCGCACGGGGTCGCCGAGTGCCCACAGCATGTTGCTGGCCCTCAGAAACGCGAACCTGGCACGGTCGTCATCGGTCAAGTCGCTGGTGCCGATCGCGGCGAGCACTGCGTCGGCCTCCTCGCCCCGGCCCAACCACGACAGCGCATGCGCGCGAACAAAACTGGGCTCTGGTCCGGCTCCGGCACGGATCGCGGCCTGCGCGAGCCGGTCTGCGAGATCCAGATCGGCCAGCCAGACGGCGCCATGCGCCGCCCGGGTCAAAAGATTGGTGTCGGGTGTGAGGTCGGAGTCCAGACTCAAGGCGGCCCGGCGGACGACGACCTGAATGTCGTCGCTGTCATCGGCTGCGGCCAGTTCGTTGGCGACCAGGCCCCGGAGCCGTCGCAGTCGGGTGAGTGGCGCGCGCCGGCGGCGAACCTCTCCGTACAGGGGATGCGCCACCCGCACCTCCACACCGCCGGCAACGGGTTCGAGCGTGATGAGGCTACGGGTGTCGGCCTCCTCGACCGCGGCGGGATCGGTGATCCGCGTCAGCGTCGTCAGTTCGATCGGCTCTCCGACGGCCAGCGCGTCGAGCACGTCGCTAACCGCCGCGGGTAGGGCGCCGATGCGGGACTCGATCAGCTCGATCAGGCCGGGTGGCATGATCGGATCGCCGATCCAGCGCCAGTATCCCTGCTGCTGCACGAGCCGGTCGTCGGCGAGCTCCCGTTCGACGATGTTACGCAGGTACAGCACATTTCCTCGGGTCAGGCCCCAAAGACGTTGGGCTGCATCCGGATCCATCAGACCGCCCAACACCACCGACAGCAGCTCGGCTGTTTCGTCGAGCGATAACGGCTGAACGTCGAGGCGGTCAAACTGGCCGCCCTTCCAAATCTCTTGCAACGCCGTGGGAATCGGCTCGCCATCGCGAAGAGTCAGGATGACTTTCGCCGCACCGCGCTGCACGATCTGGTGCACGACGAATATCGACAGGTCATCGAGCAGATGGGCGTCGTCGACACAGACCACCACTGGGGCGCCTGCAGGGGCCGCCGTCAGCGACTCGATCGTCCCCCGCACCAGCGCCACGGTGTCCGTCATATCGGGCTGTGTCCATGCGCTGAAGGCGCCGAGGGGAACCTCACGCGCTGACGAGGTTCCGACCACCCATCGGTCTTCGTATCCCCGCGTCGCGACTTCCGACAAGGCCTCACGTGCGATCCGGCTCTTACCCACGCCCGCCGGGCCGCAGACGACCATCCCGGGCACATCCGATCCCACGATGGCGGCTTCGATGGCCCGCAACTCTTCTGAGCGGCCAATTAACGGCCACGACAGTCGCACGCTATGAGCGTAGGAGCGTTGATCGCCAGTGGCCGGGAAACGGCAACTTTCCGCCGGCGCGAAGGACAGACCTCAGCGGTTGCGGGCCCGTTCGGGCCGACGCCGCCGTCGCGCAGGCCTTGTCTGGGCCGCTGCCGGTTCCGCAGTCGGCATCGGGCCGCCGAATGAGCGCTCGCCCGGCGCGATCTGCTGCAACACCGGGTGTGACGCGCCGCTGAACCGGGTGATCGTCGGCTTGACACCCGCCTTGCGGGTGAGGCTGCGCACGTCGGCGACCTGCGCGTCGTGCATCAACGTCACAACCGTGCCTTCCGCACCGGCGCGCGCCGTGCGGCCCGACCGGTGCAGGTATGCCTTGTGCTCGACCGGCGGATCCGCGTGCACCACAAGGCCGACGTCATCGACGTGAATGCCACGCGCAGCGATGTCGGTGGCGACCAGTACCGCTGCCGAACCGTCCGCGAACGCCGCGAGATTTCTCGTACGGGCGTTCTGAGACAGGTTGCCGTGCAGTTCGACTGCCGCGACACCACGCGAATTCAACTTACGCGCAAGGCCTTTAGCGCCATGCTTGGTGCGGGCGAACACGATGGTGCGGCCCGGCGACGCCGCGAGGTCGGTCAGCACGTCGATGCGTGCCGCGTTGTCGACATGCAAGACGTGATGGACCATCGCCGATACGGGCGACTGCGCCGAATCGACACTGTGCTCCACAGGGTTGCGCAGGTAGCGCTTGACGAGCACATCGACGCCGCCATCGAGCGTCGCCGAGAACAGCATCCGCTGGCCGTCGCGCGGCGTGCGGTCCAGCAGCCGCTTCACCGGCGGCAAGAAGCCCAGATCGGCCATGTGGTCGGCTTCGTCGAGCACGGTGATCTCGATTGCGGACAGATCCGCGTGGCCGGATTTGACGTGGTCTTCGAGCCGGCCGGGGCAGGCGATCACGATGTCGACGCCGCGACGCAGCTTGTCGATCTGCGGGTTGGGTCCGACACCGCCGAACACGACGACCGAACGCAGGTCCATCGCGGCGGCCAGCGGCGCAAGTGCGGCATCGATCTGCGCGACGAGCTCGCGGGTCGGCGCCAGGATCAGTGCCCGCGGCCGCCGGGCCCGACGCGGCTTGGGGTCGTCCGCGAGTCGAGCGACGACCGGCAGCAGAAACGCGTAGGTCTTGCCGGACCCGGTCCGGCCACGGCCGAGCACATCGCGGCCGCCCAGGGAATCTGGCAACGTCGCCGCCTGGATGGGGAAGGGGTTCTCGACGCCGCTGGCGGCGAGGGTGTCGACGATGACCTCAGGCAGGCCGAGGTCGGCGAAGGTGGGCATGGGTGACCCACCGGTGTCATGAACAGACAAAGTGAAACTCCGAAAGATTGAGTGGTCGTCCTGCCCGGCGCGGGTGGTCCCGCGGCGCTCGGTTTGACGATCGAACTGGGTCGATTATCGCCTTCGGCGATGCGGCAAAAGGCAGAACAGACGATGCCGCTGAAAATGAGCCTACAGGTCAGTCGCCGAAATCCCGCATTTGGTGGCCGGACTCACACCTACGGCAACAGCGCCTTCAATTCCTCGACGAACCGTACGGATTCGCGGCGGTCGGCGCTCATCGGGTGCACCAACAGCGTCGTGACGCCCGCCTCGGCGTAGGCGGCGACGCGTTCCTTGACGAAACCCCTTGGCCCGATGAGCGATACGTGTCGCACCAACTCGTCGGGCACCGCGTCGATGGCTTCGGTCTTCTTACCCGACAGGTATAGATCTTGGATGTGATTGGCCACCTCGCCGAACCCATAGCGGGTGGCGAGGTTGTGGTAGAAGTTCTTGCCGCGCGCGCCCATACCGCCGATGTACAGCGCCAGTTGGGGTTTCGCCCATGCCAGCCGATCCTCGACGTCGTCGCCGATCGCCAGGCTCGCACTGACCATGACATCGAGCGGTCCCAACGCAGGATCGCGTTTGGCGAAGCCCGCGCGTAGCGCGTCGCCCCACACGTCGTCGGCCTTCTCGGGATAGAAGAACACCGGTTGCCAGCCCTCGGCGATCTCGGCGGTCAGCTCGACGTTCTTCGGGCCCAGCGCCGCGATCGTGATCGGAATACGTTCGCGCACAGGGTGATTGATCAAATGCAACGGCTTGCCCAGTCCAGTGCCACGGTCAGGCGGCAGCGGCACCTGGTAATACTTGCCGTCGTAGCTGACGTTTTCGCGCCGCCACACCTGCCGGCAGATGTCGACGACCTCGCGGGTACGGCCCAGCGGCGCGTCGAACGGGACGCCGTGGAAGCCCTCCATCACCTGCGGGCCGGACGTGCCGATGCCCAACCGGAATCGTCCGTCGGACACGTAGTCCAGGCCGGCCGCCGTCATCGCCAACAGCGTCGGCGTACGCACGTAAATCGGCACCACACCGGAACCCAGCTCGATGGTGGACGTCTTCGCGGCCAGATAGCCGAGCTGGCTGATCGCGTCGAAGGAATACGCCTCGGCCACCAACGCGATGTCGACGCCGAGCTTTTCCAGTTCGACGACGTCCTTGACGGCCTCTTTGAAGCCGTCGGTGTAGTTGAGGAAGATCCCGGTGCGCATCGCCCAGTTATACACCCAACCGGTTGGTTGGTCCTGTGGGCCTCACGGCTTGAGCAGGGCGACCACCCTGTCCTCGAGATCGACCGGGTTGGCGTTCGGATCGGCGACCTCGGTCTTGGGCAGCGCTGACTCGGGATCGGCGAAATCGCGGTACGCCTTGTCGCCGGTCAGCATGTGCAGCAGGTAGCCCGTCAATAGCGCGCGCACGGTCTTCTGCGTGCTGCGGTCAGCGCCCGGCAACCCGGCCACCCGAGCCAGCCGGCGCCCCTCGATGAGCCCACCGGCCTTGGCCTTGCTGACCGTGCGCAGCGTGGCGGTCTTCCAGGCGCGCGAAAGCTCTACGGCGTTGGAGCGCAGAGTCACCGGATCGCCGGGGGCGGTGAGCACCAGCCCGGGCACCCGCAGCGTCGCAGCCGGATCCTCCGCGGGGGGTTTGGTGACCGTGGGAAACAGCGCGGCCACCGCTTTTGGCTTGGCCGGCATGCCCGCCGCCGCGAACACCGCCGCCGAACCGCCGAATCCATGGCCAACGAGGCCCAACTTCGTCGGGTGCACGCTGATCTTGCCTGGACCGAGCCGCACCCCCACGATGATGTCCAGCGTCGTGCCCAGATCGGAGGCCAGGTTCAACACCGACGGCGCAATGCCCGTCTCGGTGTCCGGTGCGGCGGCGACGATGCCCCACGACGCCAGGTGCTCGAGCGTGCCGTAGTAGCGCTCCGCCTTCGCCAGCCAGTCGTGTGCGAAGGCCACACCGGGCAGATTCATCCCGGATTCCGGTGTGTAGACGACCCCTGGCAGCCCGGCGAACGCCAGGTCACCGCGCAAAACGCGGTGCGGTCCGCGGCGGGTCAGGGCCTTGAACAGCTTCTTCGTGCTGGCCACCCGATGACCGTAGCTCACTGCGTTATGCGCGTTGATTCTGTGCTGGTGGCGAGGGTTACTCGCAGTTCTGCGCCCTGTGCGCAGAATCAACGCTTGGCACCGTGTGCACTACCCTGGATCCCTATGTGTGGGATCGTCGGCTACGTCGGGTCGCGTCCGGCCCGCGACATCGTGGTCGACGCGCTGCGCCGGATGGAGTACCGCGGCTATGACTCCGCGGGCGTGGCTTTGCTCGACGGCCGCGGGGGCTTGACTGTCCGTCGGCGCGCAGGCCGGCTGGCCAACCTGGAAGCCGCCCTGGCCGACACCGACGACACCGTCCTAACCGGCAGCACGGGCCTTGGCCACACCCGGTGGGCCACCCACGGCCGACCCACCGACCGCAACGCCCACCCGCACCGCGATGCCGCCGGCAAGATCGTCGTCGTCCACAACGGCATCATCGAGAACTTCGCCGCGCTGCGCCGCGAACTGGAAGCCGCCGGCGTGGAATTCGCCAGCGACACCGACACCGAAGTCGCCGTGCACCTTGTCGCACAGCAGTACCGGCACGGCGACACAGCCGGCGACTTCGCGGCCTCCGTGCTGGCCGTGCTGCGCCGACTCGAAGGCCACTTCACCCTGGTCTTCGCCAACGCCGACGAGCCCGGCACCATCGTCGCCGCGCGGCGCTCCACTCCGCTGGTGCTCGGTGTCGGCGAGGGCGAGATGTTCGTCGGCTCCGATGTGGCCGCGTTCATCGAGCACACCCGGCACGCCATCGAACTCGGGCAGGACCAGGCGGTGGTGATCACCGCCGACGGCTACCGCATCTGCGACTTCAACGGCGACGACGCCTCGGAGTTCCGCGAGTTTCACATCGACTGGGACACGTCGGCCGCCGAGAAGGGCGGCTACGAGTTCTTCATGCTCAAGGAGATCGCCGAACAGCCCGCCGCGGTGGCCGACACACTGCTCGGCCACTTCGTCGACGGGCGGATCGTGCTCGACGAGCAGCGCCTGTCTGATCAAGAGCTTCGCGAGATCGACAAGGTCTTCGTGGTGGCCTGCGGCACCGCCTATCACTCCGGACTGCTGGCCAAGTACGCGATCGAGCACTGGACGCGGTTGCCCGTCGAGGTCGAGCTGGCCAGTGAATTCCGTTACCGCGACCCGGTTTTGGATCGCAGCACGCTCGTCGTCGCAATCTCACAGTCCGGCGAGACGGCCGACACGTTGGAGGCGGTGCGGCACGCCAAGACACAGAAAGCCAAGGTGCTGGCGATCTGCAACACCAACGGCAGCCAGATTCCGCGCGAGGCCGACGCGGTGCTCTACACCCGCGCGGGGCCGGAGATCGGCGTCGCGGCCACCAAGACGTTCCTGGCGCAGATCGCGGCCAACTACCTCGTCGGGCTGGCGCTGGCGCAGGCCCGCGGAACCAAGTACCCCGATGAGGTCGAGCGCGAGTACCGCGAACTGGAATCCATGCCGGACCTCGTGCAGCGGGTGCTCACCACCACCGAACCCGTTGCGCAACTTGCCCGCCGGTTCGCGCCGTCATCGACGGTGCTGTTCCTCGGCCGCCATGTCGGCTACCCGGTCGCGCTCGAAGGCGCGCTCAAGCTCAAGGAATTGGCGTACATGCACGCCGAGGGTTTCGCGGCCGGTGAGCTCAAGCACGGCCCGATCGCGCTGATCGACGAGGATCTGCCGGTCATCGTGGTGATGCCGTCGCCGAAGAACGCTTCGACGCTGCACGCCAAGCTGCTCTCGAACATCCGGGAGATCCAGGCGCGCGGCGCGATCACCATCGTCATCGCCGAGGAAGGCGACGACACGGTACGGCCGTATGCCGATCACCTGATCGAAATCCCTGCGGTGTCAACACTTTTTCAGCCACTGCTGTCGACGATTCCGTTGCAGGTGTTCGCCGCCGGAGTGGCGCAGGCGCGCGGCTACGACGTTGACAAGCCACGCAACCTGGCCAAGTCCGTCACCGTCGAATAGTGCCGGTCGGACACTTCAGGAGCGAGCGGGCACACGCGCATTACCGGCAGGCGTACCGCGATGCCATGGCGCTGCTGCCGCCCGTGCTGCGGCCCGGGCGCGGAGCCTCCTACAGCGCGGGCAGGTCGAGCTGTGGCCGGACGCGTCGCACGCCATCAACGGCGAGAGTATCCGGACGCGATCGCCGAGCGCGCCGGTCGGTTCTGGGATGAGGTCGACGCGGCCGTATAGCCCGGCTCGAAACTGAGCTTATGTGCGAGATTTGCCCGGAATCTCGCACATATCTTCAGTTTCGACGACTCGATTGCCATCAGTGTGCTGCTCGGGGCGTCGGTCACCGGGGCGGCCGCGGTCGCTCGGGTGGCACAATTGTAGGTACACGTAGGTACAAATCCACCTGGGAGGATTGCGCCATGACCACGGTTTCGGTGCGCGAGTTCTCCTACAACCCGAGCGCGATGTTCGCCCGCGCCGAAAAGGGCGAGACCATCGAGATCACCCGCCACGGCAAGGTCATTGCCAAATTGATCCCGGGCCATACGAGTTCCTGGCACGTCACTCGGCGTTTACGGGGGCGACCAGCACCGTCGGATTAATCGAGACGGTGCGCACCTGTGACCGCGTGGGCAGCTACCCGAATCTGATGAGCCAACTACTCCGTGACTATGACGAGCTCGAGATAACCAACGAGATCCGTGACCGGGCGGCAGCACTACCCGGTCGACTGAAGGCGTCAGACGCCATCCACGTTGCGACTGCCGAGATGCTGGGAGACGAACTCGTCTCGTGCGTCACCTACGACGAAGCGATGGCAGCGGTCGCCAGATCCCGCGGACTGCCCGTCGCCTCGCGGGCCTGAAACTCTGACGCTAGGCCAGCTAATCCACGTAACGTAGTTCACCGATGCGGACCTACTACACCGCCGACCAAATCCGCCACGCCGAAGCGCCGCTGCTGGCGTCACTGCCCGATGGTGCTCTGATGCGTCGGGCCGCCTATCCGCTGTCCATCGCGATCGCCTGCGAACTCCGAGCGCGCACCGGCGGCATCGCGGGACGCCACCTCTGCGCCGTCGTCGGCTCCGGCGACAACGGCGGTGACGCGCTGTGGGCGTCGACGTTCCTGCTGCGCCGAGGCGCCGCTGCCGCCGCGGTGTTGCTCAACCCGGAGAAGGCGCACAAGAAGGGCTTGGCCGCGTTCCGCAAGGCCGGCGGCCGCGTGGTGGAAAGCATCCCGGCGGCAACCGATCTGGTGATCGACGGCGTGGTCGGCATCTCCGGGTCCGGCCCGCTGCGGCCCAACGCCGCCGAGGTGTTCAAGGCGAACACCGCGCCCGTCGTCGCCGTCGACATCCCCAGCGGCATCGACGTCCACACCGGAACCACCGAAGGCCCGTACGTGCAGGCCGTGCTCACCGTCACCTTCGGCGGCCTCAAACCCGTTCACGCGCTGGGCGATTGCGGCCGCGTCGCATTGGTCGACATCGGCCTCGATCTCGCCGAGACCGACATACTCGGGTTCGACTCCGCCGACGTCGTCGCCCGCTGGCCGGCGCCCGGCCCGCATGACGACAAATACACCCAGGGCGTCACCGGCATCCTCGCCGGCTCCGCGACCTACCCCGGTGCCGCCGTGCTGTGCACCGGCGCCGCGGTGGCCGCCACGTCCGGGATGGTCCGCTACGCCGGAAGCGCTTCCCAACAAGTGCTTTCGCATTGGCCTGAAGTCATCGCCGCGCCCGGCCCGCAGGCGTCCGGCCGGGTGCAGGCCTGGGTCGTCGGCCCCGGCCTCGGCACCGACGAAACCGCAGCGGCCGCATTGTGGTTCGCGCTCGACACCGACCTGCCGGTCATCGTCGACGCCGACGGGCTGACCATGCTCGCCGCCCACCCCGACCTTGTCGGGGGCCGACAAGCACCGACCGTATTGACGCCGCACGCAGGCGAATTCGCGCGCCTGGCCGGGGCGCCGCCGGGAAACGACCGCGTCGCCGCGACCCGGAGGCTGGCCGACGAACTCGGCGTGACGGTGTTGCTCAAGGGCAACGTCACCGTCATCGCCGAACCGAACGGCCCGGTTTACCTCAACCCGGCAGGCGAATCCTGGGCCGCCACCGCGGGATCCGGCGACGTGCTGTCCGGCATGATCGGCGCGCTATTGGCCGCCGGTTTGCCTGCGGGGGAAGCCGCTGCGGCGGCCGCGTTCGTGCACGCCCGGGCCGCCAACCTGTCGGCCGCCGATCCCGGTCCGCACCCCGCACCGACGTCGGCGTCGCGCATCCTGGCCCATATCCGGGCCGCTCTCGCCAGCCTGTGACGAAAGGACTTGCCATGGCGCACAAGCACTCCCAGGCCCCGCAGATCGCCCCGGCCTACACTGGGCGGCTGGCCATGTCGCCCGTCCCGTCGCTGCGACTGCCCGACGATGCGCTGGATCCCGTCGCCGCCTACCGCTTCATCCACGACGAACTGATGCTGGACGGCAGCTCGCGGCTCAACCTCGCCACGTTCGTCACCACGTGGATGGATCCCGAGGCCGAGAAGCTGATGGCCGAGACGTTCGACAAGAACATGATCGACAAGGACGAGTACCCGATCACCGCAGCCATCGAACAGCGTTGCGTGTGCATGGTCGCCGACCTCTTCCATGCCGAGGATCTGCGTGACGACGACCCGTCCAGCGCCACAGGGGTTTCCACGATCGGGTCGAGCGAGGCCGTCATGCTGGCTGGGTTGGCGCTCAAATGGCGCTGGCGGGAGAAGGTCGGGAAGGATTGGCGCAGTCGCACACCCAACCTGGTGATGGGCTCGAACGTGCAGGTGGTGTGGGAGAAGTTCTGCCGCTACTTCGATGTCGAGCCGCGATACCTACCGATGGAGAAGGGGCGCTACGTCATCACGCCCGAACAGGTGCTCGACAACGTCGACGAAGACACCATCGGCGTGGTGGCGATCCTGGGCACCACGTTCACCGGTGAACTCGAACCGATCGCCGAAATCTGCGCGGCCCTCGACAAACTGGCTCAAGGCGACGGGGCGTCGAAAGGCCCAGACGTGCCTGTGCACGTCGACGCGGCCAGCGGCGGGTTCGTGGTGCCGTTCCTGCATCCCGATCTGGTGTGGGACTTCCGGCTGCCGCGGGTGGTGTCGATCAACGTCAGCGGCCACAAGTACGGGCTGACCTATCCCGGCATCGGCTTCGTGGTGTGGCGCAGCCCCGAGCATCTGCCCGAGGATCTGGTGTTTCGCGTCAACTACCTCGGCGGCGACATGCCGACCTTCACGCTGAACTTCTCCCGCCCCGGCAATCAGGTGGTCGGGCAGTACTACAACTTCCTGCGGCTCGGCCGGGCCGGCTACACCCGGGTGATGCAGTGTCTGTCGCAGACGGCGCGGTGGCTGGGCGATCAGCTGCGCGACAGCGAACACTTCGAGTTGATCTCCGACGGCTCGGCGATCCCGGTGGTCAGCTTCCGGCTGCGCGGCAACCGTGGCTACACCGAGTTCGACGTTTCCCATGAGCTGCGGTCCTACGGCTGGCAGGTGCCGGCCTACACCATGCCGGAGAACGCCACCGACGTCGCGGTGCTGCGGGTGGTGGTCCGGGAGGGGCTGTCCACCGATCTGGCCCGGGTGCTCAAGGACGACACCATCGCCACGCTGAGCCACCTCGACAAGCTCAAGCCCGGCGGGCAGTTCGACGTGCAGCAACCGTTCGCGCACTGACAAGCTCACGTTGGGCGGGCAAAGAGCGCCGTCTGGGACAATGGGCATGACCATGCGGACGACCGAGCTCATGACCTCTTCGCCCACCAACGCCGAGGCGGTGGTGGACCTCGGCGCGATCGCCCATAACGTGCGGGTGCTGCGTGAGCACGCCGGCGCGGCCCAGGTGATGGCGGTCGTCAAGGCGGACGGCTACGGGCACGGCGCCACGCCGGTGGCCCGCACCGCGCTGGCCGCTGGGGCGGCGGAGATCGGCGTCGCGACCATCGACGAGGCCCTGGCCTTGCGCCGGGACGGCATCACTGCCCCGGTGCTGGCGTGGCTGCATCCGCCTGGCACCGATTTCGCCCCCGCGCTGCACGCCGATGTCGAGGTGGCGCTGTCGTCGCCGCGCCAGCTGGCCGAGTTGCTGGACGCCGTCGCGCGCACCGGCCGCACCGCGACGGTCACGGTCAAGGTCGACACCGGGCTGAGCCGCAACGGCGTGAGCGCGGCCGAATACCCGGCGATGCTGACGGGGCTGGGGCGCGCGCATGCCGACGGTGCGATCCGGCTGCGCGGCATCATGAGCCACTTGGTGCACGGCGACGACCCGGAGCACCCGTTCAACGATCTACAGGCCCAACGACTGACCGAGATGCGGGCGCAGGCCCGCGATGCCGGGGTGCAGTTCGACATCGCACACCTGTGCAATTCGCCGGCGGCGATGACGCGCCCGGACCTGGCCTTCGACATGGTGCGTCCGGGCATCGCGGTCTACGGCCTGAGCCCCATCCCCGAGCGCGGCGATATGGGCCTGCGCCCCGCGATGACGCTGAAATGCCCAGTGGCGCTTGTGCGTTCGGTACAGGCCGGTGACGGCGTGTCCTACGGCCACACCTGGATCGCCGACCGGGACACCACGCTGGCGCTGCTGCCGATCGGCTACGCGGACGGTGTGTACCGCTCGCTGAGCGGGCGCATCGACGTGCTCATCAATGGCCGGCTGCGGCGGGGTGTCGGCCGAATCTGCATGGACCAGTTCGTCGTCGACCTGGGCCCGGGCGCCACCGACGTCACCGAGGGTGACGAGGCGATCCTGTTCGGCCCCGGTACCGAAGGTGAACCCACCGCACAGGACTGGGCTGATCTGCTGGGCACCATCCACTATGAAGTCGTCACCAGCCCCCGCGGCCGCGTCCACCGGACCTATCGCGGCGGCTCAGAGGCAGGCCAAAAGCGTTGAGCGATAAGGAGACCAGTCAGGGGCACGGGCGAAAGGCCGGCTTGCTGGCCGGAGGTGCTGGGCTGGCCGCGGTCGGCACCGCCGCAGGTGTTTCGGTGGCCCGGTCGATGCGTCGGCGGGTCACCGTCGACGACCCTTATGCCGACGAGGATTTCGGGCTGCTCGACGCCGACCGCAGCTACGTGGTGACCACACCCGACGGGGTGCCGCTGGCGGTGCGTGAGGTGGGGCCGCAGGACGCGCCGCTGACGGTGGTGTTCGCGCACGGTTTCTGTTTGCGCATGGGCGCCTTCCACTTTCAACGGGCGCGGCTGGCCGAGGAGTGGGGGCCGCAGGTCCGGATGGTGTTCTATGACCAACGCGGACATGGCCAATCGGCCGAAGCCCCACCGGAGACCTACACCGTCGAGCAGCTCGGCCAGGACCTGGAAACGGTGCTGGCCGTGATGGCCCCGCGGGGCCCGGTGGCCCTCGTCGGCCACTCTATGGGCGGCATGACGGTGCTCTCGCACGCCCGCCAGTACCCGCAGCGCTACCCGACACGGATCGTCGGTGCCGCGCTGATCGCCTCTGCGGCAGAGGGGGTTTCGCGGTCACCACTGGGGGAGATCCTGAAGAATCCCGCGCTGGAGGCGGCGCGTTTCGCGGTTCGGTACGCCCCGAAGACGGTGCACCGCGGCCGGGGTGCCGCGCGGTCGGTGCTGGGCCCGATCCTGCGGGCGGCGTCCTACGGCGACGAGAAGATCAGCCCGAGCGTGGTGGCGTTCTCCGAGGAGATGATGCACGGCACCCCGATCGCGACGCTGATCGAATTTCTGCATGCGCTGGAGGTCCACGACGAAACCGGGGGACTGACCACGCTGGCCAAGGTCCCGACGCTGATCGCGTGTGGGGACCGCGACCTGCTGACGCCGATGGAGTACTCGCAGGAGATGGCGGCCGCGTTGCCGAAGTCCGAGCTGGTGATCGTCGGCGGCGCAGGGCATCTGGTGCAGCTCGAGCGGCCTGAGGTGATCGACGACGCGTTGGTTCGGTTGGTGCAGCGTGCCACGCCGTCGAAACTCGTCGCGATGACGCGGCGGCTGCGGGAACGGGTGCAAAAGCATGGTTGAGCAGCCGCTGAAGTTCCGGGCGGGTACCGCTGAGCTGCCGACCGTCGAGGACACCATCGCGCTGGGCGCCCGGCTGGGTGAACAGCTGCAGGCCGGCGACGTAGTGGTGCTGTCGGGGCCACTGGGTGCGGGAAAGACGGTGCTGGCCAAGGGCATCGCGCAAGGTATGCAGGTCGAAGGGCCCGTCACGTCGCCGACGTTCGTGCTGGCGCGGGTGCATCGGCCGCGACGGCCCGGCACGCCGACGATGATCCACGTCGACATGTACCGGCTGCTCGATCACACCGGCGCCGATCTGCTGGCCGAACTCGACTCTTTGGATTTGGACACCGATTTGGCCGACGCGGTCGTGGTGGTGGAGTGGGGCGAGGGCATCGCCGAACGGCTTTCCGACAGCCATCTCGACATCCGGCTGGAGCGCAGCTCCGACACCGAAACCCGCACGGCGATCTGGCAATGGAGCCGCCCGTGACGTCGCCCGCGACCCCGGTAGCCACCACGATCCTGGCCATCGACACCGCCACCCCGGCGGTGACGGCCGGCATCGTGCGCCGCACCGACGGCGCCATCGACGTTCTCGCCGAACGGGTGACCGTCGATGCGCGCGCTCACGCGGAGCAGTTGACGCCGAATGTGTTGGCTGCCATCGCCGATGCGGGGCTCACCGTGACGGATCTCGACGCGGTCGTCGTGGGTTGCGGCCCAGGGCCGTTCACCGGTCTGCGGGTCGGGATGGCCACGGCCGCGGCCTACGGGCATGCCTTGGACATCCCGGTGCACGGTGTGTGCAGTCTGGACGCCATCGGAGTGGACACCGCGGGCGACGTCCTCGTCGTCACCGACGCGCGTCGCCGGGAGGTGTACTGGGCGCGCTACCGCGACGGCGACCGCATCGCCGGGCCGGCGGTCGACAAGCCGGCCGACGTGCCCACCGATGCCCAGGCAGTGGCCGGATCACCCGAGCACACCGTCCTGTTCGAGCTGCCGAGGCAGCCGGCGATGTACCCGACGGCCGCCGGCCTGGTGCGCGTGGTGGCGGACTGGTCGGCCGAGCCGGCACCGCTGATTCCGCTGTATCTGCGGCGGCCGGACGCGAAACCCCAGCAGGTGGAGCGACGGTGATCACCTACGGGCCGTTGACCAACGCCGACGCCGCGCGGTGCGCGGAGCTGGAGAAGCAGCTGTTCGACGGCGACGACCCGTGGCCGGCGCGGGCCTTCTACGCCGAGCTGGCCGTCGAGCACAACCGCTACGTCGCCGCCCGCGCAGACGACAAGCTCGTCGGCTATGCCGGCATCTCGCGGCTGGGCCGAAAACCGCCGTACGAGTATGAGATTCACACCATCGGCGTCGACCCCGCCTATCAGGGGCAGGGCATCGGCCGGCGGATGCTGTCCGACCTGCTCGACTTCGCCGGCGACGGTGTGGTCTTCCTCGAAGTGCGCACCGACAACGAGGCTGCGATCGCGCTCTATCAGAGCATGGGTTTTGTCAAAGTCGGTGTCCGCAAACGGTATTACCGAGCCAGCGGCGCCGATGCCTATACCATGAGACGAGATCCGCGATGATCATCTTGGCCATTGAAAGCTCCTGCGACGAGACCGGCGTGGGCATCGCCGAGCTGGCCGCCGACGGCACCGTCAGGCTGCTGGCCGACGAGGTGGCGTCCAGCGTCGACGAGCACGCCCGGTTCGGCGGCGTCGTACCCGAAATCGCGTCGCGCGCACATCTGGAGGCCCTCGGCCCGACGATGCGCCGAGCCATGGACAAGGCCGGCGTGCGTAAACCGGACGTCGTGGCGGCCACCATCGGCCCGGGCCTGGCGGGCGCCTTGCTGGTGGGAGTGGCTGCGGCCAAAGCGTATTCGGCCGCATGGCAGGTGCCGTTCTACGCCGTCAATCATCTGGGCGGGCATCTGGCCGCCGATGTCTTCGAGCACGGCCCGCTACCGGAATGCGTGGGCTTGCTGGTGTCCGGCGGGCACACCCACCTGCTGCACGTGCGGTCGCTGGGCGAGCCGATTGTCGAACTCGGCAGCACCGTCGACGACGCGGCGGGGGAGGCCTACGACAAGGTCGCCCGTCTGCTCGGGCTCGGTTATCCCGGCGGCAAGGTGCTCGACGACCTGGCCCGCGAAGGTGACCGGGACGCGATCGTGTTCCCCCGCGGGATGACCGGGCCGCGTGACGACCCGTACGCGTTCAGCTTCTCCGGGCTGAAAACCGCGGTGGCCCGCTACGTCGAGCGCAACCCGACCGCACCGCAGGCCGATGTGGCCGCGGGCTTCCAGGAAGCCGTGGCCGACGTGCTGACCATGAAGGCGGTGCGGGCGGCCACCGAGCTGGGAGTGTCGACGCTGCTGATCGCCGGCGGGGTGGCGGCGAACTCGCGGCTGCGGGAGCTGGCCGAACAGCGGTGCGAGGCGGCCGGCCTGACGCTGCGGATTCCGCGGCCGCGGCTGTGCACCGACAACGGGGCGATGATCGCGTCGTTCGCCGCGCACCTGATCGCGGCGGGTGCGCCGCCGTCACCGCTGGACGCCGTCAGCGACCCTGGTCTGCCGGTCGTTGCGAGCCAGGTGGCCTGAGGGAACGCCGCGCCATGGGGCATACGCACCGGGGTGACCTTGAGTGCTAGCACTCTCATGTATAGAGTGCTAGGTGGCAGGCGGCCAACCCCCGCGCCGGCACCCGCGACGACGGCGCGAGGACACGGACGCATGCCGAACACCTGGTAATTCCGGCAGTCCGGGGACCGACCCCGGACCTATACCCGAACTAGTGGAGGGCTCCATCGTGGCGAGCGTGAACATCAAGCCACTCGAGGACAAGATCCTCGTACAGGCCAACGAGGCCGAGACCACGACCGCGTCCGGTCTGGTTATTCCCGACACCGCCAAGGAGAAGCCGCAGGAAGGCACCGTCGTTGCCGTCGGCCCCGGCCGCTGGGACGAGGATGGCGAGAAGCGGATTCCGCTGGACGTGTCGGAGGGTGACACCGTCATCTACAGCAAGTACGGCGGCACCGAGATCAAGTACAACGGCGAGGAGTACCTGATCCTGTCCGCACGCGACGTGCTGGCTGTCGTCAACAAGTAAGCACCCGTGTCCGCCCCGGAGATCCCCGTAGCCACGGGTGATGTCCGGGGCGGCATGCGTTAGCGGCATCCCCTTAGAGGAAGACGAATATGAGCAAACTGATTGCGTTCGACGAAACCGCGCGCCGCGCAATGGAAGCGGGCGTCGACAAGCTCGCCGACGCGGTACGGGTGACGCTGGGCCCGCGCGGCCGGCACGTGGTGCTGCAGAAGGCGTGGGGCGGTCCGACGGTGACCAACGACGGTGTCACCATCGCGCGCGAGATCGACTTGGAAGACCCGTTCGAGAACCTGGGTGCCCAGCTGGTGAAGTCGGTGGCCACCAAGACCAACGACGTGGCCGGCGACGGCACCACCACCGCGACCGTGCTGGCGCAGGCACTGGTCCGGGCCGGGCTGCGCAATGTGGCGGCCGGGGCCAACCCGATCGCGCTGGGCTCGGGCATCAGCAAGGCCGCCGACGCCGTGTCCGAGGCGCTGCTGGCCGCGGCCACCCCTGTCAAGGACAAGACCGGCATCGCCCAGGTCGCCACGGTGTCCTCACGGGACCCGCAGATCGGTGAGCTGGTCGGTGAGGCGATGACGAAGGTGGGCCATGACGGCGTCGTCACCGTCGAGGAGTCCTCGACGCTGTCCACCGAGCTGGAGATCACCGAGGGCGTCGGCTTCGACAAGGGCTTCATCTCGGCGTACTTCATCACCGACTTCGACTCGCAGGAAGCGGTTCTCGAGGACGCGTTGGTGTTGCTGCACCGCGAGAAGATCAGCTCGCTTCCCGACCTGCTGCCGCTGCTGGAGAAGGTCGCCGAGGCCGGCAAGCCGCTGCTGATCGTCGCCGAGGACGTCGAGGGCGAGGCGCTGTCGACGTTGGTGGTCAACGCGATTCGCAAGACGCTCAAGGCCGTTGCGGTCAAGGCGCCGTACTTCGGTGACCGCCGCAAGGCGTTCCTCGACGATCTCGGCGTGGTGACCGGCGGGCAGGTGGTCAACCCCGACGTCGGTCTGCTGCTGCGTGAGGCCGGTCTCGACGTGCTGGGCACGGCACGCCGCGTGGTGGTGACCAAGGACAGCACGGTCATCGTCGACGGCGGTGGCACGCAGGAGGCCATCGAGGCGCGCGCCAAGCAGTTGCGCTCCGAGATCGAGACCACTGATTCCGATTGGGACCGCGAGAAACTCGAGGAGCGGCTGGCCAAGCTCGCCGGCGGCGTCGCGGTGATCAAGGTGGGCGCCGCGACCGAGACGGCGCTCAAGGAGCGCAAGGAAAGCGTCGAGGATGCGGTGGCGGCGGCCAAGGCCGCGGTCGAGGAGGGCATCGTCACCGGCGGCGGCGCCGCGTTGGTGCGGACCCGGTCGGCGCTGGACAAGCTGCGCGAGGAGCTGGAGGGTGACGAGCGCCTCGGCGTCGACGTGTTCGCCTCCGCGCTGACGGCGCCGCTGTACTGGATCGCCACCAATGCCGGTCAGGACGGTTCGGTGGTGGTGAACAAGGTGGCCGAACTGCCTGCGGGGCAAGGCTTTAACGCGGCCACGCTGTCATTCGGCGATCTGGCCGCCGACGGCGTCGTCGACCCGGTGAAGGTCACCCGCTCGGCGGTGCTCAACGCCGCCTCGGTGGCCCGGATGGTGCTGACGACGGAAACGGCCGTCGTGGAGAAGCCGGAGGACGAGGAAGAGCACGGCCACCATCACGGCCACGCTCACTAGGTAGTCCGCGCGTCTGCTCGGCAGCCGCTGAACCGCGAAACGCCCCCGATCTTTGTGGACTGGGGGCGTTTTCGTGCGTGCGCTTGCTAATCTCCGACGATCGCAAACAGCAAATGGAGGTCCGCGTGACCCAACCGTCGCCTGCACCTGGCTGGTATCCCGATCCATCAGACCCTGGGAAGAAGATCTACTGGAACGGCACCGCATGGGGCGGGCCGCCGCCGCCGGCCGAAGCGGACGGATCCAACATCAGCAAACGAACAGCGGTCGCAATTGGTGTGTGTGTGCTAGTCGCCATCGGGCTTGTGATGTCGATGCAGTCGGTCAGCCTGCTAACCGGCACAGGCCCGATTTGGACTGGCGTTGGTGTGGTCGCCGCCGGTACGGCTATCGCGTTCTTCATGCGCGCCACCACGTGGGTGCGAGTCGTCGCTGCCCTGTGTTTGGCGTTCGCACTCTTCAACGCCATCTACATGGAGAAGCAGCTGTCGGACAAACGCAACGAGATCAGCCAGATCTTCAACAACTGATCTCCCATTGCGCAGTCTTCTCGGGTTGATCACGGGCTGAAGGGAATATCAGTCCCACAGAGGTTTTCGGGCTCGATCCTGCGGTGACGCAGTCCATCCCGGCTGAATGCCGAACGCTCGCTGCTCAAGTGCGTTGAATCCTCAGCGATCAGCCAGGAGCTTGCGTGTTAGTCCGAGGCCTCGGGACACGGTTATAGGCTGAGGAGGACCCGTGAACCGTCCGGGCGCTTCACAGCGAGCTCCAATTCACCGCCCGTCGCCTCAACGTACTTGCGGAGAGTGTCGACACGACTTGTGCCTAGTTCGCCGTGCTCGATCTGGGAGACACGATTCTGGCCAACACCAATAGCCGCAGCAAGTGTGGTCTGCGTGAAGCCAGCGGCCTCGCGCAGTTCACGGAGGCGATACCGGGCAACTTCGCGATCCATCTCAGCCTTGATCGCGTCGATACGGGCACGGTTGCCCGGACGCCGACGGCGCATGTCATCAAGTGTGGTCATCGCTTCTTCCTCTTCCTTGTCTTCTGATTCACGTCTTTGGCGGCTTTGTCTTGTTCCTTGAGCAGACGCTCTTGGTGAGCAGTGAACAAGTCATCGGCGATGGGAATGTGCTTGGCATACCACTTGGACCAATTCCCAGCCTTATCTCCAGCGACGAGCATGATCGCCCGGGCTTCGATATCGAAGGCGAACAGCACACGGATGTGGGCTCCGGCCTTGGTGGGGCGTAGACGAAGCTCCTTCATGTTTGGGTGCTTCGACCCTTCGAGGGTGTCCACGAACGGTCGGCGGGTTACTGGGCCGTGTTCCTCCAACTGCTCCAGCGCTGCTATCAAGTTGTCGTACTCCTCGTCGCCGAGGGTGTCTATCCAGGCTTCAATGAGGGTGAGATCGACCTCCCATTTCCGCACACACCACACGATATCAGCTTGAGCTTATATCAGTTAGGAGTGATTGTCGACGGTCGACAGGCTCACACAACTGCGTCGCGCTGTGTGGCGATGATCCAGTTACTGGTATTCGGTGGCGAGCTGCCAGCGATGCGAGGGCACCGCGAGATCGACAAAATGGTCGCTGGCGGACGCGGAATCGCAGCCATTGCGTCGATCTCGACGCAAGGCGCAAGGCGCAAGGCGAAAGACCTAAGCAGTGCGGCGGATGCCCCGCTTCAACAACAGCTCGCGCTCGGACTCGCTCAACCCACCCCAGATGCCGTAGGGCTCGCCGACCGCCAGCGCATGCGAGCGGCACTGGGCGATCACCGGGCAGGCGCGGCACATCTCCTTGGCCCGCTTCTCGCGCTGCATGCGGGCGCGGCCCCGCTCGCCGTCGGGGTGAAAGAACATTGACGAATCCACACCTCGGCACAGGCCATGCATCTGCCAATCCCAGATGTCAGCGTTGGGGCCGGGTAGCTGCTGCGGCTGTGGCATTGGAAACCCCTCTCTACACACCCTTTTCGCAAACGCGGGAATGCGTGAGTTGACCGAACCGATCCGAGCACAGTCGCCGATGACTACTCGTGCACACAAACTAGGGGGGCTTACGAAATTCCGTCAATAGCCGAGGCATGTGCTCAAGGCCATAACAGCAGCTCAAGAATTTACATCACGTTCATCCTTGCGTCGCTTAGGCACTCGGAACCCTGTTCACGAGACACCCGCCGCGACAGCCGGATTCGCGTTTGACCTGCTCGTGACCGGCGAGTGCGCCGCCGACAATTTCCAGCGCTGCCAGCCGGTTGACATCGAATTAACGTACGCAGCACCAATTGTTAACCAAACCAATGCTGATTTCGCATCGCTTTATACCCGTGCCCGCCGGTATCGCACATTAACGCGTTATTGATACCGTCGCCATCCGATGCCCGTGACCGCTGTGCTGGAAGACGCCGCCTTCGGGGATGACCCGGGGCGTTGGCCGCTGCCCGCAGCGGCCACCCCGCACGACGTGTGGCTGCGCGCCGTTGCCGCCGGCGGGCAGGGACGCTACGGCAGCGCGATGGCGGACCTGGCCACGCTGCGTCGCCTCCAACCCGGACGGCTGGTGTCGCTGGCGCACAGCACGCACGCCTCGTTCCTCCGCCAGCTCGGCTGGCATCACAAGGCTCGAGGCTTCGACGGCCGCGCCCTGGCTCTCGCCAACGACGACCCGGAGGCGACGGCGGACGCTTTGATCGGCCTGGCTGCCGACGCCCTCGGCGTGGGCCGGTTCGCGGCGTCAGCCCGCCTGCTGGACCAAGCGCTGCTACCCGAGGACTCGGATCGGCTGCCGATCCGCCTCGCCTGGGTGAGCGCCGAGCTCGCGATGGCCCGCGGCGACGGCACCACCGCCGTCGGGCACGCGCACCGGGCCGTCGACCTCGCCCAGGACTTCGGCTCTGCCCGTCACGCCGTCAAATCGCAGGTGGTCCTCGCGGCCGCGCTGTGCAGCGTCGGCGAGCTCGACCGCTCACGAAAGGTTGCCGACGACGCACTGCAGGCCTGCGACCGGCTGGGAATGGTGCCGTTGCGGTGGGCGTTGGCGTGTCTACTGGTAGGCATCGGCGGCACCGTCCATTCGTCCACCCAGGTGCTCGCCATCCGCGACAAATGCGCAGATACAGTGCGTCGCAGGGGTGGCGTGTGGTCTGATCGCTGATCCGGACCGCCCCGTCCGGATCGTTATTGTTTAGCTGAGCAACCCACCGCCGCGTGTCGGCGTTCGTAACGCTGGAGATATCGCCCACGATGACAAGTTCGGGAGAACGTCTCGATGCTGTCGTTGCTGAGGCAGTAGCCGGCGACAGGGACGCCCTCCGGGAGGTGCTGGAGACCATCCGTCCGATCGTGGTTCGGTACTGCCGAGCCAGGGTCGGAGCGACGGAACGAAGCGGTCTTTCAGCAGATGACGTCGCGCAGGAGGTTTGCTTGGCCGCCATCACGGCGCTGCCGCGCTACAAGGATCAGGGACGACCGTTCCTGGCCTTTGTGTATGGCATCGCCGCGCACAAGGTAGCTGACGCCCATCGGGCGGCCGCCCGTAACCGCGCGGATCCGACCGACTCACTGCCCGAACGGTTATCGCCCGATGCAGGCCCCGAACAGATGGCGTTGGAGTCCGAATCGTCGGCGCGGATGGCCAAACTGCTGTCGGTGCTGCCCGAGAAGCAGCGCGAAATCCTGATCCTGCGCGTGGTCGTCGGCATGAGCGCCGAGGAGACCGCCGAAGCGGTCGGCAGCACCGCCGGCGCTGTGCGGGTGGCCCAGCATCGTGCACTGGCGCGGTTGAAGGCCGAGATCTTGGCGACGGAGCAGGGCCATGCCTGATTTCGGACGCTGGAGCGCAAACGGGGGCGATCCGTCGCTCAACGAGATCAATCGCACGGATCGTTTCCTCGACGCGCTCGCCACCGAGCAGCCCGTCTACTCGACGGATCCCGGCGAGGCGGAACTGGCCTACCTGCTGGCCGGATGGCGTGACGAGGTGCGCGATCCGCCGATCACCGCGGTGCTGACGCGCCACGACGCGTCGGTGGCGTTACAGCGTGCGCTCGCCTCCCGGCATCGCACGCGGATGTCGATGGCGATCGTCGGATCGGTTGCCGCTGCGCTGTTGTGCCTCGGCGGATTTGGCGCCGTGGTCTACGGCGCGGGCCCGGGCGACCCGCTCTACGGGCTGCACACCATGCTGTTCGGCGAGAAGCAAGCCACCCGCGACGATCAGGTGGTGCTCGCGGCGCAGACCGAGCTGGCCGAGGTGCAGCAGCTGATCGACCAGGGCCAGTGGGCCGCCGCCCAGGACAAGTTGCAGGCCATCACCACCACGGTCGCCACGGTTGACGACACCGAGCGCAAACAGGAGCTCGTCGAGAAGTGGCAGCAGCTGTCGGTGAAGGTGGAAACCCGCAATCCGGCTGCGACGGTGCCGCCGGACGCGCCGCCGCCGGTGCTGCCCCTGCCGCCGGTCGACAACCCGGATAGTCCGCTGCCCGCGATCGTCGACTCGGCAACGTCGACCACGCCGTCCACGACAACGTCGGAGACCACCACGACGAGCACGTCGCCCTCCCCATCCGAGGAGCCATCCGAGGAGCCCTCCGAGGAGCCAAAGCCCTCGCCCTCCGAGGAGCCCACCGAGGAGCCCTCCGAGGAGCCCTCCGAGGAACCAAAGCCCGATCCAGAGCCAGAACCGCCGACTACGACGACGACGACCGTCGTCAGCCCGGAGCCGGAGGAGCCTGCCGTCGAATTGCCGGCCCAAAAGCCCCCAACTCAAGAGCCCCCGACGCAGGAGCCGGGCGGTGGCGATTCGGGTGTCGTGGACGACCAGTCGGGCCGCGGGCAGGGTGACCAACAGGGGCCCCAGCAAGGACGCGGCGACGACTCAGGTGGTCGCGGTGGCGACGAGGATCCAGCCGAGATCCCCGTGACGACGACGCCGGTGTTCGAGCTGCCCGAGTTGGACCTGGGCGGCGATGGGGCTGATAAGGGCGGAAAGCCTCAGCGGTAGCCGTCGGAATCCGACGTCGCTTCGTTGAGCGAGGCGTCGGCGTATCCCCGGCAGTAATCCCACGTCACATAGGCGTCGGGTTCCGGGTCATAGGCGGGCTCATGCGGGCGCACGGTGCCGTCGACGAGCAGCTGCAGCAGGTTGGCGCGCAACATGTCCCAGTCGTGGTAGTGGTCCTGCTGACATTCGTCGCAGCACACCACCAGGCCACGAATACCTTTGTGTGCCAACAGGGCCTCGTAGACCGCAAGGTCGGCGAGGTCGGCCTCGACCGCGGTGCGCTCCTGCGGATCCAGCGGCTGGCCCGGTTCGAGGGCGTCAAGCGCCGCCGACGGGTCGCATGGGTCGTCGGCGAACGGATCGGGTGGCAAACCAGGTGGTAGGTGGTCTCGCACGTGTCCCACATTACGCAGCGGCACTGGTATCGCGCCAGCCGATCGCCGCCGCCCGCGTGCCACCGAAGCGGCGAGGTGAATGCCGATAAGATGGTTATCTAGCTCAGCCTGTGCCTGTCTGGAGGCCCCACCCATGTCGATCGCTGAAAGCAGCGTTCCCATCGCCGTACCGGTGCCGACCGGCGGCGACGATCCGACGAAGATCGCGATGCTCGGGCTGACCTTCGACGACGTCTTGCTGCTGCCCGCCGCCTCCGATGTGGTGCCCGCCACCGCCGACACCTCCAGCCAGCTCACCCGCAAGATCCGCCTGAAGGTGCCGTTGGTCAGCTCGGCAATGGACACCGTCACCGAGTCCCGGATGGCCATCGCGATGGCGCGCGCCGGCGGTATGGGGGTGCTGCACCGCAACCTTCCGGTGGCCGAGCAGGCCGGCCAGGTCGAGACGGTCAAACGCTCCGAGGCCGGCATGGTCACCGACCCGGTCACCTGCTCGCCGGACAACACGCTGGCCGAGGTCGACGCCATGTGCGCGCGGTTCCGCATCTCGGGGCTGCCCGTCGTCGACGACACCGGCTCGCTCGTGGGCATCATCACCAACCGCGACATGCGCTTCGAAGTCGATATGAACAAGCCCGTGTCGGAGGTGATGACCAAGGCGCCGCTGATCACCGCCCGCGAAGGCGTGACCGCCGACGCCGCGCTTGGCCTGTTGCGGCGCAACAAGATTGAGAAGCTGCCCATCGTCGACGGGCACGGCAAGCTGACCGGGCTGATCACCGTCAAGGACTTCGTCAAGACCGAGCAGTTCCCGCTGGCCACCAAGGACAGCGACGGCCGGCTGCTGGTGGGCGCCGCGGTCGGTGTCGGCGACGACGCCTGGACCCGGGCGACGACGCTGGTCGACGCCGGCGTCGACGTGCTGGTGGTCGACACCGCGCACGCCCACAACCGCGGCGTGCTCGACATGGTGCACCGGCTCAAGACGATGGTGGGCGACCGCGTCGAGGTCGTCGGCGGCAACGTCGCCACCCGCGCCGCGGCGGCCGCGCTCGTCGAGGCCGGCGCCGACGCCGTGAAGGTGGGTGTGGGCCCCGGCTCGATCTGCACCACGCGCGTCGTCGCGGGCGTCGGCGCCCCGCAGATCACCGCGATTCTCGAGGCCGTCGCGGCCTGCAAGCCCTACGGTGTGCCGGTGATCGCCGACGGCGGTCTGCAGTACTCCGGCGACATCGCCAAGGCGCTGGCCGCCGGCGCGTCGACGGCGATGCTGGGCTCGCTGCTGGCCGGCACCGCCGAGGCCCCGGGCGAGCTGATCTTCGTCAACGGCAAGCAGTTCAAGAGCTATCGCGGCATGGGTTCGCTGGGCGCGATGCAGGGTCGCGGCGGCGGCAAGTCCTACTCCAAAGACCGCTACTTCCAAGACGATGCTTTGAGCGAGGACAAGCTGGTGCCGGAGGGCATCGAGGGCCGCGTCCCGTTCCGGGGTCCGCTGTCGACGGTGATCCATCAGCTCACCGGCGGCCTGCGCGCCGCGATGGGTTACACCGGTTCGGCCACCATCGAGCAGCTGCAGCAGGCGCAGTTCGTGCAGATCACGGCGGCCGGTCTGAAGGAGAGCCATCCGCACGACATCACGATGACCGTCGAGGCGCCGAACTACTACGCCCGCTGAGGGGGAGAGCGGTCATGCGTGACATGGTCGAAATTGGCATGGGCCGAACCGCCCGTCGCACTTACGAACTCGCTGACATCAATATCGTGCCGTCGCGGCGCACCCGGTCGTCGCAGGACGTGTCGACGGCCTGGCAGATCGACGCGTATCGCTTCGAGATTCCGGTGGTGTCGCACCCCACCGATGCCCTGGTCTCACCGGAGTTCGCCATCGAGCTGGGCCGCCAGGGCGGGCTGGGTGTGCTCAACGGCGAGGGGCTGATCGGCCGCCACGCCGACGTCGAGGAGAAGATCCACCAGATCATCGAGGCTGCCGAGAAGGAGCCCGAACCGTCTGCGGCGATCCGCCTGCTGCAGCAATTGCATTCGGCGCCACTGGATCCCGACCTGCTGGGCGCCGCGGTGGCGCGGATCCGGGAAGCCGGGGTGACGACGGCCGTGCGGGTCAGCCCGCAGAACGCGCGGACACTGACGCCGTCGCTGATCGCCGCCGGCATCGACCTGCTCGTCATCCAGGGCACCATCGTCTCCGCGGAGCGGGTCGCCAATGATGGTGAGCCGCTGAACCTCAAGACGTTCATCGCCGAACTGGACGTGCCGGTGGTGGCCGGCGGCGTGCTGGACCATCGCACCGCCCTGCACCTGATGCGCACCGGCGCGGCGGGCGTGATCGTGGGCTACGGGTCGACGGCCGGGGTGACGACGTCCGATGAGGTGCTGGGCATCAGCGTGCCGATGGCCACCGCGATCGCCGATGCCGCCGCGGCCCGTCGCGAATACCTCGACGAGACCGGCGGGCGATACGTACATGTGCTCGCCGACGGCGACATCCACACCTCCGGTGAGCTGGCCAAGGCCATCGCCTGCGGCGCTGACGCGGTGGTGCTGGGCACCCCGCTGGCGATCGCGGCCGAGGCGCTGGGCGACGGCTGGTTCTGGCCCGCCGCGGCCGCGCACCCGTCGCTGCCGCGCGGCGCGCTTTTGCAGGTGGCGATCGGCGAGCGCCCGCCGCTGCAGCAAGTTCTCAACGGCCCGTCGGACGATCCGTTCGGTTCGCTGAACCTGGTCGGCGGGCTGCGCCGGTCGATGGCCAAGGCCGGCTACTGCGATCTCAAGGAGTTCCAGAAGGTCGGCCTCACCGTCGGGAGCTAGGTAGGCGGCCCGCCGCCCGGCCGCTCGGGTCCTGACTCGGGCCGCGAGTGTGCGCTTTCATACGCACTGCGCGGCGTGTCGCGTATGAAACCGCACGCTCGGCGGGCGGTCGGGAGCCGCCGCGAAGTTAGGCGAACCTCTCTAGCAAGTTACCGGCGGGTAAGCCCATACTTAGCCGATGAAGCCTGACTACGACGTCCTCATCATCGGTTCGGGGTTCGGCGGCAGTGTCAGCGCGCTGCGGCTCACCGAGAAGGGCTACCGCGTCGGCGTGCTCGAGGCCGGGCGCAGGTTTGCCGACGAGGAATTCGCGAAGACCTCGTGGAATCTGCGCAAATTCCTGTGGGCCCCGAAGCTGGGCTGCTACGGCATCCAGCGGATCCACTTGCTGCGCAACGTCATGATCCTGGCCGGCGCGGGCGTCGGCGGCGGCTCGCTGAACTACGCCAACACGCTGTACGTGCCGCCGGAGCCGTTCTTCGCCGACAAGCAGTGGGCGCACATCACCGACTGGCGCTCCGAGCTGATGCCGCATTACGACCAGGCGCAGCGGATGCTCGGCGTGGTCAAGAATCCGACGTTCACCGACGCCGACCGCATCGTCAAAGAAGTCGCCGACGACATGGGCGTCGGCGACACGTTCGTGCCCACCCCCGTCGGGGTGTTCTTCGGTCCGGACGGCAAGAAGACGCCGGGCAAGACGGTGCCCGACCCGTATTTCGGCGGCGCCGGCCCCGCCCGCACCGGCTGCATCGAATGCGGCTCGTGTATGACGGGCTGCCGCTACGGGGCCAAGAACACGTTGGTGAAGAACTACCTCGGGCTCGCGGAATCCGCTGGCGCAGAAGTACATCCGATGACGACGGTGACGGGCTTCGAGCAGCGTGCCGACGGGCTGTGGGAGGTGCGCACCGCACGCACCGGCCTCGGGTTACGTCGCAAGCACCGCACCTTCACCGCCGAGCACCTGATCCTGGCGGCCGGCACCTGGGGCACCCAGAAGCTGCTGTTCAAGATGCGCGATAAAGGCAAGCTGCCCAAGCTATCTGACAAGCTCGGCGTGCTGACGCGGACCAATTCGGAGTCGATCGTCGGCGCGGCCACCATCAAGGTGCGCGACGACCTGGACCTGACGCACGGGGTGGCGATCACATCGTCGATCCATCCCACCTCCGACACGCACGTCGAACCGGTGCGCTACGGCAAGGGCTCCAACGCCATGGGTCTGCTGCAGACACTGATGACCGACGGGGCCGGTCCGCAAGGCACCGACGTGCCGCGGTGGAAGCAGTTCCTCCAGCAGGGCGCCAAAGATCCGCGCGCGCTGCTGCGGCTGCTCAATCCCTCGCATTGGAGCGAGCGAACGGTGATCGCGTTGGTGATGCAGCATCTGGACAATTCGATCACCACGTTCACCGAACGCACCAAGCTCGGTGTCCGCCGGATGACCAGTAAGCAGGGGCATGGCGAGCCCAACCCGACGTGGATCCCGGTCGGCAACGAGGTCACCCGTCGCATCGCCGAGAAGATCGATGGCGTCGCAGGCGGCACCTGGGGTGAACTGTTCAACATCCCGCTGACCGCGCACTTCCTCGGCGGCGCGGCGATCGGCGACAGCCCCGAACACGGCGTGATCGACCCGTATCAGCGGGTGTACGGCTATCCGACGCTGTACGTGATGGACGGCGCGGCGATCTCGGCGAACCTCGGGGTGAACCCGTCGCTGTCGATCACCGCGCAGGCTGAACGCGCAGCGTCGTTGTGGCCCAACAAGAGTCAGGAGGATCGCAGGCCGCCTCAGGGTCAGCCGTACAAGCGGTTGGATCCGATTGCGCCGCAGAATCCGGTGGTGCCCGCCGACGCGCCGGGTGCCCTGCGGTGGCTGCCGATCGAACCGGTCAGCTCGGCCGGTTAGACGTCCTCGGGTACGGGTATCCACAGCTAATGCGGAACGCCTACCACGAACAGCTGTCCGCATTGGGCGAGCAGTTGGGCGAGATGTGCGGCCTGGCGGCGGATGCCATGGAGCACGCGACCGACGCCCTGCTGCAGGCGGATCTGGCGATGGCCGAGCAGGTGTTCGCGGACTACGACCGTATCGCCGCGCTGAGTAAGCGCGCCGAGCATGGTGCCCTCAAATTGCTTGCGCTGCAACAGCCGGTGGCCCGCGACTTGAGGGAGATTGTCGGCTCGATCCACATCGCCGCCGACATCGACCGCATGGGCGGACTGGCCCTGCACGTCGCCAAGATCGCGCGTCGACGACACCCCGCGAACGCGGTGCCCGACGAAGTTCGTGCCTGCTTCGCCGAGATGGGGAGCAAGGCGGTCCAATTGGCCAGAACCGCACAGGACGTGCTGCTGTCGCGCGACCCGGTCAGGGCCGCACATCTGCGCGACGAGGACGACGCCGTCGACACTCAGCACCAGCACTTGTTCACCGTGATGATGGACCGCAACTGGACAAGCGGGGTGTGTGCCGCCGTGGATGTCGCACTGCTGGGCCGGTTCTACGAACGCTTCGCCGACCACGCCGTCGAGATCGGCCGACGCGTGGTGTTCGAGGCGACCGGCGGATTACCGCGTCAAAGCGCGGGCTAGCCCGACGGCGGACGGCCGCCAGATTCTCACCGCCAATACGGCTTTCGCCGATTCCAGCCCATGGCCTGCTGCTGCCCAAATCGCAGCGGGCTATTGACTGTGTATCACTGAGACGTTTATGGTTCTGTGTAACACCGATGGCGCGCGCTCGTGCCGCCAAGTGAAGGGACTCACGTGACCTCTGCCACCGCATCGGACGCGCACCAACACGAGGAACCGACGCGGGCGCGTGAACTGCCGCGGCCGCCGGGCCCGTCGTTACCCGGTTTGGCGGCCCTCGCGGCGCGGTACGCACGCAACTACTACGCGCTGCTGCCGGAGCTTGCCCGCCGCTACGGCGACGTGGTGGACGTGCCGGTTCCCCTTCCGGGTTGGACCGTCACGCTCGTCAGTCACCCCGACCACGTCGACCACATCATGACCCGGTACCACCAGCGCTACGTCAAACATGAGGCGACGCGTGAGCTGGTCACCGGGGAACCGCCGGCGTTGCCGCTACTGGAAGGCGAGGAGTGGAAGCGCACGCGCCGGCCGCTCAACCCGCACTTCGGAGAGAAGGCGCTCGCGAAGGTCACCCCGCAGATGGCCGAAGCGGTGACCGAGCGTGTCGAGAGTTGGGCCACTCGCGAGGGGGAGTGGCTCGACCTCGAACACGAGCTCGGCGCGGTGGTGATGGATGGCCTGATGCGCTCCATGTTCAGCGAAGTATTGCCCGACGAGAAAATCCACCGCTACGTCGAATATGCAAGAGACTACGGGTTTTACGTCATCGGCCGTGCCGTGATGTACCAGCTGCCCGGGTGGATTCCGCGGCCGTATCAGCGCCGCGGGATTCCCGCCAAGAACACATTGATGGCCGATCTCGACGCGCAGATCGCCCGCCGCCGTGCCGACGGGCCGCGCGATCCGATGGACATCATGGATGTCCTACTGACGATGGAGCCGGATTTCCCGGGCACCCGCGAAGATCGGTATCGCCGCATGCGTTCGGAGCTTTCCGGTTTGGTGTTCGCCGGGTTCGAGACCACCGCCGAGGCGCTGGCGTGGACGCTGGCGCTGCTGACGCGCAACCCGCACGCGCTGGCACGCGCCTACGAAGAGGTCGACGCGCTCGGCGGAGCCCCGCTGGAGTACGCCCATCTCGAGCGGCTCACGTACGTCCGCGCGTGCTTCGACGAAGGGCAGCGGTTCCAGGCGGCGCCGGGCAATATTCGCACCGCGACCGAAGACGACGAGATCGGCGGCTACTTCATCCCGCAGGGTTCACACGTGATGATCTCGCCGTACGGGTTGCACCGCGACCCCCGCTTCTGGACCGAGCCAGAGCGTTTCGAGCCGCAACGATTCCTCACCGACACGATAAACCGAAATGCGTTCGTGCCGTTCAATGTTGGCCCGCGAAAGTGTATGGGCATGCGGATGGCCTACATCGAGGGGACGCTGACGCTGGCGGCGATCCTGCAGCGGTACAGCATCCAGGTTCGCGATGGCTGGCAGCCCAAACACCAAATCCGCGTCTCCACCGGGCTGGCGGGCGGCCTGCCCGCCAAGCTCTTCCGTCGCTGACGAAGGGAACCGCATGAAAACGCTCTACCATCTCGGCCCGTCCCCCGAACACGCCCAGTATCAGGCGATCATGCCGGAGTTCTGGAAACGGACGAAGAAGCAGGAAGAGGAGGCGGTCAAACGGGGACTGCCGGCGAAAGGGTTGTACGACTTCGGAAGGCGCTGGTTCGAGGCGTGGAATACCCAGAGCGTCGACCGCTTGCGCGACTGCATGACACCGGACTGCGGGTTCATCGACTCGTCAACGTTTCAAAACCAGCGCACCGGCCGCGAAGAAACCCTGGCCAACTGTGCGGCCTGCTTCGAAGCGTTTCCCGACATGGGGTTCTACCCGCAGGACGGCACTGTCCGGTCGCTGCCGTACGCCGACTACTTCGACGGCCAGTGGCGGGTGGTCATTCCGTGGCGCGGTGTCGCACGCTGGACCGGCCCGGTGCGTGTGCCGGCCACCGATATCGTGGTCCCGCCCACCGGCAAGTGCATCAATTTCATTGGCGTGGACCGCTATATGGTCACCGACGACTGGAAGATCAGTCACATCGACACCGACTGGGACATCTTGTACATCGCCATCCAGATGTCGCCGGTCGGCGTTCCGGCACCGTCGCTGCCCGTCATGCGGGCGATGACGCTGGCCGCGCGCGTAGCGATGCCGGCGCTGCGGTTGCTCGGCCGTAGCGGCACCCCAGACGGCCACCGCCGATTCAGCTTGCCCTTCCCGAGCATCACGTCGTCGAGCCAGTGGGACGGTGGCGCGGACGCGGTCGCGGAAGCACTTTCGGAGTTCCGGAGCAAGTCCTCGGCGTGAGCGCTCTCGCGGCATTAGCAATAGGGCTATCATATGCCTATGAGTGCGCGGACTCAGACGATGGTGCAGCTGAACGAAGACCTCATAGCACAACTCGACAAGCGTGCGGCTCGGACAGGTGTGTCGCGGTCGCAGTTGATTCGTGAGGCGATCGAGGCGTTCCTCGCGGCGGATCGAACGGCGGAGATCGACCGGCAGATCGTCGAAGGCTACTCGCGGATGCCGCAGGGCGGCGAGTTCGACGATGATGAGTGGGGAGATGTCGGCGAGTTGCTGACCGTGCTGACCGCCGATCAGCAGCGACAGCTGAACCGGGAAGAACGCGCGGCGGGCTTCGAGCCGTGGTGACCCGCGGCGGCGTCTATTACCTCGAACATCCGGAATGGGGCCGCCGACCGGTCCTCGTGCTGACCCGCGACGCCGCGATTCCGGTGCTCAAACGGGTGACGATCGCGTCCATCTCCCGGACCGTGCGCGGCATCCCAACCGAAGTGGTCCTCGATGAGGATGACGGAATGCCGGTGCGCTGCGCGGTAAGCCTGGACAATCTCGGCGACGCATGGAAGGCCACCCTCGCCGAACATGTGACGACACTTGGCCCGAACCGTATGCGGGAGGTCTGCGACGCGTTAGCGCTCGCTGTGGGGTGCGACGCGACTTGATCCCAGCGCGTCACGGCGGGCCCGATTGGGCGGAAGCCTCGATAAGCGGAACGAAATAGGTTCTCGCGAACCAGCGCGCTCGTTCGTCGGTGTCCACTGGCAGGACGTCGCTCGGTGCAAGCAGCAGCGAAACCGTTATGCGGACCAGCAATTCGGCCGCGCGCACCGCAGCGTCGAACGGGAAGTTCGGGCCCGCGAGGACGGAGGCGATGACCATCCGTACCGTTTCCATCGATCCCGAAAACTCCGGAGAGGCAAGGGATCCCAGCGTCTCGGGCTCGAACTTCTGAATCGCCGCCACTAACGGATGGGTTCGACATGCCGAGATCCCGAGGACAAACGCTTCCACGGCGCGATCGCCCGGGGTCGGTTTCGCGAGTACGTGCACCGAAATGCTGGTGAAGAATTCGACCACCTCGGTGAGCACCACCGCGCGCACGATCTGATCCTTATCCCCGAGGCGCCGATACACGGTAGGGCGGGACACCTTGGCGCGGCGTGCGATATCGCCGACCGATGTCCGGCGAAACCCGTGGGTTACGAACTCTTCGCGCGCGGCGTGCAATAGCCGCTGTTGCTCGGGATCCGTGCCGAGCGTGGCGCCAGACGCGAGCTGACTGACATCCACGGACGGGCCCCTTCTTGCAGTGACAATGAACAAATCGCGCTCATTGTAACGCTGCCCGCGCGCCGTCAGCGCCGCGCGACCGTGATGGCGCCTGAGGGACAGATGGCGGCGCAGTGCCGCGCGTCCTCGACGTCCTGATCAGCTAATTCGACCGGTCCGCGCGCGGTGTCACCGGTACATATTTCGGCAACTCCGTCCGCAGCGATCCGAAACAGGCGCGGAGATGCGTTGGCGCAGTAGCCCGAGCCCATGCACGTGTCCTGATCCAGGATGAGGACCATCTTGGGTGCCGAGGAATCGGCCATCTCACACACGCGCCAAGGTAATCGGCAATCCGCCCTTGAGCGTCACCGAGAAGTTGAAGTGGTGCTCCGGCGTCCACCCGGGTAGCAGGCTCAGCCGATAGCGCTGGAAGATGAGCGCCAACAGGAATTGGGCATTCATGTAGGCCATACCGGTGCCGATGCAGTGATGCGGTCCGGACCCAAATGGCATGAATGCCAACCGCGGACGTGCTCGCACCGCCGATTCGTCAGTGAATCTAGTCGGGTCGTACATCTCGGGATCCGGCCACCACCGCGGGTCGCGGTGAATCGAATACAGCGACGGCCCGACGATGCTGTACCGCGGTATCAGATAACCACCGATCACGTCGTCATCCATCGCGAACCGCGGATTGAGTGGATGCCCCTGCAGCCGTTGGCCCTCATCGAAACACGCCCGCGCAAAGGCAAGGCGGGGCTGGTCGTCGGGGGTTGGCATCGCACCGTCGAGCGCATCGACCTCGGCATAGAGTTTTTCGAGATGCTGTGGGTGGGCAAGCAACAGCGCCAGGGTCCACGAGAGTGACGCGACGACGGTCTCGTAACCGCCCGCCATGAGGATCATCAGCTCCATGCTGAGGTCGCGTTCGGACAGCGGCGAACCGTCGTCGTAGCGCGCATCGAGTAAGAGGCTCAGCAGATCTGGCGTGTCGAGAGGATGGGTACGTCGGTCCCGAATCAGCCGCCGGGTCAGCATCCAAAGCCGTCGCATCGACTTGATCGCGGTGGTCCGTCCGGGCCACGGAAGGAGTTTGGGGCGCGGGCTCATCAGCGTCGGCGCGGCCATCAGCGACATGAAGGTGCGCAGATCGACATCGGTGTTGCGGATTTCCTGCTCGGTGATCGACGAGGAGAACATCGCCCGCAGAAACGCCGGCAGTGTCACCTGAGCGATCTCGTGCTGCAGATCGACGACCTGGCCGGTCCCGGCCCACGCCGACCACCTGTCGATCCGGGTGACGAACTCGTCGGCGATGACATCGGCCACGCGAGCGAGATGTCGCCGTCCGAACATCGGCATCAGCATTCTGCGGCGTTGCCGGAACTTCCCGCCCTCGAGCATCGGGATGGCCGCCCCGACGAGTGAGGGCACGATGCCGAACGGGCCGATCATGCTGTACCGCCCGGTCGCGTCGTCCATGACGTGGCTTGCGTAATCCGGATGGTTGACGACGACGAGGTTCCCGGCCGGCACCGGGACCCGGTAGATATCGCCGTACTCCGCGGTACAGCGCCGGAAGAACTCGAAAGGTTCCCGGCGCATGGCGCGGGTGCAGCCGACGAGCGGTAATCCCCGCGGCCCAGGCGGCGAAAGCGTCGGCGCCCCAAGCCCTCTCATGGATGCCGACAGCAAGGGTAGGGGGCTGCGGGTCAACCACAGTGGGTCGGTCTTCAACGACGCCCAACGTCCCTGGGCACTGCTGGCCTCACGGACTTGGCGTACGGTCGGATTCGGCGGCAATGGCCCCGGCTGACCGGCCGAGTCGCGGTTCGGTTCGACGGCGCTCGACGTTGCGCTCACCGGACATCCGTTCGTCGTCGGGGTGGCACTGGCCAGTTGCGGTGCGTTCATGCCAGTGCGGGCTGCCGGTCCACCGCCTGACGGCCGATCACCCGGGCGTCGGCCTCGTCGCGATAGCGCTGCACTGTCGGTGAGTGCGCAACCAGCACCACGGCCAGCAGGTTCAATGCCGTCGACACGATGGCCAGCGCCCACGACGGCAGCGGGGGAAGTCCCATGTGGATGGCGAAGTAGCTGGGCAGCGTGCAGACGATCGTGTAGGCGAGGTATGCCGCGGGGGCAACGAACGGGATGATGGCCCAACGCCATCCGCGCATGTGCGGCTGGAGTAGGAGCAGCACCCAGGCGATGATGACCAGGAATCCGCCGTTTTGCACCAGGCTGGGCAGCGGTACGCCGAACACCAACGCGTTGTTGCTGTAGTAGAGCATCAGGCCAAAGTGCACGTTGACCATCTCACCGATGCATTCGACGATCCCGAAGACCAACGCGAACGCAATGAGCGTCCACGCCGGCAAGCCCTTCTTGATCATGTAGTAGACGATCAGCGCGGTGGGCGCGGTGCCCACCCACACCAGTGGGACGAAGATCGGCAGCGGCCGGTCGGCGATCGTGACATAGGGCAGAGCATTGGTCATGTAGGTGGTGGCACCGATGACGTCGAGCCACGGTTCCACGAAGTACGGCAGCACCGTGACCCCGCCCAGCATGATCAGCCAGTACATGAGTGCGTCTTCGTGGCGGCGGACGGTCAGCATGATCACGTAGACCAGCGATAAGACAAGGCACGCGACGAGCACTGCCACCACTGTCCACGCCCACCACGGCTCTCCCGTGGTCACGGGCGGCACGCCCCATTCGGCTCCCGACGGCTGTGTCACATCGTCTCCCTCGGTCGGTTTGCTGCCATCTCTGTGCGGAACGCTAATGCCGGGTGCGGAACAAGTCAATCAGTTTGTGACAATCCATTCCGTTTTGCGAGTGATTGTCGGAAGTGGGCTATTCTCGCCGCATGGTCGACCAGGCAGCGACGCGGATGGCCGAGCGTCAACGGCTCAAGAGAAGCGAGTTGGTTCGCGAAGAAGTCATCGAGGCGGCACTTGCCGAGTTCGCCGACCGCGGCTACCACCAGACGTCGATCGCCCACATCGCGAAGCGACTGGGGGCGGGCCATTCGATGTTCTATCGCTACTTCGAGAACAAGCGCGACATCCTCGAACACGTCGTTCGCCACGCCATCGACCGCATCATGTCGACGATCGGCCAGACCTTGTCGGGACCGCCCACATCACTGGCCGAGTTCCGCGACTTCTCGAACAATTTGGGGTTGGCCTGTATCGACCTGCTCACCGAGGATCCGCGGCTCGCTCGCCTCATGCTGCTGCAGAGCTGTGGCGTCGACCGTGAGATGACGGAGAAGTTCTGCCGCGGTTTCGATGAGGGTGCCGCGGTGTTGAGCGGACTTTTGCGCGCGGGCATCGCGGCGGGGTACGTCCGAGGCGACATCGATGTCGAAGCGACCGCGGATTCCGTCGTCGCGATTCCGTTCGGCGTGATGCTGCGCCATGGCCATCAGCCCGATCGTGAGGTGTTGGCGGCGCGGGTGCGCGCGACCGTCGACATGGTGTGCCGCGGTATTGCCGCGGAGGCGGCATGATGGTTGCTGGGCCGCAGCAGCCCGAAACGCAAACCAGTTGCCATCAGCGACGGCGGGCGCACGAGTTGACTGAGATCGGCAGAGTCGACGCCGTGACGCTGAACGCTGACTCGTTGCTGTGGCGGTGGGCGGGCGATCTGCGCATCGCCTTCGAAGGCGGCACGGCGGGCTTGTTGCAGACGATGCATCCGGCCATTGGGTATGCGTTGATCGAGCATTCCAACTTCTTCGAGGACCCCGTCGATCGGGTATTCCGTTCCCTGCCCGGGATTCTCGGCACGGTCTACGACGGTCCCGATGCCGCCACAACCGGCACACAAGTACGCGACTACCACCGAGACATCAAGGGGCACATGCCCGATGGCACTCGTTACCACGCACTCAACCCCGAGACGTACTGGTGGGCGCACGCCACGTTTCAACGGATGGTCGACCGCGTCGCCCGCTATTGGGACAGCTACCGGCTCACCGATGCGCAGTGGGAGCAGCTCTATGACGAGGGATGCGAGTGGTATCGCCGCTACGGGGTCAGCGATTCCGTCGTGCCCGCTGACCGAAGGGCATTCGACGCGGAGTTCGACCGCTACTGCCGCGACGTTCTCGAGCCCAACCCGGCGTCCGACTATCTGATCGACGTCATCAATCGCGTCGCGATACCCGACATGAGCACATCCCCGCACCTGCCCGCGCATCCGCGGTTGCGACCGCTCGCCGATCGGCTGTTGCCCACCTGGCCGGTGCGCGCCGCGCTGGCTGTGCCGATGCGGCTGGTCATATTCGGTGGCCTACCGGCCGGCGTGCGGGACCGATTCGGCATCGCATGGTCGGCCGCCGACGAGACGGCCTATCGCAGCGTGCGGTCGGCGATTCGCGTCGCATGGCACTTGGTGCCCGCGTCGTTGAAGTGGCATGACGCGGCACGACGCGGATAGCTGCGCGAACGCCACACGGTGCCAAGGACAATCCGCTCAGCGCGACGAGCCGACGACGTGAACGCGCGCGCCGAGTTCGCGGATGCCGCGCAATTCCGCAGTGGGCAGGCCGGGGTCGACGAGAACGGTGTCGAACGCGGTGAGCGGCGCCAACAGGTACAGGCCCTGCCGCGTGAACTTGGTGTGGTCGGCGAGTAGCACCGGCCGCGCGGCGACGTCGATCATCGCGCGCTCCACCGCGACGGTCTCGTGGGTCTGGTTGTAGCAGCGACCATGTGTGACCGCAGTGGGCGACATGAACAGCAGATCGGCGCGCATGCCCGCGACCGCGTCGACCGTCTGCACCCCGAAGAACGCGTCATAGGACGGGTAGTACGTGCCGCCCAGCGCGACCAGGTTCACGCCGGGTTGGCCGGCGAGCACCTTGATCAGTGCGAGGAAGTGGGTGACGACGGTGATCGGCGCCCGCTCCGGCAGCCGCTGGGCGAGGTAGAGGCAAGTGGTCGAGTCGTCGATGAGGATGGTCTGGCCCGGCGTGACCAGTTCGAGTGCGGCGGCCGCCAACCGCCGCTTGACCGGCATCCCCGTCGGCACGCCGGTGGTGGCCGGTATGACCGACGGCTGCGCCGCCCAACTCGGCGCGGGTGCCCTCGAGGTCGGCGCGTGGAACTCCGTGCTCGGCACGACGCTGGTGCTCAAGGGCGTCACCAAGCATTTGCTCGACGACCCACTCGGGGTGGTGTACTCGCATCGCGCGCCGCACGGCGGGTGGCTGCCCGGTGGCGCGTCGAGCACTGGCGCCGGCGTGCTGACCGCCCACTACCCGGGCCGCGACCTGGAGGAGTTGAATCGCGCGGCAGCGAGCCGCGAGCCCGCCGGCGTGATCGCCTACCCGCTGGTGTCACGGGGCGAGCGATTCCCGTTCACCGCGCCGGACGCGGAAGGATTCGTGCTCGGCGAACCCGTCGACGAGATCGACCACTACGCCGCGCTATTGCAGGGCGTCGCGTTCATCGAGCGGCTCTGCTTCGACTACCTCGACCTTCTCGGTGCCCCGACGGATGGCCCGCTCACGCTCACCGGCGGCGCCACCAAGAGCCGCTACTGGTGCGGGCTACGCGCCGACGTGCTCGGCCGGCCGGTGCAACTGGTCGAGAACGCCGAACCGGCGGTCGGCATGGCCGTGCTGGCCGCGTCCGTCGGCCGCCGCGCCGACGACGTCGCCGCCACGATGGTGCGGGTGCGGGAGGTCATCGAACCCAGGCCCGGCGACCGATTCACCGAGCCCTATCTGCAGCTTGTCGACGAACTCAACCGCCGCGGCTGGCTGCCGGCCGAGGTCGCGGCACACGCACATCGGAGGGGAGCGTGATGACTCAGCTGGTGTTGACCCGTCACGGCGAAACTGTGTGGCACGCGGAGAACCGCTACGCAGGCAGAAGCGACATCGCGCTCACCGAGCGCGGCGTCGAGCAGGCGAGGTTGCTCGGTGAATGGGCGCGCCACGCCGGCCTCACCGCGCTGTGGTGTTCGCCGCTCGGGCGGGCGCGCGACACCGCCGCCCGGGTCGCCGACACCACCGGCCTGGCCACGCAGGTCGACGAGCGGCTGGTCGAACTCGACTTCGGCGACGGCGAAGGCCTCACCACCGCGGAGATGCGGCACAAGTTTCCCGACGCGTTCGACGCCTTCGTCGCCGACCCGGTGGCCAACCACCTGCCGGGCGGCGAGGACCCCCGCGACGCGGTCGCACGAATGTTGGCCTGTCTCAACGAGATCTGCGTCGCCGAGCCGGACGGCAAGGTGCTCATCGTCGGGCACACCACCGTGCTGCGGCTGGTGCTGTGCCAGCTGCTGGGCATCCCGCTGGCCAACTACCGCCGGTTGTTCCCGTTCATGCGCAATGCCGGGCTCACCATGCTGAGGCTGCGCGACGGGCAGACCGCGCTGCTGGAATTCAACACCCCGATCGAGCTGATCCCCGGATCGATCCGAACCCACTGACCCATCGACACGGAAAGGTCACCGCCATGCCCACGACCGTCTTAGCCGCCGGCGATCACTTCGTCCTGCCCTGGCTGCTCGCCGATGCCGTTCGCGCCGAATCCGGCGACGACGTCACCATCCGCGAGCTCACCCTGCCCTGGCCGCACACGCCGTTCGGCCGGGTCGCCGAGGTCGACGAGGCCTCCGGCACGGAAGACGAGCTCATCGAGGCGCTGGCCGGCGCGCGGATTTGCGTCACCCAGATGGCCCCGCTCACCGAGAAGGTGCTCGACGCCTGCCCGGACCTCGAGCTGTTCTGTGTCAGCCGGGGCGGCCCGGTCAACGCCAACATCGAGGCGGCGACGCGGCACGGTGTCGCGGTCACGTTCGCGCCGGGCCGCAACGCCGCCGCGACCGCCGAGCACACCATCGCGCTGATTCTCGCCGCGGCGCGCCGCATCCCGGACCTGCACTCAGATCTGCGCGCGGGCACCTGGCGCGGCGACTACTATGCATACGAGAACTGCGGCATCGAAATCGACGGCAGCACAGTCGGTTTGATCGGGTTCGGTGCAATCGGGCGGCGGGTCGCCGCGGCGCTCACCGCGCTCGGCGCGACCGTGTTGGTGCACGACCCGTACGTCACCGACGATGCGGTGGCCGGAGTGGCGACCAAGGTGACGCTGGACGAGTTGCTGTCGCGATCGCGCATCGTCTCGCTGCACGCGCGCGTCACCGACGAGACCAAGGGCATGATCGGCGCCGAGCAGATCGCCGCCGTGCCGCGCGGCAGCGTGCTGGTCAATTGCGCCCGCGGCGCGCTTGTCGACGACGACGCCGTGGTCGAGGCTTTGGCGTCCGGGCGGCTGTACGGCGCGGGCTTCGACGTGTTCGCCGCCGAACCCATCCCGCCGGGTGACCCTCTGCTCACCGCACCCAATGTGGTCATCACCCCGCACGTCGCCGGTGCCAGCCGTCAGGTGGCGCACAAGGCCGCGCAGATCGTCGCCGCCGACGTCGGCCGGTACCTCCGCGGGGAACCGCTGGCCCACTGCGCCAACCCGGAGCTGCAGCGCCGGCGCGTGGGCTAGCCCGTGCTCAGCGGACCGCGCCGGCGCACCGGCTCGCGGCCCGGTGGCTGCAGCGGGGGCGGCAGCAGGGGATGGCGCGGCTGGATCTCGACGGTTGACGGTGTGCTGGTGGACAGTTCGAGATCCTTGCCGGCATGCCGGATGGTCAGCGCACCGTCGGGCCCGTCGCGCAGCGTATAGGTGACATTGGCGTGGTTGGCGTCGACGGTGAGTCGAAAAGCCCGCCAGCGCAACCGGAATCGTAAGCAGGAGATGCCATCGGGCAGATGCGGATCGAGCGACAGCACACCCTCGTCGTCACGCAAGCCGCCGAACCCGGCGACCAGCGCGGTCCATGCGCCGGCCAGTGACGCCATGTGCAGGCCGTCGCGGGTGTTCTGGTGCAGATCACGCAGATCGATCAGCGCGGCCTCATAGGTGTAGTCGTGTGCGAGCTCCAAATGCCCAACCTCCGCGCACATCACCGCCTGCGTACAGGCCGACAATGACGAATCGCGTGTGGTACGCCGTTCGTAGTAGTCGACGTTGCGGGCCTTCTGCTCGGGGGTGAAGGCGTGGCTCTGCCAATGCATCGCCAGCACGAGATCGGCCTGCTTGAGCACCTGCGCGGGATAAAGCCGCACATAGGGCTCGTTCATCAGCAATGGGTAGGTGGTGTTGGCCGAAAAGTCCCACTCCCGCAGGGTGGTGAAGCCTTCGCATTGCGGATGCACGCCCAGCTCGGCGTCATACGGGATATGCGCGGCGGCCGCAGCGTCGCGCCACGCGGCGGTCTCCTCGGTGGTAACACCCAGGTCGTAGGCCGCCTCGGGATGACGGGTGCAGGCGTCGGCCGCCACGCGAAGATTGTGCGCTGCCATCAAATTGGTGAACACGTTGTCGCGGACCACGGCGGTGTACTCGTCCGGCCCCGTCACGCCGTCCAGATGCCACACCCCGTGCCGGTCGTGGTGTCCGAGCGAAAGCCACAGCCGCGCCGTTTCGACCAGTACAGCCAGCCCGCATTCGCGCTCCAGCGAATCATCGCCCGTCACAACGCGATACCGCTCAAACGCGATCGCGATGTCGGCGTTGACGTGCCACGCGGCGGTGCCTGCCGGCCAGTACGCCGAACATTCCTGGCCGCGGATGGTGCGCCATGGGAAGCTCGCGCCCTGTAGGTCGAGCAGCTGCGCGCGTTCCTTGGCCAGATCCAGCGTCGCCGCCCGCCAACGCAGCGCGTCGGCGGCGGCGTGCGGTTTGGTGTAGGTCAGCACTGGCAGCACGAAACCCTCTGTGTCCCAGAAGGCGTGGCCGTCATAACCGGTCCCGGTCAGGCCCTTGCCCGCGATCGCGCGGCGTTCGGCGCGGGCGCTGGCCTGCAGCACGTGGAACAGCCCGAACCGCACCGCCTGCTGACAGTCGGGGTCGCCCTCGACCTCGACGTCGGCGCAGTCCCAGAACTCGTCGAGGTAGGCGCGCTGCGCGTCCAGCAGGCCCTGCCAGCCGCTGTAGCGAGCCCCGGTGATAGCGCCCGCGGCCTGATCGCGCAGCGCGGGCCGCGAACGCAGACTCGACCACCCGTACGCGAGATACTTGACGACGCGCAGCTTTTGGCCGGGCCGAAGCCCACAGATCACCGTCGTGCGGGCCAGGTCGTCCTGCGAGTCCGTGCTGACCTCGACCCGGCCGGGAACCTCGACGTCGTGCTCCATCGCGGCGGCCATCATCAGAGCGCTACCGCGCGTGCGGTGTATCAGCAGGGCGCCGCGGTCGGAGTGTTCATGGTGAACGGCCTGCAGAGGGTGTTCCAACACGGCCGCGACGCGCGGATCCGCAGAGACCTCCGGTTGGTCCTCGTTGGCCACCAGTTCGGATTGCACTGTCACGCAGACGAATTCGTCGAGCGCCTCCACGACGTACTCGATGGCGGCGACACTGCGCTGGGTCAGCGACACCAAGCGGGTGGACGTCACCTTCACCTGCTTGCCCGCCGGGGACCGCCAGTGCGCGCGACGGGTCAGGGTGCCGGCGCGCAGGTCGAGAACTCGTTCATGGTCGATCAGTTCGCCGTAGCGGACGTCGAACGGTTCGTCGTCCACCAGCAGCCGCATGATCTTGCCGTTGGTGACGTCGACCACGGTCTGGCCGGCTTCCGGATAGCCGAATCCCGCTTCTGCGTAGGGAAGTGGCCTCACTTCGTAGAACGAGTTCAGGTAGGTGCCCGGCAGGCCATGCGGTTCGCCCTCGTCAAGATTGCCGCGTAATCCGATGTGTCCGTTGGACAACGCGAACAGCGACTCCGACTGGGCGAGTAGCTCGAGATCGAGGCGGGTCTCGCGGACATGCCAGGGTTCGACGGGAAAGGCGTCATCGGTGATCATCATGGCGCTACAGGAGCTCGGCGAGATCGGTGAGGACGACGTCGGCGCCGTTGCGCCGCAACTCATCTGCCTGCCCGACGTGGTCGACGCCGACGACGTATCCGAAGTTTCCGGCGCGGCCGGCCGCGACGCCGGACAACGCGTCTTCGAACACCGCGGCCTCGGCAGGGGGGACGTCGAGCAGCTGCGCGGCGCGCAGGAAGGAGTCCGGCGCGGGCTTGCCGACGATGTTCTCCTCGCTCAGCGTCACACCGTCCACCCGCTGCTGGATGAACTGGTCCAGGCCGGTGACCTCGAGCACTTCGCGGGTGTTGGCGCTGGAGGACACCACGGCGCGGCCGAGGCCCGCGGCGGTGGCCGCTTCGAGGTAGCGGCGGGACCCCTCGAACACCTCGACGCCCTCGTTGTGCAGCGTCTGATGGAACGCCTCGTTCTTGCGGTTGCCCAGCCCGTGCACGGTCTCGGCGCCCGGCGGATCGTCGGGGCTTCCTTCGGGCAGTTCGATGCCGCGGCTGGCCAGAAACGCGCGGACGCCGTCTTCGCGCTTCTTGCCGTCCACGTAGGTCAGATAGTCGGCTCCGATGTCGAACGGGACGAACGGTTCGGCGGTGCGTTCGGACCGCTGCCGCAGATAGCCGTCGAACATGGCTTTCCAGGCCTTCTTGTGCACGCTTGCGGTGTCGGTGAGCACCCCGTCCAGGTCGAACAGGCAGGCGCGCACGGTGTCGGGCAGGCCCAGCACGATAAACCTCGCTTTCTCTGCAAAGGTCATTACCCACTTCAGCACGTCGACACCACGGCGGCGGCATTCTTAGGCCGAAGACCCCGCCCTTAGACTGAACCGGTGCAGGCAGCCCCCTCCCGTCCCGTCCTCGTGGTCGACTTCGGCGCGCAATACGCCCAGCTGATCGCCCGCCGGGTTCGCGAGGCGCGGGTGTACTCCGAGGTCATCCCGCATACCGCCAGCGTCGAGGACATCAAGGCCAAAGATCCGCAGGCGATCGTGCTGTCCGGCGGGCCGGCCAGTGTGTACGCCGATGGCGCGCCGCAGCTGGATCCCGCGCTGTTCGACCTCGACGTGCCGGTGTTCGGCATCTGCTACGGCTTTCAGGCGATGGCCCAGGCGCTCGGCGGCACCGTCGAGCGCACCGGCACCAGCGAATACGGCCGCACCGAACTGAAAGTGACTGGCGGGCAGCTACATTCGGATCTGCCCGCCACCCAGCCGGTCTGGATGAGCCACGGCGACGCCGTCACCAAAGCGCCCGACGGATTCGAAGTGGTGGCGGCCAGCGCGGGCGCCCCGGTCGCGGGCTTCGAACACCGCGCCCGTGGACTGGCCGGCGTGCAATACCACCCCGAAGTGCTGCACTCGCCGCACGGTCAGCAGGTGCTGAGCCGCTTCCTGCACGAGTTCGCCGGCATCGGCGCGACATGGACCCCCGCCAACATCGCCGACCAGCTGGTCGAGCAGGTGCGCCAGCAGATCGGTGACGGGCGCGCCATCTGTGGGCTGTCCGGGGGGGTGGACTCCGCGGTGGCCGCCGCGCTGGTGCAGCGCGCCATCGGCGACCGGCTGACATGTGTGTTCGTCGACCACGGCCTGCTGCGCGCGGGGGAGCGGGCCCAGGTGCAACGCGACTTCGTCGCCGCCACCGGCGCCAAGCTCGTCACCGTCGACGCCGCCGATCGATTCCTCGAGGCACTCTCCGGCGTGACCAACCCCGAGGGCAAGCGCAAGATCATCGGCCGCGAATTCATTCGCGCGTTCGAAGGTGCGGTGCGCGACATCTCCAGCGGCGCCTCGGAGGTCGAGTTTCTGGTGCAGGGGACCCTGTATCCCGACGTGGTGGAATCCGGCGGCGGGTCGGGCACCGCGAACATCAAGAGCCACCACAACGTCGGCGGCCTGCCCGACGACCTCAAGTTCACCCTCGTCGAACCGCTGCGGCTGTTGTTCAAGGACGAGGTGCGCGCCGTCGGACGCGAGCTCGGCCTGCCTGAGGAAATCGTTGCGCGCCAACCGTTCCCGGGCCCGGGTCTGGCCATCCGGATCGTCGGGGAGGTGACCGCGCAGCGGCTGGAGACGTTGCGACGCGCGGACGCGATCGCGCGTGAGGAGCTGACGTCAGCCGGGCTGGACAACCAGATCTGGCAGTGCCCGGTGGTGCTGCTGGCCGATATCCGGTCGGTGGGCGTGCAGGGCGACGGCCGCACCTACGGCCACCCGATCGTGCTGCGTCCGGTGTCCAGTGAGGACGCCATGACCGCGGACTGGACCCGGGTGCCTTACGAAGTGCTGGAACGCATTTCGACGCGCATCACCAACGAGGTGGCCGAGGTCAACCGGGTGGTGCTCGACGTCACCAGCAAGCCGCCCGGCACCATCGAATGGGAGTGACGGCCTGCGTCTGCTCGGCAGGGTCAGTCGCGGGACTGTTCGATGAGTTCGGCGAGTAGTTCGCCCACCAGCGATTCGATCGTCGATTCGATCGAATGCGCCAGCGTGCCCGTCACCGCCGCCACCGCCTGCGTCCGGAATCGCACCAGCATGGTGATCAGTTCGGCGACTTCGGTATCGGCGGGCAAGGCTTCGCCGGGCTTGATGCGCTGCAGCACATGCTCGGCGCCGGCGCGCACCAAGATGCCGCTGATCTCGTCGATGTGCGGCAACACCTGTTCGTGAATGTCGATCAACGTGTCGAAGCTGACGCCGTAGCCACGCATCTCGTTGAACGCCTCGATCAGCTTGGGCCGCAACACCGTTGCGTTCTCGCCGTCGATGCGGATCAGCCCGATTGCCACCAGCCGGTCGAAGGCCGCCTCGTCGTCGATCAGCCCCTGCGCCGCGGAAAGCGCCATGGTCTCGGGCTTCTCCGCCGCCCACGTCCCCACGATCGCCGATTCCAGCCCCAGCACGTCGGCGAGGTTGTTGCCCTGCTCCCAGGCGTTGAGCATCTCGTGCACGTGCGCGATGTTGTAACCGCGATCGAGCAACGACGTCACCAGTCGCAGCCTCGTCAAATGGGTGTCGTTGTAGAGGGCCAGCCGACCGACACGCAGCGGCGGATGCAGCAGCCCGCGGTCGCGGTACACGCGGATGTTGCGCGTCGTCGTGCCCGCGAGCCGCGCCAGTTCCTCGATGCGATACTCGCCGGAGCCTTCGGTGCCGTGCGACTGGCGCACGGCCGCGTCGAACAACTGCGACACCGCGTTCTCGACGACGTCGCGTGACTGCCGGCGCAGGTTCGCCAGGATGGCGCCGATCGGGCCGGCCTGTGGGCGTGACTGCCTGCTGGCGGACATCTCAGCCCGACGCGTACACGGCGCGACGCGCGTCGCGTTCGATCGCCTCGTAGTCCCCGAATCGGAAGTCCCGCATCTGTCGAAGATACTGCGTGGCGAATCCGGGATACATCGCCGCATTGAACCCGTCGGCGGTCAGGTACCAGCTGCGGCACCCCGACATCCACGTCGTCTTGGCGAGCCGCGCCTGGATGCGGTCGTTGTAGCGACGTTGCACATCCTCGCGCACATCCAGATAGCGCAGGTCGTTGCCGAGGATTGTGGTGATGCCCTTGACGGCGTAGTCCAGCTGCCCTTCCACGTAGACCAGCAGCGAGTTGTGCCCGGGGCCGGAGTTCGGCCCGGTCATGAAGAACAGGTTCGGGTAGCCGTGCGCGTTGATGCTCTTGTAGGCCTGCGCGCCGTGCGCCCACTCCTCGGCCAGGGAGCGCCCGCCCAGTCCGGTGACGGGGAACGGCGGTCCGGTCAGATGCACGTCGTAGCCGGTGGCGAACACGATGCAGTCCAGGTGGTGCTCGACTCCGTCGCTGGTGCGAATGCCGGCCGGGCTCAGCGTCGCAATGGGCCAGGCGATGAGTTTGCAGTTATCGCGTTGCAGCGCAGGGTAATAGTCGCTGGAGATCAGCATGCGCTTGCACCCCGGGGCGAAGTCGGGGGTGAGTTGTCGTCGCAGCCACGGATCCTTGACCTGCATGCGCAGATGCGCCTTGCCCAGCCGCGCGACCAGCGATGTCAGCGGTGTGTGCCACACCAGCGCGGTGGCGCTGGCCTCGTGTCCCCAGAACAGCGCCTCGCGGGCAAGCTGTTGAACCGCAGGGACGTTCGCGAACAACTCTTGGGCGATGGGCGGCATGGCGATGTCCAGGCGCGGCAGCACCCACCCCGGGGTGCGTTGGAACACCTTGACGAACTCGGCTTGCTTGACGAGCTCGGGCACGATCTGCACGGCGCTGGCGCCGGTGCCGATGACCGCGACGCGCTTGCCGGTGAAGTCGTAGTCATGATCCCATCGCGCACTGTGGATTTTGTGTCCTTGGTAGCTGTCGATACCGCGGATGTCGGGGAAGCTGGAATCCGGGAGCGGGCCCGACGCCAGCACCACCGTGCGGGCACGGAACCGTTTGCGGCCCTTGGTGTTGGCGATCCACACGCCCTCGGCTTCGTCGAACGTCAGGCCGGTGAGCTCCACGCCCAACCTGAGGTGGCGCCGCAGGCCGTATCGGTCGACCATGGCTTCGATGTGCCGCCGGATCTCCTCTGCCGGCGGGTAGGCCCGCGACCACGTCGGGTTCGGCACGAACGAGAACGAGTACAGCAGCGACGGAATGTCGCACGCCGCACCGGGATAGGTGGTGTCGCGCCAGGTTCCGCCCACCCGCTCGTCGCGCTCGAGTATGACGATGTCGTCGACGCCGGCCTGGGTCAGCTTGATCGCCGCGCCGATGCCGGTGAATCCGGCGCCGACGATGAGGGTGTCGTATACGCGGGCGGGCACGTCAGGCCGCCGGCTCGTGGGTCACTTCTTTGACCCAGCTCGGAACTTTGGGCAGCAGCTGCCGCGGGTAGCGGTCGGAGACCCAGACCATCGAGTTGGCGAGGAGGTGGTATGGATGGCGGGGGTTGGTGACCACGCCGGCGTAGCGCCGCAGGAATCGGTATGTCGGTACCCGCCAAGTGTTTTCGCCCTGATCGCCGAGTTCTTTGAATCGCTTCACGGCCTTGTACAGCCGCTCGGGTTCCATGCCCATCGCGACGATCTCGTTGCGGATCCTGTTGATCAGAGGTGCGCCTGTGATCGCGCCGACGATCAGGCCCGGAGTGGCGTGATGGCCGACGAAATCGATCACCAACCGTCGGATCTTCGCGTGCCCGATCATGTCGAGGACCTCGAAATCGACGACGAGGTGGCGTGACTCGTCGTTGTTGATCTTCTCGAAGACCTGGTGGCACACCGGATCATGAACCTCGTCGAGCAGGAACTTCAGCAGCGCTCCGTCCAGGGCGACCTCCAGCATCGGGATCACCGTGCCGAGCAGCGACAGCGGCATGTCGTCCGCCCAGCGGTCCAGCCAGTCGATGGCCAGCCGGATGTTGACGTTCGGTTCGGGGACTTCGCCGTCTTCCAGCATGCCCCACCGCTTCATCAGCGCCAGTTCGGCTTTCGCGTGGCGCTGCTCCTCGGCGTGGAAGTAGCGGTAGATCTCCGCGATCGTCGGCGTCGGCGCCTTCTTGGCCAAGGCGGCGAACCCGCGGGCGCCGATGTTCTCGATCCAGCACAGGTCGGCCATGAACGCCTTCAGTTGCGGCCGCTGCTCGTCGGTGATCAGCTCGGCACCCGGTGCGTCCCAGTCGATGTCGGCCAGGGCCCACTGGCGGTCCTTGATCTTGTCGAGCATCGCGTCCATGTCTATCGCCATGGCGTCCTCCTATCCGATGGTGTTGCGGGCCGCGAGGCCGACGACGCGGGTGTACATTCCCGGCGTGAAACGCTTGATGCCCCAACCGATCCGGGCATCAGGCTGCGGCATGCAGTACAGGCCGCCGCGGTCGTTGGTGTCCAGGCACATGCGCGCGACGCGTTCGGCGGAGAAACCGGTCCAGCGCATCAGCCGGGTGGCGAGCTGCGTGGACTGTTCACTGATTCGGCCCGATTCGACGATATTGGTCTTGACGAACGTCGGGCACAGCACCGTGACGTTGACCCCAGTGCCCGACAGTTCGGCGGCCAGGGTTTCAGACAGCGACAACACCCCGGCCTTGCTGACGTTGTAGGCGGCCATCCCCGGCGCGGCGCCGAAGGCCGCCGCCGATGCGACGTTGATGATGCCGCCGTATCCCGCCTCGCGCAGCATCGGTGTGAACACGTGGCAGCCGTGGATCGGGCCCCACAGGTTGATGCCCAACACCCACGACCAGTCCTCCAACGGAATCTCGCCGATCGGTTGGCCGCCCGCGCCGACGCCTGCGTTGTTGATCACCAACGACGGCGGACCGTCGAACCACGTTTGCGCTTGCTTTGCAAGCGATTCCACGTCATCGATACGGGAGACATCGCAGTGCACCGCGATCGCGTCGCCACCGTTGGCGGCTATCTCGGCGGCCGTGCGCTGCGCGGCAGCATCATCGATGTCGCTGCAGACCACGCGTCCGCCGCGGCGGGCGAGCTCAACGGCGAACGCCGAGCCGATCCCGCTGCCCGCTCCGGTGACCACCGCCGCCGCCAGGTGGCTGCGCTTGTTGGACGTCCCAAAAATGCCCGGCACTCATCGAGTACAACAGCGAATGATGACATTTGTCAATGACAACATTTCGTGATGTCAACGCTCTTACCGCGGCGGATCGCCCCGCCAGCGAAAACTGTTGACGTACTTGCCCATGTCCAGCGCGAGCTGAAGGTTCGCGCCCGACGGCTTGCCGGAGCCGAAGTCGGGTCCGAACTCGCGGTAGGGGCCCGCCGCGGCGGCGATCAGCGCACGGTCGTTCTTCACCGCGACCATCACCACCAGCCGCATTCGGGTATAGCTGCCGGTGGCCGCTTGCGGCCAGGTGTCAGCCACCATCCCGAATCCCGGTTGATAGCCCACCATCGCATTGGGAATCTCGTAGACAGTCTGGGCGTCGGGATAGGTTTCATCGACCAGCTGCCGGGCGATGTCTTCCGGCGGCCGTCCATTCGCGGGCTGACTGAACAACTGCATGGTGCCGCCGTCGCCGCCGACAAACTCCGCCGTCACCCCGTCGGCGTCGGTGGTGATCTCATATGCCGTCCCCGGTGCCGGATACGAGACCGAGAAGGTGCCGTCGGGGGCGGTGAACGAGGGGTTGGTCGCCACCGGCTCACCCATCGGTGGACGGCCGCAGTCCGGCGGGCACACGTACCGTGCGGGTGGGTCACTCATTTCTGCCGACACCGCGACCAGCACCCCGGCCACCACCAAAACGCCGACAGCCCAGATCAATACCAGCCGGGCTGGCGACGTACGCCGCACCGGCGGCGCCGTGTATGTCCCCGGCGGAACCGCGTAGCCCGGCCACGTCGACGGCGCGGTCATGTGCCGTCGACTCTGCGCTGCGGCCGCGTCTGGCGACGAGCAGCACGTGATGACCGCGACGATGCGCGGGTGGCCACCCCACACGCCGGGCAGAACGCCATATCGGGCACGACGTGCCCGCAGTGCGGACACAGCAACGGCTCGTCGGCGTGTATCTCGTCATGCTCCTCGTGCAGGAGCGCCAGGTGCAATCCGACCCTCAGCATGAGCAAGGCGAACAGCGCGACGGCGAGATGTATTGCCAGCTGCAGCATCTGCGGCACCCGTGCCACGTCGACCAATCCGAGCCCGGCGTAGATCGCCAGCACCGCGAGCCCGAACAACGCCAGCGCGATGCGGACGTAGCCGGGGTGCTGGTGCGCCTTGCTCGGCGGCCGGCTGAACCACAGCGCCGCACCGATGAGGCCACCTGCTGCCGCTGCGGTCAATGGCACTGCGACGCCGCGGATTCCGGCTTCGACCATGATCCCGGCCATGGGGCGGGCGCGGTCCACCATCCCGGCACTGAGCTGCGGTGCCAGTCGGGCCAGCGTGGCGGCTGCGGTAAAGGTGAGCGCACCGAGTGCGCCGATGACAAAGCCGTCCAACGTTTCTCGATCCGGCGAGCGGAGCAGTCGCACCACCAAGGTGGGTACGAGCATGAGAATCAACCCGCCGATCGGCACGCCGAGCCCGTGCTGGAATAGGTGGACCTCGCTGATCTGGTCACCCAGCGGGATGTCGTAGGAGTCGGCGAAGTCGGTGCCGGTCAACAACACCCACCCGACGCCGAGCCCGACGCCCAGCGCTGCGGTGAGCGCCAACACCCGCCTCGGGAAGTCGCGGAACGCGTCGGACTCCTGCAGATAGATGAGAAACAACAGCGGCAGTCCGAGCGCGGCGGTGGCGATCAGCGCGGCGGGCAGTCGCAGCAGCGTGAAGACGCCCAGCGTCGCCAACAGCACGAGCAATCCGACCAGGAAGGTCGATCGGGAGCGCTGCGGCAGCTGCGGGAACAGCGAGCTGGTCACCGACAGCCGCAGCAGGTGCTCACCGGGAGCGGCGCCAAAGGCCCTGATCCGCAACCAGTCTGGGCCGTTTCCGCGTTGCGGCGTCAGGAACGCACCGCAGAGTCCACAGAACGTGCCCGCCGGGACATCGGTCTGGCACACCCTGCACTCCATGGTGGGCACGCCGTCGTTGCCGGTGCTCATTGCGCCGCCTTCTGCAGGACGAGCAGATTCCGGACGAGATTGTCGACGTTCGGTGTGCCCAGTCCGGTCACCGCGTCGTAGCCGGGCCCGGCGTTGCCAACCGCGTTCCCGCCGAGCGTCACATCGCGAAATCCCGGCAGCGGCGCGCCGGCGGCCATCCGGTACAGCAACGGGTTGATCGCCCCGAGGGGGCGTCCGCCGCGCTCGACCAGATATTGATTCATCACCGCCGTCAGCCCCGCCCAGATCGGTGCCGACTGCGAGGTGCCGCCACCGACCAGAATCTTTTGTCCGAACACGATTTTGACGCCGGTGAAGGGGTCGGCGACGGCCGACACATCGGGAGTCAACCGGCGGTCCTGCGATACGTCCCGCTGCCAGTCCGGCCGGTCGAACAGCGCCGACACCCCACCGCCGGTGCCCTGAGACAGCGGCACATCGAACCACGCCTGCTCCGCCAACCATCCACCGCCGGCGTCGGTGGACAGTGTGGTGCCGCCGACGCTCGTCATCTCGGGCAGCGAGGCGACGGAATCCAAGCCGATGTCGTCGCGTCCGGGCGGGGACGACCAGTCTTGTCCGCCTTTGCATTCCAGGCCGGCGAGGTCGCCGCTGGCGTTGAAGGCCGTGGTTCCATGCGACTGCGCGGTGGCCAACGCCGAACGCACCGGGGCCAGATCGGCGGCGGTCAGAAGCTTGTCGCAACCCCAGCCGATCGAAAAACTCCACACCGCGCCGGGGAACTGCCGATCGGCCGATTCCAGTAGCTGCCCGATCTTTTCGTACGCGCCGTCACCCTCCACCGTCGGCCGGGCATTGATCACCACCTTGCGGGCATCCGGCGCAATGGCATGTGCGACTTGGAGATCCATGATGGTCTCACCATGCGGTTCACCGGGCTGGCCGCCGACCAGGATCGGGGTGAAGGTGGGCAATCCGAAAGTGGTCGCGAACATGTCGAGGTCTTCCTGACGGTAGCCGTCGAACGCGAAGATCACGATCGTGGCACCCTTACCGGTGTAGCCCTCGGCCGCGAGCCGCTGCGCGTTGTAGGTCGTCAGCAAGGCATCAGGCGTCAACCCCTGGTCTGGGACGTCCAGCGGCAGGATCGACGGCCGCGCCATCCGGTGCGGCGTGTAGCCGAGGATTCGGCCGAGTTCGGTGACCTCGCTGCGCAATTGCTCGGGCACCGACGGCTGCAGCGGAGACGCGTAGAACACCTGACCGCGCCTGCCACGGTAGTCGTGGATGTCGACGTCCAACGCGTCGGCGACGGCGTCGGGCGCGCCCTCGACGATCGCCCATTCGTCGCTGGGCCGCCAGCGCACCGACATGGCGTGGTCGCGTGCCCAGTTGATCAGTCCGTCGGGTCGTGACGTGTTATGCAGGGCGACGGTGAGCTGAACCGGACCGCTGCGGGCAGGCCCGAGATCCGTTGAGGCGCCGAGCAATAACGCGTACGGACCGCCGATCACCGCCGAGGTGTGCGGCGTGACCCGAACGTCGGCGCCCAGCGCGAGGACGCCGACCGCGATGAGTGCCAGCAGCCGATGACGCGAGACGGCGCGCAAGCCGGCTCGGTGCTAGTGGTGTCCCGGAACGGCGGTGGGGGGCGGAGGCGCATGCACCGTCGGCGAGAACGGGTTGGGCCCGCCCGGATCGATGCGCGGAGCCTTCTCGGTGGGCTCGACCGGCGGTGGGGGCGGCGGCGTGGTCGTCGTCGTGGTCGTCGTCGTCGTGGTGGGCGTGGTTTCCTCGGGGGCTTGTTCGGCTTCACCGCACGCCGCGGTCAACGAAACCATCCCGATGATCGCGGCGCCGCCCGCCGTGAGGGCGAGCCGACGAGCTAAACGACTTGACGTCATGGTGCGTCCTTTACGTGTCCCCCGATGGTCAACAGGGGGAACTCTAACGTGGGGCACCCAGCGCCGCACCTCGCTTGACCGGTGTCGGTGGGCAGGTGTTTACTCAAGGCATCGAACATACATTCGAACACAGGGATGAAACCGGTGCTGCAGGAGGTGCTGTTGTGACAGCAGCGACGAACCTTGACCAGCGTCGGCTTGACCGTGCTGAACAGGTAGAACGCCTACGACGCAAGATAGCGGCAGTATCCGGAAAAGTCGGCGACGGACGCCGGGGTGCAGCGCCGTCCGTCGATCCGCTGCCCGACTCGGAATCTTTGCTGCCGCTGCCCGAATCGCTGGCCGAACTCCTTCCCGCCCCGTTGCCGCGCGGGACGGTCGCGGTGGTGTCGGGGGCCCGGTCCCTTCCGGTGAGCATGGTGGCGGCGGTGACGGCGGCGGGCGGGCACGCGGCCATCGTCGGCCAGCCCGACATGGGTCTGCTGGCGGCCGTGGAGATGGGTGCAGATCTGAGCAGGCTTGCCGTCATCCCCGATCCGGGCGCCGATCCGGTGGAGGTGGCCTCGGTGCTGATGGACGGAATGGATCTGGTGGTGCTCGGGCTGGCCGGACGTTCGGTGCCGCCGAGCCGGGCCCGCGTGGTGACGGCCCGGGCCCGGCAGAAGGGCTGCACGCTGCTGGTCACCGGCGGCGACTGGCAGGGCGCTTCGGCTCGGCTGGAGGCCAGGGTCTGCGGCTATGAGATCAGTGGTCCCGGTCGCCCTGGGCTTGGCCGCATCGGCCGGGTCCGGCTGGCCACCCGGGCGCGGGGACGCATCGTCGGTGCACACGCAGTAGGTGAGTAGGAGTGCCATCTCGACCGACGTCTCGCGTTCTGGCGATCTGGTGCATGGACTGGCCGGCGGTCGCCGCCGCGGCTGCGGCACGTCTGACGCCGACGGACCCGGTCGCGGTCACCTTGGCCAATCGGGTGATCGCCTGTTCGGCGTCGGCCCGGGCGGCCGGGGTGCGACGGGGTCTGCGCCGACGCGAGTCCCAGGCGCGCTGCCCGCAATTGCACGTGGTCACCGCCGATCCGGCCCGCGATGCTCGCCATTTCGAAGACGTGATCGCCGCGGTGGACGATCTGGTGCCGCGCGCCGAGGTCTTGCGGCCCGGCCTGCTGGCGATGCCGGTCCGCGGGGCCGCCCGCTACTTCGGATCCGAGCAGGCCGCCGCCGAACGGCTGGTCGACGCGGTGGCCGCGGCCGGGGCCGAATGCCAGGTCGGCATTGCCGATCAGCTGCCCACCGCCGTATTCGCCGCCCGCGCCGGCCGCATCGTCGAGCCCGGGGGAGATGCGCCGTTTCTGGCCGCGCTGTCCATCCGGCAATTGGCCACCGAGCCGAGTCTGGCCGCCCCTGGCCGCGAAGACTTGGCTGATCTGCTGTGGCGCATGGGAATTCGCAACATCGGCCAATTCGCCGCGCTGTCCCGTACCGACGTGGCGTCTCGCTTCGGGGCCGACGCCGTGGCGGCGCACCGGTTCGCGCGCGGGGAGCCCACCCGTGGACCGTCGGGTCGTGAGCCACCGACCGACCTCGACGCCGTGATGAACTGTGACCCGCCGATCGACCGGGTGGATGCGGCCGCGTTCGCGGGACGGTCGCTGGCCAGCACCCTGCACCGCGGGCTGGAGTCGGCCGGTATCGGATGCACGCGGCTGGCCATCCGGGCTGTCACCGCCAATGGCGAAGAGCTGGAACGGGTGTGGCGATGCGCCGAGCCGTTGACCGAGGACGCCACCGCGGACCGGGTGCGCTGGCAGCTGGACGGCTGGCTGAACCGGCGCAATCCGAACGACCGGCCCACCGCTGAAATCACTGTGCTGCGATTGCATCCGGTGGAGGTGGTCTCGGCCGGGGCGCTGCAGCTGCCGCTGTGGGGTGGGCTGGGTGACGAGGACCGGCTACGCGCCCGCCGCGCGCTGGTGCGGGTGCAGGGGCTGCTCGGGCCGGAGGCGGTGCAGGTGCCGGTGTTGTCCGGCGGACGCGGACCCGCAGAGCGCATCACCTTCACGCCGCTGGGCGACGACCCCGTGCCGCGGGCGGACCCGCGTCAACCGTGGCCGGGGCAACTGCCCGAGCCGTCGCCGACCGTCCTGCTTGACGATCCGGTCGAATTGCTTGACGCGCAGGGTAATCCGGTGCGGGTGACCAGCCGCGGCATGTTCTCCGCCGATCCCGCGCGGCTGGCCGCTCCGGGTCGCGACAAGCGACTGGCGTGGTGGACTGGTCCCTGGCCCGTCGACGAGCGGTGGTGGGATCCCGATGGGGCGAAGGGCCGCACCGCCCGCGCGCAGGTGCTGCTCGACGGCGATCCGGCGCAAGCGCTGCTGCTGTGCTATCGCCAGCGGCGGTGGTACCTCGAAGGGATCTACGAATGAGTCAGCCGGCGCGCGAACGCCCCCACCCGCACGATGAACCGGTCGAAGAACGCAGCAGGGTCGACGTCGACACCGATGAGCGCGTTGGGATTTCGTCCCCATCGACCGGACCAGTCGGCCACCGTCATACCGCGGGTGAGTGTCCCGGTCAGCTCGACGTCGACGGTCGTCGGCCGGCATTTCACCAGCTCGGGATCCAGCGCCACCGCGGCGGCCAGCGGATCATGCAGATGCGCGAGATAGCCATCGCCGCAGTCGAAGTGGAATTCGAAGTAGAACCGCATCGCGTCCTCGAGCACGCGAATCAACGGGTTGGCGGCCGCCGACCGGGTGCCCCGCTCGTCGCGCTCGCTCATCGGCGCAGTGGGGGAGCCGGCCGCCGCCGCCAGCTGACCCAGCAGCGTCGGCGTCATCGCGATGTTCTCGGTGAGGTTCAGCCCCAACACAATTGGCAGCTGCGCATTCGGTTCCGACCCCCACGCCGCGAACACTTCGGCGGCGGCTTCGGGGTCGACGCTGATGTTCCACTCGGCTACCGGTGTTGTATTGCCGCGATAGTCGAACGCGCCGCCCATGATCACCAGTCGCCGCAGCAGTCTGGGCAGTGCGGGTTCGGTGCGCAACGCCAGCGCCAGGTTGGTCAGCGGCCCGACTGCGATGCCGATCAGCTCGCCCGGATACGCATGCGCCGCCCGCACCCACGCCTCGGCGGCGTCGTACGCGGTCAGTTGCCCCTCGGTCGCGGGCAGCTGCGCGTAGCCCAGGCCCTCCGGCCCGTGCGTGTCCTCGGCGGTGCGCAGCGGCGCGGACAGCGGCGTCGCCGAACCCATCGACACCGGAACACCGGTGACCCCGCACAGCTCCAGCAGCCCCAGATTGTTACGGCAGACCTGTTGCACGCCAACATTTCCCGCCGTCGATGCGATACCCACCAGCTCGGCCTCGGGACTGGCCAGCAGGTACACCAACGCCATCGCGTCGTCGACGCCGGTATCGACGTCGGCGAAGACGGGCTCGGCGCTCACGCCGCCAACCCTACTGCTCCAGGAACCGCAGACCCACCAGGCCCACGACGATCAACGTGATGAACGTCGTGCGCCACAGCGTCAGCGCATCGTGGAACCACACCACGCCGGCGATTGCCACGCCCACCGCGCCGATACCCGCCCACACCGCGTAGGCGGTGCCGACCGGCAGATGCCGGACCACCACCGCGAGGAGCACGAAGCTGGCCACCGCGGCCACCACACAGACCAGGCTCGGCCACAGTTTGGTGAAGCCCTCCGACTGCTTGATCGCCAGCGCCCACACGATCTCCAGCAATCCGGCGAAAATCAGAAGGCCCCACCACATCCGTTGTCTCCCTCGCAGTTCAGGCGTTGTAGCCGCCGTCGATGGTGAGTGTGGTGCCAGTGACATACGCGGCCTCCTCCCCGGCGAGATAGGCCACCGCGGCCGCGATCTCGTCGGCGTGCGCGAACCGGCCGAGCGGGATGTTGGGCAAATCCGCAGCGGCGTCGGCCGAGTCGGCGGGATTCATCTCGGTGTCGGTGTTTCCCGGTTGCACGGCGTTGACGGTGATGCGTCGCGGCGCCAGGTCGCGGGCCAGCCCGCGCGTCAGCCCCGCGACCGCGGCCTTCGATGCCGAGTACAGCGTGATGCCCGGGTAGGGCGTGCGGTCGGCCAGGTTGCTGCCGATGGTGATGATGCGTCCGCCGTCGGGCAGCACGGCTGCGGCGGCCTGGCTGAACAGCAGCGGCGCGCGGACGTGCAGCGCCAGCGTCCGGTCGATGTCGTCGACACTGATCTCTTCCAGCGGTCCGTTGGGGAAGATGCCGGCGTTGTTCACCAGGATGTCCAGTCGCCCGAACTCGTCGACGACGCGCGCAACCGCCTCCCGCCCGGCGTCAGGGGCGGCGCTGTCCAGCGAAATCGCAAGGGCGCGAGCACCACTCGCCTTGATGGCGTCGACGACCTCGGCGGCTCGCGCGGCCGACGACGTGTAGGTGATTGCGACGTCTGCGCCCTCGGCGGCGAGTCGTCGCGCGATCGCGGCACCGATCCCACGGCTACCACCGGTGACGAGTGCCGCTTTTCCGGTCAACGACATGCTGCCCTCCCATCATTTTGTAACATTTACTACAAATATAGACTCGCAAGTATGCCCGAACCCCGTCAAGTGACCCCGCGCCGAGGCCGTCCACGCGCCTTCGACCGGGAAACCGCACTACAGGCGGCCATGGAGGTGTTCTGGGAGCGGGGTTTCGAGGGCACTCGCGTGAGCGATCTCACCGAGGCGATGGGTCTGAACGCGCCGAGCCTGTATGCGACCTTCGGGTCGAAGGAGGATCTGTTCCGCGAGGCAGTGGCCTACTACAACGCGCCGGACCGCTCACCGACCACGCTGGCGCTCGAGCGGCCCGGGTCGGTGCGCGACGCGGTGGACGCCATGCTGCGCGACAACGTGCGGGAATACGCCGATCCGGACACGCCGCCCGGTTGCCTCATCGTGCTGGCTGGGATCGCCTATTCGACTGAAACCCAGCCGCTGCGCGATTTGCTCAAAAAGTGCCGCGACGAAGACCGACAGCGGCTCCTCGGTCGCATCCGGGGCGCCATGAAATCCGGCGAGCTACCCGCGAACCTGGACGCGGACGCGCTTGCCGCATTCATGATGACCGTGTTGTACGGGTTGTCGATCCAGGCCCGCGACGGGGCGACACTGCAGCAGCTCGAGTCGACCGTCGACCTGGCGATGCGTACCTGGGACGACGTCGTTACCAGTGCACGCCGGGCACCAGACGCACCGCGCGCTTGACCGGTCGTGTGATCGGCCGCGTCACCGGCCGCAGCGCCCGCATCGTCTTGGCCGCCCGCGCCCGGCCGCTTGGGGCGACGCGGCGTGATGCGTTGCGGCTCGGGGGTTTCCTCGCCGCGCGCCGCCGGTGAATCGGGGAAGCCGAGATACAGCTGGTGCAGTATCCGCCGAGACAGCTTGGGCGTCATGTAATTACCGAATTCCCCCAGCGTGCCCATCGGCGTGTCGATCCGCGCGGGCTTCTCCACCAGACCGCGCACCACCATGGCCGCGGCGTGTTCGGCGCTGATCGGCGGCACGGGATTGAGCCGCCGCGACGGCACGATCATCGGCGTCTTCACCAGCGGCATATGGATATTGGTGAACGTGATGTGATCAGACAGCGTCTCGGTCGCCACCACTTCGGCGAATGCGTCCAGCGCGGCCTTGGAGGGCAGATACGAGCTGTACTTCGGGCTGCGCGCCTGCACGCCCGCGCTCGACACGTTGACCACGTGACCGAATCGTCGTTCCCGCCAATGAGGTAGCAGCGCCAGCACCATGCGCACCGCGCCGAAGTAGTTGACGGCCATCACCCGTTCGTAGTCGTGGAACCGGTCGGTCGAGTTGACCACGGAGCGGCGGATGGACCGGCCGGCGTTGTTGACCAGGTAATCGACGTGGCCGAACCGGCCGAGGATGTCCTTGACGGTGTGGTCGACGGACGCGGAATCGGTGACATCGCACGTGAATGCGTGGGCTTGGCCACCGGCGGCGCGGATCTCGGCGACGAGGTCGTCGAGCGCTTCGGCGTTGCGGGCCAACGCGAACACCGTCGCGCCGCGTTCGGCGACCGCGATCGCCGATGCCCGCCCAATGCCGCTAGAGGCCCCGGTGATGATGACGTGCCGCCCGACGAGCGGGCCGGCCGGGTCGTCGCGCCGAGCACGGTCCGGATCCAGGTGCTCCGCCCAGTATTTCCACAGCCGCGGCGCATACGACGAGAACTCCGGAACGGTTATCCCGGTGCCGCGCAACGCTTCTGCAGTGTTGTCGGCGGTGAAGGTGGGCATCAAGTCCGCGACATCGAGGATCTCGCCGGGAATGCCCAACTGCGTCGCCACCATGTTGCGCACCACCTTCGCGCGGCCTCGCGCCCGGGTGACCGGCGTCGCGACCGTCCGCGGCAGCGCACCCCGCAGCGGCGGCAGCCCGGCGGCTTGTGCAACGCCCCGGTAAATACCGCGCAGCCCAATGGTTTTCGGTGCCGTGAGGTGGAACGTCTGAAAGTCCCGGTCCTCGGTGTGCATCAGCGCCACCAGCGCATCCACGACGTAATCGACCGGCACGATGTTGGTGCGGCCGGAGTCGGGCAGCGCGATCGGCGTGAATCGGGGCAACCGCGCCATCTTCGCCAAGATCGGGAAGAAGTAGTACGGGCCGTCGGCCTTGTCCATCTCGCCGGTGCGCGAATCGCCGACCACCACCGCCGGCCGGTACACGCGGTAGCGCAGGCCCGCCGTCGTGCGCACCAGCAGTTCGGCCTCGAACTTGGTCTGGTGATACGGCGTGGGCAAATCCTGGCCGACGTCGAAATCGTCCTCGGTGTACTCACCGCGGTAGCTGCCGGCCACCGCGATCGACGACACATGATGCAACGTCGCATCCAGCCGCTTGGTCAACTCGATCACCGCCCGGGTGCCCTCGACGTTGGTGACCCGCTGCTCTTTGTCGCCGGCGGTGATGTCGTACACCGCCGCGCAGTGCACCACATGGTCGACGGCGCCCAGTTCGGCGATCGACTCATCGCTGAGGCCGAGGTCGGCCGCGGTCAGGTCGCCGACCAGCGGTTTCGCTCGGGAGCCCCAGTCCATCGCGAGGCGTTCGAACCGGGTCAGCGAGGTCCGGCGGACCAGCACCCACACTTCGGCGTCGTCGTCGCGTTCCAGAAGTTCCGATACCACTCGGCGGCCGATAAACCCGGTACCGCCGGTAACGACATAGCGCATGCGAGCCATGGTGGCCCCGCACGCCACAAAGGTCAACCGCATGTGACGTGCTCCACTGCGGAGCGGCTATGGTCCGTTTCAGACCGCTAGGAAGGAAGCGCCCATGCCGATCGACCCCAACGCCGTAGGCAAAACCACCGAGCCGCACCTTTTCGAATGGACCGACCGCGACACGCTGCTCTACGCGCTTGGCGTGGGCGCAGGCGTCGACGACCTTGCGTTCACCACCGAGAACAGCCACGGCATCGAACAACAGGTGCTGCCCACCTACGCCGTCATCGCGTGCTCGCCGTTCGCCGCGGCCGGGCTGATCGGCACGTTCAACTTCAGCATGCTTCTGCACGGATCGCAGGGTGTGCGGGTGTTGCGGCCGCTGCCGCCGGCCGGCAAGCTGCGCGTCGTCTCCGAGGTCGCCGACATCCAGGACAAGGGCCCGGGCAAGAACGCGATCGTGGTGCTCAAGGCCACCGGTAGCGATCCGGACAGCGGCGATGTCGTCGCCGAGACCTTGACGACGGCCGTCATCCGCGGCGAAGGCGGTTTCGGCGGTCAGCCCGGGCAGCGGCCCGCGGCGCCCGAAATCCCTGACCGTGAGCCCGATTTCCGTGTTGCCATGCCCACCCGCGAGGATCAGGCGCTGCTGTATCGGCTCTCCGGCGACCGCAATCCGCTGCACAGCGACCCATGGTTCGCCAAGGAACTGGCCGGTTTCCCCAAGCCGATCCTGCACGGGCTGTGCACATACGGCGTCGCGGGCCGGGCGTTGGTGCGCGAACTCGGTGGCGGCGACGCCACCAAGATCAAGGCCATCGACGCGCGGTTCACCTCGCCGGTGTTCCCGGGTGAAACGTTGACGACGTCGATCTGGCGCACCGGCGACGGGCAGGCGGTGTTCCGTACGGAGGCGTCGGCGCCCGACGGCTCGAACACGCGGCTGGTGCTCGAAGACGGAGCTGCGGAGTACACCGCGTAATTTGGCGAAGCGCCGATAAGTACGCCCGCAGGTTGACAGGATCGGCCCATGAAGTTGGTCGTTGGTTATCTGGCCACGCCCGGCGGTGCGGACGCGATGGCGCTCGCAGTGCGGTTCGCGCGCACCCTGGGCGCCGAGGTCGAGGCATGCATGGTGCTGCCGCCCGACCGAACGCTGCCGACACTGGTGTCGACCGGCGGATACGAGGAGGTCCTCGCCGAGCAGGCGAACAAATGGCTTGCCGACGTGCTGGCGTCGGTGCCCGATGATGTTGTCGCCCATGGCCATGTGAGTTTCGACGATTCGTTCGCCGAGGGACTGATCAAGGAGGCCGGCCGCCTCGAGGCCGAAGCCATTGTGGTGGGCGGATCGGGCGGCGGCATCGCGGGCCCGTTCTCGTTGGGTTCGGTGGTCAATGAGCTGCTGCACTCGGCACCGGTGCCGGTCGCGGTGGCGCCGCGGGGAACCCGCGACTCGAAGGTCGAACGCGTGCGCGAGGTGACGTGTGCGTTGGGGGAGCGCCAGGGTGCGGATCTGGTGCTGGATACCGCCGTACGGGCCAGCAAGGCGGCGGGCACACCGTTGCGGTTGGTCTCGTTGGTGGCGTTGGACCCGATGTACGGGGCGCTGCGCGGCGACGACGACGCCGTCCGCCAGCGTGCGCTGGCACATGCCCGGCAAACGCTGGAGACTGCGAAAACCGCTCTGCCGGAAGGATTTCCAGTGACGGCGACGGTCGTGGACGGGTCCACCGTCGAGGAGGCTGTCCAGAAGCTCGAGTGGCATGAGGGCGATGTGATCATGGTCGGCTCGAGCCGGCTGAGCATGCCCAAGCGGCTGTTCATCGGGTCGACGGCGGCCAAGATGCTGCGCGTGCTCGACGTGCCGATGGTCGTCGTCCCGCGGGATCAGCTGACGCCAGAAGACCTGCCGTGACGGCGATTCACTCTTCGTAGCTCCAGGCGCGGAGTTGTTCGGCGATCGCGTTCAGATCGGGCAGTGCACCGGTGGCGACGCGGATGATGAACTCGAAGCGGTCATCCTCCGGCGCGCGAATCCATTGGCCGTTGATGGCGAGGAACGTCCTGCAGGCGGTCCATGCGAGTCGCTTGTTTCCGTCCACCATCGCGTGATTTCGTGCCAGCGAGTGCATCAGCGCAGCGGCCTTGAGGTGGAGATCCTCGTACGCATCGCGGCCAAACACCGACGCCCGGGGCCGCGCCAGCGCTGATTCCAACAAACCGTAATCCGCGACCGCGGCGTCTGGGCCGACGGCCGCACGAGCGATGTCGATCAGGTCGTCGAGATCGAGATATTCGGTCAAGCGTCCTTCAACCGCCCAAGGACCGCGGCTTCCTCGCGCACGACGCGTTGCACCGCCGCGGCGACTTCCGCCTTGTGCGTCCGCCGTTCGATGTATTCATCGATCGCCGACAATGCGACGGCCTGCATCGACCGCCCCTCTGCGGCGGCCTGTCGGCGCAGCGCTTCGGTTTGTTCAGCGCTGGTGCGCAGCGTCATGCCCATGACCGCATGATACCGGATTGATACCACTATGCGCGTCGACGTGCCCGCAGAACGGCATCGTGCAGGGTGATCTGGCGGCCGTGCGGGTCTGTGGCCGACCGAGTTCTGGTCTCGGCCACGACGATGTCCCAGCTGTCGGGCTCGAGGCAGGCCGCAACATCGTCGGCGCTGAAGTACACCTCCGGCGACAGGCCGGAAATGGTGGTGTGGTCCAGCGGATGGTGGCCGACGATTAGCAACGTGCCGCCGCGTTTCACCGCGCTGGCCAGCCGGCGGAACAGGTCATCGCGAGGGCTCACGCCGTGCACGTAATGGCTTGAGACCAGGTCGAAATGCTCCTCGGGTGGCGTCCAGACGCTCAAATCCGCTTGGCGCCAGTCGATTCGGGCGGCGACGGCGTCGTCGAGCGCTTCCGCGTTCGCCTGCGCACGCCGAAGCGCGGCGTCGGCGAAATCGACCGCCGTCACCCGCCATCCGCGTGCGGCCAGCCAGAATGCGTCGGTTCCCTGGCCACATCCCGCGTCCAGCGCGTCGCCGGGCGTCAGCTCATCGACCTCGGATACCAGCTGGGGATTGGGCGGCCAGTCTTGCACCGCGCCGTGACCCTGGGCTTGGCGCCAGCGTTCCTCCCAGAACGTCTTGTCGAGTTCGATCATGGCGTCGTCTCCAGTCCATGGCGTCGGTCGCCGAGTACCAGTTCGCAGACCCGTGCTTCCGCCTGCGTCGAAAACGGGTCACGACGGGCGGCGACGGCCCGGCGGGTCTCCTCCGCGACGAGGTCGGCGTTGATGTGAGCGGCCGCGCTCGCTCCCGCGGCCGCGGCGCCACCGACTTGAGCGGCCAGATCTGTGACATTCCCCGCGACCCACACTCCCGGCGCCTCGGTACGACCTGTTGCGTCGCACGGGATGTACTGGCCGGCCGGATGTTCGGCGGGACGCAGGCCGAGCTCCGCCAGGAAGTCGGCGCGTGCCACCATTCGCGGCGAAACCGCCACTGCGGCAAGGGGTTTGACGGTCCCATCCCGCATCTGCACCCCGGTGAGGCGGTCGTCGACGATCTCCAGTGCGGCGACCTCACCGTCGATCACGGTGATGCCGCGGGCCGCCAGCTGCTCAGCGTCCTCGTCATCGGGCGGCGCCATGGTGTGGGTGAAATAGGTGACGTCGCTGCTCCACTGCCGAAACAGCAAGGCCTGGTGCACCGACAGCGGCCCGGTAGCGAGCACGCCGATCGCGCGGTCGCGGACCTCCCAGCCGTGGCAATACGGGCAATGAAGGACGTCGACTCCCCAGCGGGCCCGTAGGCCGGGGATGTCCGGCAGTTCGTCGACGAGGCCGGTGGTCACCAGCAGGCGACGGGCGTGCAGGGTTTGCGCGTCGCTCGTCTCGACCGCGAACCCGTCGTCCGCACGCGTCACGGTGGTGACCATGCCGGTGACGAGCCGGCCTCCGTACTCGCGGACCTCCGCCCGTCCGCGCTCCAGCAGCTCGACGGGTGTCATCCCGTCGCGCGCCAGCAGTCCGTGCACACCGGCGGCCGGGGCGTTACGTGGAGCGCCCGCATCGACCACGATCACCGACCGCCGCGCTCGTGCGAGCATTAACGCCCCGCTCAAACCCGCTGCGCCGCCGCCGATTACCGCGACGTCATAGTGGTTGTTCAGGTCTCTGGTCACGGTGTGAACCTCCTGCTTTCACCATCCGGGGTCATCGGTGGCTTGGCAAGATATATTGCTGATCTGGCAAGGAGGGGTCTTACCACAGGGGTCTGACATGTGCGGGTGTGGTGGTGGCGGTTATCCCCAGTGGCGGGTTGATCCACAGATGTGTGGTGCCCGCGGCGTGCGGGTCTTGCTTCGTACATGTGTTCGATAGCGTCGGGGTATGGCGGAGTTCCTCACCGGGCAGGCGGCGCGTGAGCGGTTTCGCGCGCTGGCCGATGTGGTGGATGGCGCCTATGCGGAGATGGCTGCGTTGTCCTCCGATGGGGTGGGCAACGATTTTCGGGTGGAGCTGGCCGAGCGGTTGGAAACCCAGGAACGGCTTAACCGGGGCTTGATGTATCGGGTGTTCGGCGAGATCGCCGATCCGCCCGATGAGACGGCGATGGTGCCCGCGCTCAAGGATCGGCTGTGGGCGCGGCTGCGGATCCCGCCCGGCGAGATCAAGCGGCGTTTCAAGACCGCCGCGCGGCTGCGTCCGCGCCGCCAGATCAGCGGCCCGCCCACCGCGCCGGAGCTGGCGTTGGTGGCCGAGGCGCTGGCGGGCGGGCGGCTCGGCGAGGATCACCTGCGGGTGATCTGCACGGCGATGGACAAGCTGCCCTCCTGTGTCTCCCCGCAGGACCGCGGCGAGGTGCAGGCCAGCCTGGTGCGCGAGGCGGTGAAAAACGATGCGCATATCGTCAGGGCCGCGGCGGGCAAGATCGACGAGATCTTCAACCCCGACGGGCATTTCGACGAAGCGGATCGGGCGCGCCGGCGCGGCCTGAACCTGGGGCCCCAGCAGCGCGACGGCATGTCGTGGCTGCAGGGCTGGATCGACCCGGAAACCCGCTGCTATGTGGAGGCGGCCAGCGCGGCGGTGCGCCCGGGCCGGCACCTGCCCGACGGCAGCACCGCCGAGGTGCCCGATGAGCGCACCCCGGCCCAGCGCTGCCACGACGGGCTCAAACTGGGTTTGAAAGCCGGCCTCGCCTCCGGAGGACTGGGGTCACATCGGGGCCATCCGGTCACCGTCATCGCGACCACCACGCTGGCCGAGCTCAACCAGGCCGCCCACGCCGTGGGCAACCCCGACCTCCCGATGCCGCCCCCGGCGCGCACCGGCGGGCATACCGCGCTGCCGATGCGCGATTTGATCCGCATGGCCACCGACGCCATCCACTACCTGGCGGTGTTCGACGAGCACAGCGGGCGCCCGCTGTATCTGGGCCGGCAAAAACGTCTGGCCACCGCCGATCAGCGCATCATCTGCTACGCGCGCGACCGCGGCTGCACCCGCCCCAACTGCACCGAACCCGGCTATCACTGCGAAGTGCACCACGACCGGGACTGGGCCGCCGGCGGCCCCACCGACGCCGATCACCTGTTCTTCGCCTGCGCACCTGACCACAAACGAGTCACCGACGGCCAACTACACACCGAAGTCACCGACAACGGCCGCCTGGGCTGGACCGACGGCACCGGCCCACCGGAAATCAACCACGCCCACCACCCCGAAGAACTCCTCCGCGGCGACCCCGACCCACCCGAGGGAGGCAAAGCGTGAGGCGGACGGGCCCCATTTCTATCGAACAATTGTTCGATAGACTGTAGGCGTGGGTTGGCACAATGGGCCGCCGAGCTGGACGGAAATGGAGCGGGTGCTCACCGGCAAGCCGCGCCGCGCCGGCTGGCCCATCGACGAACAGCAGGGCGACGGCGGCGACAGCCCGGCCTGGTCACGCAAGCGCGGGGCGTATCAGGCGATAGAGGTGCGCAAGCCCGGCTCCTCTATTCCATATGCCGAGCTGCACGCGCATTCCGCGTACAGCTTTCTCGACGGCGCGAGCACGCCGGAGGAACTCGTCGAGGAGGCGGCCCGGCTCGATCTGCGCGCCATCGCGCTGACCGACCACGACGGGCTCTACGGGGTGGTGCGCTTCGCCGAAGCGGCCAAGGAACTGGGTGTGCAGACGGTGTTCGGCGCCGAACTGTCGCTCAGTGGCGGCGATCGCACCGAAGAACCGGACCCACCCGGACCGCACCTGCTGGTGCTGGCCCGCGGGCCGGAAGGCTATCGACGGCTGTCGCGGGAGCTGGCCAAAGCGCATCTGGCCGGCGGCGAGAAGGGCAAGCTGCGCTACGACTACGACGCGCTCACCGAAGCGGCGGGCGGCCACTGGCACATCCTCACCGGATGCCGCAAAGGCCATGTGCGCCAAGCGCTCTCCGACGGCGGCCCGGCGGCGGCCGAGCGGGCGCTGGCCGATCTGGTGGACCGGTTCGGCGCCTCACGGGTCAGCGTCGAACTCACCCACCATGGCCAACCCTGCGACGACGAACGCAACGCCGCACTGGCCGCGCTGGCGCCCCGTTTCGGACTGAACCTCGTCGCCACCACCGGCGCGCATTTCGCCGAGCCGTCGCGCGGCCGGCTTGCCATGGCGATGGGTGCGATCCGGGCCCGGCACTCGATGGACGAGGCTGCGGGTTTCCTTGCCCCGCTGGGCGGTTCACACCTGCGATCGGGGGAAGAGATGGCGCGGCTGTTCGCCCACCGGCCCGAGGCGGTGACGGCCGCCGCCGACCTCGGCGAGCAGTGCGCCTTCGAGCTGGCGCTGATCGCCCCGCAACTGCCCCCGTTCGATGTCCCGGCGGGCCACACCGAAGACAGCTGGCTGCGCCACCTGGTGATGCTGGGCGCGCTGGACCGGTACGGCCCGCCCGAACGTGCGCCGCGCGCCTACGCGCAGATCGAACACGAGCTGAAAACCATTGAGCAGCTGAAGTTCCCGGGCTACTTCCTGGTGGTGCACGACATCACCCGGTTCTGCCGGGAGAACAACATCCTGGCCCAGGGCAGGGGATCGGCGGCCAACTCCGCGGTCTGCTACGCGCTCGGCGTCACCAACGTCGACCCGATCGCCAACGAGCTGTTGTTCGAGCGGTTCCTGTCCCCGGCGCGCGACGGGCCGCCCGACATCGACATCGACATCGAATCGGACCTGCGGGAGAAGGCGATTCAATACGTTTACGACCGCTACGGCCGCGACTACGCCGCCCAGGTCGCCAACGTCATCACCTACCGCGGCCGCAGCGCAGTGCGCGATATGGCCCGCGCGCTGGGCTTCTCGCAAGGCCAGCAGGACGCCTGGAGCAAGCAGATCAGCCGGTGGAACGGGCTCGCGGATTCGCCCGACGTCGAGGACATCCCCGAACCGGTGATCGACCTGGCCACCCAGATCCACAACCTGCCGCGCCACATGGGCATCCATTCCGGCGGCATGGTGATCTGCGACCGCCCCATCGCCGACGTGTGCCCGGTGGAGTGGGCGCGCATGGAGAACCGCAGCGTGCTGCAGTGGGACAAAGATGACTGCGCGGCAATCGGTTTGGTGAAGTTCGACCTGCTCGGCCTGGGCATGCTGTCGGCTCTGCATTACGCCATCGACCTGGTGCGCGAGCACAAAGGCATCGACGTAGACCTCGCCAAGCTCGACCTGAGTGAGCCCGCTGTGTACGAGATGCTGCAGAAAGCCGACTCGGTCGGGGTGTTCCAGGTGGAGTCGCGCGCCCAGATGGCCACCCTGCCCCGGCTGAAGCCGCGGGTGTTCTATGACCTGGTGGTCGAGGTCGCGCTGATTCGCCCCGGCCCGATCCAGGGCGGTTCGGTGCACCCCTACATTCGCCGGCGCAACGGTGACGAGCCGGTCACCTACGACCATCCGTCGATGGAGCCCGCACTACGAAAAACCCTGGGGGTGCCGCTGTTTCAGGAACAACTCATGCAGCTGGCCGTCGACTGCGCCGGCTTCTCCGCCGCCGAAGCCGACCAACTACGGCGCGCCATGGGCTCCAAGCGTTCCACCGAAAAGATGCAACGCCTCAAGGGCCGCTTCTACGACGGCATGCGCGTGCGCCACGGCATCACCGGCGCCACCGCCGACCGGATCTACGAGAAGCTGGAAGCCTTCGCCAATTTCGGCTTCCCGGAAAGCCATTCGCTGAGCTTCGCGTCGCTGGTGTTCTACTCGTCGTGGTTCAAGCTGCACCACCCCGCGGCGTTCTGCGCGGCGCTGCTGCGGGCGCAGCCGATGGGCTTCTACTCACCGCAATCGCTGGTGGCCGACGCCCGTCGGCACGGGGTCATCGTGCGCGGCCCGGATGTCAATGCCAGCCTCGCGCACGCCACATTGGAGAACCACGGCGAAGAAGTCCGGCTGGGCATCGGCAGCGTGCGCCACATCGGCGACGAGCTGGCCGAGCAGATCGTCGACGAGCGAAAGGCCAACGGGCCATTCATATCCCTGAACGATCTGACGCAACGGGTACAGCTCACCGTCCCGCAGACCGAGGCGCTGGCCACCGCCGGCGCGCTGGGCTGCTTCGGGATATCCCGTCGCGAGGCGCTGTGGGCCGCGGGCGCGGCCGCCACCGAGCGTCCGGACCGGCTGCCCGGCGTGGGGTCGTCGTCGCATGTCCCGTCGCTGCCCGGGATGAGCCAGCTGGAGTTGGCCGCCGCCGACGTCTGGGCCACCGGCATCTCACCGGACAGCTATCCCACCCAGTTCCTGCGGGAGCACCTGGACGCGATGGGCATCGTTCCGGCAAACAAGCTTCTAGACATTCGCGACGGCACGCGAATCTTGGTGGCCGGGGCGGTAACCCACCGCCAGCGCCCGGCAACCGCCCAGGGCGTGACGTTCCTCAATCTCGAGGACGAAACCGGAATGGTCAACATCCTGTGCTCACCAGGAGTGTGGTCGCGCCATCGCAAACTGGCGCAGACAGCGTCGGCCCTGTTGATCCGCGGTCAGGTGCAAAACGCAAGCGGCGCAGTCACCGTCGTCGCCGAGCGGATGGAAAAGCTGGACATGCGCGTGGCGTCGCGCAGCCGTGACTTCCGCTGACGCCAGAACTACGGCTCATCCACCACGAGCACGGGCGTGTCCTTGCGCAACGTCTCGCCGCGGAAGAACGCCGGCTGACGGGCGCGCATGAGCAGCATGAACACCACGCCGAACAGGATCAGCCCGAGGCCAAGGATCAGCACCAGGCCCACGCCGCCGATGCTCGCACCGCTGCCGTACTCGGGCGAAGCGCTGTCGCGCAGCGTGACCAGGAACACCGCCAGCAACCCCAGCCCACCCAGCAGCGGGAACAGCAGCTTGAACACGAAACTCTGTGCGTTGACGAACAATTCGTGCCGGAAGTACCAGATGCAGGCAAACGCCGTCAGCCCGTAGTAGAAGCAGATCATGATGCCCAGCGCGTAGATGGTGTCGGTGAGCACCCGCTCGGACAAGAATGTCAGCGTCGAATAGAACACCGCCGCACCGACACCCGCGGCGATCGTCGCGAACGACGGCGTCAGGAACCGCGGATGGATGGTGGCGAATCGGTCGGGGAACGCCTTGTACGTGCCCATCGCCAACATGGTCCGCGACGTGGGCAGGAACGTGGTGATCAGGCTCGCGGCGCTGGAGGCCACCACAGCCAGGAACAGGAACAGGTGCAACGGGCCGCCCAACACCGGTTCGGCGATGGCGCCGAAGACGTTGTCGGAGATCTCCTCGTTGCCTAGTCCGAGCCCCTCGCTGCCGACGCCGGCATACATCTGCGTCGCGATCGCCACCAGCAGATAGGTCAGCAGGATCGACACCACGCACAGCAGCGCCGCCCGCCCTGGGGTCTTGTCGGAGTTCTTGGACTCCTCGTTGACGGTCAGGGCGGTGTCCCAACCCCAGAACGCGAAGATCGAACCCGAGAGCCCCGCGATGAACGCCGACATCGTCAGGCCTGCGGGGCTGAACCAGTCGAAGCTGAACGGTATCCCGGTGTCCGACCCGCCCGACTTCGCCAGCGCCACAACGGCGAACACCAGAAGCACGACCATCTGGAATCCGACCAGGATGAACTGCACACGCTCGGTGGTGGTGATGCCGCGATAGGCCACCGCGGTCGCGATCGCCAAGAACGCCAGGCAGGTGAGTACGTTGATCAGCTTGTTCTCCCACAGCGTGGCGATGTTCTCGCTGCCCGTCAGGTCACCGATGAACTGGTAGAAGAACTGGACCGCGACGCCGGCCAGATTCGACAGCACGATGACGGTCGCCAGCACGGCAGCCCAGCCGCCGAGCCAGCCGATGTACGGCCCGAAAGCCTTGGTAGTCCACGTGAATGAGGTGCCGCAGTCCGGCGCTACCTTGTTGAGTTCGCGATAGGCGTAGGCGGCGAAGAACATCGGCAGGAAGCCGGCGATGATCACCACGGGCATCTTCGTGCCCGCCTCCGCGACCAGGATGCCGATCGTGGCCGTCAGCGCATAGGCCGGCGCCACCGAGGAGATACCGAGAACCGTGCCCCCGAGCAGTCCGACTGCGTTGTGGGAGAGCCCCTTATCCTTGAGGTCGACCTCAGGGCGATGATGCGGGTCGTGCGCCTCGATAGTCATCAGTCAATATTCCGCTGAGATTGCGCTCAGGGTTGTGAATCGCGCGAAACGGCTACCCGGCCGGTGGCGTCGTCCACACCTTGTCGATGCGGATCTTCAGCCGGGTGCTGTAGTCCCCGATCACCTCCGTCAACCCGAACCGCTCGGCGGCGGCCTTGTACTTGGCCCAGTACCCCTCGTCCTTGCGGCCATCCACGTCCACGGCGTCGATGCGCGCCTCTCCGCCCACGACGATGACGCCGCTACCGTTGCCAGCCGAATCCAGGTTCAGGCTGACGCGCGGCCTGGCCTTGATATGGCCGACCTTGGCCGCGGTGGGCAGGGTGTACACGCTCAGCTCGGCACCGTCGAAGTAGAACCACACCAGACGCGGGACCGGCTGGCCCGATTTCGTGACCGTCGTCAACCAGCCGTAGTGGTCGGAGGTCAGCCGATCGGAAACTTCTTGAGTGAATTCGATTGCCATGACGCGAATGTAGTCTCGCGGAGTGACACTCAACCTGACCGTCGATGAAGTTCTCACCACCACGCGTTCGGTGCGCAAGCGCCTCGACTTGGACAAGCCGGTGCCGCGGGAGGTGTTGATGGAGTGCCTCGAAATCGCCTTGCAGGCGCCGACGGGCTCCAACGCGCAGGGCTGGCAGTGGGTTTTCGTCGAGGACGCCGAGAAGAAGAAGGCGCTGGCCGACATCTATCGGGCAAACGCCACGCCCTACCTGGATCTGCCCAAACCGGAGTACGGCGACGTGCGCGACGAGCGCATGGAGTTCGTCTCCGATTCGGCGCGCTATCTCAACGAGCACTTCCACGAGGTGCCGGTGCTGATGATCCCGTGCCTCGAAGGGCGCCCGGACAACGCACCCGCGGGGATGACGGCGTCGTTCTGGGGCTCATTGCTGCCCGCGGTGTGGAGTTTCATGCTGGCGCTGCGATCGCGAGGTCTCGGTTCGGCGTGGACGACGCTGCACCTCATCGGCGACGGCGAGAAGCAAGCCGCCGAACTGCTCGGCATCCCGTTCGACAAGTACAGCCAGGGCGGGCTGTTCCCGATCGCCTACACCAAGGGCACCGACTTCAAACCCGCTAAGCGGCTGCCCGCCGAACAGCTCACCCACTGGGACACCTGGTGAACGCTCCGCGAGTGTGAAGCTGTTGCGACTATTGGGCCGATTTTTCGCAGTGGCTTCACACTCGCGGCCGGGCGGCCGGGCGGCAGCGGCTAGACGGCTCCGGAGAACCCGTGCTGGCGCCACGCCTCGTACACCGCGACGGCCGCGGCGTTGGACAGGTTCAGTGACCGTCGCCCGGCCAGCATCGGGATGCGCACCTGCGCGGTGACGTGCGGGTCGGCCAGCGTCTCGGCGTCCAGCCCGGTGGGTTCAGGCCCGAACATCAACACGTCGCCCGGCTGGTAGGCGATATCGGCGAACGAGCGCGTCGCATGCGCGGTGAATGCGTACACCCGCTGCGGCATCAACGCCTGCCACGCGGCGGGCAGATCCGGATGCACGGTGACCGACGCCAGGTCGTGGTAATCCAGGCCCGCCCGGCGCAGCTTGGGTTCGGACAGATCGAAACCGAGCGGTTCGACGAGATGCAATTCACATCCGGTCGCCGCCACCATGCGGATCGCATTGCCGGTGTTCGGTGCGATTCGCGGGCTGAAGAACAGAAGCCGAAACATTCGACGATGATGGCAGAGCCGCCCCGTCGACCATTTGCTCGAATACCACAGCGCGGCTCTGTAGCTTGGTTATGAAATCTGTCTGTTCAGTAAGAATTGTGGAAACGACCCCATAGGGCTGTCATACTCGTCCAATTGCCAGGCGTACTCGGAAGTAGAAGCGCGCCGCCCGCGCGCGGGCAAACTCAGCAGGAAGCCTTATGAAACAAGCTCTATTACTGAATTGCGGACTAGCGGCCAGTAGCGCGGCCGGGTGCCGATGAGTGCGTTCACGCAGCTAAAACAGGCCGACGGCACGCTCGTGGAATTCGACGCGAAACCGAAGGTGCCGGCCAAGCGGCCGTCGCGCTGGGCGCTGTCGAATTGGCCGGTTCGCTGGAAGGTGTTGGCGATCGTTTTGGTGCCGCTGCTGCTGGCCGGCACGTTCGGCGGGCTGCGGATCTACGGCAGCGCGACGGAGGCCGCCGATTTGCGACGAGCCGCCGACCGCGCCGAAATGGTGCCGGCGATCGAGGGCTACATGGCCTCGCTCGAGGCGGCGATGCTGGCGAGCGCCACCGGCGGCGACACCCAGTCCGCCCTGTCGAACTTCGACACCAGCCGCCAGGAACTGCAGCGCCGACTCGACGACACCGACGTCGCCCCCGACGTGCGCAAGGGCGTCACCACCATGATCGAGGGCGGTCAGGCGCTGATGGACCGGGTGACGTCCAACACCATCGCGCTGCGTGACCGGGTGACCAGCTACGCGCCGATCCTGCTGACCGCCGAGGACGCGATCGTCGGGTCCGTCCGGGTCGACGACGAGAACATCCGCACCGAAACCCTCGGCCTGAGCCGTGCGATCGGCGCCCGCGGGCAGATGATGATGCAGCGGCTGCTGGTCAACCTGGGCTTCGAGGTGCCCGAACCCGAACTGCGCACGTCGATGATCACGCTGGCGGGCACCGAACCGTCGACGCTGTTCGGCATGAGCCAGGTGCTCGGCGTCGGCTCGCCGGAGGCGCAGAAACTGCAGGGCGAGATGGTCAAGCGGATGGCAATCATGTCGGATCCGGCCGCCGTGTTGGTGAACAACCCGGATCTGCTGGCGTCGCTGCAGGCCACCGACGACATCGCCGGCCAGATCATCGACCGGGCCACCGCCTCGGTGACCGGCGCGGTCGAAGAGCAGGCGGCCGCGCAGCGCACGGCGGCGATCCGCGACTCCGCGATCGTCATCGGCGCCATGCTGTTGGCCCTGCTGATCGTGATTCTGGTGGCCCGCTCGCTCGTCAAACCCCTGCGCACGCTGCGCGACAGCGCGCTCAAAGTGGCCCACCAGAACCTGGCCCAGGAGATCGAGCGGGTCCGCTCCGGCGGCGAACCCGGGCCCGTCGACCCCATCCCGGTGCACACCTCCGAGGAAGTGGGCCAGGTGGCCCACGCCGTCGACGAACTACACGAGCAGGCCGTCTTCCTGGCCGGCGAGCAGGCGCGCCTGCAGTTGCAGGTGTCCGACATGTTCGAGACGTTGTCGCGGCGCAGCCGGTCGCTGGTCGACCAGCAGCTGTCGCTCATCGACCGGCTCGAGCGCAACGAAGAGGACCCCGAGCGGCTGGAGAGCCTGTTCCGCCTCGACCATCTCGCCGCGCGGATGCGCCGCAACGGCGCCAACCTGCTGGTGCTGGCGGGCGCCAAGGTGCCACGCGAGCAGGCCGAGCCGGTGCCCGTCGCGTCGATCATCAACGCCGCGGCCTCCGAGGTCGAGGACTACACCCGCGTGGTCACCGCGGCGATTCCGGAAAGCGAGATCGTCGGCTCGGCCGCCGGCGACCTGGTGCACCTGCTGGCCGAATTGATGGACAACGCGCTGCGCTATTCGCCGCCGATCTCGCAAGTGCGGATCTCGGCCGTCCACACCGGTAAGGGCGGGCTGGTCATCGAGGTCAGCGATATCGGCATCGGCATGACCGAATCGGATCTGCGGGTGGCCAATACGCGCCTGCAGTCCGGCGGCGAGGTGAATCCGTACACCGCGCGGCACATGGGCCTGTTCGTGGTCGGCCGGCTGGCCGCCCAGCACGGCCTTGTGGTCCGGCTGCGCAGCACCATTGCGGGCGAACCGAGTTCGGGCACCACCGCCGGTGTGTACGTGCCGGCCGAGCTGATCGTGACGCCCGACGGCACGTTCGGCGAACCGCAGTACGGCACGCCGGCCGACGCCCACGCGGGCATTGCGACGGCGTTGGCGCTCGACGAGGACCACAGCGAATTCTCGGAGTTCTCTGAGTATTCGGAGGCCTCGCACGACTACGCCGAGCACGCGGACTTTGCCGAGTCGAGCGTCGACGACCGCCGTAACGGCCACTCCGACGTCCCGATCGACCTGCTGCCGCAACGCAATCCGGGTGCCAGCGGGATTTCCGACGTCCCGGCTGCGTTCACCGCCGACGCACCGGCCGAACCCGAGCCGGCGTGGCCGCAAGACTGGCCGTCGGATTCGATGCCGGTGCAGGCCGATCCGACTCCGGCGCCCGATGTCGTCGGCCGAGCGACTCCCGCACCCGATGTCGTCGGCCGAGCGACTCCGGCGCCGATCGACACATCGCCCTTCTTCGCCTCCCGCGCCCAGGTCGCCAGCAACGGTGTGCACGAGGCCCCGCCGGCCGAACCGCCGACGCACGAGCCGCCGCCCGAAGCACCGCAGCCGACGGCACAGGAGCCGGATCTCCCGGAGGGCTTGATGGCCGAGGCCGTCGAACCCACTGCCGCCGAAACGTCGGCGACGGCGGGCGACGGCGACGCGATCTATCAGAAGATGCTCTCCGAATGGCTCATCGACCCGACGGAGTTGGCCAACAGCAGCGACCTCAACTGGGAGTCGGTGTGGGATCACGGCTGGTCAGCGGCCGCCGCGGCGGAGGAAACCCCGGTGCGCGAGCACACCGAAGAGGGTTTGCCGATCCGCGAGCCCGGCGCCCGTCTGGTCCCCGGGGCCGCGGACCCGGCGGCTGTCGGGGGTGCGTTCGGCGGTGAGCAGCGCAACGGCGGAGCACACCGAAGCTCCGAGGACGACGACCAGGTAGCATCTGCGACCGAGTCTGACACCGGCGCACACTCGTTGTCGCTACGCGATCCGGACGCTGTCCGCGCGAGCATCAGCAACCATTTCGGCGGCGTGCATGCCGGACGATCGCACGCCCGAGAGACCAGAGGGAACGAGAACGAATGACGTATCCGGAGGGCAGGAGCACTGCAACTCGCGATTCGCTCGACTGGCTGGTCTCCAAGTTCGCCCGCGAGGTATCCGGCGTGTCGCACGCGGTGCTGGTGTCCGCCGACGGCCTGTTGATGGCCGCCAGTGAACACATGCCCAAGGAACGGGCCGACCAACTGGCGGCGGTGGCCTCGGGGCTCGCCAGCCTGGCGACCGGTGCCGCGCAGCTGTTCGACGGCGGCCATGTGATGCAGTCGGTCGTCGAGATGGAGGGTGGCTATCTGCTGCTGATGCGGGTCGGCGACGGGTCCAACCTCGCGACGCTGGCCACCCGGTCGTGTGACATCGGCCAGATCGGCTACGAGATGGCGATTCTGGTGGAGCGCGTGGGCGCCGTGGTCCAGTCGGCACGTCGACGCGCACCGCAACCGTCGTGAGTGGCCGATGGACATCAACCCCGAGTTCGAAACCGCGGAGCAGCCGAGCCTGGTCCGGCCGTACACGCTGACCGCCGGCCGCACCAACCCCCGCGTCCCACTCCCGCTGGAAGCGCCGGTGCAGACCATCGAGTCGGCCAAGCCGCCGCGGTGGCCCGGCAACGACGTGCGGGGCCGAATCTTGACGCTGTGCGCCGAAAGCCCTTCCGTCGCGGAGATCGCCGCGCATTTATCCTTGCCACTCGGCGTGGCGCGCGTGCTGATCGGCGACCTCGTGACGCAGGGTTATCTGCGGGTGCACCACACCCTCACCGATTCCGCGACCGTCGATGAACGTCGTGAATTGATAGGAAGGACGCTGCGTGGCCTCAGGGCACTCTGAGGGGCGGGACGCCGCCTCGACGAAGATCGTCATCTCCGGCGGGTTCGGGGCCGGTAAGACGACGTTCGTGGGCGCGGTCTCCGAGATCATGCCGCTGCGCACCGAGGCGTTGGTCACCAACGCCTCCGAAGGTCTCGACGGGCTCGAGGCCACCCCGGAGAAGCGGACCACCACGGTCGCAATGGACTTCGGCCGGATCACGCTCGACGAGGATCTGGTGCTGTATTTGTTCGGCACGCCCGGCCAGCGTCGGTTCTGGTTCATGTGGGACGACCTCGTCCGCGGCGCCATCGGCGCCATCATCCTGGTCGACGTGCGCCGTCTGCAGGACAGCTTCGCTGCCGTCGACTTCTTTGAGGCTCGCAATCTGCCCTTTCTCATCGCGATCAACGAATTCGACGATGCGCCAAGGCATCCGACGCAGGCGGTGCGAAAGGCGTTGGCGCTGCCCGAACATATTCCGGTGATCACCGTCGACGCGCGTGATCGTCATTCCGCCAAGGCCGCGCTGATCGCCGTCACCGAGTACGCGCTGGACAGCCTCACTCCGCTGCGCGGCTGACCCGGTGACCGATTGGGTTGACCGGGAATTCGTCGAACACGACTTTCGTGACGAGGATCTCAGCCGCCTGCGCACCGAACGGGTCGTCTTCACCGAGTGTGATTTCAGCGGCGTCGACCTTTCCCAGTCTGAGCACTCCGGCTCCGCGTTTCGCAACTGCAAGTTCAATCGAGCATCGTTGTGGCACAGCACTTTTGCGCAGTGCAGCTTGCTCGGGTCGACGTTCACCGAGTGTCGGATGCGGCCGCTGAAACTGGTGGAAGTGGACCTGACGCTCGCGGTGCTGGGCGGTTGCGATCTGCGTGGCGTCGACCTGTCGGACTGCCGGTTGCGCGAGGCCGGCCTCGTCGGCGCCGACCTGCGCAAGGCGGTTCTGCGTCGCGCCGATCTGCGCGGCGCGCGCACCCAGGGCACCAAACTCGACGAGGCCGATCTGCGCGGCGCGTTGGCCGACCCGACGTTGTGGACCACCGCCGCGGTGCGCGGCGCGAAGGTGGACCTCGAGCAAGCGCTGGCGTTCGCCGCGGCCCACGGCCTCGACGTGCACGGCGAGTAGACCTAATCGATGTGATGACCGAGATGTTCGGCTGAGCGCTGCACCAGCTCTAACACCTGGCGCAGCAACGGCGTCAGGCCGTGCCGCGCCCAAATCGCATGCAGCTCAACGGGACGCGCAGGATCGCTGTCGGGATGCCCGCCGCCGACGTCGGTGAGCGACTTGTAGACGACGCCGTCGACCTTCAGGGCGGTAGCGCTGGCCGGCACCAGCGCGACGCCTTCGCCCGCCGCGACCAACAGCACAGCGGTGAGGATCTGCTGCACGCGCTGCTTGATGCGCGGATGGCCGTTGAACAGGAAGCGCACGGTCAGCTCGTGGAAGTAGCGCGCCTGCACCGGGTGATAACTGATCACGGGCAATCCGTCGAAGTCCTTGGGGCCCAACGGCCCCGACGCGCCGGCGAGCGGATGGTCGGCGGGCACCACAGCGTATAGCGGCTCGCGGGCGACGATCTGTGACGACAGCGCCGAGGTGTCGAACGGCGGACGGGCCAGGCCAAGGTCGAGTTCACCGCGACGGATGCCGTCCACCTGCGCGCCGGTCACACGCTCGTGCAGCACCACCTCGATGTCGGGCAGCTCGCTGCCGAGCAGGCCGAGCAGCGGGCCGAGGATGCCGATCGCGGAGACGGCCGTGAAGCCCAGGTTCAGCGTGCCGGCCGAACCGCTCTCGACGCGCCGGGCATGTGCCGTCGCGGAATCGAGCGTGTTGAGCATGCGGTAGCAGTCCTCGAGGAACGCCACCCCGGCAGGTGTGAGCATCACCCGCCGGTTGTCGCGGTCGAGCAGCCCGGCGCCGACGGCGCGTTCGAGTTTCTGGATCTGTCGGCTCAGCGGCGGCTGGGTCATCGCGAGCCGCTCGGCGGCGCGCCCGAAATGCAGCTCCTCGGCGACGGCGATGAAGCACCGCACCTGGTCCAACGTGATCGTCATGCACTGAAGGTATCAAGCCATGCCAGATAGGCGTTGGACAGGTATCGTGACCGGTCTCTACGGTGGAGTGACGACGGCCACACCGGCCGAATTGTGACGCCCACACCACAGGAGTTTTCCGATGCTGACCTCAGCCCTTAGCCGCGCCGGTATCGCGCTCACCGCCGCTGCGGCCCTTACCCTCACCGCCTGCGGTGGCGTGGAAACCAGTACCAGGGGCGGATCCGGCGCGGATTACCCGTCGGGCACGGTCGAGATGTATGTCGGTGCTTCGCCCGGCGGCTCCAGCGACCTGATCAGTCGCGCCGTCTCCAAGGGCCTGTCCGACGAGCTGGGCGCGTCCTTCCCCGTCATCAACCGCGAAGGCGCCAACGGCGCATTGGCGGCGGCCGAGGTCGTCAAAGCCGAACCGGACGGTTCGGTGATCGCGATCCAGAACGCGTCGCTGTTCGCCATCACCCCGCTTGCGGTGAGCCCGGACGAGGTCACCAAGATCGACGACTTCGACATCGTGTACGGCGTCTCGCGCGACGACTACGTACTCGTCACCAACCCGGCCAGTGGCTACAAGACCCTGCAGGATCTGCAAAACTCCACGCGCACAGTGCGTTACGGCACCACCGGCGTCGGCACCGGCGCACAGCTGGCCGCCGCCCTGTTGTTCAAGACCACCAACGTTGAATCGCAGGCGGTGCCGTTCGACGGCGGTGCGCCGGCGCTGGCCGCAGTGCTGGGCAACCAGATCGACGTCGCCTCACTGCAGGTCGGCGAGGCCATCGAAAACATCCAGTCGGGCAAGCTCATTCCGCTGTCGGTCTTCGGTCCCGAGCGCATCGAATACCTACCCGACGTGCCGACCGCCAAAGAGCAGGGCCTGGACGTCGAGGTGACGCAGTACCGGGTCATGACCGTGCCGAAGGGCACGCCGCAGGAGATCCAGGACCGGATCGCCGAGGGTATGAAGGCGACGTTCGCCACCGAGGATTACAAGGCGTTCAACAAGCAGAACAGCCTGACGCCGATGGAGCTGCCGGGCGACGAGGTGGCCGAACAGCTGAAGAAGGATCAGACCCGCTACGCCGATCTGGTCAAGCAGTACGGCATCAACCTTCGCGACGAAGGCTGACCCGTGAACGACACCCCGGCGCACCCGCACACCCGCGACATCCTCGCCGAGATCGAGGCCGAGGTCGCCCACGAACTGGAGGAGGAGCGCCCGCCAGCGGGTGGGCCCGCCTATCAGACCGTGGGTGCCCTGGTGGGGATCGCGATCGGCGTTTCAGGTGCGGTGCTGGCCTACGGGTACGGGCTCGGGTCTCTGCGCGAGCCCGGTCCGGGTCTGTGGCCGTTCATCGTCAGCGTGGTGATCGTCGCGCTGTCGGTGATTCTGCTGGTGGCCGGTCGGGGGCTGACCGACAGTGAGGCGTTCACCCGAAGCAGCCTGCTGCCGGTGATCGGTGTGGTCAGCTTTGTCGTGTTCGGCCTGCTGATGCCGTTGATCGGTTTCGAGATCCCGGCGCTGGCGCTGTGTGTGGTGTGGCTGCGCTTCCTCGGCGGCGAGCGATGGCGCACCACCATCGTGATCAGCGTGCTGACGACGGCGGCGTTCTACTTCTTGTTCCTCTACGGGCTGCGGATTCCGCTGCCGCACCTGATCTCCATCTGACCCCCGCCGAAACCACATGGACCTCAACGCTTTTCTCGAAGGGTTCGCCCTCGTCGTCGAGCCGAAGAACCTGCTGTACTGCCTGATCGGCGTGCTGATCGGCATGATCATCGGCGTGCTGCCAGGACTGGGCCCGGCCGCCACCATCGCCATCCTGCTGCCCATCACATACGCCATCGATCCCGTGTCGGCGATCATCATGCTCGCGGGCATCTATTACGGGGCGCAGTACGGCGGCACCATCACGTCGGTGCTCTTGCGGCTGCCCGGTGAAGCGTCCTCGGTGGTCACCGTGTTCGACGGCTTCGCCCTGGCCAAACAGGGCAAAGCCGGCACCGCGCTGGGCATCGCCGCGATCGGTTCCTTTGTGGGCGCGACCATTTCGATCATCGGGCTGACGCTGCTGGCCCCCGTGGTGGCCAGCTTCGCGTTGGACTTCGGCCCACCGGAGTACGCCGCACTGGCATTGCTGGGCGTACTGCTCGTCGCGGCCATCGGCAGTGGAAACAAGCTCAAGGCGCTGATCGCCGGCACCATCGGGCTGCTACTGGCCACCGTGGGACGAGACAGCTTCAGCGGCGCGTCCCGGTTCACGTTCGACAGCCTGCACCTCGCCGACGGCATCGACTTCGTCGTCGTCGCAATGGGTTTGTTCGGCGTCGGGGAGATCCTGTACAACCTCGAACAGCGGCATGCCAGGCGGCAGATACCCACCGCAGTGGGCAATGTGTGGCCGTCGCGCAAGGACCTCAAACAGGCTTCCGGTGCCATCGGCCGCGGCTCGATCATCGGCTTCGTGCTCGGTGTGCTGCCCGGTGGCGGCGCGGTGCTGTCCTCGATCGTGGCCTACGCCACCGAGAAACGGCGCTCCAAGACGCCGGAGCGGTTCGGCCGTGGGGCGGTGGAGGGCGTGGCCGCGCCCGAGACGGCCAACAACGCCGCGGCGACGTCATCGTTCATCCCGCTACTCACCATCGGCCTGCCCGCCAACGCGTCGATGGCGATGCTGTTCGGTGCGCTGCTGATCCTCGGCGTTTCGCCCGGCCCGCAACTGGTCGATGAGCACCCCGACGTCTTCTGGGGCGTCATCAACTCGATGTACATCGGCAATCTGCTGCTGTTGATCCTGTCGATTCCGTTGGTGGGCTTGTTTGTTCGGATTCTGCGTGTCCGTCCCGCGATTCTGGCGCCGATCACCGCCTTGATCACCATCCTCGGCGTCTACACCATCAACAACTCGACATTCGACATCTTCTTGATGATCGTGTTCGGCGTGATCGGCTACCTGATGAAAAAGGGCGGCTTCGACCCCGGACCCATGGTGCTGGCGTTCGTTCTCGGCTCGATCATCGAGTCGAGCACCCGCCGCTCGCTGCTGATCTTCGGCGGCGATCCCACGGGCTTTTTCACCCGGCCGATCTCGGGGACCATCCTGGCGATCTTCGTCATCCTGCTGGTGCTCCCGGCGGTCCGGCTGGCGCTCAAGCGTCGCGGCGAGCACAAGGCCGCCGAATCCGCCGATGCTTCAAAGGAAGTCGGCGTCTAGCCGGCTCACCCCGCCGCGAGACTGTAGTTGGCGAGGTCCTTACTCGCACAACGTCTCGGTAACTACAGCTTCGCGGGTGTGCTTTACCCGCCGAAGGCGGCGGTCTCCTTGGTGAGGGCGCGCATCCGATCGCTGAGGGTGAAGCCGAGGCCCGGCCGCTCGGGCAGCCACATCCGGCCGTCGTGAATGTCGATTCGCTCGTTGAACAGCGGGTTGAGCCATTCGAAGTGCTCGACCCACGGCTCGGTGGGGTACGTCGCGGCCAGGTGCAGGTGGATCTCCATCGCGTAGTGCGGCGCCAGCGCGAGCCCGGCATGGGCGGCCATCGTCGCAAACCGCAGGAACGGCGTGATGCCGCCGATCCGCGGCGCGTCGGGTTGCACGATTCCCCGGTAGCCGGCGCCGATCAGCGCCATGTGCTCCTGCACCGAGGTGAGCAACTCGCCCGTCGCGATCGGGGTGTCGAACGTGTGGGACAGATCGGCGTGGCCGACGGCGTCCCATGCGTCCAGGGGCTCCTCGATCCACACCAGATCGAACGCCTCCAACTCGCGGCACATCCTGCGGGCGCGCGCCCGGTCCCACTGCTGATTCGCGTCGACCATGAACGGCGTGTCGCCGAGGTGCTCGCGCAACGCGGCCACCCGTTGCAGGTCGGTACGCCAATCCGGCTGTCCGACTTTGATTTTGATGCCGCCGATACCGGCCTCCAGCGACGCCGTCGCCTTCTCCTTGATCTCGTCGACCGAGGCCTGCAGGAACCCGCCCGAGGTGTTGTAGACGCGGCACGAGTCGCGGTGCGCGCCGATCAGCTTGGCCAGCGGCAAGCCGGCGCGGCGGGCCTTGAGGTCCCACAGCGCGACGTCGAGCGCCGCGATCGCCTGGGTGGCCACCCCGGAGCGCCCGACCGAGGCGCCCGCCCACAGCAGCGACTGGTAGATCCGGTCGATGTCGGAGGGATCCTGACCCAGCGCGACGTCCGCGATCTCGGCGAGGTGGGCGAACTGAGCCCGGCCGCCCGCGCGCTTGGAGTAGCTGAACCCCATGCCCTCGAGCCCGTCTTCGGTGGTCACCTCGACGAACAGCAGGACCGTCTCGGTGAGCGGTTTCTGGCGGCCCGTCAGGACTTTCGCGTCGCTGACCGGATTGTCCAGCGGCAGCACGACGTGGGACAGCGTGAGGTGACGGATGCGGTCGGACATGGATCTCCTGACGGGGTTATCGGGCAACGAGATTCTTCAACGGTTCGCCGCGCTGCAGCCGCCCGATGTTGGCGGCGATATCGTCGGCGCGGCCGGTGAAGGTGTTTTCGGTGACGCCCGACGAGTGCGGGGTCATCAGGACGTTCGTCAACTCGGCGAACGGCAACGCGCTCGGCGTGCCGCGCCCGTTGGCGTCCGGGTAGTGATACCAGACGTCGATGGCGGCGCCCGCGATGTCGCGTTCTGAAAGCGCTTCGTAGAGCGCCGATTCCACGACGAGCGCGCCGCGGCCCACATTGATCAGCACGCCCTGCGGTCCGAGTGCGCGAAGCTGCAGCGTGCCGATCATGCCGACCGTACGCTCCGTGAGCGGCGCCGAGACGACGACGACCTCCGACTCGGCCATCAGCCGGTCGAGGTGTGCGGTGTCGGCCGCCCACGCCAATCCCGCTGCGGCGGCGTCGAGGTGCCCGCTGCCCGTGACGGCGGCACCCACGGCTCCCAGCACCCGCAGCAGTTGCCAACTGCGACGCCCGATGTGCCCGAACCCGACGAACCCGACGCGGGCGCCCTGCAGGGATCGCGGCTGCGGGATCGACCCGTCATACACCGAGGTCGCCCACCGCCCGTCGCGCAAGGCACGGTCCTGCTTCAGGAAATCGCGCCGCAGCATCACGGCAGCGGCAAGCACGTACTCGGCGATGGAGTCTTCGTGATGGAAGGTGTTCGCCACCAACACGTTCGGTTTCAGTGCATCGAAGGCGATCTTGTCTGTGCCGGCGCCGGCGACATGCACCAGTCTCAGCTTGTCCGCCGCAGCGGCCATCGAGGTGGTGAAGCGGCTGCCGACGTAGACGTCGGCGTCTCTGAGGTCGTCGGGGGCCTCGTGCCACACCACCACCGAGCCGGGCGGCAGGGACCCCTCGAACCGGTTCCGGTGCGGGACCAGATTCGAATCGGCGACAACGATTTTCATCGATGCAACGCTGGACGTTTACTGTCGAAGGTCCAACCCGGGATCAGATACTGCATGGCCGCCGCGTCGTCGCGGGCGCCGAGGCCTTCTGCGAGGTAGAGGTCGTGAGCCGCGTTCACCGCGTCGAGGTCGAGCTCGATTCCGAGGCCCGGGCGCTCGGGCACGGTCAGGTGGCCGTCGGCGATCCGATAGGGCTCCTTGGTGATTCGCTGACCATCCTGCCAGATCCAGTGGGTGTCGATGGCGGTGATCGTGCCGGGCGCTGCGGCGGCGACGTGGGTGAACATCGCCAGGGACACATCGAAGTGGTTGTTCGAGTGTGAGCCCCACGTCAGCCCCCAGGCGTCGCAGAGTTGTGCGACGCGCACGGATCCGTTCATCGTCCAGAAGTGGGGATCCGCCAACGGAATATCGACCGCACCGCACCGGATGGCATGGCCAAGCTCGCGCCAGTCCGTCGCGATCATGTTGGTGGCCGTCGGCAGCCCCGTCGCGCGTTTGAACTCCGCCATCACCTCGCGGCCGGAGAAGGTGCCCTCGGGCCCGACCGGATCCTCCGCATAGGCCAGCACGTCGGTCAGGCCGCGACACGTGCGCACCGCATCCTCGAGTAGCCAGGCCCCGTTGGGGTCCAACGTGATTCGCGCATCCGGGAAACGGTCGGCGAGTGCCGTCACTGCTTTCGCCTCGTCGACCGCGGGCAGCACGCCGCCCTTGAGTTTGAAATCGCGGAATCCGTAGCGGTCCCGGGCCGCCTCGGCGAGTCGGACGACGGCCTCCGGGGAGAGCGCCTCGTCGTGGCGGATGCGCAGCCATTCATCGCCGTTGGCGTCCTCGTCGGACGGCGACCGGTAAGCGAGATCGGTTTTGGTGCGGTCGCCCACGAAGAACAGGTATCCCAGCACCGGCACCCGATCGCGCTGCTGCCCATCGCCGAGCAGTGCGGCGACGGTGACACCGAGGTGCTGGCCGAGCAGATCCAGCAGGGCGGACTCGACGGCGGTGACGGCGTGGACGGCGACTCGTAGGTCGAACGTCTGTGCTCCGCGGCCGCCGCGGTCGCGGTCGGCGAACTCGCGCCGCATCGCGGCGAGCGTGGCGTGGTAGGCGCCCAGAGTGCTGCCGACGACGAGATCGGCGGCGTCGGAGAGTGTGCGGCGAATCGGCTCGCCACCGGGCACCTCGCCGACCCCGGTGTTGCCATCGGAATCGGTGAGGATCACCAGGTTTCGGGTGAAGAACGGGCCGTGCGCGCCGCTGAGGTTCAGCAGCATGCTGTCGTGCCCCGCGACCGGGACGACCTTCATTTCTTTGACGATCGGGGTACGACTCTGCGACGACATGATGCATTCAGCGTAGTGAGCAGTGTCGATGCATGTCCAACACTATGAAGGCATGGACTAATGCCGTAGCTGCATTGATCGAACCACCCGTGACGCCTTGTCGGCGACCGCCCGCAGCGCCTCGACGAGGTCGCGTTCGCGCTCGGGTGTCAACCGCGCGATCGGCACCGATGCGCTGATCGCGTCCTGCGCGGGCTGCGCGTATCGCAGCGGCACCGCAAAACACCGCAGCCCCAACGTGTTCTCTTCATCGTCGATCGCGTAGCCGCGGATGCGCACCTCATCGAGCGCGTTGTGGAGGTCCGATCTGTCGGTGATGGTGTGTGGGGTCAGCGGCGTCAGCTGCTCCGGCAGGCACTCGTCGCGCTCGGCGCCGAATCGTTCGGCGAGTAGCGCCTTTCCCAGCGCGGTGGCGTAGGCAGGCAGCCGTCGGCCGACTCGGCTGTGGGTGCGCACGTACTGTCCGGATTCGCGGGTCGCCAGGTACACGACGTCGGTGCCGTCGAGCCGTGCCACGTGGAATGTCTCGTCCAGCTCGCGCCGCAGGTCGTCGAGAAACGGTGTGATGATCGGCAGATACGGATCGGTGTCGAGGTAGCTGGTGCCCACCAGCAGCGCGCGAATCCCGATGCCGTACAACGTTCCCGACGCGTCGCAGCGGACCCAGCCCGCAGCGACCAACGTCCGCAACAATGCGTGCAGGCTGCTGCGCGGCACGTCGAGGGCCGCTGCGATGTCACGGATGCGGGCCGGCTGGTCCTGACGTGACGCGAGGTACTCCAGCAACTCGACGGTGCGCACCGCCGACTTCACCTTGCGCACGGCGGCCTCGGATGGTTGCACGGTTGCCATGTTCACATACGGGGACATCAGAACCCGACCAGTTGCCGCACGATCAGCACGATCGCCCCGATCGCCGAGATCGTGATAGCCGTCCACCGCTGCCGCCGCGGATCCAGCAGGCGATTCACCAAGCGGGACAGCAAATAGCCGACCACCACCGCCGGTATCAGCGTGGCGAACGACGACACGGTCCCGCTGTCGACGGCCCCGGTGACCGTGAGCACCGCGATCGACATCATGGAGCCGACGAGGAAGAACCCGCTCATCGTTCCGCGCAGCGCCGCGCCGGAGGTGTTCTGCCACACCAGCGCCATCGGCGGCCCGCCGATCGATGTCGCGGTGCCGAGCACCCCGGAGGTGGCTCCGGCCAACACCAGATTGCGGGGATGCGGCGCGGGGATCCAGCCGACGCTGGTGAGTGCGACGCCGCCGAGCACCACGCCGGCGAGCACCAGCGCCAGCGCGCGTTCGGGCAGGGCGGCCAGCAGAAGCGCACCGGCGATGGTGCCCGGCACGCGCCCGATGAGCGCCCAGCCGGTGCCGGCCAGATCGATGTGCTGATGTTCCCGTATCACGACGAGCACCGTCAGCAGTGTGGCCAGCATGATCAGGGTGCCGGGAATGAGGCCCGGATCGACGATCGCGACGATCGGCGCGGCGAGCATGCCCATTCCGAAGCCGATCGACGCCTGCATGCAGGACGCCAGCACAATCGCCACGGCGACAATGGAATAGGCGGCAATGCTCACGCTGAGACGGTAACGGGGATGGCGCCCTCCGCCAGCAGCGGGTGATGGCACTCGGCGCTGTGCCCGCTGACCTGCGGATCGGGGGCGACGGGTGGTGCCTGGGTGGCGCAGATATCGGTGGCACGCCAGCAGCGGGTGCGGAACCGGCAGCCCGATGGCGGGTTCAGCGGCGACGGCACTTCACCCTTCAGCAGAATCCGGTTACCCCGTTGGGCCGCTTCGAGTTTCGGCGCCGCCGACATCAGCGCGGCGGTGTAGGGGTGGTTGGGGCGGTCGAAAACGGCTTCGGTGGGCCCGTTTTCGATGATCCGGCCCAGGTACATCACCGCCACCCGGTCGGCGACGTGGCGTACCACCGACAGGTCGTGTGAGATGAAGATATAGCTGATGCCGAGCTGCTGCTGCAGGTCGTTGAGCAGGTTGAGCACCTGCGCCTGCACGGACAGGTCCAGCGCGGAGACGGGTTCGTCGCAGACGATGACGTCGGGGTTCAGCGCGAGGGCGCGCGCGATGCCGATGCGCTGGCGCTGCCCGCCGGAGAACTCCTGAGGGTACCGGTCGGCATCGCGGGCCCTCAGACCGACGAGATCCAGCAGCCCGCGCACCCGCATCTCACGGTCGCGGCGACTCTTGTAGAGCGTCTTGTGCGTGCGCCACGGCTCGGCGATGATGTCGCCCGCCGACATGCGGGAGTTCAACGACGCGTACGGGTCCTGGAACACCATCTGCACCCGCCTACGAAAGGCCAGTAAGTCCTTGTTACGCAGGCTGAACGGGTCGATGCCGTCGAAGGTGACGGTTCCGGAGTCGGGGCGCTCGAGCATCAGCAATGTCCTCGCCAGGGTCGACTTCCCGCAGCCGGATTCGCCGACGAGGCCCAGCGTCTCACCGCGTGCCAGGTCCAGACTGATGCCGTCGAGCGCACGCAGCGTGTTCTTACCGGCCACCGGGAAGGTCTTGGTCACGTCGCGGACCTCGAGCAGTCGATCAGACATTGGGTACCTCTTCGGGGAAGTGGCAGGCGGCTTTTCGGCCATCGGACACCGACCGCAGGGTGGGCCGGGTCGTCGTGCAGATCTCCCGCGCCAACGGGCAGCGCGCCTGGTAGACGCAGCCGGGCGGTATCGAATGAAGGTCCGGCGGCGCGCCGCCGATGGATTTGAGTTCCTCGCCGCGTACGGCGTTGACCGGAACGGAGTTCAGCAGACCCTTGGTGTAGGGATGCCGAGGATCAGCGAAAACGTCTGACACCGAACCGGTTTCGACGATGTTGCCGGCATACATCACCGCGACCCGGTCGGCCTCCTCGGCGACCAGGGCCAAGTCATGGGTGATCAGGATGACGGCCATGTTGAACTCCGTGCGCAGATCCCGCAAGAGCGCCATGATCTGCGCCTGCACCGTGACGTCCAGTGCGGTGGTCGGCTCGTCGGCGATCAGCACGCTCGGGTTCAACGCGACGGCCATCGCGATCAGCAGGCGCTGCCGCATGCCGCCGGAGAACTGGTGCGGATAGGCGTTCAGTCGGGATTCGGGCTGCGGAATTCCCACCCGGGCCATCAGATCGACGGCTTTGCGCTTGGCCTCTTTCGCCGACATGCCGTGGTGAATCCGGAACGGTTCTGCCAGCTGAGTTCCCACGGTGTAGAGGGGGTTGAGTGCGGTCAGCGCGTCCTGGAACACGATCGCCAGTTCGGTGCCGGCCAGTTTGCGCCGGGTGTTCTTGTCTGCCGCCAGCAGATCGACGTCGTCGAGACGGGCGGAGCCGGCGACCACCTCGGCGACGGGTTCGAGCAACCCGACCAGCGCCGTGGCCGTCATCGACTTGCCGCAGCCGGATTCGCCCAGCAGCGCCAGTGTTTCGCCGCGGTGGGCGGCGAACGACACGTCGTTGACCGCCCGCACGGTCCCGGCGATGGTGCGGATGTCGACGGTCAGCCCGTCGACCTGCAATGCCGGGCTGGCATTGACGGCGGTGGTGGGCACGTGATCGGCGAGCGCGGTCATGAGAGGGCCTTCGCGGTCTTGGTGAAGCGGGACAGGCGTTTTTGCGGAACGGTGAGCCGCCAGCGCTGGCCGGGATCGGTCGCGATCCTGGCCCACGCGGCGAGGATGGTGGCCGAGACCGTGGTGATGACGATCGCGAGGCCGGGGAAGAACGACAGCCACCAGGCGGTGTGCAGATAGGTGCGGCCCTGCGACACCATCAGGCCCCAGCTGACGTCGGGCGGCTGGATGCCGATGCCCAGGAAGCTCAAGGAGCTCTCGGCCAGCATGACGTAGCAGAAGTCCAGTGTCGCAACGGTCAGCAGGGTTGGCAGCACGATCGGCAGCACGTGGCGCCAGATGATCGCGTGCGCGCTGGCCCCGAACGTGCGTGCAGCGTCGACGAACAGCCTGCTCTGCAGCTCGGCAGACTCGGCCCGCGCGGTGCGCAGGTAGACCGGGATGCGCGTGATTGCCAGCACCAGAACGATATTCGCCGCGCTCGGCGAGAACACGTACAGCACGACCACCGCCAGCAGCAGCGAGGGGAAGCTCATGATCACGTCGGCCACCCGCATCGCAAGGGTCTCGCGCCAGCCGCGGTGGTAGCCGGCCCACATTCCGATCGCCGAGCCGACGACCGCGGAGAGCACCACAGCGGGCACGGCCACCGACAAGGTGGTGCGGCTCGCGACGACGAGCCGGGCCAACATGCTGCGGCCCAACGGATCCGTGCCGAGAATGTTGGCCCAGCCGTGCGCAAGGGTGAACGGCGGCTGATTCGAGTTGTCCAGGTCGATGCGGGTGGCCAGCGACCAAAAGCCGGTACCAGGACGAGCGCCCGCGTTTGGGCGAGGCCTCGGTGTCCGGTTCGCCGACGATCGCCGTCGTGGGTTTCGCCGGCACGAATTCGATTTGTGTGCTCACGTGGAACTCCCTTTAGACCCGTGCCGGCTCGCGGACACGCGCGTCGAGCAGCGCGTAACAGGCGTCGATGATGATGTTCAGGACGAAAATGGCGACGGCGGTGAGCAGCACCGCGGCCTGCAGCACCGCGAAGTCACGCTGCAGGATCGCGTCGATCATCAGCTTGCCGATGCCGGGCCAGCCGAAGATGGCCTCGACCACCACAGCGCCGTTGATCAGCCCGACCGCGAGATCGCCCGCGACCGTCAGTGCCGGCGCGGCGGCATTACGCAGCGCGTGATGGGTGACCACCCGCAGATCGCTCGCACCCTTGCTGCGCGCCAGCCGCACATATGGCGCCGACAGCGCGGAAACCATTGCGCCGCGGACGACTTGGGTGAGCACGCCGAGCGGTCGGATCATCAACGTGGCGATCGGCAGGATCCAGGACAGCCCGCTGTCGACGCCCGAGGTCGGCAGCACGCCGAGCAGGACGGCGAACAGCCACACGCCGGTGATGGCGAACCAGAAGTCGGGAATGCTGGCCGCGGTCATGGACAACAGGCTCGACAGCCGGTCGGCAAGCGAATTGGGCCGGTAGGCCGCCCAGCAGCCGATCACGACTGCGCCGACGATCGCAAGCAGCATGGTGGTGATGGCCAGCTGCAGCGTCGCAGGGAAGGCCCGCAGCGCCATCTCCGACGCGGATTCGCCTGTGCGAAGGGACGTTCCGAAGTCCAGGTGGATGACGCCCTTGAAGTAATCGATGAGCTGGGTCAGCAGCGGCTGGTCGAAGCCGTTCTTGGCGGCGAAGGCCTCGCGCTGTTCCTGGGTGGCGGACTCGGGCAGGTAGAGGCTGGTCGGGTCGCCGGTGAGGCGAGCCAGCAGAAACACGCCGAGCAGCACCACGATCAACGGCAGCGCGCTGGTGTACATCCGGCGCCGGACGAAGGCAAGCATGAGTCCCGCTTCCTATTGCGTGTCGGTCCGGTCGTCGGCGGCGAATTTCATGTCCGAAAGTCGCATCTCGTCGCCGGTCGCGGAGTTGGGCTGATAGTCGACGCGGGCCGACTTGGCGAGCACACCGTTCATGTGTGCGATGTAGGCGAATTGGGCGATCTCATTCGGCTCCTCGGCGAACAGCCGCGCGTAGGCCTGCTGGCGTTGCTTGCCGGTGAGTTCGCCCGCCGCATCGATCTTCGTGTCGAAAGCCGCAGTGCCGAAGGCATTCTGGGCACCGTCGCTGCGCATGTACTGGTCGACGCTGAACGCGGCGTCACCGGCCTGGTTGCCGTGCATGATCATGGCCACGAACGGTCCGGCGTTCTCCGGGAAGGGCTGCAGCTGGTACTGCAGCTGCCCGGCCGTGTCCATCATCTCGATGTTGACGGTGAGCCCGGCCTCGGTGAGCTCGCTCTGGATGACCTCCATGGTCTCGGTGATCTTCGGGAACTGCGCGGTGCGTCCGATCAGCCTGATCGGCGTCTCGACCGGCACCCCGTCGGCCTTCGCCTCGGCGACGAGCTGGCGGGCCTTTTCCGGATCATGCGGCCACAGCGGCAGATCCGGGTTGTGCCCGACGACGCCATCGGGAATGAGTTGTGCGGCCGGCTCACCCAACCCACGGAACAGCGCCTTGACGATGCCGGTGCGGTTGACGGAGTAGTTGATGGCCTGGCGGATGCGGATGTCGTTGAGCGGCGCTTCGGTACCCGTGATGCGCAACGCGGTGGTTTCGTTGTTGGGGAACGCCACACCGAGATCGCCCGCACCGTCTTCCGGTCCGATCGACGTGCCGATGTCGGCCTCGTCGTTGACCACCATGGCCGCGCGCACGCTTCCCTCACTGCGCCACTGGTATTCGGCCCGCGCGAAGTCCGGCTTGGCGCCCCAGTAGGTGTCGTTGCGCTTGAGGACGAGCTTCTGGCCGTACTCCCAGCGCTCGATGGCGTAGGGGCCGGTGCCGATCGGTTCGCGCACCTTCTCGGCGGTGCTGGTCGACCGCGGCACGATCTCCACGAAGGAAATCCGCAGCGGCAGAATCGGATCGGGCTTGTTGGTGCCGACGACGACGGTGGTGTCGTCGGGTGCCGAGACGGCCAGCTCGTCATTGCCGAAGACGTATCCGTCGACGTTGCACTGCAGATCCGAGTTGACGGCACGGTCGATGGAGAACGCGGCGTCGGCTGCGGTGAAGGGTGTGCCGTCGGAGAAGGTGACCCCTCGGCGGATATCGAAGGTCCACTCCGTGGGGGAGGTCTGGCGCCAGCCGGTCGCCAGCAGCGGCCCGAGATCGCCGGTGGTGGGGTCGCGTTCGACGAGCGGTTCGGTGATGTTGGAGCGCACGACGACGCCCGTCGACGTCAGCGAGCTCTCGCACGGTTCGAGGGTGGGCGGCTCTTCGGGCAGCACGATCCGCAACGTGTTGAGGTCATACCCGCCGTGGCCCGAGTTGGCGACGGTGCAGCCCGCCGCGGCAAGGCAGGCCCCGGCCAGGACGGCAGCGACGCGTCTCATGGGTCCTCCGGATTGTGATGTCCACGTATGTGAATAGAGTGTGTGACCGCAGGCACACGCTATGGCCGTGCGCAAGAAACCGTCAACCCACCGAAATCGCCGGAAACGCCGGGTTCCGATGTCCTCGACCAGCCCTTCGAAGACGTGCAAAGTGCCTTATGAACTGCAGTTTTAGCCGAGTGCACGCGCCGTCGGCCGCGTCGCAGCACGCTATGATGCCGACTCATGCGCCTTGCGCACTAATCCATGCTATTTCCGTGTTGGACGGGTATCCGCCGGGCGGCATACCGTAGCGGCAGACCTCGAAGGAGAGCCCGTGTCCTCTGTGCTCCAAGTCGGCCCACTGAAGCCGTCACTTGCCGAAACTCTGCGCAGCGCGTATGCCGCGCATGTGCTGTCCGATGACGTGGCCGAGCGCGAGGCGTTCCTCGCCGTCCACGCCGACGAGATCACCGTCGCCGTGACGTCGGGCCGCACCGGCGTCGACGCCGCACTCATGTCTGCGCTACCGCGCCTCGGTGCGGTCATCAACTTCGGAGTCGGCTATGACACCACCGACGTGGAGGAGGCGGCGCGGCGCGGGATCGCCGTCAGCAATACCCCCGACGTGCTCACCGATTGTGTGGCCGACACCGCTGTCGGGTTGATGATCGATGTGCTGCGCCAGTTCTCGGCGGCCGACCGCTATCTGCGGGCGGGCCGGTGGGTTGCCGACGGCAACTATCCGCTCACCCGCCAGGTCAGCAACACCCGCGTCGGGATCCTCGGCCTGGGCCGCATCGGCCGCGCTATCGCGCAGCGGTTGACCGCATTCGGCTGTTCGATCAGCTACCACAACCGCCGCGAAATCGTTGACACCCCTTATGTTTACGCGGCCTCACCGGTCGAGCTTGCGGGCGAGGTCGACGTACTGATCGTCGCCGCGGCAGGTGGTGCAGGGACCCGTCATCTGATCGGCGGCGCCGTGCTCGACGCACTGGGGCCCGACGGGTATCTGATCAACGTCGCCCGCGGCAGCGTCGTCGACGAGGAGGCACTGGTGGACGCTCTGCGCGCGGGCCGGCTCGCGGGTGCGGGGCTCGACGTATTCGCCGACGAGCCACACGTTCCCGCTGCGTTGTTGGACATGGACAACGTCGTGCTGCTGCCACACGTCGCGAGCGGCACTGTTCAAACCCGCGCTGCGATGGAGAAACTCACGCTGCGCAACCTCGACCAGTTCCTGGCCACCGGCGAGCTCGTTACGCCGGTGCCGGTGCCGGCCTCGGCCTAACGCAGTTCGTCGTCGACGAGATCATCTGTGGTCCATTCGCGTTGCGGGAGCACGTCGCGCAACAACCGGTGCAGCGCGGGATTGGTGCTGTCGCTTCGCCATGCCGCGTCGAGCTCGACCGGTCGTTCCCGGAACGCGCCGATCGACCGGTAGACCACCCCGACCGGGTGCAGTGTGGCGGCCGACGCGGGCACCAGCGCCAAACCGATGCCGGAGCGCACCAGCACCAGCATGGTGTGCACCTGCGTGACGTACTGGACGTAGCGGGGGGTGGCCCCGGCGATGGTGAAGGCCGATATCAGCAGTTCGTGGAAGTACCGTGCCTCCACCGGCGAGTACATGACCAGGTCTTGTCCGTCGAGGTCGTTCAGCGTCAGTTGGCGGGTGATGTCGAGCAGCGGGTGCGCGACGGGCAGCGCGACGATGAGTTGTTCGTGCAGCAGTGGACGTGACACGATGCCCGGACGTTTCAGCGGTGGCCGGGCCATGCCGAGATCGAGCTCTCCGGTCATCAACCCCTCGAGCTGGGCGGCCGAAACCATCTCGCGCAGTTCAAGTTTCACATCGGGAAGTTGTTCGCGCGCCTGGTCGAGCAGCCGGGGGAGTACCGCGTGCGCCGACGCCGCGGTAAAGCCGATCACGACGGTGCCGAGGTCGCCCGCGGGCACCCGCTTGACGTTGAGCGCGGCCCCCTCGGCCAGTTGAAGGATGCGACGGGCGTCGGGCAGGAACGCCACCCCGGCCGGGGTGAGGGTGACCGATCGCGTGGTGCGGTCGATGAGATGCACGCCGAGCTCGTTCTCCAGCTGCTGGATCTGCCGGCTCAGCGGCGGTTGCGTCATGTGCAGGCGTTCGGCGGCGCGTCCGAAGTGCAGTTCCTCGGCGACCGCGATGAAGCAGGACAGGCGGGCGAGCGAAAACACCGATGCACCCCTCGCATCATTCAGCGCTGCCGACGCGGCAACTGTGCATCAGTCTATTCCTGCGCTGGTCACCAGCGCGGGCTCACCGCCCGAAAGTCCGGATCGATGCTGCGCATATAGGCCGTGTCGTCGCGGTCGCGGATGCCGCAGCGGACGTACTGCTCGTGCAGTGCGGCGAGTCGCTCCTCGTCGATCTCGACGCCCAGGCCGGGTGTCGTGGGCACCGCAACCGATCCGTCGACGAATTCCAGGGCGCCGGGTTTGACGACCTCCTGGGTCTGGGAGTCCTTCCACGGCCAGTGTGTGTCGCACGCGTAGGTCAGGTTGGGCGTCGCGGCGGCCAGGTGCACCATCGCCGCCAAACTGATGCCCAGGTGCGAGTTGGAGTGCATCGACAGGCCGAGCCCGAAGGTGTCGCAGATGCCGGCCAGCAGCCGCGACCGCTGCAGACCGCCCCAGTAGTGGTGGTCGGAAAGCACCACGCCGACAGCCTGTTTGGCTATCGCGGGCGCCACCTCGTCGAACGCGACGACGCACATGTTGGTGGCCAGCGGCATCGGCGCCTGCCGGGCCACCTCGGCCATCCCGTCGATGCCCGGCGTCGGATCTTCCAGGTACTCCAGCACACCGGCCAGGCCCGACGCCACCTTGACGGAGGTCTGCGGCGTCCACGCCGCGTTCGGGTCCAGTCGCAGCGGGTGGTGCGGGAACGCCGCCCGCAGCGATTCGATGGCCGCCATCTCCTCCTCGGGAGGAAACACCCCGCCCTTGAGTTTGATTGCGGTGAAGCCATATTCGTCGATCATCCGGCGGGCCTGCGCGACGATGCCGTCCGGATCCAGCGCCGCGCCCCACGAGTCGGGCTCCTGGCCGGGATGGGCATCCCACTTGTAGAAGAGGTAGGCGCTGAATGGAACCGCGTCGCGGACCTTGCCGCCCAGCAGGTCGGACACCGGTCGCCCCAGCGCGTGGCCGGCAACGTCGAGGCAGGCCACCTCGAACGGGGAGAAGACGCGGTCGACGGTGCTCGACGTGGTGATCATCCCAGTCAGGCCGGAGCCGTACTGCCCCGCTGGGCCGTCATCGCCGATCCGATCGGCGATGAGTTGCCGAATAGCGTTGAGCGCGAATACATCCTGTCCGCGGATCGCCTCTGCGGCCGCTGCCAGACGGTCCAGATGCGCGGCGTCGGCGTAGGTCTCCCCGAGGCCGACGAGTCCGGCGTCGGTGTCGAGTTCGACGATCGCGCGCAGCGCGAACGGCTGGTGTACGCCAACGGTATTCAGCAGCGGCGGGTCGACGAACGCCACGGGCGTGATACGCGCACCCGTGATGCGGATCGGGGTCATCGCTGGACGGCTTGGTCGGCGAGCGCCTCGGCGAGGGCAGCGCGACCGGATGCCAGAATCTCCCGCAGCGCGGCGACGTCCTCGTCCGACGGCATGATCAACGGCGGGCGCACCACCCCGGCGTCGATTCCCTCCAGTGTCACACCGGCTTTGATCAACGACACCGCATAGCCCGGCACCGTGTCGCGCAGCCGCACCAGCGGGTGGAAGAACTCCCGCAGCAGTGCGGCAGTCAACGGCTCGTTGCCCGTCTCGAGGGCGTTGTAGAAAGCCAGCGCCAGTTCCGGCGCGAACGCGAACGTCGCCGACGAGTACAGCGTCACCCCGATCGCTCGGTACGCCTGCTGCGACACCTCCGCCGTCGGTAGGCCGTTGAAGAACTGGAAGGGCTTGCCACTCGGTACGAGCGCGTCAGTGACGGCGCGTACGATCCGCGAGACCTGATCCAAATCGCCTGTGCCGTCCTTGAATCCGACAACATTGTCGATCTGTGCGACCTCCACGGCCGAGGCTTCGGTGTAGCGCGCGTTGTTGCGGTTGTAGACGATGACGGGCAGGTCGGTGGCGTCGGTGACCGCCCGGGTGTACGCCACCAGGCCGGCCTGCGGCATCTCCACGAGATACGGGGGCAGCAGCAGCAACCCGTCGGCGCCGGCCTCCTGTGCCACCCGGGCAAAGGTCTTGGCGTGCGCGATGGACCCGCCCGTTCCCGCGTAGACCGGGACCCGCCCGTCGACCACGTCGACGGCGGTGCGCACGATGGTGTTCAGTTCCGAGGCATCCAGAGCGTGGAATTCGCCGGTGCCGCAGGCGATGAACACACCACCGGGCCCGGCATCGACGCCCTTGGCGACGTGCTGCGCCAAGCGTTCGGTATCCACGTCACCTGATTCGGTGAACGGGGTGACGGGAAAGAACAGGACGCCGTCAAAGGCGGGGTGCATGCGGACTCCTCGCGATGTGGTGGTGAGTGGGTGGTCAGTCTTTGGTGAGGTTGCCGTCGATACGGCGCCACAGCCGCTCGGGGTTGCCGTCGGCAATCGGGCTGGGCAGCAACGGAGTCGGCACGTCTTGGTAGCAGACGGGCCGCAGGAATCGTTCGATCGCCCGCGCGCCCACGGAGGTGGACCGAGAGTCCGACGTCGCCGGGAACGGTCCGCCGTGCACCATGGCGTAGCCGACTTCGACGCCGGTGGGCCAGCCGTTGAACAGAATTCGCCCGGCCTTGAGTTCGAGGATCGGCAGCAGTTCGCGCGCCTCGTCGTGGTCGGCGTCGTCGGCGTGCACGGTGGCGGTCAACTGTCCTTCGATGTTGGCCGCGACCTTGCGCATCTCGTCACCGTCCGCACACCGGACCACCAGGCTGGCCGCGCCGAACACCTCGGCCTGCAGCTTCTCGGAGGCCAAAAGGCTTGCGGCGTCGGTGCTGAACAGCGCGGCGGGGCAGACGGTCGGCGCGTCTTTGGCGGCGCTGCGGGCGATGAGATCGGCCTCGCCCTGCAACGCTTCGACCCCGCGGCGGAAGTTCTCGGCGATGGCGGGGGTGAGCATCGCGGCGGGCTCGCTCTCGGCCAGCGCGTCGCGCGCGGCGGCGATGAACGTGTCCAGCTCGGGCCCGTCGACGGCGATCACCAGTCCCGGGTTGGTGCAGAACTGTCCGGAGCCCATCGTGAGCGACGCGACGAAAGCGCGGCCGATGTCGGCGGCGCGATTGGCCAGCGCACCGGAGAGCAGGAACACCGGGTTGATCGAGCTCATCTCGGCGTACACCGGAATCGGCTCCGGGCGGGCCGCTGCTGCGGCCACCAAAGCCATTCCGCCGGAACGGGATCCGGTGAATCCGACGGCCTTGATCCGTGGATCCGTCACGAGCGCGGTGCCCAGTTCGGGGCCGAACCCGTAGAGCAGCGAGAACGTTCCCGCGGGGAATCCGGAGCTCCGCACGGCGTCGGTCACCGCTCGGCCCACGAGTTCGGACGTGCCCGGATGCGCATCGTGCGCCTTGACGACGACCGGGCAGCCGGCGGCCAGCGCGGACGCGGTGTCGCCACCTGCGACGGAGAAGGCGAGCGGGAAGTTGCTGGCGCCGAAGACGGCCACCGGGCCCAGCGCGATGCTGCGCTGGCGGATGTCGGGACGGGGCAGTGGCGTCCGGTCGGGCATGGCGGGGTCGATGCGCGCGCCGTTCCAGCTGCCCTCGCGCAGGACCGCGGCGAACATGCGCAGCTGTCCGGTGGTGCGGCCGACCTCACCGGTGAGCCGCGCCTCGGGCAGGCCCGTCTCGGCGACGGCGCGTGCCACCACCTGATCGCGGATCGCCTCGATGTTGTCGGCGATCGTCTCGAGGAACGATGCGCGTCGCTCGCTGGGGGCGCTGCGGTACTCGGCAAACGCCTCGGCGGCGGCCGCGCACGCAGCCTCGACATGGGACGCGTCGCCGTACCGGTACGCCGGCTCCAGGACGGATCCGGTGGTGGGATCGAAGCCACGGATCTCGGCCCCCGACCCGCTCACCGGCGACCCCGCGATGAGCATCTGCCCGGACAGTTCGGCGGTCGACGACAGGCTGGAAGTCATACTCGCAGGCTATTGCGCCGATAAATACATGTCCAAGTCCAATATTGCCCGGACTCATTCACTGGATGCATCAATCGCGCGCCCAGCGCGCGGGTAGCTCAGCCGCCCTTGAGGCGGATCTTGAAGCGCACGAAGCTGACGTAGACGAGGCTGATCACGCCCAGCATCGCCATGTTGAACAGCCACGCGCTCGACGTGTGCTCCCAGTGCGAATCCTTCGGCGTCAACGGCCCGGGCACCAGTTTGATCAGGTCGACGGTCGACGCCGACGCCGCGAAACCCCAGCGTGCCGGTGTCGCCCACGACATCTGGTCGAGCACCAGCCGGTCGGTCACCGGGATCATGCCGCCGGAGAACACCAGCTGCGACATGATCGCGACCACCAGCAGCGGCATGATCTGCTCGTTGGACTTGGCCAGCGCCGAAAGCGCCAGCCCCACCATGGCCGCGGCCACACATGTCGCGGCGACAGTGACGAACAGCTCCAAACTCGGGTTTCCCAGCACCACGGCGCCCTGTGTCGGAGCGCCCTTACCCCACACCACGATTGCCGTCACGATCGCCGACTGCACCACGGCGAACACGGTGTACACGCAGATCTTCGCCAACAGATACGCCGTCGTCGACAACCCGACCGCCTGTTCGCGGCGGAAAATCGCACGCTCACCGATCAGGTCGCGGATCGTCAGCGCCGTGCCCATGAAGATGGCACCGACGTTGAGCAGCACCAGGATCTGCCCCGGCTCGTTGGGCGCGTCACCCATCGGGTTGGGGATACCGAACCCGACTTCGCCCGGCACGGCCAGCGACAGCACGCCCATGATGAACGGCAGCAGCGCCAGGAAGATGAAGTAGCCGCGGTCGGAGATGATCAGCCGCAGCTGGCGTCTGGCGATGGTGGAGAACTGCCGCAGCAGACTGGTGTGCGTCGGCTCGCCCAGATCGACGGGCTTCTCGCCCTCCGGCGGCGCGGGCGGCGGCTGCACCCGCTCCAGGAACCGCAGATGCGCCGCCTCCGGATCACCGGCGACGGTGGCGAAGATGTCCGCCCAGTTGGTGGTGCCCATCGACGGGCCGATCTGACTCGGCGGCCCGTAGAACGCCGTCTTGCCGCCGGGCGCCAACAGCAGCACCTGATCGCACACGTCCAGATACGTCAGCGAGTGTGTGACCACCAGCACCACGCGACCCGCGTCGGCGAGCTGACGCAACATGGTCATGACCTGCCGGTCCAACGCGGGATCCAGGCCCGACGTCGGCTCGTCGAGAATCAAAAGCGATGGCCCCGTGAGCAATTCAAGCGCCACCGACGCGCGCTTGCGCTGCCCGCCGGACAGCTTGTCGACGCGGGTGTCGGCGTGGCGCGTCATCTCCAGCTCTTCGAGCACCTGCGCGACGACCTGGCGCCGGTCCTCCTTGGTGGTGTCGGGCGGCAGCCGCAGCTCGGCGGCGTACATCAGCGCCTGGTTGACCGTGAGCTGGCCGTGCACCACATCGTCCTGCGGCACCATCCCGATCCGGGACCGTAGCGAGGCGTACTCGGCGTGGATGTTGTGGCCCTCGAACGACACCGTGCCCGTCGTCGGGTGGGTGTAGCCGGCCACCAACCGCGCGAACGTCGACTTGCCCGCCCCCGACGGGCCGATCACCGCGGTCAGCGTGCCGGGCCGCGCGGAGATCGAAATGTTGTCCAGCAGAGTCTTGTTGCCCTCGATGGTCCACGTGACGCCGTGCACGTCGAGGCCGCCGGTGCGGGTGGCCGCCTCGGTTTCCGTGCGGCGCACCAAAGTTCCGCCGGAGAACACCAGGTCGACGTTGCCGATGGTGACGGTGTCGCCGTCGCGCAGCAGCGCCGATTCCACTCGCGTGCCGTTGACGAAGGTGCCGTTGATGCTGCGCTCGTCGCGGATCTCGGTGCCGCCCGCGGTCGGGATCAACGTCGCATGGTGCCGCGACGCCAGCACGTCGGGGATGACGATGTCGTTGTCGGTGGCCCGGCCGATCTTGATGGCGCCCGGCGGGGCTTCTGCGGCCGCGCCCGGCCGCAGGATCTTGAGCATGCTGGTCGCGAGGTTGCCGGCGGCGCTGCGGCCCGGGGCGGGCCGAATCGTGGTGGGCGCCTGGGCCATCGGCGCGCTCGGGGCGTACTGCGGCGCGGACGGGTACGACTGGGGGCCGCTCGGGTAGCTGGGCTGCGGGCCCGACGGATACCGCGGTTGCGCACCCGACGGGTACATCGGTTGGGGCCGCGGCGTTCCCGGCGGCTGGGTGTACGGGCGCGACGGCGGCGGTGGCGGCGGCGCGCTGGGCCGAGTGGCGGGCCGGTGCGCGACGGGCACCGACGTGGTCTGCGGCGGGCGGCCGACGGCGCCGGTGTGGCGTCCGACTTCGAAACTCAGGCGCGGCCCGTCGGGATTGCCGATGTTGATGACCTGCCCGTCCGCAATGTCGACCGACGGCACCCGGCGGCCGTTGACGAACATGCCGTTGAGGCTGCCGTTGTCGATGGCCACCCAGCGGCCCTGATCGAACCGCAGCACCAGATGCGCGCGGGAGATCAGCGGATGGGCGATGCGCACGTCGGCGCGCAGGTCGCGGCCGATCACCACGTCGTTACCCGCCGCGAAGGTACGGGTCGATCCGTCGTAACGAACGGTCAGCGAGGGTGGGGCGGGTCGGGACATCGCAGCCACTCTATCGGCAGTTGACTCTGCGTTGAGGGTGCGGCGCACTCGGAGTTTTGCGCCATGGACGCAGAGCCAAAGCGGCAGGAGAGGGTCTCGGCGAGCTAACAATCCGGCCAACAATTTGACTGCGGCGTCAGTTGGGCGCGCAGTATCGCAGAGCTCATGGTGTGGTGGGGAATGCGGTCAAACACGGTCCTGCTCGCGGCGCTCATGTCATGCGCCGCAGCAATGCTGAACATGCCTCTCGCCGGCGCTGCGCCGGCCACCGACGACCGCGGCTACGTCGACTCCAGCGCTCGCTGCGCCGACACCGCGGTCGCGTACGGACACACCGCGGGCTCGCGTGTCGCGATATGCGAAGGTCCCGACGACACGCTCGAGTATCGCGGCGTGCGGCTGCGCGACGGGGCCAAACTCGTCGTCCCCGCGAAGCGGTCCGACGACGGCGCGTTCGTCGTCGAGAACGCCGGGATCACCTATTTGGTGACCGCGAAATCACTGGTCATCGCGGAGGGCGAACGGGTGATCCGTGAGGAGCCGATGGTCGACTTCCACCAGCCCGGCGCACCGAAGGCGCCGCCGCCCACGTCGACGACGCCCTTGCCGCCGCCGCTGCCGGCCGAGGCGGGCGGCTAGCTCGCGGGCACGTGATCCGGCGCGCCGGTCACCACGCAGTGGGTGTGGCTGTAGATGGTCGGCATGCACTGGTTGCAGTGTGTGCAGCGGGATCGCACCGACGCGTCGGCCTTGATCCGGTTGATCAGATCGGGCTCGGCCAGCAGCGCCCGGCCCATCGCGACGAAGTCGAAACCCTCGGCCATCGCGAGGTCCATCGTTTCTTTGTTGGTGATGCCGCCGAGCAGGATCAGCGGCATCGTCAACTCGGCCCGGAACTTCTTGGCGTCGCGCAGCAGATACGCCTCGCGATAGGGGTACTCGCGCAGGAACTTGCGGCCCATCATCCGCACCCCCCAGCGCATCGGCGGTTTGAACGCTCCCGCGAACTCCTTGACCGGCGCGTCGCCGCGGAACAAGTACATCGGGTTGACCAGCGAGCTGCCCGCGGTCAGTTCGATGGCGTCCAGACCGCCGTCCTCCTCGAGCCACTTCGCCGTCTGCAGCGACTCGTCGAGCGAGATGCCGCCGCGCACCCCGTCGGACATGTTGAGTTTCGCGGTCACCGCGATCTGGTCGTTGACCGCGCGGCGTACCGCCAGCACCATGCCGCGCGCCACTTTCGCGCGGTTCTCCAGTGATCCGCCGAACTCGTCGGTGCGCCGGTTGATCAACGGCGACAGGAACGAGCTGGCGAAATAGTTGTGGCCCAAATGGATTTCGACGGCGTCGAACCCAGCGTCGATCGCGATGCGGGCCGCGTTGGCGTGCGCTTCGATGACGTCGTCGATGTCGTCGCGGGTGGCCTTCTTCGCGAACTTCATCGCGATCGGGTTGAAGAACCGCACCGGGGCCAGGGCGGTGGCCTTGTTGGAGCGGGAGTCGGCGACGGGGCCGGCGTGGCCGATCTGCGCGCTGATCGCGGCGCCCTCGGCGTGGATCGCGTCGGTGAGCTTGCGCAGCCCGGGAACCGCTTCGGGCCGCATCCAGATCTGCTTGCCTTCGGTGCGCCCGCCAGGTGTCACGGCGCAGTAGGCGACGGTGGTCATGCCGACGCCGCCGGCCGCGGGCAGCCGGTGGTAGGTGATCAGGTCGTCGGTGACCAGCGCGTCCGGTGTGGATGCCTCGAAGGTCGCGGCCTTGATGATGCGGTTGCGCAGCGTTACCGGGCCGAGTTTGGCCCCACTGAAAACGTCAGTGAACACATTGGGCGCAGTGTTCATACGAAGAGCCTCCCACGGCCCTGTCAGAATGGGGCGCGTGGGTGCTATCACGCTGGACGGTAAGGCCACGCGCGACGAAATCTTCACCGATCTCTCCGAACGGGTCGCGGCGCTGACCGCCGCCGGGCGCACACCCGGGCTGGGCACCGTGCTGGTCGGTGACGACCCCGGGTCGCAGGCGTATGTGCGCGGCAAGCACGCCGACTGCGCGAAGGTGGGCATCACGTCGATCCGGCGGGATCTGCCTGCCGACATCAGCCAGGCCAAGCTTGACGAGACCATCGACGAGCTCAACGCCAACCCGGAGTGCACCGGCTACATCGTGCAGCTGCCGCTGCCCAAGCACCTCGACGAGAACGCGGCGCTGGAGCGCATCGACCCCGACAAGGACGCCGACGGCCTGCACCCGACCAATCTCGGTCGGCTGGTACTCAACGAGCCCGCACCGCTGCCGTGCACACCGCGCGGCATCGTGCACCTGCTGCGGCGCTACGACGTGGCGATCGCGGGAGCGCATGTGGTGGTGATCGGCCGCGGGATCACCGTCGGCCGGCCGTTGGGGCTGCTGCTCACCCGTCGCTCGGAGAACGCCACGGTGACGTTGTGCCACACCGGAACTCGCGACCTGCCGGCGTTGACCCGGCAGGCCGACATCATCGTCGCCGCAGCGGGTGTGCCGCACATGGTGACCGCGGAGATGGTGCGGCCCGGCGCGGCCGTCGTCGACGTCGGGGTGAGCAGGGTCGAGGGCAAGCTCACCGGCGACGTCCACCCCGACGTGTGGGAGGTTGCCGGCCACGTGTCGCCCAACCCCGGCGGGGTCGGGCCGCTGACGCGGGCGTTCCTGCTGACCAACGTCGTCGAGCGCGCGGAACGCACGTGAACGTTGGGGAGTTCACCCGCAAAGTGGTCACCGGCCAGTGGCCAATCCTGTTGGTGGGCTTGATCTTTATTTCGGCGTTCGGTTTGGTGATCACCGGCTACTGGCGCCGCGGCGCACTCGTGATCGGCATCGGGGTCGGGGTGGCGGCGGCGCTGCGGCTGGCGCTGGCCGACGACCGCGCCGGGCTGCTGGTGGTGCGCAGCAAGGGCATCGACTTCGCCACCACGGCGACGGTCAGCGCCGCGATGCTCTACATCGCCTGGACCATCGACCCTCTGGGTACCAGCTAGCTGCCCGACAACGTGGGCTCCCAGAACAACAGCCGCTTCACCCTGCGCTCCTTGCCACCTGGTCATTCGGTGTCACTCGGTATTCCGCGGATGGGGCCGTTGGTGAAAAACTTCGAACAGCGAGACCCACTGAACAGCCGTCAGATCCCGGGGCAGCGCGCGGGGCCGGATTCCGTTGTTGAGCAGCCACTGTCGCGGGATCCGGCGGCCGAGTATCTGCGCGATGCCATGGCCGCGTCCGGTGAACACCTGGTGCACCATCGCCTGGTAACGGCGGCGGTCGCGGTCGTCGACAAGCGGCTCGACCCGTCGGGTGATCGTCATCAGGCCGCCGTCCACGCTCGGCCGCGGCCGAAACGCGTCCGCGGAAACCTTTCGCGCCAAGGCGAATTCGAACCACGGCCACCACTGCGCGGTCATCAGGGTGGCACCACCGACCGCGGCACGACGCCGGGCGACTTCCCACTGCACCAGCAGCACGGCGTCGGTCCACCCGGGTGCGTGCAGGAGACGGCGCAGCATCGCCGTCGTCAGGTGGAACGGCAGATTGCCGACGACGACATGCGGCGCGTGCGGCAGTCGGTAGCGCAGGAAGTCCGCCTCGACCACGCGGGTCCGCCCGGCCGTGCGCCTCGCCAGCCGCGCCGCCCGTCGGCCGTCGAGCTCGATGGCCGTGATCGGCCGGCCGAGGCGCTGCATCGGCAGGGTCAGCGCGCCGTCGCCGGCGCCCACTTCGATGATGGGTCCCGTTGTGCGCGAGACGATGTCGACGATGTCGGCGATCACGCGACGGTCGCACAGGAAGTTCTGGCCGGTCTCATGCCGGCCGTGATGAGGGGAAGACACGACAACTCCGCGAGTAGCAGTGACAGCTGCTGCGGCGGCGGATGTGTCGTCGAGGAGCAGATCCGCCGCTAGGCGGTGCGCAACCTCATACCTGAGACCAACATGTCGGCGACGGTAACCAGCCCGGCGTTGGCGTTCAACTCATTTTCAGTGCCGCGGCGACGATCGGCTTCGCCCACGCCGGCGTGGCCGACAGGTCAGGCGGGCCGACGATGTCGCGGCGCACCACGTGCAGCACCAGGACTGGCTGCGGCGCTTGACCGGCGGAGGGGTCGGCCGGGGCGGAGTTGTCGTACACCCGCAGCTCGGTCAGCAGCGGCAACAGCCGCACCAGGTTCAAACGGCTGTGCCGCCACCGCCGCCGGATGTCGGCTTCGGGAATGTCGTGGCCGCCGGCGCGCACTCGCTGCTGCACGCGCTCGATGTGCGCCTCGGGGTTGGGCAGGCCGACGTAGAAGACCCGCACCTCGATGCCCTGCGATGCCGCCTGCGCCAGCAGCCCGGCCATCGTCGAGCCGCCGAGCGTCGTCTCGAACGCGAAGTCGAGCCCCTCGGCGATCGCCCGTTCGAGCAGTCGCTTGCCCTGGCGCCACGCGGCGGCGTTGGCCTGCACCTGATCGAGCCCGGGATTCGCGGCCATCAACGCCCGCGCCGTTTCGTCGGGGTTGTAGTAATCGGCGCCGGCCGCGCGAAACATCGCACCGCCGATGCTGCTCTTCCCGGCGCCGTTGACGCCGGCGAGCACATAGAGCCGCGGCAGGTCAGCCCCGCCGCTTCGGCCGCGCCGCCTTCACCGCGGCGCGGCCCAGCTGCTGCGGCGTCGCATCGAACGCGGCAGCCATGCCCGCCTTGGCCTTTGGGGTCTGCATGCGGGCCAGCAGCTCGTCGAACTCGTCGCTGAGCTCATCGAGCGCGGGCGCCCCCGCCTTCGTCAGCGCCTCGAACTCGGCGTAGGACAACAGCACCGCCTTCGGCGTGTTGTGCTTGGTGATCGCGACCGCACCGCCGAGCGCCGCCTGCTCCAGGACAGCGCCGAACTCGTTCTTGAAGCGGGTCGCGGCGACGGTCGGCACGTCGACCAGGTCGCCGTCACGGTTGCGGTACGTCAGCGTGGACATACGGCCATTCTAGCCATTTTGGCTATTTTGTCCTACGACAGCGTCGCCCGCATACACAAGGTGACGTACGGCAGCGCCAGCCCGCTGTTGTTGGCCAGGGCCGGATGCGTCGCAAGCAATTCCCGCACCTTGTCCAGCGTGCGGGTGCGCACCTCCGTCGGTGAGGTGATGCAGTAGCTGCGCGATGCAACCAGATCGATAAGCGCTTGCGGCGTCAGGTAATTCGTCCACTCGACCTGATGCTGCTCTAAACCCGTGAATGGTTCGGGCAGGGTGACCTCGTGGTCGGAGGCGTCGTCGTGGCCGATGATGCGGCCCAGCTCCTTCACCCAGCCCATTCGCTCGTCGCGGGTGTTCCACACCAGGCCCAACCGGCCGCCGGGCCGCAGCACGCGCGCCACTTCCTTGACCGCGCGGTCGCGATCGAACCAGTGCCACGCCTGTGCCACCAGCACCGCGTCCACGCTGTCGTCGGGCAGCGGAATCTCTTCTGCGGTGCCCAGCAGCGCCGGTGTATCCGGCAGCGACTGAGAGAGCACCTCGAGCATCTCCGGGATCGGATCAACCGCCACCACCGACAGCCCGCGCTCGACCAGGCGCGTGGTCAGCTTGCCGGTACCGGCGCCGAGATCGAGCACGTCGCGCGCATCCGGTGGCAGTAGCCAGTCGATGGCCTCCGGCGGATAGGACGGCCTGCCGCGCTCATATGCCGCGGCTTCCGCTCCGAACGACAATGACCGCTGCTGGCTCGAGGTCACCGCTCCGCTAACTCCAATGTCCGACGGATCAGCTTGCCGACCGCCTCCGTCTCGACCAGGAAGCCATCGTGGCCGTAGATCGAGTCGACGACGTTCAACTCGCTACAACCCGGCAACAGCTCCGCCAATTCCTCCTGCAGCCGCAGCGGGTAGAGCCGGTCCGACGTGATGCCCCCGACGATCGTCGGCACCGGACAACTCCGCAGCGCCGCCTCGATGCCGCCGCGCCCTCGGCCGACGTCATGACTCGACAGCGCCTCCGTCAGCGCGACGTAGGTGCCCGGGTCGAAGCGCGCCGCCAGCTTGGCGCCCTGATGCTCCAGGTAGCTCTGCACCGCGTAGCGGCCGCCATTGACCGGGTCCTCGTCGCCCTGCGGGGAGTTGCCGAACCGGGAGTCCAGCTCCTCCTCGCCGCGATATGTCAGGTGCGCGAACCGGCGCGCGATCTCCATCCCCAGATACGGGGCGCGGCCGGTGCCGTAGTAGTCGCCGCCCTGCCAGTCCGGATCGGATTTGATCGCGGCCACTTGCGTGCTCTGCGTGCCGATCTGATCGGCCGTGGCCCGAGCCCCGACCGCCAACACCAGCGCGGCCCGCACGCGATCGGGGTAGCCGATCATCCATTCCAGTGCTCGCGCACCGCCCAGCGATCCGCCGACCACCGCGGCCACGTCGGTGATGCCGAAAGCCTTGAGGGCGGCCACATCAGCTTCCACCTGGTCGCGCACCGTCACGAGCGGAAACCGTGAGCCCCAAGGCTTTCCGTCCGGTGCGATCGAGCTCGGGCCGGTGGACCCGCGGCAGCCGCCGAGGATGTTGGTGGCGATCGCGCACCACCGCGTGGTGTCGATCGGCGCGCCAGGGCCTGCCACGCCGTCCCACCATCCCGGTGTCGGGTGATCGGGTCCGGCGGGACCGGTGATGTGCGAGTCACCGGTCAGCGCGTGCAGCACCACCACCACGTTGTCGCGGTTGGGCGACAGCTCGCCCCACCGCTGCACCGCGATGGAGACCTCTGGCAGCACGGCGCCGTTCTCCAGCGTCAGCGGGCCGATGTCGACGACGCCGATCTCGCCTTCGGCGGGCAAGCTCAATCTGGGAGACACGTCGAAGACCGTCATCAGAACGACGCCACCGTCTGCGGATCCTGGGTTGCCGAACTGAACGGCTTGGCTGCGGCGAAGCCCTGCTCGAGGTCGGCCAGGATGTCGTCGATGCCCTCGATACCGACCGCGAGCCGCACCAGGCCGGGCGTGACGCCGGTGGCCAGCTGCTCTTCGGGGGATAGCTGCGAGTGCGTCGTCGACGCCGGATGAATGACCAGCGAGCGGACGTCGCCGATGTTGGCGACATGGCTGTGCAATGTCAGCGCGTTGACGAACGCCTTGCCCGCCTCCACGCCGCCGGCCAACTCGAACGCCAGCACCGCGCCGGTTCCCTTGGGGGCCAACTTGCGTCCCAGCTCGTACCACGGCGACGTGGGCAGACCGGCATAGTTCACCGACACCACGTCGGGATGTCCGGCCAGATACTCGGCGACGCGCTGCGCATTGGCCACGTGCCGCTCAACGCGCAGGCTCAGCGTTTCCAATCCCTGCGCGATCAAGAACGCGTTGAACGGTGAGGCCGCCGCACCCACATCGCGGAGCAGCTGCACCCGGGCCTTCAATGCGAACGCGGGCGGACCGAGTTCGGCGTACACCACGCCGTGATAGCTCGGGTCGGGTGTGGTGAAGCCGGGGAAGCGCCCGTTGGTCCAGTCGAACGTGCCGCCGTCGACGATTACGCCGGCGATCGCGGCGCCGTGACCGCCCAGGTACTTCGTCGCCGAGTGCACCACGATGTCGGCGCCGTGGCTGATCGGCTGGATCAGGTACGGGGTGGCGACGGTGTTGTCGACGATCAACGGCACCCCGGCCTCATGGGCCACCGCGGCGACGTTCGGGATGTCGAGGATGTCGTTCTGCGGGTTGGAGATCGTCTCGCCGAAGAACGCCTTGGTGTTCGGCTGCACGGCCGCGCGCCACGAGTCCAGGTCGTCGGGGTTCTCCACGAAGCTGACCTCGATGCCCAGCTTGGGCAGCGTGTAGTGGAACAGGTTGTACGTGCCGCCGTAGAGCCGGGGGCTCGAGACGATGTGGTCGCCCGCCGAGGCCAGGTTGAGGATCGCGAACGTCTCCGCAGCCTGGCCCGACGCGACGAACAACGCGGCGACGCCGCCTTCGAGCGCCGCGATGCGCTGCTCGACCACGTCCTGCGTCGGGTTCATGATCCGGGTGTAGATGTTGCCGGGCTCCGTCAGCCCGAACAGCGCGGCCGCGTGATCGGTGCTGTTGAAGGTGTACGACGTCGTCTGATAGATCGGTAGCGCCCGGGCATTGGTGGCGCTATCGGGCGTCTGACCAGCGTGGACCTGTTTGGTCTCGAACGCCCACTGTTCTGGCGTGCTCATGCGAAACGGACCTCCGTCTGTCTTCTCTGGGGGCCCGTCACAACGGACCCGCGCTTGCCGGCAGCCGTCAACGGCTACTCAACCTGGTCATCACCCGGGGCACCCCACCGCGGTTGGAGGGTTGCCGGCCAGCAAGCCGGGGCTTGACGCTGGCGCTCATGACCGACCAGCAGAATATCGCACGCCGTGGAACACATGCCACTCGGTTGTGTCGGCCAGCCCGCCACTGGCGCACGATCCACGACTAACGTGGCGGGCGACACGCGAAGAAATTCTCACCATGACGCCGGGAGACACGATGAATGCCGAGCAGCCGTCCATCATCTACACGCTGACCGACGAAGCGCCGCTGCTTGCGACGTACAGCTTTCTGCCGATCATTCGCACCTTCACCGAACCGGCCGGCATCGACATCAAGACCAGCGACATCTCGGTGGCGGCCCGGATCCTGGCCGAGTTCTCCGATTACCTGACCGACGAGCAGAAGGTGCCGGACAACCTGGGCGAGCTGGGCCGGCTGACCCAGTCGCCCGACGCCAACATCATCAAGCTGCCCAACATCAGCGCGTCGGTGCCGCAGCTGCGCGCCGCGATCTCCGAGTTGCAGGAGAAGGGTTACGCGGTTCCCGACTACCCGGCGGAGCCGAAGACCGACGAAGAAAAGGTGATCAAGGAACGCTACGGCAAGGTGCTCGGTAGCGCCGTGAATCCGGTTCTGCGGGAGGGAAATTCGGACCGCCGCGCCCCGAAGGCGGTCAAGGAGTATGCGCGCAAGCACCCGCACAGCATGGGTGAGTGGTCCCAGGCGTCGCGCACCCACGTGGCGACCATGAAGCACGGCGACTTCTACCACGGCGAGAAGTCGATGACGCTGGACCGCGCGCGCAACGTCCGGATGGAACTGAAGACCAAACAAGGCGGCGAGCCCGGCAAGATCGTAGTGCTCAAGCCCGAGGTGAAGCTGGACGAGGGCGACATCATCGAGAGCATGTACATGAGCAAAAAGGCTCTGTGCGACTTCTTCGAAGAGCAGATCCAGGACGCCTACGAGACCGGCGTGATGTTTTCGCTGCACGTCAAGGCCACGATGATGAAGGTCAGCCATCCCATCGTGTTCGGCCACTGCGTGAAGGTGTTCTACAAGGAGGCCTTCGAGAAGCACCAGAAGGTGCTCGACGAACTGGGTGTCAACGTCAACAACGGAATGTCGGACCTCTACAACAAGATCGAGGCGCTGCCGGCGACGCAACGCGAAGAGATCATCCGAGACATTCATGCGGTCCACGAACACCGCCCGGAGTTGGCCATGGTGGACTCGGCACGCGGCATCACGAACTTCCATTCGCCCAGCGACGTCATCGTGGACGCGTCGATGCCCGCGATGATCCGCGCCGGCGGCAAGATGTACGGCGCCGACGGAAAACTCAAGGACACCAAGGCCGTCAACCCCGAGTCGACCTTCTCCCGGATCTACCAGGAGATGGTGGACTTCTGTAAGACGCACGGCCAGTTCGATCCGACGACCATGGGCACCGTTCCGAACGTCGGCCTGATGGCGCAGAAGGCCGAGGAGTACGGGTCGCACGACAAGACGTTCGAGATTCCCGAGGACGGGGTCGCCGACATCGTCGACATCGACACCGGCGAGGTGCTGATGTCGCAGAACGTCGAGGAAGGCGACATCTGGCGCATGCCCGTCACCAAGGACGCCGCGATCCGCGACTGGGTGAAGCTGGCCGTCACGCGCGCGCGGGCGTCGGGAATGACCGCGCTGTTCTGGCTGGACACCGAGCGCCCGCACGAGGTCGAGCTACGCAAGAAGGTCAAGGCATACCTCAAGGAGCACGACACCGAGGGCCTGCACATCCAGATCATGCCGCAGGTCTGGGCCATGCGGTACACGCTCGAACGGCTGATCCGCGGGCAGGACACCATCGCCGTCACCGGAAACATCTTGCGCGACTACCTGACTGACCTGTTCCCGATCCTGGAACTGGGCACCAGCGCCAAGATGCTGTCGATCGTGCCGTTGATGGCCGGCGGCGGCATGTACGAAACCGGTGCGGGCGGTTCGGCGCCCAAGCATGTTCATCAGCTGGTCGAGGAGAACCATCTGCGCTGGGATTCGCTGGGCGAATTCCTCGCGCTGGGCGCCTGCTTCGAGGACTTGGGCAGAAAGACGGGCAACGATCGGGCCGAACTTCTCGGCAAGACGTTGGACGGCGCGATCGGCAAGCTGCTGGAGAACGACAAGGGCCCGTCACGCAAGACCGGTGAGCTCGACAATCGCGGCAGCCAGTTCTATCTCGCCCTGTACTGGGCGCAGGAACTCGCCGAGCAGACCGAGGACAAGGAGCTTGCCGGCCGGTTCGCCGCGCTGGCCAAGACGCTGGCCGAGAACGAGGACACCATCATCTCCGAACTCACTGGGGTACAAGGCAAGTCGGTGGACATCGGCGGCTACTACTACCCCGATCCCGAGAAGACCACGGCGGTGATGCGGCCCAGCAAGACGTTCAACGAGATCCTGGAGTCAGCACGCGCCTGACGTCGGGGTGGCGAATATGGCCAAGGTCAAGGTCGACGGTACGGTCGTAGAACTCGATGGCGACGAGATGACGCGTATCATCTGGAAGCTCATCAAAGAGACGTTCATCTACCCGTACCTCGACATCGAGCTCGACTACTACGACCTGGGCATCGAGCACCGCGACGCCACCGACGACCGGGTGACCGTCGACGCCGCCAACGCCATCAAACGCCACGGCGTCGGCGTCAAATGCGCGACCATCACCCCCGACGAGGCCCGCGTCAAGGAGTTCAACCTCAAGAAAATGTGGCTGTCGCCCAACGGGACGATCCGAAACATCTTGGGCGGCACCATCTTCCGCGCGCCGATCGTGATCAAGAATGTGCCGCGGCTGGTTCCTGGCTGGACCAAGCCAATCATCATCGGCCGTCACGCGTTCGGCGACCAGTACCGTGCCGACAATTTCAAGGTTGACAAACCCGGCACGTTCACCGTCACCTTCACGCCCGACGACGGTAGCGAGCCGATCGTGCACGAGGTCGTCAACATCCCCGAGGGCGGCGGCGTGATGATGGGGATGTACAACTTCAAAAAGTCCATTCAGGACTTCGCCCGGTCGACGTTCAACTATGGGCTGCAACAGAATTACCCCGTCTACCTGTCGACGAAGAACACCATCCTCAAGGGCTACGACGGGATGTTCAAAGACGAGTTCCAGCGCATCTTCGATGAGGAATACAAGCAACAGTTCGACGCGGCCGGGCTGACGTACGAGCATCGGCTGATCGACGACATGGTGGCCTCCTGCCTGAAGTGGGAGGGCGGCTACGTGTGGGCGTGCAAGAACTACGACGGCGACGTGCAGTCCGACCTCGTCGCGCAGGGCTACGGCTCACTGGGCCTGATGACGTCGGTGCTGATGACCCCGGACGGTAAGACCGTCGAGGCCGAGGCTGCGCACGGCACCGTGACGCGGCATTACCGGCAGTACCAGCAGGGCAAGCCGACGTCGACCAATCCGATCGCGTCGATCTTCGCGTGGACGCGCGCGCTGCAACACCGCGGCAAGCTGGACAACACGCCGGACGTCGTCGCGTTCGCCCACACCCTCGAGGAGAGCGTCATCAGCACCGTCGAGAGCGGTCAGATGACCAAGGATCTCGCGTTGCTGATCGGCGAGGAGCAGCCGTGGCAGACCAGCGAGGAGTTCCTCGACACCATCGCCGGCACCTTCAAGAAGGCGCTGGACTAGGGGGTCAGCCGATGGCGCGTTTCGGGCCGGCGTATTGATCGACGAAGTCGATGATCAACTCGCTGATCCGGCCCGGCGCCTCGAACATCGGCACGTGCCCGACGCCGTCGAGATGCGTCACCTTGGTGTTCGGCGGCAGGTGCGTGGTGAAGTGGCGGGTGAACCGCGGATGCGGCAACACCCGGTCCTTTTCACAGATGACCAGATGCGTCGGCGTGCGGCTGTCGGCCAGTTCCAGCAGGCCGGGCAGACGCAGCGCCTTCACCAGCATCTGGTAGTAGGCGGGGCAGTGGGCGACGTCGTCAAGCACGTCGCGCAGGTCCGGGTCGGACAGGCCGTCGGGTTTGGCACTGATCGGCAGGTACGCCAGCCGCCGGGTGATTGGCAGCTTCATGACCCGCTGGCCCAGCAGCATTGTCACCAGCCACAGCGGCATGCCGGCCAGGAACTTGCCGATGATCTCGAACTTGGCCGGGGCGAACTGCGTCCAGCCGCCGGCCGGTGCGATGCCGGTCAAAGTGCGGGCCCGTCCCCGTCGCTCCAACTCGAACGCAACCCAGCCGCCCAGCGAGTTGCCGACGATGTGCGCGGTGCCCCAGCCCAGCGCGTCGAGACGGCGCTCGATGTCGTCGGCCAGCGAGCCCGAGTCGAGGAACAGCGGGCCCCGCGGGCCGCCGTTGTGGCCGGCCATGGTGGGGGCGAACACCTCGTAGCGGCCGGTTTCGGCGAGCTGGGGCGCGACATACTTCCAGACGCTCTGCGAGAGGATGAACGGGTGCAGCAGCAGGATCGGTTCACCGGAGCCGAGGTGGATCGGTGCGCGTTCGGTCATGCTGCCCGACATTAAGGCGATACCGCCGGTACCGCAAGGAGCCCTGTGATCATCAGCACCATCAACGTCAACGGCATCCGGACCGCCATCAAGCAACGGTCGTCGGAGAACCGGGGTTTGTTGGCGTGGCTGGCGCAGACCGACGCCGACGTGGTGTGCCTGCAGGAGACCCGCGCGTCGGACGACCAGTTGGCTGCTGCTGTGGCGCCCGCGGTGGCCGACGGCTGGCACCTGGCTGCGGCGTGTGCGCAGCTGAGGGGTCGCAACGGGGTGGCGGTGCTCTCTCGGCGACCGATTGATGCGGTGCGCGTCGGATTTGGTGACGACGAATTTGCTTCGCACGGAAGGTATTTGGAGGTGGACGTGGCCGGGTTGACGGTGGCCAGTGTCTACGTCCACACCGGTGAGGCGGGCACCGAGCGGCAGCTGGAGAAGGAGCGGTTTCTGACCGGGCTGGCGTCGCGAATGACGGCGCTGGCTTCGGACCGCGACGCCGTCGTATGCGGCGATTGGAACATCGCCCATACGGAACACGACATCAAGAATTGGCGCGGGAACGTCAAAAAGTCCGGGTTCCTGCCCAGCGAGCGGCAGTGGCTGTCGGATCTGCTGGCGTCCGGCTGGGTCGAGGTGATGCGCGTCATGCATCCGGACCAGCCGGGGCCGTACTCCTGGTGGAGTTGGCGGGGGCGGGCATTCGACAACGATGCCGGCTGGCGCATCGACTATCAGCTGGCCAACCGGCGGTTGGCGGCGCGTGTCGTGTCCGCGCGGGTGGAGAGGCCCGAGGCGTACGCGCTGCGCTGGTCGGACCACGCCCCCGTCACCGTCAAGTACGCATGAAAAGATCGAGACATCATGAGTGACAGCACCCGAGCCCGCGTCTTCTCCGGCGCGCAACCGACCTCCGACTCGCTGCATCTGGGCAATGCGTTGGGGGCGGTCACGCACTGGGCGGAGCTGCAGGACGACTACGACGCGTTCTTCTGTGTGGTCGACCTGCACGCCATCACCATTCCGCAGGATCCGGACACGCTGCGGCGCCGCACGCTGGTGACCGCCGCGCAGTACCTGGCGCTGGGCATCGACCCCGCGCGCAGCACCGTCTTTGTGCAGAGCCACGTGCCCGCCCACACCGAATTGGCTTGGGTACTGGGCTGTTTCACCGGTTTCGGGCAGGCCTCGCGGATGACGCAGTTCAAGGACAAGTCGCAGAAGCAGGGCGCCGAGGCGACCACCGTCGGCCTGTTCACCTATCCGGTGCTGATGGCCGCCGACGTGCTGCTCTACGACACCGATCTGGTGCCCGTCGGCGAGGATCAGCGTCAGCACCTGGAGTTGGCCCGCGATGTGGCACAGCGGTTCAACGCCCGCTTCCCCGACACGTTCGTCATCCCCGAGGTGATGATCCCCAAGGCCACCGCCAAGATCTACGACCTGCAGGACCCGGTATCGAAGATGAGCAAGTCGGCGGCCACCGAGGCCGGGCTGATCAGCCTGCTCGACGACCCGAAGGCGTCGGCCAAGAAGATTCGCTCCGCGGTCACCGACAGCGAACGCGAGATCCGCTTCGATCCCGAGGCCAAGCCCGGGGTGTCGAACCTGCTGACCATCCAGTCGGCGGTCACCGGCACCGACATCGACAAACTGGTCGAGGGCTACGCCGGGCGTGGCTACGGCGATCTGAAGAAGGACACCGCCGAAGCCGTCGTCGAATTCGTCACGCCGATCAAGGCGCGAGTCGACGAGCTGCTCGCGGATCCGGCCGAACTCGAGGGCATTCTGGCGCGCGGTGCGGAGCGGGCGCGCGACGTGTCTGCCAAGACGTTGAAGCGGGTATACGACCGGTTAGGGTTCTTGCAGCAACGTTCATGAGCGCGGGAGGCTGGTATGACGGAACCGGCCAAACCAGGTCTGCTCGATCGTTTGCGGACCCGCTTCGGCTGGTTCGACCGGGTGATGCGGGCGCAGGAGCGCTACGACGATGCCAAGGGCAACTTCTACGCCGCGGGCATCACCTACTTCACGATCTTCGCGTTGTTCCCACTGCTGATGGTGGGGTTTTCCGTCGGTGGCTTCGTGCTGGCGGGGCGACCCGAGCTGATGGCCGACATCGAGTCGCGCATCCGGTCCACGGTCTCCGGTGATTTCGGCCAGCAACTCGTCAAGCTGATGGATTCGGCGATCGATTCGCGCGGCACCGTGGGAGTCATCGGGTTGGCGGTGGCGGCGTGGGCCGGGCTGGGCTGGATGGCCAACCTGCGTGAGGCGTTGAGCCAGATGTGGCTGCAACGCCATGAGCCTGTCGGGTTTGTGCGCACCAAGCTGTCCGATCTTCTGGCGCTGGTGTCGACGTTCTTGGCGTTGGTGCTCACCATCGCGCTGACGGCGCTGGGCGATCCCGATCTCATGTCCGCGGTGCTGAGATGGTTTGGGGTGCAAGACTTCTCGGCGTTGGCCGTGGTTCTGCGGATTGCGTCGCTGGTGATGTCGTTCGTGGTGTCGTGGCTGCTGTTCACGTGGATGATCGCCCGGCTGCCACGCGAGTCGGTGAGTTTCGTCAGCGCGATCCGCGCAGGGCTGCTGGCGGCGGTGGGTTTCGAGATCTTCAAGCAGGTGGCGTCGCTCTACCTGCAGAGCGTGGTGACCGGCCCGGCCGGCGCGACGTTCGGGCCGGTGCTGGGCATCATGGTGTTTGCGTACATCACCGCGCGGCTGGTGCTGTTTGCGACGGCGTGGGCTGCGACGTCGGCCGAAAACCTTGCTGCCGCACCGGTTGAACCGCCCGCGCCGGCGCAGATCACGGTGCAGGTGCGCCAACGGCCGGCCGTGTCAGGCGCCCTGGCGGGGGCTGCCATGGGAGCGCTTGGTGCGCTGGGCCTTTCGCGGCTGACCAAGCGCCGTCAGTGACTGACCAATTTCAGGCCGACGATGCAGCCGACCACCCCAAGCATCAGCAAAACCTTGACCAGTGACGCCGATTCGGCGCCGGTAGCCATCGCGTAGGCCACGGTGAGCACCGCGCCGATGCCCACCCACACCGCGTAACTCGTGCCGACGGGCAGGGTACGCATCGCGACGGCGAGCCCGATCATCGACAGGATCAGGGCAACTCCGAACACCACTGACGGCATTAGTCGGGTGAAGCCGTCGGACTTGCTCAGCGCCGTTGCCCACACCGCTTCGAGGACGCCGGACACGACGAGAATGAGCCAAGCCATCATGCACCTCCGTGGCACCGTCTTGTCGCTGTCCGGGTACGGTGCGCCTCGTCCGGGGTCATGTGCTGACAACTCCCACGGTAGCAAAGCCGTAACATCGCTGGCTGTGACGGTGGCAACCGCGTGGTGCCGGGCGATGGGCATCGATGTGCCTCTCGTGAACGCCCCGATGGGCGGCGCGGCCGGGGGAGCGCTGGCGGCCGCGGTGTCGCGGGCGGGCGGGCTCGGCATGATCGGCATGGGCAGTTCGGCGACGGCGTCTCAGCTGACGGCGGAGCTGGCGCACGTCGCCGACTTGGGGCGCCCGTTCGGGATTGGCTTGGTGCACTGGGTGATGTCGGAGCGTCCCGAACTGTTCGAGGTGGCGCTGGACGCTCGGCCGGCGCTGCTGTCGGTGAGCTTCGGCGACGACTGGGCCTGGGTATCGCGTGCGCATGATGCGCGCGTCAGGGTGGTGACGCAGGTGGCGACGGTCGATGCCGCACGACGGGCCGTCGATGCCGGCGTCGACGTGCTGGTGGCCCGCGGCCTGGAAGGAGGCGGGCACGGCGAACCCCGTGTCGGCACACTGCCGTTGCTGTGCGAAGTGCTTGACGCGGTTGACGTTCCGGTGCTCGCGGGGGGTGGGATCGCCTCTGCGCGGGGGCTGGCTGCGGTGTTGGCAGCGGGGGCGTCGGCGGCCTGGCTGGGCACCGTCTTCACCACGTGTACGGAAGCGTTGACGCCGCCCGAGGCGCGCTCGGCTGTCTTGGCCGCTGACGGGGACTCCACGATGACCACCCGGGCATTCGACATCGAGCAGGGATACCATTGGCCCCCAACGATTCCCGAACGCGTATTACGCGACTCCTCCAGAGAGCCGACGCGCGTCAACGCCGGACAGGGCGTCGGCATGGTCGTCGACACCCGTCCGGTCGCAGAGGTCATTGCACAATTGAACGACGGCGCAGGGGAACTACTGCGGCGCTGGAATCACTAACGGATCAGAACGGCGGCGGGTCATCGTCGTCGTTGCCGGGTGGGTGCGGGCCGAACAGTAAGGCTCTGTGAGCTTCTCGCGCGGCTTCGCGGGCACGTTGGTTTTGCTTGCGTTCGGCGGCGATGTACGCGGCCCGGTTTTGCGCGTAGGTGCGACGGCGTTTGGGCATCATCGCGGTGCGCTCACCACAGCGGTCATCGACTACCCCTGTGGGAAGAGCGATTTCACCCGTCGGCTTGCAGAGGCCTGGGAACAACATCGCCGAACCCGGTGTGGTGACATAGGTTTCCCCCAACGGGGAGGTCACTATGACGGTGCCGTCGCGCAATTGTTGATCGCGCCAACCGCAGAACGTTTTCATCAAATGATGTAGGCGGCAATAACATTTCAAGTTCGACGCGTGAGTCGGTCCGCCCTTGTTGTAGGGGATCGTATGGTCCAAATCGCAGTCCACGGCCGGATGCTCGCAGCCGGGCCACCGGCAGGTGATGTCGCGGCAGCGGACGAAATCGGCCAACGCCTTCGACGGGGTGTAGCCAGGTTCGGGCGGTGCATCTTCTGGATGAATCAGCGGTACCACCTTGGCCGACTTGGCCAGTTCGCTTACCAGTTCGGCTGGGAACGTCCAGTCACAGTCGATGGTCGCGGCAGGCGCGTCATCAGTGCCATCGACGGTGCCTTGATCGGCGACCACGTAGATCACCGCCGGGCTCGCCGCCGGCTTGGCCCCCGCCGCACAATCGGCGCGACCGCATTCACAGGCCAGCCGATCGCTACCGGCTGCCAGCGCGCCCATGGCGTCGGCGCGGCGCTGGGTCTTGGTGCGTGGATCCTCGCGACACACTGTGGCGGCCAACGCATCGAGGCGCTTGTCGAGGGCCTGCCCATCCAGGCTGCGCAGCCACCCGCGGATCTCGGCGACGCCGTCGCCGCTGTCCCAAATGTCGACGGCGCGCTTGCGGATCTTGTCCTTACGTCGCCGCACCGCATCGCGGTCGTGGCGGGCCACGATCTTGTCCACCCGTGCCGAGAGCTGTCCCTGTGAAAGCGATCCCCAGCGGGGCACCTTCCTCGCCAGTTCGGCATCGACGGCGGCCAGGATGTCGCGGTCGACGATCAGATCGGTGCGGTACACGATCGTGGCGAACCGGGAAAAGTCCAATTCTCCGGCGCGGAACAACCGACCCACCTGCGGTAGCCGCTCGCGTAACGCCAGCCCGTAGTCGAGTGAACTGAGCGCCAGGCCACGGCTGATGTTCAGCGCGGCGGCCACCTCGGCGGAGACGGATTCTCTGAGATTGACGATCCACTCCTCATTGCCGCCCACGTTGCGCAGCCGCAGCGCATACAACTCCGCGACGCCGTCGAACCGCGCGGCGGCCGCCCGGTTCTCCGCACGCGAAGCTTCGCAGATCCGCTCCACCAGGGCATTCGACTCAGGGGTCTCCGTCGGGCAACTGGCCTCGAACCCCTCCTCTAGCCGGGCAATCGACTCCGGCGAAGGCACCTTCGGCCGACCATGTTCGAACATATGTTCGATATTGCCACGCCCCACCGACAAGTCGTCTTGCCGCGACACTGACTAGCTGAGTGCCAGCCATTCGCCGTCGGCCATCACCGCTGTGACCTGGTGATACTGGTCCAGGACCACGAGGTTGGCCGCATATCCGACCTGCAGACTGCCCACGCTGCTGAGCCCGAGCGCACGAGCCGGGGTGGTGGCTGTCATCCGGGTCGCGGCGACGAGCGCCTCGTCCGTCGCGCCCAGGGTCTCGACGGCCGCACGGAACAGCTGATCCATGGTCGCGGTGCCGCCGGCGATGGTCGCAGTCCCGCGCACCCGCGCGATCCGGTCGACGACATCGATGTCCACCGTGCCGAGCCGGAACGAACCGTCGGGCAGGCCGGCGGCCGCCATGGCGTCGGTGATCAGTGCGACCCGGTCCGGGCCTGCGCTGTGGATGACTTGGCGGACGAGGGAGAGGTGCACATGCACGCCGTCAGCGATGAGCTCCACCGTCACCCGCGGATCTTCCAGCAGCGCCAGCGCAGGGCCGGGATCGCGGTGGTGCAGCGGCCGCATCCCGTTGAACACGTGGGTGCCGACGGTCGCACCCATTTCGATCGCCTGTCTTGTCAGGTCGTAGCTTGCGTCCGTATGACCCACGGCCACAACAACATTGGCGTCGGTCAGAAAACGGATCGCTTCCAGCGCGCCGGGCAGTTCCGGTGCCAGCGTGACCATCCGGATGGCGCCGTCGGCGGCCTCCAGCAGAGTGTCGATCTCCGCAAAGTCGGGTGCGCGCAGCAGTGCCGGGGCATGCGCGCCGCAGCGGGCCGCACTGAGCCACGGGCCTTCGAGGTGGATTCCCGCCACGGAGCCTTGGCGGGTCATCGGGGCGAGAACACGGACCTGGCGGAGCAGGTCCGGCGGTGACGCGGTGACCAGGCTGGCCATCGTCGTGGTGGCACCGTGTGCGCGGTGAAACTCCGCCGCCCGCTGCACCTCATCCGCAACCCCGTCGGTATAGGAAAAGCCGCCGCCGCCATGCACGTGCATATCGATAAACCCCGGCACCACAACACAATCCGGGAACTGGTCGTCGGCAGCAGAAGGCGGTGCGCCGGAGCCGCAATCGATGATCCGGCCCGACGCGATGGACACCCACCCCGGGCGACAAACGCGGTCGGCAACGACGACGGCTCCCGCGGCAATGACCGTCACAGCGTCTCCGTCACCTTGCGCAGCCCGCGTGGCTTGTCGGGATCCCCGCCGCGGGCGATTGCCAGATGCAGCGCAAGTTGTTGCAGTGGAAGGATTTCCAGCATCGGCGACAGCTCCTCGGGTACGCCGGGAGGCAGCGGGATTCCGCCGGCTAACGACTCCAGGGCCGATGCGTCGCCGACACCGAAGACATCGGCGTTGCGTTCGGCCAGCCGCTCGAGCACCGGCAGCATCGCCTGTCCGCCTGGGCCGTCGGGAACAATCGCCAGTACGGGCACTTGCGGATCCACCGTCGCCAACGGCCCGTGCAGCAGGTCGGCGCCCGAAAATGCTTGCGCTGAAAGGTAAGAGGTTTCCATGAGCTTCAAGGCCGCTTCGCGGGCGGTGGCGTAGGAGTAGCCGCGGGCGGTGGTGATCAGTCGTTGTGCGAAGCGATAGCGTTGCGCTACAGCGCGAACCAGCTCGTCGTAGGCCAGCACCTGCGCGCCGAGCTCGGGCAGCTCCGATGCGGCAGTTCCGTCGAGCAACAGATACAGCGCCAGCAACTCGGCGGTGTATGACTTCGTCGCGGCCACCGAGCGTTCCGGCCCGGCCAGCACGTCGATATGCAACTCGGCAGCGGCGGCCAAAGGCGACGAGGGATTGTTGGTGACGGCCACCGTCAGTGCACCCTGCTTGCCCGCGACCTCCAAGGACTGCACCAGGTCCGGTGAGCCGCCGGATTGGCTGACGGCTATGTAGAGCACGTCGCGCAGATCGGGGCGGGCGCCGTACACCGTCATCGTCGACGGGGACACCAGGCCGGCGGGCAGCCCGTGGTGGATTTCTACGAGGTACTTGGCGTACAGGGCGGCGTGATCACTGGTGCCGCGGGCCACGAGCAGGACGAATCGCGGTGCGGCCTCGGCGATTCGGGCGGCGGCGGCGCGGATGACGGCCAACCCCTCCCCGAGTAGCCGCTGCCACACCTGCGGCTGTTCGGCGATCTCGGCAGCCATCAGCTGACCGGGCGTCGATGCCACCGTGTCTCCTTATATCGTCTTATATCGTCGGACTCGTCGGGCAACGTCAGTGCCCATCTTCCCCCCGGCAGCGGTTGAATGGGTGACCATATGCGCATGCCGTTGATCGGCGCGGCCGCCGCCATCCTGTGGGCCCCGATAGCTGCGGCGCTCATCGCCGTCATCTACCGATTCCCGGTGCCGTTCGGTGGGTACGCGAGCGGACTCGACGGAGCGTTGACCGCCGCGTTGGCGTCGGTCTTCTATTTGGTGCTGGGCGGTGTCGTGGTGCTCGGCGCGTTGGGTGCGGTGGCCGGCGCGCTCCTGACCAGAAGATGGCTGACGGTACTCGCTGGGTTTGCGATCGCCGTCGTCGCCGCATTGTCGTTGGCGTTGCTGGAGTATGTCATCGGGCCGTGGTAGGCCGGAAAGCTAGATGGCGCGGCAGTTTAACGACCGGGCCGCCATGATGAGACTGAACACGATGATGGAGCCGATGACGGCTACGCCCACCCGCACCGGGAGCGCATCGGCAGAGGGCAGCACTGAGGCGGCCTGAGCGGCGGGGTCGGCCTTGGGCACCAATGATGGATCCGGCTCGATGAGCGTGCCCACCTTGGTGCCCGGCTCCGTGGCAAAGCCGTAGTCCAATAGGCGCGCGGCCTGCTGCCACGGCGCGATCGGTTGCCGCGTACCCCGCAACAGCACCGCGACCAGGCGGCGGCCGTCGCGTTCGGCGGCACCGACGAACGTCTGACCCGCATCGTCGGTGAAACCGGTCTTGCCGCCCAGCGCGCCGGGATAGTTGAACAGCAGCTGATTGTCGTTGTGCACCTCGTACGGCGGGTTGCCGTCGCGGCCTGGGAAGTCGAACTCGCGGGTGGCGACGATCTCGGAGAAGAGGGGATCCTGCCAGGCATAGCGGTAGAACAGCCCGATGTCGTATGCCGACGTGCTCATGCCGGGGCCGTCGAGACCCGACGGCGTGGCCACCCGGGTGTCACGCCCGCCGAGCTTGCCCGCCAGCACGTTGATCTTGCGCAGGGCGGTGTCCATCCCGCCGAGCTGCACCGCCAACGCGTGCGCGGCGTCGTTGCCGGAGTGCATCAGCAGGCCGTGCAGGAGATCTCTGACGGTGTAGAAGCCGCCGGGCGCGACCCCGACCTTGGTGCCCTCGGCCGCGGCGTCCTCGGGCGTGCCTGCGACGAGCCTGTTCAGCGGGAGTTCCTTGATGGCGGCCATGGCGGTCAGCACCTTGATCACGCTGGCGGGGCGATGACGGCCGTGGGGATCCTTGGCGGCGATGACGTCGCCGGTGTCCAGATCGGCGACCAGCCAGGCCTCGGCAGAGACGTCGCCGGGGACCGGCGGGGTGCCGGACGCGGTGATGACGCCGCAGCCGGAGAGTGCTTCGCCGCCAAGTGGTTTGGCGGGTACCGGCAGGGGAGACGGTGGGTCTTGGCCGGGCTTGGGGACCTCCGACGCGTCGACGGCGGGCGGAGTGGTGACCTTGTACGGGCAGGGATCCTGAGCGGCGTTAGGTTCGGCGGTTGCCACCGCCGGCGCGGCCAGCACCGCCATCGCTGCGAACAGCGCGAAACCCCGCGCCGAGATCCTCCGTAAGCTCGCCATCGTTTGCGCAGATTAGGCGATCGACAGCCAGTTTTCGCGAAGGCACGCTGTTACTAGTGTTACTAAAGTTAAACGATGTTGATCTCCGTCGGGCACGGCGCGCTTCGCAGAGAGGCGCTTACTGGGCCCCGCGGGAGGATAGCTGGTGGCGCGTCGAGCAATTCGCGGCCTACGCGGCCCACACCCGCACGCGCCGGCCGAGGGTGCGCAATTGCGCGACGGTCAGGTGTTCTGGTCGCGCTCCAATTCGTAGCGCAGCGGCCGGAACAGGCCGCGTTTGAGTAGCGCGCGCAATGGCGCCGGACCCGAAACGTATTGGCACATCTGCTCACCCGGCACTCGGGCAAGCCTCAGGAGCCGCCAACCGGGCATCCGCGCCAGCAGCTCTTCGCGGTGCATGCCGGTGCCGACCATACTGCTGAGCCCGACCATGATCAGCCGGGCACCGGGGGCGGCCACGCGCGTGACACTTTGGGCGTAGGCGTCTCGGCGGTTCGGCGGAATCATGTGGTAGCAGCCGCCGTCCATCAACAGCGTGAAATCCGTTCCGATGTCGAGTTCGTCGAGCCGTGTCACGTCACCTTGGACGAACCGCACCGCCGCTCCGCGCTCCGCGGCGCTGCGGCGTGCGACGTCGAGCGCGTAGCCGACCATGTCGACGCCGACGGTGTCCCAGCCGTGCGTGGCCAGATAGATGGCGTTGCGGCCCGTCCCGCAGCCGAGATCGAGGGCCCGGCCCGGGGTCAACTTGCCGGGCCCCTCAACGAGTTCGACGAGACGATGGTCGGGCATGGCCGACGGCTGCGCGCCGAGGCCGAGCCGATACGACAGCGAACTGGCTGCCCGCAGTGCTGACGTCAACATGGTGCGAAGGCCACCGCCGGATTGCCGATGCACCCCATCCACAACTTGCCGCCGGTCTCGACGAGGCCGGTGACCATGCCGAACTCGGGATGGTGGGTGCGCAGGCCCGTGACGGCCTGACCGGTGTCTGGATCGAAGGCGACCGCCCACACCTCGGGCTTGATCTGGGGCAGTAGGCGGTCGGGCAGCTGCCACAGCAGCTTGCGCAGTGCGGGTGCTCGAGGCGCGAGCCGCTCTGCGGCGGCGTTGACAGGGGAGACCATCGCGCACCAGATGCGGCCGTCGGGGCCGGTGGACAGGTTGTCGGGGTGGCCGGGGAGGCGTTCCACCAACGGCGTGGTGGTGCCGGCGTGCGGTCCGGCGAGCCAGTACTTCGACAGTCGACGGCCCAGTGTCTCGGCGAACACCAGCGCGGACCCGTCGGCGGTCACCGTCACGCCGTTGGCGAAGTACAGGCCGGCCAGGACGGTGAGCACGGTGCCGTCGGGGTTGCGACGGAACAAGCTGCCGCGCGGGCGGGCCTCGAGCACCGCGCCTTTGAAGTGCTCGTAAGTGAACGCGCTCGTCGACTCGGTGAAATAGATTGTGCCGGCGGCGGTTTCGGTGACGTTCGAGCAGAACTGGAGGTGTCGGCCGTCGACGGTCTCAACCAAGGGGTCGAGCTTGCCGGTGCTTGGGTCGAGGGTGAGCAGGCCGCGGGGGCTGTCGCAGATGAGCAGGCGGCCATCGTGTGCGACGGCGAGGCCGAGCGGGCGCCCGCCGGTATCGGCGACAACGGTGGGCTCGCCGTCTGGCGGAATGCGGACGATGCGGCCGTCGTCGACGCCGGTCCAGATGGTGCCGTCGGCATCGGCGACGACGTCCTCGGGGGCGTTGCCCGGGACCGGGACGACGGTGAGGTCAGCGGGTGGAAAGTCAGGCAGGGGGTCGACGGGTGGCGGCTGCCAGCGGACGGGATCGATCGGCGGCTTGCGGCGAGTAAAACCCACGCTCCGACACTAGAACTGTCGGGCGGTTGTGCGCTGGGGTTCAGACACACGTGACGGGATAGGCCCGCAGCCGTGGGTCGGTGGGAGGAGATCCAGGTGCTCAACCATGGCCTGCGCCACCAGCATTCGGTCGAACGGGTCGCGGTGGTGCCACGGCAACTTGCGCAGGGTTTCGGCATGTGCTGCGGTGAACGGCAACTCGCGAAAGCCCGCTTCACGGACCGCGTCATCCAGCCCGGTCGGTGCCTGGAGCTTTCCGAGCGAGGCGTTGATCGCGACTTCGGCGGAGGTGATCGCGGAAACGAAGAGTTCGTTGTCGGGATCCGCGATCATCGCGCGATGTTCGGGTGAGAGGCTCTTGTCGTCGGCGAGCCACCAGAGCAAGACGTGTGTGTCGAGGAGACCGCAGTTTCGGCGCACCCCCGACGTGCGTCACCGGCCCCACGGTGTGTATGGCCCGGCTCAATGTCTATGTCCCCGATGAGCTGGCCGATCGGGCGCGCGCGGCCAACCTCAATGTGTCGGCAGTGGTGCAGGCGGCGCTAGCCGGACGAACTCGATCGTGGAGCGACCAACGCGTGGCTCGACGCGCCCTACGCGAGCTCGCCAGTCAGCTCGGCGTTTCACTCCTCACGGTTGACCGCGCGCTCGTGTGCCATCGCAGAAGACCTCACTGCCTGAATCGGTGCCGCCCAAAGTCGACGACGCTAGATCCGGCGACTGGCCTCGCTCAGCACGCCGCGCAGGATTTCGTAGATCGCGTCGAACTCCTTCTGCCCGCTGATCAGCGGGGGCGCCAGCTGCACGACCGGGTCGCCGCGGTCGTCGGCGCGGCAGTACAGCCCGGCCTCCCAGATCGCCGGCGTCAGGAAGCCACGCAGCAGCCGCTCGGACTCTTCGTCGTTGAACGTCTCCTTGGTGGCCTTGTCTTTGACCAGTTCGATGCCGTAGAAGAATCCTTCGCCGCGGACGTCTCCGACGATCGGCAGGTCATACAGCTGCTCCAAGGTCGCCCGGAACGCCGGCGCCATCTCCTTGACGTGGTCGTTGAGGCCCTCGCGCTCGAAGATGTCCAGATTGGCCAGCGCCACCGCCGACGACACCGGATGCCCGCCGAACGTATAGCCGTGCGCGAACGTGGTGCTGCCGTCGTTGAACGGCTCGAACAGCTTGTCGGAGGCGATCATTGCGCCGATCGGCGAGTAGCCCGACGTCAAACCCTTTGCGCAGGTGATCATGTCGGGTACATAGCCGAAGTCGTCGCAGGCGAACATCGAGCCGATGCGGCCGAACGCACAGATCACCTCGTCGGACACCAGCAGCACGTCGTACTCGTCGCAGATCTCGCGGACCCGCTCGAAATACCCTGGCGGCGGCGGGAAGCAACCGCCCGCGTTCTGCACCGGCTCGAGGAACACCGCGGCCACGGTGTCCGGGCCCTCGAACTCGATGGCTTCGGCGATGCGGTCCGCGCAGTACTGGCCGAACGCCTTCGCGTCGGTGTGGTACGGCTCAGGCGCCCGATAGAAGTTGGTGTTGGGCACCCGGAAGCCGCCCGGTGTCAGCGGCTCGAACGGCGCCTTGAACGCGGGCAGGCCGGTGATGGCCAGCGCGCCCTGCGGCGTGCCGTGGTAGGCGATCGCGCGCGAAATCACCTTGTGCTTACCGGGTTTGCCGATCAGCTTGAAGTACTGCTTGGCCAGCTTCCACGCCGTTTCAACGGCCTCGCCGCCGCCGGTGGTGAAGAACACCCGGTTCAGATCGCCCGGTGCGTAGTTGGCGACGCGCTCGGCCAACTCGATCGCCGTCGGCGTCGCGTACGACCACAGCGGGAAGAACGCCAACTGCTCCGCCTGCTTGGCCGCGGCCTCCGCTAGCTCTTTGCGGCCATGGCCCACCTGCACCACGAACAGCCCGGACAGACCGTCGATGTAGCTGCGGCCGTGGGAATCCCAGATCGTGACGCCCTCGCCGCGGGTGATGATCGGCGGCGTGATGCCCTTGCCGTGCCGGGCGAAATGGCCCCACAAATGCCGATTGGCTTTTGCGCCCAGTTCGGTCGAAAAGTCTTGAGTGATAGTCATCTAGTACCCCAATTATATTGCTGTTTAACGAGTTTCAGGTAAACCAAGGTTTCGGTGGATATCACTCCCGGTAATGCACGGATTTGGGTGTTGAGTAGTTCGAGCAGGCTGTCGTCGTCCTCGCAGACCACCTCGACGATCGCGTCGAACGAACCGGCGGTCAGCACCACATAATCGACGGCGTCGATGGCGGCCAATTTCTCGGCCACCCGCATGGTGTCGCCGGTGCAGCGGATGCCGATCATGGCCTGGCGGGCGAAGCCCAGCTGCATCGGATCGGTGACCGCGACGATCTGCATGACCCCGGCGTCCACCATCCGCTGCACCCGCTGGCGCACCGCGGCCTCGGACAGACCCACCGCCTTGCCGATGCCGGCGTAGGAGCGGCGGCCGTCCTGCTGCAGCTTCTCGATGATCGCCTTCGACAGGTCGTCGAGCTGGAAGGCCGCGCCCGGCCGCGACGAGTTGACGCGGAACGAGACGGGCGTCAGGCCAGCCTGGGCGTCGGGGTTGGTCATGCCTGTGATTGTGCACGGAATCCGTCGTCAGCGGCAACCAAGGCCATGAAATCACGCGTTTGGAGGTGTTGTCGCTGCGGGAATGCGTAGCTAGCGTTGAGCCATGACTGTTGCTGAATCCCCGGATCGCTTCGCTCCTGCCCGCCGGGCGACTGTTTCCACCAGTGTGGCCGGCTCCTGGATCAATGGTGCTGCGGTGGCCACCAGGGGCGACGCCCACCGCGTCATCAATCCCGCGACCGACTCCGTGGTCGCCGAATACGCGTTGGCAACGCCTGCCGACATCGACGCAGCGGTGACGGCGGCCCGCACAGCGCTGCCCGGCTGGGCGACCGCGACCCCCGCCGAGCGGTCGGCGGTGCTGGCCAAACTGGCGCGGTTGGCCGATGAACATGCCGATCTGCTGGTGGCCGAGGAGGTCAGCCAGACGGGCAAGCCGGTGCGGCTGGCGTCGGAGTTCGACGTGCCGGGCAGCGTCGACAACATCGACTTCTTCGCGGGCGCGGCCCGGCATCTGGAGGGCAAGGCGACCGCGGAGTACTCGGGTGATCACACGTCGAGCATCCGGCGCGAGGCCGTCGGCGTCGTCGCCACCATCACGCCGTGGAATTACCCGCTGCAGATGGCGGTGTGGAAAGTGTTGCCCGCCTTGGCCGCCGGCTGCACCGTCGTGATCAAGCCGTGTGAGCTGACACCGTTGACGACGCTGACGCTGGCCCGGTTGGCCGGCGAGGCGGGGCTACCCGACGGGGTGTTCAACGTGGTGACCGGGCTGGGCGCCGACGTCGGCACCGCGCTGGCCGGGCACCGTGACGTCGACATGGTGACGTTCACCGGGTCGACGGCCGTGGGCCGCAAGGTGATGGCCGCCGCGGCGGTGCACGGGCACCGGGTGCAGCTCGAACTCGGTGGCAAGGCGCCGTTCGTGGTGTTCGACGACGCCGACCTCGACGCCGCGATCCAGGGTGCGGTGGCCGGCGCGCTGATCAACACCGGGCAGGACTGCACGGCGGCGACGCGGGCCATCGTCGCGCGCGATCTGTACGACGACTTCGTCGTAGGCGTCGGCGAAGTGATGGGCAAGGTCGTCGTCGGCGACCCCCAGGACCCCGACACCGACCTGGGCCCGCTCATCTCGGCAGCGCACCGCGACAAAGTGGCAGCCATGGTGGCGCGCGCACCGGGGGAGGGCGGGCGCATCGTGTGTGGCGGGAGCGCGCCGGATCTGCCGGGATCGTTCTACCGGCCGACGCTGATCGCCGACGTCTCTGAATCCTCGGAGGTCTACCGCGACGAGATCTTCGGCCCGGTGCTGACGGTGCGGTCGTTCACCGATGACGACGACGCGCTGCGGCAGGCCAACGACACCGAGTATGGATTGGCGGCGTCGGCGTGGACCCGCGACGTCTACCGCGCGCAGCGGGCGTCGCGCGAGATCAAGGCCGGCTGTGTGTGGATCAACGACCACATCCCGATCATCAGCGAGATGCCACACGGGGGGATGGGCGCGTCGGGCTTCGGTAAGGACATGAGCGACTACTCGCTCGAGGAGTACCTCACCATCAAGCATGTGATGAGCGATATCACTGGCGTGGCCGAAAAGGACTGGCATAGGACGGTTTTCGCCAAGCGCTAGACTGGCCCAATGACGGCAAGTACGGGCGTCGACGAGTTCGAGGCGCTGCGGCCACATCTGCTGGCGGTGGCGTACCGGCTCACCGGCACCGTTGCCGACGCCGAGGACATCGTCCAGGATGCGTGGCTGCGATGGGAGTCCAACCGCGATGACATCCTTGATCTGCGCGCGTGGTTGACGACGGTGGTCAGCCGGCTGGGTCTGGACCGGCTGCGCTCGGCGGCGCATCGGCGGGAGACGTATTACGGCGAGTGGCTGCCCGAGCCGGTGGTGACCGGGTTCGACGGCAACGATCCGCTGTCGGCGGTGGTGGCCGGTGAAGATGCCCGGTTCGCGGCCATGGTGGTCCTCGAGCAGCTGACGCCCGACCAGCGCGTGGCGTTCGTGCTGCACGACGGCTTCGCGGTGCCGTTCGCGGAGATTGCCGATGTGCTGGGCGTCAGCGCGGCGTCGGCGCGCCAATTGGCGTCGCGCGCCCGCCGCACGGTCGCCGCTGCGCCGCCGCCGGTGGACGACAGCACGCACAACGAAGTTGCCGGGAAATTGATGGCCGCATTGGCTGCGGGCGATATGGATGCCGTTGTGCGCCTTCTGCATCCGGACGTTACGTTCACCGGCGACTCCAACCGCAAGGCGCCGACGGCGCCGCGTGTCATCCACGGACCGGAGAAGGTGGCGCGCTTCTTGTTCGGGTTGGCCCGCCGCTACGGGCCGGGGTGGCTGGAGTCGAGTCAGCTCGCGCTGGTCAACGGCGAGCTGGGGTCGTATCAGCCGGGGCGGCCCGCACGCGATGGCTATCCGGAACTCATGCCGCGCATCACCGCGATGGCGGTGCGCGACGGAAAGATCTGCGCGCTATGGGATATCGCAAATCCGGACAAGTTCACCGGAACACCACTGAGGGCGAACATCACGCCTTGAATTGCTCTGTGGCGCCGAGCATTCCGAAGAACTGGGCGGTCAGCCAGTCGGCCAGGGTGTCGCGGCTCACCGTCGGCTCGTGCAGCCAGCGCAGTGTCGCTTCCTCGACCACCGGCATCCAGCACCACAGGGTGAGGTCGGTAAGCGCGTCGGTGTCGGTCAGTCCGGCGAGCTGTTTGATGTGATTGACGACGGCGGTGCGAACTTCGTCGATGACGTTGCCGGATTCCGGTGAGATCGCTGAGCCGTTGCGGAACAGGGCGATGATCGCGTTGCGGTGTTGTTCGGCGAATGTGATGAATTCCAAGACATTTTGGCGCGCCTGCTCGTGCGGCGTTCCGTCGGGCACCGCAGTCAGGCGGGCAATCAGTCCGTCGATGGCCACCCGCGACGCGGCAGCGAACAACTGCGCCGGATTCTCGAAGTACCGGTAGAACAGCGCGCGCGAAACATCGGCGGCCTCGGTGATGTCGTCCACCGAAACCCGTTCGTACGGCCGCGTGCTGTACAGCTCGATGGCGGCGTCGATGAGCTGCTGGCGGCGTTCCTCCGGGCGCAGGCGTCTTTTGGGCCGGGCAGCTTGACTCACGTCGTTCACCGTAATCCGGACTTGTGTCATGGCCCTTCACAGCTCGTCTGGGTTGTGATACAAACTGTCATCTTAGACTATATGTCAACTAGGGGGATGACACAGTGTCCGCAGGTATTGGCCGCCTGATCGCTCGGTTCCCCCTAGCTGTGGTGGTGCTGTGGCTCGCGGGCGCGGCCGTCGGCACCCTCGCCGTCCCGCAGCTCGAGGGCGTCGTGCACGAGCACTCTCGCAGCTTTTTTCCGGCGGATGCTTCGGCCAGTGTGGCCGCTGAGCGGATGGGCGAGATCTTCGGCGACTCCGACACCAACAACGTCAGCTATGTGGTGTTGGAAAGCAGCCACGGGTTAGGGCCCGCGGAGTCGCAGTACTACCGCGCGTTGCTTGACGCGTTGCGCGCCGACACCGCCCACGTCCGTTCGGTGTTGGATCTGTGGTCGCAGCCGTTGGCCGCACCGGTGGTGGAAAGCGAGGACCAGCGGGCGGTCTCGGTGATGCTGCGGCTGAGCGGTGAGCTCGGCAGTGCCGAGGCGACGGAGTCCGTCGCCGCTGTGCGTTCGGCGGTGTCGGAGCTGGCGGCGCCGCCGGGTCTGCGCACCTATGTCACGGGGCCCGGCGCCACACTGGTCGACGAGTTCCGGTCGATCGACCGGCAGATGGCGCTGATCACCGGCGTCACCGTCGCGATGATCGCGGTGCTGCTGTTGCTGGTTTACCGGTCCGTGCTGGCCGCGGCGATACCGCTTGCGGCGGTGGGCTTGTCGCTTGCCGTCGCCCGGCCGGTGGTCGCGGCGCTGGGCGAGTCGGGGCTCGTCGAAGTGTCGTTGTTCTCCGTCGCGCTGATGGCGGCGATGGTGCTGGGCGCCGGTACGGATTACGGCATCTTCCTGTTGGCGCGCTACCACGAGAACCGGCGGGCCGGTGTCGATTCCGCGGATGCGTTGGTTGCCGCGTACCGCGGGGTGGCGCCGGTGATCGTGGCGTCGGCGCTGACCATCGCCGCTGCGTTGGCGTGTCTGGTGTTCACCGACGTCGGCATGCTGCGTAGCGCGGGGATTCCCTGTGCGATCGGTATTTTGACGACGATGGCGGCGTCGCTGACGTTGATGCCGGCCCTCGTCGCGCTGGCCGGACGGCGCGGGCTGATCGAGCCCCGGCGATCGACGACACGGCGGCGGTGGCGGCGCGTCGGGACGGTCGTCGCGCGGTGGCCCGGCCCGGTACTGGCGGCCGCCGCAGCGGTGCTGCTGGTGTGCCTGCTGCCCCTGCTCGGAATGCGCCTGGGATTCAGCGAAATCGCAGCGCAACCGGCCAACACCGAATCCAACCTCGGCTACCAGGCGATGGATCGCCACTTCCCGCCCAACGCGCTGCTGCCCGAAATCGTAGTCGTCGAAGCAGACCACGATCTGCGAAACCCGGCGGGGCTGATCGCGATCGAGAAGGCGTCGCGACAGATCATGGCGATCCGCGGGGTGCGCTCGGTGCAGTCGGCCAGCCGCCCAGCCGGTGCGCCGCCCGAGGAAGCCAGCATGACCTATCAGGCCGGGCTGATCGGCGAGCAGCTCGACCAGACCGCGGATTCCCTGTCCCCGCAGCTCGATTCGGTGGATGCCGGCCAGCAGACGTTGTCGCGGCTGACGTCGGCGATCGACCGGCTACAGCACGGGCTGTCCGGGGGCGTGGCAGGGCTGAACGAGGTTGGCGCCGGTGCCTCCGACATGCATGGCAGCATGCAGCTGCTACGGGACAACGCCAACGCCGTCGCCGGATACCTGGACCCGCTGCGCGAATTCGTCGCACGCACACCGGATTGCCCGGCGAATCCGATCTGCGGTCCCGTGCAACGGGTGGTGAAGCCGGTCGACGAGATGCTGCGCGGTGCCAACCAGACTGCCGACGCCACTGCGAAATTCGGCGAGGGAACCGGGCAGGCATCCGCCGGGCTGGCCGACGCTACCGACGCCCTGGCCACGATGCGATCGACGGTGACCGAGCTGCGGCAACTGGTGGACACGTTGACCGCGGCGGTCGATGACTTCGTGCCTCAGATGCGGTCGCTGACCGACTATTTGACCGAGCTGCGCACCGATTTCGCGGGCAGCGGTGAGGGCGGGTTCTATCTGCCGCGCCGCACGCTGGACGATCCGCGCTACCAGACGATCCTGCCGCTGCTGTTCTCCGACGACGGCCACGCCACCCGGCTGCTCGTCTACGGCACCGGCGAGGCGTGGGGAGACGATGGGGCGAAACGGGCGGCCGCGATCGAACAAGCCGTGCGAGATGCCACCAAGGAGGGCACGTTGGCCGGTGTCACCGTGCTGGTCAACGGCGTTGGGTCGGCCACCGACGACCTGCGGGGGTTCGTCGCGCACGACTTCACGATCCTCGCGGTGGTGACGCTGCTGCTGGTGTTCCTGATCGTGGCGGTGATGCTGGGCAGTCCGGTCGCGGGCATGGTGGTGGTGGCGACCGTCGTCGTCTCCTATGGCTCGGCGCTTGGCGTGAGCACCCTGGTGTGGCAGCAGGTCCTCGGCCATGAATTGCATTGGGCGGTACCGGCAATGGCGTTCATCGCGCTGGTTGCCGTCGGCGCCGATTACAACCTGCTGCTGGCGGCGCGGCTGAAAGAAGAGGCGGCCGCGGGCATGCGAACCGGGTTGATTCGGGCCTTCGGTGGCACCGGAGGCGTCGTCACCACCGCCGGAATCGTATTCGAGCTTACCATGTTTGCGATGGTGAGCAGCGACGTGCTCACCATCGCGCAGGTGGGCGCGACCATCGGCATCGGCCTGGCCATCGACACGTTGATCGTGCGCACGTTTGTGGTGCCCGCGATCGCGGCGTTGCTGGGCCGCTGGTTCTGGTGGCCGCGCCGACTGTCACGGGTTGGCGGTGTCAGCCCAGGGCACCCGGCAGGCGTCGCCTGAACTGAAGCCCTGCTCGGTGATGCCCAGCGCGGAGTACATGCGGGCGCGCATGTTCTCGACGCCGATCTGATACGTCAGCTCGATCACGCCGTCGTCGCCGAAGCGGCTTCTCAGATCAGCCACTTGCTCGTCGGTGATGGCGTGGGGGTCCGTGGTCATGGCGTCGGCGTAGGCAATCGCGGCTCGTTCGTCGTCGGAGTACTTCGGTGAGGTCGCGTAATTGTCGATGTCTTTCAGGCGCTCGACGTCGAGGCCGTCGAGGCGCTGCAGCATGGAGCCGAAGTCCACACACCAGGAGCAGCCGACGGTGCGGGCGGTCCAAAACACCGCCAGCTCGCGAACGCTCTTGGGCAGCTTGGTGGAGCCGCGCTCGAGCAGCAGCTCGTGCACGCCGTTGGCGACAAGCAGTCGCGGGTGATGTGCGGCGACGGTGAAGGGCTCCGGGACCTCACCGAACCGCCGCTTGGCGTAGCGGTACATGGCGCGGATCCACAGCGGCGCCTGCTTGGGGGTGACGGGATCGATGCGGATTTTCTGTGTCATACCCATTAGACGAGACAGCCCGTCGATGTGTGACAGCCCCGGTGCGATTTGGGCGCGCTGGGTCGCGCTCACCGCGACTGCGCGCGCCGAAATCGCACTTAGCGGGCGAACATCAGCGCGCGCTTGACCTCTTGGATCGCCTGTGTGACCTGGATGCCACGCGGGCAGGACTCCGTGCAGTTGAACGTCGTGCGGCAGCGCCACACGCCGTCCACCTCGTTGAGGATGTCCAACCGTTCGGCGGCGGCCTCGTCGCGGCTGTCGAAGATGAACCGGTGCGCGTTGACGATTGCGGCGGGCCCGAAGTACGACCCCTCCGTCCAGTACACCGGGCAGCTCGTGGTGCAGCACGCGCACAGGATGCACTTGGTGGTGTCGTCGTAGCGGGCGCGGTCGGTCTGGCTCTGAATCCGTTCCCGCGTCGGGGGATTGCCGCTGGTGACCAGGTACGGCTTGATGGCGCGGTAGGCATCGAAGAACGGCTCCATGTTCACCACGAGGTCCTTCTCGACGGGCAGACCGCGGATCGGCTCGATGGTGATGGTGAGCTGCTTGCCCGGCTTCTTCGGAAGCATGTCGCGCATCAGCACCTTGCACGCCAACCTGTTCACCCCGTTGATCCGCATCGCGTCCGACCCGCACACCCCATGCGCGCAGGACCGCCGGAACGTCAGCGTGCCGTCCAGGTACCACTTCACGTAGTGCAGCAGGTTGAGCAGCCGGTCCGACGGCAGGCACGGCACCCGGAAGCTCTGCCAGCCGGCGGCGTCCGGATCCTCCGGGTTGAAGCGAGCGATCTTGAGCGTCACCATCACCGCGCCCTCGGGCACGGGCGGGATCGACGCGTCCTGGGTGTTGACGTCAGGTGCGATAGTCATTTTTCCTCGCGCAAGCGCTCGTCAGTAGTCATGTCAGTACTTCCGCTCCATCGGCTCGTAGCGGGTCTGCACCACGGGCTTGTAGTCCAGCCGGATATCGCTGAGCAACTCGGTGCCCTGCTTGTAGGCCATGGTGTGGCGCATGTAGTTGGTGTCGTCGCGGTTGGGGTAGTCCTCGCGGGCGTGCCCGCCGCGAGATTCCTTGCGGTTCAACGCGCCCACGACGGTGACTTCGGCCAACTCCAGCAGGAAGCCCAGCTCGATGGCTTCCAGCAGATCGCTGTTGTAGCGCTTGCCCTTGTCGTGCACCGAGATTCGGCTGTAGCGCTCCTTGAGAGCGTGGATGTCCGTCAGCGCCTGCTTCAGCGTCTCTTCGGTGCGGAACACCGCGGCGTTGTTGTCCATCGACTGCTGCAGCGCACCGCGGATGTCGGCGACGCGCTCGTTGCCGTGCTCGGACAGGATGTCTCCGACCCAGCCGACCACCATGCCCGCGGGATCCGGCGGCATCTCGACGAAGTCATGTCCCAGTGCGTAATTCGCCGCCGCGATGCCGGCACGACGGCCGAACACGTTGATGTCCAACAATGAATTCGTGCCCAACCGGTTGGCGCCGTGCACGCTCACACACGCGCATTCGCCGGCCGCGTACAACCCGGGCACGACGGACGTGTTGTCGCGCAACACCTGGCCGTGCACCGTCGTCGGGATGCCGCCCATCACGTAGTGGCACGTCGGGTAGACGGGCACCAGTTCCTTGACCGGATCCACGCCGAGGTACGTGCGGGCGAATTCGGTGATATCGGGCAGCTTGGCCTCGAGCACGTCCTCGCCGAGGTGGCGCACGTCAATGTAGACGTAGTCTTTGTTGGGGCCGGCGCCGCGGCCTTCCAGCACCTCGAGAACCATTGAGCGGGCGACGATGTCGCGGGGTGCGAGGTCGACGATCGTCGGCGCGTAGCGCTCCATGAACCGTTCGCCGTCGGCGTTGAGCAACCGGCCGCCCTCGCCGCGGACCGCCTCGGAGATCAGAATCCCAAGCCCCGCAAGGCCTGTCGGATGGAATTGGTGAAACTCCATGTCCTCCAACGGAAGACCCTTGCGGAACACGATGCCCAGCCCGTCGCCGGTCAGCGTGTGGGCGTTCGACGTCGTCTTGTACATCCGGCCCGACCCGCCGGTGGCGAACACGATCGCCTTGGCGTGGAACACGTGAATGTCGCCGGTGGCAAGCTCATACGCGATCACGCCCGTTGCGACCGGCCCGCCGGGGGTGTCGGTCAACGCGATGTCGAGTGCGTAGAACTCGTTGAAGAACTCGACGTCGTGTTTGACGCAGTTCTGGTACAGCGTCTGCAGGATCATGTGGCCGGTGCGGTCGGCGGCGTAGCACGCTCGCCGCACCGGGGCCTTGCCGTGGTCGCGGGTGTGCCCGCCGAACCGGCGCTGGTCGATGCGGCCCTCGGGGGTGCGGTTGAACGGCATCCCCATCTTCTCGAGGTCGAGCACCGCGTCGATGGCTTCCTTGCACATGATCTCGACCGCGTCCTGGTCGGCGAGGTAGTCGCCGCCCTTGACGGTGTCGAAGGTGTGCCACTCCCAGTTGTCCTCTTCGACGTTGGCCAGCGCGGCGCACATTCCGCCCTGGGCGGCGCCGGTGTGGCTACGGGTGGGGTAGAGCTTGGTCAGCACAGCGGTGCGCACCCGCGGGCCGGCCTCGACGGCCGCGCGCATGCCCGCGCCGCCGGCACCGACGATGACGACGTCGTAGCGATGTTCCTGAATCATTTACTCAACCCCCGATATTCGCGTCGAAGGTGACCAGGACGTAGGTGCCCAACACCAACGTGAATCCCGTCGCCAGCAACAACAGCGAATTCAGATAGAACTTGGTGACGTTCTTGCGGGCGTAGTCGCCGATGATGGTGCGCATGCCGTTGGCGCCGTGGATGTTGGCCAGCCACAGCAGCGCCATGTCCCAGATCTGCCAGAACGGTGAGGCCCAGCGCTCGGCGACGTAGTTGAAGTCGATGCGGTAGACGCCGTCGTCCCACATGAGCATCACGAACAGGTGCCCGAGCGCGAGAAACACCAGCGCCACGCCGGAGAACCGCATGAACAGCCAGGCGTACTTCTCGAAGTAGGGGATGCCCCTTGGGCGGCGCGGTGCGCGGGGATGGTCGAGTGCGGCGGGGCGGTCGTGTTCGCGTTCGAGCACCGGGGCGATGCGGCCCTCGCGGTGGTGGGGCGTCCAGGGGCCCGATGGCGCGCTCACAGGAACCGCTCCGCCATGTGCATGCCCATCACGCCCACCGCCGGGATCATCACCGCCAGGAAGACGCCGGCGACGATCCACAACATCAGCCGTTGATAGCGCGGGCCGTGCCGCCAGAAGTCGATCAGGATGACCCGCACGCCGTTGAGCGCGTGGTAGAGCACGGCCGCCACCAGCCCGACCTCCATCAACCCGACGATCGGGGTCTTGTAGGTCTCGATCACCTCGTTGTAGGCCTGCGGGCTCACCCGCACCAGCGCGGTGTCCAGCACGTGCACGAACAGGAAGAAGAAGATGGTCGCCCCGGTGATGCGGTGCAGCACCCAGGACCACATCCCGGGATCACCGCGATAGAGGGTGCGACGACGCGCCGGTTTCGGGAGCGGAGCCGGTACTTCCGGAGCCGCAGATGTCAGACTCGGTGTCTGAGTACTCATCGGGCCTCCAACGCCATCGGTGGGACGCTCGGGACCGGTCTGCAACCCCAGCCCCAAACCTCGGGGCGACTCTAAACCCATTTGTACTGCGCAACGAACTACGGTGTAGCCGTTCGGACGTCAAAATATGGACAACTTAGGGTCGCCTATCTAAGTAGTCGTGCGGTTGGACAGGGGCTTCGGAATGCATTCAGAATCGGCTCGACCGCACCCGGAAATCGACTGGAAGATGTTGCGGCACAAGGCAACTGAAGCCGCCACCCACGCGTACGCGCCGTATTCGGGCTTCCCGGTCGGCGCCGCCGCGCTGGTCGACGATCACCGGATGGTGGCCGGCTGCAATGTGGAAAATGTCTCATATGGCCTAGGTCTCTGTGCCGAGTGCGCTGTGGTCTGTGCCCTGCATTCCGGGGGTGGCGGCAGGCTCGTCGCACTGACATGTGTCGACGCCGCCGGCGAGCTGCTGATGCCCTGCGGCCGGTGTCGGCAAGTGCTTCTCGAACATGGTGGGCCGCAGTTGCTCATCGACCATCCGCTCGGCCCGCGACCGCTGGGTGAGCTGCTGCCCGACGCCTTCGGGCCCGACGATCTGGCCCGTCGCGAGCCCCCGCACGAGGAAATACCGTGACGCAGTTCACATTTGACGCGCGTGGCCCAATGTCGCATCCATTTGACGCTCCGACCATCATCCGGACCAAGCGCGACGGCGGCGCCCTCTCCGACGAGGCGATCGACTGGGTGATCGACGCGTACACCCACGGCCGGGTGGCCGACGAGCAGATGTCGGCGCTGTTGATGGCGATCTTCCTGCGCGGCATGACGAGTGCGGAGATTGCGCGATGGACGGCGGCGATGGTGGCTTCGGGGGAGAAGCTGGACTTCACGGATCTGCGCCGCGACGGTAGACCGCTGGCGTTGGTGGACAAGCACTCCACCGGCGGGGTGGGCGACAAGATCACCATCCCGCTGCTGCCCGTCGTAATGGCCTGCGGCGGCGCGGTGCCGCAGGCGTCGGGACGCGGCCTCGGCCACACCGGCGGCACGCTGGACAAGCTGGAGTCGATTCCGGGTTTCACCGCTGAGTTGACCAAAAGCCAGATACGCCAACAGCTTTGCGATATCGGTGCGGCCATCTTCGCCGCAGGCGAGCTGGCGCCGGCGGACCGCAAGCTCTACGCGCTGCGCGACATCACCGCCACCGTCGACTCCCTGGCGCTGATCGCCAGCTCGATCATGAGCAAGAAGATCGCCGAGGGCACCCGCGCGCTGGTGCTGGACACCAAGGTGGGCTCCGGCGCGTTTTTGAAGGCCGAGGCCGACGCGCGCGAGCTGGCCCGCACCATGGTCGGCCTTGGCGTGTCGCACGGGGTTGCGACCCGGGCGCTGCTCACGGACATGTCGGTCCCGCTGGGATGCGCGGTGGGCAACGCGATCGAGGTCGCCGAATCGCTGGACGTGCTGGCCGGGGGCGGTCCGGCCGACGTGGTCGAGCTGACGCTGGCGCTGGCCGCCGAGATGCTCGCCATGGCGGGCCTGGACGCCCGCGACCCCGCCGAGACACTGCGGGACGGCTCCGCGATGGACCGGTTCCGCCAGCTGGTGACGGCGCAGGGCGGCGACCTGGACCAGCCGCTGCCCGTCGGGGCGTCATCGGAAACCGTCACCGCCCCCCGCTCCGGCGTGATGGGTGACATCGACGCCTTGGCGGTCGGGATGGCGGTCTGGCGGCTCGGCGCGGGCCGATCCGCACCCGGCGAGCGCGTGCAGTCGGGGGCCGGGCTGCGGATTCACCGCCGGCCGGGGGAGCCCGTGGCCGCGGGCGAGCCGCTGTTCACGCTCTACACCGACACTCCGGAGCGGTTCGCCGCGGCGATGGCGGAGCTCGACGGTGCGTGGAGCGTCGGGTCCGCCGCGCCGCCGAGGCGGCCGTTGATCATCGATCGGATAACCGAGCGGTGAACTGACCCCTTTTCACTGGACTTCGGCGCCTCGGGCGTGCGCAAGATGGACATATGACGACGCCGTTGACCCTGGAATCGATCCGTCATGCACCCAAGGCGCTGCTGCATGATCACCTCGACGGCGGGCTGCGCCCGGCCACCGTGCTGGAGCTGGCCGAACAGTGCGGGTACGACGAGCTGCCCGCCGCCGACGCCGAGGAGCTGACCACCTGGTTCCGCACCGCCGCGCACAGCGGATCGCTGGTGCGCTATTTGGCGCCCTTCGCGCACACCGTCGGGGTGATGCAGACACCGGAGGCGCTGCACCGGGTGGCCTACGAATGCGTCGAAGACCTCGCCGAGGACAACGTCGTCTACGCCGAGGTGCGGTTCGCGCCGGAGCTGCACATCGACGGCGGATTGTCGCTCGACGCGGTCGTCGACGCCGTGCTGGCCGGCTTTGCCGACGGGGAGAAGGCCGCGAGCAGCGAGGGCCGCACCATCACGGTGCGTTGCCTGGTGACGGCGATGCGTCACGCGGCGCGCTCACGGGAGATCGCCGAATTGGCCATCCGGTTCCGCGATCAGGGCGTGGTGGGCTTCGACATCGCCGGCGCCGAAGCGGGCTACCCGCCGAGCCGGCACCTGGACGCGTTCGAGTACATGCGAAACAACAACGCGCGCTTCACAATCCACGCGGGCGAGGCGTTCGGGCTGCCGTCCATCCACGAGGCCATCGCCTACTGTGGCGCCGACCGCCTCGGCCACGGGGTGCGGATCGTCGACGACATCTCCGTGGAACCGGACGGATCGGTGAAACTGGGACGGCTGGCGGCGCTGTTGCGGGACAAGCGAATTCCGTTCGAGCTGTGTCCGAGCTCCAACGTGCAGACCGGCGCGGTCAACAGCATCGCCGAGCATCCGTTCGACCTGCTGGCGCGGTCACGATTCCGCGTCACCGTCAACACCGACAACCGGCTGATGAGCGATACCACGATGAGCCAGGAAATGCTGCGCCTCGTCGAGGCATTCGGCTACGGCTGGAGCGATCTCGAGCGGTTCACCATCAACGCGATGAAGTCGGCGTTCATCCCGTTCGACGAGCGACTGGCCATCATCGATGACGTGATCAAGCCGCGCTACGCCGTGCTGGTGGGCTGAGGTTCTACTCGGGCCGCAACCGCGACTCGACGAACGCCTCCAACGCCTCCCACTGCTCGACGGCCTTCGCATACGGCGGGCTGGGCCGGCGCACGTTGTCCGGATCGAGCGCATGGGCGACGAATCTGCCCAGCGCGCTGTCCTCGTCCAGCGCCTCGGTGACCTTGCTCTCGTCTTCGGCGTAAACGCCGACGTCCCTGAGCAATTCGACGGCAAGCTCGAGCTGTTCGCGGTCGATGGCGTCGGGGCCGTCGGCGATGTCGTCGGCGATGCCGCTCAACACGTAGACGTTCTCTTCGGTGACGTCGATCTCCAGCGAGCCGTCCGTCGCCGCGGTGCGGATGTCATCGTAGGTGGCCAGATCGGACAGGTCGTGGTCGTGTTCGTCGGCGAGGTAGCGCGCCAGTGCCCGCTCCGAGCCGAACACGCTGATCCGGCCGTTGCGACCCAGGAACACCGGCTGGTCGTCGAGGTAGCAGCGCAGCGTGAACCATGTTCCGCCGCTGGTCATTATCCGCACCGGGTCGATGCCCACCTTGAGCCAGAAGTCCTCGTCACTGCCCAGCACCGAGCCCGTGGCGTGGTCCTCCAATTCCTCGGCTTCTTCTGCCTCCTCGTGCTCTTCGTCGGACTCGAACTCGGCCGTCTCGGCCGCGGTCTCGTCCTCGTCCTCGTCGGGCTCGGGTGCCGGCTCGTCGAGTTCGGCTTGCGCTTTCTCCGACGCGGCGTCGTCGACGTCGGGGGTGCTGACGATGCCGTCGAGGGCGTCCACCACGTTGTCCCAGGCGCGCCCGATCACCGCTTCGATTTCGGCCCAGCGCTTGCGGCCCGCGCGCCCCGTGAACGCGTCGATGCCGCCGCCGAGCGTGCCCAGCACCGGATTGCCGTTGAAGAACTTGGTCACCGCGGGAAGTTCGCAGACCGATCCGAGCGCCGACACGATCGCCAACGTTCGGTGCAGTGTTTGCACCGAATCCTCGGAGGGTTTCTCGGCGACGATCTCGGGCACGCCCACGATGTCGTACTGCCGGTCCTGCGCCGGGTCGAGCTTGTGCGCGTTCGCCTCGGTCAGCGACTCCCACGCCGGGTGGTCGGTGAGGTCGTTGTCCTTGTTGGTCCGCACGAACGCCACGAGGTCGGCGACCGACTCGAAGGCGTACAGGTCGTCGTCCTTGCCCAGAAACGCCTCCCACTCGTCGCCGGCATCGCGCCAGCGTGGAGCCCACAGTGTGTAGAGGTCGCCCTTGGTCAGCCCGAGCCGAACCGGCACGATGTCAGCAGCCATGCGGCACAGCCTAACGACGCGCTCTGTGCACCCCGGACGGTCACCGGCCAAACTTGTCGATCAGGTCCGCCACGACGGCGTCGACGTCGCGGTCGGCGAGGTCGTCGAGGGCCCGGTCCAGCGCGGCGGCCCGCGCCCTGGCGCGGGCCATGACGTCGTCGAACCGGCGGACTTGTGCATCGAGGTCCACACGGTGTTCGACGCCGGGCGACGCTGTCGGGTTCCGGGTTGCGACACGGTCACGGATGAGCACCTAAACGACATCAGAGGCCACAACCGCCACATTCATCACTATCGTCACATCAGCCAGTGGCTGGCGTCAACGCGACGTCTTGCCCAGGGGAAGGGTGTGACATGTCGCCGCGTCCACGAATCGCATCGGCGTCGGCAGCCGTGATCGGATTGAGTATCGCGCTTGTCGCGGCGCCGTCGGCGGCCGCAGAGCCGTGCACCGGTGCCGCTGCCGCGATCCGACCGCCGGCCACGGCGCCGGCGCCGACACCGCCTCTGCCCGGCAACGGCCGGCCGCGAGGGCACCGCCCGTCCGGGGCCAACGAACGCGCGCCGCTACCCAAGCTGGGGCAGCTGCCGTTGGCGATCCTCAACGCGCTCAGCCCACGCTCAGCTCGCGTGCAGCAGCAAGTTGGGGTGGCGCCGCAGCCCACCCCGCCCGTGCCGAATGCCGCTCAGCAGAACCCGAATCCAGCCCCGGCCCCGCCCGCACCGGGACCGCCGCCGGGCACGTCGCTGGTCGGCTGGGTGACCGGACCCGATAGCCCCAACGACACCGTCAAACGGTTCGCCATCACCGGGACCGACCTCGGAATCATGTGGGACAACGGCGATCCCGCCGCGCGCCAGGTGCTGATGGCCTTTGGCGACACCTACGGCTATTGCAGCGTGCGCGGTCAGCAATGGCGCTACAACGCGTTGTTCCGCAGCCAGGACGGTGCGCTGGCCAAGACGATCAGCGTTCCGAACGGGGCTGTGGGCAACAGCTATTCGGGATCACCGGTGTGGGCGCCGGGGCTGTCCAAGCAGATCATCAACAGCATCAAGTGGGCGCCGACGGAGAAGGGAATCATTCCGACAGCGGGCATTTCCGTTGGGCGGACGCAGTACCTGAACTTCATGTCGATCAAGAACTGGGACAGCGACGGCCGATGGTCGACGAACTTCTCGGCGATCGCGGTGTCGAAGGACAACGGCGAGAACTGGGGTGTGTATCCCGGCACCATCCGCACGCCCGCGCCCAACGACGTCGCACGGGTGTCCTATGTGCGGGGGAACGAGAACTTCCAGCAGGGGGCGTTTCTTCGGCCCGGGCCCGGCGACCCGTATCTCTACACATTCGGGACACCGTCCGGGCGCGGCGGCGCGGCGTACGTGGCGCGGGTGCCACAAGCCTACGTACCGGATCTCACCAAATACGAGTACTGGAACTCCGCGCAGAATGCCTGGGTGCCAAGGGATCCCGGTGCGGCGACGCCGGTAGTCCCAGGGCCGGTGGGGGAAATGTCGGCCCAGTACAACACACACCTCAAGCAATACCTGATGCTGTACTGCAACGGCGCCAACGACGTGGTGGCGCGCACCGCGCCGGCGCCGCAAGGGCCGTGGAGTCCCGAGCAGGTGGTGGTGACGTCGGCGCAGTTCCCCGGCGGGATCTACGCGCCGTACCTGCATCCGTGGTCGACGGGCCGTGAGCTCTACTACAACCTGTCCCTGTGGTCGGCATACAACGTCATGCTGATGAAAACGGTGCTGCCATAGCCTCAGTGGGCCGCCAGAATCCCTGAAAACCTTGGCCTGCGTTGGTGGTTCGGATCGGCGAGAGCTGTACGGGATCTCCCGCCTCGATCATCATCCCGTTGCCGACGATCATCGCGACATGGCCGTCCCACACCGCGAGGTCGCCCGGCCGCAGCTGGTTGGACGACACCGCGGCGCCGATGTCCTGCTCCTGCGCGAGTCGCGGAATGTTCAGTCCCGCTTCGTGATACGCCCACTGCGTCAGCCCGCTGCAGTCCAGCCCGACGCCGGGTGTGGTGCCGCCCCAGTGATAGGGCACGCCCAGTTGTGTGAGGGCGTGACGGACAGCGCTGGCCGCCACCGCATTCGGCGCCATCGCGGTGCTGCCGTCGGGCAGGCGCACAGCCACACCCTCGCCGAAGGTCTCCGGGTCGAGGCGGGGCACGGCGGCTTCTTGCAGGTCCGGCGCTGACGCCGCGAGCTTGCGCAGGCCCGCGGCGGAGCCGAGGCCTGACATGGCGCCCATCGGTGCACCGCTGAAACCGGCCGGTGCGGTGGACGCAGGCATGCTCGGTGCCGTGGGGCCGGCCACCGCCGACGCGTAACCGTCGAGTTCGGATTGGAGTTCGTCGACGACGGCGATGGCCTCCCGCAGCGACTGCTGGGCCTCTGCGACGAGCTCCTCCGCGGTGCCGGGCTCGTCCAGGTAGGGCTCCAGGGCCGCCGCGCGCGCCTCGAAGCGCTCGACGATGGCCCGCAACCGCTGTTTGGCCCGTGCCACCGCCGACGCGGCGGCCTCGGCCGCGCTGCCCAGTTGATCCGCTTTGGCCGCGAGCGCGTCGACCGCCGCGACCGTCGTCGCCGCGAAGTCGTCCGCGCCGTCCGCGCCGGCGCCCGCCCACTGGGTGCTCGCCTGCGTCCAGCTCCGGCCGATCGCGCTCGAGACGTCGCCCAGCGCGTCGCGGACGCCGGCCAGGACGGCGGCGGGCTCACCGCTCGGATCGCCGAACCAGCCGGGGCCGACGAGCGACTGCACCTCCCGGATCGGCGCCGACAACGCGGCGACCAGCGCGCTGGGCACCTCAGACCTGCAGCCGCGTCGCGGTGCGGCCCTCGGCGTCGTCGTAGGCGGTGGCCGATCCGTCCGCGGTGGCGGAGCCTGCCGTGACCCGCTCGGCCAGCGTGGCGACGGCACGCGACTGCTCGGCTATTGCGGCTGACAGTGCGGCGAGGAACCGGGCGCCCACGGGCCCGAAGGTGTCGACCGCCCCGGTGGACGGCACCGCGGACAACGTCGCCGCGACGGCGGCAAGGTCGGCGGCGTGCGAGCGACAGGCGAGGCCGAGCGCGCGGATGGCATCAGTATCGGCGAGCATGCGGTTAGGACGTCCGCCGAGGCCGTTCGGTTCCATTAGGGTTCGGCCCATGGATGTGCGCGTCGTCGACCACCCGTTGGCCGCCGCGCGGCTGACCACCCTGCGCGACGAGCGCACCGACAACGCGGTGTTCCGCGCGGCGCTGCGCGACCTGACGTTGATGTTGGTGTACGAGGCCACCCGCGACGCCGCCGTGGAGACGGTTGGAGTGCGCACCCCGCTGGCCGAGACCACGGGCTGCCGACTGGCCAACCCGCCGCTGTTGGTGCCGGTTTTGCGCGCCGGTCTGGGCATGGTCGATCAGGCGCACGTGCTGATCCCCGAAGCGCGGGTGGGATTCGTCGGCGTGGCGCGCGACGAGGAAACACACCAGCCCACACCGTATTTGGAGTCATTGCCCGACGATTTGAGTGGTCAGCCGGTGATGGTGCTGGACCCGATGCTGGCGACGGGCGGTTCGATGGCGCACACCATCCGCCTGTTGCAGGCCCGCAATGCCGTTGACATCACAGCGATTTGCGTGGTTGTCGCCCCGGAAGGGCTAGCCGCGATCGAGAAGGTGGCGCCGAATCTGCGGTTGTTCACCGCGGCCATCGATGAGCGGCTCAATGAAATCGCCTACATCGTGCCGGGCCTGGGTGATGCCGGCGACCGGCAGTTCGGGCCACGCTAGCGCCATCGCCTCCGCGAGACTGTAGTTGTCGTGGTCGTTACTGGAAAAACCTCTCGATAACTACAGTCTCGACGGCGGTCCACCATGAGGCCGCGTTAGAACCGCTGCGCAACATCAACCAGGTCGTCCTGCAATGCCCGCGCCCGCAAGCGGGAGGCCGCCAGGTCGTCGCTGGGCGCACACCGAACCTCAAGGTAAGACTTGAGCTTTGGCTCAGTGCCCGACGGGCGCACCACCACACGCACCGAGGTATCCGCGTCGCCGCCGGTAAATATCAACGCATCGGTGTGCCGCGATCCGCGCTCGCTCAGCAGGTCGGTGACCGCGATCTCGAATCCGCCGAGCCGGTCGGGCGGGGTATCGCGCAACCGCGCCATGATGGCGGCGGCCTCCTCCGCTGACGCGACGGGTCGCGTCACCGCTGACGTCAAATGCACGCCGTGCACTCGCGCCAGGTCGTCCAGTGCATCCAGCACTGTGCGGCCGTGGTCGCGCAGCGCCGCAACCAGATCGCACGCGAGCACCGCCGCGCTGATGCCATCCTTGTCCCGCACCGCGGCCGGGTCGACGCAATGCCCGATGGCTTCCTCGTAGGCGTAGGCCAGCGTGCAGCCGGGCAGGTCGGCGTCGGCGCGGGACAACCACTTGAACCCGGTCAACGTCTCGACGTGGCGGGCGCCGTGCGCCGCGGCGATACTGGCCAGCATCCGCGACGACACCACCGTGCTGGCCACCACCGTCGCCTCGGTCACCGGGCCGGGCTCGATCTGGGACAGAATGTAATCGCCCAGCAGCCAACCTGTTTCGTCACCGGAGAGCATCCGCCAGCCGTCGGCTGTCGGTACACCGACTGCGCACCGGTCGCCGTCGGGGTCCAGCGCGATGGCGATCTCGGCGTCCACCTCGGCGGCCAACGCAAGCAGCGCGTCGACGGCGCCCGGCTCCTCCGGGTTCGGGAACGGCACGGTCGGGAAGTCCGGATCGGGCGCGAACTGACTCTCCACCACGTGGATGTCTTTCAGCCCGGCGCGGACAAACGCGTCGAGCATGTATTCGCCGCCGACGCCGTGCAACGCGGTGAACGCCACCCGCACCGACCTCGAGGTGCGCCGCACATGCGCCGCGCGGTCGATGTAGTGCTGGATCTCGGTGATGCCGCCGACCTCCACTGGCGCCCTGGCGATTTCGTCGGCGTGCGGTGCCTTCTCGATGGCCGCCTCGATCTCGGCGTCGGTCGGCGGAATGATCTGCATACCGCCGTCGAAGTACACCTTGTAGCCGTTGTCCGACGCCGGGTTGTGCGATGCGGTGATCTGAATGCCCGCAGCGGCGTTGAGATGTCGAACCGTGAACGCGACCACCGGCGTCGGCACCGCCGCCAGCATCAGCATGACCTGAAACCCTTCGGCGGCAAGGACTTCAGCGGCGGCCAGGGCGAAGTCGTCCGAACGGTGACGCGCGTCGCGGCCGATTACCACCTGAGAACCGCCAAGGTGTCTGTCCTTCAGCACTTTCGCGACCGCCCACGTCGTGCGCAGGACGACGGCCAGGTTCATCCCGTTGGGTCCGCCGCGCAGGGGCCCGCGCAAACCCGCCGTCCCGAAAGTCAATGACTGTGCGAACCGCTCTTCGAGCTCCGCGTCGCTACACGCCGCCAATTCGGCAGCGGTCTGGGGGTCGGGGTCATGGGCAATCCACTCCTGCGCGGCCGCCGAAATGTCGGTCCGCGTATCCGTCATACGGCTAGTGTGCCCGCTTTGCCGTCGGTGTAAGCCAGCTTGCGCAACACCGGCGCGGCCAGCACGAGGAGCCCGAACTCCAGCTCGGAGAGGTTCTCTCGCATGGTGTTGTAGAGCCATTCGTCGCGTTCGGCGCGGTCCGCTTCGAGCAGCGCCACGCCCGCCGCGGTGAGCTCGATGAGCTGGCGGCGGCGATCGGCCTCGTCGGGCCGGCGAGAGATGAGTCCGCGGCGGACCAAGTCGTTGATGCTGTCGGTCAGCGACTGCACCCGCACGTGCAGCCGCGCGCCCAGCTCGGCCGGCGTCGTGACCCCGGTTCGGCTGACTTCGCCGAGCAGCTCCATCTGGGTGAGCGTGAGGCCGTGGTCCGGGCGATGCCGACGCATCTGCCTGGCCACCGCCATGATCGACTCCCGCAATTCTGTGGCTGGCGTCATAGCCAAGTTATACCTTGGTAAATCTGCGCTGTCACGCACCTAACACCAAGTTGCAATCATGAATTGATAAGGGCACACTTTGTATATCGAGAACGTGAGGAGCGGTTTGCGGCGAATGGGCAGGTGGGCACTACTGATCGCGGTGACGGTCGTCGTCACCATCCCACTCACCCGGGTCGGCGTCCCGTCCGCCGCGCTGTTCGCCGGATTGCTTGTCGGCATCGTGCTCGCCTTGTTGTCGTTGGCGCCCAAAGGCATTCCCCATCCGATCGGTACCACGGCGCAAGGGATGCTGGGTGTCTATATCGGCACGATGGTGCAACCCGACGCGGTCGATGCCCTCGGCGCGGAATGGCCGATCGTGGTGGCCGTCGCCGTCGGTACCTTGCTGATCAGCATCGTGGCCGGCGCGCTGCTCGGCTTGCACCGTGACGTCACCCCGCTCACCGGGTCGCTGGCGCTGGTGGCCGGCGGTGCTTCGGGCTTGGTGTCGATCGCCCGCGAACTCGGCGGCGACGACCGGGTGGTGTCGGTGGTGCAGTACCTGCGGGTGGCGCTGGTGACCGCGTCACTGCCCCTGGTGGCCGCGGTCGTCTACCACGCGGACCGTGCCCACGATGCCGTGGCGACTCCCGAAACAGTCACGGCGCCTTGGTATCTCAGCATCGCGATCATGGTCGGCCTGATCGCGATCGGGGCCGCCGGCGGTCGGCTGATCCGGTTGCCGGGCGCCGGCCTGCTCGGGCCGCTGGCGCTGACCGTGGCGCTCGAGCTCACCGGGCTTTCGTTCGGGTTGGCCGTGCCGGTGGTGCTGGTGCAGATCGCCTACATGGTGATCGGTTGGCAGGCCGGCGTGGTGTTCACCCGCGAAGCGGTGCAGGTGATCTGGCGGATCATGCCCGCGGCCCTGGCGTTGATCGCCGCGCTGACCGTCGCGATCGGCGGCCTCGGCGCACTGTTGGCCCACTTCGCCGGGCTGACGCCGCTGGAGGGCTACCTCGCCACCACACCCGGGGGCGTCTACGCCGTGCTGGCGATGGCCGTGGAAACCGGATCCAACGTCACCTTCGTCATCGCCGCCCAGGTGCTGCGCGTCCTGTTGATGTTGTTCGCAGCGCCGCTGGTGGCCCGCGTCGTGCTGCGGTTGACCGGTCAGAGCCGCGCGATCACCGAACCCAGCAGGGAACCCATCCGCGTCGCCGACTGACGGCCCGCCTCCAGCACTTCCTCGTGGCTCAACGGCTCATCGGTCATGCCCGCGGCCAGATTGGTCACCAGCGAGACGGCCAGCACCTGGGCACCGGCCGCGCGGGCCGCGATGGTCTCGTGAACCGTCGACATCCCGACCAGATCGGCGCCCAGCACCCGCAGCATCCTGATCTCGGCCGGCGTCTCGTACTGCGGGCCACCCAGCCCGGCGTAAACGCCCTCGGCCAGTGACGGGTCGACCTCCCGGGCCAGTGCCCGCAATCGCGGGGAGTAGGCGTCGACCATGTCCACGAACTGCGCCCCGACCAGCGGTGACCGCGCCGTGAGGTTCAGGTGGTCGGCGACCAGCACGGGCTGGCCGACGCGGTAGTCCTCCCGCAGCCCGCCCGCCGCATTCGTCAGTACGACGGTGTGCACGCCCGTCGCGCAGGCGGCGCGGACCGGGTGCACGACATGGCTCAGGTCGTGGCCCTCATACGCGTGGATCCGGCCGACGAGCACCAGCACCCGATGATCGCCGATGCGCATCGACAGCACTTGGTGGCCGTGACCTTCCGCGGTGGGTGGGATGAAGCCCGGCAGTTCGGCCATCGGAATGACCGCGACCGCGTCGCCCAGCTCGTCGACCGCAGGCGCCCATCCCGAGCCCAGCACCACCGCGACGTCATGAGCGGCGACGCCGGTGCGGTCGCGGATCGCGGCTGCGGCGACGTCGGCATCGGTCACAAGTCGGCAGCCTAACGGCCAGTGAGATACTGCGAGGATGCCCACCGTCACCGCGTCGTCCTGCGTCGAGGACGCAGTCAACCGGCGCCGTGGCGATTTGATCGAACTGTCGCACGCGATTCACGCCGAACCCGAATTGGCGTTTCACGAATACCGCAGCTGCGCCAAGACCCAGGCGCTGGTCGCCGAGTACGGTTTCGAGATGACCGCCGCGGCCGGCGGGCTTCAGACCGCGTTTCGCGCCTCGTTCGGCAGCGGGCCGTTGGTCATCGGGATTTGCGCCGAGTACGACGCGCTGCCGGACATCGGTCACGCGTGCGGGCACAACATCATCGCGGCCTCCGCGGTGGGCACCGCGCTGGCGCTAGCCGAGGTGGCCGACGAGCTCGGGCTGACGGTGGTGCTGCTGGGCACGCCCGCCGAAGAGTCCGGCGGCGGAAAAGTGTTGCTGCTCAAGGCCGGAGCGTTCGACGACATCGCCGCGACGGTGATGCTGCATCCCGGGCCGGCCGACATCGCCGCGGCCCGCTCGCTGGCGCTGTCCGAGGTGAGTGTCACCTACACGGGCCAGGAATCGCACGCCGCCGTCGCGCCGTATCTGGGTGTGAACGCCGCCGACGCCGTCACCGTCGCGCAGGTGGCCGTCGGGCTCTTGCGCCAGCAGCTGGCTCCCGGGCAGATGGTGCACGGCATCGTCACCGACGGCGGGCGGGCCACCAACGTCATCCCGGCCCGCGCCGAGCTGCGCTACACGATGCGCGCGGCCGACTCGTCGTCGCTGCGCGAGCTGGAGTCGAAGATGGCGGGCTGCTTCGCGGCGGGGGCGGTGGCCACGGGCTGCTCGCACGAGGTCGCCGAGACCGCGCCGCCGTATGCCGAGTTGGTGCCCGATCGCTGGCTGGCCTCGGTGTTCCGCGACGAGATGCGACGCTGCGGCCGCGACCCGATGCCCGAGGACCTCGAGTCGACGCTGCCGCTGGGCAGCACCGACATGGGCAACGTCACCCAGGTGATGCCCGGCATCCATCCGATCGTCGGCGTCGACGCGGGCGGCGCGTCCATCCATCAGCCGGCGTTCACCGCGGCCGCCGCGGGCCCGAGCGCCGATGCGGCCGTCGTCGAGGGCGCGATCATGTTGGCGCGCACGGTGGTACGCCTGGCCGAGACGCCCGCCGAGCGCGATCGGGTGCTCGAGCTGCATGCGCGCAGGGGGGCATCGTGAGCCTCATCGACGCCGCCGATTCCTGGCTGGACGCGCACTACGACGACCTGGTGGCGTGGCGGCGGCACATCCACGCGCATCCCGAGCTGGGGCGTCAGGAATTCGCGACGACGCAGTTCGTCGCCTCACACTTGGCCGACGCCGGCCTCAACCCCAAGGTGCTGCCGGGTGGCACGGGTCTGACCTGCGATTTCGGCCCCTCACATGGGCCGCGGATCGCGCTGCGCGCCGATATGGACGCGCTCCCGATGGCCGAGCGCACCGGCGCGCCATACGCCTCGGTGGTGCCCAATGTCGCGCACGCCTGCGGCCACGACGCGCACACGGCGATGCTGCTGGGCACGGCGCTGGCGCTGTCCGCGGTGCCCGAGCTGCCGGTCGGGGTGCGGCTGATCTTCCAGGCGGCCGAGGAACTGATGCCGGGCGGCGCGATCGATGCGATCGCGGCGGGCGCGCTGACCGGGGTGTCGCGGATCTTCGCGCTGCACTGCGACCCGCGGCTGGCCGTGGGCAAGGTGGCGGTGCGGCCGGGGCCCATCACCTCGGCGGCCGATCAGGTCGAGGTGACGCTGCATTCGCACGGCGGGCACACGTCGCGGCCGCATCTGACCGGTGATCTGGTGTACGGGCTCGGCACACTGATCACCGGGGTGCCCGGGGTGTTGTCGCGCCGCATCGACCCGCGCAACTCGACGGTGATGGTGTGGGGCGCGGTCAACGCGGGGGTGGCGGCCAATGCGATACCGCAAACCGGGACGGTCGCCGGCACCATCCGCACCGCCAGCCGCGACACCTGGTTGACATTGGAATCCATTGTGCGGGAGGCAGTTTCGTCGCTGTTGGCGCCGCTGGGCATCGAGCACAGCGTGCAGTACCGCCGCGGGGTGCCGCCGGTGGTCAATGAAGAGGTGTCGACGCGGATTCTCACCCATGCGATCGAGGCCGTCGGCCCCGACGTGCTGGCCGACACTCGCCAGTCCGGCGGCGGCGAGGACTTCTCCTGGTATCTCGAGGAGGTGCCCGGAGCGATGGCGCGCCTGGGTGTATGGACCGGCCGCGGGCCGCAAAAAGATTTGCACCAGCCGACTTTCGACATCGACGAGCGCGCATTGGCCGTCGGCGTGCGCGTCCTGGTCAACATCATCGACCAGGCCTCCTGATGCCCCCCGGAACGGGGGCCTAGGTGGTGCCGGGGCCGATGTTGCGGGCTGGGCGGGTGCGCAGATCGTGCACGTAATCCGGTGGCGCACCGGCGATCTCGGCCGCGTCGGCCATGACACCGAGGTAGCGCGCCGACGGTAGCCCGCCTTCCCAGGCGTCCACCACATACAGCCACGCCAGCACGGGATCGGTTGTGGTGTCCGACGATATGCGATCCACCCGACATCGGATCTTCTTGTGGATGCCGAGCTCTGAACCCTCCCAGCGGTCGAGGTTCTGCTCGTCGGCCGGTGTCACGTCGTAGAGCACGACGAACACCTTGGAATCCGGATCCTCGACGACGGTGGCCAGCGCGCCCTCCCAGCCGATGTCCTCACCGCCGAACGTAAGCCGCCACCCGTGCAGCCATCCGGTACCCGCCATCGGAGAATGGGGAGCCCGCTCCAGCATCTGCTCTGGATCCATGTTCGATCCGTACGCGGCGTATAGCGGCACGGGGGAAAGCCTAAAGCCTTCGGCGCGCTTGGCAGCGGGAAGCTACGTTAAGCGGGTGCCAACCCGCATTGTGATCATCGGCGGCGGGCCCGCCGGATATGAAGCGGCATTGGTCGCGGCGGCCCGCGGCCCCGAAATCGCAGAGGTGACCGTCGTGGACAGCGACGGCATCGGCGGCGCCTGCGTGCTGTGGGATTGCGTGCCGTCGAAGACGTTCATCGCGTCCACCGGCGTGCGCACCGAACTGCGCCGCGCGCCCGACCTCGGCTACGCCTTGGAGTTCGAGGACGCCAAGATCTCGCTGCCGAAGATCAACGAGCGGGTCAAGACGCTGGCGGCCGCGCAGTCCAAAGACATCGCCGACCGGCTGCGCAGCGAGGGCGTCACGTTGATCGCCGGCCGCGGTGAATTGGTCGACGACGTCCCCGGCATGGCCACCCACACCGTCAAGGTCACCGCGCACGACGGCACCATCAACGAACTCAAGGCCGACGTGGTGCTGATCGCCACCGGCGCGAGCCCGCGGGTGCTGCCCAACGCCGAGCCCGACGGTGAACGCATCCTCAACTGGCGCCAGCTCTACGACCTCGAGAAGCTGCCCGAACACCTCGTCGTCGTGGGCTCGGGCGTCACCGGCGCCGAATTCGTCAACGCCTACACCGAACTCGGCGTCAAAGTCACTGTGGTCGCCAGCCGCGACCAGATCCTGCCGCACGAGGACTCCGACGCCGCGGCAGTGCTGGAGGATGCGCTCGCCGAGCGTGGCGTGACGTTGGTCAAGAACGCCCGCGCCGATTCGGTGACCCGCACCGACGGCGGGGTGTTGGTCACCATGACCGACGGTCGCACCGTCGAGGCCAGCCACGCGCTGATGACCGTCGGTTCGGTGCCCAACACCAGCGGCCTGGGCCTGGAGAAGGTCGGCATCGAGCTCGGGCCCGGCGATTACCTCACCGTCGACCGCGTGTCGCGCACCTCGGTCCCCGGGATCTACGCCGCCGGCGACTGCACGGGCTTGATGCTGCTGGCCTCGGTGGCGGCCATGCAGGGCCGCATCGCGATGTATCACGCGCTCGGTGAGGCGCTGGCCCCGATCCGGCTGCGCACCGTCGCGGCGGCGGTGTTCACCCGCCCCGAGATCGCCGCGGTCGGTGTGCCGCAAACCAAGATCGACGACGGCTCCGTGCCCGCCCGCACGATCATGCTGCCGCTGAACACCAATGCCCGCGCCAAAATGTCGGGACTGCGTCGCGGCTTCGTCAAGATCTTCTGCCGCCCGGCCACCGGCGTGGTGATCGGCGGTGTGGTGGTCGCCCCGATCGCTTCGGAGCTGATCCTGCCGATCGCGATGGCCGTGCAGGACGGGCTGCCGGTCGACGAGCTTGCCGAGTCGTTCTCGGTCTACCCGTCGCTGACCGGCTCGATCACCGAGGCGGGCCGCCGCCTCATGGCACACGACGATTTGGACTAGCGCGACGGGCGGGGCAAACACAGTAGCCTGGGGACGAGAGCGCCATACCGACGAGTAACAAGGACGATTCGACGTGAGCGACGCGTTTGCGGGCAACGGGCAGACCTTGCTGAGCCCGCAGCAGCGGGAAGAGGCGTGGGAGCGGCTCGGCAGCGAGCAGTTCGACGTCGTCGTCATCGGCGGCGGCGTGGTGGGGGCCGGGGCCGCCCTGGACGCGGCGACGCGCGGGCTGAAGGTGGCGCTCGTGGAGGCCCGTGACTTCGCCTCGGGCACGTCGAGTCGCAGCTCGAAGATGTTCCACGGCGGGCTGCGCTATCTGGAGCAGCTGGAGTTCGGGTTGGTCCGCGAGGCGCTCTACGAGCGCGAGTTGTCATTGACGACGCTGGCGCCGCACCTGGTCAAACCGCTGCCGTTTCTGTTTCCCCTGACGAAGCGGTGGTGGGAACGCCCGTATGTGGCGGCGGGCATCTTCCTCTACGACCAGCTGGGCGGCGCGAAATCCGTTCCGGGGCAAAAGCATTTGACGAAGGCGGGCGCGCTGCGGCTGGCGCCGGGGCTCAAGCGCAGTTCGCTGATCGGCGGTATCCGCTACTACGACACCGTGGTCGACGATGCGCGCCACACCATGACGGTGGCACGCACCGCAGCGCACTACGGGGCCGTGGTGCGGTCCTCGACGCAGGTGGTGGCGCTGCTGCGGGAAGGCGACCGGGTGATCGGCGTGGAGGTACGCGACTCCGAGAACGGTGCGACGACGGAGGTGCGCGGCCACGTCGTCGTCAACGCGACGGGCGTGTGGACCGACGAAATCCAGGCATTGTCGAAGCAGCGCGGGCGATTTCGGGTGCGGGCCTCCAAGGGTGTGCACATCGTGGTGCCGCGCGACCGCATCGTCAGCGAGGTCGCGATCATCCTGCGCACGGAGAAGTCGGTGCTGTTCGTGATCCCGTGGGGCACACACTGGATCATCGGCACCACCGACACCGACTGGAATCTCGATCTGGCCCACCCGGCCGCCACCAAGGCCGACATCGACTACATCCTCGAACACGTCAATACGGTGCTGGCCACGCCGTTGACCCACGATGACATCGACGGCGTGTATGCGGGGCTGCGTCCGTTGCTGGCAGGGGAGAGCGAAGAGACGTCCAAGCTTTCGCGCGAGCACGCCGTCGCGGTGCCCGCCCCCGGTCTGGTGGCCATCGCGGGCGGCAAGTACACCACCTACCGCGTGATGGGCGCCGACGCGATCGACGCGGCCGCCGAATACATCCCGGCCAGGGTCGCGCCGTCGATCACCAAGAAGGTGCCGCTGATGGGCGCCGACGGCTACTTCGCGCTGATCAACCAAACCGAAAGCGTCGGTGCGCATTACGGGCTGCATCCCTACCGGGTGCGCCACCTGCTGGACCGCTACGGGTCGATGATCGGCGAGGTGCTGCAGATGGCCGAGGGGCGTCCCGAATTGCTCACCCCGATCACCGCGGCCCCGGTGTACCTGAAGGTCGAGGCGTGGTACGCCGCGGCGGCCGAGGGTGCGCTGCACCTCGAGGACATCCTGGCCCGGCGGATGCGGATCTCCATCGAATACCCCCACCGCGGTGTCGATTGCGCCCGCGAGGTCGCCGAAGTGGTTGCGCCGGTGTTGGGTTGGAGCGCCGAGGACATCGACCGCGAAGTCGCCACCTACTGTGCGCGCGTCGACGCCGAGATCCGCTCGCAGCAGCAGCCGGACGACGAGTCCGCCGACGCGCTGCGGCAGGCCGCGCCCGAAGCGCGCGCGCAAATCCTCGAGCCGGTGCCGCTCAATTGAGAGTCCCGCCGCTGCCTGTGCGTGACGGCCTCGGTCCGGCGCGGGTGCGGTTGCACGGCGGAAACGTGCTCGACGAGTTGGAGAGGCGCTTCGGTGCGGGCGCGAAAGTGCTTGCCGGAGAGGTTGTTCAGGCCGACGGCGCGGTGGTGGACGCGGCGACGACGCTGGCACCGGGCAGCCACGTGTATTTGTACCGCGAGCTGCGCGATGAGGTGCCGGTGCCGTTCGAGGTCGACGTGTTGTATCGCGACGACGACCTCGTCGTGGTCGACAAACCGCATTTCCTGGCCACCATGCCGCGCGGCCGCCACGTGGCGCAGACGGCGCTGGTGCGGCTGCGCCGCGAGCTTGACCTGCCCGAGCTATCACCCGCGCACCGCCTGGACCGGCTCACCGCCGGCGTTCTGATGTTCACCACGCGCCGTGAACTGCGCGGCCGTTACCAGCGGCTCTTCGCCGACGGGCTGGTGCGCAAGGAATACCTGGCGCGGGCGGCGGTGGCTCCGTCCGTGGATTTGCCGACGGTGGTGCGCAGCCGAATCGTCAAGCGCCGCGGGCAGTTACAGGCCGTAGAGGAGGCCGGCGAGCCGAACGCGGAGACGTATGTCGAACACGTCGACGGGGATCTGTACCGGCTGACGCCCTACACCGGCCGCACCCATCAGCTGCGCGTGCACATGGCGTCAATCGGGCTGCCGATCATTGGAGATCCGTTGTATCCCAAGGTGATTGAGGTTGCGACCGACGACTTCACCCAGCCGTTGCAGCTGCTGGCGTACCGCATCGAATTCGACGACCCGATCAGCGGGGCGCCACGTCGGTTCGTCAGCCGGCGCATGCTCTGACTCAGCGAGCGGAATTGCCGAAACTGACGCGGTTGCCGGCGAAGCGGGGCAGGATGACCGGCATGCGCACGATCTGGCTGTCCGCGGCGGCGCTGCTCGTCGGCGCCCTGGTTCCGGTGGCGTCGGCTCAGGCCACGGTCTGCGGCTCCGTCGGCGGCAGGCACGTGGACGTCAGCGGCTGTGCCGACCCGCTCTACGAGCTCAACGACGTGCTGGCCCCACCGCCGCCCCCGCCACCCGGCGAGCCTCCGCCACCGCCACCGCCGCCGGCCTACGTGCCTGCTGCGCCGCCCAACATCAGCGTGTGCGCCAACGTCGGGCGGCGGGTCAGCATCAGCGGCTGCATCTGATCTACTGACGGGCGTGGACCGCAAAGCCTTTGACCAACTCTTCGACATGACCGACCGCACCGTCATCGTGACGGGCGGCACCAGGGGCATCGGCCTGGCACTCGCCGAGGGTTACCTGCTCGCCGGCGCCAACGTGGTGGTGGCCAGCCGCAAACCCGATGCCTGCGAGCAGGCCGCTGCACATCTGCGCGGACTCGGCGGGCGGGCCATTGGCGTGCCCACGCACCTCGGCAACATCGACGACCTCGCGGCGCTGGTGCAGCGCACGGTCGACGAGTTCGGCGGCATCGACGTGGTGGTGAACAACGCCGCCAACGCGCTTGCCCAGCCGCTGGGGCAGATGACGCCGGAGGCGCTGACCAAGTCCTACGACGTGAACCTGCGCGGGCCGGTGTTTCTGGTGCAACATGCCCTGCCGTACCTGAAGGAAAGCCCGGCGGCCGCGGTGCTGAACATGGTGAGCGTCGGCGCGTTCAACTTCGCGCCCTCCTTGTCGATCTACGCCTCCGGCAAGGCGGCGTTGATGTCGTTCACCCGGTCGATGGCCGCGGAGTTCGTGCCCTTCGGCATTCGGGTGAACGCGCTGGCGCCCGGACCCGTCGACACCGACATGATGCGCAAGAACCCACAGGAGGCCATCAATGCGATGGTCGGCGGCACGCTGATGCGCCGGCTGGCGTCACCGGACGAAATGGTCGGCGCCGCATTGCTTTTGACGTCCAATGCGGGTAGCTACATCACCGGTCAGGTGATCATTGTCGACGGCGGCGGAACGCCTCGCTGAACGCCGCCATCTCGCCGCTGCTCGACGCCAGGATCTGGCTGCGGTTCTCCACGTGCAACGCCGTCTCCAGGCAGCCGGCGTCGAGGTTGGCCCACAGCACCTGTTTGGTGGACTCCACGCCGAATTTGCCGTAACCGCATAGCGTTTCGGCGGTCTGCAGAGCCTCGTCGACGACATGGTCTGAGATCCGGGAGATCAGACCCAGGCGCAGCGCCTCCTCGGCGTCGACGGTCCGCGCGGTCAGGATCAGGTCGAACGCCGGGCCCGCGCCGATGATCCGCGGCAGCGTGTAGCTGACGCCGATGTCGCATCCGCCGATGCCGAGTTTGATGAATTGGGTGCAGAACCGGGCGGATTCGCTGGCGAAGCGGATGTCGCAGGCCGCTGCGAGCGCGAACCCGCCGCCGTAGGCGGGTCCGTTGACCGCCGCGATCACCGGCTGGCGCAGTCGATGCAGCTTGACGGTGAGGTTGGCGATCCGCTCCTGCCAGCGCATACCGGATCGCGGAAACTCCGTGCCGCCGCCTGCTTCCGACGGGTTGGGGGCGGTCAGATCCAGACCCGAGCAGAACCCGCGGCCCGCGCCGGTGAGCACGACGACTCGGCAGTCGTTGTCGGCCGCGATCTCGTCGAGCGTCGCGTGTAGATGCTCGACAAGTTCGAAGGACAGTGCGTTGAGTTTCTCGGGCCGGTTGAGGGTGACGACGGCGATGTCGGGGCGGGGATACGCGAGTTCCAGGGGGGTCATGCTGCGACACCTTAATGGCGAGCAGAAAAGTGGCCGGGAACTTTTCGTCAGGTTCATACGACTACTGGACGAGCAATCAACACGAGGAGATTTGACATATGCGATCGACCAGGTGCCGTCGTGGCGCACAGTTATTGATCGGCGCGGGCGTATTGGCCGGCGGCCTACTGCTATGGCCGCCCGCGACTGTAGCGTCTGCCCACCCCGGGCATGACCATGGCGGTTCCAGCGACAGTGACGGTTCGAAGTCCGGTGGCGGCAAAAGCAATTCGGGCAGTAAGAAGAAGCCGAAGAGTAACTGCCCTGGGGGTGCGCCTCGCCTAGCCGTGTCGAACACCTGCTCGGTCGCCTCCTAGATCCAACCCACTCAACGAAAGGTGAAGCATGACCATCGGAAGACACCGTCGTCGATCCTCGCGGGTGGTCCGAACCCGTCACATCCTCGGCGGCGCCGTGGCAGGAGCGGTGCTGGCGGTGGGCTCGCTGGCCGCCGGGTTCGCCTTCGCACACGGCCACAGCACCGAATCCGGCGACGCGGTGGGGCGGCCCGGCCTGGACAACCCGGCGCCGGGCGTGCGGGCAGTGCAGGCAATCGGCGATCGGATCTACAACCAGAAAACGCCAGTGAACCGCGCGCTGGACAACTCGGCGTTCGGTTCGCTTTATCACGAAGAGTTCGGCACCCCGAACTACGACGATCCCACCCACGGCGACAACGGGGAGTTCCCGAGCTTGCTCAACGACGGGAATCTGTGGGCGGGAGTTCCGCGCTCGACCTACGACCTGGCGCAAGAACTCGGTGCGCCGCTGCCCAACGAAGAGGATCTGCCGGGCACCGCCATCCGCCGATTGAGTGGCGTGCCGAAGTCGAGCGACCCGGGCGAACCGCACCCGCACGCCGCGTCGGCCTCATCGCTGAAATGCAGCAAGGTGGCGGGCGGAACCGCGTTGCGCGCGCAAGGATCCTGCTAGGCGGGCGCAATCGGAACGATTCGCTCGGGCACACCCGCGGCCCGGTGGATCACCCGGTCAGATCGCCTTCTCGGGTCGCATTGAGCAGATCCTCCCGGGCGCGCGCAACCCGGGACCGAATGGTGCCGACCGGGCACCCGCACACCTGCGCGGCCTCGGCATAGGACAACCCCAGCACCTGCGTCAACAACAATGCGTGTTTGCGATCGGTCTCCAGCCCGTCCAGCAGCACACGGATCTCCACGATGTCTTCGAATCCACGTGCAGGGCGACGGCTTTCGAGCAGCTTGTCCACGTCCACGCTGTAATGCGCGCGAGGACGGCGCTGGCGGTGGCGAATCTGGTCGACCACCACTCGCCGGGCGATGGACAACAACCAGGTGCGCGCCGACGACCGGCCGGTGAAGCGGGGTAGTGCGGAGATGGCCCGCAGAAACGTTTCCTGGGTCAGATCGTCGGCCGACGTGGGATCGCCCAGGTACGCCACCGACCGCCAGACATCTTGTTGGGTGGCGCGGATGAACTGCTCGAGCGCCGCGGGATCGCCGCGTCCCGCCGACAATGCGAGCCAGGTAGTTTGGTCGTCGTCGCTGCGGGGTGCCACGGGCAGAGACACTATGCGATGGCGGACTGCCGCCAAGCAGTGAGGTAATGACCAAAGACATGACACTGACGACCGCGGCCATTCCCGACGAGCGGCTTATCGTTCGCCGGATCCAGCTCGACGTGACCGGCATGTCGTGCGCGTCGTGCGCCGGTCGG
>NZ_PIZU01000059.1 GCF_002838065.1 Mycobacterium hubeiense | reverse complement strand
CTCAAATTCCACGAAGACCGGGACAACCTCAGCCTCGTTTTGGCACTGCTTTTTTGGCAGTGGCGCACGATGCCCTTCGTCATCTGGGAGGTGACGTATCAGCCCGGGCGAGCGGTGGTGTGGACGCTGTTCTGGCTGGGCTGGGCGATTGTGCTCACAGCGACGTTCATGATCAACCACTTCGAGCTGTTCGGGCTGCGTCAGGTGTTCGCTGCGTGGCGAGCACAACCCGACTCCGACACCGGATTTCGGGCGACGATGTTCTATCGGGTTGTGCGCCATCCGCTGATGTTGGGCTTCCTCATCGCGTTCTGGGCGGCGCCGACGATGACAGCCGGGCACCTGCTGTTCGCTTTGGCCACAACCGGTTACATATTGGTCGCTGTGCAGCTCGAAGAGCGCGACCTCATGACGACGTTGGGCGCGCGCTACGCCGCGTACCGGCAGACGGTGCCGATGCTGGTTCCGGGTCTGCGCAGGCGCCACGCTGCGCCGACGGAGCTGACCTCGTCATGAGGGTCAGCGCATGCCGATGCGAATGTTCTTGATCTGCAGGAACTCGTGCAGCCCCTCGGCGCCGCCGGTGCGACCGAATCCGCTTTGCTTGTAGCCGCCGTACGGTCCTTGCGGCGACATGTCGCTGAACTGGTTGATCCACACCGACCCGGCCTCCAGCTGGCGGGCCACCCGGTGTGCCCGCGCCAGATCGTTGGTCTGCACGAACGCATTCAGCCCGTACACCGTGTCATTGGCGATGCGCACGGCCTCCGCATCGTCGCGGAAACGCATGATCGAGACAACCGGTCCGAAGGTCTCGGTCTGCGCCAGGGCTGACGCGTTGTCGACAGCGCCGAACACGGTCGGCTCGATGTAGTAACCGCGGGCCAGCTTGCCGCCCAACCGCTTTCCGCCGACGAGCAGCTCCCCCGCGCGATGGCTCACCGCCTCGTCGATCGTCGCGAGGATGCGGTCCGCCGCGGATTGGCTGATCACCGGCCCAAAGGACACCGCAGGGTCCATTGGATCGCCCACCTGCGCGGTCCCGATGACGCTGAGGAACTTGTCGACGAAGGTGTCGTAGACCGACTCGTGCACGAGAATCCGACTTGCGCAGGCACAGCTCTGGCCGGATTGCATGAGCGGCCCCTGATGCGCCGACAACACCGCCGCGGCATCGAGATCGGCATCCTCGAAGATGAGATTGGCCGATTTCCCGCCGAGTTCGGCGACGACCGGTGTCAGATTGGTTGCCGCCGCTTCGAGCACCTTGCGGGCGGTCGCCCCGCCGCCGGTGAAATGGACTTTGCGGATGCCGGCGTGGCGGACCAGCGCATCCCCGCCGGCGGCGCCCGCGGGCACGACATTGACCAGCCCCGGCGGCAGGCCGGCTTCCAGACACAGTTCGCCGAACCGCAGCGCGGCCAACGGCGCCAGTTCCGAGGGTTTGAGGACAACGGCATTGCCCGCCGCCAAGGCCGGCGCGACGCAGGACGCGGTAACCGCCAGCGCGCCGTTCCACGGGGTGATGACACCGACGACGCCGTAGGGCTCGCGCTCGATCAGGTTGACGTCGAAGGACCCGTTGACGGGCGTGCTTGCGCCGTGCGGCTTGTCGACGTAGCCGGCGTAGTGGCGCAGAAACCGCTCCAGCAGAAGAGCGGTGCCGGCGAACGAGATTGGCACCGCATAGTCGTCGACGTTGAGGCGAGCGAGCTCGTCGAGGTGCTCGTGCACGAGATCGGCCAGATCGATCAGCATGTCGCGCCGCCGATCCACCGTGAGCGCCATCCACGCGCGGTGCGCTTCCCACGCCGAGGTCACTGCCCGGTCGATCTCCTGCGAGCCGGCCAGCGCGACGGTCTCGTTGGATTGGCCGGTGGCCGGATAGATGTGCTCGTGAGATCCACCGGTGGACTGCGTGATTCGCTCACCGCCGACGAGTAAACCGACTGTCATGACGCGCTCACCGGATGGTGACCCCGGCGTCGACCTTGAATTCCATGCCCGTCACGAACCGGGATTCGTCCGAGACCAGGAACAGCACCGCGTTGCTGATGTCGATCGCTTCGGCCATCACGATGGGCATGGCGTTGAGGAACACCGGCACCAGGTCGGGCCGCTTGTCCGCCAGCAACTCGTGCAGCGATTCCGGGCGCATGCCCGTTTCCACGCCGGTGGGATGAACGGTGTTGACCCGAACATTCACGGCGGCAAGCTCATTGGCCAGGGCGCGGCTCAACCCGACGACGCCGTGTTTGGACGCCGTGTACGGCAGATGTAGCGGCGTGCCCTTCAGCCCCGCGGCCGAGCTGATGTTGATCAGGCTGCCGCCCCGCTCGACCAGATGTGGCAACGCGGCGGCACAGGTGTTCCAGGTGCCGATCAGGTTGACGTCGAGCACAGTTCGCCACTGGTCGGGCGTGGTGGTGTCCCACGTGCCGACGGTCAGTACGCCGGCGTTGGCCACCGCCGCGTCCAGGCCGCCGAGCTGCTCAACACCGTCATCGACGGCTGCCGCCAGCGCTGTGGAGTCGCGCACGTCGACGATATGGGTGATGGCGCGGCGGTCGTGCTTCTCGACGAGGCGGGCCGTTTCTTCGAGATCTTCCGGTGAAGCGAGCGGATACTCCAGCGTAGGTAGGGATTCGCAGATGTCGACCAGGATGAGGTCGGCCCCCTCCTCGGCGAGCCGCACCGCGTGGCTGCGGCCCATGCCCCGCGCCGCACCGGTGACCAGAACCCGCTTGCCGGCGACGCGGCCGTTCGAGGCGCTCATAGCTTGTTGCAGAAGCCGGCGTCGACCGGGAACGTCACGCCCGTCACGTATTTCGCGTCGTCGGACACCAGGTAGGCGATCGCGGCGCTGATGTCCTCCGGCTCGAGCAAGCTGACCGGCATGGGGTTCTGCAGATGCGGCCCGCCGTCGGGATAGTTCTCCAAGAACGATGTCATCGCGGGGTTGACCGCCATCATCGTATTGACGGCCGTCGGATGTACGGTATTGACCCGAATGCTATGGGGTGCAAGCGCATTGGCCAATGTCCGCATCAGTCCGACGATGCCGTGCTTGGACGCCGCATAACCCAGCCCGCCGCCCTGCAAACCGCCGAAGCCTCGCAATCCGGCGGTTGAACTGGTGAACACGATCGACCCGCCGCGTTCTCCGGCGATCAGGTGCGGGATCGCCGCCTTGGCGGTGTGGAATGCGCCGACGAGGTTGACGTCGACGACGTCGGTCCACTGTTCGAGGTCTTCTTCGATCGTCAACTCGCGGAAGGCCATCGACGCGATACCCGCATTCGCGCAGACGATGTCGAGGCGGCCGAAGTGCGCCACCCCGGCATCGAGAGCAGCTTTGAGTGCATGGAAGTCGCGGACGTCGGCGACCGAGCCGACCATCTTGCCGCCCTGCGCCTCCACCAGCGCGACGGTTTCGTCCAACTCCTCGCGCGTGGCCATCGGGTAGCCGTTGGAGGGGATGTCGGCGCAGATGTCCACGCCGATGATGTCGGCGCCGTCTGCAGCCAGCCGCACGGCGTGGCTTCGGCCCTGCCCGCGGGCGACACCGGTGATGAAGGCGACCTTGCCGTCCAAAGAACCCATCGATCCTCGCTTCGTCGCGCCGGTCACATCGCCGGCCTGCAGTGAGTTGAGTAACTGCGTTACACGGTACGGTAACGTGGTTACTCGGCGACGGCAAGGGGGCGGCTACGCGCCGAGTCCCGGGACGATGTCGCGAAGGCTGACGATGGCCGGTTGCTCGAGTTGGGCGTAGGTGCAGGAACGCGGGTCGCGGTCGGGACGCCAGCGGTTGAACTGCGCGGTGTGGCGGAACCGTTGGCCTTCCATGTGGTCGTAGCGCACCTCGACCACCCGCTCGGGGCGCAGCGGCACGAACGACAGGTCCTTGCCGGCGTTCCATCGCGATCCTTCGTTGCGCCGTGGTGTCCGCTCGCCGGCCATGTGCGCGGCCCAGTTCCACGGGTGTGCGTCGAAAGTGGTTACCAGCGGCTGCAATTCAGTGAAGAGCTGACGTCGCGTCGCCATCGGGAACGCGCCGATGACGCCGACGGAGGCCAGTGTGCCGTCTTCTTTGTAGAGGCCGAGCAGCAGCGAGCCGACGGCGTCGGCGCCGGATTTGTGTACGCGGTAGCCCGCGACCACGCAGTCGGCGGTGCGCTCGTGCTTGATCTTGAACATGACGCGTTTGTCGGGCTGATAGGTCAATGTCAGCGGCTTGGCGACTACCCCGTCGAGGCCGGCGCCCTCGAATTCGTCGAACCAGCGCTGCGCGGTCGCCAGATCAGCGGTCGCCGGGGTCACGTGGATGGACGGGCCGCAGCCGGCCAGTGCGTCGATGAGGGCGGCGCGGCGCTCGCTGAACGGCCGCGCGGTGTAATCGTCGTCGCCGAGGGCGAGCAGATCGAACGCGATGAACGACGCGGGTGTCTGCTCGGCGAGCATGGTGACGCGGCTGGCGGCGGGATGCAGGCGCAGTTGGAGCGCCTCGAAATCCAGGCCGCGATCGGAGGCGATCACGATCTCGCCGTCGACTACACAGCGCTGCGGCAGCTCGGCGGTGGCCGCTTCGACCAGTTCCGGGAAGTAGCGGGTCATCGGCCGCTCATTGCGGCTGCCCAGTTCCACCTCGTCGCCGTCACGGAACAGGATGGACCGGAAGCCGTCCCACTTCGGCTCGTAGGAGGCGCCGGGCGGGATGGACCGAACCGATTTGGCCAGCATCGGCGAGATCGGCGGCATGACGGGCAGCTTCATCGGGAGACATCGCCTTTAACGGGTGGATTACTCGCGCCAGGTGAGAGTAATCAACCCGTAAAGCCGCCGATGACATTGCCGGGGTTCGGTGGTCTATGTGAGTGTGGATTCCGTGGACCTGCCCGTACTGCCACCGCTGGAGCCGATGCTCGCCAAGGCCCAGGCGAAAGTGCCCGACGATGCGGGTGTCTGGTCCTACGAGCCAAAGTGGGACGGCTTTAGGGCGCTGGTGTTCCGCGACGGCCACGACGTGGTGCTGCAGTCGCGCAATGGCAAGGACCTCGGCCGGTACTTCCCCGAACTGCTCGATGCGCTACGCGAGGAAACGAGTGCGCGCTGCGTCCTTGACGGCGAGATCGTGGTGCCACGCGAAATCGGCGGGCGGATCCGATTGGACTGGGAGTCGCTGTCGCAGCGGGTTCATCCCGCCGCCAGCCGCGTCAAGATGCTGGCCGAGCAGACGCCGTCGCACTTCATCGGTTTCGACGCGCTGGCCATCGGAGACAGGTCGCTACTGGATGAGCCGTTCCGGGTCCGTCGACAAGCATTGGCTGAGGCCGTCACCGAGAAGCAGTGGTGCCACGTCACCCGCACCACCGAAGACCCGGAGCTCGGCGCACAGTGGCTCAACACATTTGAGGGCGCCGGCCTGGACGGGGTGATCGCCAAGAAGCTGGACGGGCCGTATGTGCCGGGCAAGCGGGAGATGGTCAAGGTCAAACATGCCCGCGACGCCGACTGCGTGGCCATCGGCTACCGGATCCACAAGAGCGGCGAGGGCATCGGCTCGATTCTGCTCGGCCTGTACCGCGACGATGGCGAACTCCAAATGGTCGGCGGCGCCGCATCTTTCACCGCGAAGGACCGGCTGAAGCTGCTGGCTGACCTCGAACCGCTGCGGGAAGGCGACGAACGAGACGGCGAACCCAGCCGGTGGAACTCCGCCGCCGACAAGCGCTGGATCCCGGTGCGGCCGGAGAAGGTGTGCGAGGTGGCCTACGACCAGATGGAGGGAAACACTGTTCACGGCCAACGATTCCGGCATGCTGTGAAATTCGTGCGGTGGCGCCCTGACCGTGAGCCGCGCAGCTGCACCTTCGACCAGCTCGACGTGCCGCTGAACTACGACCTCTACGACGTGCTGGAGTCTTGACATGGCAAGCGCCGCAGAAGAACTCGACGTCGACGGCGTGAAAGTCCGGCTGACCAGCCCGGACAAGGTTTATTACCCCAAGCTGGGCAAGAACGGGACGAAACGCAAGCTGGTCGAGTACTACTTGGCCGTCGCCCGCGGTCCGATGCTGGATGCGCTACGCGACCGGCCGACGCATCTGCAGCGCTTCCCCGACGGCATCGACGGCGAGGAGATTTACCAGAAACGGGTGCCGCAGAAGCATCCCGACTACCTGGAGACCTGCCGCGTCACGTTCCCGTCCGGGCGCACCGCCGACGCGCTGAAAGTCACTCACCCGTCGGCGATCGTCTGGGCGGCGCAGATGGGCACCATCACACTGCATCCGTGGCAGGTGCGCTGTCCGGACACCGAGCACCCCGACGAACTGCGCATCGACCTCGACCCGCAGCCGGGCACCGGGTTCAGGGAAGCCAGCACCATCGCGTGCGATGTGCTCAAACCCCTGCTCGACGAACTCGGGCTCGTCGGCTATCCCAAGACCTCCGGCGGTCGCGGCGTGCACGTGTTCCTGCGCATCAAGACCGACTGGGATTTCATCGCGGTGCGCCGCGCCGGCATCGCGCTGGCCCGCGAGGTCGAGCGGCGCGCGCCGGACGCGGTGACTACGTCGTGGTGGAAGGAGGAACGCGGCCGGCGGCTGTTCATCGACTACAACCAGAACGCCCGCGACCGCACCTTCGCCTCCGCATACTCGGCGCGCAAGACCCCGATCGCCACGGTGTCGACGCCGCTGAGTTGGGAGGAGCTGGCCGACGCGGATCCCGACGACTACACCATCGCTACCGTGCCGGAGCGTGTTGCGCGACAGGCGGATCCGTGGGCGGATATCGATGCGAAGGCACAGTCGATCGACGTGCTGCTGGACATGGTGCAGGCCGACGAGGAACGCGGGCTCGGCGACATGCCGTACCCGCCGAGTTATCCGAAGATGCCGGGCGAACCGCCGCGCGTGCAGCCGAGCAAGAAGGTCGCCGCGAATTGGGGTGATGACGGCAACCGGGTGAAGGGCGACTGAAATCGACCGACGCACCTTGACCACCTGGATCCGCAAATGGTCCGCCGCGATAGCGATCTGCGCGATGGTCGTCGGCGGTATCGGCATCGCGGTCGCCATGATCTTCGGCGACCCTCAACCGGCCCCGACGCAACCGCCGAGCGCGCCTGCGCGGGCGCCGAAGGTGCCCACGCCGTTCGAGTTCAGCATCGGCGTGGTCGTCACCGAGCAGAACTGTCCACCGTCGGGCAGCTGCGTGTACAAGTACACGATCGAGCCGAAATACTTTGGGCAGCACCCGTTACCGGACAAGCCGTTCACGGTGGAGTACGTAGTGCGGGGTGGCCATCAGCCGCAGCCCGGCAAGTTCACTGTCCACAAGCAGCAGGCCGAGATCATGAAAGACGTCGTTGTCGAGGGCCCGCCGGGTGCTCGTCTGCAGGCCGCGGTCACCCAGATTGTGGGTTGAATATTGCGTTTTCGCGGATAGGACGGCGGGCCGGGACGCATTGTTAGCGGTATGACGCCGCTGCTGCGGGCCAACGACGGCCTTCCGCGTGGTGTGCAGGGTGCCGCCGATCCGCGCTTCGGTGGCGTGGTGCGGCTGTTCGCGCAGCTGTTCCCCGGCCGCCGATTCGGCGGCGGAGCGCTGTCGGTGTACATCGACGGCACGCCCGTCGTCGACGTCTGGACGGGATGGTCCGACCGCGCCGGCGAGGACCTGTGGACCGCCGATACCGGCGCGATGGTGTTCTCCGCGACCAAAGGTGTGGCGACGACGGTGATCCACCGCCTGGTGGACCGTGGCCTGATCGACTACGACGCACCCGTCGCCGAGTATTGGCCGGAGTTCGCCGCCAACGGCAAGGCGAAGATCACCGTGCGCGATGTGCTGCGGCATCGCTCGGGGCTGTCGCATCTGAAGGGCGCCACCAAGGACGACTTGATGGATCACCTTCTGATGGAAAAGCGGCTGGCAGCCGCGTCGGCCGATCATCTGCTGGGCATGCCGGCCTATCACGCGTTGACCTACGGCTGGCTGCTGTCGGGCCTGGCGCGGGCGGTGACGGGTAAGGGCATGCGCGAGCTGTTCCGCACCGAACTGGCGCGTCCGCTCAACAACGACGGTCTGCATCTTGGCCGCCCGCCTGCCGATGCGCCGACGAAGGTCGCACAGATCCTCATCCCGCAGGGCGGCCGGGGCAATCCGCTGTTCGACTTCATCGCTCCCAAGGTTGCCGGGCTGCCCTTCACCGGCGGACTCGGTGCGATGTACTTTCCGGGCATCACATCCTTCGTGCGGGGCGATATCCCGTTCCTCGACGGCGAAGTCCCCGCCGCCAACGGCGTCGTCACCGCCCGTTCGCTGGCCAAGATGTACGCCGCGATCGCCAACGACGGACGCATCGACGGAAAGCAGTTCCTGTCAACCGAATTGGTGCGCGGTCTGGTGGGCAAGCCCCGGGCCTGGCCCGACCTGAACATCGGGGTGCCGATGCCGTTTCACCTCGGCTACCACGAATCGCCGATCCCTGGGCTGCTCAAGGGCTTTGGACATATCGGCCTGGGCGGGACCCTGGGCTGGGCCAACCCCGAGACGGGCAGCGCGTACGGCTTCGTCCACAACCGGCTGCTGACGCCGATGGTGGTCGACATGGCCGCATTCGCGGCGTTCGCCCGACCGCTGCGCGGCGCCATCGAGTCTGCGCGTCATGCGGGCGTCATGGAGGTGCCGCAGTTCGGCGCGGCGTACCGTGCGACACGCGCCGCGCCGAAGAAGCGGGCGGCCGGACGGCGTTAACCCTTCGGCACCACCCCGCGCGCCTGCGGCAGCGGCAGGTCGTTGTAGGTGACGATGCCCGGCGGTGCGGCGACGACGGCCGGGATCGCGTGGATCGGCGGCATCGCGGTCATGATGTGGCCGAGCACGAAGAAGTCCTCGAGCGACTTCGCGTTCTCGATCATGTCCTGCGGCGGCAGGAAGCCGACCGCCATGTTGACCGTGGGTCGTCCCTCGATGGTGATCTTCCAGCCGTCGCCGTCGAGCTGCCAGTCGGGTTCCAGCGTCTGGCCCTTGCGCCACCGGACGTTGATGTCGATGACCGTCTTGCCGTCTTTGATGCCCTGCCAGCTGGCGTACACACCCGCCACGTGCCCGGCCGGGATCGTCCACGACGCCATCACGAGATCCTCTGTGGTCTGGGCGTATTCGGATACGCACTTGATCTCGTCGAGCTCGACGCCGAGCGCGTCGGCGACCAGCTGCACCGCTTCGGCGAACACCGCGGTGCCCTGCTCGGCCATCGGCGGCAGGTTGGGGTCGTCGATCGCGGTGCCGAAGCCGGTGGGCCGCTCGGTGTCGGGGGAGTCGTACAGCGTGGTGTCGGCGGACTCGGCGATGATGACCTTGTCGACGCGGTCGCAGGCGGTCGCCGCCACGATGGCGAGCAGTTCCGCAAAGCCCGGGCTGACGCCGGAACCGAACAGCGTCGACCCGCCGCGCTTGCACGCCTCTTCGAGGCGGTCCCGGCCGCTGCCGAGGTTGTGCCCGGTGATGAATGACGCGGACGCGACGACGTTGACGCCCGCCTCGAGGATGCGGACCAGCTCGTCGACGTTGATCCACATCGGGTTGTAGACAACGCAGTCGGGCTTCAACGCGAGCAACGCGTCGATGTCGTTGGTGGCGTTCACGCCCAGCGGCTCGATGCCGACGAGCTCGCCGACATCGCGTCCGGCCTTATCCGGCGACCAGGCGTAACACCCGATGAGTTCGTAGTTCGGATTGGCAGCGATGGCCTGCACCGAGCTCTTGCCGACGTTGCCTGTCGTCCACTGGACGACGCGATATTGAGTAGTGTTTGGCACTCGCTCAGCATAGGGAAGGACAGCCGATTGCTCGGCGGCTTTTTGGTAAGCGCCCCGCTTACGGGCCCATCGCCAGGGTGGCTTTGCCGGTGCGCTCCTGGCCGGCCGCGTCGATCCACGTCACGTCGACGACATCGCCGGGGTAATGCCGGTCCAGCACATACGTCAGCGTGGTCGCGGAATCCAATGGCACGCCGTCGAGCGCGATCAACACGTCGCCGTCGCGCAGGCCGGCGCCGTCGGCCGGTCCGCCGCGCAGCACCTCTTCGATGATCACGCCGCGTCCGCGCTGCGGTGCCGTGCGCACGCCGACGCCGAGCAGCGTCGGCGGTCCGATGTGCACCGAGTCCGACGGGACCCGGGATCGGATCTGGCTCGCGACCGCCATCGCGTCGTTGATCGGGATCGCGAACCCCTCACCGCCGGGACCCAGCCGGAAATTGACCGACGCGGCCGTCGTCAACCCGACGACCTGTCCCGCGCTGTTGACGACCGGCCCGCCGGAGTCGCCGGCCCGCACCGGCGCCTCGAACTCGATGAGCCCGGTGAGCTCGTCGGAGCTGCCGGTCAGCGTGTCCTCGGCGTTCACCGTCCGACCGAACGCCGTCACGGTGCCCACCTCGCGCACGAGCGGCGCGCCCGTACCGGCCGAGTTGCCCAGCGCGACCACGGGTTCACCGGGCACCAGCTTCGAGGAGTCGCCGATCGGCGCGGCCGGTAGGCCAGTCGCGCCGAGGAGCTGCAGCACCGCGATGTCGCGGCCGCGGTCGTAGCCGACGAGTTCGGCGGGGTAGGTGCGGCCGGCCACGGTGGCGTCGATGTCGTTGGCGCCCTGCACGACGTGGAAGTTCGTCAGCACCGCGCCATTTGGATCGAGCACGATGCCGGTGCCGATGCCGAACGCGTTCTGGTAGTCGACGGTCGTGTCGATGCGGACGACGGCCGGCTCAACCGCGGCGGCGGCGGCGATCGGGTCGGCGGGTGCGGCGTGAGCCGCGTGCGTCGGCGCAACCAGCGCCAAGACCGCTCCTAGAGCGGTCAACAAGCCGTGCGCGTGGAGTCTGCCCATACATTTCATCTTGGCTGGGAGATCGGCCGCTGTCGAAAAAGCGTTACGGAAAGCGCGCTGGCCAGCGACGATGTCGGCGGTCAGTCCTCGACGGCCACGCCGCCGCGTGAGCGTCGGCGGCGACGGGACAGCGAGGATTTGCCCGATAGGCGACGGTTGCGCGATGTGCCGTTGGTCGACTCGGCTTCTTCGGTCTTCTCGTCGGTCTCGGTCTCGTCGGTCTCGGTCTCGTCGGTCTCGTCGATGGCCGGCGCTTCCTCGGCCGACGACTCGGCGTCGACTTCCGCCTCGGTTTCGGCGCTGACCTCGGCCTCTTCGGCTTCCGCTTCTTCAGGAGCCTCGTCGGTCTCTTCTGGCTCTGTGGCGGCCTTGCGACCGCGTCGGCGCGCGCGCTCCTTCTTCGGCTTGAGCGGCTTCGGCGGAGGCGGCGGCATTTCGGCCACGTAGGCCAGGTAGAAGGCGAAGATGCCGAGCAGCGCGATCGCCGCCGCCGCACCGTAGATGCCGAAGAGCCACTGTCCGGCGCTGTCCAGCGACAGCCAGATCTCGCTGATTGCGGTCCCGATGATCAACACCCCGGCGAGCACATGCAACCCGATCGACGCGGTACGCAGGTTCAGCGCGAGCGTCGGCGTCCCGAATTCCGGTCGGCGCGTACGCAGCAGCGTGAACACCACAGGCAGCGCGGCGAGGCCGATCAGCGCGCCGGTGACGATGCGCAGCACGGTGCCCAGGGTGTGCGGGGTGTCGCCCAGCAACTCCGGCCAGCGTGGCAGGACGAAGAAGAAGTACAAGACACCGGCGGCGAGTGAGAACGACGCGTGCCAAATCACCGCGACAGTGCGGCTCATACTCCTCCTCGAGATTTTGTTGGCCGGGGTGCGACCCTTTGCTGCTCAACCGGTCGCACCCCGGACCGAGTGCGGAGGATGCGGGATTTGAACCCGCGAGGGCTATTAACCCAACCCGCGTTCCAGGCGAGCGCCATAGGCCACTAGGCGAATCCTCCGCGGGCTATGGTAGCCGACCCGGCCAAGCCGCCCGTCGAGCCGCTGGATCCGCAGGTATTACACTCGCCGTGGACCCCGCGCGGCGTCCATCCTGTGAACTCCCCCAGGGCCGGAAGGCAGCAAGGGTCAATGGGCTCTGGCGGGTGCGCGGGGTCCCCTTATTCCAGCCACGGCGAAACCGGTGAAAGGCGCGCGGTGTCGTTTCTGTCCCTCAGCCGTGACGAGTTGCTCGCGCAGCACGAGCTGCAGAAGCGCAACTACGCCGAACTGCAGGCCAAGGGGCTGGCCCTCGACCTGACCCGTGGCAAGCCGTCTCCGGCGCAGCTGGACCTGTCGAACGCCCTGCTGAGCCTGCCCGGCGACGAGTACCGCGACAGCGACGGCACCGACACCCGCAATTACGGCGGGCTGCACGGCCTGCCCGAGCTGCGGGCCATCTTCGGCGAACTGCTCGGCATTCCGGTGCCCAACCTGATCGCCGGCAACAACGCCAGCCTCGAGATGATGCACGACGCGGTGGTGTTCTCCATGCTGCACGGCGGGGTGGATTCCCCGCGGCCGTGGATCAAGGAGCCGGCGGTGAAATTCCTCTGCCCGGCCCCCGGCTATGACCGCCACTTCACGATCACCGAGAGCCTCGACATCGAGATGATCACCGTGCCGATGCGCGAGGACGGTCCCGACGTCGACCTGATCGAAGAACTGGTCGCGTCGGATCCGGCGATCAAGGGCATGTGGTGCGTACCGGTGTATTCCAACCCGACCGGAGTCACCTACTCCTGGGAGACGGTGCGGCGCCTCGTGCAAATGCGCACTGCAGCAAACGATTTCCGGTTGATGTGGGATAACGCGTACGCGGTGCACACGCTGACGCACGACTTCGTGCGCCAGATCGACGTGCTGGGGCTGGCCGAAGCCGCCGGCCACCCGAACCGGCCGTTGGTGTTCGCGTCGACGTCGAAGATCACGTTCGCCGGGGCGGGCGTCAGCTTCCTCGGTGGTTCGCTGGGCAACATCGCCTGGTATCTGCAGTACGCCGGCAAGAAGTCGATCGGCCCGGACAAGGTCAACCAGCTGCGGCACCTGAAATTCTTCGGTGACGCGGACGGCGTGCTGTTGCAGATGCAGCGGCATCAGCAGCTGTTGGCTCCGAAATTCAGGCTTGTCGCCGAGATCCTCGAGGACCGGCTCGGCGAATCCAAGATCGCGTCGTGGACCGACCCCAAGGGCGGCTACTTCGTCAGCCTCGACGTGCTGCACGGCACCGCCAAGCGCACGGTGGCGCTGGCGAAGGATGCGGGAATCTCGGTGACCGAGGCCGGTGCGACGTTCCCGTACCGAAAAGACCCGGAGGACCGCAACATTCGGATCGCGCCGACGTTCCCCGCCGAGCCGGAGTTGCGGGCGGCGATCGAGGGGCTGGCCACCTGCGCGCTGCTCGCGGCGACGGAGTCGCTGCTCGCCGGGTCGTCGTAGCGCCTCGGTAGCCTGCTCACGTGGCCCTCTACCGCAAGTACCGACCGGCAACATTCGCTGATGTCGTCGGGCAGGAGCACGTCACCGAACCGCTGTCCACGGCGCTGTCCGCCGGCCGGATCAACCACGCCTATCTGTTCTCCGGTCCGCGGGGCTGCGGCAAGACGTCCTCGGCGCGCATCCTGGCGCGGTCGCTGAACTGTGTCGACGGCCCCACTCCTACGCCGTGCGGGGTGTGTGACTCTTGCGTGGCGCTGGCGCCCAACGGGCCGGGCAGCGTCGACGTCGTCGAACTCGACGCGGCCAGCCACGGCGGCGTGGACGACACCCGCGAACTGCGGGACCGCGCGTTCTACGCGCCGGCGCAGTCGCGCTACCGCATCTTCATCATCGACGAGGCGCACATGGTCACCACGGCCGGTTTCAATGCGCTGCTCAAGATCGTCGAGGAGCCGCCGGAGCATCTGATCTTCGTGTTCGCCACCACCGAACCGGAGAAGGTGCTGCCGACCATCCGCTCGCGTACACATCACTATCCGTTCCGGCTGCTGGCGCCGCGCACGATGCGCTCACTGCTGGAGCGGATCTGTACGCAGGAGGGCGTGGAGGTCGACGACGCGGTGTATCCGCTGGTCATCCGGGCCGGCGGCGGGTCGCCCCGCGACACCTTGAGCGTGCTGGACCAGTTGTTGGCCGGCGCCGAGGGCAACCGAGTCACATACCCGCGGGCGCTGGCGCTGCTGGGCGCCACCGATCTTGCACTTCTCGACGACGCCGTCGAGGCGCTGGCGGCGGGCGACGCCGCGGCGCTGTTCGGGGCGGTGGAGGCGGTGATCGATGCCGGGCATGATCCGCGGCGGTTCGCCACCGATCTGCTGGAGCGGTTCCGCGATCTGATCGTGCTGCAGGCGGTGCCGGACGCCGCCGCCCGCGGCGTGGTCGACGCACCGGAGGACGTGCTGGAGCGCATGCGGGAGCAGGCATCGCGTCTGGGCACGGCGACATTGACCCGTTACGCCGAAGTGGTGCATGCGGGCCTGGGTGAGATGCGCGGCGCGACGGCGCCGCGGCTGCTGCTGGAGGTGGTGTGCGCGCGGCTGCTGCTGCCGTCGGCCAGCGACACCGAATCGGCGCTGCTGCAACGGATCGAGCGCATTGAGACCCGGATGGACATGTCGATCCCGGCGGGCGACGCCGCCGCGCCGGTCGGTCCTCCGAAGCAGTTCATCCGCAAGACGAAGGCGGTTTCTGCACCGGAGGCTGTTATGCCCGCCAAGCCTGAGCCTGCGCCAGAGCCGGCTCCGGAAACGCCCCCTGAGCCGAAAGTCGTTGAGCCGGAGCCGGTGCAGGCAGCGCCGGGCGAGCTGAACGCAGCGTCGGTGCGCAGTATGTGGACGACAGTGCGCGACAAGGTCCGTCAGCGCAGCCGCACCACCGAGGTGATGCTGGCGGGTGCGACGGTGCGCGCTGTCGAGGGTGACACGCTGGTGCTCAGCCATGAGTCGGCGCCGCTGGCGAGACGACTGAGCGAGCAACGCAATTCGGACGTCATCCGCGAGGCGCTCAAGGACGCGCTCGGCGTGGACTGGAAGATCCGCTGCGAGGTGGGCGGCGCGGCTTCGCCGGACCCGGCGCCGATCGTCGATCCGCCTGCACCCCAGTGCGATGAAGACGAAGAGGCCATGATGGCCGAAGCATCCAAAGACAATTCGGACACGCCGCGACGCGATCCCGAAGAAGCGGCGCTGGAGCTGCTGCAGAACGAGCTCGGCGCCCGTCGCATTGATGGCAGCTGACGCTAGCTGGAGTATTCATGCCAAATAGTGGCTCGAATCCTCCATTTAACGGTTGACGCGCAGCGAGCTACGGCGTCCACCACGGCCGCAGCGGCAGGCCGCCGTCGCCCCCGCGCTCGTCCAGTTTCACCGCCAAAACCTGGTGCAGCTGAACGACATTCGTCTCGAAGCCCAGCCGCGAACCGGCCATGTACAGGCCCCACACCTTGGCGGTGCCCAACCCGACCTCGGCGACAGCCTCGTCCCAATGTTTGACGAGGTTCGCACACCAGTCGCGCAGCGTCATCACGTAGTGGTTGCGCAAGTTCTCCTCGTGCAGCACTTCCAGCCCGACGTCTTGGGCCTCGGTGATGATGCGTCCGGACCCGGTGAGCTCCCCGTCGGGGAACACATAGCGGTCGATGAAGCCGCCCGCCGCGGCCCCTGTTCTGTTGTCCGGCCGCGTGATGCAGTGGTTGAGCAGCAGTGCGCCCGAACGCATCTTCGACTTCAGGAATCCGAAGTACGCCGGATAGTTGTGCACACCGATGTGTTCGGTCAGCCCGATGGACGACACCGCGTCGAATTCGCTTTCGGTGACATCGCGGTAGTCGCCGTGGCGGACCTCCGCCAGCTCGGTCAAACCTTCGTCCGCGATTGCCTTCTGCGCCCACGTCGCTTGCTCTTTCGACAGCGTGACGCCGATCGCCCGCACGCCGCGGCGGGCCGCATAGCGGACCATGCTGCCCCAGCCGCACCCCACATCGAGCAGGCGATCACCGGGCTTGAGTCGCAGCTTCTCGAACACCAGCCGGTACTTGTTCTCCTGCGCCTCCTCCAACGTCGCGTCGGCGTTGGGATAACACGCGCAGGTGTAGGTCATCGACGGCCCGAGCACCCACTCGTAGAACGTGTTCGACACGTCGTAGTGGTGATGGATGGCCTCTGCGTCGCGAGTCTTGCTGTGCCGGAAGCCTTCCGCGATGCGGCGCCACCGCGGCAGCGCCTCCTGCGGCGGCGGGGCGATGGGCTTGAGGTGCTCGATGCCGATCGAGCGCACGATATTGGCCAACACCCGCGCCGGCGGGCGCTTGAAATCCATTTTCTCGGCCAGCGCCTTGAGCAGCTCGTACGGATCACCGGGATGCACGCCATGCGGCTCGAGATCACCGGCTACATAGGCACGGGCCAACCCCAGATCGCCCGGCGCGGTGGCCAGGTAGGTCGTACCACGCGGCGTCTTCAAGTCCAGGCCGAGCTTGGCGTCCTCGGGTCCGGCCGTACTGCCGTCGTACGCGGTGAATTTGAGCGGAAGTTGGCCCGCGGCAAAGATCTCCAGGATCTCGGCCAGTGTCAGCTTCTTATGGGTGGACGGATGCGCGTGGTCTTCTTTGTACGTCGTCATTGCCGTTGCACCGCCTTCGCGTACAGGTCGAGGAGACGTGAATCCGGGTCGTAGGTCTTCTTAACTGTCTTATACGCTTCCCCGCCGTAGAGTTCGTCAAACTCGTCGAGGGAGTAATAGGAGTCGGAGTACAGCGACTTGTGCCCGTCGAGCTCGCTGACCTTACGCTCGATCAGCCTGTTGGTGTAGCCCTCCTCGGGGCCGACGGGGACCGACGACCAGAACCCGACATTGACATAGGTGTGATGCGGCCGCAGCGGGTAGAGCGGCCAGGTGTCGTCGCCGCGCAATCGTAAAGGGCACAACCACATCGGTTCGATGGGCACGTTGTCCAAGAACCACTCCAGAAACTCGGCCGTGCGTTCGATGGGCACTTCGATGTCCTGCACGACACGTTCGCGGGGCGGACGGCCGTTACGTTTCTCGATCCGGTCGGCGATGTTGAACCGCCGGTCATAGGCGATGAGCTTCCAGTAGACGCTGCTGCGCCGGTAGCGCCGCGGCCAGACCCGGCGGATGCGCGGATCCTGCGCGCCGAAAGCCCGTGAGCACCAGAACCAGTCGGTATCCCACCGCCACAGGTAGTCGTGGATCGTCAGCCGGTCGTCTTTGACACCGTCTGCGTGCTGGATCGAGCGGTAATAGATCTGCTGGCCGGTGTAGTCGCTGACCGGCCCCGGCGTCGACGTCTGGAAGCCCACGCACAGATAGCTTTCGTCGGCGCTGAACACCACGCCGTCGAGGTAATCCACCGGCGTGCCGTCGTAGCCGCCGGTTTCGATGATGCGATCCATCGCCGCCACCAGCTCGCCCAGCGAATGGAAGCGCACATGCTTGAGTGCTACGAACGGTCGCACGGTTTCCAACTCGATGCGCAGCCGCACCGAATAACCCAGCGTGCCATAGGAATTCGGGAAAGCTCGGAATAGATCGGCGTGCTGGTTGGGCGATGCGGTGAGCACTTCTCCCGTTCCGGTGAGGACGTCCATCTCGAGCACCGACTCATGCGGCAAACCATTACGGAACGACGTGGATTCGATGCCAAGCCCCGTCACCGCACCGCCCAGTGTGATCGTCTTCAGTTGCGGCACCACCAACGGCGCAAGTCCGTACGGCAGCGTCGCCGCCACCAGATCCTCGTAGGTGCACATGCCGGCGACGTCGGCCGTGCGCGCATCGGGATCAACCGCGATTACCCCGGTCAGACCCGACGTGTCCAGCCCCTTGGCGGTGGCTTTGGCCCTCGCGCGGAACAGATTCGACGTCGGTTTGGCGAGCCGCACCGTGGCCGACGGTGGGATGGCGCGATAGCTCGCAAGAAGCCGCTGCACGCCCGCGGCATGCGCAGCCTGTGCGTCGGTCGATGAAACTGACACGCATATACGCTAGTCCGCGGTCGCATCGGATGCGACCGCACCAACCGTCTATCAAGGAGTCTTCACCGATGGGACAGGTCAGCGCGTCCAGCACCGTCTTGGTCAACGCCGAGCCGGAGAAGGTGTTGTCGGCCATCGCGGATTACCGGACCGTTCGCCCGAAGATCCTTTCGTCGCACTACAGCGACTACCAGGTGCTTGAGGGCGGACAGGGCGCCGGCACCGTGGCCACCTGGAAACTGCAGGCGACGAAATCGCGGGTGCGCGACGTCAAGGCCACCGTGGACGTGGCAGGGCACACCGTCATCGAAAAGGACGCCAACTCGACGATGGTGACCAACTGGACCGTCGCCCCCGCCGGAACCGGTTCGTCCGTCACCGTCAAGACGTCATGGACCGGCGCGGGCGGCGTCAAGGGCTTCTTCGAGAAGACATTCGCGCCGTTGGGATTGCGCAAGATTCAAGACGAGGTACTGGCCAACCTCAAGAAAGAAGTCGAAAGCTAGCGCTGCGCCCCCAGGAACGCCGCGATCCCGCGGACCACGGCGTCGGCGTACTTCTGCCTGCCTTCCGGCGTCTTCATCAGCGCTGAGTCGGCCGGGTTCTTCATGTTGCCCAGCTCGACGAGGATCGACGGGTATTGCGCCAGGTTGAGTCCGGCGATGTCGGCGCGCGGGTTCAGCCCGCCGCTGCCGATGTAATTCGACGGCGGGATACCCGAGCCTTGCAGTTGGTCGCGCATGATCTGCGCGAACTGCACGGCGGGGCCGGCCTGCGCGTTGTTCAGCGGCGGCGACGAGTACAGCACGTGAAAGCCGCGGCCGGTGGGCGGTCCGCCGTCGGCGTGGATGCTCACGATCGCGTTGGGGCGGATTGCATTCGCCATCGCGGCGCGTTCGTCGACGCAGGGGCCCAGCGCGTTGTCGTTGCCACGTGACATCGCGGTGCGCACGCCCATCGCCGTCAGGGCCGCCCGGACGCGCAGCGTGGTGTCCCAGGTGAAGGTGTGCTCGGGATAGCCGTCGTCGGTGGAGGTGCCGGTTTCCTGGCAGTTCTTGGTGCCGCCGCGGCCGGTGGGCACCTGGCGGCTGATCGAGGCGTCGTTGGCGCCGTTGTGGCCGGGGTCGAGGAAGACGATCTTGCCGGCGATATTCGCGGGCGCGGCCGAGGCGGCCGGGGCGACGAGGGTGGACGCCGCGACGAGCGCACCGGCGACTCCGACACGAACGCAGGCGGGGAGAGGCACGGCGTCAAGTTAGCGTCCTGACGTCTAGGCTTGAAGTTCAATCGCCCGGCGAAACCAAGTCGAGACCAAGACGCAAGGGGACTGTCATGCAACCCGGAGGCACGCCCGACATGTCAGCGCTGCTCGCGCAGGCCCAGCAGGTGCAGCAGCAGCTGATGGAGGCGCAGGAGGCGCTGGCGAACGCCGAGGTGCATGGTCAGGCCGGCGGGGGTCTGGTTCAGGTCACCATGAAGGGCAGTGGCGAGGTGGTCGCGGTGTCGATCGACCCGAAGGTCGTGGATCCGTCGGACGTCGAGACGCTGCAGGATCTCATCGTCGGCGCGCTGGCCGACGCGTCGAAGCAAGTCACGATTCTGGCGCACGATCGGCTCGGCCCGCTCGCCGGCGGGATGGGCGGGCTGGGATTACCAGGTGTTTGAGGGGCCCGTTCAGGATCTGATCGACGAGCTCGGCAAGCTGCCCGGTATCGGGCCGAAGAGCGCGCAGCGGATCGCCTTTCACCTTCTGAGCGTCGAGCCGCCCGACATCGACCGGCTCACCGCGGTGCTGAACCGCGTCCGGGAGGGTGTGCAGTTCTGTGTCGAGTGCGGCAACGTGTCCGACGACGAACGCTGCCGCATCTGCAGCGACCCGCGGCGGGACGCGTCGTTGGTGTGCGTGGTCGAGGAACCCAAGGATGTCCAGGCCGTCGAGCGCACCCGCGAATTCCGCGGCCGCTACCACATTTTGGGTGGCGCGCTGGATCCGCTGTCCGGTGTGGGGCCGGATCAACTGCGGATCCGTGAGCTGTTGAATCGCCTTGCCGGATCGGAGATTTCCGAGGTCATCATCGCCACCGATCCGAACACCGAAGGCGAGGCGACCGCGACGTATCTGGTGCGTATGCTGCGCGATATCCCGGGGCTGACGGTGACGCGCATCGCGTCTGGGCTGCCGATGGGCGGTGACCTGGAGTTCGCCGACGAGCTGACGCTGGGCCGCGCGCTGGCGGGCCGCCGCGCGATGGCCTAGCTTTCGCGAAACTGTCGTTATCGAGGCCGCTACTCGCAAAACGGGCTGTTGCAGAATTGTGTGATTCGGAGTGGCTGTGGGGGCGGTACTGGAATGGGGACAGTCTGGCGTGGCTGGCTTTGGTGGTTGATCCCTAGCTGAACGCGGGGGTGAGGGCACCTGCGGTGATGGCTTTGATCAGGTTGTGCACCAGGGCGTGGAAGCTGAATTCTGATGCGGCTCTGTCGATTCCGCGGCTGGTGAAACGGCGGAACCCGAGGTTGTGTTTGGCGTGGGCGAACGGAGTTTCGGCGATATGGCTGCGCTGCTTATAGAGGGCGTGACCCTCGGGGGTTCGCAGCCGGTGTGCCATCGCCTCGATCGGGGTGGCATCCGGCGGGGGCGGCCCACTGGCGGGATTTTGGCGAGCGGCCACCGCCAGTTCGCGGCTCTTGCCGACCGCGATGAGCCGGTCCGGTCCGGCCATAGTGAGGTTGTCGGTGCTCAGGTAGCCGGCATCAGCGAGCACGATTCCGATCCCAGCACCGGTGTCGGCGGCGGTGTCGGGACGGTGGGTGTCGATGAGCACCGCGGCTGCGGCGGCCTTGTCGATAATCGTTTCAAACGCGGTGCTGGAGCATGTCCCGAGTCGCGTGGAATTTGGGTGACGATCC
>NZ_PIZU01000058.1 GCF_002838065.1 Mycobacterium hubeiense | reverse complement strand
TCTGCCTTGCCGACACCGCGCCCCTGACTACCAATGAGTGACGACAGGATGCTGGCCCGCATCGCCGCGCTGCTGCGCCAAGCCGAAGGCACCGACAACCCGCACGAGGCCGAGGCGTTCATGACTGCCGCGCAGCGGCTGGCGACGGCCACGTCCATCGACCTCGCGGTCGCGCGGTCGCACTCCGACAAACGCACCAAGGCGCAGATGCCCGAACAGCGCACCATCACCATCGGCGCCGCCGGGACGCGGGGGCTGCGGACCTATGTCCAGCTGTTCGTGGTGATCGCGGCCGCCAACGACGTCAAGTGCGATGTCGCGTCGAACTCGACGTTCGTCTACGCCTACGGCTTCGCCGAGGACATCGACGCCAGCCACGCGCTCTACGCCAGCTTGGTGATGCAGATGGTGCGGGCGTCGGAGGCCTACATCGCCTCGGGTGCGCATCGGCCGACGCCGACGATCACCGCGCGGATCAATTTCCAGCTGGCGTTCGGTGCCCGCATCGGCAAGCGACTGGCGGAGGCCCGCGAAGAGGCGCAGCGCGAGGCCGCCACCGACACTGGCCGCCCGGGCACCGCTCTTGCATTGCGGGACAAGGACATCGAGCTTAAGGACTTCTACCGGCAGGCGTCCGAGGCGCGGGGCACGTGGCGGGCCACCAGTGCGACGGCCGGCTACTCGTCGGCGGCGCGCCGGGCCGGGGATCGGGCCGGACGACGGGCGCGGCTCGGCCCTGGCCCTGAGTTGGCCAGTGCCCGCGGCGCTTTGGAGTCGTGACAGTTCGCGACAGCCAGCGCTCGAAGGTCTACGCGGCCGAGGAATTCGTGCGGACGCTGTTCGACCGCGCCGGCGAGCACGGCAACCGCGTCGTCGACTTCTTCGGCACCCACCTGACGCTGCCGCCGGAGGGGCGGTTCGGCTCGGTGGAGTCGGTGCAGCGCTACGTCGACGATGTGCTCGCTCATGTGGGCGAGAAGCGGCCGTTGACGGTGCGGGCGCGGCGCGGCGTCACCGCGGCGCACTACGAGCCCGACGACGAGACGATCGCGGTGCCCGACCGGCACACCACCTGGGCGCTGCGGGAGTTGGTGGTGCTGCATGAGATCGCCCACCACCTGTGCCGCAGCGAGCCTGCGCACGGGCCGGAGTTCGTCGCGGCCTTCTGCGAACTCGCCGACGCGGTGATGGGCCCGGAAGTCGGGCACGTGCTGCGCGTGGTGTACGCGAAAGAGGGTGTGCGATGAGCGCTAGCGTGGGACGGGTGAGCGAACCGGACCCGCGCGACCTCGACGAGATGTTCACCAGCGTCCTGCACACCGAGGACGAGGCCCTGCGCGCCGCGCGGGAGTCCACCGGGCCCGCCGGGATGCCGGCGATCGAGGTGTCGGCCCAGCACGGCAAGCTGTTGACGCTGCTGGCGTCGATGTCCGGGGCGCGGCGGGTGCTGGAGATCGGCACGCTGGCCGGCTACAGCACCATCTGCCTGGCCCGCGGAGTGGGGCCAGACGGCAGCGTCGTCACCGTGGAGTACGAGCCCAAGCACGCCGAGGTGGCGCGCAAGAACCTGGAGCGGGCCGGTGTGGACGACCGCGTCGAGGTGATCGTCGGCGCGGCGCTGACGGTCCTGCCGCGGCTGCTGGATCGCGGCGAGCCGTTCGACATGTTCTTCATCGACGCCGACAAGGAGAACAACGCCGCCTACGTCGACTGGGCGATCAAGTTAGGCAGGCCGGGCTCAATCATCGTGGTGGACAACATCGCTCGGATGGGCCGGGTGCTGGCGCCGGCCGACGACGACGCGCAGGCCCGCGGCGTGCGCGACATGCTCGAGATGATGGGCGCCAGCCCACGACTGGACACCGCGGCCATCCAGACCGTCGGCACCAAAGGCTGGGACGGCTTCGCGGTGGCTCGCGTCAAGTAAGCCGCTCGTCGAGCTGAACGGTCACCTCGTCGCCGGCCTCCTTGCCGATGCGGCGGCGTAATTCGGGCTTCACCGGCAGCTTGTGGGTGCCGTCGCCGAGCGCCATGAACGAGCTCTCGAACGGCTGCCCGTCCATGGTGCCGCGGACCTTCACCCGGGCGCGGGTGCCGAAGAACGTGGCCGAGTCGGGCATGACGACGTAGGTCCACCCGCCCGTCGCGGGGCTCTTCTGCAGTGTCGCAGTGAACTTCTTGTTGAGCTTCATATCGGTATGACGATCCAGCACGCCTCCGATCGACACTGAAGTCACCAGCGGCAGTGGTCGGTGCCGAGGCGCGAGTCGACTGCCCGGAACGCCAGCAGATGCCGCTGCCACCACGGCATCGGCGCACCGAGTACCCCGTCGGCGATCGCGTCGGACACCACATGGCGCTGCCCGTCGCGCACGTACTCGAGGCGGTTGCCGCTGATGCCCGCGCTCTGCCAGAGCAACACCGTGCGCCGCAGCTCCAGCCACGGGATGCGCACCGGCGGCCCTTCAGCGATCCAGCGGGACTGACGCTGCAAATGCGACACGCCGCCCAGCGCGCGGTGCAGCGCGTCAAGCCGGACCTGGTCGGCGGGTGGGAGATACAGCGCGGTCACGTCGACCGTGTCCCGTTGGTAGGGGGTCAGCTCGATCGCGGTGACACCGGGCAGGAGGTGGTTGGTGCGGCCCTCCTCGGTGTGCAGATTGCTGAACATCGAGTAGTTGGCGACGGTCTTTAGCCCGAGGTACGGCGTCACCCCGTTGACGAACGCCAGCAGCGGGATGATCAACAGCACTACGGGGCGCAGGCGCCAGCCGGGTGTTTCCACACGGTCGCGCACGGCGAGGTAGGCCCATACCAACGGAAACATCAACGGGCCCACCGCGATAAACCAGGTCGCAACGAGCAGGGTGTGCCACGGCAGACCGACAGGGCTGGCCGCGGTGTCCGCGAGGCCCGCGCTGATGCTCAGCAGCACGTGCGCCGCGAAGCCGGCCAACGCCAGCCGTCGCAACGGTTTAGCTCGGGGTGCCAGCGCGGCGAACACCTCCGCCGGGACGAGAAGCACATAAAGCGCGAAGACGATCGTGGCGAAGTCGTAGAACGAGGCCAGCGCCAGCAGCGCGTGGAAGGCCACCCCGGCCAGCACGCCCCAGCACCGCAGCCGCGGGATCGCCAGAAGGACCAGAACGGCGACCTCGATCAGCACCGTCGCGATCGCGACGGACTGCACGACGCCCGCGTTCAGCGCGACCTCGAGGCCGTTGCGGCCGAGGAGCTGGGCCAACAGCGAGCCGCTGCACGACGTCGACGGGTCGAAGAAGGCGCTGTTGAGCTTGTGGAAGACGGTGAACAGGTAGACCCCGAGCAGGGTCAGGCCGATCGGGCTGCGCGCCGCGTCCAGCCAGCGTTCGACGTACGAGCCCTCGCGGTCGCGGGTGGTCAGCGCCCACAGCGCGGCGGCGCCGAAGGCCAGGGCGACCAGCAGCGTCAGCACCAGGTGGTTCGACGCGGCGGGCAGGTTCAGCGCCGCCACCGTCGCCCCGGCCACCAGTACCAGCACGAACGCGGCCACCGAGGATCCGAACAGCAGCGCCGGAAGGCCGGCGATCAGCGCCGGCCCCACGTCGAGGGGCTGGCTGTCGGAGTAGTGGAACACCAACGCCATCGCGAACAGCGTGGTGAACCACCGGAGCTGGATGCTCAGAGGTTCTCCACCATCGGATCGGGTTCCAGTTCGACGCCGAACGTGTTGAGCGCCATCCCGAGCATGACGTAACCGCCGACGGTGAAGATCAGGTCCATGCGCGCACGGTCGTCGAGCTGTTTGCCGAGAGCGGCCCACGTGTCGGCGGTGATGCGGTTCACCTCGAGCAGTTCGTCGACCGCGGTCAGCACCGTGCGGTCGAAGTCGTCAGCGGGATCGCCATTGCGGGCGGCCGCGATATCGGCCGACGTCAGACCGGCCTGTTCGCCGAGCTCCACGTGGTGGCCCCACTCGTATGCACTCGAAATCCGGTGTGCCACACGCAATATGGCAAACTCGCGCAGCCGCGGCGGCAGTGTCGACTCCTGCAGGAGGTAGGCGCTGAAGGGCAGGTAGGCGGCGGTGAGCTTGGGATGACGCACGAGCGTCGCCAACGCATTACCGGCGCCCTCGCGGTTGCGCCGGCCCTCTGCCACCATGCTGGCCAGCGCGTCGCGGACGTCGTCGTCCCATTGGTCATCGGGCAGGGGAGTGAGCGCCATCGTTCTCTCCTACCACAACCCGGCCTCGGCCCCGCTGTGAGCCGGTCCGGCGCATTTGATCTTGATTGCTGAGGTCTGTCAGCGGGCGTAACTTGGATATCGATGGATGGGTGTGGCAAGCCCAAACCACTTGCCGCATAACAGAAAGGAAACAAAATGGCTACAGCCCATGCATCAATCGATCAGCATCCTGACATCCTGGCTCTGCGGGCCAACTATGACCGTGCCGCCGAGTCCATGACGGCGCAGGGCACCTTCGGATTCACCTTCCTCACGGGGCTCTACGTTGCGGTTTCGCCGTGGTTCGTCGGCTTCGAGGCCTTCGGACGCCATGCCGTCAACGCGCTGATCGTTGGTATCACCGTCGCTGTCCTGGCAATGTGCTTCGGCTCGGCGCTCGACCGCACCCACGGGATGACCTGGACGCTGCCGGTTCTCGGCGTGTGGCTGATCATCTCGCCGTGGCTGTTCGGTGGCTCGCCGACCACGGGCATGATGTGGTCACACGTGATCGCCGGTGCGGTGGTCACGGTGCTTGGCCTGTACGCCGTGTACTTCGGCATGCGGGTCCGCAGCCCCGAAGCCCACTGACAGGGCACGACAAACCGGCCGGGGTTCGCCCCGGCCGGGCGTCCTAGCCGCAGACCGCGCCGACGGCCGCCGAGCCGACGAGCTTGGTGTACTTGGCCAACACGCCGGTGGTGTAACGCGGCGGTAGCGGCTCGAAACCCGCTTTGCGCGCCTCGAATTCGGCCGGATCGACCAATACGTCCAGGGTGCCCTTGGCCACGTCCAGACGGATGCGGTCACCGTCGCGCACAAACGCGATCGGCCCCGCGTCGACGGCCTCGGGCGCGATGTGGCCTACGCACAACCCCGTCGTACCGCCGGAGAACCGGCCGTCGGTCATCAGCAGCACGTCCTTGCCCAGTCCGGCGCCCTTGATCGCGCCGGTGATGGCCAGCATCTCGCGCATGCCCGGCCCACCCTTGGGGCCTTCGTAGCGGATGACCACGACGTCGCCCGCGGTGATCGTGCCGTCCTCCAAAGCGTCCAGTGCGGCGCGTTCGCGTTCGAAAACCCGTGCGGTGCCTTCGAATACATCGGAGTCGAAGCCGGCCGACTTGACCACCGCCCCCTCGGGCGCCAGCGAACCGTGCAGGATGGTGATGCCGCCGGTGGGATGGATCGGATTGGTCAGTGCGCGCAGCACCTTCCCGTCGGGGTCCGGCGGCGCGATGTGGGCGAGGTTGGCCGCCATCGTCTGGCCGGTGACGGTCAGGCAATCGCCATGCAGCAGACCGGCATCCAGCAGCGCCTTCATCACGACCGGCACACCACCGATGCGGTCAACGTCCGTCATCACGTGGCTGCCGAAGGGTTTCACGTCGGCGAGGTGGGGGACGCGCGCGCCGACGCGGGTGAAGTCCTCCAACGTCAGCTTCACGTTTGCCTCGTGGGCGATGGCCAGCAGGTGCAGCACCGCGTTGGTCGACCCGCCGAACGCCATCACCACCGCGATCGCGTTCTCGAACGCCTCCTTGGTCAGGATGTCGCGGGCGGTGATGCCGCGGCGCAGCAGCTCCACGACGGCCTGACCGGACCGGCGCGCGAACCCGTCGCGGCGGCGATCGGTGGCAGGCGGGGCGGCGCTGCCCGGCAGCGACATGCCCAGCGCCTCGGCCGCAGAAGCCATGGTGTTGGCGGTGTACATGCCGCCGCAGGCGCCCTCGCCGGGGCAGATGGCGCGTTCAATGGCGTCGACGTCCTCACGCGGGATCAGCCCGCGTGCGCAGGCGCCGACGGCCTCGAACGCGTCGATGATGGTGACCTCGCGCTCGGTGCCGTCCGACAGCTTGGCGATGCCCGGCAGGATCGACCCGGCGTACAGGAACACCGACGCCAGGTCGAGGCGCGCCGCGGCCATCAGCATGCCGGGCAGCGACTTGTCGCAACCGGCCAGCAGCACCGACCCGTCGAGGCGCTCGGCCTGCATGACCGTTTCGACGCTGTCGGCGATCACCTCGCGCGACACCAGCGAGAAGTGCATGCCCTCGTGGCCCATCGAGATGCCGTCGGACACCGAGATGGTGCCGAACTCCATCGGAAAACCGCCCGCTTCGAACACGCCTTCCTTGACGGCCTTGGCGAGCCGGTCCAGCGATAGGTTGCACGGCGTGATCTCATTCCACGACGAGCCGACGCCGATCTGCGGCTTTGCGAAGTCTTCGTCCCCCATGCCTACCGCGCGCAACATGCCACGGGCGGCGGCCTTCTCCAGGCCGTCGGTGACGTCGCGACTGCGGGGCTTGATGTCTGGCGATGAGGGCATGGGCTTCAGTATGCCCGCGGCATTTCGCCCGGCCAAACCGTTATCGATACCCCGGAGGGGTATGCGGTACGCTGTAGTCATGACGCCCCGACTCATCGCCGTCCTGGCTGCCCTGGCCGCCGCGCTGTTCGTGTCCTCGTGTAGCAGCGCCCCGCCCGCCCAAGAGCACACCGAAGAGCCGGTCATCACGGGTGAGCCCGCGGGGTTCAACGCCGACGACGTCACCTTCGCGACCAATATGATTTCGCATCACCAGCAGGCGCTCGAACTCTCGGCACTGGTGCCCGGGCGCGCCTCCAATCCGGAGCTCATCGAGCTGGCCGAGCGGATCTCCGCGGCGCAGCAGCCCGAGATCGAGGCGATGAAGGTTTTTCTGGTGCAGTGGACGGAAGGATCCGACGCGGGCGGTGATCACGGCGGGCACAGCGCGCCGATGCAGGGCATGGTCGACACCGCCACCATGTCGAAGCTGGAGTCGCTGGGCGGCACTGAGTTCGACACACTGTGGCTGCAATCGATGATCGCGCACCACCAGGGCGCAATCGAGATGGCCAAGGCCGAGATCGCCAACGGCGAGAATGCCGACGCGAAACGCTTGGCACAGACGATCGTGGACACGCAGCAAGCGGAGATCGCGCAGATGCAGGGCATGCTGGGAGGCTGAAAATGACTGCGACACGTGGCTATTCGCCGCAAAAGGAAAACTACGCCAAGCGCTTGCGTCGGATCGAGGGCCAGGTGCGCGGCATCGCGAAGATGATCGACGAGGACAAGTACTGCATCGACGTGCTGACCCAGATCAGCGCGGTCAACAGCGCGCTGCAATCGGTTGCGCTCGGACTGCTCGACGAGCACCTCGGCCACTGCGTCACCCAGGCCGTCGCCGAGGGTGGCGATCAGGCCGACGAGAAGCTCGCCGAGGCGTCAGCGGCGATCGCCCGGCTGGTGCGCTCGTAGCTCCTGCTCGATCCGCTCCACCTTCGCTTTGAGCTGACCGATGTAACCGGGGCGGATGTCGGCCTTGAGCACCAGGCTGACCCGCGGGGCGACGGCGGCCACGGCGTCGACCGCCTGCTTGACGACGGCCATCACCTCGTCCCACTCGCCCTCGATGTTGGTGAACATCGCATTGGTCTCGTTGGGAAGCCCTGACGCGCGCACCACCCGGATGGCCTCGGCGACGGCCGCGCCCACACTCTCGTCGCCGCCGAGCGGGCTGACACTGAACGCAACAATCACCAAATAAGCCTGACACACTGCCACCATGCCCGGCGTCGAACTGCTGCCCGCAACCATCGAGCATCTCGTTGCGCTAAAGGACGACCCGTCGGCCTTCGGCCGCCTTATCAAAAGCCCGGTGCCAGACGGTTGGCCAGAGTTTCCGGAGTCCATCGAGTTCACCATCGAGAAACTGCAGCAGCATCCGGAGCAAGCCGATTGGTGGATGCACTTCTTCCTGGCCGATGACCACCTCGTCGGCTCCGGTGGGTATGTCGGCCCGCCAACAGACGGCGTCGTCGAGATCGGCTACGAGGTGGCGCCGCGCTTCCGTGGGCGGGGGTATGGCATTGCCGCGGCCGGTGCCCTCATCGAGAAGGCGCGAGCTGCCGGGGTCGACGCAGTAGTCGCCCACACGCTCGCGCACGACAACCCGTCGACCGGAGTGCTTCGGCGGCTCGGCTTTCGCTGCACCGGCGAGGCCGTCGACCCCGAGGAGGGCCCGGTGTGGCGCTGGGAGTTGCCGTCGTAGTGCACATGCTGGACTGCGCGCCTCGCGGCATCCCAGGGAAACGCCAGTTGAGCCGCTACCGTGCTTCCCAGCATGACCGTCGAGACGCCGCTTTCTGCCTGGACTTGGACGCCGCGCATCGCCGTCCAGCTGACGGTGCTCGCCGCGGCGGCCTTCGTCTATGTGACCGCCGAGATCGTGCCGGTCGGCGCGCTGCCCGCGATCGCGGCCGACCTGCGGGTCAGCGAAGCGATAGTCGGCACCCTGATGGCCAGCTACGCGCTGGTGGCCGCGGTCACCACGGTGCCGCTGGTGCGGTTGACCGCGCGCTGGCCGCGTCGGCGCACGCTGCTGCTGACCTTGGTGTGTTTGACGGTGTCCCAAGTGATTTCGGCGATGGCACCGAATTTCGCGGTGCTCGCGGGCGGCCGCGTGCTGTGCGCGCTCACCCACGGGCTGATGTGGTCGGTGATCGCGCCGATCGGTATCCGGCTTGTGCCGGCCAGCCACGCCGGGCGCGCGACCACGGCGGTGTACGTCGGGACGAGCCTGGCCTTGGTCGTCGGCAACCCGCTCACCGCGGCGATGAGCGAGCTGTGGGGCTGGCGGCTGGCCGTGGTGGTCGTCACCGGCGCCGCCGCGGTGGTCACGTTGGCGGCCTGGGCGTCGCTGCCGCCGATGGCGTTGTCGCCCGACGAGGTAGACGACGTCCGTCGCCACAAGAGCCACCACCGCAACAACCGGCTGGTGACGCTGTCGGTGCTGACGCTCATCGGCGTCACCGGACACTTCATCTCCTACACCTTCATCGTGGTGATCATCCGCGACGTGGTGGGCGTGCACGGCCCGGCTCTGGCCTGGCTGCTGGCCGCGTTCGGCATAGCGGGCCTGATCTCGATGGCGGTGATGGCGCGGCCGCTGGACCAGTGGCCGAAGGCATCGGTGGCCGGCTGCCTGGGCGCGCTGGCGACGGCGTTCGTGGTGTTGTCGTCGCTTGCTGTCGACAGTCGTGCGGGCCTACTTACCGTGGTGGTCGGCGTCGTGGCGATCGTGCTGTGGGGCGCGTCATCGACGGCACTACCACCGATGCTGCAGGCCTCGGCCATGCGCACCGCCCCCGACGACCCCGACGGCGCGTCCGGGCTGTATGTCGCCGCGTTCCAGGTCGGCATCATGGCCGGTTCGCTGGCGGGCGGGCTGCTCTACGAACACGCGGGGCCGGCCGCCATGATCGCGGGGTCGACCGCGTTGATCGTCGTCGCACTGGCCGGCGTGCTCGTCATCCGTAACCTCTTCGAGGTTCCTCCGGTAACCAGCGCAAAGTAACGTTCGACACCCCAGCGCGATTAACACACCAGCTCAGCGCCTTGGGCCATGCGAGCGTCGGGGGTTTGGCGGCCCCTGGTGGCGGTAGCTGGTCACCGCGCTATGCCACACTGGACGAAGTTGTGTGACTGGAGGTGACGCATGCCACAGCGGACTAGGGGGAGACTGGTCACCGCGATCCTCGCGGCCGGACTCGTCGGGGGAATGGCCCTAGCAAGCCCAGCGGCGCTGGCGGATCCCGAGGTGCCACCGCCTCCGCCGCCCGCGCCCATCGACGCGGCCGCGGCCGTACCGCCGCCTCCGCCCGAACCCGCTCCGGCCGAGTTGCCGCCGGCCGATCCGGCGGACCCGCTGGCCGCTGCGCCCGCGCCGGCCCCGGCGCCGTTCAACCCGTTCGGGCCGCCCGCGACGCAGCCACAGCCGATTCCGGAGGGCACACCCGCCGGGCAGAACCCGACGCCGTACGTCGGCGAGCCGGTGTTCCTGCCGCCGTCGTTCAATCCGGTGAACGGATCGAAGGTCGGCGCCGCCAAGCCGATCTACATCAACTTCCAGCGGCCCATCGCCAACAAGGCGCTGGCCGAATCGGCCGTCCACATCTCGTCGAACCCGCCGGTGCCCGGCCGGTTCTACTGGACCAGCGACACCCAGCTGCGCTGGCGGCCCCAGGACTTTTGGCCAGCCGGCACCGTCGTCAACATCGACGCCGGCGGCACCAAGTCCAGCTTCACCGTTCCCGAGCAGCTGGTCGCGACCATCGACAACAAGACCCTCCAGATGGAGATCGTGCGCAACGGCAAGCTGGAGAAGACGTTCCCGGTGTCGCTGGGCAAGAAGGGCTACGAAACCAAGAACGGCACTTACTACGTGCTCGAGAAGTTCAAGGACATCGTGATGGACTCCTCGACTTACGGCGTGCCGGTCAACTCGCCGGAGGGCTACAAGCTCAAGGTCAAGGACGCGGTCCGCATCGACAACAGCGGTGTGTTCGTGCACAGCGCGCCGTGGTCGGTCGGTTCGCAGGGCGAAGAGAACGTCAGCCACGGCTGCATCAACCTCAGCCCGGAGAACGCGAAGTGGTTCTACGACAACTTCGGCAGCGGCGATCCGATCGTGATCAAGAACTCCATCGGCATCTACAACCAGCCCGACGGCGCGTCCGACTGGCAGATGTTCTAGTCGTACGCGTCAGTTCCAGATGCGGACGCGCTGCTGCGGGTCCAGGTACAGCTCGTCGGACTCTTTGACGTCGAACGCGTCGTAGAACGCGTCGATGTTGCGGATAACGCCGTTGCAGCGGAACTCCGGCGGCGAGTGCGGGTCCACCGCGAGCCGGCGAATCGCCTCCGCCTCACGGGATTTCGTGCGCCAGACCTGCGCCCAGCCGAAGAACACCCGCTGTACACCGGTCAGCCCGTCGATCACCGGGGCCTCCTTGCCTTTCAGCGACAGCTGATACGCCAGCAGGGCGATGGACAGCCCCCCGAGATCGCCGATGTTCTCGCCGACGGTGAAGGCGCCGTTCACATGCGGAACGGGGGAGTGGCCGTTTCGTAATTCTCGCGGCACGTAGGCGTCGTACTGCTCGATCAACGCCTTTGTGCGCGCGCCGAATTCGGCACGGTCCTCGTCGGTCCACCAGTCGACCAGGTTGCCGTCGCCGTCGTACTTGGCGCCCTGATCGTCGAACCCGTGCCCGATCTCATGGCCGATGACCGCGCCGATACCGCCGTAGTTGGCGGCGTCGTCGGCCTCGGCGTCGAAGAACGGCGGCTGCAGAATCGCTGCGGGAAAGACGATCTCGTTCATGCCGGGGTTGTAGTACGCGTTGACCGTCTGCGGCGTCATGAACCACTCGTCGCGGTCGACGGGCCCGCCGAGCTTGGCCAGCTCGCGGTCGTAGTTCACCTCGTAGCCGCGCCGGTAGTTGCCGTAAAGGTCGTCGCGTTCGATGACCAGCGTCGAATAGTCCCGCCACTTCGCGGGATAGCCGATCTTCGGGGTGAACTTGTCGAGTTTGGCCAGCGCCTTGGCGCGGGTCTCCGGCGTCATCCACTCCAAGTCGCTGATGCTGACGCGGTACGCCTCACGCAGGTTGGCCACCAATTCGTCCATCCGCGCCTTGGCGCCCGGCGGGAAGTGCTTCTCGACGTAGAGCTTGCCCAGCGCGTCGCCCATCAGGCCCTCGACGACCGAGACGCCACGCTTCCAGCGGTCGCGGATCTGCTCGGTGCCCGACAGCCTCTTGCCGTAGAACGCGAAGTCCTCGGCGATCAGCTCGTCGGTCAGCAGAAACGCGCGGGCATGGATCAGCCGCCAACGCGCCCAGGCCTTCCAGTCGTCGAGGCTCTCACTCGACCACGCCGCCGCGAACGTCGTCAGGTAATCGGGTTGCCGGACAACCACTTCCGCGGCCTTCTCCGGGGTGGTGCCCAGTGCGGTGATCCAGCCGGTCCAGTCGAATCCCGGCGCCTCAGAAGGCAGGTCGGTGAAACGGCGCAGGTTGTACGTGAGGTCGGCGTCGCGGCGCTTGACCACGTCCCAGTGCGCCGCCGCGAGCTTGGTTTCCAGCGCGACGATGCGCGCCGCGGTGTCGGCATGATCGTCCGCCGATCCGCCGTACACCAGCGCGAACATGCGCGCGATGTGCTGCGGGTAGGCGGTCAGGATCTCGGCGTGCTGCTCGTCGCGGTAGTAGGACTCGTCGGGCAGGCCGATGCCGGACTGGTTCAGGTGCACCAGGTAGCGGGTGGAGTCCTTGGAATCGGTGTCGATGTAGAGGCCGGCCCCGCCGCCGACGCCGGTGCGCTGCAGTGCGCCCAGCACCGCGGCCAGGGCTTCCGGGCTGTCGGCGGCATCGATGGTCGCGAGCTCGTCGAGCAGCGGCTGAACCCCGAGGCGGGCGACCGTGGCCTCGTCCATGAAGCTGGCGTACAGGTCGCCGATGCGCTGCTCGTCGGAGCCGGTTGCCGCACCCGGCGACGCGGCCTCGGTGATGATGTCGCGGACCTGCTCCTCGGCGCGATCGAACAGCGACCGGAACGCGCCGTCGGTGGCACGGTCGGCGGGAATTTGGTACTCGGCCAGCCAGCGGCCGTTGACGTGGCCGAACAGATCGTCTTGCGGGCGGGCTTGCGGGTCGACATGGCTGAGGTCGATACCGGATCTGAGTGCTTCTACCGTCACCCCAACATGTTGCCAGACGGCCGCGTACGCGCTGAGTTCTCGTCGTCGCGCCGGTCTATAGGGCATGGGCGAGATGTTCTTGTCGATCATGACGAGCCTGGACGGCTATGTCGCCGACCGTGATGGCGGCCTGGGCTGGTGCCTGGTGCCCGACGCGGAGGTCGAGCAGCTGATGGCCGAGCAGCTGCGCGGCATCGACGCGATGATCCTCGGCCACACCGCCTACCGCGAGCTCGCGCCGTACTGGCAGGACGGGCCGACCGGCACGGCAGTGGAACGCGAGCAGACGCGGCTGATGAACAGCGTGACCAAACTCGTGCTGTCGCGGGGCGAGCCGGACCTGAGCTGGGGACCGGCCGAGCGCATCGGCGCCGACCTGCCCGCCGACGTCGCGCGGATCAAGGCGCGCAGTCAACGGGACATCGCGGTCTTCGCCGGCGCGCAGACCGCCCAGGCGCTGCTGCCGTACGTCGACGAGGTTCGGTTGCTGGTCTACCCGGAGCTGATCGGCGGCGGGCTGCCACTGTTCACCGGCCAGAACGGTCGGCTACGCCTTGCCGCCACCCGAGCGTTCCCGGCTTCCGGCGCGGTGCAGCTCCGCTACCGGTTCTGACCACCGGTACCCTCACGGCCATGTCCGATGACGACGACGACCGTGGACCCGTCTTCACCGGCTACGGCATTGGCTCCGCAGTGTTGGGCGCCCTCGCGGTGGCCGCCGTCGTGCTCGCGGGGCTCATCTGGCTCCAGCATCGCGGCGACGTCGACGAACGCCGCTACCAAACCCGGGTGCTGCAGACCGCCGCCGACTGGACCAGCGTGCTGGTCAACATGAACAAGGACAACGTCGCGCCCAGCCTGGAGAAGCTGCACGAGGCCACCGTCGGCGAGCTCAACGCCGAATTCGAATCGGCCGTCGAGCCGTACATGAAGCTGGTTCAAACACTTCAGTCGAAGACGCGCGGTCAGATCGACTCGGTGTCGATCGAATCGCTGCACCACAACCCGCCGGGCCCCAACGGTGCACCGCCGCCGGCGCAACGGCAAGACGGGGTGGCGGCGGTCGCGTCGCGCACCGACACCGTGCTGGTGGTCGCCACGTCGGTGAGCGAGAACCAGGGCACGGAGCAGCCGCAGACCGTGCGCTGGACGATGCGGCTGGACGTCTCCGACATCGACGGCAAGCTGATGATTTCGCGGCTGGAGCCCATCCGATGAGAGACCGATTGCGGGTCTTGGCATTCGACATCCTCGCGCCGGCGGCGGCGATCGCCGCGCTGGTGTTCATCGGCCTGGCACTCGCGTGGCCGCTGTGGTGGGTGTCGGTGTGCTCGATCCTGTGCCTGCTGATCGTGCAGGGCGTCATCGTCAATTTCGTGCTGGCGCGCCGCGACGGGGTCACCGTCGGCACCGACGACGACGGGCCCGGCCTGCGGTTGGCGGTCGTCGGCGTGGCCACCGCGGCGTTGGCGGCTGCGGTCGTCGTCAGCTATCTGCAGTGGACGGTCCCCGACCGCAACCTCAACCGCGACAGCGCCGAGGTGGTGGGCATCGCCAGCAGCGTCTCGGAGGCCACCGCGACGTTCACCCCGCAGAGCCCGACCGCATCGATCGACCGGGCGACCGCAATGATGCGGCCCGAGCGCGCTGACGCCTTCAAGAACGAATTCGCCGGTGTGGCAAAGGAATTGACCAGCAAGAACGTCTCCGCTCAAGCCAGCACCATCTCGGCGGGGGTGGAGGCGATCGGCCCGAATGCCGCCAGCGTCGCGGTGGTGCTGCGCGGCACTCAGAGCGTGCCCGGTAAACAACCCGACGTCGCGGTGCTGGCGCTGCGCGTCACGCTGTCCAAGGAGGGCGGCCGCTGGCTGGTCGACGACGTCACGCCGATCCACTCGCGTTAGCCGCCGAGCGCAAGAATCACTGCCCGCCGCCGCGTTGGGCGTGCATCTTGGCGAATCGGTCGGACAGCCGGCGCATCCGGATCATCAGCGACGCGGCCGGGCTCTTCTTGCCCGACAGGTACGACGAGAACTCGTCACTGGGCACCCCGATCCGAGACGCGAACTCTTGCGGTGCCAGCCCGGAGCGGTCCAGCAGCAGCCGCACATGCCGCGCCACCTCCGCGCGTTCGCTGGCCTCCAGATGGTCGCGGGTGCGGGTCAGAACTTCGGCCATCGCCTTCGAAACCCCGTACGGCCGTGCCGTTTCCAGCACCTCTTCGACCTGACGCGCGGTCCTGCCGTAGGGGTCGCGTTTGATGGCGGTGACGATGCGCTGCCACACCGCCAGGTCGTCCTTCTCCAGGGCGGCGCGGATCGCGGCGGTGGGCCAGAACTCCACCGGTCGGTCGTCGACCGGTGGGCGGGGCGCGGGTCGGGTGCGGGCGGAGACACCTGCGGAGGCACCGTTGCGGCGCGTATCCCGAACCTCGGGGGCCAACGTCACCTCGCCTCCTCCAACATCGCGACGGCCACTGACAGGCAGCGCTTCCGGACCTTCGCCCAATCGGCTTCTGCATCGGCGCCCGACATCCGGGTGTCATGCTCGTCCGACGGTTGCGGATCGGCCAGTCGGCGTACCAACTGGGTGGCCACCCAGTGCCTTCTCGGCTGCTGACCACAGTAGTACCGGTCGATGCCCGATAGCACCAGTGCAGCCGTTTGAGTTTCCATCGACTCGACCAAATCGGCAAACTCGGCGTAATCCCGTGTGCTGTTGCGGCACATGATCAGGTAGCCCTTCAATCGCAGAGTTTCCGCGCCGGTCGGGATCTGCAGCCGGTCCCCAGTGGGCAGAAGCACGTTGGTGAACTCCATCGGGCTGCGGCGTTCCATCGGCGCGCGCACGGCGTCGGCCTCGGTCTCCAGCGCGTCCAGGGCTACCGACAGCCGGCCGCGCCACATGGTGACCGGATGCACCCGACGGCCGTTCGACAACGATTTCCCGTTTCCGTTGGCGACGCCACTGCGAAGGGCCGTGCCGCCCCCGCCCCCGGCGTTGACACCCACTGGCCGGCGGGCCGGCAGCGCCTCGTCGCCGCCCTTGATGCGGTGCCCCAGCCGCACCGGCATGCAGCCGCTGAACGCCAGCGGGTCCGCGACGGTGATCGTGTCCGGCGCAAGCGTTTTCAGTTTGGCGGCGGACTTGACCACCATGCGTAGGTCCGAACCCGGCACGCCCACCTCGGAGATGTCGTCGGGGATGATGACCAGATCGCCGATGTCGGCCGCCGGCAGCGGCTTCTCGAAGTCGACCGACGGCAGGATGCGGTCCAGCCAGCGCGGCAGCCACCAATTCCATTCGTCGAACATCGCCATCAGCGCGGGCACCAGCACCAGCCGCACCACCGTCGCGTCGACCGCGATCGCCACCGCGCACGCGACACCGAGCTGGGCGACCAGCGGCATACCCGCGAAGGCGAAACCGACGAACACCGCGATCATGATCAACGCCGCACTGGTGATGGTGCGCGCGCTGGTGCTCACGCCGTAGGCGACCGCGTCGCGGGTGTTGCCCGTCTGCAGGAACCGCTCCCGGATCCGGGGGAGCAAAAAGATCTCGTAGTCCATCGACAGCCCGAACGTCATCGCCAGCACCAGCGGCGGAATCGTGGAATCCAGCGACGAGATCTGCTTGAAGCCCAGTTCCTCCAGCCAGCCCCACTGGAAGACGATGACCAGGCTGCCGTAGGCGGCGGCCACCGACAGCACCGTCATCAACACGCCCTTGAAGGCCAAAAACACCGACCGGATCGAGACCAGCAGCATCAGAAACGCGATCAACGCGACGAACCCGAACACCGCCGGCTGGGTGGCCGACACCCGGTCGTCGAAATCCTTGATCAACGCGGTGGGCCCGCCGACGTCGATGCGCGCCGCGTCCCCTGCGGCGGGCGGCAGCTTCTCGCGCATCCAGTCGACGGCGGTGCGCGCGGCCATGTCTTCGGGGTCCACCGACAACACTGCCGACAGCAGGGCGGTGCGGTGGTCGGTGCCGAACACCGGCGGCGAGACCGACACGATGTTGGGCGCCTTCGTCATTTCCTGACGCACGGCATCGAGCACGGGGGCGTTCTGCCCGGCCGACGCGGCGCCCGCGGGGAACGTCACCAACACCCGCACCGGCCCCAGCGCGCCGGCGCCCAGCGCCTCGGCGGCCGCGTTGACGCCGCCGCGGATCTCGTGGGCGGCGTCGAACTGGCGCTGCATGCTGTTGCCCAGCACCATCGCGAACGCCGGCGCGGCCAGCGTCAGCAGGAAAGCCGCCGCCATCAGCGCCGACACCCACGGCCGGCGCATCACCCAGCCGGTCCAGCGGGTCCAGAACCGCGACTGCGTGGTCTCGCCGCGACGCGACCAGTGCAGGTACGACGACCGCTTGGCCGCGGCCTGCCCGAACGTCGCCAGCACCGCGGGCGTCAGCGTCGTCGATGTCAGCACCGCCACTGCGACCGCGAGGATCGCGCCGGTGGCCATCGACACCAGCACCGGGGTGTTGATCAGGTAGATGCCCGTCACCGACGCGATCACCGTCAGACCTGACAGCACCACCGCCAGACCCGACGTGGCCATCGCCGCATCGGCGGCCTGATCGGGGTCGCGGCCCGCGCGCAGTTCCTCCCGGAACCGCATCAAGATGAAAAGGGAGTAGTCGATGGCCAGCGCGATGCCGAACATCGACACCGTCGACGTCACGAACACCGACATCGTGGTGTACATCGACAGCAGATAGACCAGTCCCATCGTCACCACGACGGTGCAGATGCCGAGCACCAGCGGGATCGCCGCGGCGGCAAGCGATCCGAACACCGCGAGCAACACGATCAGCACGATCGGCAGGTTCCACTGCTCGGCCTGGGCGATGTCGTTCTTGGTGGCCGCGGTCGCCGCGGCGCCCAGCGCGCCCTGCCCGATGACGTAGAGCCGGACCTTGCCGTTCTCGGTCTCGCCGGGTTCTTCGCCGTCGATGCCGACCTTCTTGCGGAGTTGTTTGGCGACGTCGACGGCGCCGGTGTTGTCGAAGTCCAGCTGCAGGGTGAGCACGTAGGGCCGGTCCGGTTGCGGCGCCGGCTGCTGCGGATTGGGCACCACCTTGACGCTGGGCACCTCGGCGGCGAGGCGTTCGAGGTGCGCCACTGCGGCGTTCATGTCTTCGAACGAGGCGTCGGTGCGGGGGGCGGCCACCAAGGCCAGCGGGGAGGCGCCCTGGTCGGGGAAGTACTGCTCGAGCTGACGCTGCACGCGCAGCGACTGCGAACCCTCCACCTCGAACCCGCCACCGGTGAGGTTCGACGACTGGGCCATCGCGAGATAGATCGCGGGTGCGAGCAACATCAGCCACACCGCGAAGACCGCCCAGCGATATCTGCGCAGGTTGCTGCTCAAGCGCATCATGAACTGCTGGATGGCGAACTCCCCGTTGTCTTTATCACGGCGTTTTCTAGGCGTTTCTGGCCGAGAGCGTACCGCAGCATGCGGTAAGGTGACGCCCCCCAACAGACCTGCCAGAGACGCCTTAGCCAGCTCTTACTCCCTTCTCTAGCTGGGGTTTCGCTCGCCAGATTGGCCAGCCGAGCGGCGTGGATGGCAAGATGGCCCGGGTTGTATCTGGCGTCGGGGGAAATCCACAGCCGTTCGATCGCAGTGTTGCGACGCGAGTGGGCATTCGCACGCCGTAAGGAGTTGTCCATGAACACGACCACCAAAGCGCTGCGCCGCGGCCTCTACACCGCGTTGACCGCCTGCGCAGCGACAGGCGCCGCGGTGGCAGTGCTGGCGGTTCCGTCAGCAACGGCCGCACCGGATCCCTGCGCGGCCAGCGAGGTGGCCAAGACGGTCGGCACCGTGGCCACCAACACGGGCAAGTACCTTGACGCGCATCCGGAGACCAACGAGGAACTGACCACCATCAGCCAGCAGCAGGCCGGCCCGCAGTCGCTGGGCGCGCTGAAGAACTACTTCGACGCCAACCCGGACGTGGCCAAGGACATGCAGCAGCTGCAGCAGCCGCTCGTCAGCCTGTCCGGTCGGTGCAAGCTGCCGATCACCGTCCCTCAGCTGCTCGGGCTGATGCAGACCGCGCAGTCGCAGGGCGGGTCGCTGCCCGGCGCCGCGCAGGCCGTGAGCGTGCCCGCCGTGGTGCAGGGCACCGGCCCGCTGCCCGGCCCCGGTCGCTGAACTTCTCCCGATCGGGTTGTCGCAAGGCGAGCAAGTCCTCGCTGATTCTGATTAGCTTTCGGTGTCGGTCCACATTCGATGAAGGAGCTGGTCCATGATGCTCTCGCCCCGTATCGCACGCCGCGCGGTAGCTGGCGCGATCGGCACTGGCGCAATTGCCGGTGCGATGTTGTTCGGTGCCATCCCATCGGCCATGGCCGACCCCGCACCTGATCCGCCCGGCTGCACCGCCGCCGACCTGGCCGGCGTGGCCGCCGGTGTCTCGGCGTCGACGTCGGCCTACCTGCACACCCATCCCGACGTGAACAACTTCTTCACCGGGCTGGAAGGCAAGCACCGTGAGGACGTCCGCGCCGAGGTGCAGAAGTACCTCGACGCCAATCCTCAGGTGAAGGCCGAGCTGACCGGGATCCGCCAGCCGTTGGTCGATCTGAAGAATCGCTGCGGCGCCACGGCTCCCGCCGTTCCGTAGTCCACGTGCAGCCCGCGGACGGCGCGGGTCGCACGGTGCTGATGGTCGACGACGACCCTGACGTCAGAACGTCCGTCGCCCGCGGATTGCGGCATTCCGGATTCGACGTCCGGGTCGCGGCGACCGGTAAGGAAGCGCTGCGGCTCCTGTCCACCGAACCGCACGACGCCCTGGTTCTGGACGTGCAGATGCCAGAACTCGACGGCGTCGCCGTGGTTACCGCCTTGCGCGCGTTGGGAAATGACATTCCCATCTGCGTGCTGTCCGCGCGGGACACGGTCAACGACCGGATCGCCGGCCTCGAGGCGGGTGCCGACGATTATCTGACCAAGCCCTTCGACCTGGGCGAGCTCGTCGCGCGCCTGCACGCATTGCTGCGCCGTGCCAGCAACTCCGATCAGGCCTCCGACACCATGACGATCGGGCCGTTGACCATCGACACCGCGCGCCGGCTGGTGTTCGTCGACGGCGAGCGGGTCGACCTGACCAAGCGCGAGTTCGACCTGCTGGCCGTGCTGGCCGAGAACGCCGGCGTCGTGCTGTCACGGCAGCGGCTGCTGGAGTTGGTGTGGGGCTACGACTTCGACGTCGACACCAACGTCGCGGACGTGTTCATCTCCTACCTGCGGCGCAAACTCGAACGCGACGACCTGCCGCGCGTCATCCACACCGTGCGCGGAATCGGCTACGTGCTGCGGGCTGAGCCGTAGACCTCAGCCCGTGAACGTCTTTCGACGCATCCGGTCCGCGTCGCTGCGCACGCGCGTGGCGGTTGCGGCGGCCGCCGCTGCCGCCGCGGTCGTCGCGGCGTTCACCATCCTCACGTCGGTGGTGTTGGCCAACAACGATGCCGCGCAACTGGATCGGCGGCTGGACTCCATCGTCGACGCCAGCATGTATCCCGACCAGCTGTCCGATCCGCGTCGCGGGGTGCTGCAGACAGGCCGCTCACGCTCGACCGGCGAGGTGGTGTTCCAGCGGGGGTTCCAATTGCCGCCGCTGCCGCCGGGGACGGCGACCGTGGAGGTCAACGGCGTCGAGTACCGCGTCCGCACCGTGCCCGTCGACCAGCATGGCGGCATCCTGATGTCGATCGGCATCCGCGCGGACAGCATTCTGTTGAGCCGGGCCAGGATCCCGCTGTATGTGGCGGTCGGTGCGGTGACGGTGTTGATCGCCGCCGGGCTGGGCTGGCTGCTCGCCGGGCCGGCGATCCGGCCGCTGCGCAGGTTGACCGAGCACACCTCGAAGCTGGGCAAGGGCACCGATGCGATGCCCGAGGTGCGGGGTGTGCGCGAGGCCGAAGAGTTGTCCAAGGCGATGGACGGGATGCTGCGCAGGCTGGCCGCCGCGCAGCAGGCCACCACGAATTCCCTTCAAGCGGCGCAGGATTTCGCCGCCAACGCCGCGCACGAACTGACCGGAAAATACCCAGGGTGAGTGGGCGGCGCGA
>NZ_PIZU01000057.1 GCF_002838065.1 Mycobacterium hubeiense | reverse complement strand
CAATCGGCGCGAAACCATTTCGATACAGCCCGTGAGCGCGACCCAACGCGCCGAAATCGTTAAAACACGGCGAACCACATCGCGATGTAGTGGCAGATCGCCGCCACCGCCGTGCAGGCGTGGAAGAACTCGTGGTGACCGAACGTCTCCGGCCACGGGTCGGGCCACTTCATCGCGTACAGCACACCGCCGATGCTGTACAGCGCGCCGCCGATGATCAGCAGCACCACCGCCGCGACGCCGGCGCCGTGCATGATCGGCCCGATGAACCACACCGCGACCCAGCCCAACAGGATGTACAGCGGCACGCCGAACCAGCGCGGCGCCGACGGCCAGAACATCTTGAGCAGCACCCCCGCGATGGCGCCGCCCCACACGATCCAGAACAGCACCATGCCCTTTTCCTGCGGCAGGGCCAGCAGCGCGAACGGCGTGTAACTGCCCGCGATGAAGATGAAGATCATCGAGTGGTCGGCGCGCTTCATCCACTTGCGGGCGGTCGCCGAATGCCAGTGCACCCGGTGATAGGTCCCGCTGACGGTGAACATCGCCACGATGGTGAACGTGTACAGCAGAGTCGCCAGGCCGGCGCGCGTCGACTGCAACGACCACGACACCGACACCAGCGCCGCGCCCGCGATCGCGGCCACCACGGCCGCATACACATGGATCCAGCCGCGCGCCCTGGGCTTGCCGAGGAAGTCGGCGACACCGTCGACGACGGCTTCCGGGAAGTCCTCCGCATGCCCGTGCGGCGACGTGCGTGACCGATCGAAGTCTTCGGTGTCGACGGACAGGGGCGGCACGGTCATGTCACCTCCACTAATGCCGTGGGCTTTCCGAGGGAAACAGTAGTCTGGATCTTCGTGGACATCATTCCGCCGCGTCTCAAGGAACCGGCTTACCGGCTCTACGAGATGCGGTTGCGCCAGGAGCTGGCGCGGTCCAAATCCCAACTGCCTCGGCATATCGCTGTGCTGTGTGACGGCAACCGACGATGGGCACGTGACGCAGGTTACGACGATGTCAGCTACGGCTACCGGATGGGCGCCCGCAAAATCGCCGAGATGCTGCGCTGGTGTCAGGCCACCGGTATCGAGATGGCCACCGTCTATCTGCTGTCCACCGAGAATCTGCAACGCGACCCCGGCGAGCTGTCGTCGCTCATCGAGATCATCACCGACGTCGTCGAGGAGATCTGCGCGCCGGCCAACAAGTGGAGCGTGCGCACCGTCGGCGACCTCGAGCTGATCGGGGAGGAGCCGGCGAAGCGGCTGCGTGACGCGGTGGACAAGACGACGGCGGCTGCTGGATCTTTTCATGTCAACGTCGCCGTCGGCTACGGCGGCCGCCAGGAGATCGTCGACGCGGTGCGGGCCCTGCTGAGCAAGGAACTGGCCAACGGCGCGACGGCCGAGCAGCTGATCGAGGCCGTCACCGTCGACGGGATCTCGGAGAATCTCTACACCTCCGGCCAGCCCGACCCTGACCTCGTCATCCGCACCTCGGGTGAACAGCGGCTGTCCGGATTCCTGCTGTGGCAGAGCGCCTATTCGGAGATGTGGTTCACCGAGGCGCACTGGCCGGCGTTTCGCCGCGTCGACTTCCTGCGCGCGCTGCGCGACTACACCTTGCGGCACCGCCGATACGGCCAGTAGCGCACACTTGACTCATGGCTGCGCTGTCGGCGGTGGTGTTCACGCTCAGCTGGTGGCTCGGGTTGTATCTGCTGGCCCGCGACCCGCGTAAGCCCGTGCTGGTGCTGGCCGCGATCGGCCTGACCAGCTTTGCGACGGTCGTCGCGCTCGATGCTGTGCGCGTGGTAAGTGGATCGGACCTGCTCAGCCGCCTCGAGATCTACCTCGTCGCGGTCCCGGGCGTGGCCTGGTTCGCGGTGCTGGTCGAGCTGTCGCGGCCCTGCGACAGCTGGCGCAGCCGCGTCGGCGAGATCAGTGTGATCGCCGCTGTCGCCGTGTTGGCGTTCGTCGGAGCGGCGATGGCCGGCAGCGTCGACGGCCCGCTGCGTACCGGGCACTGGGTGATGTTCGCCGTCATCTCGGTGTCGACGCTGGGCGCGATGGTGCGGGCGGTGGTGCGACGGGCACAGCCGGGACCGGTCGCCGGGTTCGTCGTGGTGGCCACGCTGTTCTTCGCGCTCGGCAACGCCATCATCGTCATCCCGCTCGGGCTGGTGCCGAGCTGGCTGGCGTTGGCGTCCACTGGATTCGACGTGGCGCTGCTCGGCATTGCCGTGGCGATCTGGGATGCGTTCGACGAAGGTCAGGCGCTGCGGGCAGACATGCTGCGGTCGTTCGTGGCGACGGCGGTGGTGGCCGTGCTGTTCGGTGGGCAGGCGCTGATCGGTCTGGCGGTGACGGAAGGGTCGGCGGAGACGGCGCTGACGGTGCTGCTGTTCTCCAGCCTGGCGATCGCGATCGCGATCAACGTGCTGGCCGATCCGCTGGCTGGGCTGCTCGACCGGCTGGCGTTCTCCCGCTCACCCGATCTGCGGGCAGACCGTGCGACGTTGCGCCGCACCGAGGCGGCGCTGCCGCTGCGCTCGTCGAACCCGCTCGACGGCATCGATGAGGAGACGTTCGCCCGGCTCACCCGCCGCGCGCTGGGCCACTACGGCGATCTGTCCAAGCTGGTGGCCAGCCCGCTGACGGCGTTGCCGATCATCGACGAACGCCTGGCCGCGCGCGGAGCGCCCGATCAGCCGCTGGAGCGGGCCAACGAACTCAAGGCGCTGCTGGCCGAACGCATCGCGGCGCTCAAGCCCCGCGACGCCGGCGACTTCGGCACCACCGAGCAATGGCGCCACTACAACTCGCTGTATTTCCCGTATGTCGTCGGGGTGCGGGCCTATGCCCAGAACGCCACCGCGGCGGGCCTGGATCCAGTGGCCCGGCAGGCGTGGCAGTGGTTCGTCACCGAGGTGCCACAGCGATCGCTGCACAACTGGCAGAACGCCGCGGCCCGGGTGATCGCGGCGGATCTGCGCGGCAGTTTGGTTTCCGCCGCCGACTAATCAGCGCCGTCACCTGGGCTTGGCAGTAGTTGGCAGCGCTTGGCGTCGATCTGGCAGTGCCCTCTGAGCAGCATCGGTGGTGTTCGAACCGAACCTCAACGCCGAGGAGCTCAGATGACCGCCATCACCACCCGACCACCGCTGTCGGACTCCACCGATTCCCTACTGCGCTTCGCGCTTCGCGCCGACGCCACTCTGACGGGTCTGTTCGGATTGGGCGTCGCGGCAGCCGCCGGATCCGTTTCCACGCTGACCGGGCTCACCGCGGCGCAGGCATTCGCTCTGGGCGCTGCGCTCGTTGTGTACGGCCTCGTGGTCTACAGCCTGGCCGCGCTGCCGTCGCTGCGCGCCGTCGGTATCGGCGTCGCGATCGCCAACGTGGTGTGCACGCTGGCGTGCGTCGTCGTGGTGGCCGCCGGCACACCGTCGCTGACTCAAGCCGGTGTGATCGTCACCCTCGCCATGGCGGTGTACACCGGGTTCTTCGCCTGGCTGCAGTACCTCGGAGTGCGCCGTCTGGCGTGACTCCCGCCCCGCCGGTGCGGGGACTCCACCGATAGAGGTTGCGGTGGAGCTCCCCGCACCCGGCCCACCACCCGAAAATCCCTACCCGAAAGGAAATCTCATGACCACCATCACTTCCCGCCAGACCACGTCGTCCGACTCGCTGCTGCGCTTGGCCATGCGTGCCGACGCCATCCTCACCGGCCTCGCCGGACTCGCCGCGATCCCGCTGGCCGGCTGGCTGGCCGACATTTCGGGCACGACGAAAACGATCGAATACTCGCTCGCCGCGTTCTTCGTCGTCTACGGCGTCGTCGTGTTGGCGCTGGCCGCGCTGCCCAATGTTCGTCCCGCCGGTATCGCCGTGATCATCGCCAACCTGCTGTACACCGTCGCCGCCGTGGCGGTGGTGCTCACCGACGTCTGGACGATGACGACCGTCGGCGTGGTTCTGACGTTGGCCACCGGTGTGTACACCGCGGTGTTCGCCGAACTGCAATACCAGGGCGTGCGCCGAATGACGCGCTGAGTTCTCCCGCCGAGAAGACGCAAAGTCCCGCCACTCGTGTGTTGGGACTTTGCGACTGTATGCCCGGAGCGGATGTATGCCGCGAGCCACAAACGACGGCGAACTGTGTGTCCCACAAACCGGCGACGACGCCGTTTTGGGCGCCGTATGGGCATGGCGACCTTCCTGATGCTGCGGACGTCGACAACCCAAACCCGGTCGCAGTTCGGTGTGCGCGAAATTTGTCGGAACGCCTCCAGGGCAGTGGAACTATCGCAAAATCACCCCTATGCGTACAGGATCACGACCTACCTCACGAGAAAGTCATTGCGAGGTCTGTACAGCCAGCAGTATCGATACTCCTTCGATCGTTCATTCCCATACTGGGAACGAGCGCTTCTGCGCCTTGGCGCTAGCGGGCCACCGAGAGTTCATTCTGCGATGACGCACACGGTCCTCCCGCCCGCTGCCTCGTTCGACTCTACGGGCACAACGAGCACAAACAGGCTGTACAAAATCGCATCGGAAGGCCAAGATCACAAACCTGGTCCGTTAGCGCGATTCTGCGCTGCGGCGTTAGTCGTCTCGGGCTCGATCGCGCTGGTCGCGGCTCTTCTGCTAATTTTGCCTTTTCCCAGTGGCTCCGACTCCTTCATCACGTACGAGAATAGACCGGATACGTGGGTATTCCTACTCATTCTATCCTTGGCTGGATCTGCGTTCCTAATTCGTGTATTGATAGGACTATCACATTTACGGGCATTCGTGGGTGGCGGTGCGCTCACAAAATCAGTCTTTGGTCTCTGTGCGAAGCCGTCAGTCGAGCAGAATGCAAACGCGAACGTCAATGATCTGCTGCTGTATTGCCACAAGCGATTCAATCGTGAGTCGGTGGTATCCGCACGAATTCATTTGACCCGGCCGTCACTTATAACTCCGCGTATCGGACATACAATCGAGCCGACCGAGTACAGTGAAACGTCGACCTTCTTACGTCGGATCGATCAATTCCGGCGTTCTCAAGCGTACGACCAAGTCGCTGTGGTCCACCGCTTTAAGAAAGGCCATATCCCAGCCAGCTTCTCTATTGAAGTCGACGAGAAGGAGTGGACCACCTTAAGTGCACGAGACTCAAAAGCAATCTTGATCGGCGTGCTGCACTCGATGTATGCTGCTCTAACTAGCACTAATCGTCTCGATAATGTGTTCCAATCGATTGCGACCGGAGTGATTTGCGATGAGGCCGTTCGAGGCACGGCGGTCGCTAGCCATCCCATATCTGGCGCTTCCCTAAAGAATGCCTCCGGCGAAGTTCTGACACTCAAAGATTACCTCGACACTTTGCAGGCTGAATTGGTCCAAGAAGGTGCCCCTAGAAGCGCGGTCGATTCGCTGATTTACCTACTAGCCGATCTATGTCAGGACCATATAATTTGGTGTAGCCTACGCGTTCCAGCGCTCGGCGACGATTCGGTTCCTTGGAATCGAATCCGATATTCCTATACGGCCGCGCCACCCCGTCGTCGAAGTGAGGCCAGCGAACGAATCAGGAGCATCTTAGGTATGAGCCCTCGGAAGTTGCGATATGCGCTTCCGTACGCTCGTGAAACGCAAAGTTTGCATTTCGATATGCCAGTTTTAGATGGTCTTTACATGTATGACATCTATCTGGAGCTTATTGAGTCAAGCCCGTTGGAATGGACAGAACCTCGCGTAATGAAGCGTTTCACCAAGCTGCAGCGTGCTCGTCCAAAAAGATTTGACGGTGATTCAAGACGACGGATAATTCCTCAGGCCCGAAAAGCTACGCGAAGATACCTACGGGTGAGCAATGTCGGACATACTAACCCAAGGTTGGGTGCAGTCGGAGTGGGTGGTCATAGAGGCCATGTATATTTGAGAGAGTCGGAGCGACTGTATACCACAAATTCGCATGAAGGTCGGAGTCGTCAGTTAATACCTGCAGTGGTATTCGAGATGCGAGAAAGACTGCCAGGGCTTCTCCTCCCTTGCTTATTTGTATCGATGTATACGGCATTCGTCGTGTGGTCTGTCGGAGTCTTGCACGCGCGCGTATTTGCGTCTGACGCGCCACTCCCTGCAATGTGGACAACACTGATCTTTGGACTTCCGGCGTTGATATCCGCATGGATCTTGACCAAATTCACCGCATCGTCAATGCAACGCATATCGATCCCGGTGTTATTTATATCAGTCTGGACGTTGTGTAATGCGCTTTTGACAGTCGCCATCTCGGTAGTAGCTGTTGGGCGCAGCAGTCATCTCCAATGGGATGGGCACGAGATTCGATTATGGCCGACGTCTTACTCAATTCACACCGAACTCGAGACTACGATAGGCGAATTTGACGTCCTATGGGGCTTACTGACATTCTCGTCCAGCCTGAACGTCGTTATTGTGATTGCTGTTCTAAGCGGCAAGTACGCGAGGTACGTGTATCGTAGGTATTGACCGTGTTGCTGGGCAGCAGTACGATCAGCGGTCCACCTAGCTCCGAAAGGTTTTCAATGACTGACAGTGCTGTAAGCGACCCCGCCGAAGGCGTGGACGGCGAACTGCGCCTAGTCGTTGGATGCGGCGACGTCGATGACGTTTCGTCTGCTGATTTCCTCGAGGAGGCTCTGGAGCGAAGTGGCTCTTCGGGCGTGACGACGCGAGGTGGGGAGTCGGCGGCGACTTTCATCTCACCGCGCTCAGATGACGGGGATCTCGAGGAGATCTTCGAGGCGGTAGGTACCGAGGTCGATGATGCACGAGACAAGGCCTTGAATTCTTACGTCCTAGTCTGAGAGCCTCGCGCGTGTGCGGCCTGATGTCCACGCTGATTTGCGCAGTAAGTATGTACTTCGACACCCATCTCGCCATTTTGCGTCTTCTCGCGCTTAAAGCTTGCGCAGGCGCAGCCGGTTGATGGAGTGGTCGGCGTCCTTGCGCAACACCAGCGTGGCCCGCGGCCGGGTCGGCAGGATGTTCTCGATCAGGTTGGGGCGGTTGATGGAATGCCAGATGTCGCGGGCCGCGAACACCGCCTGCTCGTCGGTCAGCGTCGCGTAGTGGTGGAAGTGCGATGCCGGGTTGGCGAACGCCGTCGAGCGCATCGTGAGAAACCTTGAGATGTACCACTGTTCGATGTCCTCGATGCGCGCATCGACGTAGACGGAGAAGTCGAACAGATCCGAAACCATCAGCGCCGGACCGGTCTGCAATACGTTGAGGCCCTCCAGGATGAGGATGTCCGGATGTCGAACCACCTGCTTCTCGCCGGGCACGATGTCGTAGAGCAGGTGCGAATACACCGGCACGCAGGCCTGGTCGGCTCCCGATTTGACTGCGGTGACGAACCGCATCAGCGCGCGACGGTCGTAGCTTTCCGGAAAGCCCTTGCGGTGCATGAGGTTTCGACGTGTGAGCTCGGCATTCGGATACAGGAAGCCGTCGGTGGTGACGAGGTCGACCCGCGGATGGTGCTCCCAGCGGGCCAGCAGCGCCTGCAGCACACGGGCCGTGGTGGACTTACCGACCGCGACGCTGCCCGCCACACCGATCACGAACGGCACCGGCCGGTCCGGATTCTGCTGCGGCTCACCGAGAAACTCCGCGGTCGCGGCGAACAGCCGCTGCCGCGCGGCGACCTGGAGGTGGATCAACCGGGCCAGCGGAAGGTAGACCTCTTCGACCTCGAGCAGGTCCAGCTTCTCGCCGAGACCGCGTAGCTGCACCACTTCTTGTTCGGTCAGCTTCAGCGGGGTCGACATACGCAGCGCACGCCATTGACTCCGGTCGAACTCCACATAGGGGCTGGGTTCGCTCAGCCGCGCCATGGCGTTCAGTCTTGCAGGGCACGCCGCGCGCCGAACGGGTGGGTGAACCCCGATACGGTTGAACGCCATGGAGCCCGACACCCTGATCCGCGAGTACCTGCTGCTCGGTCTGCGCTTCGACCGGGTCGAGCAAGGCTACGTCGACTCCTTCACCGGCGATCCCGCGCTGCGACAAGCCGTCGCCGCCGAGCCCCCGCCCGAGCCTGCCGGCCTGGCCCGCCAGGCCGAACGCCTGCTCGCCGAGCTGCCGGCCGGTCTCGACCCCGCGCGCGCCGACTACCTCTGCGCCCACCTCCGTGCATTGGCCTGCGCCGGCCGCAAATTCGCCGGGGAGCAGGTCGGCTTCGTCGACGAGGTGGCGGCCTACTTCGCCGTGCGCATCACCAAGGGCGACCCGGAGACGTACCGGGAGGCGCACCGCAAGCTCGACGACGCGCTGGGCGGCAGTGGACCGCTGGCCGATCGGATGCAGGCCTACCGCAGCGCCGACGAGATACCGCCCGAGCGGCTCGAGGAGTGCATCCACGCGTTCTCCAGCGCGCTGCGCGACCGGGTCCGCGCCGACTACCCGCTGCCCGACACCGAGACCATCACCTACGAGGTGGTCACCGACAAGCCGTGGTCGGGCTTCAACTACTACCTCGGCGATTACCGCTCGACGGTCGCGGTCAATGCCGACCTCAAGCAGCAGATGGCCAACCTGCCGCGACTGGTCGCCCACGAGTCCTATCCCGGCCATCACACCGAGCATTGCCGCAAGGAAGCGGGGCTGGTCGCCAGCCAGGGGCAGCTCGAGCAGACGATTTTTCTGGTCAACACCCCGCAATGCCTGATGGCCGAGGGGCTGGCGGATCTGGCGCTGTATGCGGCCATCGGCCCGCGGTGGGGCGGCTGGGCCGCGGAGATCTACGCCGATCTGGGGCTGCGCTTCGACGGCGAGCGCGCCGAGGCCGTGTCAGAAGCGGCGGCCGCGCTGGCCGATGTGCGCCAGGACGCCGCGCTGATGCTGCACGACGAGGGCCGCGATGTCGACGACGTCGTCGCATTCCTGCAGCGGTGGTTGCTGGTCGACGACGAACGCGCCCGCCAGATGCTGCGGTTTCTGTCGTCGCCGCTGTGGCGGGCCTACACCAGCACCTACGTCGAGGGATACCGGCTGCTGCGCGGCTGGCTGGATGCCAGGCCCGACGGCGTCAGCCTGACCGAGCGGTTTACCCGGCTGCTGGACGAGCCGCTGATCCCGTCGTGTTTGCGGGGTTCGGCGTAGCTCTCGTCACATCAGCCACATCAGCCCCTCGGGGGGATAGTTCTTCATGTGCCCGGCTCTGCGCGACATTGTCGCTAATTGGATAGCCCGTCGATGTTTTCAGCGACATTGTCGCGGATAGCCGGGCAACGAGGGCATATATAGGGTCGAGAGGCCTGTGGGGAAGGCCGCCCCGGATCGTCGCCCGACTACGCTGAAACCCATGGCTGCAGACCCCGTGACCACCACCGCCCCTGCTCCCGGCGCCGAATACGCCGATACCGCGAGCGCCGCTTACCGGGCGGCATTGCAGGTCATCGAGTCGGTCGAGCCCCGCATCGCCGCCGCGACACGCAAAGAGCTTGCCGACCAACGGGATTCGCTCAAACTGATCGCCTCAGAGAACTACGCGTCGCCGGCCACCCTGCTCACGATGGGCACCTGGCTGTCCGACAAGTACGCCGAAGGCACCATCGGCCACCGCTTCTACGCCGGCTGCCAGAACGTCGACACCGTCGAAAGTGTGGCCGCCGAACACGCCCGCGAACTGTTCGGCTCGCCCTACGCCTACGCCCAACCGCACTCCGGCATCGACGCCAATCTCGTTGCCTTCTGGGCGATCCTGGCCACCCGCATCGAGGCGCCCGAGCTGGCGGCCCAGGGCGCCAAGCATGTCAACGACCTCTCCGAGGCCGACTGGGAAAAGCTGCGCAACAAGCTCGGTAACCAGCGGCTGCTGGGCATGAGCCTGGACGCCGGCGGTCACCTCACGCACGGGTTCCGGCCGAACATCTCCGGCAAGATGTTCCACCAGCGCAGCTACGGCACCGACCCGGAGACGGGCCTGCTGGACTACGACGCCCTGGCCGCGGCCGCCCGCGAGTTCAAGCCGCTGATCATCGTCGGCGGCTACTCCGCCTACCCGCGGCGCATCAACTTCGCCAAGATGCGCGAGATCGCCGACGAGGTGGGCGCCACGCTCATGGTCGACATGGCGCACTTCGCCGGCCTCGTCGCCGGCAAGGTGTTCACCGGCGACGAGGACCCCGTCCCGCACGCCCACGTCACCACCACGACGACGCACAAGTCGCTGCGCGGGCCCCGCGGCGGACTGGTGCTGGCCACCGAGGAATACGCGCCCGCCGTCGACAAGGGTTGCCCAATGGTGTTGGGCGGACCGCTGTCTCACGTGATGGCCGCCAAAGCCGTCGCGCTGGCCGAGGCGCGCCAGCCCGCATTCCAGACCTACGCCCAGCGCGTCGCCGACAACGCCAAGGCCCTGGCCGACGGGTTCCTCAAGCGCGGCGCGCGGCTGGTCACCGGCGGCACCGACAACCACATCGTGTTGCTCGATGTGACGTCGTTCGGGCTGACCGGGCGACAGGCCGAATCGGCGCTGCTGGACTCCGGCGTCGTCACCAACCGCAACTCCATCCCGGCCGACCCGAACGGCGCCTGGTACACCAGCGGCATCCGGTTCGGCACCCCGGCGCTGACCACCCGCGGGTTCGGCGCCGCCGACTTCGACCGGGTCGCCGAGCTGGTGGTCGACGTGCTCACCAACACGTCGCCGGAGGGCACGTCGAAGGCCAAGTACAAGCTGGCCGACGGCACCGCGCAGCGGGTGCACGCCGCAGCCGCCGAACTGCTGGAGGCCAACCCGCTGTACCCGGGCCTGACGCTGTAGACGTAGCCCCCACTTTTTGGGGCCTGCGTGCCAAACTTTGCGCCGTGTCAGCTCCAACCCGCTCTTCGACGTCCGTGATGTCCGCCCCGCTCGCCGAGGTCGACCCCGATATCGCCGATCTGCTGGACAAGGAGCTCGGCCGCCAGCGCGACACGCTGGAGATGATCGCGTCGGAGAACTTCGCCCCGCGCTCGGTGCTGCAGCTGCAGGGCAGCGTGCTGACGAACAAGTACGCCGAGGGTCTGCCGGGCCGCCGCTACTACGGCGGATGCGAGCACGTCGACGTCATCGAGAACATCGCCCGCGACCGCGCCAAGGCGCTCTTCGGCGCCGAATTCGCCAATGTGCAACCACATTCCGGCGCGCAGGCCAACGCGGCCGTGCTCGCGGCGTTGATGTCGCCGGGGGAGCGGCTGCTGGGCCTGGACCTGGCCAACGGGGGACACCTCACGCACGGCATGAAGCTGAACTTCTCCGGCAAGGTGTACGAATCCGGCTTCTACGGCGTGGACGCCGCGACGGGTCTTATCGACATGGACGCGGTGCGGGCCGGGGCGTTGGAGTTCCGGCCTCGCGTGCTCATTGCGGGCTGGTCGGCCTATCCGCGCACGCTCGACTTCGCGGCGTTCCGCGCGATTGCCGACGAAGTGGGTGCGCATCTGTGGGTGGACATGGCCCACTTCGCGGGTCTGGTCGCCGCCGGGCTGCACCCCAACCCCGTCCCCCACGCCGACCTGGTGTCCACCACCGTGCACAAGACGCTCGGCGGCGCGCGCTCCGGCCTGATCCTGGGCAAGCAGCAGTTCGCCAAGACCGTCAACTCGTCGGTGTTCCCTGGTACGCAGGGCGGCCCGGCGATGCAGGTCGTCGCCGCCAAGGCCGTCACGTTCAAGATCGCCGGTACGCCGGAGTTCGCCGACCGCCAACAGCGCACGCTCGACGGCGCCCGCATCGTCGCCGAGCGGTTGCTGGCCGCCGATGTCGCGAAGGCCGGCGTGAGCGTGGTGACCGGTGGCACCGATGTGCACCTGGTGCTCGTCGACCTGCGTGACTCGTCGCTGGACGGCAAGGCCGCCGAGGACCTGCTGCACGAGATCGGCATCACCGTCAACCGCAACGCCGTGCCGAACGACCCGCGGCCGCCGATGGTGACATCGGGTCTGCGGATCGGCACGTCGGCGCTGGCGACGCGCGGCTTCGGCGACGCCGAATTCACCGAAGTCGCCGACGTCATCGCAACCGCGTTGGCGCAGGGTCAGGCGGCGGATGTGGCGGCGTTGCAGGAGCGCGTGACGCGGCTGGCGCGGGAGTTTCCGCTGTACGAAGGCCTGGAGGAGTGGGAGCTTCACGGCCGCTGACCCGATTTTCAAGAACATGTGAACTCGGGTTACAGTTACTTCTATGGCACAGAAACCTGTTCCTAACGCGCTGACTCTCGAACTCGAGCCGGTCGTTGCCGAGAACCTGGCTCGCCATCTGGAAACCGAGCAGGCCTGGTATGCGCATGACTATGTGCCGTTCGACCAGGGCGAAAACTTCGCTTTCCTGGGCGGTAAGGACTGGGATCCGTCGCAGGTGACCCTGCCCAAGCCCGTCACTGACGCGCTGGAAATCCTGCTCATCACCAAGGACAACCTCGCCGGGTATCACCGCGAGTTGGTGTTCAACTTCATTCTCGAGGACAAGTGGGGCCGCTGGATCGGCCGCTGGACCGCCGAGGAACACCTGCACGCCATCGCGCTGCGCAACTACCTCGTCGTCACCCGCGAGATCGACCCCGCCGCCAACGAGGACGTCCGCGTCGAGCACGTCTGGAAGGGCTATCGCGCCGACACCTACAGCCAGATCGAGACGCTCGCATTCATGACGTTGTTCGAGGGCGCGCACGCGGTGTTCTGCCGCAACCTCGAGGCGCAGGTCACCGAACCGATCCTGAAGCGCATGATGGGCCGCATCGCCACCGACGAGGAGCGCCACGAGGAGTTCTTCGCCAACCTGGTGGCGCACTGCCTGGAGTATTCCCGCGACGAGACCATCGATGCGATCGCAAAGCGCGCGGCCGAGATCGGCGTCGTCGGCGGCGACATCGACGCGTACCGGGACAAGGTCGCGGTCGTGGCCGAGGCGGGCATCTTTGACGCCGACGCGCTGCGCAGGGTGATCGCCAACCGCATCACGGCGTGGGGTCTGGCCGACGAACCCAAGCTCCAGCAGTTCATCAACGCTTAACTCGCAGCACGTCTTAGCTACGGCGCGCCGGACGGCGAGCATCCCGCGACGGGAGTAGCGTCGTTTCTCGATGGCTAGCGACATGCTCTGCTGTCCGGGCGGTACCGATCGTTTCGATCACGAGAGGACCGGCCCCGGTCCTGGTGCCGCTTGCTCCGCCGAGATGTTCGTGTGGGGCCGCATGAATTCCCTCGCCCTGAGGAGCGCTACGTGACTGATTCGCACGGCCGGCCGGGCCGGCAATCCAGCCTGCGTCGGACCTATGTGCTCGACACCTCCGTGCTGCTGTCCGACCCCTGGGCATGCACCCGGTTCGCCGAACACGAAGTCGTGGTCCCGCTGGTGGTCATCAGCGAATTGGAAGCCAAACGGCACCACCACGAATTGGGCTGGTTCGCCCGCCAGGCACTGCGGATGTTCGACGATCTTCGGCTCGAGTACGGTCGGTTGGACCAGCCGATTCCCGTTGGGACACAAGGCGGCACGCTGCACGTCGAACTCAACCACAGCGACCCGGCAGTGCTGCCCGCGGGCTTCCGCACCGACAGCAACGATTCACGGATCTTGACCTGCGCGGCCAATCTTGCCGCGGAGGGTAAACGAGTCACGTTGGTAAGCAAGGACATTCCGCTGCGGGTCAAGGCCGGCGCGGTGGGTCTGACCGCCGACGAGTACCACGCCCAGGACGTCATCACCTCGGGCTGGACGGGGATGGCTGAGCTGGACGTAGCGCCCGAGGAGATCGACGCATTGTTCGCCGAGGGCGAGATCGACCTCGCCGCGGCGCGAGACCTGCCCTGCCACACCGGAGTTCGCTTGCTCGGTGGAAGCTCTGCGCTGGGCCGGGTGAACGCCGAGAAGCGCGTGCAGCTGGTGCGCGGTGACCGAGAGGTGTTCGGGCTGCGCGGACGCTCTGCCGAGCAGCGGGTGGCTTTGGACCTGTTGCTCGACGAATCGGTTGGCATCGTCTCGCTCGGCGGTAAGGCCGGCACCGGAAAGTCGGCACTAGCGCTGTGCGCCGGGCTGGAGGCGGTGCTGGAGCGCCGCACGCATCGCAAGGTGGTTGTCTTCCGGCCACTGTATGCGGTTGGGGGCCAGGAGCTTGGCTATCTTCCGGGCAGCGAGAGCGAGAAGATGGGCCCATGGGCGCAGGCGGTTTTCGACACGTTGGAAGGCCTGGCGAGCCCGGCGGTGTTGGAGGAGGTGCTGTCGCGGGGCATGCTCGAAGTGCTGCCGCTGACGCATATTCGCGGGCGTTCGCTGCACGACTCGTTCGTGATCGTCGACGAGGCGCAGTCGTTGGAGCGCAATGTGCTGTTGACCGTGCTGTCGCGGCTGGGCGCCGGCTCGCGGGTGGTGTTGACCCATGACGTCGCGCAGCGCGACAACCTGAGGGTGGGCCGGCACGACGGCGTCGCCGCGGTGATCGAGAAGCTCAAGGGCCATCCGCTGTTCGCCCACATCACGCTGCTGCGCAGCGAGCGCTCGCCGATCGCGGCGCTGGTCACCGAAATGCTGGAGGAAATCAGCCCCGGCGCCCTGCCCTGACGCGATTTGGGCGTGATTTCCTGCGCGCCGCGCGGGAAATCACGCCCAAATCGCTGGGTCGGTAGGCTGCCAGCGTGCCGAAACTGCCCGACAGCCAGGCCTGGCGATGGACCGTCATCGGCGTGGTGGCGGCCGTCGTCGTGGTCGTCGTCGGCGCGCTGACCGGGCACATCAGGCGGGCCGACGACGTCGACTGCACGCGGGTCAAATGCGTTGCGCTGACATTCGACGACGGCCCCGGCCCGTTCACCGACCGGCTACTGCAGATACTCAAGGACAACGACGCCAAGGCGACATTCTTCTTGATCGGCAACAAGGTCGCGGCCAACCCCGACGGCGCCAAGCGCATCGTCGACGCCGGCATGGAAGTGGCCAACCACACCTGGGAACACGCCAACATGACGACCATCCCGCCGGAGCTGATACCGAGCCAGCTGAGCAAGGCCAACGACGCGATCAAGTCCGCGACCGGTGTGACGCCGACGTTGTACCGGCCGGCCGGCGGGCTGTCCAACGACGCGGTACGGCACGCGGCCAAACAATTGGGCATGGCCGAAATCCTTTGGGACGTCATCCCTTTCGACTGGATCAATGACTCCGATCTGGCCGCCACCACCTACATGCTCAAGACACAGATCAGGCCGGGCTCGGTGGTGCTGTTCCACGACACGTATTCCAGCACCGTCGATGTGGTGTACCAGTTCATCCCGGTGCTGAAGGCCAACGGTTATCACCTGGTGACGGTCAGCCAGCTGCTGGGCCCGCGCGAGCCCGGCAGTAGTTACGGCGGCCGGGAAAACGGCCCGCCCGCCAACGACATCCGCGATATTCCGCCCGCGGACATTCCGACGCTGCCGAACACCCCGTCGCCCAAACCGATGCCGAACTTCCCGATCACCGACATCCCCGGCCAGAATTCCGGCGGCCCCCAGTGATTTCGGCGTAGTTGGTTGCGCTCAGGCGAAGCGTCACGACCGATCCGTCCAGCAGCCTCGCTTGCGACGACCCACTCGGGGCATGGGCGGCCATCATCACCGGACAACCAGAACCGAGCATTCACCGTGCCGGATGACGGAATGGTTATGCGGACCGATGATGCCCGCTGGTCGGCGTCCGCTGCCCCAATGACGGCGAGTTGTACCGATTCGTTCTTGTTTCCGGCCAGGAACCGGGCGATACCCGCGTGGGTGATCGCGGGGTAGACGTGCACATCGCGGTATTGCCGCTTCCAGATACCCATACGTTGGCCCAGAACGTGATATGGGGTGTCATCGAATCCCTTCCGGGCCGCGCCCACCGCAAGAACCGGCGCCTGACGCAGTCGCGCCTCATTCATCGACCACTCGACGACTATCCAGTCGGCGCGTGATGCTGGCTTGTCACGTGGGCTCCGGATGATCGCCACAGGGCGGTTCGCCTTCTTGGCAAGGGTGGCCGCGGTGGAGCCGAGCAGTTCGCCGGCCACCCATCCGATTCCGACTGAGCCGACGCAGAGCAGGACGGCATTGCGTGACTGGTCGATCAACGCCGAATCGACGGGCCCCCGCAAGATGTCGGTCTCGACCTTCACCGGACGCCCGATGTCATTGACGACGGCGTCCGCTGTTCGCAACGATGTCTCGGCGAATTGGACTTCCAGGTGGAAAGCCTCGGTCGGACCACTTTTGGCGTGCACGACGTGCACCAACCACAGCGAGATATCACGATTGACTGCCTCGTCGACCGCCCAGATGGCCGTATTGATGGCCGCCGTCGAACCATCGATACCCACGACGACTGATTTCGCTGCTGTATCCGCCATCTCCAACTCCCAGTCGCTCGACAAGAGGTGCACTGTATTTGACGGTATTCACCTCCGACGCGATCGGATGGGGTCCTAAGTCCCTCACCAGCCGCCGTTGGTCCCCATGTCGCTGGCTCAGCAGATATGGATCGTCGAGCCTGATTCGAGTCGTGGTACATGGCCACCGCGTTCTGGTTCCCTCTGATGTGGTACCGCCCTGGAGGATGTCAGACTTGAGTACCGCCAGTGATGCTCCTCGGATGCTCACTTTCCTGGGCCATCGGGGCTGGGCCGGATGTCCAGCACCTCGCCCAGAGAGCGTCGAGGCGTCGGCGGCGGCACTTCGTCGATCGACGGTGCCAGCCCAACGCGGATCAGAGCTTGGGGGCGTGTCGTGATCGATCAGCGCGGCGACGATCTCATGACTGGCCGCAAGCTCGGTGATGCGGGTGAGTGGGCACGCAGCCAAGCCCGCCATGGTGGCGTCGAGCAGGACCGCAGGCAACGTTTCGCCGCATACCAACGCAGCCATCGGCGTGTCGTCGTGGGTCGACAAGACCAGGACCCGCGCGGTGTTGGGGGACTGCGGTACGCCTGTACGGGCGGTGCGCCGCCACGAAGGTGCGCCAGATATCGACTCGATCGCTTTCGGCCGCCGTTGCCAGCACGCTGGAAGGGATGCCTTCGGCAACTCCGTATGCGGCCGTCCACCAATGCAATTCGGCGTGATAAGACGTGTCGTAGAGCCGCAGCGATTCGGTCAGCTTGGACGCTTCCACAGGTTGTGCGCGTGATTCATCAGGGATCACGTCGAGGCGGACGAGCTCGCTGTCCGCTGTTTCGCGCAACAGGGGTTTCGATTGACTCCCAATCCGGTGGCGCGCCGAACGGGAGCCGGTCGGTGCGGCGCGCGAGGATGGCATCTGCGCGGCGTCGGTGGCCCTCCGTGACGAATCGCATTGGGGTGAAGTCAATGGACGCAAGATGTTTCGGGTTGTTCGGATTGGGGAAGCGATCAACCTTGGCAGTCCAGCCGGCGGCGGCCATCGCTACCCGGAGGTGGTCGAACACTGTGCCGCAGCTGAGCAGCGCTTCGCGCCCGGATCGGTCAGTGGATCTTAGGACTCGGTCCGGATCGCCGAACAACTCGAGCGGTGCTGCCTTCAGCTACCCAGCGCCACGGCTGGCTGTCGTGCAATGAGGGTGCACGACACGGCAGGCGATCGGCGTCTTTGATGACCTGGGTTTCCACTGCGGTGTCCGGCATGATCCTCCTTTCAATGAGATCAAGGACCACATTTCCGCGGAGGCGCCCGCTAATCCAGGGCCATCGGTCCCCAGCGGCGGTGGCGTTCGACCCCGGGTGACGTTCGAGGCCGACACCACGACGCTGCCGAGGGCTGGAGCGTGCGTCAAAGGTGTTGCGCGCATGCTCTGTACGACGTTCCTGCTGAGCGCCGGATCACAGCCGTGCGCGCAATCTCGACGTAGATCCTCTTGCGGGTCAAGCGATTGCATGGGCGTCGGCCCACGCGTTGTATCCGCCGGCCAGGTCGGAAACACCGCCAAACCCTTGCGCGCGTAAGAGGGAGGCGGCCACGCTGGAGCGCCAGCCGCCTGCACAATGCACCACAATCGGCTTGTCCGTGGGGATCTCGTCGAGACGGCTGCGCAACTGCGCCAACGGAATATGCGTCGCGCCGGGGATGACGCCGAATTCCAGCTCGCGAGGGTTGCGGATGTCGATCAGCGTCACGGCGTCGTCGGCCAGCATGCGATCGAGTTCAGCGATGCCGACACGCGGTGCCGTCTGCACGAGGTCGGCCAGCTCCGGCGGAAACATTCCGTCTCGGTCGACGTTGAGGTAGCCGATCGCGTTGTCGGAGCCGACGCGGGCCAGGCGCATAGCGGCCAGTTGTTCCTCGCCGGAGTAGGTGATCAATGCGATGCGCTCGCCGATGTCGGCGACCATGCCACCGGTCTCGGCGAACCGCCCGTCGAAGCCGACGTTGACCGAGCCGCGCAGGTGCCCCGCGGCGAAATCGTCGATACTGCGCGCATCCAGCACGCGCACACCGTTTTGCAGCGCCTCGCGGATCTGCGCTGGACTCAGGGCGGGGATGTGGCGCGCCTGATCGAGCAGCGGGTGCACGCGCTTGTTCATCGTCGCGTCTACCGTGAAATACGCCGGGGCGGCGGGCTGTCCGTGCGTGATCAGCTCGACGAACGCGTCCTCGCTCATCGGCTGCACCGACGGGTTGGTGCGGCGCTGTTCACCGATGGTCGAGGTGAGTTCGGTGGACAGGTTCTTACCGCACGACGACCCCGCACCGTGCGCGGGCATCACCGTCACGCTGTCGGGCAGCCGTAGCAGCTTGTCGTGAATCGAGTGGTACATCGCACGCGCCAGATCGGTGGCCGAACTCGGGCCGGCGTTGACCAGGTCGGGCCGGCCGACGTCGCCGATGAACAAGCAGTCTCCGGTCAGCACGGCGGTAGGCACGGCGTCCGGATGCTCGCGGACCACCACGCTGATCGATTCCCACGTGTGGCCGGGCGTGGACAGGATCTCGAGATCGACCTGTCCCAGCGAGATATGCTCACCGTGGGCCAGTCGGCGAATGGGGTAGTCGGTCTGGGCGGCCTCACCGAACCCGATCCACGCCCCGGTGGCGTCGACGAGCTCGAGGTGGCCCGACACGAAGTCGGCATGGAAGTGGGTGTTGATCACCCCTTCGATCGTCAGGCCGTACTTGGCAGCGTCTTCCAGGTAGTCGGCGATGTCGCGGCGCGGGTCGACAACCACTGCCCGGCCGGTGGTTTCGTCGCCGATCAGATACGACGCATGGGACAGACACTCGATGTAGTACTGCTCGACGATCATGGTTCTTCCTTCATTCCTCAGCTCGGGGTAACACCATCCTGCGTATACCCCTGTGGGTATGTCAAGTACCCTAGGGGGTATATGTATTCCACTGTTGCATATACCCCCAGAGGTATGGCCGAACGAAAGGATCACCTTTGAGCACCTCAGCCACCTTCGACGCGAACGAACTACGCGCGCTGCTCGACTCCGCGGTGTCCCCGGGTGTGCTCGACGTCCGCACCCCCGGCGAATTCGAGACGGCCCACATTCCTGGCGCCTACAAGGTCCCGCTCGACCTGCTGCGCGAGCACCGCGGCGAGATCATCAAGCACCTCGACGACCACGTCGTGTTGGTCTGCCGATCGGGTCAGCGTGCTACCCAGGCGGAGGAGGCGCTGCGGGCAGCAGGGCTGACGAATGTGCACGTCCCGTCGGGTGGGATGACTGCCTGGGAGGCAGCGGGATTCATAGTGAACCGCGGTGTCGCCTGTGACGTGCGCACCATCGTCGGCCAGCTTGTCGACGCTCCAGCCAACCAGGCCAAAGCGAGCTAGCGTCATGATCGCCCTGACCATCGCACTGGCAGTGCTCGTCGGCATCAGCCTCGGTCTGCTGGGCGGCGGAGGTTCGATCCTGACCGTCCCGCTGCTGGCCTACGTCGCAGGAATGGACGCCAAGCAGGCCATCGCCACCTCACTGCTCGTCGTCGGGGTCACCAGCGCGGTTGGCGCCGTCTCACACGCGCGCGCCGGCCGTGTCCAGTGGCGCACGGGTCTGGTGTTCGGCGTCGCTGGCATGGTCGGCGCGTATGCGGGCGGGCTGCTGGCCCGGTTCATCCCCGGGACGCTCCTGCTGGTCGGATTCGCCGCGATCATGATCGCCACCGCGATCGCGATGCTGCGCGGCCGTCGAGACGTCAACATCGGCGATGCGCCACATTCGTTGGCGCTCAACAAGATCGTGATGGAAGGTCTGGCAGTGGGTTTGGTGACCGGCCTCGTCGGTGCCGGCGGCGGGTTCCTGGTGGTGCCCGCCCTGGCGCTGCTCGGTGGCCTGCCAATGCCGGTCGCAGTAGGCACTTCCCTTGTGGTCATCGCCATGAAGTCGTTCGCCGGCCTAGGTGGCTATCTGGCAAGTGTGCAACTCGACTGGGCGATCGCCGCGGGCGTGACGGGCGCAGCACTCGTCGGCGCACTGATCGGGGCCCGGCTGACGGCGCTGGTTAATCCTGATTCGCTGCGAAAGGTGTTCGGCTGGTCCGTGTTAGGGATGTCATCGGTGATTCTCGCGCAAGAAATCCACGTCGTAGGGGGTCTCGCGGCGGCCGCACTTACTGCGCTCGCCTTTTTATGCACCCGCTACGCGCACTGTCCGCTGCGCCGAGCCGTCGAACACCGGCACCGTGGCCGGAGCGGCAACCTAACCGTTCCAGATACCCCCGCGGGTACTCTGGGCCGCGAAGTCTCATGAAGGAGCTACACATGATCAATGACGAGGACGCCATCGCCGCCGTGCTGAACCGGCTGCGGCGTGCCCAGGGTCAGCTCGCCGGGGTCATCTCGATGATCGAGCAGGGCCGCGACTGCAAGGACGTCGTCACCCAGCTCGCCGCGGTTTCGCGGGCCCTGGACCGTGCCGGTTTCAAGATTGTCGCGACCGGTCTACGCGAATGCATCACCGGGGACGACGCGAAGGGCGCCCCACCGATGACCGAAGCCGAACTGGAAAAGCTGTTCCTCGCGCTCGCTTGACAAGCCGGAGACCTAAGTCACTGCGGAAACTACAGGCGCCATCGACTTGTCGTCACCCGCGTGGGGGCAGGGCGGCCACCAATGGAGTATCGACACCGACTGGGCCCAACGCGGCGGCGCCGCCCGGTGATCCCACCCGGTCCCCACCGGGCAGGATCTCGCCGAAGAACGCCGCGTTGTCGACAAGGTGCTGTTGCTGCTCATCGGGCAGATCGGACTCGGAGTAGATCGCGCCTTCCTCGCACTCCAGTTTGCAGGCGCTACTGTCCACGCACTCATCGGGATTGATGTAAAGGGACCTGGCCCCTTCATATATGCAGTCCACTGGGCATACCGGGACACACGACCTATGCATCTGGTCGGGTGTGTCCTCACGCAGCCCATTGAATGTCGCAAGTTGCGTCCACAGAAGTGGTGTAACAGAGATCGGCGGTTAACCGCGCTGATCGGGCGTGTCGTAGCCCGATAGAGGACGGTCATCGCGTGATTCTTCGAACGACTTGCAAAGTCAATCGAAGGAGAACAACGCGATGGCCAATCCTCACCCTATCGATGTCGAGAAGCTCGCGGCGGCATCGCAGGAATGTTGCTGGGTTCAGTCAGCTCGGCGGTCGTTCAGACAGTGGAAGTGCCAGTGATCGTCGCACGCCAATCGAAGTCGGCGGCGCAACCATGATTGCCTGGCGTCATCCGTTGCGCCGCAAAGCAGGCGCACAACGTTGCACACGAGAATCACTGCCCCACAGTCGACCTAGCGTGCCATTGGACTAATCGAATCTGCCGAGCCGTCACCCCTGACCTTAGGATCTCGACGAAATTGGTTGCGCTCAGCACATTTGGGCTCACCGCAACAAAGTACGCCGAGTTCGCCCAAGGGTATTGACACGTTGACACAAAGTTCTAGTCTTTGTGTCATGGTGTGTCCTGGAAGCTGGATCAGGCTTGCGGGT
>NZ_PIZU01000056.1 GCF_002838065.1 Mycobacterium hubeiense | reverse complement strand
CGGCCCGCCGAACTTCCAGCCGCGATCGGACGGGTAGTAATAGTGCGGCGAGATGGCAACGGTGAGACCTGTTTTCTTCGCGGCCGATAGCAACTGATCGATGTGCTCGACCGTGCCGTTGTCCTCGATGCTGCGCCCGAATACCGACCACGCTGCGCCGTTGGGGCTCAGAAAATCGTTTTGCGGGTCAGTCACCACGAGTGCTGCGTGCGCCAGGTCAAGCTGAAACTTTGACGACGGCAATCCTGGCCTTGCTGGTTCGTTGTAGACAGATGAGATCGGCAACGCAGGGCGTCCTTTCGCCTCGGACCGCGGTGTCACAGTGTCAGACCGAAAGCGTGCGCCAGAGCAACCACTGCATCGGGATCGCCTTCTACTTTGACCTTTTCAGCGTCCAGAGCCGACGCGAGGGACAGGCTGCCCTGGTCGAGGGCCACCAGTGTGTCGGTGCCGGTGTGAATGGACGCCCTCGGCGCGTCCACGCCTCCTGCGCGGATCCGGACGGCGCCTGCGGTGATATCGATGCGATACGAGCGATCGTCGATGAATAAGGCATACACGCCGACGGCCGGGTCCGCTGCCGTGGCGTCAAATCGCGCCTGCAGGCCAAGGGCAAGCAGATCCGGCGACACGTATATGTCTTCGTTGAAGTCGACACTGGCATGAGCGAGGCCCCAACGGGAAAAGCCGATCAGCAACGGGCGCAACTCTTCTCCAGAGTCCGTCAGTTGATAAACCGCTGATCCGGCGGGCGGCGGTAGCGTCGTTCTGGCGATAAGGTCGGCAGATTCGAGGTGCTTGAGCCGTTCAGTGAGCATCGAGGTACCGATTCCGGGCAAGCCCTCCACCAGGTCTTTGAACCGCTGCGGCCCCAAGAGCAGGTTGCGCACGATCAACAATGACCATCGGTCGCCGAGCACGTCGAGCGCGGAGGCAAGCCCGCAGTACTGGTTGTAAAAACGTTTCGCCATCCACACCATCATACAACAACTCGAACTATGCACTGCGAAAACAGGAAGTGCTACCTTAGTATTTCCTGGAACCTGACGATTCGCGGCAGGAAGGCCTCGTGACACAAACCCCTGCGAACACGCCGAACACCGCGACGACGTGGTGCCCCACCACCGTCGTCGAAATATGCGCCCGTGCCGCGTTCCTCAACGAGACTGCGGCCCCGGCTGTCACCGAGGGTGGGGCCGCTCCGGGCATCCGCGGGGCCAGTGAACCTCCTACCGGATTCCACGCCATCAGGCAGGGACTTCGGTCATCCCCGCCAGTAACAGAAGCCCAAGTCGAGCAGGTCCGTGCACTGGTGTCGGCAATTTCTCCTGGTTCTGTCGTGACATACGGGGTCATCGCCGATGCCGCAGGGCTTTCCAGCGCGCGAATAGTGGGCTGGATCATGCGGACCGACTCCCGCGACCTACCGTGGCACCGAGTGATCCGCGCATCTGGGCGGCCGGCCCGCCATCTCGCAACCCGCCAACTCGAATTGCTGCGCGCAGAGGGAGTCTTCGCTGTCGACGGTCGAATTCCCCTAGACAAAGTCCGATATCGGTTCTGAGCGGCGGGCCGGGTTCGGTGGATGACGCGACGTCAACTGTTGCGGGCCGACTCGGCGGCATCAACGGTTTGGGAGAGCAGGACGGCGATGGTGGCCGGTCCGACACCACCGGGCACGGGTGTGATGAGTCGCGCGCGCTGGGCGGCTCTGGCGTATTCGACGTCACCGACGTTGCCGGGGTTATCGCCGGCATCGATGACGACCGCGCCGGGTTTGATCCAGTCGCCTTTGACCAGCTCGGGACGGCCGACGGCAGCGATGACGATGTCGGCGGCGCCGACGTCCTCGGCGAGGTCTGTCGTGGAATGGCAATACGTGACTGTGGCGTCGCGCGCCAGCATCAGCATGCCAACCGGTTTGCCCAGGATGGGGCTGCGGCCAATGACGACGACTCGTTGCCCGGTCGGGTCGACGGCGTAGGCGTCAAGAAGGCGCAAGATGGCGCCAGGGGTACAGGAATGAAACCCGTTGACACCCAAGGCCATCGACGCAAAGGATGCAGCAGTGACGCCGTCGACGGTCCTTGGCGGGGGTGATCGCCTCGAACACCGGACGCTGCTGAACCTGTAGTGGCAACGGGTGCTGCACCAAGATTCCGTCGACGATGTTGTCGCCGGCCAGTGTGCCGACGAGCTCGACCACGTCGTTGGTGCTGGCGTCTCCGGGTAGGTGAAGGAATTGAGAGTCCAGACCCGTCGTGCGGCAGCGGTTGGCCTTCATGCGCACATAGGTGTGTGACGCGGGGTCATCACCCACCAGCACGGTCGCCAGGCATGGTTTGCGACCTCGCGCACGTTCGAATTGCGCTGCTCGATTGGCGGTTTCGGCAAGGATACGGCTGGCAACGGCGGCGCCGTCCATGACAGTGGCGCTCACAGCATCTCCTCACAGTGAACAGGCCGGAGGTGGTCGATGCGCCCTGCCGCCGCTTCCCGGGCTGTCTGGAGTTCACCGTTCTTACCGATGCGTGCGCCGCCATCGTCGACGACGGTGTGGCCACTACGTCCGGTCATGTGAAGAGTCATGCGCGGTGCGCCTCCTCCCTGGTGAGCCGACTGTGTCACGATACTCTACAACTCGAAGTGTACACTTCGGAATCATATAGTGATAACTTCGGATAGGCCCCCGGGGTTCGTCAAGCGGACCTCGTCAAGAAAGGAACGCGATCATGGAACCCGTAAAGGCAGCGATCATCTACTACAGCTCCACCGGCACCGTGCACAACCTGGCGCAGGCCATCGCCGAAGGCGCGGAAAAAGCCGGTGCAACCGTGCGATTGCGCAAGATCCGCGAACTGGCCCCACCGGAGGCGATCGACGAGAACGCGGCGTGGCGCACGCACGTGCAAGACACCGCCGACGTCACCGAGGCCAGCCTCGATGACCTGGCCTGGGCCGATGTGGTGCTGTTCGGCACACCAACCCGCTACGGCAACCCAGCTAGCCAACTCGGGGCATTCATCAACACCACTTACCCTCTGTGGTCTCAAGGCGCTCTTGCCGGCAAGGTGTATTCGGCATTTACCGCCAGGACCACCGCTCACGGTGGGCAAGAGTCGACCATCCTGGCGTTAGCGAACACCTTCTATCACTGGGGCGGCGTCATCGTGGCCCCTGGCTACACCGACCCGATCCAATTCAGATCGGGCAACCCCTACGGCACGTCGCATGTGAGCGCCGATGGTCCCCCAAACGATGTCGCCCTTGCCGCGGCTCGCCACCAAGCCCACCGCGCCGTCGACACCGCCGCCGCGCTCAAAGCCGGCCGCGCTACCCAAGAGACGATACCGCGATAATGGTGGGGCGGCCATGAAACCGATTGATGACGCGGAATACTCGGGTTGAATTATTCGCGGCGATCCGCCGTGACGCCCGCGCTGGTGTTTCCGGTCGCGAGATCCAGCGCAAACATGGTGTCGGATGGCGCACGGTGAAGGCGGCGGTGGCGTCGGCGTGGCCACCGCCGCGAGCCGCCTACCCACCGAGAACGTCGAAACTTGATCCGTTCAAGCCATTGATCGATAACATGCTGCGCGCAGATCTCGACGCGCCGCGCAAGCAACGCCACACGGTGACCCGGATCTTCGACCAATTGCACAGCGAGTGTGGCATGGACGATGTGTCCTACCCCGTGGTGCGAGCTTACGTGGCCAAACGGCGACCCGAGATCAGTGTCGAGTGCGGTCGCGGCGTGCCCGGAGTCTTCGTTCCACAGACACACCTGCCCGGCCGAGAAGCCGAGGTCGACTTCGGCGAAATCAGTGTGCGACTACGCGGCCAACTCGTCACCTGTCACTTGTTCTCGTTGCGAATGTCACACTCCGCCAAGGCTGTTCACCGAGCCTCGGCGACCGGCGGGCAGGAGGCATTCTTCGAAGGCCATGTGCATGCCTTCGAGATCCTCGGCGGAGTCCCCGCTGGGAAGATCCGCTACGGCAACCTAAAGGTCGCCGCGGGCCATGTCGTGGACTGCGGGTGTGGGGTCGGGCAGGCCGATGCCGAAGGCTTGCCAGGTCTCGGGGGATTCGTAGACCGAGACGTCGGCGGATTCGGAGATCGTGACGGCACGGATGTCGCGGCACACCGCGGTCATGGCGGCGGTCATAGTGTTGATCCAGCCGGGATTGACCCCGCTGATGTGCAGGGAGCTGCCGCCCTCCGCGCAAGCCTGACGCAGGCGGGCCTCGGTCTCCCCGCTGACACCGCCGAGGTTGAGTAGCAGGTTGGTGCTGATGACGTCGAGGCCGTTGGCCAGTAGCCGGGTCAGGTCGTCGAGGTCGGCCAGTTGTCGGGTGTAGAGGACGACGTCGGCGCCGCAGCTGAGCAGGGCGTCGATATCGCGGGTCGCGGTGATGCCGGTGTCGGGGCGCCCGCACAGGGCGCCGGCGTCGAGGCCGGCTTTGCTCTCGGAGTGTGCGTAGACCCGGCGAGGTCCAGGCGAGGGTCGTCCAGGACACCGCGCAAGCTCAGAGAGCCGACCTTGCCCGTGGTCCATTGGACGACTCGGTAGCGGCGGGGGATGTTCATCGGGGCAGGACCTCCATGATCTGGCGGGCGATGTTGGCATGACCGGCGGCGTTGGGGTGCATGGGTACCGGCGCATCGGGATCGGGCAGGGCACCTGTGATCCAGTTCTGGCCGGGGGCTGCGCAGGCGTCGTGGCCGCGGGTAAGAGGTGTCGAGGTCGATGTGGCCGGCACCGTGCTCGATGGCCTCGCCGCGCATGACGGAGTTGAGCTGGTCGATCTTGCCCTGCAAGTAGTCGGCGTCATCGGCCCACGCTGGTTGGACGCCGGGACAGCCTCCAGCGCGGAAGCCCTGCGGGTAGCCGACGAGGTAGATCGCCGCGCGCGGGGCGCGGCGGTGGATCTCCTCGACCACCGCGCCGTAGGTGGGGGCGAGAGCCTGGATCTGTTCGCCGATCACATCGCGGCCGCCGGCCGGGCCGGTGATCGCAGCGGCAGCCGAGAGAGACAGGCGGCCACGACGGCGTCGGGGCGGCGGGCAGTTCTACGGTGCATGGGTGAATTTCCGTTCGAGGAATCAGGGCCGTCGGACCGACCACGCCGGGATCGGAGGCCCGGAAAGTTCGTCGGCCAACGGGTTCATCAGGCTGTCGCGCCGATTCGGACAGTGGTGAAACGGCGCCGTTGGATTCGCCAGCCGGTCCGGGCCCGGATCAGCTCGTCGTCGTAGTAGCCGACGGCGTTGACCCCGGATGTGCCCTCGGGCGACATGATCACCGCGTCGACGTAGCTGGTGGCTTTCGCGTGGTCCCCGTCCACGGCGGTCGATATGTTGCCGATGCGGTGCAGGGTGTGCCCAGCCGCATCGTGGGACTGCCGCATGAACGCGACGACTTCTTCGATGCCGTGCCACGTCCCGATTCGGCCGTAATCCAGCACGCAGTCGGCGGTGAACACGGTGCGGAACAACTCCCAATCGCGCCGGTCGATGCCTGTGGCGTAGCGGATCAGCACCTCGGTGATCTCGTGGTGGTCGCGATACCCGTTCATCGGGGAGCTCCGTTCGGATGGATGATGACCCGGGCGGGACCTTGCGAGCGCCGGACTTGTTCCAGGGCGGCGGGCACCTCGTCCAGGCCGATGACGGCGCCGACGCTGGGCAGCGGGTCGAGGCTGCCCGCGGTGATGGCATCGAGAGTCCCGTACCAGTCCTCGGGCATCGGCCCGCCGCCGAACTGGACGTTCACACCCGTGCGGGTGGCCGCAGTGATGTCGAGGGTGTCGCCGGTGTACCAGCCGCCCGCACAGGCGATCCGGGTGCCCATGTCGGCCTCCGCGATCAGTTGCTGCACCAGCCCTGGAGCGCCGGCGCACTCGATGACCGCCGAACCCCATAGATCGCGTTCGGCGCGCAGGGTGCGCCACACCGCGAACGGTGACTCCTGCGCCGGGTCGACCAGGATGTGCGCGCCGAACGCGTCGCGGGCCAGGGCGCGACGTCCCGCGTCGAAATCGGACACGATGATGGGTTCGATGCCGCGGCGGGCCAGCGCGGCGACGGCCGACAGGCCGATGGCCCCGGCACCGATCACGATCGGAATCTCCCCGTCGGTCAGCCGGGCGTTGCGGACATAGAATTCGCCGACTGCGAACGCGTCGGTGAGTGCGGCGGCGTCGGGGTCGGTCTCCCGGGGAACCTCGCGCGCGATCACCTCGGCGACCACCAGCTTTTCGGCGAAACTGCCCGGTGAGTCCGGATGCTGACCGATGATCCTGGTCCCGCCCGTGCCGCCGTCGACGAGGCGTATCGGGATCGAGGTGACCCGGGTTCCCACCGGGAACCGCTGCGAGCACCCCGGCCCGTGCGCGATCACCTCCCCGACGAACTCGTGGCCCAACACCACATCGCGCAGGTCGGGCGGGATGGCATCGGGGTCCGGTTGGAAGATCTCGACCAGCAGGTCATCGGGTCCTTGCGCCATCGCGTAGGAGGCGGTGGGTTCGATCCGGATGTCGGTCACCGAGTAGCCCATCGCACGAACACCAGCGACGACCGATTCGAGTGCGTCGGTCTGCACACTCAGGTGGTGGACGGTACCTTGCCCGAGATGTCCGACCGGCTGGCCGAGCTTGGGATCACCCCGTCGGTTCGGATCCCGTGGCGATAGTTATGACAACGCCCTCGCCCGAGGCGGTCAAAGCCGCTTACAAGACCGAGTTGATCAGTCGCGGCAAGCCCTGGCGGTGCATCGATGACGTCGAACTCGCGACAGCCGAATGGGTGGCCTGGTACAACCAGGAACGCCTGCACGAAGCCCTCGGCTACGTACCACCAGCCGAGTACGAGGCCGCCCACACCGCGCGCCTCACACCCTGCGAGCCAGCCAACCCCGGCCCTCGCAACCGACTAGGAACAAAACCCGGGGCAGTTCAACTCAACCAGTAAGCGGAAACACCCTCGGCAGAAACTGTTACCAATCAGGCCAATTCAGCTCAGCTGCCCTCAGAGGGAACAACAGTCAACATCAAAAACTGACCCCAGATAACTGTTCGAAGCCGGCGCCCATCTTGTGCACGCTGACCACGCAGACGTCGGCGCCGGCGTCCATCGCCCACGTCGGCAGGTCCTCGTGGAACGGCAGGTGCGCGCCCCACGCCTCGTCGACGATCAGCGGCTTGGCCCGGTCGTGGCACACCTGGGCGATGCCGGCCAGGTCGGTGCAGGTGCCGTACGGGCTGGGGCTGACCACGAGTGCGCCCGCCGCGTCGGGGTACTTGTCCCAGGCGGCGCTGACGTCCTCCGGTGACGGCGGGTGCGAGATGTGCCGGTCGGCGTCCCAGCGCGGGGTGATCCACCGCGGTTGCACGCCGGAGAAGATCAGCCCGGCCACGATCGACTTGTGGCTGTCGCGCCCGACCAGCAGCCCGCCGTCGCTGCCGCCCGCCACCGCCAGCATCGCCGCCTTCACCGACGCCGAACTGCCGCATGTCGAAAACCACGCCACCTCGGCCCCGACCGCTTCGGCCATCAGATCTTCGGCGTGCTTGAGGTACTTGTTGCGGGTGCGGCGGTCGTCGAGGCCCCCGCTGGCCAGCACGTCGTCGCGGAACGGCTGAGAGCCAAGCACCTCGAGGACGCGCTCGTCGACGCCGCGGCCCTGCCGGTGGCCGGGCGGGGTGAAGCCGTACCGCTTGGACTTTCGGTAGTCGATCAGGGCGTCAAGCAGCGGCGCATCGCCTTGGTCCATGCCGGCACGAATACCCGCGAGTGCCGACGATCAACCCGCGGCGGGCCGACCAGAACCGCGAAACTGTAGTTGCCGAGGATAACTGCGAGAAGGGGCCTCGGTAACTACAGCCTCGCGGCGGGCGTGTTCGCGTCAAGATGTGTGCATGTCCGGAGTCGTCGTCGAACTGCGGGTGCACGGCGTCTCCGGCACGCCGCCCGAGGCGATGCTGGGCACCACGGTCGACGACCTGCGCGAGGTTCGCGGCGACGAGAAGGCGGGCTTTTACCGCCGCAGCGAGAACGGCGCTGCGGGCCCGTGGCGGCGGGTGCTGGAGGCGTACTCGTGGGGCGGACTCACCTCGGGTCCGGCCAGCCGCGCGCTGTGGCTGCTGTTCCTGCCGTTCATCTTCATCAACCTGGCGCACTGGATGTTGCCTCCCGCCGCGCCGCGCCGCCGCCTCGCCGCCGCACTGTCGGTGGGCGCGCTGCGGGTGATCGCGCTGTCGTTCACGTTGACGTTGATGCTCGCGACGGCCGTGGTGGTGATCGACGTAATCGTTTGGCAGTGTGTGGGTTTGGACTACTGCGGTGAACGGTTCTGGCCGTTGGGATACCTGGTGTCGTGGCCGCGCGGGCTGCAGGTCGCGGTGGGCGCGCTGCCGCTGATGGCGGTGATCGGGGTGCTGTGGCGACTGGGCCGCGAGAACGCGCGCTTGGTCGGCGAGCCGCCGGACCCGGCCGTCACCGTCGGCGAGGTTCCGCTGGAATCCGCGACGTTCTGGGCGCTCGATCCGTCGGTTTCGCGGCTGCGGGCCTGCCACGTGATCGCGTGGACGGCGGGGTTGGCGGGGCTCGTTCTTGCCGTGCCGGTCCGGTACGGCACTGAGGGCCGCGCGGTGAGCATCGGACTGTTGGCGATCAACGGTCTGATCCTGGGGTTCGCCGTGGTTGCGGCGGCGTGGAATCCGGCGACGGCGCGCGGCGGCAGTGGGGCCGAGCGGCTGACGGGCCCACTGCAGTGGTTGAGGTGGGTTTCGCTGGCCGTTCTCGGTGCGTCGTTGACGTGGACGGCCCTCGCGCGTGTCGCGAAAGTGCCCGTGCCGTCGCACTATCCGGATCTGCACAGGGCGATATACGCGATGTTCATCATCCAGATCGTGTTGTTGACGGGGCTGTTCGCGTGCACCGCCTGGTCGATGTTCGGGCTGCGGCGTCCGGCGGACGACGGGTTCGCGCCGTCCCTGCGCGGGTTCGCGTCACCGTTCGTGGCTCTGGTCGGGTGGCTGGTGGCCTGCGGCTTCAGCGTCGGCGTGGGACTGTTGGCGGCACAGGGTTTCGGTAGGGCGGTGGCGTCGACGACGGACGCTGCCGCCGTCGTCGACCGCGACGACGATGCGCCGTTGATCGTGCCGCCGCAGTACTTCTGGACGGCCGTGGCGATCGCGGTGTTGATCGTCGTCGCGGCGCTCACCGTGCTGTGGGTGTGGTGGTGGGTGATGCGGAGCCGGCGCGGGGAGTTGCGTGCAGTCCTCGAAGAGCACCCCGGGGCAACGGAATCCGATTCCCGCGCCAAAGAGGTCGCCTCGTCGCGCGCCTGGGCGGCAGTGACCGACCTGGGGCCACCGATCGTCGGGTGGCTTGCGGTGGTGGCGGTGGGGGAGATCGCGGTGCTGCTGGTCTGGCAGCCCGAGTATTCGCCCGCGATCACCAACGTCAGCGTGTTCATCGCCGCCGCGTTGGCGGCAGCGTTGGTCGCGGTGGTGGTTGCGGCGTACCGCTATCGCCAACTGCGCCGGGTGGTGGCCGTGCTGTGGGATGTCATCACGTTCTGGCCGCGGGCCAACCATCCGCTGACCCCGCCGTGCTACGGCGAACGCACGGTGCCGGATCTGGTGGGGCGCACCGAAGAGTTGGTCGACGAGCGTGACACCCGTGTGGTGCTCGCGGCGCACAGCCAGGGCAGCATCATCGCCGCCGCGAGCGTGCTGCAGATGCGCCGTGACCGCCGCGTCGCCCTGCTGACGTTCGGAAGCCCACTGCGACGGCTGTACACCCGAAACTTTCCGGCGTACTTCGGAATCCGCGTCCTCGCGGAGATCCGTAGCCGACAGCGACCTCGCTGGATCAACCTGTGGGCGCACAGCGATCCCATCGGATCGTGGGTGACGAACGATTTGGACCGCGGCATGCACGCGGCGCTGCGGGGCGTCGACTTTCGTCTGCTCGACGTCGAGAGCCTCGCGCGTGGACCCGACGGCAGCTACCCGCCGATCTGCGGGCACTCTGGGTTCTGGGAGCGACCCGAGTACCGTGATGCGATGAGGGAATTCGATACCCAGCTCCTGCCTGAAGGTAGCGCCACCGACACCGGGGCAACCGCTGCGCCGACCGTGGAGCGACTGTGAGGTTCGACGGGCGCACCGCCGTCATCACCGGCGGCGCCATCGGGTTCGGGCGGGCCTTTGCCCGTGCGTTGACGGCGGAGGGCGCCCGTGTGGCGATCCTCGATGTGGATGTCGACATGGCTGAACGCACTGCGGCCGAACTGGATTCGGCGATCGCGGTGCGCTGCGACGTCGCCGACGAGGATCAGGTGACGGCCGCGGCAGCTGCCACCGTCGATCGCTTCGGCGGCATCGACATCCTGATCAACAACGCAGGACTGCACCTGACGAAGTACAACCAGCCGTTCGGGGTGTTGTCGCGCAGCGAGATTCGCTCCCTGTTCGACGTCAATGTGATGGGCGTGATCAACACGACGCTGGCATGTCGCGACGCCATGCGCGACCGGGGCGGCGGCGTGGTGCTGAACATTTCGTCGATGGCGGGGTACATGAGTGCGACGCCGTATGCGGTCTCGAAACTGACCGTGCGCGGACTGACGGTCGCGTTCGCCACCGAGCTGGCGCCGGATCGCATCCGTGTCAATGCAATTGCGCCTGGACTCATGAACACCGAGAACGCGCTTGCCGACCTGCCGCGCCCGATGATCGACGAATTCGTCTACGAACGGCAATTGATCAACCGGCTCGGCACGATGGACGACGTGGTGTCGGCGATGCTGTTTCTGTGCTCGGATGAGGCGTCCTTCATCACCGGCGAGACGCTGAAGGTCAGCGGCGGGTATCCGTTGAACTTCTAGCCGCTCCACGGCGTGACGGGCCGCTCGCGGCGTTCGCCGTCGACGATCACGTCGACCAGTTCGTCGAAGAAGCACACGCGGTCGCGCACCTGTTCGGCGTCGTGCAGCGGTTCGTGATAGGTCCACGCGACGTCACGCGGACCGTCCGGGATCGAGTAGTAGGCGGCCCGGCCCTTGTAGGCGCAGTAGGACACGGTGTCACTGAGCTCAAGCGGGACCACGACGTCCTCGCGGGGCAGATAGAACCGGACGGGCAGCAGGGTTTCGAAGAGCAGCTTGGGCCGTGAGGATTCGGCGAGCACCCGGCCGTCCAGTTCGATGCGCACGTGGCGGTCGCTGCGCAACACGTCGATCCGTTTGAACGGATCATGCGGGTGGCTGACGATCGGTTCGGCCTCCTCGCGCCACTCGAACGCGGCGAACTCGAGAATCACGTAGTCGGCGAGGTCGGGATCGTGAGGGCGGAACGCCGCCGAGGCGCCGGTCTCCTCGCCGGCGATCACGTCATACGCGGTACCCGAGCAGGAATGCGCATCAAACGGCACCGTCGGGTCGAGGACCGGCCGGGAGCTGAAGGCGGGCAGCCGTACGCCGACGTCTTCGTCGGCATACGATTCGGCGCCGGCCGGAATCAGTTGTGCCGTCAGCGCTTCGACGGGCACGGCGTAGGTGGGCACGACGCGACGGGGCTCCCACACCAGCCGGGCATCACAGGTTTCGGCGACCGGCTCCCCGGCGAGCGAAACGCGAATGCGTTTGGAGGTGGGCTCATAGCGAAGCTCGTGGAGGCTGTCACTGAGCAGGTTCATCATTCTGACGCTCATGTCGCGACCTTTCACTTGCGGGGTGGACGCAACACGTTCATTGCTACCCGCATTATCGGCCCGGGCACGCTGTCCTTGACGGAAAGCGCGGCATTGGCCGCCCGGGTACGCAACGGGGTGCCGCGGCCGAACCACCGATTGAGCGGTCCGCCGGAGGGCTCGAGATCGATGTGCAGCGGTGGCGCGCCATCGGCTGCGCCGAGTGCGTGCGCGATGACGATGCGCTGGATCTCGCTGGTGCCCTCAAAGATGGTGTACAACTTGGCATCCCGGTACCACTTCTCCACGGGATGGTCCTTGACGTAACCCCAGCCGCCCATGGTCTGGATGGCGCGTTCGGTGGTCTTGACCGCCACCTCGCTGGCCGCCAGCTTGGACATCGACCCTTCGCCGCGGTCGAACGGCACGCCGGTGGCGGCCATCCATGACGCCCGCCAGGTCAGCAGCCGGGCGGCATCGATCTGGGTGGCCAGGTCGGCGAGCGGGAACGAGACCCCTTGGTTGTCCATGATCGGTGCGCCGAACGCCTCCCGGCGGTTGGCGTATTCGGTGGCGTATTCCAATGCGGCCCTAGCGATTCCGAGCGCCTGTGCGGCGACCATCGGACGGGTCTGCTCGAAGGTGCCCAGCGTCGCCGAACCGGAATGCCTGGCACCGGCGACGGCTTCGCGGGCGCGGGCCAGTTTGCGGTCGAGCTTCTCCTGCCCGCCCAACAGGTTCTCGGCGGGCACGCGCACATTGTTGAATTTGAGCTCGGCGGTGTGGGAGGCGCGGCAGCCCAGTTTGTCGAGTTTGCGGACCATCTCGAGTCCGGGGGTGCCGCCGGGGACGACGAACAGGGCCTGGCCCCTGTGGCCGAGCTCCTCGTCAACCACCGCGTTGACGACGTGCACGTTGGCGATGCCGCCGTTGCCGATCCACATCTTGTGGCCGTCGATAATCCAGTCGTCGCCGTCGCGACGGGCCCTGGTGCGGAGGTTGCGCACGTCGCTGCCGCCCTCGGGTTCGGAGATCGCCAGCGCGGCCAGCTTGAGATCGCCGGGCACACCGAAACATTCGGGTGCCCAGTGCAACATCTGCTCGGGCGATGCAGCCTGGCCGATCGCCGAGAGCGCGAGCGCCGGCATGACGATCGCCAGCCCGATACCCGCACAGCCCCAGAACAATTCCTCCATGAACATGGGCAGCGACAAACCGGTCGGATCGCCGATGAGGTCGCGATAGAACAGCGGACTGTAGAACCCGCGCTCGGCGGCCTCCTCGAGGATCGGCCACGGAAATTCCTGGCGCTGGTCATAGTCGGCGGCCACGGGCCGGATGACCTCCTCGGCGAATTCGTGGGTGCGCCGGGCCAGGTCGTGTTGAGCGGCGGTGGGCGTGAGATCGAACGTCATGATTGTGTCGGTTACCCACGGACCGACCACGCAAAAAGCCCCTGACCGAAGTCAGGGGCCTTTGCGTTCGCCGGACTACTTCACGTCGACGTAGACCGTCTTGCCGGTGATGGTGGTCCGGAGGTCGTCGCCGGGCCCGCTGCGATCGGTGCGGCTGTAGGTCTGGCCGGGCCGAATCGAGACAACGGTGGCCTGATCAAGCGGCGCATTGCCGATGCGGTTGACGACCACGTGGTAGCCCTGGGCCTGCAACTCGTTGATGGTCTGCTCCGCGTTGCCGGGTCCGGTGGGCGCAGCTTGCGCAGGGGCGGCGAGCCCGAGCACGGCGGCGGTCAGACCGCTGGCGACGATGGTGGCCAATCCGAACTTCTTCATGGTTGGTGCCTTCTTCTTTCTTCTTCTTCAGTTGTGTTCGAGCCGTGGAGTCAGGGACGCGGTTCGGACGCTGTGTCGGCCGGTTCCGGTGGTTCTTGGTTCCGGTCTGATCCGTTAAACCAACAGGTCAGAGGTTTAATTCCGGTGGCAGTTATTGGTTGACGGTTGGCAGGAATTGATGCCCCGCGCCGGTCTCTACTGCGACACTGAGGCGGATGAAACTCGCCGGCCTACGACTCCGACAACGCGATGGCGTCACGTGCGGGCCCACCGTCGCGGTGGTGGCGGGCGCGTTGTTGGATCCGAGCTACCGCGCCGCGCTGCTCGAGCCCGGCACCCACACGGTCGCATCACCCGCGCTGGCGTGGTTCGCGAAGGAGCAGGGCCGAATCCATGCCGAGGTCAACCGGCTCTGGCCGCGACGGCTCGGCACCACCCCGATGGGCATGGCGCGTGCGCTTACCGCGCGCAGCGCGGGATTGGGGCTGCGGTACCGCTGGCGGCCGCATCACGGTGCGCGCGATGACCTTTCGGATGTGCGGCACGCGCTCGACGCCGGCTGGCCCGTCGCCATGCTGATCGGGCGCGTCATCCCTCGCCACTGGGTTTTGCTCGTCGACAGGGCCGGTGAGGTGCTGCAGTGTTACGAGCCGTCGTCGGGCGACGTGGTTTCCGTCGATATCGCCGCGGTTCGCGAGGCGCGACTGAGCGGACTCGGCTACCCCAGACCGTTCGCTTTCGTGCTACCGGGACGGCAGTCTTCGAACGTATAATCGATCAGTGGGTGATCTGCAGTCGATTGGCTACAACGGCCAACCCGTCCAGCAGGCGTTTCGCCCGGTTGAGCCGCCGGTCGTAGTGCTCGTCGACTTGGGGGCGCTGTTCCCCCGCGAGCCCCACCGCAGCGGTGGCTACAACCCCGCCGGCCTGCAGATGCACTCCGTCGTCGAGGGCCGCCTCACCTGCTGGGGCATGTGCGAGCAGGGCTATTGGTGGGGCCTTGTTACGTACGCCATCGCCTACGGCGCGCGGCGCCGCTCCGTCACGCACTGGATTCCGGCGTGGATGCTGAAGCCGAAGGCCTGACGCGCGGCGCGCTGCATCCCGCGTCGGCGATGCGCTTGCGCGCCTCGGCCGGCGAGATTCGCAGCCGCCGCGAGAGCATCTCCGTCGCATCGAAACGCCGCGGCGACGAATCGCTGAGCAGGCGACCGAGGAGTCGTCGTTGGACGGCGGCCAACCGTTTCTCCCCGGCGTTGAGCCGGCCCATGACCTCCTGTAGCTCCACGCGGGACAAGGTGTGCAGAGTCAGCGCGTCCAACTCTTTGTAGGCGGCGTCCAGCCGGTCGAGGGTTTCGACGACGACGTCGCGCTCAGATACCAGTATCGAACTCATGTTCGAGAGCCTACGCCGGGGCTCTGACAAGCTCTGTGACAAGCTCTGGCAAGCGGCGGTCAGGCGTCGTGGCCGGGGTCGAGGTCGCTGACGTCGGTGAAGCTGACGAAGTCGAAGTCGTCGGGGGCGTCTGCGTCGACCGGTTCGAGCACGTGCGCGACGTGATCGCCGACGTCGACCCGGTCCAGCACGACGCCGGCGAACCAGGCCGCCGCGTCGCTGAGGATCGGCAGTCCGTGCGGGCCCGCGCGCCACGAGCAGCGGCTGAACTTGTCTATCTCGTCGCCGGTTTGGCTGCCGAACAGCTCCGCCAGCTCCCGATCGCCCTGCGGTATCAGGTGCACTGCGAGGTGGCGCGCATCCTGCGCGACCCGGAAGGTGTGGTTGCGCTTCGACAGCGCGACCAGAAACCGCGGCGGGTCGATGCTCACCTGGCTGGCGAACCCGACAAGGCAGCCGGCCGATTGGCCGCCTGCTGAAGTCGTCACCACGTACATCGGATAGTCGAGGCCGGCGACCAACCGCTCGAAGGCGTCCACCCGGCAATCAGATCAGATGCCGCGCCGCACGGGACTGTTAAGGCCACCGACGGACGCGTTGCGTCAGATAGCACGTCAAACTATAGTCTGGACACATGTCCAGAGGGTTCGGAGTCGGCGCGTGACACGATTTGACCTGCTCATGGCGGCTTCGTACATCGAGTCTGGATCTCTCCGCTAGTGCGCATCGCGTTGTTGTCCTACCGCAGCAAGACCCACTGCGGCGGGCAGGGCGTCTATGTTCGCCACCTCAGCCGCGGGCTCGTCGAGCTCGGCCACGACGTCGAGGTGTTCTCTGGGCAGCCCTATCCCGAGGGCCTCGACCCACGCGTGCGGTTGACCAAAGTACCCAGCCTCGATCTCTACCGCGAGCCGGACCCGTTCCGGATTCCGCGGCCCAGCGAGATCCGCGACCGCATCGATGCGCTCGAGTTGCTGACGACGTGGACGGCCGGCTTCCCCGAGCCGCGGACGTTCTGCCTTCGCGTGGCACGCATCCTCGCCGAGCGTCGCGATGACTTCGACGTCGTCCACGACAATCAGAGTCTCGGCACCGGCTTGCTCAAGATCGCCGAATTGGGGCTGCCGGTGGTCGCCACCGTGCACCATCCGATCACCCGCGACCGGGTGGTCGACGTCGCGGCCGCACGGTGGTGGCGAAAGCCGTTGGTGCGCAGGTGGTATGGCTTTGCCGAGATGCAGAAGCAGGTCGCACAACAGATTCCCGACCTGCTCACCGTGTCGTCGTCCTCGGCGACCGATATCGCAGAAGACTTCGGCGTCTCGCCCAGCCAGCTGCAGGTGGTGCCGCTCGGTGTGAACACCGAACTGTTCAAGCCCGCCGGGGAGCGGGTGCGCGGCCGCATCATCGCGATCGCCAGTGCCGATGTGCCGCTCAAGGGCGTCAGCCACCTGTTACACGCCGTCGCGAAGCTGCGCATCGAACGCGACGTCGACGTGCAGCTGGTGTCGAAACTCGAACCCAACGGGCCCACCGAGAAGCTGATCGCAGAACTCGGCATCTCCGATATCGTGCACAGTTCCAGCGGGCTATCCGACGCGGAGCTGGCCGGTCTGCTGGCGTCGGCCGAAATCGCGTGCATCCCTTCGCTCTACGAGGGCTTCTCGCTGCCGGCCGTCGAGGCGATGTCCAGCGGCACCCCGATCGTCGCCAGCCGCGCCGGTGCGCTGCCGGAAGTCGTTGGGCCCGACGGCGAATGCGCGCGGTTGGTGCGCCCGGCCGATGTCGAAGAGCTGACCGCAGTACTCGGCGAACTCCTGGACTCGCCGCAGCAACTGCGTCGTCTCGGTGCCGCAGGCCGCCGCCGCGCCCTCGAGGTATTCAGCTGGGAATCCGTTGCCGCACAGACGGTCGCGGTGTACCAGCGGGCCCGTGAGCGAGTCGCGCAATGCTGACCGTCGACTTCGACCGGCTCGGCGTCGGGGTCGGCACCAAGATGATCGACGTCGGATGCGGCGCGGGCCGGCACTCGTTCGAGGCCTACCGCCGCGGCGCCGACGTGATCGCCTTCGACCAGAACGCCGCCGACCTCAACGACGTCGACGAGATCCTTCAGGCCATGAAAGAACAGGGCGAGGTGCCCGCGACAGCCAAGGCCGAGGCCGTCAAAGGTGATGCGCTGGACCTGCCGTACGACGACGGCACCTTCGACTGCGTCATCGCCTCCGAGATTCTGGAACACGTGCCCGAGGACGACCGCGCGATCAGCGAACTGGTCCGTGTGCTCAAACCCGGTGGCTCCCTGGCGGTTACCGTGCCCCGGTGGCTGCCGGAGCAGATCTGCTGGTGGCTGTCCGACGAGTATCACGCGAACGAGGGCGGGCACATCCGCATCTACAAGGCGAGCGAGCTGCGTGACAAAATACTTGCGCACGGCATGGTTCTCACGCACCGCCATCACGCGCACGCCTTGCACTCGCCGTTCTGGTGGCTGAAATGTGCTGTGGGCACGTCGAAGTCGGATCATCCCGCGGTGAACGCCTATCACAAGCTGTTGGTATGGGACATGATGGCGCAGCTGTGGCTCACTCGGCGGGCGGAAGCGCTGCTGAACCCGTTGGTGGGCAAGAGTGTCGCGCTGTACTTCACGAAGCCGGTGATGCCCGTTGGTGCCTGACGCTCCCGGGGTGCCCGGTGTTCTGACGCCGGAGCAGTGTCGACAGACAGCACAGTCGATCGCTGCGACCCAGGAACCGTCCGGCGCCCTCCCGTGGTACGAGGGCGGTCACACCGACCCGTGGGATCACGTGGAAAACGCGATGGCGCTGACGGTTGCGGGATTACTCGAACCGGCCCGCGCGGCCTACGAATGGTGTCGCACCCGCCAACGTCCGGACGGGTCGTGGCCCATCCAGTTCCGCAACGGCGTCATCGAGGATGCCAACAGCGACAGCAACTTCTGCGCCTACATCGCCACCGGCGTCTGGCACCACGTGCTGATCACCGGCGACCGTGCATTCGCCGAGACCATGTGGCCCGTCGTCGCCAAGGCCATCGACTTCGTGCTGGACTTGCAGGCCAGCGGTGGTGAAATCTATTGGGCGAAAAGCAATTCCGGACCCCTTGAGGAAGCGTTGCTGACCGGCTGCGCCAGCGTGTACCACAGTATCCGGTGTGCGCTGGCGCTGGCGGACTACCTTGATGACCCGCAGCCGGAATGGGAGGTCGCCGTTGGCCGGCTGGGTCACGCGATCGCACATCACCCCGAAGCGTTTGCGATCAAGGACCGTTGGTCGATGGAGTGGTACTACCCGGTGCTCGGCGGTGCCCTGCGCGGTGCAGCGGCCCAGGCCCGTATCGATGAGCGGTGGCACGACTTCGTCGTCCCCGGGTTGGGGATCCGCGGCGTGGACGACCGCCCGTGGGTGACCGGCGCCGAAACGTGCGAGCTGGTAATGGCTTTGGACGCGATCGGGAACTCGGCGCGTGCGCACCAACAGTTCGCCGCGATGCATCACCTCCGTGAGGAGGACGGTTCGTACTGGACCGGCCTGGTGTATGCCGACGGCAAGCGGTGGCCGGTGGAACGCACCACGTGGACAGGCGCCGCGATGATCCTTGCCGCCGACGCGCTTTCACGGACCACCCCGGCCAACGGCATCTTCCGCGGCACGGACCTGCCGCGCGGGCTGGAGGGCGAGTACGACTGCGCCTGCGCGACCAGCCGCTAGCCCAAACGCCCAGCCTCGCCAGACACCCTCTCGAGCACCCGCATCGAACCGGTCGCGCCCACCTCGCGGAACGCGCCGGTGTCCAGAGCGCGACGATAGATGTGAAACGGTGCTTGTCCACCGTCCTTCGGATCCGGGAACACATCGTGGATCACCAGCGCGCCGCCGACGTCGACCCACGGAGCCCAATTGTTGAAGTCGCGCTGGGCGGCCTCCTCGGTGTGCCCGCCGTCGATAAACAAGAGCCGCAACGGCATTCGCCAACCACGGGCGACCACCGTCGACTTACCGACCACCGCCACGACATGATCGTCGAGGCCGGCGGAGTCCAGCGTGTGCCGCAGCGTCGGCAGCGTGTCGAACAGCCCGGTGACGTCGTCGACCATTGACGCGTCGTGATACTCCCAGCCCGGTTGGTGTTCCTCAGACCCGTGGTGGTGGTCGATGGTGAACAGCACTCCACCGCTCTGTTGGGCGGCCGCACCCAGCATCACTGTCGACTTGCCGCAATAGGTACCGATCTCGACGCCCACACCGTCACCCAGGTAACGCATTGCGACGTCGTAGAGCGCGCGGCCCTCGTCGGCGGGCATGAACCCGGTGACCTGTTCGGCAAGGGCAAAAAGGCGTGCGGCCTGCGCGGGAAGCGTGCTCATGGGCACCCAACTTACCGTTGCCCGGCCTACCCAGTTGTAGTAGCGTCCAGACACGTGTCTGATCCGGCGCTGGAGTCGACCAGACGCCGTCTGACCGCGAAACAAGCAGACACCGTCGACCGCCTGGGCCGCGCCGCGGTCGAGCTCCTCAACCGCGAAGGGTTTGCCGGGCTGACCGTGCGACGGGTCGCCGCGGAGGCCGGCGTCGGCGCAGCGACCGCCTACACCTACTTCTCCTCCAAGGAACATCTGGTCGCCGAGGTCTTCTGGCGCAGGCTGGCCTCGGCGCCGCCGGCGGCACACGAGTCCGACGACCCCGCAACGCGTGTCATCGAGGTGCTGCGGCACATCGCCCTGTTGGTGGCCGACGAGCCGGAGTTCGCCGGGGCGGTGACAAATGCGTTGTTGGGCAAGGATCCTGATGTCGAGGTGCTCCGGCAGCGCATCGGCCGCGACGTACGGGACCGGTTGGTCGCCGCACTCGGGCCGAACACGGATATCGATGTCATCGAGTCGCTGGAACTGCTGTACGTCGGAGCGCTGGTGTGGGCCGGGATGGGCTACTCGTCCTACGACGACATGACTCAGCGGCTGGAGAAGTCGGCGCGGCTGATTCTGAGTTGAGTGGTCGTTCAGCCGAGGCGACGAGCAGCCAGTGGCCGAACCTCGGCAATACGGGCATAGTCGCCGTCGACATGGACCACACCGAGCCCGTGATGGATGGCCGTCTCTGCAATCAGCAAGTCGGGAATGGGCGTGCGGTGCCACATTCCGTGGTGATGGGCAAGGTCTCGCTGAAGCGTAAGAGCTCGCTCTAGCAGGTCTGGTGGAGCGGCGACGACAGGAAAACTGGCGTGTAGCTCCGACTGCAATTCGTCGTAGTGGCGCGCCGAGCGTGCGGAGTAGAGCTGCTCTAGCTCACTCACGCGGCAAACGAAGAGAGACCGAGCGAGCTCGGCGATCTGGGCGCCGACGACAGGATCCGAAGCGCGGGCCGCAGCGCTCTTGTCGAGGATCCAGCCCGCTACCGCCACATCTCCTCCGACGCGAGGACATCCACGTCGACGTGCTGACCAAGCCTCTCGAGGTACTTGCGTTGCTGGGCAGCGCGCTCGTCCTGTGCATGCTCTGCGTGAGCAGCGGCGCGCCGAAGTGCCTCCTCAACCGTGGCACGGGTGGTTGCCAAGCCCAAAGCGCGTTTGGCCCGGGCCAGCAAGTCCTCATCGATCTCGATCGTCGTCCGCCGTGGCATGCATACATCCTACGGAACAAATATGTACACAACAGCCAAGAACCGACCTGGGACCTTTAGCCGCGGCCCAGGATCGCCGTCGAGGCCGCGATCGCGGGTTCGACGATCGCCCGCACGTCGCGTCCGTCCTCCACCAAAAGTGCTGTCAATTCCCGTAATCCACCGAGCAGTATGAGTGCCAGCGGTCTCGATATAGGCGCCAAATCCGCTCGCCGGAAACCCGGGCTGTCGGTGAGATCGACCAGCATGTCGGTCAGATGCTCCATGGCCAGCCGGTGCAGCGGTCGCGCCGCCGCGCCCAGCGCAGGCGCTTCGCGGATCCACGCCAGCGTGATCGCCGGCCGCGACTGGATGTGACCGACGTAGGCGTCGACGGCCTGACGGATCTGCTCCTGCCAGTCCTTCTCGGGATCGACGGCGGCGCGGATGCGCGCGATGAGGTCCTCGTTGTTGCGGCGGAGCACCTCGATGAGGCACTCCTCCTTGCTGGCGAACTGCTCGTAGAAGGTGCGCTTCGACGTCCGCGCGTGCCGCACGATGTCGGCAACCGTGGTGTCCCGGTAGCCCCGCTCGCCGATGGACTGGGCCAGGCCGTCGAGCAACCGGTCCCGGAATGGGTGGGCGGCGTCGACGGCCGCACCCTCTAGCGCTGTCGTCATCTCGCCTCCATTACACCCTTGCGCCCGCTGGTACCAGGCGGTACCGTACAACACATCTACGGTACATCGTAGTACCAGCGACGGCAGGGGAGAGTCATGAGCGACGTAACGATCGAACTGCCCGCACCGGCTCGCGCCGTGAATCTGCCGCCTGGCCCGCCTCTTCCCAAGGCGCTGCAGGGGCTGGGGTTCTCGATCTCCCGCCGGTGGACGGTCGCCCAGTTCGCGCGCCGCTACGGCGACGTGTTCCGGCTCAACATCCCGGTGTTCGGCCGAACCGTGGTCGTCGGCGACCCGAAACTCGCCAAGCAGTTGTTCATGGCCAACACCGACGACGTCGGCAATATCCAGCCCAACCTGTCGCGGATCCTCGGCTCGGGCTCGGTGTTCGCGCTCGACGGCGCGGAGCATCGCCGTCGCCGTCGCCTGCTGACGCCGCCGTTCCACGGCAAGAGCATCAAGAACTACGAGAAGATCTTCGAAGAAGAAACGCTCCGCGAATCGGCGAACTGGCCTGAGGGCCAAGCGTTCCCAACGCTGGAGCCGATGATGCGGATCACGCTCAACGCGATCCTGCGTACGGTCTTCGGTGCCGACGGTGCCAAACTCGACGAGCTGCGACGCATCATTCCGCCGTGGGTGACGCTCGGGTCGCGGCTGTCGGCGCTGCCGACGCCGTCGCGCACCTACGGTCGCTTCAGTCCATGGGGCCGGCTGGCCGCCTACCGGCGCCAGTACGACAAGGTCATCGACCGGCTGATCGACGACGTGCGCGCGGATCCCCACTTCGACGACCGCGACGACGTGCTGGCTCTGCTGCTGCGCAGCACCTACGAAGATGGATCGTCCATGTCCCGCGAGGACATTGGCGACGAGCTGTTGACGCTGTTGGCGGCCGGACACGAGACCACGGCGTCCACGCTGGGCTGGGCGTTCGAGCGGATCACCCGACATCCCGATGTGCTGGCGAAGCTGGTCGCCGAGGCGGCCACCGACGACAACGAGTATCGGCAGGCCACGATTCTCGAGGTGCAGCGGGCCCGGACGGTCATCGACTTCGCCGGCCGTCACGTCTACGCGCCGACGTTCGAACTCGGCGAATGGGTTATCCCGCAGGGCTATTCGATAGTGGTCAGCATTTCGCAGATTCACGAACGGTTGGCGGAGTTCCCCGATCCCGCACGGTTCGACCCGCAACGCTACATCGGCCAGCGACCGCCCACGTTCTCCTGGATCCCCTACGGCGGCGGCACGCGGCGCTGTGTGGGGGCCGCGTTCGCCAACGTCGAGATGGACGTGGTGCTGCGAACGGTGTTGCGGCACTTCATCATCGACGCTACCACTGCGCCTGACGAGAAAGTGCATTCACGCGGCGTGGCCTACACGCCCAAGGACGGCGGCCGCGTCGTCGTGCACCGTCGGGAGACCCCGCTGAGCCAATAGCTCTCGTTGATGTCATGAAGGGGCGGGGCCTCCGCTCCTCGTGTCCGTTCCGAGCGCGC
>NZ_PIZU01000055.1 GCF_002838065.1 Mycobacterium hubeiense | reverse complement strand
AGTCAGGGAGCGGCCAGCGGCATTCAGATTCCGCCGCACTTTCGCCGCAACCTTGGCGGCTCGAAACTCGCGTACCCGCCCGTCGAGGAGTAGAAATCCGGCTGGCCACAGCGGGATGCTGAACACAGCGAGGACGACAGCTAATGCGACCAGCCCGTCTGGTGACTCAACGCGATCCCCCTTATACCGAGTGGTCGCGATCTTCATGCCCACCCATGCAAGAACACATGCTGGGCCAACAATCACGCCAACCAGAGCCCACCAGCCAATCCAGTCAATGCCGTCAAATTGATTGCCACTCAATGCAACTCCCCGTCTCGGTGCGGCGTCATCCGGTGAGGCTGGAGCTGGTGACGGCCATGACTTGGCTGATGGCGTCGTTGATGACGTGGGGTGCTTCCTGAGGAAGCATGTGCCCCGCCTGCGGCAGCTGGATGTGGGTGGCGCCGGGGATGGCGGCCGCGAGCTCGGCCGAGTGCGCCGGCGGAGTGAGAATGTCGGCGCCGCCACTGACGATGACGGTGCGGGCACTGATCGACGGGAGTGTCGGGTGCTGGTCGTAGCTGGCGAGCGTGGGGAGGAATCCGACCGCAGTCGTCAGCGGGGTGGTGGCCAGCGCGGCCGCCGTGAGGGCGACCAGCGCGATGCGTTCGGCACGGTCGATGCCGCGCCACCGCAGCGCTGTGAGCAGCGGCCCGGACAGTGCTCTGAGGACCTGAGTCGGGGTGTGATCGACGAGCCCGCACAGTGCTGGGGTGGCGGGGGTGGCCAGTAGTCGGCAGAGGCCGCGGTCGGTGAGTTTCCCGGCGGCGGTGGCGACGAGGACCAGGCCGTGCGGTTCGACGGGCCGAAGGTGGGCCGGCAAGCCGAGGTAGGACAAGGCGGTGAAGCCGCCCATGGAATGACCGACCAGCGTCACGAAACCGGCGATGTTGAGTGCGCGCAGCACGTCGGCGAGGTCGGTGGCGAGTTGGTCGATGCGGTAGGTGCTGGTGGGGGCACCGCTGGATTTGCCGTGGCCGCGGTGGTCGTAGCTGATGATGCGGACGGCATCGCCGTAGCGGCGTGTGAGGTAGGCGATTTGGCGTGCCCAGGTGGCGCGGTTGAGGCAGAAGCCGTGGAGAAAGACGACGGTATGGGTGGCGGTGGGTGGGCCGTAGACGCGGACGGCGAGCTGGGTTCCGTCCCGGGTGGCCACGGGGACGTCGGTGTAGCGGCGGGTCAGTGTGAGCGCGGCGATCGGGTCGCCGCGGCTGGCGGCCTGGCTGGCCGGCGAGGGGCGGTCGCTGATGGCTCGCACGACGTCCTTGACGTTCATGCCCTGAGGTATATGCACCGTCGACGCTCATTCCGGTCAGTGCGGGTGGGGTTCGCCCGTCTGAACCCGCCCGCACTGAAGCCTTGTTCCTGAAGCCACCTTCCGGTATATTGCTTCCTATACACGCGTTGAGCGCATGACTGAAGGGATCGGCACCATGGACGTAGACCCGAACACTCGGTTCATCCAGGAGCTGGCATTTCACGGCCTCATGTTCGGCAACGAGGCATCAGCAGTCGAGGACGGCCTCGGCGAAGATGTCGAACGCTACATCGCCGATCCCACCGCGCCGGCAGCCTCAGGCATCGACCTACATGAGATGTTCCCCGACCTGAACGCCCGCGAAGTCTGCCTGGCACTCATCGCCGGCGCGCGTCACGCGGCCGCGAAAGCGCGGGAAATCGAGGTTGCGGCAGCACAGTTCGCGCGCCAGCTCCGGCCCGCGGTCACCGTACGAGAGTTGGCCAACGCGGCTGGTATCACCGAACGGGCAGGCACAACCCGCTACCCAAATCCCCTCGCGTGGACCCCGCCGAGGGCGCGGAAGGGCGGGGGCCCGAAGCATGATCCGCCGGTTCCGGCGCCGGTTTCGGCGACGGTTCTCGCCGAGGTTCAGGGATTTGACCTAGAAGCAAACCGCTCGAACTGCGATAATGCGGAAACAGGAGAGGGGAGATGACCGTGACCACGACGCATGACCAGGTTTGGGCACGCGGCGCGACCGCGGCTGTCTCGGTGCCCACCGCACCGGCACCGCCGACCCCGCCGACCTACTACCCACCCACCGCAGAAGGTGGACGCCCCGGTCGCGGACCACGCCGTCGCTGGCCACGCTGGATCGCGGCCGCCCTCGTACTCATCGCTGTAGCCGCGGCCGGCGTTGGCGGTGGCTGGGCACTGCGCGGCGCCAACGAACCCGAATCGGCTCCAACGGCTGCACCACCTACCCCTGACACTGCAACCCTGTCCCCCGAACAGGCCAAACTCCAGACTTGTGGCGCTTACAAGACTCTGGGAATGCAGTGGTCGGCGGCCTACCAAAAGTGGGTGGCGGCGCTTCCCCAGCCCTGGTCTTGGAATGACCCTGCCGTCAAGACAGCGACCGCGGAGTTCGATGCCACAGCCACTCAGGTTGCGGCACAGCTGGCACAACTAACTGATCCCAGTGCGCCCTCTGACGTGACCAAGGCGGTGCGCGACGTTCGGTTGCAGATCGTTGATCTGGCTGCAAGCCATGGCCAGACAGCAACGGGCGCCGAAACCGACGCGAAGATCGACGCTGTCGATGCTGCAATGGCCCACGCGAATGAGGCCTGCGGTATCTGATCCGCAAATGAGAGTCGAATCTGGCACCGAAGGGACGACCGACGAGGTCATGGTGCGGATGCGGCTGGAACATCGGCAAAGGCTGATCCCGTCGACTGGTACGCGGGATCAGCCTTCGCGATTCTGCGAGATGGGTTAGGGGCCCGCGGTATGCCAGCTGTATCAGACGATAAGCCAACCGGGGAATACGCCGAGCGGATGCTCAAAGGTGCGTGGCCGGAGTCGACGCCGGCCGACCTGTATGCCGAGCAGCAGCGGTGGCGTCAGATGCGGGATGCTGCTCGTGAGCAGTTTCTTGAGATGAAGGCCAACTCTGCCCAACTCCGCGAGGCTCTGGAGGGCGACGGTTTCGACGAGCTGCACCGCGATCGAGAACTCGTCACTCGAAACTACGACTTCTTGGCCGAGACCCGCGACGACGCCTCCAAGATCTGGGAGCATGCCGGCGACACGGCCGGACTGCTGCGAAGGTCGATGGCGTCGACGGTCCGGCTCGTCTTGCAAGAGATCTCCACCATCGAGAGCAATCCGCTGTTCGACGCCGAGACCAAGCAAGCCATGGTCGACGCGATCATCCAGACCACCAACGCGGAACTTGTCGGACAGAGCGCCGCGGCCGGCGCTGCCTTGGCCGCAGAGGTATCGAAGCACGCGGCCTACATGGGCGCCCTGCCATGGCACATCTCACAAGCAAGCTCGGCCCCCGTCACCGGCTCAAGCAACGGCGTGCAAGCTCTCAACGCGGGATGGAAGCAAGGACCAGCACCCACACAGACCGGTAGTGGGACTGGCGCCGGCGGCCAATCGCCCGGAAGCGGCGGGCAGCGCCCCGGTCAGCAACAAACTCCGCAGAAAAGCGATGAAGCACCCGGCACGACAACTCAACGGCCTGGGAATAACCAGAAACCAGGTGCAGACTCCGGCGGCGGTGCGCCGAGCGCCAAACCGCCGGCGGGTGAGACTAAACCTGGGATCACGCAGACCCCGGGGAAAGCGGTCCCCGCGTCGCCGGGAACCGTGGGCGCTTCTCCCGGAGGTTCCCAAGCACCAAGTAGTAGTCCCCTAGCGCTTCCGCCTATCAGTCCATCCGGGTCCGGATCCGGTGGGCCGCCTGGTGGTGGTCTGGGAGCGGGTGGGCTTGGTGCTGGTGGTATTCGGCCGGCTGCTTTCACTCCGCCGACTCAGGGCTTGTTGCCGGGGCAGTTGGCGGGAGCTACTCCTCCACCGGTGTCGCCGGCCAACCCGTTGTCGTCGGCTGCGAGTCCGGCGGCGTCCGGCTTGGGGTCTGGTGGTGGTGCGCCGAAGGCCTCGGTGCCGGTTCCGACGCAGGTGCCGCCGGCAGCGCCTCCCCCTCAGGCGGTGCCGGCGGCGCCTCCGCCGGCGTCCACTCCGGCGCCGTCGGTGCAGCCGGCCAGCATGTCGAGTGCGCTGCCGCCGCCGGTCGCGTCGTCGGCTGCTCCGGCTGTAGCGGGTCCGTTGAGTCCGGCTCCGCCGTTGGCTGGGCCGCCTCCCCCGCCGCCGGGTGCTGCTGGGCCGGCGACGACCCCGGGTGTTCCTCCGCCGCCGAGCCTTGGTGGCCAGCCTGGGCCGTTTCACACGCCGTTGCCGCCGGTCGGTACGCCGATCGTGCGCAACGGTGTGGTGGAGCGTGCCGAAGATCCCGACATCGTGCGGGCCCGTCAGTTGATTTGGGAGCTGGTGTGGGCGGGGCGGCGGTATCCGTCGTTGGATTGGGCGATCGGGCTGCCTCGCGCCGGCGGGGATGCCGGGCCGACGAGGTTTTTCATCACGTCGTCTGAGGGTGAGTGCTACATCCCCCAGCACGTGCATCTGCCGGTGGATCCGGTGTTGATTCCGATTTTTGCTGATGAGGAGTTCGCTCGGCCGGGGTGGCGTCAGGAGTGGCAGCGTTGGGTCGATCCGGCCCAGACGGTGCTGGAGCATCACCGGTTGCGGGCTGAGAAGTTCGGGCGGTCGGTGCTGCGGGCGATTGTGTCGTCGCGTGAGATCAGTGGTCTGTCGCACAAGTTGCCGCCGGGTGTGCAACTCGAGGTGGCCGACCCGGCGAAGAACCCGTTCGTGGATCCGACTCGGGCGCACATCATTCCCGAGATCGAGGCGGGGCGGGGGCATCGGCTGTTGATCGCGTCTGCGGAGGTGTATGCGCTGACGCAGCGGTTCCCGGAAGGTGAGCGGTGGTCTGGCGGTGTGGATTTGGCGGCCGACGCGGCTGCCGCCACCGATGAGCGTCAGGTGCGGTCAGGGTTGATTGTCGGTGATATGCCCAGCCCGTTGCCGGTGGATTCCAATGCGGGACTGCTGCATTCGGTCATCGACGCGCTGCGCACCCCGGGTGGCGCGTTGGATGGTGGCAGCTGGGCGCAGCTGCAGACGGCTTACTGGACGTCGGTGATGAACGCGCAGTCGAATCGGCATACGCCCCAGGACTTGACCCATGACCGCGGCCAGTACGTGGATGCCTATCGCCGTGCTCGCGCCTATGAGGCCGCGTGGTTGCTCAATGCTCCGCCCGGGCCGCTGTCGGCGGAATGGCTGGCCGATGTTGCGTATGCGCACCTGTGCGCGACTGGCGATCCGGCCCGAACAGCGACGCAGTTGAGGCGGCGGATCTGATGCCGGACAGTTCGCGTAGTTATCGTCCGCTGCCGCCGGTGTGGTCGGAGACCGATTTGATGGCCAGGTTGCGGGTGAAGGCGTTAGGAGAGGTGACGCGGCTTCGGGCCGAGGTGTTGATGGCTCCGGTGTCGATGCCGACGATGTGGCGTGCGCTGGCCCAGGTGGATCGGGCCGAGATGTTGGTTCGGCGTGACCTTTTCACCGGTTACGCGGCGTTGCCGTATGCGGTCGCCGCGGTCGGGTGGGGGTGGAAGCGCGCCGGGGTGCGCGGCGATATTGTGCCCGACAATCCTCTGATGTGGGCTGATCGGTCACCGAACTAAGGACTACGTTGAACTCACTCGACGACGCCCTTCGTGCTCAACCGGGCTACATGGAAACGCTCGAACGCGACGCCGCCGAGCTCTCCGCCGACCCGACGCGTGGTGTCACGGTCGACTGGGAAAACTTGTAGGAGTTGGGCCGGCGGTTGTCCGAGCTGACGTACACCGAGCCCGGGCTCACCGACCCGGGTGCCGATAACTGGTCGGCCGCGCCGGCCGGTTTCGGCCGCTATGAGCGCACCGTGGTCCTCGGTCACGGTGATGCGATGTGGGTGTTCGCCGCTGGTGAAGTACTTCGGTGGGGTGTTAAGCGGCGCAGCGGGTTTCGCGTCTGTCCCGACGTAGCAGTGTCGGAGGGCGCGGAGTACCAGATTTCGTTCGGCTGGGGACGATTCGTGGTACGCGAGCCGGTACGGGTAGTGGCGGTGGTGGCCCGGGAGGAGCGGTGCGGGTTCGCCTACGGCACTCTGCGCGGTCATCCGGTGTGCGGGGAGGAGGCGTTTATCGTGCATCGCGACGAGGCTGGCGCGGTGTTCCTGACGTTGCGTTCGCTGACCCGGCCGGCACCATCAGGGCTGTGGCGGGTGGCGTTCCCGGTGCTGCTGGTTGCGCAGCGGTTCTTTCGCCGACGCTACCTACATGCCCTGCAGAGCACGGTGGCGGCGCCGCGATCGCTTGTTCGTGTCGCACTCTGCGGTCAGACTGGGCATCGTGACCCTGGAAGATGAGTCTCAAGGCCTCGACGGCTGGTACGTCGCGACGTACCTGGGCTATGACACGGTGAACTACCGACCCTTCGCCAAGGTGCGCGGGCCCGGGCAGCGGATCACGTCGTGGTCGCGGCGCGGTTTCCGGATCTTTCGCCAGCCCACCGACATCAACCATTTCGGCGTGACACACAAGTATTTGCCGTGGCTGCGCTTCTGGAAGGTGCAGCCGGTCCGGCTCATCGGCTACGAGCAGACCGTGGAGCTGAGGTGGGCGAGCGAGGATCCGACGGTGTGCCGCGCGCGCACAATCGAGGTGGTCGAGGAGATGCCCGATGGGTTCGAGTTCGGGGTGTGCGGGCCGGCGCTCAAACAGCTGATGCACCGGATGGCCGAGATGTATCCGCTTCCGGAGGCGCCGCCATGGGGAATGCATCAGGACTACGACGCGGCGATCTCGCCGCTACGCGCCGGGCGTACGACGATTCCGTCTGTGGAGTGGGAGATCGAGAAGCAAGCGCGGGAGTGCTTCCTTCAGCTGTATCTGCACACCCGCAACCGCGAGCGCAGTGCCGGGGATTCGCGGCATTGGGCGCGATCGGTGCACGACAGCGATGCGAATGCTCTGCTCGATGGCGTCCTCAACGACGGCGTACTTCCCGCGGACGTGCTGGACTACTGGGACCTGGCCGATTGGGCGCCGAGTCGGCGGGAGGGCGGCCGGCCGGCCGCCTGAACTGCTCGACCGTGTGACGTGCGGTTTCGCGGTAAAACCCCTGGTCGCACACAAGCACCTTCTCGAGCCTTCCGTAGCCGCACGGTCGCCCATCAACGTAGCTCGGCGCTAACCTGGCCAACCACGAGGTCGCGCCGCGAAACATGGCTTAGTGCAACGGATTTGGGGCCGCCCAGACCGGGTCGGCACGGTCGAATTCACCAGCGTCCACCCGGTCCTGGAGCTCGCGCCACGGCGCGGTATCGGGGCCAGCTTCGATGACGCACTGCTCGACGAAGTCGACGGCGGTGAGCGCGCCGACCTCGGCGCGGTGCTCGGCGCGCGCGGCTGGGCTCCAGGTGGGGGCGTCGGTGGCGGCGAGCTCGACGAGTAGGTGGCCGATCCAGCTGTTGGTTTTGCGGCAGATTTCGGCGAGATCCCAGTCCTGAGGGGCCAGGCCGAGTCGGTGTAGATGCTCGGTTACTTGCTCGCTGGTGAGTTGGCGGTCGCGGCTGGTGGCGTCGGCGGTGGCCTCGCTGGTGGCCTGGTCGGCCTGGGCGACGAGTTCGGGTGGCAGTACGTCACGCAGCGCCGCGACGGCGGCATCGCGGGCGGTGGGGTTGCCGACGCCGGCGAGGCATTTCTGCCATTCGGCCAAGGCGGTGGCGGCGGCATGCTCGACTGCGCTGAACGCGTGGGCCATGGTGTCCATGGTCCGGGCATGCTGGCGTGTCGGCGAGCTGACCGGATCACCAGATTGTCGGGCATATACCTCGATGCATGAAGACCCACTCCCTGGTCACGTCGAGCATGCTCGACGACAATGACTACCACGGCGTGCACTTCCCGTTCGGGCAGAACGACGACGGCGAACTCATCTCCTGGCATCCCGCCTCGACGCCGCACCGGCGGATCACCGGAGCACCCGGGTCGGGCAGAAGCGAGCTCGCGCGCAGCTTTGCGAAGCAGGCGGCGCGGGCCGGGTGGGCCGTTCACATCTTGGCGCGCTACAAGTACGAGTACGGTGACCTCGCCGCGGACCCGAACACCACGGTGGCCGTGGGAATCGACGAGCAGGCCGAGAACATCCACCACCTATGGACGTTGATGCGTGATCGGTTCGATACCGGCCGCCGCGACCACACACCGGTCTTGGTGGTCATCGACACCTACGACGATCTGCTGGCGGCCGCTGATCCGCGATCGCCGCGCGAGGAGATCCGGCTGGCCAAGGATTGCGTCGACGCGCTAATCCGTTTGGGCCGGGCGGCAAAGATCCATGTTCTGGCGGTGATGGATGAGCCGCCGGTGAACTACGACATCATCTACAGCACCCGGCCGATCGATCTCATCGACTACCAGGGCCGTGTCTCTCAGTTGCACCGCCTGGTCCAGGCGGCCACTGGGGCGGCTGAGCCGCCGCCGCTGTACCGCTCCAAGCCCAGCGTTCCCCGCAAGGCCAGCCCATCGGCGGCGAAGAAAGCTGGAGGTGGCGCGGGAGGCGGAAAAGGCGGTGGAGGCACCAAGCGGCTGCTGAATCGGCTTGTTCGTGGATGGGTCGGGCGTGAGACTCGGTGAATGGTCGCGATCCTGATCTGCTTGTGTGTCGCCGCGGTTGGCGTCCTTGTGTTGTGGCCGGGCCGGCCCGGGACCGGCGGCTGGTGGATCGGGCCGGGCATCCGCGACAGCCAGGCGGGGCGGGTTCGACTATTGATCGGGGACGCGCTGCTGATCGTGGGGTTGGCCGGCGCGGTCGTGGCCCAGCTGGTCACGGTTCCGTTCGGCATCGGATCGGCGGTCACGCTCGTCGTGCAGCTGATTCTGCTCGCCTTGACAGTCCGTGTGGCCGTTCGCCAATGGACGCAGACAGTGTCAGACCGTGGAGCGACAATCAACGAAAACCGGGAACCGGAGGCCTCATGACCACTATCGAACAAACACACCACCACATCGACGTCGACGCCTATCCCGCACCGGCGCAACAGTTTGTGGCCCACTGCACCGATCACCACACCCGGGCGATGACGCCCGGTTTCACGCGCGATGAAGCCGCCCAACGGTTCGTCTGCGATCCGGACGAGCAGCGGTTCCTCGTCTGCGCCGAAGACGGCACCGGACCAAGGATCACCGACCTCGGCGGGTTGCGTGACAGTGTGCGCGGCGGGATCGAAGAAAGCCACTACAGCGATATCGAGGCGCTGCAGTACTTCCGCTGGCGTGCTGAGGCACCGCATCTGCAGCCACTGACCATCGAGCTCGTCGACGCGAGCCACTACGACGACAACGACTACGCGCACCCGCGGTACGCCATCACCGCTGAAGGCGAGCACATCGCCGACGTCGTCTGCCGCATCGACGGCCGCGCCTGAGAAGATCGGATGCCCGTCCGAGCGGACGCGTAGGACGTTGGGAGACTTCACGAATGGCGCGCTGGTGGAATCGCTACGAGGTTGTCCGACTGGTGCCCGACCCGAATCGCCGGGGTGTCACGCTCAGCAGTCGCAGCGCCACCTACCCGTTTCGGTGGATGGCCGATCGAAGGCTTGGCGGAGCTCGGCGCTCGTCGACGGCGTCGGGGACGAGGTTCGATTCGTAGTTCGCAGAGTTACCCCGGAGAAACCGCCGAAGTACTGGCCCAGCTTGCAAGTCATCCAGGCCTCGCGGTGGTATCAGGTGCCGCCCAGCGCTCATGTCACCTCGGGCAGCGTTGTGGTGCACACCAGTTTCGGATTCAGTCGCTGGCATGCGCTCGGCCGGGCCTGTCGATGGGCGAAGCCGCGGTCAGCGGAGTTCGTGCGGGTAGCGCGGTGGAGTGATGAGCACACGTACGTGCCGGCCGACGATGCCCCCGATTTGCCCGGCACCACACACCAATCACCGGAAACCCTCGAACCACACCACCCCGAGGCCTCATCATGACCGGACCACGCCCGCTACACGGGTTGCCCCCTGCACCCGCCGGCACACTCAGCGACGCGCTCGACGCACGAGACCCCGCCGCAATCCACCCGTGGGCTCACCATCTCCAATCACTCAACACCGCCGTCACCTGCTACAACCGTGTCACCGACGACCTGGTCCACTGGCACACCACCATGCAGACCCGCGATGCGCTCATCCGGCGCGCACACGCAGCAGGCCTGCATCCTTGGCAGATCCACACACTGACGGGCATCAGCCGTTTCACCATCTACCGCATACTGGCCCGCCGCCGAGGACGACGTGAGCGCGACAACGCATATGCCGCAACAACCGATGAATCGCAGCAGCATAAGGCCACCCGAAACCGTCGAATGTGAGGACTCCCGAATGAACATCACCGCATTACCTGCCCGCTCGCATTGGGCTTTGCAAGCGGCAGTTGCAGCCGCCGCCGCGTTCGCCGGCACGTTCATGTTCTTGGCCGCCCTGGTACTCGCACTACTTGGCCCTGAGAATCTTCACCGACCCGTCGGCTGGGGCATCGCCGGGCCTCCGCAGGCCTCCGCTCTGATGTGGCCCGGGGTGGTGATCTCCGCGGCGGTCGCGACGGGCGTCCTCGCTGCCATGGCGATCGACGCCGTGATCGCACCCCGCAGTGAACGACAAGACCACAGACCGCCGGCAGCGGGCGACGCATACCATCACACCCACCCGTCCGTATTCACCAGCGACTCATGAGCGAGCACATCTGGCACCGCCACGAATGGGCCTTTGACTCGTGCGGCTGCCCAGATCCGACCGCGGACGGACTGGGACCGCAATGCGACACGATCATAGAACTGGCTGCCACCGCCGACAACCTGTCCACCGACCAAGCACAGCGACTGAGCGAGAACCGCGACAACGCGTTCTGGGATAGCCCAACGTGGTTCGAGGCGACCATGGCGGCTAAGGCCGCGATACACGCCGCCGATCACGCGTCCACGACTGCTCGACGATCCGGTCGCGCCATCGAGACGCTGTTCGGTCTGCACCGACCGCCTCGACGCCCGGTCCGGTTACACCCGTATCGCCCGCTCGCATTGGATGTTGGACTGGCGCTGGCCGCTCGGGATCTGATCGATGAAACCTTCACCCGCCAGTACGACGGCTGGCCCGGCCCTTGGCAGCAAGCTATCACTTTCACCCAGGCGCACTACGACTTCCTCACCGGCCCTTGGCGCCACGTTGTTGGTGTCATCCATACAGACGACCAACCTGCCGAACCCGGCACGGATTGAAACCGCAGCCAAGCACAACCCACAAGGAGATCACCAGATGAGCGCGAAACCCACGTACTTCGGGATCCAGGAAGGCCCGTTCTCCGGGAAAATCAACGTCGGCCTGCTCAACCAGGCCGGCCGTCCGCAATAGGTACGCGGCGTGAAAGATGCAGACGTGGGCGAAATGCAACCGATAAGACAGGTCCAGTCTCGGCATGTGGAACGTCATGCCGGCGAGGCGATTGCCCAGCGGCTCGGACACTACATGGAAGATGCAGTCCTCGGATCGACGAGAGAGTCGGGTGGGGCGGTGATCCTGCATGTGAATTCTGGTGGAAACGCCGCTGCGGCAGAGTCTCGTTTGCGGGCGCTCGGATACCGCGTTGAGCCAACTGACTACGACCCGTACGCGCCTGGGCATCACGGCGTGAAGCTTCGCGTCAGCCCCAGCGCGCCACGGTCCGCACTGTGGTACGCGGGCAGTGGAACCCCGCCGGCGTCAGAGTGCCTGGATCATCTTGCCTTCCATGTCATCCCGCGCGGGATTTGCTCGCACTGCGGCCGTGAGATGCCGGTTCGTGGTAATGGGACGTTGCGTAAGCACAAGGCAGAAAGTGGAACACCGATCCGCACCGGGGAACGGTAGCGCATCCTGATCTGCGCGGAGCGAGGCAGTTCGGGTGTATAGTGATCGTCAGATGCAGTCGAGATGGCTGTTCGTTAAGAAGCCTCCCGCCCCTGGGCGGGGGGCTTCCTTGTCGCTCTGGACAATCACGGTTTATGCCCGTGCCCGATGCTGGTGAAATGCACTGTGCGCGGGGCGGTCTGGCGTTGTCTTTGCGCTATATGGTGAATCCTCATGTGCATCGGTTTGCGCATGAACTGTCGACTGAGAGGAAGCCATCAGCATGACCGATGAAGACCACGAAGAGTCGAATGGGCCGCTGCGACAGTGGTATGCCCGGACGTTGCGGGTGGCGCTGGCGAAAGAGGGGCTGTCGCGGATCCAACTTCACCAGCAGTTGGTGGAGCGGTTTGGTGATCGGGCGCCGTCGCAAACGTCGGTCTATCGGCTGGTGTCGGGCGAGCAGCTGCCCCGGACTTCTCACCTGATCATGATCGCCCGGCTATTGGATATCTCACCGCGGGACCTTGTCCCGGAGGATGGTCGCCTCCTCACGGGATAGCTCGGGTCCGGCCGGTAGGTTGGGCGCGATTCGGTGGGTGCCGGTTCCCGCACTCGTCCTGCCAACCAGCTCGCCGGCCGTCCGCAGTGCTGGCGCGTTTGTGGATGTGAACGTAGCGTCCTGGACATGTACGGTCCTGAGTCTCACATCGCGGATATGCGCGAACAGCTGGAGAAGATTCGAGCGCATTGCGCTGTGGACGATCACCTGGAGTTGTCGGCCGAGCTCGATCGGCTCGCCGCACTGGATCCCGATACTGACTTGGGTCGGCGCGAGCTCGTGGGCAAGCCTGGCCTTGCGTTGATGCGCCGGATGCAGACCGCCGTGAAGCGGTATGCGGGACGGCTTGGCTGAGGCTGGATCCGCGCGGATCTGTCGTCCGTGCTGGAGCGTGCACACGTCGAGGTGCGATCGCGTGGCGCGACTCGTGTACGTCGCTGCCTCACGCGTCGGACGGTCCCCAGGTGCCGTGGGCGGGCTGCCAGGTGCCGGTAGCGGTACCGCTCAAGACGGGCCCGGCGAAGGCATGTAGCCGGGTGAGGGCCGTCTGGACGCGGTGTAGGTGGGGCGGAAGGGTTCTGGTGGCCAGTACCCGGTAGCCGGCGTCCCAGCGTGGGCTGGGCAGTGGGAGGTCGGTGGGGAGCGTTAGGGCGCGGCGGTGTTGTTCGTCGATCAGGGCGGCGGTGGTGGCGGCTGCGTCGAGGTCGGTGCAGTGGAGGGTGATGAGCATCAGGTCGATGAGGTCGCGGTAGCGCGAGGAGGGAATCGCTGCGGGACCGTGGGTTTCGTCCCCGGCGCAGAGTTTGTGGGCGACCTGGTGGGGTAGCGGCAGCGCGAGGAATGGCGGGAGCTCGTCGACGTCGTCGATGACGATGACCGGGCTGGGGTGGACGATGTCGAGGGTGTCGACGGTGGGCCGGTGGGTGATGTCGACGGTGAAGGTGTCGATCGCTGACGCGCCGAGGCGTGCTGTGACCTTGAGGGTGAGGTGGTTGCCGTCGAGGACCATCAGGGCCGGGGGGATGTCGAAGGCGAACGGGTCTGGTGCGGGTGGGATGGCGATGAGGGTGGCCAGGTCGGTGGCCGCGGAGCCGAGGTCGGCGCGGTTGATGAAGTCGACGTCCTTGCTGTGGCGGGCGCCAGGGATGCGGGCGAGCAGCGCGGTGCCGCCGAGCAGGATCCAGTCCGGGTCGGGTTGGGCGTAGATGCGGGCCAGGAAGCGGTGGGTCAGGTAGTGGCGGCGCAGCTCGTTGACCGGGCGGCCGGCGTCTGTGGCGGCGTGCTTGAGTCGGGTTTCGACCGCGGTGCGCAACGCCGCCGGCGTGCTGTAGCGGCTCATCGGCCTGCGTCCCCGTCGGCGGAGGGCGGGCGGCGGCGATCTGGTGGTGCGAACCCGAAGATTCCGCTGTGGCCCAGGAGCTCCTCGTCGACAGCCATCTGGCGGCCGGCAGCCATCATGATGTCGGCGGCGCGGTAGCGGCGTCCGGTTTGGTCGAGCTGTTCGGCGAGCCATTCGGTGCCGAGTTCGGTTGCGGCGTTGATGGTTTGGGTCAGGCCCGCTTGGGCGAGTAGTGCTCGAAGTAGAGCGTGGCCGTCGCCGAGGGGTGCGCCGTAGTTGTGGGCGTAGGGGCGCAGTGTGGTGGCGGCGGCGTGGGTGGTGATTTGGCCGTGGAGGATGGCGGCGCGCAGTACGTGGCCGAGGTGGCCGCCGTCGGTGTCGGCGGCGGCCAGGTCGGCGATGGTGGTGGGCACCGTGGTGGTGGGTAGGCCGTCGACGATCTGCCAGTCCTCGGGTGTGAGGGCGCGTTTGTGGAGGCGGATGTCGCGGTGGCGGGTTCGTCGGGCGGTGGTGAGGGGGAATTCGCTGTAGTCGGCGTCGAGGTCGCCGAGGTGGTGGACTTTGGCGGCTGAGCGGTGCGAGACCACTCCCCCGGGATCGGTGCGGGTGAGGCGGTCGGCGGCCAGGGTGTCGGGTTCGAGTCCGAGCCAGGCGGCTTTGAGTTCGGCGAGCGGGTCGTGTGGGACGCCGGCGAGTCGGTAGATGCCGTGCTGGAGGCGGTGCAGTACGCCGCTTCGGGTCAGGCGGGCGATCTGCTGGGCGTTGACCCCGGCTTGGCCGGCTTGGGCGGTGGTCAGCATGCCCCATTGGCCGGCGGCGATGTCCGCCAGCTCAAGGTAGCGTTCTGACCGCACCATGACACGATTCTATACGTTCGCGTGTATCACTGGGCCACATGTGGTGTGTATTGATCATTTGGTTGTAATTTTTGTGCAGTTGGTGTTGTGGTGGCGCGGTTCGTGTCGGTGAGGGATCGCCACTGGTTGGCGGCGATGATGACGTGGTCGAGGAACCGCAGCCCGACGACGTTGGACGCTGCGCGTATCTGGTCGGTGGCGCGGCGATCTGCGTCGCTGGGGTCGAGCTGGCCGCTGGGGTGGTTGTGGGCGAGGGCGAAGGCGCGGCCGTCGTGGCGCCGCACCGCGTTGAAGATCTCGCGGACCGGAAACAGCGAGGCGTCGACGGCGCCTTCGGAGACCACGATGGTGCGCTTGAGTCGGTTGGCGCCGTCGCACACCAGGACGAGGACGCGTTCGCGGCGTGCGCCGGCCAGATGCGTGGCGGCGGCGCGGGCGATGTCGTGGGAGTTGCGCAACGTGGTCGGCGCGGCGGTGTCGTTGCTGCGGCGGGCGAGGATGAATGCTGCGGCGATGGCGGCGGCTTGAGCCGGGCTGATACCGGTTCGCGCGGAGAGTTCTTCGGGTAAAGCGTGCGCGAGCCAGTGCAAGCCGCCGCTTTCGTTGAGGACTTGGGCGGCGAGGTCGAGCGCGGTGGCTTTTCGTGTTCCGCTCTGCAGCACGAGCGCGAGCAGTTCGTGGTCTGCGAGATCGGTGGCGCCGACCATCTGCAGCCTGTCGCGTAGTTGGCGGTCCGGGGTGGTGCTCATCGTTGCGTTTTCCTCGGGCGTTCGGAGGTGAGCGTTTCCACCGCACTATACACCGTCTCCGGTGTATTCGTAGGTTGCGGCTCATCAAATTTCTATACACCTGTAGCGGTGTATAGTACGGCGTAGAGGACACCCGTCCCGATCCTGATTCATGTTGGAGCACCAAGGGATATGACACTCGCCCACGCGGCACTTTTCGACTACGCCCACACCGACACTGCTCGGCCACCGACAGTGGTGATGAGCTACGGCATGGGCCTGGATTCCTCGTCGCTATTGCTGCGCTAGCTAGAAGATCCCGGCACGCGCGACTTCGACCTCTCCGCGCTCGCCGTCGTCACCGCGATGACCGGAAACGAGTTCGAATCCACTCGTGCGGCCGTGGAAAAGCACATCTTGCCCCGTCTGCGACGCGCCGGGGTGCGCTTCATCCAAGTCGCCCGCTCGCAACGCAAAACCACCAAAGCCGGCGGTGGGGTTGTCGTCCTCGACGATTCCAGGCAGCCACAGCACCTCTACTTCTCAGGCCTCTACACCCTGGGCGATGAAATGCTGGAAGCTGGAACGCTGCCACAGCTGGGCGGAATCCGCAGCTGCTCAATACATTCCAAGGCTGACTGCCTCGATCCAATCATCGCCAGGATCACCCAAGGTGAGCGCTACCGCCACGTGATCGGCTTCGAAGCCAACGAACAGTCGCGCGCCACCAAGGACGCCCTGTACAACACCTCCGTACGCCAGGGCTGGTACCCGTTGATCGAAATGGGTTGGGACAGAGCACGATGCCAGCGATACGTCACAGAGCTGGTGGGCGAGACCTGGCATAAGAGCGCGTGCGGCTTCTGCGTCTTCGCGATGGCAACCGAATCCGGGCGCACTGCCCTGGTGCAACGCTACCGCCAAGAACCTGAGGTCGGTGCGTACGCCCTGTTCCTCGAGCACGTTGCCCGCTGCTTGAACCCGCGCCAAACGCTGATCGCGGGCAGCAGCGCGGCCGATCTCGTTGCCTCAGCTCACCTCACCGAGGTACAAGATCGGTTCCACGCGATGCTCGCGCGGACCTCGTATGAGCTCTATGAGGTCCGGCGCCTGGTCCGGCGCGCCAAGACGACCGGCCGCGCCATGCCGGCCCGGTCGATCGGGATCATCGCGCACGGCAGCCGGCGCGCCATGGCCGACCAGCTCGCCTCGATGCCTGGCCGTCGCGATACCGAGCCCGATGGCATCGCCCGCCACATCGTGCGTGACCGTGCTGACCACCCGTGCGCCCTGGAGCAGTTCTACGTCGTTGCGCCCGCCGGTGTGGAACCGAAGGCCCGTCCTGGCTTCGAGTCTTGGTGGGCGGAAGCGACCTCAGCCGTGCTGCTGTAAATGTGGTTGAGCGACTGGGTGACACGCGCACACACCCGCGTGGACGGGCCAACTGCTCAGCGGTTCCCGGCTCGCGCTTGCGCGTCTCGAACAGCGAGAACTATCCCCGCAATAGGTGCATAGTGGGGCGCTCCTTTCTATACGCCTCCGTAGGTGTATTCTGTTGCGCATGAGTCCCGCCGCTTTCCTCGCATGCGGGATAGCCTTCGCCACGGTCGGCTACCTGTACGCGCGCAAATCCGCCACCGCCGCGGGACTCATCGCCGGTTCCATGGGCGTCTTGCTGGGCTGCGCAGCCGCTCTATACGGCACGTACCAGCTGACCACACTGCCCGGCCGGGTAGTGCTGATCTCCTCCACGCTGGCCGGCCTAATCTGGATCAGCTACCACCTCGTCACCTACTGCCTCGACGAGAAACGGCCTTCCACCGGAATGCACGCCGCCGCCCAAACCCGACCCCATGGCTGATAAGACACCCGACGCTGGGAGCCGGCCCGAGAAACGTCGTTGACCATCGGCGACGACACGCAGCTGGGACGACATCGGTGAGCTGTTTGATCTCAGCGGCGAGGATGCGCTGAAGCGTTTCGCTCACCGGCTCTGACCTATGCCCGGGTAGGTGCGGACTTGGCTTTCTTGGTCGAGGTGACCGATTTTGTCGTAGCTCGGGCATATACCTGTGGTCATGTTGAAACTTGTGGACGGGCTGGGTGCCAGATGGCGTGAGACAGGCGCCTCGAATGCCCTTACCGTATACACCCGTTGCGGTGTATTGTATGGCGTGTCGGGGAGTCACCCGGCGGTTAATGACAGGGGAGTTGTCGCATGCACCCGATAATCAAGACGATATGCGTAATGGTGATCTTGTCCTCAATGATCAGCATGCTGCCGACGCTTATGAATGAGATGAGCGCCGCCGTCAATGAAGTCACCGGTGCGCCCTCCTCGACAAGTCAGGTATCAGCGCCGCCGGCAGCGCCGCCCAGCGATTCCGCGCCGGCGCCCGAGTCGCGGCCTACAGTGACGGGCGACGACTTGCCCCCGGCAACGGATCAGTCCACAAGCGCCTGGACTGTGCTGGCGGTCATCGGGGCAGTGTTGGGCTCTGTCCTCGCGATGTCGGGCGCGGGGTTCTACTTGTGGCGCAGCGTGTCTCGGCATCGTAGTGCGTCACGTGAAGCTCGCGAGCGGCGTTCGGCTCAGTTGGAGCGGTGGTCGAAGGGCGTGAAGGCTGTCGCGTCGGTGTCAGAGCGGTTGTGGGACTTCGAATCCGATCCTGAGTCGGCGTATTTCACGCGGCCGTTGCTGGCCGATGTCACCGAGCCTGATAGCGCCCAGTTCTATTCGGCGTACGCGAAAGCTCAAGCGTTGCACACGGAGATGGTGCCGCTCGACGATGAGTCGATCGCTGCCTTCGTGACCGCCGCTGGGGAGGCGGAGCGGGCGTTCGGGGTTGCCGATGAGAATGCGCGGCGTAAGGCGCGGTTGGGTGTGGTGTCCGGCGGCCGGGTCCTCACGATCGACGAGAAGCGCAAGCTCGGCCAGGCCCGCAAGCTGATGGCTCAAGCGCTGGATACCGCCAACACCGCGGAGGCGGCGGCGTTGGCTCACGCGAAGGCCACCGGGCTGCTCGACGAGATCGGTGTGGTGGTTCCGGAGCGGTTGGCCACTGCGGTGGTGCATCAGATCGAGGCCACGCATCGGGCTGCGCTGACTGCGGCTTTGTGAGTCTCAGTGGAGTAGCCGGCGTACACGTGTGTGAGGAGTCGATGAATATCATGGAGTGGCCTGAACCGCCGTCGCTGCCCGACGCGGTGCCGTCAGCGCTCGAAGGGCATTGGCAGTCGCTTCCGGATACGGTGCAGTCAGCACCCGAGGGCCCAGCGGGGATCCATGACCGCGATGGTTGATCAGGTGACGCTGTGGATCGGGCCCGCGCCAGACCTGTTTCGCTTCTTCGGGTTCGCCGCTTCGGGGTTCTTGATGATGTGTGTGTCGGCGGTGGTGCTCGCGATGCTGGCGTTCAGGGCCGGCGAGCGTTCACGAAAGCTGCTGCTGGCTTTTCGTCTGCTCGGACAAACACTTTTGGTCTCCGGTGCACTGCTGGCCAGCGCGCTGCTCGTGAGCTTGTCCGTTTCGGGCTTCGCCGCCGGGGTCGCTGACGGTGATGCGGGCTCGCGGGCGTCAGCGGCGGTGGCGGTACTTGCGTGGATGAACTGCGTAGGCGTGGCATTGTGGCTGGTCGCGGTTGTCGTCACGGCCGCAAGCTTCGCCACGATGATCCGCCGGCGAAATGTCAATGGTGCCGATAGATAAAGCCACAGTTGTTGGCTGACAGAGCAATTGGGCTTTGTTCGGGTAGTTGGCCGACATCGCGAGTCCTGGATCGTGGATCGACGAGCATGTCGTTTCCTCTCGTTGCCGACGTGGCTTCTTGTTGTCGGTGGTGTCGGCGACAATCGCTGCAAGGAAGGGAGATGGCCGATGGTGTGGTGGATGATCGTCGTCGGTGTCGTGGTGGCCGTTCTCGGCTTCGTTGCGGTTATTCCGGGGGATCCGGGGCGCGGCGATACGTGGCGGTTCGGGGGCGGTCAGCGTTGTAGCCGTGCGGGTCGGGTGCGCCAGGCTGGCGGCTACGCGGCGATCCTTGTCGGTCCTGTCGTCGCGGTGGCTGGTATCGCGTTCGGGCATTCCTGGCCGGACCGCTGGATCGATATCGCGTTGATGGTGGTGGTGGTCGGTTACCTGGTGCGGCTGATGTACAAGCAGTACCGGAATGAAAGCGCGGTGGAGGCCCGGCTCGTCGACGACGTTCGCGCAGAACGTGCCAAGGGCCGCAGCTGGGACGACATCGGTGAGCTGTTCGGCCGCAGCGGCGAGGATGCGCGGAAGCGTTTCGCTCACCGGCTCTGACCTGTGTTGCCCCGAAAGCTCTCGACGCGAGAGTATCGGCGCGGCAGGACCTCGTAGAGGTCGATGACACGGCGCGGCTCGGTCGGTTCCCTTGACCTCGACAACGTGGCGTTGTGAGCTGAAGTCGGGGATTTTTCTGCCGGCGAACGCCGGGTCCTGGTCGCAGACGCGGGTGAGGGCCGGGTCGTCGAGCACCGCGCCGGCCACCAGCTGCGCCCGCCCCTCGGCCGGCTTGAGTCGGCAACCGGGATGGCCACACGGAGCGTTGTCGTCGATCTTGGTCACCGCAGCCTCAGTTGCACATGTTGGCGAACGGGCGTAGGCCGTGGTGGGCGCGGAACCGGGCGATCATTTCGGTCTCGATCGCGGCCGCCTCCGCGTCGTCGGTGACCGGGTTCTTGGGCGCAAGCCTCGGACTTTAGTCCGGGTGAGCCCATCCCATGTGTCGCCGGGTGTAGCCCGGCGGTCAGAGTGGTCGGGCTTGTCCGTCGATGTACTGCTTGATGATCGACAGTGGTGCACCTCCGCAGGAGACGGCGAAGTAGGACGGCGACCAGAGGTGCCCGCGCATTCGCGCACGGACACAGGCGCCGGTGAATTCGCGGCGGACCGCGTAAGCGGGGCGGCCTTCGAGGCGCCGCACCCGAGTCGAGATCACCAGCGCAGGCGGGTAGGCGACCAAGAGGGGGACGTGGTCGGCTTCACCGTTGAACTCGACCAGATCGGCGCCGAGCTCGTCGCACACGCCGCGCATGGTGTGTTCGGTGAAGGTGAGCATGTCATCGGTGAAGACCGCACGGCGGTATTTGGTCACGCACACCAGGTGGGCGTGGAGCGCGGAAACACTGTGGCGGGCGCGGCGGTAGGACTGTGTTGTCACAGGTGGCCCTTACAGTCGTGGGTGTGCAGATGCGTTATCGGTATCGCATTGAACCGACACCTGCCCAGCAAGAGATGTTGGCGCGGGTGTTCGGATGCACTCGGGTGGTGTTCAACGACGCGTTGCGGGTCCGCGATGAGGCCTACCGGGCCGGAGTGAAGCTGTCCGACAGCGAGATTCAACGCCGGGTCATCACCGCGGCCAAGACCACCGAGGAACGGGCCTGGCTGGCCGAGGTGCCCAGTGTCGCGTTGGTGCAGTCGGTCAACGATTCCCGCCGGGCGTGGCGCAACTTCTCCGACTCGGCCACCGGGAAACGCAAGGGCCGCAGGGTGGGGCGGCGCCCACGGTTCAAATCCCGCAAGGATCACCGACAGTCGTTCCGGCTCACCCGCAACGGCTTCTCGATCCGCGACAACGGCCGGTTGTTTGTGGCCAAGGTTGGCGACGTCGCGGTGCGCTGGTCACGCGAGCTGCCGTCGACGCCCTCTTCGGTCACGATCATCCGCGAACCCGACGGGCATTTCTACGCCAGCTTCGTCGTCGACGTCACGGCCACACCGCTGCCCGTGGTCGACCGGGAAGCCGGCGTGGATGTCGGGATCGCTCGGCTGGCCACGGTCGCCACCACCGACGGCCATCGAATCGACGTCGCCAACCCGAAGCATCTAGGCCGCAAACTACGCAAGTTGCGCCGATTGGAGCGGGAGAAAGCCCGCCGGCAGAAAGGATCAGCTAACAGGGCCAAGACCAGGCGCAAGGTCGCAATCGCTCACAATGAGGTGGCCCGGGCGCGGCGGGACTATCACCACAAGCAGGCTTTGGCGTTGGTTCGCGAGAATCAAGTGATCCACGTCGAGGACCTCAACATCGCTGGGATGGTCCGCAACCGCCGACTCGCACGCGTAATCAGCGATGCCGGGTGGGGGCAGTTCGTGAAGATCATCGGCGAGAAAGCCGACCACTACGGGCGCACAGTGCACGCGGTGTCGCGGTGGTTGGCGTCGAGCAAAACGTGCTCAACCCCTCGGTGTGATCATGTGCTCGACGAATTGCCGCTGCAGATCCGCACGTGGGTGTGCCCGGCATGCCAGGTGCCCCACGACCGCGACTTCAACGCCGCCAAGGTCATTCTCGCTGCCGGGCGGGCAGAGAGCCTAAACGCCTGTGGAGCCCGTGTAAGACCGCAACTCGTTGCGGCAGTGGGCGTTGAAACAGGAAGCACCCCAACAGCGGCGTAAGCCGCCAACGGGAATCCCCGGACTTCAGTCCGGGGAGCACGTCAAGCGCCACCCGACGAGGAGTCGTCGGGCGTGGTCGGCGAGCTGCCAGATCCGCCGGCCTCCGGAGTGCCCGACAGGTTCGCCGGCGCCGGAGCGCCGGAACTCGTCGAGACGCTTGCGCAGACCGCGCCGGCCTGCGCTTCCGAGGTTGGCCTTGCCGATGTAGACGATGCGGGTCCCGGGCACCCACAGCTGCTGCAGCTCGGCGACGGGCACGGTCGGGTCCTTGCCTTTGAAGTGTCCGGCCGGTGAGACGTCGAGGAACGTCGGTGGGTCGTCGGTGGGTCGCATGACGACGTACACACCGGGCCCCTTTGGCACGTCGGCGGTGGGCAGCGCGGCGAACCGAACCCACCCGGTGAAGCCGGAGAGGTCGATCGGCTCGGTTGTCATCGGATCGCTCCGCGCGAGGTGCCAAACACGTTGTCGGCCTTCAGATCCACAGGTTGGCGAAGAGCAACACCAGCGAGGCGGCGAATACGCTCAGTAGCGCTATTGCCGCCGTGAGCTTGATGAGGTCTCGTTTGATGGCGCTTTCGGCGGCCTTCTCGGGCGATATGCCGTGGCGGATCCACGCATTGGCCCTCGTCGCCCGGACCGCGTCGAACTCGCCGGGGTGAGGTTGGGCGCCGGCGTGGATTTCCTGGAGTCGCTGCGGGGTGATGTCGATTCCTAGCCGTTCGAGTCTTCGGCTTTGGGCCCGGGCTGCGTGGTGGGTGAACATGGCGGCTGCTGTCCTTTCCTCGCGGTCGACTCTTCGATCCTCGCAGTTTCGACCGACATGTCGGGTGCTGCGGTGCCCGGCCGTGCATGCCGGGCACGGTACGGGCGACGATGCTCGATCGAGCAGAACGTGGCGATGACCGCAGCTGGGACGACATCGGTGGGCTGTTTGATCTCAGTGGCGAGGATGTGCGGAAGCGTTTCGCTCACCGGCTGTGACCTGTGTTTGCCCGGGTGGGTGCGGACTTGGCTTTCTTGGTGGGCGCTGTTCTTTTAGCGTGTGCTCCATGACCAATCCGACACAGCCGGACACCACCCCCTCGGGCGTCAATCCCGCGGGGACGACCAGGCGCGAATCGGGTTTGCAGAGGGCGGCTGCCCGTAACTGGACGACGCGTGTTCAGGTGTCGGGATGGCGGTTCATGTTCCACCGCCTGGAGCATGCGTTGGTCCGCCATGACACCCAGATGCTGCATGATCCGATGCGCACGACGTCGCGGGCGGCGATCGTCGGGACGGTGCTGGCGGTGCTGGCCGGTGTCGGGTGTGCGGTGATGGCGTTCTTGTCGCCTCAGGCGCAGCTCAAGGATGCCGACATCGTTGCCGATAAGGACACCGGTGCGTTGTATGTGCGGATCAACGATGTGTTGCACCCGGTGTTGAACTTGACGTCGGCGCGGTTGATCACCGGGAGTGCGAAGAATCCGGCGTTCGTCAAGCCGGCGGAGTTGGCGACGTTGCCGCGTGGGCCGATGGTGGGGATTCCTGGTGCTCCGGAGCGGACCCCGAATCCGCCGGAGGCGGCTGAGGCGCAGTGGTCGGTGTGTGATGACACCACGCCGGCCGGGGTGACGACGATGACGGTGATCGGTGATCGTCCGACGCTCAGCGATGCGATCGGCCCGCTGCCGGACGGGTCGGCGGTGCTGGCGGGGTATGGCGATCAGGCGTTTTTGATTTACGACAACAAGCGCACGCCGATCAATTTGGAGGATAAGGCGGTCGCGTTGGCGGTGGGGATCGATTCTGCGGCGCCGCCGGTGTTGCCGATCAGCCGGGGTTTGCATGACGCGTTGGTGGAGACTCCGCCGTTGGTGGTGCCGCCGATCGCTGCGGTGGGCACGCCGTCGTCGTGGCAGCTGCCGGAGGCGGTGGTGATCGGGTCGGTGATCAAGGTGCGGCCGGTCGATGGTGGTGAGGAAGCGTTTTATGTGGTGCTCACGGATGGGTTGCAGCGCATCAGTGCGGTGACGGCGGCGATCATTCGTAATGCTGATCCTCGTAATCCGCCGCCGCCGGTCGAGGTGGCTCCGAATGCGATGTTGTCGATTCCGATGAGTCGTGCGCTGAATGTGGATTTCTATCCGGATAAGCCGTTGAAGTT
>NZ_PIZU01000054.1 GCF_002838065.1 Mycobacterium hubeiense | reverse complement strand
CGCGATTGCGGCGATGGAATCCGGCTACCGCGCGTTGGGCCAACGGGGAATTCGGCGCCAGCCTGTACCGTCGGCCCGAGATCGCCGCGGCCACCAAAGCCGGCCAACCGGTGTGGCTCGTGGGAAGCGAGGCCGAGGCACACCTGATCGCCGATCATGTGCCGGCTACCTGTGCACTGGGCGGGTGGGACTGCTTCGGTATCGAGCACGTCGCCCAACTCGAGTCGCCGACACGGGTTGTCATCGTCGCCGAACGCAGCGTCACCGGCTACCAGAGCGCAGCGCGGATCAGCGATCTCATCGCATCCAGCGCTCCGTCGGTCGCGGTCACGGTGATGGAACCGGCCACCGGCATCGACTTGAGCCAGCATCTGGCCGCCGGACGCGGACTCAACGACCTGGTCGCGATCGACCCTGCCCGCCAACTCAGCGCGCCGGCCGACCCGACCACGCCCATCGCGGCGCCCGCCCCGCTGACCGTGGCCCCGGCCCGCCGCGGCGGCCGCGGAGGCGGCGACGATGAGATCCCGAACCGGGCAGCGATCTACACCCACCGTCACGGGCAGACCGTTCAGGTGCGCATCACCCGCGGCAAGAACGGCCAGCCGTCCCAAACGTGGTACGACGTCATCTGGACATGTGAGGTACGGGTCCGAAAGATCACCTATCAGGACCTCGCTGAAGAGCCCGGCGCACAGCGGATTCCGGGCTCGTGGCTCATCGAATCGCGCCGGCGCGTGGTTGACGATTCCGGACATTACGTCACCGACAAGAACAGCATCGACGGGTTCGCCTACGAAACTGCCTCGGCGACCATCGCAGCCGAAGACTTCCACACTCCAGGCTGGCCTGATCTGTTGCCGTGGGCCGGGGTGGTGGCCAACGAACCTCCCAACGGCCGAGCCAAGGCACGCGCGGCCGCGATCGCCGTGTCAGGGATCCGCAGCACCACACCGGCGTTCGCGGCCACGGGGTGGCGTGAATCCAACGGGTCAGCGATCTATGTGCACCCGGGTGGGGCGATCGGTGACAGTGGCGACCTGATGGGTGATGTGACGCTGGATCTGCCGGCACGGTTTGCGCCGATGGCGATGTCGTCCCCGGTTGATGCCCACGACACCGGTCTGTTGGCCCATGCCGTCGAGCAGGGGCTCGATCCGCTGTTGGAGCGGTTGCCCGCCGATGTCGCCGCCCCTGTCATCGGGTATGCCTTCCGCACGTTCCTGGGCAAGCCGCGCGGGTCGGTCCACCTGATGGGGGCTCCGGGCACCGGTAAAACCGTCGTCGCTCGCGTCTGCGGAATGTCGTGGACGTCAACGGCTTTCCATGAGCACGGCTACACCAGCTTGTTCACCGGCGGCGACAAGATGGACGATTCGATGAGGGCGTTGGCGCTGCTGATGCACTCGGCCAAAGACTCGTTGCTGCTGGTTGACGAGTTCAAGGGACGCACCGCCCAAGAACGGGTCAACGCGCTGCACACGCTGTTCTGGAACGGCCAGGAGCGCTCGGTCTCGACGACACGGGGCCAGATTCGGCGCAGCAGTGGCCCGCCGCGGTGCGGTTTGATCACCACCGGTGAGGTCGGCTCGGTGGGATCCAGCGCGACCCGGACGCTGACGTTGGCGATCAACCGCGACGTCGTGGCGGATCCGGTGACGGTGTGGTCGCAGCTGGAGTCGGCGGGGGCGCGGTCGTGGCGCGCGCAGCTGGGTGCCTCGTTCATCCAGTGGCTGGCCGCTGATCATGATGCGAAAGTCGCTGCAGCGCAACGGTATGGTACTGGTGCTGCGACGCTGGCCTGGCAGCAGTTCAGCGCATCGCTGCCCCACACCGAGGGTTTGGCCGGGCGGCTGGTCGCCATTGCCGCCGACATCACCGTTGGCTGGTCGGTGCTGCTGCAATTCCCGTTGGAGCGTGGCGCGATCGACACCGCACGGGCCGATCGTATTTGGCAGTGGGCGATGGAGGGTCTGGCCACCCAGCTGCGCGCCCAGGACCACAGTGTCGGCGATGGCGCCGAGCAGCTGCTGTCGTTGGTGCGTGAGGCGATGACCAGCGGCGCCGGCCACGCCACCGACCGCGGTAGCGGCGAGGTGCCGACCCCCGGCATCGGTGGGCCGGCCGACGATGCCGAGGTGGCGCGTGCCTTCGGCTGGGTGGCGCGTGGGCCCCGCGGGGAAGCCGGGGCCCAGAGTTGGTCTCCGCGTGGAAACCATCTCGGCGTCGTCGATTCCGCCGAGCAAATGCTGTATCTGTTTCCGCGCGAGACGCTGGCGACGATGTCGGCGCTAACCGCGCGGGTCGGGGAACACTTCACGGCCACCGCGGCCACCATCACCTCGTCGTTGGGTCGGCGGGGCTGGCTCGGTGTGGAAGGCGACGGCACGCGGCGTCGCCGGATCCGTATCGCCGGGGTGCTGACGTCGGTGTGGCCGGTGCCGCTGTCGGAGTTCTACGGCGACGACGGCAGCGACGGTGAGCCCGGGGACCGGCGCGGCCCGCGCTACCCGCTGCCGCCGTGGAGGCGGCCGCGGATCGTGCCCGTAACAACCAGCGGCGCCGAGGGCGCCACCCACACCGATGCTGGCGAGCCGCCGTGCGACGCCGATGCGAGGGGAGACGAATCCATGACTCAGGAAATGCTCGACTTCGGTCCCGCCTTGAGCGTGGTGCCCGACGACGTCGACGAGGCGCACACCGATCCTTCGCCCGCCGTCGAGGATGAGCGCGGTGACGGCGACGATCGCGGCGAGGAGCTCGTCGACGTCGTCGAGGACGAGGACGCGGCGCCGGGTGCCGGCGAGGCGGCGGGGTCGCAGGAGGGGGAGGAGTCCTCGGAGAGCGGCGGCGAGCCCGCCGCCTTCGACGAGAAGCCCGCCAGCGAGGAGCCCTCCGGCCGGCAGCCCGTGGCGTTGCGGCCCCTGGTCACCACCGGCGGGGAGGCCGAGCGCTGGCTCTACGCCTCGGCCACGGTCACCGACCAAGCGTTGGTGCTGCCCGACGGCGAAGCCATCCCGATCACCATCGGAAACGGCGGGGACGTCACCCATCTCGGTGACCTGGTGGAGCTCGCGGCCGCGCTGCACCTGGGATTCGGCGGCGGACGCTCGATGCCCGAGCCGCCGCAGCTGCTGCTTACCGAGGCCGCGCTGGCACATCTCGGGGTCACCCTGCCCGACCTGACCGACGAACCCAACCCGATCGAGGTCATCGCGGCCGCCGGCGCCGAGCTGATGAAGTCGACCCTGGCCGCCGGCTACCAAACCAGCAAGGTGGGCACACTGCGGATCTGGACCAAGGTGTGGCGCGGCAGCCAAGCCGCCGAGTTCGTGCTGCTGCCCGCCGTGGCGATCACCGATCCACAGTCGGGGCTGTTGGAGGGCACCGACGAGCCCGTCGACCTGGCCTACCGGCTGCATCGGATGGCGGAATTGCTGGGTACCACGTATTCGTCGTCGGGTGCGGTCACGGGGCGTCGGCTCTACGAGCGGCTGCACCCTCCCGGCGGGCGGGCGTTGACGCCAACCGAACTCGTTGTGCCGCCCGAGCCGTTCCGCAAGTCGCCTGGGCGGTTGGCGGCCGGGGCGATGGTGTGGGTGCGGCCGCTGACCGCTGATGAGCAGCGCCATCGCTTCATCCACGGCTATGACTTGCGGGCCAACTATCTGACGGCTGCCGGTAAGGCCATCTTCGGCATGGGTGCACCCGAACATCACCGTGAGGCCATCGCCTTCGACCCGAAGGTGGCTGGGTTGTGGCGGGTGGCCGTAGGTGCCCAGCAGTACCCCGGCTACATCGCCGACGGGGGCGGTCATGCGATGCTGCCCGACATCTTGGCGTTGGCGCGTGGTCGAGACGCTGCCAGCGGCTGGTTTTCGACTCCGACATTGAAATACGTTGCCAATGAGCTGGATTGGCCGATCGAGGTGCAGGAGGCCTATACCTGGTCGACCTCGCGGCGGCTGCTGGAGACCTGGACCAAGCACATCAACACCGCGCGACTGCGGCTCTTGGAACATCTCGACGAGCATCCCAACGACATCAACGGACGCGCGGAATACACTGCCACCCAGGCGGTTTACCGCGGGTTTGTCGGCCGGCTGGCCTATGTCGGAGACCGCAACGACAAGGGTGAGCCTGTCAGTGCGTGGCATCGACCCGATTGGCGCGCCACCATCCAGGCCGAAGCCAATGTCGATCTGCACCGCAAGATCCGCAAGATCGCCGACACCACCGGTCGCTACCCCGTCGCGGTGTTCACCGACGAGCTGCTCTACACCAGTGACGCCCCTGATCCCCTCGCCGCCAAGCCCGAGCCCATGCCGTTGGGTATCGGCCTGGGGCAATGGAACCTGTCACGAAGCCACGAGATCACCGACACGGTCATCGATGCCGCGGCGCGCCGCTCGATCACCGACTTCAACAACGCGCTGCCGAAAAACCAATGAGGCGCGCGGATTACACACAGGTCGGGGGAGTAGCCAATGGTGCTGCGTAAGCCCACCGGCAATATCGGCGAGGCGCTGGCCAACACGCAGTTGCCGGCCAAGCCGCGCAGTCTGCGGGCGCAGATCGCCGAGCTCGGTGGTGTCAAGGCCGCGGCGGCGGTCGCCGGTCGCTCGGTCAGCAGCGTCTACCGCTGGCTGCGGGGGGTCAACAAGCCCAGTGCCAGCGCCAAGGGGGCGCTGGATCAGGCCAGCGACGCGCTGCGTGCGACGAAGGACTATCGCCGGGGCAAGCTCGCCGCGCGGCGGGAGAAGCGGTTTCGCAAACACGGCGCTCGATTCCGGTTCAAGGGGGTGGCCGGCCCGAAGAACGATTCACCGCAAAACAGCATCCGGCCGCGTCACCTGATGGCAGATATTTCGGCCGAGGGGATGGCCGACATCCTCGACGCCTGGGTCAACGACGGTGATGAGGCGGCGCTGGAGGCCCTGGGTGAGGTCTTGGCCGGCGAATACATGAACGGTGAGACCGAGGAGTGGCAGTTCGACTCCATCGACCTGTTGAAGTTCTCCTACTCCGAGTTTTCCCCGTAGCACGAACTTTCTGAAAGACATAGCCGAATAGGGGTTGCTGAGCGTTATCGGTGTTGCCCGATAGCGCTGTTTGGCGTGCCCGAAACACAGATCACAGAATGGTAACGACTCGGGCCGTTATCGCCGTTTTCTGGCCGGAGCCGGAACAGCCGACGACAGGCCGACGACCCAGCCGGAACACCCTAAACACCCATCTACCTGTGGTTATGGCGCGAACCCGCGGCGTTCCGGCTGTTCCGGCTGGGCGCCGGAACAAACACGCGCTCCTTGCGCACCCCCGACCAACGATCGCGCCTTCCGGTTGGGGCTACCGGCCCCTGTGCCGGTTTGCTGAATCCGGGGTGAGGGTGGCGCCGAATCGCCTGGTTTCTTCGGAGAAGCGGTCGTATTTTCAGCGAAAGGAATCCACCGACGGTTCGTGACCGGAACGACGGTGACCCCAGGCATATACCTCTGGTCAGCAACCAGAAGTCGCCCAGCACGAAGTGGAGAATTTCGATGAGCCGCTACACCCGCCAGGACCGCCTCGCCGCGGTCACCCCTACCTTGTCGGCCGGGGCGGCCTGGCTGTACCGCGTCGAGCAGCCGGCCGGTGCGCTGGCCCAACCCCAGGGCGTGGGGCTGCCGGTGGTGGCCGACCGCCGGTTCGTGTTCGTACCCGAGAGTCAGGGACGTGGCACGGCGGTCGTCGTGTACGTCACGACTGTGCAGCGCCTCGACGGGCCCACCGGTCCTCGCGATGTGCTCACCGCAGACGAACTCGACGACATCGCCGAGGCGCTGGCCACCTTCGGCGGGGCGACGGCCACGATCGCTTCAGGCCCGGGGCAGACCTCGGGGCGCATCGAGCTCGCGTCGCCGGCGCATTCCTCGCTTCGGGCGGCTGTTGCTCGGTATCGGGCCGGGTGCCCGGTCCATCGCTTGCCGGCGTGCGGGCACATTCGACGCACCGCCGACACCCAGTGCGCGTGGTTTCCCCTCGGCTACGGGCAGCTGGTGATGCCGACCATTCCGGCGCCGCGCCATGATATTTCGTCGGGCCCGTCCGGGGCCGCGCGCCGCCCCGCACCACCCGCCAACAGCGCTCAACTCGGGGCGGCCAATGCGCGTCGACGCGACCGCGGCGCGGCGCGGACGGTGGCCGCGGCACGAGAGGCCATCGCCGTGCTGTCGCGGCGACCGCATCGCAGTACGGCGACCGAGGAGGCGCTGGAGATCTTGCGGTTGCGTGTGGATCACCCGGAGCTTTCGCTGCGGGAGTTGGCGGCCATGCACCGTCCACCGCTGACCAAAGACAGCTATGCCGCTCGGCTGCGTCGGGCCTTGGCGGTTATCGATCCAGCTCGAACGGCTTCGCCGGTCAACTCGCGCACTGCTGGCGGTTGCGTGCGCGGGCGCGTCGGATCGGTGACGTCGGGGCGGGCGAGCGATACCGGCATCACCGCCGAGTTGCCAAGGAGGACAGCATGATCGATGCGTTGCGCCAGCTATTCAACCGCGTGGCGAGGTGGATCACCGGAGACGGAACCGGGGTAGTGATGGTGCTGCGGGCACTGCTTGTCGGATGGGTGGCGGGCGTGGTTTTCCGGCTGTTGCTCGTGTTTTGGCCGCTGGCGATCGTGGTGGTTGCCGGCGCGGCCGTCTTCTATCTGGTGAAGCGGCGGCGAACGGTGGCACATGCGCAGCGCCAGGAGGAAGCCGCGTTGGAGCGATACATCAGTGCGGCGTTGACCGACGACGCGTTGCGCTGGGCCGTGCACACCTGGTCGAAGCGAGATCAGCGATGACGGGATATGCGGTCATCACCGAGACACTGACCAACCTACCCTATACACCGGATCGGGTGTATAGTCCGGTTCAGGACTTCAGCACTCCTTGAAAGGCGGTGAGGCCAAATGCCCACCGAGGTCGCCGAACCCATGACACCGTCGATGCATATCCGAACCGCCACGGCGAGTTCCCAATGCCGCTGCGCCAAGCCGCTGCTCGGCTACCGCGCCGAGTTCCTGAAAGGCGACACAGTCGCCAGACGATCAAAGGTCTTACCCACCAGACCCGCAGCTGCCGGCTGGGCTGTCGCGGTGGCCTCACACGTCTACACCGGGATGCGCATCGTGCCCGAGCCCAACCTCGAGTACCAGCCCGATTGCCTTGGCGCCATCCTGCCCGGCGATCGCTACATCGAACACATCATCGGCAACGAAAGCGCCCACTACTGCCTTCGGTGCGGTATCGAACGCGCGGCATCGGGCGGAGCGAGGCCATGACAACTGCCACCCTCAACGAGAACATCGCCTCGCATTCCACCCACACCGCCGTCGAGATCTATCTGCCCTGTGACTGCGACCCCACCGAAGCGGACCACCTGGCAACACATTTCGCCGTCGACGGCGTCGGCTTGACCTGTGCGCGCGGACTGCTCTACGCGGTGTGCGCACGCTGCTGCTGCGGCGACAACCACGCCCATTGCGAAAACACCCACGTTCACGGCACCGGTCGACCGTGGTGCCCGACACCGCACTGACGACACAGCGACCGCCATGACATACCTGACACGCTCCCCGGCCGTACCGAAGGCCTCACCGCTGCTGAGCGCCGAAGAAGAAGTCGACCTCGGCAAGGCGATCGAGGCGGGTCTGTATGCCCGACACCTCCTACACACCGGAACCGGGCCTCACGACCCGCAAATGCTGCGCGAGGTCGTCGCCCAAGGACGCCAAGCCTTCGACCGCTTCGTCACCGCCAACGTCCGGCTTGCTGCCTGGCGCGCGCGCCGTCGCGTCGCAGCGTATGCGGCCGCCACACTCAGCGTTGATGACTTGACCTCCGAAGGCATGCTGGGCGTCGTCCGCGCGGTCCAAAAATGGGACTACACGCTGGGTTTGAAGTTCTCCAACTACGCCGACTACTGGATCCGCTACCACCAGCAGCGTGCGGTCACCGCCGCCGCGCCCGCAACACTGTCGGCACTCGATCGTCAACGCTGTGTGGAGTTGATCGACGAAAGGCAACGCCTGACCGCTCGGCTGCGCCGCACACCCACCCGCGCTGATGTGGCCGCGGCGATGGGTATCACCGTCCGTGCTGTCGCCGAGATCGAGTCCATGCTCTCACCCGCTCACTCAGTCGACGCACCGGTCGCCGACGGCGACCGCACCCTCGCCGACGTCCTTGCCGCCCCGGCGCACGCTGAGTCGGCGGCGGCGCCGGGCTGTGGCGATGTCGCCGATCTCCTCGACACGCTCACCGACCGGGAACGCAGCGTGGTCAGCGCCGTGTTCGGACTACACACCGGGGTGCCCGAGCCGATCGATGCCATGGCAGCCCGGCTGCGGCTGCGGCCCAACACCATCACCACGGTCCTCGATGCGGCGCTGGCCAAACTGCGCCGCACCACCGCCGGCGGCGAGGCGGTGGCGGCATGAGCCTCACAGATCAGTTGTGCACGGTCCACGGCGAGATGGTGTGCGTGGCCGACTTCTCCCGGTGGCGCCATCAAGGCGCATGCACATGCCGATGGCGCGGGCGGCGGCGCTGGATGGTGTCGATCGCCGTGCTCGACGCCCTGGGCCACGCGCTCAGCACCGGCCATACGCCGACATACCCGCTGGTCATCCCGGCGGCGCGTCGGCCAATCCCTCCGGAGGGGCAGAGATGACCGAACTGTATTTGCCGCTGCGTCCGGCTACCTACACCGCATCCTCGGCCGCCTTCAGCCCATGCGGGACCTACCGGTATCGCCTTGTGCGCGTGTGGGATCCGGCGCTGCCGTCGCTGTGTATGGTCATGCTCAATCCGTCCAAAGCCGACGATCGGCGAAACGACGCGACGATCCGGCGCTGCATCAGATTCGCGCAGAAATGGGGGTATGGCGGCATCGTCGTTCGCAACCTCTATGCCCTGGTGTCGACCGATCCCGATCAACTGTGGTCCCACCCTGACCCGATCGGACCCGACAACGACGCCGAGTTGGCGCTGTGCTGCCAGCACGACCTCACCGTGCTGGCCTGGGGTGCCAACGCCGCACCGCAGCGCGCCCACCAGGTCGCCGCACGGTTGTGGGAAGCCAGCCGACACCACCAGACCTCGTTGGCCGTGCTCGGCTGGACCGCCGCCGGACAACCCCGCCACCCGGTGCGCATGCGCGCCGACACGATGCTCGAGGGCGTCACTCCCGCGTCCTCGGGCGACGCACATGAAACCGAAGACCCCCGCTGGGCGCAGCTGTTCTACGGCGACGGTACCCGGCCATGAGGACCTGTCGACCTGGCCAACATCACCCTCGGGAGGAACTGAGTTCAGGATCAACGTCGCCGCCGAAGTGTGGATCGACGACACCCGCATCGACCACAGTCGCCGCGGCCGCCGACGCCGTGCCACCGACGCCAACGCCAAGGCCAACGCCGAACTGTCCAACGTCGACGGAACAGTCGAGCTGCTCGTCCCCATCGATATCGGCGCGCTGGGCAAGACGGTGACCGTGCGGTTCCCCATGGCCGCGCTGCTGCGGCTCAACCAGGCCTAGAGGCACGGCATTGGCACGGCTCATGTCGGTGTCACTCACCGCATCTCAGGTCCTGGCCCGGCACAGAACCGGCACCAGGCGGATGGGCTGGCGCCACATCCGTGTCGGTGACCGGGACACGGTGCGCCGCAAAGTCAATCGACCAGATCACACTCTCGACCTCGACAGAGTGTCATGACGGCGGAATCGATGGCCGAGCACCGAACTCGCCGCCAAACCACCGGATCAATGTGGACCAGGAGAACACGATGAGCGACAACGACCGAGACCGTGGCCTGTACGGAAAGTACCAGGTTAAGAAGATCAAACGCGGCGACAACGGCGTCTGCTATAGGTCACCTAGTGGCATGCATGAACCAGCTCCAGGACTCGGTAAAGCGTGCTCGTACTGCCCCGGGCCGCGCTATGACGAGCTAGTCGACCCGCCTGGGCCGGTGTTCGTGCTGTCCTACACCACCGATCCGCATGCTCGTGCAGCACTCGCGGCCTATGCCGATTCGTGCGAAGCCGAAAACCGGGCTCTCGCTGCCGATCTACGAGCAGCTCTGGCGGTGTCCGATGAGTGACCGTATCGAAGCGACTCAGTGCCTGTACGACCTGAACGACGAAATAGATAGCGCATTCCGGGGATTCGCCCGCAAGAAGCTGTTACAGGCCCGCGCACTCGGCGCCGCCCTGCTCGCTGCTGCTGATCTTGCGGAGGCGGCACGATGAGCGACAACACCAACATTGAGTGGACCGAGGCGACGTGGTCGCCCGTGACGGGCTGCACCAAGGTCTCTGCGGGCTGCCTGAACTGCTACATCGAACGGACCCGGCCGTTCCGTATGGCGCACAGACGATTCGACGGCGACGGGATCGGCGGCACTACCGGTGTGCAGCTACATCCGGTCAGACTCCGCATCCCACTGAGGTGGCGGAAGCCAAAGCGCATCTTCGTCTGCTCAATGGCCGATCTGTTTCACGACGAGGTGCCAGACGACTACATCGCTGATGTGTTCGCTGTCATGGCAGCCAACTACTGCTGGGACCGTCCGACGCACACCTTCCAGGTGGTGACCAAGCGCCACGCACGTATGCGATCGCTGCTGTCCTCCGAGGACTTCCGCAAAGCTGTTGCTCGCACCTCCGCGGGGATGACTGACGACGCCCACGCCGACAACGTTCACGATGCGGTCTATTTCCACTATTGGCCGCTGCCAAATGTGCATTTGATCGTGACCGCCGAGGACCAGAAGCAAGCCGAGCTGCGTATTCCCGTTCTGCTCGACACCCCGGCCGCTGTGCGGGGCGTGAGCCTCGAGCCGCTACTCAGCCCGATCAAGCTGACGCACATGGACGTCGAGGGCCGGGCGCCGGGAATGTACCAGATCAACGCGCTGACTGGTCGCAATACCGACATGGGCCGACCGTGCCCCGACGTCGCACACCTCGACTGGGTGATCGTCGGCGGCGAGAGCGGCGGTCGCGGCGCGCGGCCAATGCATCCCGACTGGGCACGATCGCTGCGCGACCAGTGTCAGGCCGCCGGTGTGCCGTTTCTGTTCAAGCAGTGGGGCGAATGGACGCCGGAGCGCTACCTGGATCCACGACCGGCGAAGTACTCGCGCACCTACATGCGGGCCGACGGAACTGCGGCCGCATTCGGCGGTGATGGTTACGGGCCGGACGACGCCCTGGCGCGGGTCGGCAAGAAGCGCGCTGGCCGTGAGCTCGACGGCCGCACCTGGGACCAGTACCCCGAAACGGTGACGGTCTGATGCCGCGCCTCATGTCCGTGTCGCTCACCGAGCCGCAAGTGGTGGCCCGCACCAAGGATGTCACCCGCCGGATGGGCTGGTCGAACCTCAAGGCCGGGGACCGGCTGACATTGTGCCGCAAGGTCATGGGCCGCAAGCGTGGTGAGCCGCTGGTGCGGATCGTCGACGTCGAGGTCATCTCGGTGCGGCGTGAACCGCTCGACACCATCACCGCCGATGACTGTGTCCGAGAAGGCTTTCCGCGGATGACACCAGATCAGTTCGTTGAGTTCTTCTGCGCCAGCCACCGTGGCTGCACCCCAGAATCGGAGGTCACCCGCATCCAGTGGCGCTACCTCGACACCCCGACCAGCGCCGGGAAGCCATGAGCGTTCCCCGGCCGCGCCCACATCAGCTGGCCGCACTCGACGCCTTGACGTCGGTGTTCGACGCCGGCGCTGAGCGTGCCCAGCTGCGGATGGCATGTGGGTCGGGCAAAACCCTCATCGGACCGTGGCTGGCCCAGCGCTTGCGGGCCCGCACCGTGGTGGTGTTCACCCCGAGCATCGCGCTGGTAGCGCAGACGATCGAGGCCTGGCAACGCTCGTCGCTGCCCATGCGCACCCTGGCGGTATGCAGTGACCCCACCAGCGCGGCCGGGCGCGCTGAGATCGGCGTCGACGGCATCAATCCTTGGGCCCGCCACGAGATCCCCGGCCGCGTCACCATGCGCGCCGATATCGTCGCGCGGTTCCTCGACGACGCCGCGGCTACGCCTCCGGAAGTCACGACGGTCGTGGTGTCGACCTATCACTCGGCTCCGGTTCTGGCCGCGGCGCTGCGGCTCACCGATCACTGCACCGCCGTGGACCTGGTGGTCGCCGACGAAGCCCCCCACCTGGCCGGGCGCACCGCCGAAACCTTCGTGCCGGTGCTCGATTCCCGCGCCATCCCCGCGCGGCGGCGGCTGTTTCAAAGCGCCACCCCCATCATCGTGCCGACCCGCGGCGACAGGTGCCTCGATGAGCTCACCGGGGCCGCCGACCCGGCCCGGTCCATGGACGATGAGCGGGTGTTCGGGCCGGTCGCCTACACGCTGAGCGTGCGCGAGGCGATCGCCGCCCGACTACTGGCCGATTACCGCGTCGTGGTCACCACCCACACCGCGGCCGCGGCGATGCGCGCCGGCGACACCGCAGCACTGGCGGCCTTGGCCGAGGTGATCAGCCGCTACCGTGTGCGGCGGATATTGACCTTCCACAACCGGGTCGATGCCGCTCACCACTTCGCCCGCCGGGGCGACGAACTCGGCACCGTCGACGGGGTGCGGGTGCGCGGCTTCGCCGTGGACGGGGCGATGGCTGTGAGCAAGCGCCGGCGCATCCTCGACGCCTTGGCCGGCGATGATGACGTTGTCACGGTGGTGTCCTCGGCGCAGTGTCTGCGCGAGGGAATCGATGTGCCGGCCGTCGACGCGGTGGTGTTTGCCGATCCGCGCACCAGCTCGGTGGGGATCGTTCAGGCAATCGGTCGCGCCTTGCGCCGACACAGGCACAAATCCTTCGGCCACATCGTGATTCCCGCCGTCCTCGATCCCGACGGTGACGACCAGGAACAGTTGGCCGACAGCGCCTATCGCCACGTCTCGCGGGTGTTGTACGGGTTGCGCGCCCACGATGACCGGGTCGCCTTCGAGCTGGATCGGGCCCGCGGCATTGTGGGTGAGCCGGATCCGGCGGCAGTGTCGTGGCTGGATGTCATCGGCGACAATCCCGGCGCTGTCACCGCGCGGTTGCTCTCCCACACCTCGTCGGTGTGGGAACGCTACTACCGCCGGTTGGTCGAGACGGCAGAGCGGTGCGGTTCGGCGGCGGCGATCACCTCGACGGTCGACAAGTCGCTGTCGGAATGGATCACGTTGCAGCGCAAGTACTATCGCACCAACAGCATGGACGATCAGCGCGCGCGGCGGCTGTCACAGGTGCCGGGTTGGCGGTGGGATGCCGGCGAGGCATCCGACGAACGCAGCCTGGCTGCGCTCGACGCCGTCGTCGCCGAACGGGGATCGTTGACAGAAAACGCCACCGGGCACAGCATCTACCGGGGCCGCAGCGACGGCAGTGGCCGGCCGCTGGGATTGTGGGTGGCCACCCAGCTGTTGCCGATACCGCGACGGTGAGCTCGCCGAATGGCTGCGCGACGAACTGTCACGGCGGCCCGGATGGCAATGGGAACCCCTCAGCGCTGAGGACGATGCCGGGCTGGAGGCCTACCGGTCCTTTGTGGCGTGGGAGGGCCACAACGACATCCCCGCTGATGCCGTCGAAAACGACTACCCCTTGGGCAAATGGGTCGCGAGCGTGCGGCGCCGGCGGGTGTTGGGCACCTTGGCGCCGGTGTTGGCGCTGCTGTTGGTGGCCGCCGCGCCGATTGATCGCCACTACCTCCGTCGGTTTGCATGGCACCCGCAATCGACGTGGTGGGCGATCAACCTCGACGCCGCCCGCCAATACATCAGCCGCACACAAACTCTGCTCGGCATGCCCGACGGTCACTGCGAGCTGCTGGAGGGCCGGCCAATCGCGGTGTCGCAATGGATGTCTCGCATGCGCCACCAGCACAAGCGCGGCTTGCTGTCTGACGAGCAGATCGCCGAGTTGCAGGCGCTGCCCGGCTGGCAGTGGACCGCGGCGCCGATCGCCGAACGCGTGGAGCCTGGAAGCCCTGAGGCATGCAGCAACTTCCCGTGCCCGCGACGCGCCAGGTGCCGGGGGTTGTGCGGCGCCTGCTACGAGGAGCAGCGCACTGCGCAGCTGGCGGCCGGCACCTGGACGTCGTCCTACGTCGATGCGGCGCCTGTGCGTGAACACGTCATCAAACTCAAGGAGCGCGGTATCGGGCGGCGCCGGCTGGCCGCGCTGGCCGGGGTCAACGACAAGGCGAGCGCCACCTTGCTCAATGCGCGTTCAGCTCGGTCGAGCGGGCCCCGCGGCAAGGTCTTGGTCACCACCGCGGCCAAGCGGTGGGCCGTCGAGATCCCCGACGCTCCACACCATGGCAGCGTCGCCGACCGCACACCGGTCCCCGCCGAGACCAGCCGCGTGCAGCTGCGTGCCGTGGTCGAGACCCTCGGCGGCAGCCGCGCCGAGGCGTATCGGCGCTGCGGCATCTCGGTGGCCACCGGCACCAGCGTGTTGACCGGACGGTCCCAACAGGTGACCGCTGCGACTGCTCGCCGTATCGAGCGGGCCTACACCGCGTACTGCGGCGCCGGGACGCAGTGAGGTTCGGCCGGATCGATTGGGTTCGTTAGCCGTCGGCGGTGTCGCCGGCGATGCGCCAGGGCCGTTGTGGGCGCTGGTACTCGAGGACGACGTCGGGTGGGTCGTCCGGTGTCGTCGCCTGGTAGTCGGGGTGGGCCATGAGGTGGGGGATGGAGGTGGTGGCGGCCAGGACGGCGTGTACGCACTGTTGTTGGGCGATTTGGCTCATCGGCCCGTGCGGGGAGTAGATGCGGGCGGTGATGGCGCTGTGTCCGGGCGCGCGGTAGGTGCGGTCATCGGTGGCGACGGTGACTGCTGCTTCGATGCGGTGCAGTGCCAGTACTGCCCGCATGTGGTGGGCGAACTGGTCATGGTCGGAGCCGCGTGCGAAGTCGTGGGTGTCGACGCGGGGCTCAGTGAACAGTGCCGGGGCGCGTGGGGCGAGCAGCCGGCCCCTCACGGTCGTGGAGTTCTTGTGGGGGATGGGATAGAGAACCACTGAGCCGGCGGGATCCACGGTGAAGGTGAACGGCCATTCCTCGGGTGCGCCGGTGTGTGCTGTCATGGTGCCGGTGCGGCAGAACTCCTTGTAGTGGTCGTCCTCGACGAGCGTGAGTCCCTCGTCGAGGTCGAGCCAGTCTCCCAGGTCGGTGACCATGCGGTGACATACGCGTTTGGCGTGGACCTCGTCGCGGGTGTCGACGGCCAGCAGGACGCGGATCCCCGCGGCCTCGGCGAGACAGATCTGGGCGCCGTCGATGGTGAACACCGGTGGTTTGCCGGGGATGGGGCCAATGATGTCGGTGTTCTCCACGCCCAGAACAGTACACCCGATCAGATGTATAGTCTGTGGCCGGTCGGTTACTGGTGGATTCGTGGCGGCTCCGGTTACGGCTGCCTTAGCCACCCGATGCGGTGTATAGTCCCTGGCGTGGCTGCAGGTGACAGGTCCTCGTCGACAGCGCAGAAGTATCTGTCGATGAACGAGGTGGCCGAGCTTTTGGGAGTTTCGGTCAACACCGTCAAAAGCTACGCGCTCAAAGACCTGTTGCCGCCGCCGGACGCCTTTATCGGCCAGCACCGCGGTTGGCTTCGCCAGACGATCAAGGATTGGAACTACAACCGGCCGCGGCCCAGTCGCCGTTCACCCGATCCCTCGATGCTCAAGAACCGTCGCGATCGCCGCGCCAAGCGTTAGAGCCGGCGGTTTTTCGCTCGGTGGCTCGCCGAAGCGACCAGATTAGTTGCGGTGCGCCCGCCAGGCGCTCACCTCGGCAGCGGTTCAGTTGCGCCGAAGGGGATCGGGCCTGATCGCCTCGATTAGCTGTGCGCCAGACTCGTGGGCACGTCGTTGTGGGAAAGCAGAAGGCGCAGCGCCAACGCCACTTGTGGGTCCATGACCACCTCCAGCAGCGTCAGGTAGGCATCGACGAACTGGGGGCCGTGGGTGGCGCCGTTGCTGGTGTCGAAGTGGTGGGCCAGCTCGTGTAGGACGACGAGTTCTCGCAGCATCGCGCGGCCTGGGCCGGACTCGGGTATGGCGATCACGGCAGTGTCGGGCTCGTAGTGGGCTTTGTCGGCGGCGCTGCGCCGGGCTCGCACGGTCACCGGCGGGCGGTGACCCAGTCGGGCGACGACTTCGGGCAGGGCCATGATCCGATCGGCGTAGCGCTGCACGTCGGCGATGGTGGAAAAGCGGGCTTCGCGCGCCAACGTCAGCGTGATGGAGTCGAGGGTGACGGAGGGATTGCCGCTGGATGCGCAGTTGTCGAGCATGCGCGACAGGATCGATTCGGCGGTGTAGACGCGGCGGCGGTGGCGGTCGATGACGGTCATGAGCCGGCCACTCGACGAGGAGTTACTGCGGAGGCACTGCCGCCAAGCTCGGTTGCAGCGCTCAGCTGGGCGGCCTGGCCGGCCAGGTCGCCGGCGGCTCGGCCGCGCTGGGAGCGGATCGAGGGCCGGTGGCCGCGGTAGCGTCGCCCCCTGGCTCGGCTGTGGAGGGTGTAGTAGTCCTGGACTTCAAGGCGCTTGCCGGCTAGGACGATCTCGCTGCCGGGGCCGGTCTGGTGCGGGGTTGCTGCGGCCGTGGCGCGCGCAGCGCGACGCCCGGCGGCCAGCCTGGCTTTGATGCGGGCGGTGAATCCGGCGTGAAATTCCAGGCGGGCCGAAATCTTGCTGACTGAGGGCGTCTCGCGTCGCCGGTCATGGTGCGGAGGTTGTGCGCGTTCGACCGTTTCGTGCTTGTAGTCGCCGGTGGCCAGGTAGACCTCGCAGGCGGCCACCATGTGGGTGACCAGCCGGGTGTAGAGGGCTTCGGTGACGGCGATGTCCTCGGGGTAGCCGAATGCATAGACCTCGGTGAAATTGCGGGCGATGTCGATCTGCACGTCATTGGCGCGGGCGATGACGAGGAACAGGTCGACAAATGTTCGTAGGCCGCGCCGGCCGGCGACTCCGATGGTGATCGCCTTCTGCTGGGGTGTGGTCTGGCGGGCGCGGTCGGCGGCGCGGGCCCGCGCGGTCGCCAGATCGATCGAGTTCAACGTGGCCAGTGTTTGTGCTTTGACGATGTATGCGTCGGCCTCATGGGGATTGTCGGTGCCTTCGGCTTTAAGCAGCAGCGCGCCGATGCGGGTGATCGCCTTGTCGGTGCTCATAGCTAAGGTGTGCCCCTTTCTTGGCATTGTCTGCGCCCAGACTATACACCGCATCCGGTGTATAGTGCAGTTTGTCTCGATGCTGGTGAACAGGGCTCGCCCGGGCTCAATTGCCTTCTGCGCCGCAGAATTCAACGAACGGGTCGCGGCGGCCGGCTGCTGACTGCGATGTCGGCGGTTAGGCTGCCGCGGCCGCGAGCTGGCTGGCCATGAGGTGGTCATACCAACGGGCCACCCAGCGGGCGTCGCCCATCGCGGTGTGGCGCTGTTCGGGGGTCGGTGGCGTCACGCCGCATTGGAGGGAGGTCGCCTCGGCGCACCGCTGGAGGGGCAGCTGGCGGCCGAGCAGATATCCGGTGGCCAGGACGGCGATATCCCACGGTTGGAAGTGCCAGCCCCATTCCAGCTCGTGGCGGTGCAGCAGTTCGTCGAGGCACTCGGTGTCGAAGCTGGGGACCACGCCATACACCCGGGCTTTCTTCGTCCACTGCCACACCAGCACCGCAGCCTCGGCGCCCGAACACAGACGAGCGCCAGGGTTCAGCGGTGCGCCGCACTGCGGGTGGCGACGGTGAAATCCCCCCACGGCGAGTGCTTCCGGGTCAGCGTTGTCGAGGTCCAGATCGGCCGTGTCGATGAAGATCGTCAGTTCCTGCTCGCCGGATTCGTCGCGGCGGATCATGGCGATCTCCCACGGCCGGCGGTCGCGGTCCTTGCGGGTGGTCTCGGTGTCGAGGAAAACCACTGGACGCATCGTATGTCCTCTCTTTTCGGCGAACGGTTGCAGTCAGTGTCACGCCGGCGACCGACACCGCGCCGCCGCGCGACGCTGCCCTCATGCGACAACCGCACCGCTAACGCCCGTGTGGTCAGGGCTGTTAACAGGCGCTGACGTGCGGCGACGCCACCGCACGGGGGCGGTGCACTGGCGTTGTCGGTGCGCGTTGGGCGGCCGACACGCCGCGGGCGAGCGCGACACCGCCGGAGCGGCCCGGACGGTGGCCGCTGATGGCAGCGACCCGAGGGCCGGGTGGGGGCTCGGGGAGGCGTGGTCGCGACAACCTGCATCCCCGGGTGGGGCGTGGTGTGCGAATCGGCAGCGCTGCCAGCGGTTTCCCGGTTGGTCGGTGGCCGGTTTTATTGTCTACGCAATACACCCGCTCCGGTGTATTAATAGATGCGAGACGTACACGACACGGAGATCGCCTGTGACACCATCAGTGACCGCCGCCCGCCGCGCTGTCGCGGCCGCACGCACCATCGTCGAGCTCGACGGCGCCCGCCCCGACGATCACCAGCGCGCGGTGCTCGAAGCGTTCCCCGGTTGGGGGCCGGCGGCCACCCTCTTCGACCCTCAGCCCAGCGGCGTATGGGCCGAGCTGGCCGACGAGCTCGACGACGTCGCGGGGGAGGCGGTGGTGTCGGCCGGTCGAGTGGTCGATACCTCGTTCTTCACCCCGCCACAGCTGATCGGCCACATCTATGGAGTGCTGCGCAACGCCGGGTTCCGCGGTGGCTCGGTGCTCGAACTCGGCTGCGGGTCAGGGCGTTTCATCCAGCACGCACCCACAGATCTGCCGTTGACGTTCACCGGGGTGGAGGCAGATCCAATCTCAGCCCGGATCGCGGCCGCGCTGCACCCGCGGGCGACCATCATCGCCGAGGAGCTGCAGTCGGTGTCGTTGCCGCACCGCCGGTTCGACGCCGCCGTCGGCAACGTCCCGTTCTCGTCGGCCAACGCCCACGATGGGGCGATCCGGTTCTACGGGTCGCTGCACGAGTACTTCCTCGTCCGCGCAGGCGCGGCGGTGCGGCCAGGTGGCTACGTGGTGATGGCGACGTCGCGGCACACACTCGACGCCAAACACGGTCTGCCGCCGACGGTGCGCCGTCACGCCGATCTGCTGGCCGCCGTGCGGCTGCCGTCAGGATATTTCAGCAGCGAGGGCACCGACGTCGTCGTCGACGTCGTGGTGCTGCGCGTGCGCGAATCCGAGGACGGTCCCCGCTATGGCTGGCACCCGGGCCCGGCCGCCACCGTCGAACGCAACGTGGTGCGCGACGGGCGGCTACGCCGCGCGTCGGTCAGGGCCTACTGGGATCAGCATCCGCAGTGCGTGGCCGGGCAGATGCGACGGACCGGCTTCGACCGCAACCCTCTAGCCGTGGAGGCCTCCGATCACAGCGCCGCCGTGGCAACCGCTTTCGACGCAGTGCAGCCCCTGTTGATCGCCTACCCCGACGACACGGCGCTACCGCAGCAGTGGGCCGAGGTGGTGCGTACCGACGCCGAGGGCCGAAGAGACGGGTCGCTGCACCTCGTGGGCGACCAGGTCGTGCGTGTCGGCGACGGGACGCTGCAGCCGGTCGCGCGCGCCGGCACCGAGTTGCGGGCCTTGATCGAGTTGCGCGACGCGGCGGTGGCTTTGGTCAACGCCGAGGCCGACTGGGATCTGCCCGATAGCTCGGTCGAACTGCTGCGCACCGCGTGCAGCGACGCCTACACCCCCTACGTTCGGCGATTCGGACCGCTCAACCGGGGCACACTCACCGAGGGCAAGGTCGACCCCGAAACGGGCACACCGAAACTGGGGTGGAAGGTTCCGCCGTTGGGCGGCTTCCGTTCTGACCCCGATGCCGCGATTGTGTTCGCGCTCGAACACTTCGATCAGGCCAGCGGTGACGCCGAGCCCGCGCCCATCCTGTCGCGGCGGGTCAACCGCCAGCCGCAGCCCGCGGACCGGGCGGGCACTCCGGGAGAGGCGTTGGCGATCTGCCTGGGGGAGGGCCGTGGCCTGGATCTGGGGCGGGTGGCCGGGCTGCTCGGACTCGCCGACGAAGAATCGGCGTTCGACGCGCTGGGGGATCTGGTGTATCGGGATCCCAGCGACTGGCGCGCGGTCCCCGCACGTGACTACCTGTCGGGCAATGTGCGCCAGAAGCTGCGCGATGCCTTGGCAGCAGCCACGTTCACCCCTGCCTACGAGCGCAATGTGTCTGCGCTGCAGAAGGTTCAGCCGCCGTGGCTGGGCCGCCACGACATCCGCATCGAACTCGGCTCGCCGTGGGTCAGCAGCGCCGATATCGCCGATTTCTGCCACGAGGTGTTCGGCCACCGCGCCCGCGTGGATCACATCGCACCGCTGGCGGCCTGGGAGGTGGAAGGCTCACGCCACCGGCTCTCCGATGAGGCCAAGATCGCTTACTGCACCCAGCGCAAAGACGCATTCGAGCTGCTCCAGAGCGGGCTCAACGGGGCGCCACCAACCGTCTACGACGAGGTCCACGACAAGACCACCCGAAGCACCCGACGTGTCCGCAACGCCGAGGCGACCGAGGCCGCCGAGCAGAAGCTGGCTGCGATCGGTGAACGGTTCTCCATCTGGGTGTGGGAGAACCCCGATCGCGAACAGCGCATCGTCGATCAGTACAACCACGCGATGAATTCGCACGTGCTGCGCCACCACGACGGCTCACACCTGACCTTCCCCGGGCTAGCAGATGGTGTCGAATTGTGGCCATGGCAGCGCGATTTCGTTGACCAGGCCGTGTCGAGCCCGGCCGCGTTCGCCGCGCATGAGGTCGGCCTGGGCAAGACACTCACCGCGATCACACTGGCCATGACGCTGCGGCAATTCGGGCTGGCCAACCGCCCGGCCTACATCGTGCCCAACCATCTGATCGAGGCCGTCACGCGCCAGGCCTACCAATCCTGGCCCGCCGGCCGGTTCCTGATCGTCAACCGCAGCGACCTCAACGGCGATGCCCGGCGGCGTTTCGTGGCCCGCGCCGCGACCGGCGACTGGGACCTGATCATCATGACCCACGAGACGTTCTCATCGATCCCGGTAGCCGCTGACGTGGAACGTGCGTGGCTCGATGACCAGCTCGCCGACCTCGAATCCTATGCCCGTGCCAGCGGTTACACCGGCAAGCGCATCGCCGCGGCCGTGCGATCACTGGAGGGCCGCATCGAGCGGCTGCGTGAGGCTACCAACGACCCCAACACGCTGACCTGGGAACTGCTCGGGATCGACCACCTCAGCGTCGACGAAGCCGACCGGTTCCGGCGACTGCCGGTCAACACCCGCGCCGAGGGGTTCAGCCTGGGCTCATCGAAACGCGCGCTCGATCTGCTACTGAAAGTCTCAATGCTGCGGCGCGCCAACCCCTCTCGGCCGCACGCGGCATTCTTCACCGGAACGCCGTTCACCAACACGTTGGCCGAGGCCTTCATCTGGCAGAAGTTCTGCGCCCCCGAGCAGCTCGCCGCGGCCGACATGTCGCACTTCGATGCCTGGGCGGCACAGTTCATCCGCTACGAGACCATCGTCGAAGTCGCGCCCGACGGTGGGGGATTCCGCAGCCGGCGCCGGCCGGCGGTGATCCAAAACGTTCCCGAGCTGCGCACCATGCTGGGCTCGTTCATGTCGCTGGTGCGCGCAGACACCACAGGGTTGCCCCGCCCCACCGCCGAGCGCCACACCGTGCTGGTTCAGCCCAGCGACGCCACCCGCCAGTTCATGGATCTCCTCGTGGAGCGCGCCGACGCGCTGCGCACGCGCCAGGTCGGCGCCGATGAGGACAACATGCTGTTGATCTGCGGGGACGGTCGTAAGGTAGCGCTGGATCCCAACCTGGTCGGCATCTGCGAGACCGCCCCCAAGTTGCAGGCGGTGGCCGATACCGTGGCAGAGGTCTATCACCGCACCCGCGGACTGAGCTATCCCGGATCGGACACTGCCGGGGCGTTCCAACTGGTGCTGTGTGACCTCGGCACCCCGAAGCCCGGTGACAACCAGAGCTACGGTCGTGTGCGGGCGGCGCTGATCAGTAGGGGAGTGCCGGCCGCCCAGATCCGGTTCGTGCACGACGCCACCCATCCCAAGGCACGCGAGGCGTTGTTCGCTGGGTGCCGCAACGGTTCCATCGCGGTGCTGATCGGCAGCACACCCAAGGTCGGTATCGGCACAAACATCCAAGACCGGCTCGTTGCTTTGCATCATGTGGACCCAACCTGGACGGCGGCGGCGTGGGAGCAGCGCAATGGGCGCGGGATCCGCACCGGCAACCACCACGACACGGTTGGGATCTACAGCTATGTCGCCGAGTCGACGTTCGACGCGTACATGTTCGGAATCATCGAACGTAAGTCGCGGGGATTCGAACATCTCTACCGCGTCGACAGCCAGGTGCGCGAGATCGAGGCCCTCCTCGGCGACGGCACGCTCAGCTTCGCCGAAGTGTAGGCGGCCGCGGCGGGTAACACGCTGCTGCTGCGCCAGCATGAGCTGGCCACCCGGATCCGCAAGCTGCGGCTGTCGCACCTCACCGTGCAGCAGAACGTGCGCGCGATGCTCGCCCAGGCCGCCCAGGCCGACGATGCCGCCCAAGCACTGCAGCGGCGCGCACAGCGACTCGAGGAGTTCGCCGCCCACCGCGCCCAGTTGGGAGCGATCGATCTCACGAGCACGGCCGAGGCGGTGTGCGCCCCGCGCGGACTGCGTCAGCATCGTCATCACCGGTGGGCCGATCATCAAGTGAGCATCGGGTTCTCCGATGTGGACCCGGGCTATCAGTTGCGGGTGGTCTTCGGTGCGCGTCGCAGCCAGTTGTGGTCGGCGATGCTGCCGCCCAAGGTGCGTCGGCGCGGTGCCGAAGTGGTGCGGGCGTGGGCCGAGGAGGTCGTGGCTGGATGGCTGCAAGGACTCGACGCCGAAATCGCCACCACCCATGGTCATGCCGAAACCGCCGGGCAGCGGGCCGCGGCGGCGCGGGCCGCGGCGGGCGCTGCCGACACCAGCGAGCCTGACGACCTGGTCGCGGCCAGGCGCGAGCTCGCCGAGGTCGACAAGGCCATCCAGGCCGAGCTCGGCGGCCCCGCGGCGGGCGAAACCGCAGCGTAAGGGGCGCATTCCGCCACTTGTCGTATACACCTGATACGGTGCATTGCAACGCTGCGGTGTAGTTCAAAACGCTTAGGAAGCAAGGATAGTGGGATACTTCAGTGCCGACTGCTTGGCATGCGGACACCCGCTGCTGTGCGAATGGGTGACCAACACCATCAACGCGTGGATGACGGCCGGCGTAGCGGTCACCGAGAGCGGATCGGTGCTCAAAGGCCGCTACGACGGATACGGCGCGCTGATCTCACCGCGCGGCGAACGCTTCGAAGACGCCGTGGGCATGACGGACACGAGTGTGTGGCATGAGGCGTGCTGGACGGCAAACGGGGCGCCGACCGACTACCGCGGCCCGTCACGCCCCTCCGCTGATCAGGGATTCTTCTTCGACGACGGGGATCACGCCCTCCCCGAACCCCGCGTCGTGCCGGTAGACGGTTCGCGCCCAGGCGTTCTCATCACCTATGCGCAGTTGGCCAGCTGGACAGGACGAGAACTCACCGAATCCGACCTGGCCCGGATCACCGACGCGCTGCCGCACTCCTCGATCCCCGACGCCATCGGGGAGATCGCGTCGGCTCTGGAGGGATCGTGAGCCGGCGCGAGCTGGCCCGCCGCGTCCATCTCATCCCGCACCACGTCTTGGCCGCGGCCCTAACGCAGTGGCGACCCTTCAACGGTCACGGCGAGGTGCGCCGGGAGTTCGCGGCCTGGATCATCGCCCAGCGCTGCGACTTTGCGTCGTGGCAGCAGGCGTGGAATGCCTGCGCCGGCGCGAGCCCAGCGCGGCCGGGAGCCATCCAGCTCGTGATCGTCTGCCCTGACTGCCACGGCCGCATGTTCACCATCACGCACGGCATCGCGCGTGCGTGCCCTCGGTGCCACGGCCGCCGGCGCATCCAGTTTCGCACCACCGCGGTGTGGCAGCAGCCACCCGACGACACCCCGTGACGCCGCCGGCGCCGGCGAGCGCACCGACCTGCATAGGACATCATCGCCATGCACGCTGCCACCGCGATCACTGACGCCGCCGCCCGCCACGGCTGGATCCGCGTCGACTACCCGCGCCACGACAACGTCTACGGTCGCGGCCAGGCCCGACTGTTCATCGGATTCAGCCGCACCGGCAAAGCGGTAGAGGTCGCACAGTTCTACCCCATCGGGTGTGGGACCGGATACATCGACGACCCGACCCCGTACCGCAGCGTCGGCGGCCGCGACCGCGACAAGCTCGAGACGGTCCTGGGCTGGCTGGCTGCTGCGCCGAGCACCGAGACGCTGCCCGACACCCTGTTGGTGATCGCGTGCGCGGCACACAAGCTGGACCGGTCCGCACCCGCCCACCAGCTCTACGACAGCGACCACTTCCGCCTGGCGCTGCGGGCCGCTCAGCACCGCGCCGATGCTCTCGGTGCGCGGGTGATGATCCTGTCGGCCAAGCACGGACTGACCCGCCTCGACAGGATCCTGATGCCCTATGACGTGACCATGGGCCAGCCCGGGGCCATCGACATCACCCCGCTGGCAACCCATCTGTGGGTGCAGCGCGTTCGTACCGTCGAGGCGCTGCTGCCCAAGCGCTATCTGGCCGTGCTGCGCCAGGCCGCCGAGGTCCTGTTCGATACCCGCGGCGTGCGCGTTGAGATCGTCGACCTCTATGCCGGCGCCCGCGGGATCGGCGATCAGCGGGCGGTTCTGTCGAGGATGCTGCGTACACCCTGAGCTGCAGGCGTGCGGTGAGGGCGAAGCGACCGCCGCGAAATGTCATATACGCCCGATACGGTGTATTGCATGGTTAGCGAATCACCTTCCCATCCGTCCACCATTCGGTTCGCGATGAAGATGGCGGTGCCGGCAGTAGTGTTCAACGCCGTCTCGGGCCAGCATCCCCGCGACGTCATGGCCGCGACCCAGATCGGAACGTCGCGGGCCGGCGGATGGACATCGTCGGAAGCCAGGTTGGATCCCTCGATCTGAGCCGCGAGAAAGCGCACACCGACGTGAATTGCGTTGAATCCCAACATGTTTTGATCAAAGGGCTCGATTGGCGAAAGCTGTTGCTATACAATAGAAATCACACAGCAGCGAGTTACGTAGAGGTCTTCAATCACAACCCACCGGGCAATCAGTCAGTGTCGAAACCCGCAGAAACATAAGCGAATTCACCGTATTCCCAGTGCATACCACGTAATCGACTGTAGGACAGGTGATTACAAACTCACCAGCTAGCCGGCCTACAGCTAAACCGTTGCATACCAACAGGTTTGGCGCGTAGCGCCAACCAGTAAGCAACCTACCGTGGGCGCGCAGCGCCCAAGCCCAGGGGGGCGG